>JANRID010000041.1:0-13296 GCA_033765305.1 Bacteroidia bacterium
TGGGACTGGCTGCGCCGTAGCTATGGGGAGCAGGAAGTATCAAGTAGAAAGTAGAAAGTAGAAAGACTGGAAAGCGCACTTTGCGCTCCTTGCGTCCCTTGCGGTTGAAAAAAGGCCGGTGGCTGAGCGGAGCCGAAGCCCCGGCCATAGCCGCAAGCCGCAAGACTGGAAAGCGCACTTTGCGCTCCTTGCGTCCCTTGCGGCTGAAAAAAGGCCGGTGGCTGAGCGGAGCCGAAGCCCCGGCCATACCCGCAAGCTGCAAGACTGGAAAGCGCACTTTGCGCTCCTTGCGTCCCTTGCAGTTGAAAAAAGGCCGGTGGCTGAGCGGAGCCGAAGCCTGGCCATAGCCGCAAGCCGCAAGACTGGAAAGCGCACTTTGCGCTCCTTGCGTCCCTTGCGGTTGAAAAAAGGCCGGTGGCTGAGCGGAGCTGAAGCCCCGGCCATACCCGCAAGCTGCAAGACTGGAAAGCGCCCCTTGCGCTCCTTGCGTCCCTTGCGGCTGAAAAAAGGCCGGTGGCTGAGCGGAGCCGAAGCCCGGCCATAGCCGCAAGTCGCAAGACTGGAAAGCGCACTTTGCGCTCCCTTGCGTCCCTTGCGGCTGAAAGACCGTGGTTTGATTATTGCAACAATACCATTGAAAACTGCTAAACCCGCCGGCTGCCGGCACGCTACATTTGTATGCTGGATCAGGCGCTGCACCGGACGGATGTGTTTCCGGCCTGATTGTGAGCATCTGCTTCATCCAGCCCCGTCCTGCGCATCCACCTCTCCGATCTGCTGCCTATGACCTGGTTCCGGCCCGTTTCGGTTCTGCTGCTGGCGCTGAGCGCGCTTGCTGTGTGCTGCCGCAGCACGCCCGCCTCCGCTGAAGCATCCCGCCCAGCGGCTCAATCTGCCGATCCCATGAGCTACCGCATCCGAATCCGGGCGGGCGGCGCAGCATTTGCTGCTGTGCTTCCCGCTACCCCCGCTTCGCTGGAGTTCAAATCCATGCTTCCCTTGACCCTGGACATGCGGGAGCTGAACCGCAATGAGAAATATGCGGCCCTGCCCCGCAGGCTGCCTGTCCAGGAGACCGCGCCGGGCCAGATCCGGGCCGGCGACCTGATGCTGTACGGGTCCAATACCCTCGTGCTCTTTTACGAATCTTTCCCTTCCTCCTACCGCTACACCCGGCTGGGCCAGCTCACGACGGCCGAGGGCCTGAAAGCAGCACTGGGCACCGGAAGCGTATCCGTAACGTTCGAGCTCGAATAGCCCGGACGGCATGCCGCTTTTCATCATTCCCGCAATGCAGGCCGCAGCGGGCGCATCCCCTTATACGTGCCCGCAGACCGGACCCGCCGCCGTGAGGCCGGATGCACCTGCTGATGCGGCCATGAAGCAGGGTCCTGGATTTCCAGCCGTTTTCAATATATTTGAATTCCGTAACTGCTCCTGCCATGCAAGCTCCAGCTGCCCGTCAGCTTTCCGCCTACAACACCGCACTCAAGCTCAAAGGCTTCAATGTGTTTCAGATCGAGAGCGACGGCCAGGAAACCCGGGTGTACAGCCGGAAGGATTTTTACAAAATCTGCCTCACCACAGGCAGGAGCATCATCCACTACTCCGACCGGAGCTTCGAGATGGACGGGACCATCCTGTTTTTTGGCAACCCGCACATTCCCTACTCCTGGCAGACCATTTCAAGCAGCTATGCGGGCTATGCATGCCTGTTTTCCGAGGAATTCCTGAAACAGGGCGGACGCTCCGAAAGCCTGCAGCAGTCGCCCCTGTTCAAGCTGGGCGGCACGCCGATTTTCAACCTGCAGGATGAGCAGCGGGTGTACGTAAGCTCCATTTTCCGGAACATGATGGAGGAGCAGCAGTCGGCCTACCTGTACAAGGACGATCTGATCCGCAACTACATCAGCCTGATAATTCACGAAGCGCTCAAGCTGCAGCCGTCCGAAAACTTCGACCAGCACAAGCATGCGGCCTCCCGCATTACGCAGGTGTTTTTCGAGCTGCTGGAGCGCCAGTTTCCCATTGAAAGCCCCTCGGAGCCCCTGCGGCTGCGCACCGCCCAGGATTATGCGGCAGTCCTTGCGGTGCATGTGAACTACCTCAACCGCTCGGTCAAGGAGGTGACGGGCAAAACCACCACGGCGCTCATTGCGGACCGCATCGCGACCGAGGCCAAGGCCCTGCTCAGGCACACGGACTGGAACGTGGCGGAGGTGGCGTACGCGCTCGGATATGAGCAGCCGCCTTATTTCAATCATGTTTTCAAAAAAACAACAGGCCTCACTCCCAGAGCGTTCCGCCTGCTGACTGCCTGATTCCTCCTCCGGAGGCTCATGCCGGCGCCTTCGTACTGGCTGCCGCGCCCTCCGCCGCGCTCCGCATGGCAGCCTCGATTACCCGCACCTTCATCAGGCTGTCCAGCACCGGCACCGGCGGCGGTGCCCCCATGCGCACAGACGCATACACCCCGTCATAGAAGCCGGCATAATTGCCCGGCAGGGTGGGCACCTTCCGGGCTGGCGCATGCTCGGGCCCGGTGGCCAGCTCGCCCCAGTCCGGCTCGGGCTCCAGGCCCCAGCCCGGCTCGCCGGGATAGCGGCCCGCCTTGAGCGCAGCCTCCTGCGGGTCGGTGCCGTATTTGACAAAGGCGCCCTGATCGCCCAGGATGCGGAAGCGCGGCGCCTGCAGGCGCGTGAGGTAGTTGGCGCTCAGGCGCACCTGCACGGCAGGGTACTGCATCCACAGGTCGAAGCAGTCGGGCGAGCGCCCGCCGCTGCGCTGGATGCGCACATCGGCCATCACCGACTCCGGATAGCCGAACAGGGCAATGGCCTGATCGATCAGGTGGGAGCCCAGGTTGTAGAGGATGCCGGTGCCGGGGCGGCCCTCCTCCTTCCAGCCGGGCGCGGGCTCCGGGCGCCAGCGGTCGTAGCGGGCCTCGTAGCGCACCACGCGCCCCAGCACCCCGGAGGCGAGCAGCTGGCGGATGGTCATGAAATCGCCGTCCCAGCGGCGGCTCTGGTACACCGTGAGCATGCGCCCCTGCGCCTCCGCCAGGGCAATCAGATCCTGCGCTTCATTCTCCGTCACCGTGAAGGCTTTCTCCACCACCACATGCTTGCCCGCCAGCAATGCGCGGCGCGCCAGCTCGTGGTGGGTGTATTCGGGCGTATTGACGACGATGAGCTCGATGTCCGGGTCGGAAAAAATGGCCTCCGCATCATCCGTGACCTGCACCGCCGGATAGCGCGCCAGCGGCTCCGGGCGGCTGCGCCGCAGGATGCTGCGCAGCTCGAAGCCGGGGTGCACATGCAGGATGGGCGCGTGGAAAACTTCGCCGGACATGCCGTAGGCGAGCAGGGCCGTGCGGATCGGGGTTGGTTCCGGGTGCATAGCGTCGAGAATAATCTTGCTGTAACTTGCGGAAAATCCGCGCATCACGCAACTTTGCGCCCGCAAACTCCATGCCTATGACCCGCACGCCGATCCGCCAGCTGCTCCAGACCGACCCCCAAGGACAAACCGTCCGGGTACAGGGCTGGGTGCGCACCTTCCGCGCCAACCGCTTCATCGCCCTCAACGACGGCTCCATTCTCACCAATCTCCAGGTGGTGGTGGAATTCGAGCAGATGGACGAGGAAACGCTCAAGCGCATCAATACCGGCGCTGCGCTCGACATCACGGGCCGCCTCGTGGCGTCCCAGGGCAAGGGCCAGACGATGGAGGTGCTCGCCGACCAGGTGGCCATCCTCGGCGACGCCGATCCGGCGGTGTATCCCATCCAGCCCAAAAAGCACAGCCTGGAGTTTCTGCGCGAAAAGGCGCACCTGCGCATGCGCACGAACACCTTCAGCGCCATCTTCCGCGTGCGCCACGCCATGGCCTTCGCCATTCACAAATACTTCAACGACAACGGCTTCTTCTACCTCCACGCCCCCATCATCACCGCCAGCGACGCCGAAGGCGCCGGCGAGATGTTCCGCGTGACGACCCTCTCCCCCACCCAGCCCCCGCTCGGCGAGGACGGAGCTGTGAACTGGAAGGAAGACTTCTTCGGCAAGGCCACCAACCTCACCGTTTCGGGCCAGCTCGAAGCCGAGACCGGCGCCATGGCCCTGGGCAAGGTGTACACCTTCGGCCCGACCTTCCGCGCCGAAAACTCCAACACCGCCCGCCACCTGGCGGAGTTCTGGATGATCGAGCCGGAGATGGCCTTTTTCGATATCTACGACAACATGAACCTGGCGGAGGATTTCCTCAAATACATCATCCGCTACGCCATGGAGCACTGCCGCGAGGACCTGCAGTTTCTCCATGACCGGCTGGAGGAGGAGGAGCGCAGCCTGAAGAAGGAAGAACGCCGCAGCATGGGCCTGCTTCCGACGCTGGAGTTTGTGGTGAACCATGAATTTGCCCGCATCACCTACACCGAGGCGGTGGATCTGCTGCTCAAGTCGAAGGTGCACCAGAAAGGCGGCTTCCAGTACCCCGTGGCCTGGGGCCGCGACCTGCAGTCGGAGCATGAGCGCTACCTGGTGGAGAAGGAATTCCAGCGGCCGGTGATCGTGACGGGCTACCCCAAGGACATCAAGGCCTTCTACATGCGCCTCAACGAGGACGGCCGGACGGTAGCGGCGATGGACATCCTCTTTCCCGGCATCGGCGAGGTCGTCGGCGGCTCGCAGCGCGAGGAGCGGCTGGCCAACCTGCAGGCCCGCATGGCGGAGCTGCACATCCCGGAGACCGAGCTGTGGTGGTATCTGGAGCTGCGCAAATTCGGCAGCGCGCCGCACGCCGGCTTCGGCCTGGGCTTCGAGCGGATCATCCAGTTCACGACCGGCATGGGCAACATCCGCGACGTGATCCCCTTCCCCCGCACACCGAAGAACGCGGAGTTCTGAGAAGCAGGCCAGGGGCGGGAGCGCCGCTGCCGGAAAACGCCTATATTGGGCATATGAATGATGCCCTGGCCCCTGTGCAGTCTCCGGAAACCCGCCTGCTCTGCGCAAACTGCGGGAAAAAGATCAAGGAAAAACACAAGTTCTGCCCGTCCTGCGGCCAGTCGACCCGGCTCAGGCGGATCTCCATCCGCGATGTGCTGGACATGGCGATCCAGAAGGTGCTGCATGCCGATTCCACCCTGATGCAGCTCATCATCGGCCTGACCCTGCGGCCCGGCACGATGATCCGGGACTACATGCACGGCAAGCGGAAAAAGGTCTATTCGCCCATCAAATTCCTGTTTTATGCAGCAGGCATTTCGGTGTTCGTGACCGAATATTTCCGGCTGTTCGAGCTCGTGCCCGGCGGCGGCAACCCGGTGAGCGCGCTGGCGCAGCGCTACAACAACCTCCTCGTCCTGGCCGGGGTTCCGGTTTCAGGCCTGTTTTCGTGGCTGTTCTTCCGGAAACGGGAATTCAACTTTTCCGAGCACCTCGTATTCCACGCCTTTCTGGCGGGATACCGGGCCTTCTTCTTCCTGCTGATCCTCACCCCGCTCATGGTACTGGCCCCGGCGTATTTCGGAGTGATCACTGCTGTGTACCTGCTGTGCTTCCTGGCCTATGCCAGCTGGGCCACCATCGGCTTTCTGGGCGGCCCCGCCTGGCTGACCATCCTCAAAACCGTGCTGACGTATTTCCTTACCCAGCTTGCGGTGGGCCTGCTGATAACCGCCATCGTGATCATGCAGGCGCGCATGCACGCGGGCGGATGAGGATGCCTGCGCGGAAGGGGCCAGCCCAATTGCTGCGGAACTTCCGGCAAGGGCCGCGTACCCGTGGGAGCGATGTTCACAAACTCTCGTATATTTAACGCATGATCCGCCTCATCGAGATCCGCAACTACCGGAGTCTGCTGTATATCTCGCAGCAGCTGGACCGTTTTCATGTGCTCGTAGGCGCCAATGCCAGCGGAAAGACGACCTTTCTCGATGCGATCAGCTTCGCTGCAGATATCGTGGTGCAGGGCATCGACTATGCCATCCAGCAACGGAGCCGGAATTATGCGGACCTGACCTTTGCCGGCCAGGGGGGCGACATCGAGCTGGCGCTCGAACTGGAAATCCCGCAGCCCCTGCGGGCCCGGCTGCCCCGCGAAGATTTCGACCGGGTCCGCTACGAGGTGCGCATCGGTCTGGCCGCCGACACGCAGGAACATGCCATTAAAGAAGAACGGGTGCTGCTGGCCCGCAGCCTGGCCCCGGCCAGCCCTGAACAGCGCAGCGTCTTTCCCGATTCCCCGGAAGGCCCCCGGGGTCTCCCGGCAGTACCCCGCACAGCCTCCCAGTACCGCCTGGCCGTTGAAAAAGCAGGCCTCCACGACCGCTTTACCCCCGAAACCAGCGCAGTATCTGCCGACAGCTGGCTTTCTCCCCTTAAGCTCGGCATTAAGAAGTCCGCACTCGGCAGCCTGCCCGCAGATGAAACGCTATTCCCCGTTTCATCGTGGCTGAAAGAATTTCTGAGCACCGGCATTCAGCTGTTCGTGCTGGACAGCCTGGCCATCCGGCGGGCCAGCCCGCCTGGACAGACGCGCAAGTTCAAACCCGACGGCTCCAACCTGCCCTGGGTCATCGAAGAAGTCCGGCACCGCGATCCCCGTGCATTCCGCAACTGGCTGTCCCATCTCCAGACTGCACTGCCGGATGTGGCGGACATCCTGACCGTGGAGCGGCAGGACGACCGGCACCGCTACCTGAAGCTGCGCTACCAGGGCGGGATCGAAGTGCCCAGCTGGCTGGTTTCGGACGGCACGCTCCGGATGCTGGCCCTTACCCTGCCGGCCTATCTGCCGGAGTTTGAAGGCGTCTATCTGATCGAAGAACCTGAAAACGGCATTCACCCCCGCGCAGTCGAGACGGTGTACCAGTCGCTTTCGTCCGTGTATCACGCCCAGATGCTGCTGGCCTCGCATTCCCCTGTGATCCTGAGCATGGTCAGCCTCCAGGAGGTGCTCTGCTTCGCCAAAACCGGCGAGGGCATCACCGACATTGTGCGGGGCGCCGAGCATCCGAAGCTGCGGAACTGGAAAGGAGAAACCAACCTGAGCCTGCTGTTTGCAGGAGGCGTGCTGTCATGAAAGATCTGATTGTGCTGGCTGCCGATCTGGACATCGAAAGGGTAGTCCAGGAGCTGATCCCCCGCCTGCCGCATGTGTATGGAACCCGTCCGGTTTCCTTCGACATCTTCCGTCATCAATACCGGGATTCAGGATGCGCGACCGGCAGCCCGGAATTTCTGAGGCCCTTTCTGGGACAGTACCAGTGTGCGCTGGTGGTGTTCGACCGGGAAGGAAGCGGACAGGAAGCCCGTCCCAGGGAAGCCATTGAAGCGGGAATCGAAGCGGAGCTGGTGCAGAATGGCTGGCCATCCGGACGGGTCATGGCCATTGCCATCGATCCTGAAATTGAAAACTGGATGTGGGTGCCATCGCCCAGGGTTGCCGCCGCCCTCAACTGGATCGCCGAAACCAGCCTGTACGACTGGCTCATGGCGTCCGGATACCTGACAGCGGGCAGCAGCAAGCCCCACAGGCCCAAAGAGGCCATGGAAGCGGTGCTGAGACATACCCGCAGACCGAGATCTGCCTCCATTTATGAAGAAATCGCAAGGCATGTGTCTTTCCGGAGCTGTACGGATGCTTCCTTTCTCAAAATGATGCAAGGGCTGCGGCATTGGTTTGCCGGTTCCGGCCATGACCCGGAAGCAGCTGGCAGGGTGTAACCCCCGCAACCAAACCCAAACAGCCGGTGCCTTCCGGCACCGGCTGCTCAAGCCTTATATCCGCAGCTCAGGGCTGCGCCTTGATCCACTTCTGCATCCAGCGGCCCTGCTGCGTGCGCACCTCCACGAGGTACACGCCGCCAGGCAGCTGAGCCGCAGGCAGTTCCGACCGGAAGCTGCTCACCTCGCGGCGCAGCACTTCCCGCCCGGAGAGGTCCAGCATCCGCACCTCGTCCATCAGCAGGCTGCTTTCCAGGATGATCTGGCCGCGGCCCGGGTTCGGGTAGAGGGAGATGGCCGCAGCCGGCAGCAGATCGCCCGCCGCATCGGTGCTGTTGTCCTCGATGGTGATGACCACCGTATCTACCCCGCCGATCTGGCCGTTGACCACAGCGGCGATGTACAGCACCACCGTCTCATTGCCTTCCAGCACCTGATCGTCCAGGATCTGCACCGAAACGGTATCCGACAGGCGCGTGCCGCAGAAGCCCGACTGGTACAGGGTGTCGTTGGCGAAGACGAAGTCGGCGCCCTGGGTGGCGGTGCTGTTTGCGGCCAGGTAAACCCAGACCTCGGTGCTGTCCGGATTGAGGTTCATGAAGCTCAGCGGCACGGCCACTGTGGTGTTCTGCTCCGGCACGGACAGGGCCGCCGGCACAAAGGTCACCATCGGCTGGGGCACCGGCACGATGTCGGAGAGGAAGCTCGGCAGGATCTGGTAGCCCGAGGTGCGCGGCACGCTGCTGTCGAACTGCCCGCCGATGCCGTTCACGTTGAAATAGCCCTGCGGAGCCGGCTGGCTGTACAGCGCCACGTCGTTGTCGATGCGCAGGTCGAAGGTGTTCGTGCCGTCCGTGATCTGGGCCGTGAAGCCGGAGCCCGTGCCCGTCCACTGCGCCGGATTGACCAGCTTCACACATTCGATGCGGATATACTCCGACTCCGTGGACTCGCCCAGCGAGTCCACCAGCACCGGCGCCTGGATGGGCCGGCCCGCAGCCGCCACGATGATCGTATCCAGCGTGCCCATCTGGGTCAGGCCGTTGAACTGCTCCACGCGCCCGATGACATGCAGGCTGTCGCCTTGGGTCACCTGGGTGTAGCCCACTGTTGCGGAGGTGGTGAACACGCCGATGCCGTGGGCTGCGTCGCGGAGGGTAAACTGCACGCCGTTGCCGCCCCGGAGGTCCACGCCGTACACGACGCCGCGCACTTCGCAGCGCACATTCAGCGAGTCGCCGATCCCGTCGCCGTTGGCGTCGGCCGTGATCAGGCCGATGGGGTACACCGGCAGGGGCACATCGTCGTCGGTGATGGTGATTCTGACCGTATCATTCGTGCTGATGATGCCGCATCCGCTCAGCGAATCGAGGCGCAGGACGAAAAATTCGGGGCCTTCCACGTCCGCATCGTTCACAATGGGGATGTTCAGGGCGAGGGTCGCGGGGCCGCCGCTGGCGAACACGACCGTATCAGGCGAGCTGAAGGTGAAATCCTGGACCGGCGTAGCCGTATTGCCCGCCTGGAGCGATACCAGCACCGAGCAATCGGCGGCGGCGGGCGAAATGCTCAGCGAAACCGAAGCCGGACCGCCTGATTCGGCCACCGTTACCTGCGCCTGGACAAAATTGACCAGCGTAGGCACCACCACCACCGTATCGCAGGAGACTGCGAAGTGGGTGCCCAGCGAATCCGTGAAATCCACCGGAAACACATTCCACTGCGTAGCGCCGATTGCCCAGTCGAGGGTGCCGGCCTGCACCGTGGCCTTGCGCACGAGGGTAAACTCGCTGGTAGCGCCCGTGCCCACGGGCCAGTTGGTGCCGGGGTCATTGCCGATGATGCCGATGATATCCACCGTGTCGGCACTCACCGTATCGATGAGGGCCAGGGCGTCATCGCCGTTGAAGAAGGTGGCGTCGCCGGTGGTGTCGCTGGCGGCGAGGATGGCGGCATTGCCCGAAGGATTGCCGATCACATACACCGCGCCGGGCATCAGCATGCCGCTGGGGCGGAAGATGACCGGGGTCAGGCCGCCGTTGTTGAAGCGGCGGATCTGATAGTTTCTCAGATTGACCGGCAGATCTGTGGGGTTGTAGATTTCGAGGGCCTTGTTATTGCCGGAGCCTTCGAGGTATTCGGAGAAGAAGGGCGCCGAGCAGGGCGCCGGGCCGGACGGAGGCTGCTGCTGAGCCGAGTCGAGGATGGTCACGGTGGTATTGGGCACCGCGCCGACCGCGCATCCCGACAGCGAGTCGATGGCGAGGGTGAAGGTCTCATTGCCTTCGGCAGCCGGATCGAGCAGGATGGGAATGCTGAGCGTCAGGCTCGTGGGGCCGCCGCTGGCGAACACGACCGTATCAGGCGAAGAAAAGGTAAAGTCGGTGCCTTCCGTGGCCGTGGAGCCCGGCAGGAGGGAGACCTTCACGGAGCAGCTGGCTGCGGCAGGGGCGATGGTGAGCGATACGTTCACCTGGCCTGCGGCTTCCGGAACGGAATAGCCTGCAGCGGCGAAGCTCACTTCATTGGCCGGCGTCACGCTGCCGCAGGGCAGCATGACGTGCGCGCCGAGGAAGCTGGTGGCATCCTGCGGATACACATCCCACTGCGTGGCGCCCAGCGCCCAGCTGAGGGTTCCGGCCTGCACATTGGACTGGCGCACGAGGGTAAACTCGCTGGTAGCGCCCGTGCCCACGGGCCAGTTGACGCCGGGGTCGTTGCCGATGATGCCGATGATGTCCAGGGTATCGCCCGTGACCTTGTTTTTCAGCAGCAGGGCATCGTCGCCGTTGAAGAAGGTGATGGTGTGCAGCGTGTCGGAGACGGCGAGAATTGCCGCCACCGCCGTGGGGTTGCCGGCTACGAATACCGCGCCGGGCGCCAGGGGTCCCTGCATGAGCAGCGAGTCGGTAGCCGTCGGGGAGCCGTTGTTGTAGCGGTAGATGACGTAATCGGCGAGGCTGACCGTGGCGGAGGACGGGTTGAAGATCTCGATGGCCTTGTTGTTGCTCAGGCCTTCGAGGTACTCGGAAAAGAAGAGCTCGGAACAGGGCGCAGGCGCCTGCGCGATGCCGGCGAAAGGCAGCAGCAGGGCGAGCCACAGCGTTGCAATACGGTTCATAGGCAATGGGTTTTTGGTGAAACACCGGGTTCTAAGACGGGCCAAAGATACACAGCCCGGCGGAAGAACCGCGTCCGGACTGCGGGGAAATTCCCCGTGCGGGCGCGGGCGCAGGGGCCGAACGCCCCTGCCCTGCTGAATATCAGCACCTTATGCCCAAACTGTCTTGCACCCTCCGGCTTTCCGGAATTTTTCGCGAAATTTTTCAGCAGTTTTTTTGCACGGTTGATTCTCCTGTCTATATTTGTAGCCCGAAACAACGAGGTCATTCAGCCGCAGCGGCCATGCCTCGGTTCTTGAACAAGCTGGTCCGGTAGTTCAGTCGGTTAGAATACGTGCCTGTCACGCACGGGGTCGCGGGTTCGAGTCCCGTCCGGACCGCAAAGCCTCCCGGAGGGGAGGCTTTTTTTATGGCCTCTGCGCAAGTTCGGCGGGCCTTATAATATTGGCCTAATATTCCCCTAACAGCGTCTCGGCATCTTTGCAGCTGTATCAGGCCGGAACCTTGCCCGGATTCGCAGCGAACACTTGAATCCCCGCAGGGCCGCGCCACGAACCGGAGCGGATGAGCAAACGCAGCGTAGATCTTGTCATCATTTCAGATGTGCACCTGGGCACGTACGGCAGCCACGCCGCGGAGCTGGTGCAGTACCTCAAGAGCATCGAACCCAAGGTGCTGGTTCTCAACGGGGACATCATCGATATCTGGCAGTTCAGCAAGCGCTACTGGCCCAAGCCCCACATGCAGGTGCTGAAGGAGCTGGTGAGGCTGGCAGCCAACGATACGCCGGTCTATTACCTCACCGGCAACCACGACGAGCTGCTGCGCAAGTTTTCGGGCTTCTCGCTGGGCAATTTCCACCTCCTCGACCAGCTCGTGCTCGACCTGGACGGCCGCAAGACCTGGATCTTCCACGGCGACATCTTCGATGCCAGCATGCAGTACGCCAAATGGCTCGCCAAGCTCGGCGCCATCGGCTACGACCTGCTGATCCTGCTCAACAGCTTCTGCAACGGGGTGCTCGCCCGCATGGGCCGGCCCAAGATGTCCTTCTCCAAGCGCATCAAGCAAAGCGTCAAAACGGCCGTCAGCTATATCAGCGACTTCGAGCAGGCAGCGGCAGCGGTGGCCATCGAGCGGGGCTACGACTTCGTGGCCTGCGGCCACATCCACCAGCCTCAGATCCGCGAAATTGCCACCAGCCAGGGCAGCATCACCTACCTCAACTCCGGCGACTGGGTCGAAAATCTGACCGCGCTGGAATATCACGGCGGAATGTGGTATATTTACCCCTATTCCGATGCCGGCGCCGACCGCAGCCGGGATCTGACCGATGTGCTGCATGAGGCTTCTGCCCCCATTACCCCGCCCCGGCCTGTGCCTGTACCTGTCTCCTGAACGGACCCGGGGCTGCAATGCTGTCCCCGCATGAAACTGCTCTACGCGATTCAAGGCACCGGCAACGGCCATGTGAGCCGCGCCCGCGATGTGGTGCCCGCTCTCGAACAATACGGCCACGTGGATGTGCTCATCAGCGGCACCCAGTCGGAGGTCAAGCTGCCCTTCGAGCTGAAATACCGATTCAAAGGCGCCTCGTTCATCTACAATAAAAAGGGCGGCATCGACTACTTCCGCTCCGCCCGCCTCAACCTCACCCCGCGCCTGCTCGGCGAGGTCCACTCGCTCCCCATTACCTCCTACGACCTGGTTATCAACGACTTCGAGCCGGTGTCCTCCTGGGCCTGCCGCTTCAGGGGCGTGCCCTGCGTGGCCATGGGGCATCAGGCAGCCTTCCTGTCGGAGCGCACGCCCCGCCCCGCCCACCGCGATCCGCTGGGCGAATGGATCCTCCAGCACTATGCCCCTGCGCAGCATGCCGTGGGCTTTCACTTCGACCGCTACGACAGCTTCATCTACCCGCCGGTGATCCGCGCCGACGTGCGCGCCCAGACCCCGGGCGACGGCGGATACTACACCGTCTACCTGCCGGCCTTCAACGAGCAGGTGCTCATCGGCATCCTCAAGCAGCTGCCGGAGACGCAGTGGCAGGTCTTTTCGCGCTACGCCAAATCCGACTTCCGCGACCGAAACGTATGGGTGCGGCGCGTGGATGCGGCGGCCTTCACCGAAAGCCTGGTGCACTGCACGGGCATCCTCTCCGGCGCGGGCTTCGAGACGCCGGCGGAAGCGCTCTACCTGGGCAAAAAGATCTTCACCGTGCCCATCCGGGGCCAGTACGAGCAGTACTGCAACGGCGAATCGCTGCGGCGCCTCGGCGTGCAGGTGGTCCGGAGCCTGGACCAGAACCCCGCAGGCCTGCTGCGCACCTGGATCGAGACCGGCAAGCCGGTCAAGGTGGACTATCCCGACGAGCTGCATGCAGCCATCCAGCATGCCTTCCGGCTGGCCGGCAAAGCCGCCGTGCGGGAGGCGGTGTGAGGGGG
>JANRID010000048.1:0-34287 GCA_033765305.1 Bacteroidia bacterium
CGTCGTGACGGATGGCTATGAGGATGGCTATGAACATATCAAGCGCATCGCCCTTATTCCCATCGAGGAAAACCCCGGCAAGGAGTGGTGGCTGGGCCAGTACCGCGACAGCCAGGCCCCCGGCGCGCAGCAGGCGGTGTATTTGAATTCGGAAACGAAGGCAGATAAGCTATAAACAGGCAGAAGGCGTGCCCAGCATTACCCGGAAGCCGCCTAAGTAACGCTCAAACAATAATCTCCAGATGTTGCGATGGGATTTTGTGCGAAGACAAGGAAGAAAAACCGAGTTTGGCGGGCCAAATGAGGGCTTTTCTGACGCAGTATTCGTGCAAAAGACCGAGTCAACAGCGGAATGTATTTTTTGAGCGTTACTACGCCCTCCTCATCAGCGCACAATCAGCAGCCACGGCGCCTGCGCCGGGCTGACGCCCACCCGCACGGACAGCGTGCCGGGACTGGGGCGGCTGCTCGAAAGCAGGGTCGCAGCGCCGGCGGCGCGTTTGTCCAGGGAACCCAGCAGCACCTGCTGCGCCGATGCCGGCAGGCCGTGCACGGCGATGTCCACCGTGCCGCTGCTGCCGTCCAGGCTGGCGATGCTCAGCGTCCAGCTGCTGCCTCCGGTGGCGCCCAGCTGCCAGCGGAAAGGCCGGACGATGGGGCTGATATTCAGGCTGTGCTGGGTGGTGCCGGATGCCGCCGCGTAGTGGTGCCAGGTCACTTCATCAGGCTGGTATTCGCCTGTATGCTGCATAGCCGGCGCCATTGGGATCCAGCTGCCGGCCTTGACAAAGACCGGGATCTGATCCTGCGTGAGCGCTACTTCGTGCCAGCGCCCGCCCGCGCAGAGGGAATCGGTGTGAAAATCGTACCAGTCTCCTGCCGGCAGATACACCCGGCGGCTCGCCGCCCCGCGCTCGAACACCGGCGCCACCAGCATCGACGGACCCCAGAGGTACTCGTCGTCGAGGCGGGCGGCAATGCTGTCCTCCGGAAAATGAAACGCCAGCGGACGCGCCAGCGGCGCGCCCGTTTCCTGATGCGCATGCACCAGCGACCAGAGGTAGGGCAGCAGGCGGTAGCGCAGCCCGATGGCGGCTTTCACCCGCTGCTGCGTCTCGGCACTGAAAAAAATAGGCTCCGGCAGGATGCCGGATGCGTCGCCATGCACGCGCATGATGGGCGTAAAGGCCCCGAACTGAATCCAGCGGGTGTACAATTCCTCGTCTTTGGGCCCGCCGGTGAAGCCGCCCAGGTCGGAATGCATGAAGGGAATGCCGCAGATCCCGGCGCCCAGCATGATGGGCGGCTGCGCCCGCAGCGCTTCCCAGCTGCGGCTCACATCGCCCGACCAGGGGAACGTCGCGTAGCGCTGCATCCCCGCAAACCCTGAGCGCATCAGGTTGAAAAACGGCTGGGTGGGATATTCGGCAGTGAATTGCTCATACATGAACTTGGCCCAGTAGAGCGCATAGAGGTTGTGGATCTCCTCCGTGCGGCCCCGGCTGTGCATCATGCCCAGCGGATGGTTTTCCGGCTCGCCGGAATCGCACCAGAAGCCTGCCGCCCCCTGCTCCACGAGGCGGCGGTACTGCGGCCAGTACCATTCGGCTGCCTCCGGCTGAAACACATCCAGCAGGCCGGCGGGGCCCGCCCAGAAGTCTTTGATGATGTAGGGGCTGCCTTTGCTGTCTGTGGCGAATCGTCCCTGGCTTGCCAGCGAGTCGAAAAAGCGCGTGCCCTGCACGAAATACGTTTCGGTGATCGGAATCGTCCGCACGCCCAGGTCCCGCAGCGTGCGCATCATGCCTTCCGGATCGGGCCAGTTGCGGGGTTCCCAGGCGAGGTCGCCCATGCGGCCCTTGCCGCCGAACCAGTACAGGTCCAGCAGCACCGCATCCAGGGGAAAGCCTGCCGCAATCGTGCGGCGCACGATGTCTTCCGTCTCCGCCTGCGACTGGTAGCCGTAGCGCGACTGGATATAGCCCATGGCCCAGGCGGGCGGCAGGGGCTGCCGGCCCGTGAGCTGGGTGTAGGTCTGCACCACTTCCTGCATCGTGCCGGGCATGACATACCAGGCAAGCAGGGTGTCTTTCATGCCGGCCTCCAGGATGCCGGGCTGCGTATGGCCCAGGTCGAAATAGCCGCGGCGGTAGCTGTCGATGAAGAGGCCGTATCCGGCGGAGGAGATGACCAGGGGAATGCTGATATTCAGGTCTTCCTCGCCCCAGGTATAGCCGTAGGAGGCGGTATTGTAGGCATAGAGGCGGCGGCCGCGGCGGTCCATGGGCAGGGCGCGGGAGCCGGTCCCGTAGAGGCGCTCGCCCGGCTGCAGGCGCAGCCGCAGGCCGCTGACCGCGCCGATGCGCGGATCGCTTGCGTCGGCAAAGGCGCCCAGTTCCTCGGCATACACCGGCACGCCGCCGCTGAGCACCTCGATGCGCAGCGGATCGGGGTGGATGCGGATGCTCCAGCTGTCTGTCCAGCGGATCAGGCCGCCTTTCGCAGCGGATACCGGCTTGAGCCTGCGGCCCGGCGCAGCATAGACCACCGCCTCCGAAACCGGCTCCGAAACCTGGCCGGCGGGGAAATAGGTGAAGCTCAGCGCCCGGTCGAAGCAGTTGCGCAGCAGCAGCGCCTGGCGCTCGCCGCGCAGCAGCAGGCTGCCGTCGGGGCGCTTTTCTACGCTCCGCAGCTTGCCGAAGCCCTGCCCGTCGCGCCCGTCGGCTTTCTCCAGCGGCCCGTGCTCCAGCTTTTCGAGGGCGGGATAATAGAGGTCTTTTTCGCCCTCATCCTTCGCCACCACCGATCCGTTCTGGTTCCGGAACACAAAAGCCAGCTGCAGAAAGGGCTCATCCTGCGGAATGCCGTAAAACGAGCGGATGTGGAAGCGGATCCGGTAGCGGTCCCCGCCGATGGGCTCCATCTGCATGCGGCGGTCGTCGCGGCCCCAGTCGCCCTGGACGTAGCGCCAGCCGCTGGGCTCCTCCGGCGTACCGGTGATGACCCCGGTGTGGGCGTACACCGGCCCTGCGTGGCCGGACAGGGCCCGGTTGCCCTTCGAGGCATCGAAGACCACGGTCACGCTGTCGTCTGCCGAAGGATTGGCGGGAATGGCGGTGATGACCTGGGCTTTTGCGAGGATACACGGCAGCCACAGGGCCAGAAATATCCGCAGACGGTATACAGAGACATTCATGTGCTTCACGCGTTATCCAATACAGGCAGCCGGTATCCGGCTGTGGCTCCGAAGTAAGGGATTCGGTCAGGCAAATGCAAGATCCGGAATCTGCCGAACAGGAATTTTAGCTATGGACTGGAGCCAGCAAGCCGATGCATACCAATCCGATGAGAGCCGGATCGGATGCTGCATCCGCCGGCCCTCATCCTCAGGTTGAATTCAATGCAATGCGGCCTCATGCATGTCAGCTCCAGGCATAATCGCCTCCGCGCTCCTGGTAGCGGGCCGGATCGATCCGAATATCGCACAACGCTGCTTCCACCCCAACCTCCAGAATGGGCCGGCTATACGTGTAGGCATGCTCGACATTGTCGTAAAATCTCCCGGCGGGATCCACCATCATATAGGTTCCGGTCATGGCCTCGTTGTCTTCGACAATCGCATATTTCAGCCGGGCTTGCGTATGGGCATGCCGCTGGATAAAGGCCTCAAACTGTTCGTCCGTGATCATCCAATCCGATCTCGATCGGTCATTTTGCCCATCGATCGGCAGCGCTTTGAATATTTTCCAGCGCCCCGGCTGTGCCCATTCGATAAAACTGTTCAGATCCTCGTCCGCATTATGCGCATTCACCACCGTGTTGATCTTGAGCGCAAAACCATTTGCATGCACGTTTTCGATGATTTCCCGGTACTGCATCTCGCCTATCGGTTTTTTTCCGTGCACAGCTCTTCCCATCGCAAGGTTGGTCGCCGGACAGACACTGTCGATGCTAATGCCAATCAGCTCAAAAACGTTTTTCCAAGACAATAACATGTCATTTGTTAATTTTGATCCGTTTGTAATGATTGACACTTGCATGCCATTCTGCTTTGCACAAATGGCAAGCTCCGTCAGCCAGGGACACAGCATGGGCTCTCCGCCCGCAAAATTGATCCGGGAAAATCCGGCTTCCGAAAGCAGTTCTACTACCCTAACACACTGATCCTTAGAAAGATGACCTTTAGGTAATACCATTTTCTTTACGTCTTGAAATGTAGCGAAACAGAAGCTGCACCGCATGTTGCAGGGTTCCCACAGATGAAAATTCACCGTGGAGACAGGAGCAATCCGCACAGGAAAGCTTTTAGCAATTACAGGATACATGTTACTTGGATTATCAAAATGAATTTCTCATTTTGAACAATCTATAAAATTACACTGTCGGGATTTGTCAATTTGTACGGAGTTCCTCTGTGATTGTTTATGCGGAAAGAAAAATAATTTGCATACTCCAACAAAATCATATTCCACCGGGTGTTGAACTAGAGACACATGCAAAAAGCGCTGCCAGCAGCAGCTGGCAGCGCATCTCTGTAAGGAAATCCCGGGATTTACTTCGGCACCTTTACCTCCTGCAAACCTCCCTGCGGCGTCATCCAGAGATACCGGATCTCGGTTTTGACTTCCGGGCGCAGCGGCTTCACCTGGTAGCGCACCTTCAGCGCGTAGGTGTACTGCACCACCGGCTCCAGCACCACCGGGTTGATCACCACATCGAACTGCGAGAAGGGCAGCGGCACGTAGTACAGGGTGCTGCTGCGCTGGGCCTGGGTAACGCCGGTTTTTTTGCTCACGGCTTCGATCGTGCTGGCCCCGAAGGTCTCGTAGGGCTTGTAGCGCTGCGAAGGCAGGTAGGCCTGCACCGATTCCCCGGCCACCGTAAAGAGGCTGTCCACCCGCAGGCCGGTGCCGCCCAGCCGCTCCACCTTGGTTTTCAGCACGTCCAGTGCCGCCTCCCGCAGGCTGTCGTAGCGCGCGCGGCTGTCTTCGACGAAGTAATCCACCGTGATCAGGTCGTAGATCTCCTGGTCGGCGGCGGCTTTGAGGATGACATCGATCTGCTCGCTCTTGCTGAAGCGGATGTGCAGGTTTTTCTGCAGCTCGAAGCCCTTGGGCACTTCGTTGTAGGTTTTGCTGAAGAGCTTCTTGGTGACTTCGGTCTCGAAAATCGGCACCTGCGACACCACATCCACGAATACTGCTTCGCGGGGGATGCCCAGCTGCGCCAGCGCCTGCATCAGGCCGCCGATGCGCTCCTGCATCAGGCTGTTGGCCTGGGCGGCCGTCTCGGCGAGCTGCCGCACGTGAAAGACCGCCACCTGGGCGTCGGCCCGGACATTCATCAGCGCACGCACCTCGATCTCCACCTGATCCTCCTCCGCAAACTGCACCTGCGGCAGGTATTCTCCGCCCTGCGGGCGGAAAGCAGCGTTCTGCTGCATGGGCATCTGGTCGTACTCGGTCTGGCGGGCCTTGAAGAGCGCGTTGCCGCCGGCCTGGGACAGCAGGCTGAGCGCAGGCAGCAGCAGAAGCATGGATGCGGAAATCCGGCGGATCATGGGAGCTGGGGGTTAACGGACCAATTCAAGGATGGTGATCGACCTGGGCGGGAGGGTAAGCTGCCCGAGCGAGGAAAGCTCCTTGCCCGTCACGACGTCGCGTGCGCGGGTGAAGCCCTGCATCCGCTCGGCAAAGCGGGCCGTGGAAAGCTTGGCTTCCGTGGACTGCTGGTTCATCGCCACCATCACCGTCTGCTTGGGATCGTAGCGGAAATAGACATAGGTGCCGTTTTCCGGCACAAACTGCATCAGCTTGCCGGTGCGCAGGGCAGAGCTGGTCCTGCGGTAGTTGGCCAGGGTCCGGAAGAAGGTAAAGGCCGCCTGCTCCTGCGGCGTGCGGCCGGCAGCGGCGAACTTGTTCACCTTGTCGCCCGGCCATCCGCCCGGAAACTCCTCGCGCACCTTGTCGTGGTTGCCCCAGTCGAAGTTGTTCTTCATCAGGATTTCCGTGCCGTAATACACCTGCGGGATGCCGCGTGTGGTAAGCAGGAAGCCCAGCCCCATTTTGTAGGCATTGAAATCCTCCTTGACTGCCGAGTAGAAGCGCCCGACGTCGTGGTTGTCGAGAAACACCACGTTCTTCATCGGATCCACGTACTGATAATCGCCGGCCAGGGCAATGTAGAGCTTCGCCAGCCCTTCGCTCCACCCGAAATTCTGGTTCAGGGCGTCGAGCAGCGCGAAGTGGATCTGAAAATCTGTTACCCCCGGCAGGTGGCTGTCGTAGGGCTTGTGCAGCCGCTGCCCCTCGGCAAACCAGGCCTGCGCGGCGAAGCTCTGGTCCCAGATCTCGCCGAAGATGCCCAGATGGGGGTATTCGCGGAGCAGGGCGCGGTTCCAGTCGGCCATGAACACCTGGTCCGGATAGGCATAGGTATCGATGCGGTAGCCGTCGAGCTTCGCGTATTCCACCCACCAGATAGAGTTCTGGATCAGGTAGCGGGCCAGATGGGGGTTCTGCTGGTTCAGGTCGGGCATGTGCGTATCGAACCAGCCGTTGACCATGAGGTCGTAATCGGCCTTCGAGGCATAGGGATCGGAGAGAATGGGCGCCCGGTAGTTGGTTTTGCGGAAGGTATCCTGCTGGTGGATCCAGTCGCGGGCGGGCAGATCTTTCATCAGCCAGTGCTCGTTGCCGCAGTGGTTGAAGACCATATCCTGGACGAGCTTCATGCCCCGCGCATGGGCGGAATCCGCAAGCCGCACGTAGGCATCGTTGCCGCCGAGGCGGGCATCCACGCGGTAATGGTCGGTGACGGCGTAGCCGTGGTAGGATTCCCTGGGCTGGTTGTTTTCGAGCACCGGATTGAGCCAGAGGGCGGTCACGCCCAGGTCATCGAGGTAGCCCAGCCGCTGGATCACGCCTTGGAGGTCGCCGCCGTGGCGCTGGTACTGGCCGGTGCGGGAGGCCTTGGGCTGCAGCATGCCGGGCACGTTGTCGTTAGCGGCATCCCCGTTGGCGAAGCGGTCCGGCATCAGGAGATAGATCAGGTCCCCGCTGGTGACGCCCTCCATGGATTCGGGGCGGAGGCTGCGGGCTTTCAGCTCATAGCCGATGGTCACCCGCGCCGCGCCGCGCTCCAGCACGATGGGCATCAGGCCCGGCTGCGCCAGCGCGGTATCGATGCGGAGGGAGAGGAAGAGGTAATTGGGGTTTTCGGTCCGGGTAGCGCCCAGGAGGGTCACGCCGGGATAGGCGACCGAAGCGCGGCAGTCGCCGATCTGTTCGCCGTAGACGAGGAGTTCGAGCTCCGGATTGCGCATGCCATCCCACCAGAAGGGCGGCTCGATGCGCTGCGGGCGGATGTCCTGGGCCCATAGGGCCCCCCAGAGCCAAGATGCGAGCAGCAGAAAGCGTTGCAGATTCATGCAGGCAGCAGTAAAGTACCGGACCGCCCGCAGCGGGCAGCCCGGCGAAAGATAGCAGGGATTTTGCAATGTTGCGCAATGATTTGATGCAGGGGGCAATGGAAGCTCAATCCATTAAAACAGAACCGGCCTGCACAGGGCACAGGCCGGTATGTTGCGCATCTGGTCATCTTTCCTTACCGCAGCAGCAGCAGCTTGATCTTCGTCTCGCGCAGCGCCGACACATCCGCGCCGGAAGTGAGCTCGAAGCGGAAGAAATCCGGACGCTCCGCAACCGCATCGCCGAGGGCTTTGGTCAGGTAGGCTTTGATGGCCTGCTGCTTGATGAGGGCCAGCTGCTGCTTCGTCAGGCTGCCCGGCACCAGGTTTTCGAGGCGCTTGGTTCCGTCGAGGGTGTATTCCGTCAGCAGCCGCTGCCCGAATTCGCCTTCGTAGTTGACGTAGGAATCCTCGCGCAGGGTCGCGGCATTGTCCAGCAGGCTGGTCGTGATGACCACGCTCTCGATGCCCTTGAGGTGCTGCGCCGGGCAGGGGTCCAGCGCTTCCTCCAGGGTGGCGGCGATGTGGTCCAGCAGAGCCTTCAGCTCCGGATACTGGGCAGGATCGAAGGTATCCTCCTCATCCGAGAAGGCATAAGTCACATCGACATAGGTCTTGGAAATCAGCGCATTGACGCTGCGCTGGTCCGGGTGGGGCGATACGGCCATCAGCCGCTGGCTGAGGGCTGCGGTCTGCTCCCAGAATGCTGCACGGTCGGGGCATTTGACCTTGCCGGGCTTGTCCGGCCTGACCACGACGGGTTTGTCGGGCTCAGGCTTGACCACAACCGGTTTGTCCGGCTCCGGCTTGTCGGGACGGGGCGGACGGGGCCCTGGTTCCGGCGTATTGCCCAGCACAAGGGCAATGCCGGCCTCGATCGTATTGCCCAGCGCCGGATGCCGCTCGAACAGCGCGTTGAGCTGGTAGCGGTTGTCCGCATCTGCAGCAAAGCCGAGCCCGGCATGAAAGCTGCCCGCCCCCAGCCGGTACCCGCCAGCCGCCCAGAGGCGGCCGTCGAGCAGATGCACCCGAAGGCCCGCATCGAGCCCGCCGGCGATCATGCCCGTAGGGCCGGGCATCTGGCGGTACAGCAGCGCAGGCTCGATCGCCACCTGGTCTCCCGCCTGAAACCGCGCCGACAGCCCCGCCAGCACATGCGCCTGGCGGCGGAACTCCAGAAAGCTGTCCACAACGGCCAGCGTCTGCGGAAGCTGCGCAGTCGATGCGCCGATCCGGAGCTGCAAAGCCTCGGTTTTGTACTCGTAATGCAGCCCGATGCCTGCATCCGGCACGATCTTCGCGTAGGGCGTGCCGCTGAAGATCGGGTCGTCCGGGTTGTTGATGATCAGATCCTGATCCAGGCGGATGCCCACATTGGCTACACCCAGCATGATGCCGGTGGAAAAGGTATGCGGCCCGCCTTCCGGCCCGAGGTGGTAGGCCATCATGGCGTTGGCGCCGGTATTGCGGAAGATGTGCGCGCGGTCGTTGAGCAGCAGCAGGCCCACCCCGATGGGGCGGCTGCCCAGGCCGGTCTGCCAGCCAAGCAGCTGGGTGGAAGGGGCCTCCTCGAAGCCCATCCACTGCTGGCGGTGGCGCAGCCAGATGCGGTTGGCGCCGCCGGCGCCGGTCAGCGCAGGGTTGTAGAGCGCGGGCTCATAGAGAAACTGCGTAAACAGCGGCCACTGCTGGGCATGCAGGTGCATTCCCCCCAGCAGGGCGGCCATCGCGGCCAGATAGCGGAGTATCGTACGGGTCATGGGTCCGGGGGTTGAAGGTCAGAGTTTGCGCAGAATCGACAGGGCGCCGCGGGCCCTTACATCGGCCGAGTTGTTGAGATCCGTGATCAGGTACCAGTACGGGCCGTCGGCAGCGCCGGCGCCGTCCCAGAATGCCGATACCAGGCCGTTATACACCAGTCCGCCGCTGCGGTTGTAGATGCGGATGCGGAACTGATCCGCATCGATGTCGGCACGGGTGCCGATCACCAGCTCGTCGTTGGCACCGTCGCCGTTCGGAGTAAAAATATCGGGCACCGTAAAGAGGCGGCACTCGGCTTCTTCTTCATCGATGACGTCCAAACTAATTGTCGCCGTATCGGCGCAGCCATCGGACGAATTGGCAATCACCTGGATATCCTGCTCGCCGGGCGCCAGATAGCTCAGACTGTCGGATGCGTTGGTCGAAGACACAGGGAAGGCATCGCTTCCGAAGGCCCATACAAAGGCAGAGTTGGGAATGCTGGAGGTGGCACTTACTCCGAACACCTGATTTTCGCAGACCTCGCCGGATACTGACGCAGTAATGGATACAGTGGGCTTTGCCTTGACACTGAGCACGATCGTGGTATCGTCCGAACAGCCGGAGGCGCTGACCGTCAGGCGTACAGACTTATTGCCTGCTGCGGAGTAGGGAATGCTGTGCGGTCCGGCGCCGGATGCGGTGGCAGGGCTGGCATTTGCGCCGAAGTTCCATGAGTAGGTTTCCCCCTGCACAGATGAGGTCTGGAAAACGGCTGGCGCACCGGCGCACACTGGACTGGCTGGCAGGGCGAACGACGCCGTAGGCGTATTGATCACCGTAAAGCTGGCTGTTTCCGTGCTGACGCATCCGTTTTTCGATACGGTCAGGGTCGCAGCGGTGCTGCCGAGCGTCGTATAGGTCTGCGCGCCGGGATTGCGGTTCGTGGAGGTCTGGCCATTGCCGAACACCCAGCTGTAGGTCTCGCCTGAGCCGGGCGCTTCCGCTGCCTCGAAGTCCAGGGACGTGCCCTTGCAGACCGACGCCGGCAGGGGATTGGGGGCGATGATGTCTGCGAGCGGCCGGTACTTGACCGTCACGTTGATCTGATCGGTATCGGTGCAGCCGCCTCCGGTGTAGGTGACGACGGCGGTAGCCGTCACATCGGCGCTGGTGCTGTTGGTGTAGGTGACCACATGCGGCCCGGCACCCGAAGCCGTTGCAGGCGACGCGCCCGTGCCGAAGTTCCAGGAGATCGCCACCCCGGCAGCCGCAGCCGACTGGAAGCTCACCGTCTCGCCGGTACAGATCGAGGGTACGGAGGCCGGACTGGTGATATCCGCCGACCAGGTGGGAGGCGCATTGACGGTGATGATGTTGGCGAGGGTCGTCTCGCAGCGGGGATCGTTGTTGTAGCGGATCCTCAGCGAATAGGTTCCGGGGGGAACCGATACATTATTCCGGGTCGAGCCGTTCACATAGGCGGCATCCACAGTTGGGGTAATCTGCGTCTGCAGGGTAATCCCGGCGCTCCCCTGCACGCTGAGGGTGACGGTGCCGTTGGTCTGGCCGGGGCAGGGGCTCGTGATCACGGGCGTGCCGGAAAGACTGGGCGCAAGCCGGGTCACGACAACTGCCGTGTCTTTATCCAGACAGCCGTTCGCGCCGGTAGCTGTTACAATTACATTGGAGGTGCCGGCTGCAGGGGTCAGCTGATAGTTGCTGCCTGTCTGGGTGCCGCCTGCCGGCAGCCAGGCATAGGTCACCGGTGCCACCCCGGTATTCGGAAACAGGGTACCTGCAAACGTCACACTGGCTCCCTGGCAAAGGGTTGTGTCGCGGAGCGCCAGCACACGGGGCGTATTCCGAATCGTCAGGCCCTGGAGCAAGGTGTCCAGCTGGCCGGTACCCCCCCGCTGTACCCGGACATCGACTACATCGTCGTTGCCGCTGACCGTGATACTGGGCACGATTACGGTAATCTCCCGCGAGTTGCTCGGAGCCGAGTTGTTGAAGGAAACGACTGCCATCGGAGCAGTGCTGCCGCCGTTGATGACCGATACGTTTGGAGGATTGCCGGAATCGAATCCGCTGAATCCGGTTGTGCGGATCACAACGGTGTCGCCGATACAGGCGGTGTTCGGCGTCACGCTGACAACGGTCTGCTGCGCCAGCACCCGGACCGTTCCGAGCGCGAACATCATCAGCAGGCTGAGGCGTATGAATCCAGACATAGGCAAGGGTGTTTGGGTGTAAATCGGGTTATTTGACGCGCTTGGAAATCCTGATCTCCGGCCGGGGCCGGTCTGCGCTGCGGCTGCCGCCTGTATTCCGGGACGATCCGCCGCCGGAAGACGAGGACGAGGCCCCGGAGGAGGGCTGCTGCCGGCTCGGCGGCCCGCTGCTGCGCTTCTCCTTGTACCGCATCCGCGAGATGCTCTGCCGGCCCAGCTGAATGATATCGCCGTCCTTCAGAACCGTGGGCTTGTTCAGCGGCGCAACCTGGCCGTTGACCACGGTTTCGGCCAGCGGCTCCAGCGATACGTGGCCGTTCTGGTAGCTCAGCCGCGCATGGCGCGCCTGCGCAAACTCGTCATTCCACTTGATGAACACGTAGCAGCCCGGATCCGTGCCGATAAAGATGTCCATATCGGCCTTGAGCCACTTGCTGATCGGGTTGACGCGGCTGAATTTAGCCGGCGATACGTATTCGAGCTCGAAATCCTCCAGCCTGCTCACCACCGATACGATGGTGTAGCCCAGCACGGCGCCCAGCGCCACGAAGGCGATCATTTTCGGCAGCTCGAAGGCCTGAAACAGGAAGGAGAGCCAGAAGAAGATGTTGAACGCAATGGCCGAGGCAATCACGCCCCCCAGAATGCCGCGCTGCGCCGAGATCGTCGACCGTACGGAGAGCACGAGCCCCAGCGCCAGGCCGAAGAGGATCCAGACCAGCAGGCTGCCGAGATACTCGACGGCCAGCTGGCCGGGGCCGGAGGGCAGGATCTGGTGGAGGAAATATCCGCCCAGAAATACCACCGGCGCTACCAGTGCGCCGAGCAGTGTGCGCAGCAGCACCCGCGACCAGGAGGTGCGGCTGCTGGTGCCGCGGTCTTCCACGATGGAAAGCGTGAACGTGAGGCCCAGGCCCAGGGCCAGGCCCATGAGCGTGTCGCGCAGCAGCGAAAAGCCGAAATCCGTGGCCTGGCTGCCGGCAACCGCCGCCATCAGGCTGCTGAGGGCGGGCAGCTCGATGTTCTGCAGCAAGGCCCAGACGCCCCAGGCCATCAGGCCGCCGAGGCTGCCGTACCAGAGCCAGTTGAGCTTGCGGAAGTCGCCCTGCTGGGCAAAGAAGTTGTCGCCGGCCGTTTTGGTCTGCCCGTGCGTGCAGGGTTCGGCGGCCAGCATGCAGTCCGGATAGTCCGGACACTGGAAGCCGTTGTATTCCCAGCTCGTCATGGAGGTGATGCGGCGGCATTTGGCCACCACCAGCTCCTCGTCCTCGAATTCGTCCCCGGTGATGGGGTCGAAACGGCGGACGCCCGGCTGCTTGATCTCCTTGTATTTCTTGACGTACTTCCGCTTGAACTGGTACTGGTTGTACACCGGGATCAATTGGCTGAAGAGCAGCAGCAAGCCGCTGACGATCAGCATCCCGATGATCACAACCTCCATCCAGGCGACCGGCACGAAGTTGACGGGGTTGGAGGGCGAGCCGAAGGCGAACCTGGAGCGGCGCACCTGCTCGCGGCGGTACACGACCTTGAGTTCGTGCGGTTCGCCTTTGTAAATGACGGCCTGGTTGCCGAGCGAGGCGTGGATGATATGGGTGCCGCGCGAGGTGTCGCCGTCGGGAATGGCATCGATGCTGCGGATGCTCAGGGCAGTGAGCGAATCCTGGGTCATCGACAGATCGGTAGCCACCAGCGGCGCACGCTGGCCTTTGCGGAAGGCGCGCACTTCCACATCCAGCGTCCTGCGGGCGCCGTTGGGATAGACCCGGAGAATTTCAAATACGTCGCCGGCGCCGGGCGGCGTCTGCGCCGTCAGGCTTCCCAGGCATCCCAGGATCAAGCACCAGAATACGAGCCGGCGGTTCATGCAGCGTCAGAGGTTAGCAATGCGGTCCAGGAAATCCAGGCAGGCCAGTCGGGCTTGTTGTTGACGCTTCCGTCCGCTTTCCGGCTGAATACCCCGGTGTCCTGTCCGGGGGTCAGCGGGTCGAGCACGACTGCGAGCTGCCAGGGTTCGATAAAAAAGCCTTCATGGATGGCCAGATCGTAGGACGAAAGGTAGGGCGTATGCCCCGGATGGGTATGAAACCACCCTACAGGCACCAGTGCCGGATGCTCCCGGCGGGCCGTATCCAGCTCCATCAGCGCACCGGCGCCGAAGCTCAGCCGGTTGGGGCTGCTGTAGTCGATGCTGCGGGATGGCACGAACACCTCCAAAGATACAGAAAAGGGTGCCTGCCCGCTCATCCGGCCCAATAAAAATCCGCCGGTCTCCGGCACCGGGTGCTGCTCCAGGCTCAGGCCTACCCAGGCCCGGATGCTGCCGATGCAGTCCGGCGCGATCCATACCGCCTGCACCTGGGTGTCGGCAACGGCAGCTTCCAGGTTCACACAAGCCCAGCCTGCCTGGCGCAAGACCTCCAGGTCATTCAGGCGCTCCGGCGCCCCGGCGGCAGTCCGCTTGCGGATGGTCATCATCGGCACAGGATCAGGCAAAGGTCTGTATGTCATACCAGCGGAACCAGCCGTCCGCAACCCGCAGATGCGTGTTGTTGATGGCGCCGCTCTGGCTTCGGGTGAAAAAGGCCGTATCCAGATTCGGCGACAGGGTATCGATCTCCATCGCTACCTGGAAAGGCTGGCGGAAAAACCCTTCGTGAATCCGCAGGTCGGGCTGTGAAAGGAACAGGCCGTGGCCCGGGTGGGTGTGAAACCAGCCGATGGTCTCCAGATTGGGGAAATTGTCCTGCACGTCGGCCAGCTCCGCCCAGGCCATGACCCCGAACTCGATCTTGTACACCCCGTGCTCCTCCGGCGTGATGGGCACAAACTCCTCGATGTACACGCGGTAGCGCCCCGTCTCCGGATGCGGCTGGTGAAAGCCCAGCAGGAAGCCCCCGATTTCCGGAATCGCTTCCTGGTTGTCCTCCTTCCAGGGGTTGATGTTCAGCTCGCGGATGAAGGCATCCAGCTCGCCGATGCACTTGCGGTGCAGCATCACGTCGGTGATGGCCGTATCGGCCCAGAGCGTGGTGAGGGGCAGCCTGCAGTAGTCTTCTTCCTTGCCGGCGGGGCTGGGGCCTTCGCCGCTGCTGCTGGTATCGGCATCGGGTGCCACTTTGCGGGAAATGGCAAACTTGGACGTGCCCGGCGGCGGCGGCGCAGCCGGAGGCTGAACTGCTGCCGGGCGCTCCTGCACCTGCTGCGTGCCGCGCTCCTGCGCTTTCTGCCTGCGGGCTTCGATTTCGCGCTTGAGGCGCTGCTTCCGGGCCGCATTCCAGGCATACGCGCCTACGGCCAGGGCCAGCAGCACCGCTCCGGCAATGATCCAGGGCAGAAAATTGGTCTTGCGCGTGCTGCGCAGCAGCGCATTCTCTCCGATTGCGACGCTTTCCGTCTTGCGCTGGTCGATTACGCTCAGCTCGAAGCGGCCTGAGATCGGCGTCGTCCGGCCCGGAATGCCCGCCGCAATCGCGTCGGCAATTTCCTCCAGATTCAGCTCGTAGGCTTTATCCGTTCCCAGCGGATATTCATAGGCAACCCCCTCCACACCGAACTGGCTCAGCACCAGCGTATACGGCGGCTTGCCGCCGTTGAGCGACAGCTGCAGGCCCGTGGTCCAGGTGCTGTCTTTGACGAAGCTGGCCGATACGATCTCCAGCGGATCCAGATCCGCGTTGAGATCCACGCCCTTGGTCTTGCCGTTGGCATCCGCAAATTCCACCCGCAGGGTCTTGGGCTCCAGCATTTCGACCTCCATGCGGCTGTTCTGCTCCTGCCATTCGTAGGTATATCCGCTGGTATCCGAGAACTGATAGCTCACCGGGGCCGCTGCATATTTGAGGGTAATGACGAAGCGGTTGCGGTTGCTGCGGCTGCGGTTTACCTTCGCCTCCATCGGCAGCGCGCGTTCGAGCCGCTCTTCGACCTCGTCTTTGTGGGGGCCTTTGGGGAAGAGGTTGAGGTATTCCTTCATATCCTCCACATTCCCGCTGCGCCGGATCTGGTCCCAGAGCTTGCTTTCACGGGCGGCAGCATCGGCGCTTGCGGGTTTCTCCGGCTTGGGATCTGCCGCCCCGGGCTGGCCCTGGCTGCTTCCGGAGGCACCTTTGAGTTCTTTGATCTGACGCTCGGCATCGCTGCGGTGGCTGCTGCCGGGATGTTTTTTGAGAAATGATTCGAAGGCGGCTATGGTATTCTGATCCACTGCGGCTACCCAGTCGTCCTCTTCGGAACTGGCAGAGCCGCCCGCCGCCTGAATCTGATACGGCAGGCGGATCACGCCGGCCCGGCTCATGGGGCCGGTTTCGCCCATCTGGCCCAGCAGGGGGATTTCGAGCGTGCCGCTGCCGGGGCCGATGATTTCATATTCGAAGTAGCGGGTCTGGCCGGATTTGAGGAATACATCCCGGACCGTCGTAAGCCGCAGGCCTGCAGGGCTTTCGAGCTCCTCGGCCTTCACCACGATGCGGGCCGAAAGGGTATCGGGGCTCCAGGCCAGGCCGCTGAGGGTGACGCGGAGCTTCTGGGGCGAGGAAAGCGGCCAGGAAATCTGGGCCGGATTGCCCAGCGGAGTGCCGCCCAGCTGCAGCTTGCCGCTCAGCGTGCCGGAATAGGGTTTCCCGCCTGCGCTGATCGATACATTGATCTGGGCGGGCAGCCGGAGGGCAGCCCATCCGGACAGCAGCGCAAGCAGAAGAATCCGATAGAAGCCAGGTCGATGCATCATGGGTCAGGATGTCCGTTTTTTTCGGAGAAACGTAAAGCCCAGCCAGCCGAGAATCACGACCAGGGGAACAAGCAGAAAAAGCCAGCGGGGAATGCCCCTGCGGGAAAGCTCGACCTGGTCCTGCTGCACGGCTTCGGTCCGGCGGCTGTCCAGGAAATTGAGCAGGTACATGCCGCCTTCGAGCGATTCGAGATCCACCGAGCGCAGCAGGGCGAAGCGGGTCTTATTGCCCAGTTCGAAGAAGCCTGCCGTCACGCCGTTCTGGAAGAACTCCACGGCATAGGGCGGCACGCCGCCGCTGAGCTCGAACACGACCGAGTCGCCTGCAATGCGGAAGCTCACCAGCTTGAGCGGCGCAATGCCGGCATCCACCGGGATCACGAGCGTTTTGCCCTTGCTGTCGCGCAGGAAGATCTGCACGTTGAGCATCGAATTGGCCGTGATGTTGAGGCGGCCTTCGGCGAAGACCTGGGCATCGATCAGCTTGCCCCACTGGTAGCGCCGGGGGCTGGAGAGCGTATCCGCCGAGAGCGCCGGAATGCTGTCCAGATCCTCCTGCATGGGAAAATCGGGGTTGATGCGGATGCTGTCGATCTGGTAGGGCGAGGTGCCGTAGGCCAGATCGATGTAGAACAGGTTGGGGTTGGCGGCATCGCGCTCGAAGCGGGTGAATTCCAGGGGAATCCGGGCGATGGCTTCGGCCTGGTAGGCGCCGTTGGGGTGGTTGCGCAGATAGGCTTTGAAGGCATCCGGCGTATTGGCCAGCAGGGCGGCTTCCCAGTCCTGCTTGTCCAGCTGATCGGGGCCTTGGGACGTTTCCTGGATGGCCTGCACGGGCTGGCCCAGCTTGGCCAGCGCAGCGCGGGCCTCGTCGAGGTGCTTGGCCGGGTACGGCCCCGGCGCACCGAACTGATCCAGATACACGGTGTAGGACTCCTTGGTATTGGCGGTCCGGGCCAGCTGCCAGCTCTGCTGATCCAGCTCTTCCATCCGGGCAATGGCCTCGGATGCGTAGCGGCCCTGCGGGTAGGCCCGCAGATAGGCTTCCAGCGTGGCCTTGGTGGGGCTCAGGCGGGCGTCGCGCCATACCTCGTCCTCGGCAGACTCGCCCATCGCCGCAATGCGGCGGCGCGCCTCCTCCACCTTGAGGCCGTTGGGGTAGTCGTTGATGTAGTCCTGGTAGCCCGCAGCGGAATTCAGGCGTTCAGCCCGCTCCCAGGCCTTCTCGTCCCAGCGGACGGAGATCCGCTTGTTGAGCGTGCCTACCTGCACGGGCGCGCTGGCGCCTGGCGGCGTCATCTCGAATTTGAAGCTCAGCGAAGGCGACCCGTTGCGCGTGACCAGAAACTCCAGCGGAGGCGGCATCCTGCGGGAGGACAGCTCGAACTCGCCGCCCGGCTTGAACATGGCATCGCCCGTCAGGACGATGTTTTCGTTCCGGAGCAGGATTCTGAGCTTCCGGTGATCATTTTCTGCCCATTCGATCGAGTTGAACGTCACGCGGATTTTCACCGGGCTGTTTCCGGTGAATTCCAGTTCGGGTGCCCGTTCTTTCGAGAAGTTGTACTTCAGCCCGTCGCTGTAGATCACCTCGAAGGTAGCGAGGATTTTCCCCTGAAAATCCTGTCCGTCAATGGTATAGGTAAACGGGCATTCGGCCTGGGCCTGCAGCGGCTGGCTGCCGGCGGTCCAGAGGGCGAAGAGCCCGAGGGCGGCGCAGATCCATCGGAGCCTGGCGGAGCGCATTATTTTCGGTTGATTTTGATGCCGGAAGACTTGGGCTCCTCGGTAGGCTTGGACCCCATGATTTTGATTTTAGGCCCTGCGGAGGGTTTTGCGGGATCGGGCGGCGGCGGGGCATCGGGCCCCGGGGCAGGCGGAGCTGCGGGCGGCTCCGGCGCAGGGGGCGGCGGGGCGGAAGGCGGCTCATCCGAATGGCCGAGCAGCGAGCCGTTGTCGGCGGCGATTCCTTTCTGCTTGTTGACGATGTCCTTCGGCTCGGCAAACTCGCGGACCCAGCGGGCTACGGCCTCGTCCTCCGGAAAGGGCGGCGTCTGCTCGGCGTGGTAGTTTTTGTACTGCAGGATCTCCCCCACGCGGATGACGAGCATATTGAGAAAGTACAGCTTGCCAAAATCCCGCGTATTCCCGCAAATCCGTCCTTTGAACCGGCCTTCCCACTTGATATTGGGGTGCCAGGCATCCGTCTGCATATAGCACTTCGCCGCAGCCGTCATGGGATAGCCGGCGGGGAAGGAGATTTCCACCTCGTGATAGTCCCCGTAGATGGGCATCTGCTGGTCGTCCACCTTCACGATCGACCGGACCTTGTAGCCGATGATGTAGGTTTCGGGCGGCATGGAGCTGCCTTCCGGCAGCCGGTAGGTGATGCGGTCGGTCTGTTCGCAGAGCTGGGCGAGGGCAAGATGCTCGTTGGCCAGGCGCTTGTCCCGGGGGTTTTTGAAGTTCTGACCCTCGTAATAGCGTTTCAGCGCTTCATACGTAAGCGGAGGAGTTGCCATAGGCAGGTTGTCGGATTAGGCTGACTGAAGAGGAGGGGGAGCGGGACGCATTCAGCGGCCTGCGACAAGCTGCGGGGTGAGCAGCAGGGTGTGGCCTTCTTTCACACCGAGGTCGAAGAGGGTTTTCTCCGGCACCACTTCCATGCTGCTATCCTTGGACACCAGCTTGTAGGTGTAGGGGTTGCCCTGGGGATCGGTACGGGGGACCAGATTGGCGTTGAGAAGCTCTTCGACAATCTCTTTGCCGGTGGAATAGAGGGGGAGTTCCACGTCGAGTTCGTCGCCGCTGGGCAGCAGACGCACGACCACACTGATCACGGAAGTTTCGTTGTACGCGGACATGGGGCCTGATTCTGGTTAAGCCGTTGAATATAGTAAAAAACCCTGAATCCCGGCAGCTGTGGCGCTGGTCTGCTGCTGCTGCGGGGTAAACAGCCGTATTGGAGGGATTATGTGAACTGCAGGTATCCTTCGTCGCCGCTGAGCTCCACAAAATGGTGCTCCTGCCCTACCCGGACGCGGAGGATCTGCAAGGGCGCGATTCCGACGGAGCGCAGCTGCATGTCCTGGAAGGGGAAATCCTTGTCGAGCACATTCGTATCGCGGGTGATGACGATGTCTTCGGCGGGCACTTTCCGGAAGCGGTCGGCGACGCGGTCCGAGAAATGCGGCTGAGGCATGACCAATTCGTGGGTCTCCTCGCTCTCGCGGGTGGTGATTTCGAGCACGACCTCGTAGTCCAGCTCGATCACCGGATGGGTCGTCTCGAAGTATTCGCCGAGCCATTCGAGCGCTTCGCCGATGGTGAGGCTGGCGCTGAGGGTGGATGCCTCGACGATGGGATCGTAGCGGAAATGCGCCATGCATTCGTCCTTGAGCGGCGGCGACTTGTACTGCAGCACGATGTTGTTCATGCCTTCATAGTAGAAGCGCTGCCCTGCGAGCGACTGCCTGGTATTGCCGAAGATCACCTTCAGGGCTTCCTGCACCTGCATGGCCGCGATGATGGACGAGGAAATCGGCGTCGTGGGGATGCGTCCCTGGGCCGAGTTGCGCTTGGCGATGTCCGGACAGCCGAGCTTGACCCAGATATTGTTCCAGTCCGAATCGCTCAGCTCGCACTCGTAGCAGGAAACGCCGGGCGTAAACACATTGAGCTGGCCGGCCAGGTTTTCGATGGCGCCATCCACCCAGGTCTTGTTCACTTTATGGCAATGGCGGTTGATGAACAAGCGGGCAAGCCGGTTGTCCAGGCAGCCGATCACCACATCCATCCGGCGGAACACCCCCAGGCCCACATCCAGCATGATGTCTCCCCGGATGGTCATGACCTTGATGTTGGGGTTGATCTCGCGGATGCGCTCGGCTGCCACCTCCGCCTTGTAGCGGTCGCCGGTGCAGTCCGACTCGCGGAAGAGCACCGAGCGGGAGAGGTTGGAGTATTCGATGGTATCGAAGTCGATGATCAGAATCCGGCCCACGTTGAGCAGGGCCAGGTTCTTCAGCACTTCATTGCCTAGGGCACCTGCGCCCACGACCATCACGGTCGCGTTGCGCACATCCTCGGCCTTCCACCAGGAAATCAGCTGAAATGTTTTGTCCCACTCCTTGCTTACATGCAGGGTGGTTTTTTGGGGGGAGTCTGACATGGGCGAAAAGATCGGAAAATGTTGCAAAAAAACCAGCATAAAACAAGCCGGCACAAAACAAGAAAGAAGGGCCCCTGCGCGGCAAGACTTCAATATGGTTCCGGGCTGGGAATAATTCAAGGGATGAACGCTGAAATACCGGGCTTGCGTATGCTGGCAGGCCGGAAAAAGGGAAAATAGTTGACCAGCGGGCTGCATCCGGGCGATTCCTATTATCTTACGGGCGAAGCGTGCTCCGGCACGTTTCGGTCCAGAACCCTTAACCCCGAAAGAGCAACTATGTACCGTAGCCTCCTGATGCTCGTACTGGCCGGGCTCATGCTGCCGGCCTGCGTTTCGTCCAAAAAGTACAAGCTCGCCCTGCGCGAGCAGGCCATTCAGGATTCCCTGCGCGGCGCCCGCGAACGCGACATCCGCCATCTGAACGACCGCGTGGCCCAGCTCGGCCGCGACACGACCCGCCAGGGCGAAAGCCTCCGCGACTGGCAGCAGAAATACCGCCAGCTCGCCAGCCAGAGCGCCTCCCAGACCCAGCAGCTCAGCGAGCAGCTTGCCACCACCAGCGGCGAACTCCAGGCCCGCAACCGCGAGCTCCAGGCCAAGCAGCAGGCCCTCGAAACCTACTCCCGCGAACTCGAAGCCCGCGAGGCCAAGGTCAACGAACTGAACGCCATCGTCCGCCGCCAGGACTCCATTACCCAGGCCCTCCTGGGCAAGGTGCAGAACGCCCTCGTAAGCTTCGGCAAGGACGAGCTGACTGTCAACCTCAAGGACGGCAAGGTCTATGTCTCGCTCTCCGAGCAGCTGCTCTTCCAGTCCGGCAGCGCCGAGGTGAACCAGAAAGGCCGCGACGCCCTGCTCAAACTGGCAGATGTGCTGAATAAGAACCCCGACATCGAGGTGCAGATCGAGGGCCACACCGACAATGTGCCCATCAAAACGTCTGTATTCAAGGACAACTGGGACCTGAGCGTGCTGCGTGCCACGTCGGTGGTGCGGATCCTCACCTGGGCCGGCAAGGTGGATTCCCGCCGCGTCATCCCGTCCGGGCGCAGCGACCAGTTTCCCGTAGCTGCCAACGACACCCGCGAAGGCCGCGCACTCAACCGGCGCACGGAGATCATCCTTTCGCCCAAGCTGGACGAGCTGTTCTCCATCCTGCAGTCGAAGTAATCCCATCCGGGGCAGCCTGCCGCAGGCCCGGACCGCTGCGCTTCTGCCCGCCCCGGCGGGCAGCGCAGCGGACGGGCTGCGCCGGCCGCTCATACCGCCTGCTCCAGCCGCTCGGCATACTTGTGCAGCAGGTCTGCCAGATCCTGCTGCCGGAAAGGTTTGCTGATGTAATCATCCATGCCTGCGGCGAGGCAGGCCTCGCGGTCTCCCTGCATGGCATTGGCCGTCATGGCAAAAATCAGCGGCTGCCTGTCCGGCGGAAGCTCCCGGCGGATCTGGCGGGTCGCTTCGAGCCCGTCCATTTCGGGCATCTGCATGTCCATGAAGACCACATCGAAGGGCTGCCCGCGGACCATTGCCACGGCTTCGGCGCCGTGCTGCGCCAGCTGCGCCGTACAGCCGAGCTTGTCCAGCATGCGCAGCGCCAGCTTCTGGTTTACCAGGTTGTCCTCTGCGACGAGAATCCGCAGCTGCCCCAGAGACGGGACGGGCGTCCGGGGTCCGGGGTCCGGGCGGAGTGCCGGGGCCTGCTCGGAGCTTCCCAGGAGCTGCTGGAGCGTATCCCAAAGCTGCTGGAGCCGCACCGGCTTGGCCAGTACGGCATCGAAGCGCTGCTCCTTGCGCATCCGGGGCAGCAAATCGATCGAACTCAGCAGCAGCAGCGGCATCTGATGCCCTGCTGCCCGGATCCTGCGGGCCAGCTCGGCACCGTCGATGCCGGGCATCTGCATATCCGTGATCACCAGCGCCGGCGCCGGACGGGTGCGCAGATAGGCCAGGGCCTCCATCGGATCCTGGCAGGCATCGCTGTCGATCTTCCACTGCCGGAGCATTTGGACGAGGATGTGGAGATTGGTCTCATTGTCATCCACCACCAGCACATGCTGCCCCGGCCGCAGCCGGTCGAGCTCCCGCACATCGTGCTGCCGCGGCGCCTCCACCGATTCCGAGCACAGGACAAAGCTGAACGTGGAGCCGGCGCCCGGCGTGCTCCGCACGGAGATTTCGCCGCCCATCAGGTGGATCAGGCGCCGGGTGATGGCCAGGCCCAGGCCCGTGCCGCCGTACTGGCGTGTCGTAGACGCATCTGCCTGCGTAAATGCTTCGAAAAGCAGGGCCTGCTTGTCTTCCGGAATGCCGATTCCGGTATCGGATACCGCAAACTCCAGGCAGTACGCATCCTGAGGCCCCGCAGCGCGCGATACCCGCAGGACAATCTCCCCCTGATGGGTAAACTTGACCGCATTGCCGGTCAGGTTGATCAGCACCTGCCGGAGCCGCACCGGATCGGCCATCAGGCCCGCCTCCACCCCCTCCCCGATCGAAAGGATCAGCTCCAGCCCCTTTTCCGCGCAGCGCGGCGCGAACATTTCCGCCACCTCTTCCACACAGGCGCGCACATTCACCGGCATATGCTCCAGCTCCATATGCCCGGCCTCGATTTTGGAGAAATCGAGGATGTCGTTGATAATGGCCAGCAGATTCTGCCCGCTTTGGAGGATCGTGCGCACATAGTCCTGCTGCTCTGCGTCGAGGCTGGTGAAATTGAGCAGCTCGGCCATGCCGATGACCCCGTTCATCGGGGTTCGGATCTCGTGACTCATATTGGCCAGAAAGGTGCTCTTGGCCCGGTTGGCCTCTTCGGCGGCCTGCCGGGAGACTTTTTCCTGCTCGGTAGCGGCTTCGAGCTCGTGCGTCCGTTCCCGCACCAGCTGCTCCAGGGCCGCGCGCTGCCTGCGGCTCCGCCAGGCATACAGGCCGATGCCGGTGGCCAGCAGCACCGCCGCAGCAAAGGTCATCATCAGCCTGAACCACACGGTCTCCCAGTACGGGGGCAGAATATGGATTACGAGCGACCTGGGCGTTTCGCTCCAGACCCCGTCGCTGTTGGCGGCCTGCACCAGGAAGCGGTATCTTCCGGGATCGAGATTGGTATAGGTGACGGACGGAAACCGCTGGGCGTACTGCCATTCGGTGTCGAAGCCCGTCAGCTGGTAGCGGTAGCGGTTTTTGTGGGGCTGGCTCAGGCTCAGCGCCGCAAATTCCAGGGTAAAAACCGTCTGCCCATGCTGCAGGACGATCTCGTCCGTGTATTCAGCTGCCTCGGCCAGCAGGGCATTGGGATCGGACGGATCCGGCTGCACCGGGCGGTTGAACAGGCTGAATCCGGTAATAAACACAGCAGGCGGTTCCGGATTGTGGGGAATCTGATCGGGATCGAAGCGGTTGAACCCGTTTTTTCCGCCGAACATCAGCACGCCGTCCGGCGACCGGTACCCGGCGCGTTCATTGAAGGTATTGCCCTGCAGCCCGTCTTCGTAGAAATAATGCATGGCAGTACCGGCAGCCTCGTCGAAGCAGGCCAGCCCGTTGCGGGTGCCGAGCCAGATTCTGCCCTTGCGGTCGGCGGCTGCCGACTCGAACTGGTGGCTGCGCAGCCCGGTCGTGCCGCCCAGCCGCTCGAAGCGGCGGCTGCCATGCCGCAGGCGGCAGAGCCCTGCCCCCGTGCAGACCCAAAGCGCCTGATCTGTGCTCAGCAGGCTGGTGATGCGGCTGTTGCTCAGGGTCTCCAGCTCCGTAGGGCTGCTGACGAAGTGCTGGAAGGCGCTGCCTGCGCCTGGATCCGGGAAGCGGTTGAGGCCGTGCTCCATCGTGCCCACCCAGAGGCTGCCGTCGGGTGCCCAGGCCAGCGCCGTGCAGATGTTGGAGCTGATGCTGGCCAGATCGGCGGGGTCGTGGCGGAAGTAGCGGAAACGGCTGCGTTCCGGATCGAAGCGGATCAGCCCCCGGTCGGAGGCCAGCCACAGCATGCCTGATGCGTCTTCTTCGATGTCCCAGACATCGGTGCCGTCGGTGGTGCGGGGATCGTCGGGCGGCGGCGGCAGGGCATAGTTGACAAAACGGCCTGCGGCGGGGTCGTAGCGGCTGATCCCCGCATAGGTGCCCGCCCAGAGGCGTCCCCGGCGGTCCGTATGCAGCGACCATACATAATCGCTCTGAATGCTGCCCGGATTGCCGGGCTGGTGCCGGTACTGCTGCATGCGGGAATCGGGGTCCTGGCGAAGCAGTCCCTGTCCATCGGTGCCGATCCAGACGGCCCCGTCCGGGGCCATGCTGAAGGCGCGCACGTTCATGGCCTGCCCTCCGGCACCGTCCGTCAGTTCCGGGGTAAATTTATGCTCCCGCCGGTCGTACTTGGTTACCCCGTTGTAGGTCGCCAGCCATACCGTGCCCTGGCTGTCCACGAAGATATTCCGGATGCTGTTGTGGCTGATGCTTTTGGGATCGCTGAAGGCATGCCGGAACGACTGGATGGCCGGATTCGCCGCAGCGGGATCGAGGAGATTGAGCCCTTCCATGGTGCCGGCCCAGAGCATGCCTTCGGGGTCCTGGGCGAGGGAAAAGATGCTGTTGCTGCACAGGGAAGCAGCATGGCCCGGCTGGTGCCGGAACACATCGAAGACCGGCTCGAAGGCGGGGTCTTCAGGCGCCAGAGGCGAAGGCCGCATGCGCGCGAGGCCGCCATTGAAGGTGCCGGCCCACAGCTGGCCCTGCCGGTCTTCGAAGAGCCGCCAGATATGGCTGGAAGGCAGGCCGTCTGCCGAGCCCGGCCTCGGACGGAAGGTGCGGAAGCGCGCTTTGCCGCCTGGCTGTTCAGGCGGCAGCATCAGGTTGAGCCCGCCGTCCCAGCAGCCGGCCCAGATTCTGCCGCTGCGGTCCTCCAGCACGCACAGCACCGCGATATTGCCCAGGCTGCCGGACTCGCCCGGCACATGCTTCCACACTTCGAAATCCCCGGAATCAGGGCGGTATCGGTTGAGCCCGTCCTCGGTCCCGACCCAGATGCGCCCGCTGCGGTCCTCCATCAGGTAAAGGGCCATGTTGTTGCTCAGGCTGCCAGGGGTGCCGGGGTCGTTCAGGAAGCAGTCGAAGCGGTCGGTGCGCTTGTCCAGCCGGCATACGCCGCCGCCCTCGGTAGCCACCCAGATCCGGCCGGCACGGTCTTCGAGGAGGTATTTGCACGGATTGCTGCTCAGCGTCCCGGGACGCTGGGGATCGTGCAGATAGGCCTTGAACCGGATGCCGTCATACCGGTACAGGCCCGCATCGCTGGCAATCCAGAGAAATCCGTCCCGGTCCCGGATCGTATGATAGATCATCGAAACCGGCAGCCCTTCCTCCAGCCCGATGCGTGTGAACTGGCGGACACGCGGCTGCGCAGGCAGCAGCATGCCGGCCAGGATACCGGCCAACAGCAGGCACATACGCATCATGCCGGCGGATCTTTGCATCGGGCAGGCTGTTACAGTCGTTCCGAAGCAAAATACGCAGGATATATGATTTTTTTCATTTTAAATTCCGCTCATCTGCACCCCGGAAGCCGGACGTCAGATCTGCACGAAATTTGTCCGGAGCCGGCGGGGTCAGTAGGGGCGGTTCCGGCCTGAGGCTTCCGTCAGCGCCCGGAGCTCGGCAGCAAAATCTTCCGCCTGAAGCAGCTCCTCCAGGGTCAGATGCATGCGGTAGCGCCAGAGATGGTCCGGATCTGCGGGCACGTTGATCTGTTCCTCGTGCGGATTCTGCCGCCGCAGGCCGCCATGCATGGCCAGCAGGTCCTGGAGCGGAAACACGGCCCACATTGCCGGCGAGTACAGGTGCTGCACGATGATGTCCCGCGCCACCCAGGGCTCGCAGAAGAAGGGCGCATTGCCGCCCCTGCCCAGGATCTGGCTGAAGAAGCGCTGGCTGCGGCCGCGGTCTTCCTCCCACCAGCCCCGGACTGTGGACATGTCATGCGTGGAGGTGCTCACCACCGACAGATACGGCGCATCGGCCGGATGGTCGAATTCCTTGCCGCTGCCCTTGGGCATCCGCTGGATTTCGAGGCTCAGGATGCCCAGTTCTTTCATGACTCCGGGCACACAGGCGGGCACCATGCCGAGGTCTTCGCCGCAGACCAGCATGTCGGTGGCATACTTGATGGCAGGCAGTTTGACCATGGCCTGCTCCCGCCAGAAGTCCTCATGCCGGCGGAAGAAGAAATCGGTATAGATGTCGTTCAGAGCAGCCTTGACCCGGTCGTCCAGTTCGCGGTACGACCACGTAAAATGCATGGCAATGCGCGGGCTGAAGCCCTCGCCGCGGGTGTTGGGCACTTCGAGGAAGATCACCTCGCTGATGATGCTGTAGAGCGGCTCCTGCACGCGGCGGTAGAAATCGGCCTCCTCCGGCGATTCCTGCATCCGGTGCTCGGTATAGGCCTCCACCTGGCGCTGGGTGGCCACATGCGGCTTCAGCTCGTAGATGCCGGGATAGGGCTGATCCAGAAACTCGGCCCGCACGCGGTCCGTATCGCTGCCGAAGAAAGCGCCGAGCATGTGCTCCCGGATATACGGCTTGCACATCCGGTCGTAGTCCAGCCACACGCCGCGCGAGGCCAGCTCGGTGCGGGTCAGGGGCAGGCAGGGGTTGAAATATCCCATCAGCCCCTGGGCGGCATGGCCCGGGATCTCCCAGATCCGGAAGAAGCCGAGGATGTGGTCGATGCGGAAGGCATCGAAATACACCGACAGCTGCGTCATGCGGCTGCGCCACCAGGCATAGCCGTCCTCGGCCATGACTTTCCAGTTGTAGGTAGGAAAGCGCCAGTTCTGACCGGCCACAGCGAAGGCGTCCGGCGGGGCGCCTGCCTGGGCATTCATATGGTACAGGTGCGGAGCCGTCCAGGCATCCACGCTGTGGCGGTAGATGCCGATGGGAATGTCGCCTTTAAGCACCACCCCCTTGGACCGGGCATATTCCGATGCGCCGAGCAGCTGCTTGTGAAGGTGGTACTGGATGAAATAATGGATCGCCACATCGGAGTGGTGCGGCTGATCCGGTGCAGCAAAGGCCTCTGCTTCAGCCCGGTCGAATACGCTGTATTCGGGCCACTGGCTGAAATCGGCCGTCCCGAAGCGGTCGCGCAGGCAGGAGAATACGGCATACGGAATCAGCCATTCGCGGTTGGCTTCGAAGTAGGCTGCATAGCCGGGCTCTGCGAAGCAGGCCGCGTGGTCCTGATCGTAGAGGAGCTTGAAATAGCGGGATTTGACCCGCGTCACCTCCACATAATCCAGCAGGGCATCCTGATTCAGGCGCGCCTGTTCGGATTTGAACCAGGCCATTTCCTGCGGATCATGCAGGCGGCCCATGGCTTCCGGATTCAGATAGATCGGATGCAGGGCAAATACTGAAATCGCCGCATAGGGGTAGGAATCCTTCCACGAATGCGTCGCGACGGTATCGTTGATCGGCAGGATCTGCACCATCCGGATGCCCGAAGCCGCAGCCCAGTCCACCAGCAGGTTGATGTCGGTAAACTCGCCGATGCCGGTGCTGCTGCTGCTGCGCAGGGAGAATACGGGCATCGCCACACCGGCGCCGCGCCAGTTGGCGCGCGTGTAGCGGAACTGCTCGTCCGTCTGCACGAATACGGCACGGGCAGGCAGATCCGCGCCGGGATCGAGCACCCGGTCTTCGCCGCCTTCCCATTCCACGGCTTCGCGTGTAGCCGCATCGAGAATGACATACTTGTACCGGATCGCGCCTTGCGGGCCGCTCAGCGCAAACCGGCCCTGCCAGAGCGGAAAGGCATGATCGCTCAGCACCAGGGCCTGCGCAGGATTCCAGTTGCCGAGGGCCGGATGGCCGCCGCAGGCGGCAATGACATAGCCCTGCCCGATGCGCGGCGCCCGGAGCTGCAGCAGCACCTGGCGGCCGCTGCGCTTGCCGGCCTGGGCCGCCACCGCAGCTCCCTGGGGCTCGCGGCGCATCAGCGCCCGCCGGAACGCCGAGCTGTACCACGCATTTTCCGGATACCAGCTGCTGCGCCACTGATCCTGATACACCGCTTCCGAAAAGGCATCGGCAGGCAGCGATACCTGCCGGTGCGCGCCGAATTCCCACTCCACCGACTGGCGGGGCTCGTAAAGCAGGTAATAGGCATATTCAAAGGATACCGCTTCCCCGTCCGGAAGGTCCAGCTCCCACTCCCAGTGCCCATCGGGGAGGTACGACATCGCGGCGGCGCGCTCAGGATTCCATTCGCCCAGCTCGGGCAGGGAGCCGCACACAAACAGGCGCTGGCCCCATTGGGTGCGGTAGTGCAGATGAAAGCGGATTTTCATAGGGGATCCGGTACAGATGAAGATCAAAGCGCAAAAATAGCAATCGCCAGCGAATTCAGAACAAGACCTTCGACGGCAACCCTGTGCAGTTTGCGGCCGATTCGCTATCTTTAGCCCATGAGGCGCTACCCCGTCGGTATTCAGGACTTCGAGAAGCTCCGCAAAGAGGGCTATATCTACATAGACAAAACCCGCCAGATCTACGAGCTGGCGCGTTCAGGAAGCTATTATTTTCTCTCGCGCCCGCGGCGCTTCGGCAAGTCGCTGCTGCTGAGCACGCTGAAGTATTTCTTTCTCGGAAGACGGGATCTCTTCGAAGGCCTCTGGGTGGACCACGAAGCCTCCCACGCCTGGGAGCCCCATCCGGTGCTGCATGTCTCCTTCAATGCAATCGACTACAAGTCGCTGGGCCTGCGGGAAGCACTTGAAGGAGCTGTGAATGATCTGGCTGACCAGTATGGGGTTGCGCTGGCCAAGCCCAGCCTGGCTACCCGCTTCCGCGAGCTGATCCAGGCCCTCGGCAGCGGGCCCCGCAAGGTGGTCCTGCTCATCGACGAGTACGACAAGCCCCTCATCGATTACCTCGACGACCTCCCCCAAGCCCAGGCACACCGCGAAATCCTCAAGAATTTCTTCTCCGTCATCAAGGACTCCGATCCCTTCATCCGGTTCTTCCTCATCACCGGCGTCTCCAAATTCTCCAAGGTCTCCCTCTTCTCCGACCTCAACCACCTCAAAGACCTCACCCTCCATCCCCGGCATGCCACCCTGACCGGCTACACGCCGGAGGAGATGGACCAGTACTTCGGGGAGGACTACCCGGCCCTGGCCGCGGCCAACCGCATGAGCCTGGAGGCGGTCAAAGCCGAAATCCAGCGCTGGTACAACGGCTACCAGTGGGAAGTCGGCAAGCCGGTCTGCAACCCCTTCTCGGTGCTCAACCTCTTCGACTCAGGCCGCTTTGCCAACTACTGGTGGGACACCGGCACGCCCACCTTCCTGCTCAAGGCCCTGGAGCGCGAATTCGCCTACGATTTCACCCGGGTCGAAGCCGGCAATGCCGTATTCGAGAGCTACACCCTCGAATCCATGAACTGGGTCAGCCTGATGTTCCAGACCGGCTACCTGACCATCCAAAGCTACGACCCTGAATACCAGCTCTATACGCTCAGTTACCCCAACCGAGAGGTGAAGGATGCGATGTTCCAGCATCTGCTGGCTGTCTACCGCCACCGCGACGCGGCGGAGACCCAGCCGATCTATGCCGCCATCAAGCGCAGCCTCGACACCGGCGACCTGGAGGAGTTTATCCGCCAGACGGACATCCTGTTCTCGACCATTCCGGGGCCGATTTTCCTGGAGAAGCGCGAGGCGTTTTTCCATGCCGTGCTGCACCTGACCTTCCAGGGGCTGGGGCTGCTGACGCATTCGGAGGTGATGACGGCCCAGGGCCGCGCCGACTGCGTGGTGCAGAGCAAGTCGGGGATCTACGTGATGGAATTCAAGCTCGACGGCAGCGCGGAGGCCGCGCTGGAGCAGATCCGGGCGAAGCGCTACGGGCACCGCTTCCTGGGCCAGGGGCAGCCGGTCACGGCGGTCGGCATCAGTTTTTCCTCCGAGCAGAAGGCCGTCGCCGGGTGGAAGGCCGTGGACTATGCGCAGCTGGCTGGGTAGGGCGTAAGACCTTTGTCTGCCGCATGCGCCCTCCCGCAACCTGGAAAACTGCGGGAGGACGCGTGCCGTACGGCCTGTTTATTCCCGGATCAGCATCCGCTGGGCCAGGCCGGCCGGGCTCTGAATGCGGATCAGGTACGCTCCCGGAGCAATCCCGTCGAGCCGGAATCTGGCCTGCGTGCCGCCGGGCCGGATCTCGCGCAGCAGCTGGCCGTGCAGGGTCAGGAGCTGCACCGATTCCATGCGGTGGCTGCATTCGACGATGGCCTCCTGGGCGGCGGGCTGGGGATAAATCCGCAGACTGGGGCCGGAGAGCGGGCCCCGCGAGCTGCTGCCTTCCTGATAGACAAGCACGGAATCGCCGCCAGCGGCCTGGATGCTGATGGGGTCCTGGCTGAGGTCCATGGCGAATCTCGGCACAATGCCCAGGTTCAGCAGCCGGCTTTTGAGGGTTTTCCCGGAAATATTGTCGATGGCAATGATCATGAAGGAGCCGATCCGCCCCTGCCCGTTGACCATGATCCGGTCGGTGCGGGTCAGTGCCGCTTCCACCTTGCCGAGCGCGTGAAAGTCTTTCGATAAATAGGCGGAGCTGACGCCTGGCTCTCCAAACCACGAGCTGTCGGGGATGAAGGCTGCGGAGCCTTCCTGAACCAGGGTGGGGTCGTAGGTCAGGGTGAAGGCAATGCCGTAGAGCTGGTCGGCGGGGTCGAGGGGCGATCCCAGAAATACGTCTGCCATGATGGTGTCGCCGGCCATGGCGGAGTCAGCGGGGGCTGAAAGCGACAGCGGAGGCCCCTCGGCGGCAGTTCCAGCGCCGCTGCGGTCATGGGTAAGCCCGTAGTTTTGCGCCACAGCCTGGATGTCAGACTGGCCTACTATGCCATCCGCATCGCAGTCTGCATACTTCCAGTCGATAAAATTCGAAAACTGAGGCCCCCAGTCCGGCCCTGCAGGCTGGCCGGTCCAGGCCGTAGTGCCATTGGGGCGCAGGGGACCGGTTTCGCCCCAGGCTGCGCCCAGATAGAGGACATCCACGGAATTGGCTATGCCGTTGTGGTCCGCATCGCCCGGCCAGATCAGTCCGTCTCCATTGCACACCAGCGAGTCGGTGACTGCGAGGCTGACGGAGCCCGGCGTGATAGCGGCTATCTGGATCTGAATCGCCGGCGCCGGCAGATCTGGCTGAAAGTACTGTGGCGGAGGCGGCAGGGCAATGGATGCGGAGTGGGCGGCAGTATCTGCAATATTGCATCCGACCCCGCCCTGCCATCCGAAGCTCAGGCTTAGGCTATTCCCAGTGCCATACCCGTAGCTGGGCTGGGCAATGGCATAGGCCTTGTCCTGCACGGACACGAAGTCCTGCACAGGCGGAATAAACAAGTGTCTGGCGTTCCGGTGAGTAATATTGGGTGTGCCCGTGAAACGGGCAAATACTTTGCCGTTGGTATAGAAGTCGCTGCCGCTTCCAAGGCCGCTGAGCGGCGTGTAGGAGTCATCATAACTATACGATAACCCATTTTCAGCTGTAAATGCAGAAGAGCCTTGCAGCAAATAATACTTGTTTGGGCTACTGTATCGGAAGGAAAGCATTGAGAGTTTGCGGGTGACAGGGTCTGCCAGCCTGATTTCCCGGACATACGGTGCTTCTTGTATTGTGTAGATCCAAATCGGATCGTCTGGCGGGGTGGAGGCTGTACCGGCATAAATCGGAATCACATATCTTGGATAAGATACCCCTGGCAAGGGGTCTGCACGGGTCCATGCAACCCAGACTGTGTCCAGCCCCTGCACAGCTACATTGCTGACAGGGAAGTAGAAGTATACAGAATTTGCCGGAATCGATGGGTCCTGCAGAGTAGCCGTATGTTCCCATTGGACCGATCCGGCTGAGGTCAGTTTGATGGTATGGCCCCAGTACGTATCGGCTGCAGGCTGCCTGAGCACACAGGAAATGACCGCCGCTCCGTCGCTATAGGCATCCATGCCTGTCAGGGCCGATATGCTGTAAGCCGGGGGTGCGGTACATTTCCGGGCCCAGAGGACTGTGCCCTGCGGGCTGGTTCGGATCAGCTTTACAGAAAGGATTCCAGATATGGCATCGGTGCTGGTGCCGGCCAGCAGCAGGCCGCCATTGGGTGCCTGCCGGATGAATTTCACCTCATCCAGGCCAGCATCGCCGGGATCGGGATAGGCAGCTGCGCTGAGCACCTGCAGGGCAGTGTCCTGGCGGATCAGCAGGAAGTCAGACTGGCCGCCGGCGCTATCGGTGCTGCCGCCGATGAGCAGGTGCTGGCCATTCCATTCGATGGTCGTAAGCTGCATAGGCTGCTGGAACTCCTGGATCCGGGTGTTTTGCGCCCGGACGCCCGGCACGGCCAGCAGCAGGCTGAAGAGAATCAGGAAGAATCGGGTCATGACGGATAGGTTTGAGGATAGCAAGTTCAGGGCGGGGCACATCCAGACCAAATACAAAAAATAAGCCTTGCCGCTAAAAATGGTACAACAGATATTCTATAATGCATTGAAAAATAAAGAGATACTGTTTTTCTTGCCGCCAAGATGGAACACAGCAAAACCCTCCGCCTGCTCAGGGCAATGAGCCGCCGGGAGCGCAGCCTGTTCCGGAGCTGGCTGCCGCTGCTTGCCGGGCGCCAGGCTGCCCGGCTGGCTGCTGCTGCGGATCTGATGGAGCCCGCTGCCTCCGGAGCTGCGCCGCCGCCGTCGCGGGAGGCGGTGTACGCGTCGGCATTCGGCCCTGGAAGCACCTACGACGACAAGCAGCTCCGCTACCTGCTGGCAGATTTCAATCAGGCCTGCAAGGCTTTCCTCGGATGGCTGGCCTGGACCCGGGACCCGCATGCCCAGTACCGGGCTGCGATCCAGGCCTTCGGCCAGCGCGGGCTGGAGCAGGAGCTGATGCACGAGCCTGTGCCCCCCGGCGAGCAGCCGATCGACCGCATGCTCCGGGTCCAGCTGCTGCACACCTACTGGCCTGCGGGCAGCGGCCGCGAGGCCCAGGCGCCCGGCGCAGATGCCATGACGGCCCTCGACGAGGTGTTTCTCCTCTCCAAGCTCCGCGACGCCTGCGGGCTGCTGAGCCGCGCCAACGTGTTTGCCGGCGAGCCGGACATCCGCCTGCTGGATGCTGCCCTCGAAGAAGCTTCAGGGCCTGCCTACAGCAGCCATACCCTGATTCAGGTCTATCTGGCAGGCGTACGCATGCTGCAGCCTGCGCCGGAGCCCGGCGCTGCCGCACGCCTGCGCCAGCTGCTGGATACTGCCGGCCCTGCGATTCCCGAATCCGAGCAGCGGAACCTCTACGCGATGCTGCTGAATGCAGCAATCAAGCGCCTCAACCAGGGCGAAGCCGGGGCCGGGCAGGAAGTATTCAGCCTGTATGCCATCCTCCTGGAGCGGAATCTGCTGCTGGAGAACGGATTTCTTCCCGCCAGCCATTTCAAAAACATCGTAGCCATCGGGGTCCGCCTCCGGGAATTCAGCCGCACGGAAACCTTCATCGGCACGTACAGCCGCCAGCTGCCGCCCGGCGAGCAGGAATCTGCCCAGGCCTACAACCTGGCCTATCTTGCCTTTGCGCAGGGCGCCTACCGCCAGGTGCTGCGCCTGCTGAGCCGCTCGGACTGGAGCGATCCGTATTATCAGCTGGATGCGCGGGTGCTCCTGCTGAAGACCTGCTACGAGCTGCAGGACTTTGAAGCCGTGGAGTACCACCTGGGCAGCCTCCGCATCTTCCTGCGGCGGCAGCGCCGCATTTCTGCCTATCAGCTCCGGCTCTTTCAGCACCTCTCAGCCGCCATGCAGCAGCTCCTGCGCTGCCAGGCCGGCTCCGGAAGCCCGGAGCGGCTGCTCCGCTACCTGGCAGACCACCCGGATACGGCGTCGGTCGGCTGGCTGCAGGAGAAAGC
>JANRID010000019.1:0-154728 GCA_033765305.1 Bacteroidia bacterium
GATACTCCCAACCATGCTCGTCAAAGCATTCGGCAGCGCCGTAGAAGGCATCCATGCCACCGTCATTACCGTCGAAGTCAACGTAGCGCAGGGCCGCTTCGGCTATGCGATGGTGGGCCTGCCCGACAAAGCCGTCAGCGAAGGGCGGCAGCGCATCCACACGGCCTTCCGCAACAACGGCCTCGATTTTCCCCGCTCGGAAGTGACCATCAACATGGCCCCGGCGGATATTCTCAAAGTAGGCTCCTCCTACGACCTGACCATTGCGATGGGCATCCTGGCGGCTGCGGGCGACATCAGCGCCGACCGGATCGCGTCGTACATGATCATGGGCGAGCTGTCGCTGGACGGCGAGCTGCGGCCCATCAAGGGCGCCCTGCCCATCGCGGTGGAGGCCCGCAAGCACGGCTTCAAGGGCTTGCTGCTGCCCAAGGTCAACGCTGCCGAGGCGGCCATCGTCAACAATCTGGAGGTCATTCCCATTGCCACGCTGCAGGATGCCATCGACTTCCTGGACGGGCGGCGGGAGATCCGGCCCGTGGTGCGCGATACGCGCGAGATCTTCTTCGAGGCGCAGAAGGAATTTCCCTTCGACTTTGCCGAGGTGAAGGGGCAGGAGAATGTGAAACGCGCCCTGGAAGTGGCCGCTGCCGGCGGGCACAACATCATCCTGATCGGTCCGCCTGGCTCGGGCAAGACGATGCTGGCCCGCCGCATGCCCTCCATCCTGCCGCCGCTGACGCTGCAGGAGGCGCTGGAAACCACCAAGATCCACTCGGTGTCGGGCCTGCTGCCCGAAAATACGTCGCTGGTGGCGCACCGCCCCTTCCGCTCGCCGCACCACACCACGAGCGATGTGGCCCTGGTAGGCGGCGGCGGCACGCCCCAGCCCGGCGAAATCAGCCTGGCGCACAACGGCATCCTCTTCCTGGACGAGCTGCCGGAGTTCAAGCGTGCTGTCCTGGAGGTGCTGCGCCAGCCCCTGGAGGAGCGCCGCATCACGGTGTCGCGGGCCAAGCTGACGGTGGAATATCCGGCCAATTTCATGCTCATCGCCAGCATGAACCCCTGTCCCTGCGGGTACTACAACCATCCCGACAAGGAGTGCGTCTGCGCGCCGCCGCAGGTGCAGCGCTACCTCAGCCGCATCTCCGGACCGCTGCTGGACCGCATCGACCTGCACATCGAGGTGACGCCGGTGCCCTTCGAGGACCTAACGAGCCGCAGCGACAGCGAACGCAGCGATACCATCCGCACGCGGGTGATGACCGCCCGCCACCTGCAGCTGGAGCGCTTCAAGGAGCAGCCCGGCATCTACTGCAATGCCATGATGCAGCCCGGCCAGGTGAAGCAGGTCTGCCGGATCGACCGGCAGGGCGAGATGCTGCTCAAAATCGCCATGAAGAAGCTGGACCTCAGCGCGCGGGCCTTCGACCGCATCCTGAAGGTGGCCCGCACCATCGCCGACCTCGCCGCCAAGCCCGAAATTCTGCCCGAGCACCTCGCCGAAGCCATCCAGTACCGCAGCCTGGACCGGGAAAGCTGGGCAGGGTGAGGGGAAGGCGGATGCAGCGCGCCGTATCTGGAAATTCCCGTATTTTCCAGCTCATTTGCTTGCTATGCGATACCTTGCTGCATTCCTGTTGCTCATAGCTGCCGCCCAGGCGCAGCCCGCGTTCCGTCTCCGCTCGCCCGGCGGCACGGTCTCGCTGCTTGTGGAGCAGGATGCCGCAGGCACGGTCCGCTACAGCCTCGCATACCGGGGGCAGCCGGCGATCCGCCCTTCGGCCCTGGGCTTCCGCCTCAGCAAACCGCAGGTCCACCTGGACCGCTTTGACCTCGCCGGCGCAGACTCCAGCCAGTACGACGAAACCTGGACTCCGGTCTGGGGCGAGGTGCAGCAGATCCGGAACCACTACAATGAACTGACCGTCAGACTTAAAGACCGGAGCGCCTACGGCATCGAGATCCGTGTGGTATTCCGGCTTTTCGACGACGGGGCCGGTTTCCGGTATGAATTTCCGGAGCAGCCCGGCCTGCGGCACTTCATTGTGGCCGAGGAACTGACAGAGTTTGCCATGAGCGGCGACCACAAGGCCTTCTGGATTCCCGGCGACTACGATTCCAACGAATATCTCTATAATATCACCCCGCTCAGCCAGATCGAAGCCCTCGAAGCGGCAGCCCGCGAGCGGGATATTGCGGTGACGGCACCCATAGGCCCCAGCGCGGTGCAGACCCCGCTGACGATGAAGAGCGCCTCCGGCCTGTATCTGACGCTGCACGAGGCGGCCCTGATCAATTATCCGGCCATGAATCTGGTGCTGGACAAGGCCGATCTGCGCTTCCGCGCCCATCTGGTGCCGGATGCCGTGGGCCATGCTGCCTACCTCCAGACGCCGGCGCGCACGCCCTGGCGCACCCTCACTGCCGGCAGCCAGGCAGCAGACCTCCTCGCTTCCAAGCTCATCCTCAACCTCAACGAACCGTCTGCCATCGGCCCGGCGGACTGGGCCCGTCCGCAGAAGTTCGTAGGGATGTGGTGGGAAATGCACATCGGCAAGGCCGACTGGCAGCTGGCCGGCGGCAAGCACGGCGCCAACACCGCCAACGTCATGCGATACATCGACTTTGCTGCGGAGCATGGCTTCGACGGGGTGCTGGTCGAGGGCTGGAATACCGGCTGGGAAGACTGGTTCGGCAACTGGAAAGAGGAGGTCTTCGACTTCGTGACGCCGTATCCCGACTACGATATCGACAGCCTCGCCGCCTACGCCCGCCGAAAGGGGGTGCGTCTCATCATGCACCACGAAACCTCCGGATCGGTCACCAACTACGAGCGGCGGATCGACACGGCCTGCCGCTATATGCAGCGCTACGGGATGAACACCGTCAAAACCGGCTATGTGGGCCGCATCATCCCGCGCGGCGAGCACCACGACGGGCAGTGGATGGTGAACCACTACGTGCGCACTGCAGCGAAAATGGCAGAATACCAGATCATGCTGGACGCCCACGAGCCGGTGCGCCCCACCGGCCTGCACCGCACGTACCCCAACTGGATGGCTAGCGAGGCCGCCCGCGGCTCGGAGTTTCACAATGCGCCCACCCTGGGCATGAGCCCGGAGCATACCACCATCCTGCCGTTTACCCGGATGATGGGCGGGCCCATGGACTTTACGCCCGGCTTCTTCCACCTGCGGCTGAATCAGTTCGACTCCACCCGGACCACGCGCGTGCGCACTACCCTCGCCAAGCAGCTGGCACTGTATGTAACAATGTACAGCCCGCTACAGATGGTGCCCGACCTGCCCGAAAATTATCGCCGCTATCCCGATGCCTTCCAGTTTATCGTGGAGGTGCCGGTGGACTGGGCCGATACGCGCATCCTGGAAGCCGAGCCGGGCGATTACATCAGCATTGCACGGCAGGAGAAGGGCGGCAGGAACTGGTATATCGGTGCCATTACGGACGAAAACAGCCGTACAGCAGTGCTAAACCTTGATTTTCTGCCAGAAGGCGCCCGCTGCGAAGCGGTCATCTACCGCGACGCTCCGGATGCGCACTGGGATACCCGCCCTGAGGCCTACATGATCGAGCGGCGGCGCGTGAGCCGCAAAACCCGGCTGGAAATCCCCCTGGCCGCCGGCGGAGGCTGTGCGGTGCAGCTGCGGGTGGAGTGAGATATACATGTGAGAACTGCCTGCGGATCAGCATATCCTGGACAGCCTCCTACGGCCGCACCAGCACAAACTGCACCTGATCCCGCAGGACAAAGGTGCCGGCGGCCGCAGATGCGGCCAGATCTCCGATGCGCAGGTCGGCAGGCTGCGTGCGCGAAGTGTGCCGCCGGCAGATCCGGGCCAGCTGGCTGTCGAACCACATCAGGGTGCGGAACTGCCGGATCTTCCGGGCCCATGACCTGCTCACGGGAAATACCCCTGCAGCCAGGATCATCCGCAGCAGCAGCTCGGTCAGCAGCACCGGCAGGAAAATAAGCTCCGCCAGGCCCATGGCGGTTTCCGGATGAAAGTGCCTGTCGAACCTGAATCCGCTGAGATCCACGTGGTATGCGGCAGCAAAACGCTGCATCAGCTCGGCCGCATCGTCCCCGGTGATACCCAAGTCTGCTTCGATCCAGGTGTGCAGGGTATGCTGCTTGCCCCAGTATTGGGTTTGGACGAACTCCAGCGCCGACTCCGCTGCACGGCGGAGATCGGCATAGCGGATTTCGATGCGGTGTATGGGTTCAGGGATCATACGTCATCAGGGGATTCACCGGCACCTGCCGCAGCCTGGCAGGCAAGATATGGCCGTCTGTGCGCTGATGCAATACGGTATCTCGGCACAGTTCATACACACCGCCCCCATCCCCTCAGCTCCCCGCAAACGGCGTCCCGAAGATGCCGACCGCCAGCTCCGCCCAGACCAGCAAGAGCAGGCCCAGCAGCAGCGCGCAGAGCGCCAGCCGGTACTCCAGCCTGCGCACCTTCCGCAGGACGAGCTCGCAGAGCAGGCCCGTGCCGAAGAGCAGCACCCCCGCAACCGCAAAGTCGAAGGCAGTCCACTGCACGCCGTCCGAGAACTGCATGCCGATGAAGGGAACCAGCAGGATCAGGCCTGCGGCGGACAGGATGGCGAGGAGGCGCTTGCGCTGCGGCGTCATGGAAACCGGATTAGAAGGTGATTGCCAAGTGTATTGCAGAAAAGAATACTTTGCAATACAAAGTTAAAACCTGCTGCGCACATTTCCAACTTGCGGCAGCGTCTCCTGCGCAGGCCCCTAAACGCAGCAGGGGCTGCTCCCGAAAGCGCAGCCCCTGCACAGCCCGATGTATGCGGCTTACTGCCGATACGAGATCCAGCGGAACAGCTCGCGGAAAGAAGGCTTTTTGCCGTACATGAGGATTCCGGTCCGGTAGATCCGCCCTGCTACCCACACGCTGCCGATGAAGCCCCCGATGAGCAGCGCCAGCGACAGCACGATTTCGTACCACGGCACCTCCGACATCGCCAGCCGTACCGGCATCGTCATCGGCGAGAAGAAGGGCACGATGGAGAAGATCCACGCCATGGTGCTGTTGGGGTTCTGCACGATGTTGTAGAGGGTGATCATGGGCACGATCAGGGGCATGGTGATGGGGAAGGTAAACTGCTGGGCATCCTGAATATTGTCCACGGCGGAGCCGGCGCCAGCCAGCAGCGAGCCGTAGAGGAAGAAGCCGCCCAGGAAGTACAGCGGCAGGAAGCTCAGCACCCGCACCCAGGGAAAGACCTGGATGGCGGCGAGCATCTTCTGCATGCCGCCTTCGGCCACAGCGGCTGCCTGCGCGCCGCCCATGCCGGGCTGCTGAAGCGCAGCAGGATCTACGTTGCCGCCGATGAGCGGCGTCAGCACCGATACCACCACCACCGAGAGCACAATCCAGATGACAAACTGCGTCAGGCCTACGCAGGCAAGGCCCAGCGTTTTGCCCATGAGCAGCTGGAAGGGCTTCACGGAGGAGACGATCACCTCCACCACCCGCGTCGATTTCTCTTCGATGATGCCCTGCATGAGCATGCTGCCGTAAATGGCCACCAGCATGTAAATTACGAAGGCCATGATGAAGCCTACGATGGTCGCGAGGCCTTCGACGCCCTGCTGCACGCCTTTTTCGGTGATTTGCAGCGTCTCGACCGTCAGCTTGAAGGCGGCGGAGTCGAGCTGCTGCTGGGTAATGCCCGCCTGCTCCTGCTTGTAGGCCTGCAGGGCGTCTTCGAGGCGGTTTTCGATCTGCCGCACCACGGGCAGGCTCAGATTGCCCTTGTTGTAGAGGGTAATCCGGGGGGCGCTGCTGCCGACCGAAGCGGCATCCGCCTCCAGGAAGATTAGCGACTTGTCGCCGGCGGCGCGCTGCCGCAGGCTGTCCGTCGGCAGATCGCTGAGGGTGAAGGTAAGCGATTCGTCCGACTTGATGCGGGCAAACACCGGAGCGGCGGCGTCCTGCTGGGCGAGGACGGTGTAGGTTTCCTTTTCCACGTTGAGGGTAGCCAGAATCTGCACCCCGAAAATGGCCGCAAAGCCCAGCGGCACGATAAACGTGCTCAGCAGGAAGGACGGTTTGCGGACGATGTTGAGATATTCGCGCTGAAAGATGATCCAGACGTTCTGCATGGGAGGGAATGGCTTGAGGTGAAGAAACAGCTGCTCAGGCGGCCTGTCCGCTGACCAGTTCGATGAAGATGTCGTTCAGGCTGGGCAGGTGCAGCTCAAACTTGTGGAGCTCCAGCGGCAGATCGAGGATCTGGCGCAGGGCTTCCCGGGCCGCAGCATCGTCGGGCGCATGCATCAGCGCGGAGCGGGCGGTGACCTCGCTCAGCTGCACACCCTGCAGCCGGCTCAGCGAGGCAGGGTCGCCGGCGAATTCGAGGGCGTAGAGATTTTTGCGGAAGCGCTGGCGCACGGCTGTAATCTCATCCTGCAGAATGACCTTGCCCTGGTTGATGAGCACGATGTAGTCGCAGAATTCCTCCACCTGCTCCAGGCGGTGGGTGGAAAAGATGATGGTAGCGCCTTCGTCGCGCAGGCGCATGATTTCCTCCTCCACCACCCGGGCATTCACCGGATCGAGGCCGGAGAAAGGCTCGTCGAGGATAAGCAGGCTGGGCTGATGCGCAACGGTGGTGATGAACTGCACCTTCTGGTGCATGCCCTTGGAGAGGTCGGTCGTGTTGCGGTTCTTCCAGGCTTCGAGGCCCAAGCGGTCGAGCCACTGGTGCGCTGCGCGGGTGGCGGCCTGGCGGCTGAGGCCTTTGAGCATCAGCAGATAGACAACCTGTTCCAGGACCTTGACCTTTTTGTAGAGGCCGCGCTCTTCGGGCATGTAGCCCATGCGCCGCGCGTGGGCAGGTGCGAGGGGCTCGCCATCGAAGAGGATGGTGCCTGAATCCGGCCCGATGATGCCGGTGATCATGCGGATGGTGGTCGTTTTGCCGGCGCCGTTGGGGCCCAGCAGCCCGAACACACGCCCGCGGGGGACCGAAAAGGAGACGGCATCCACCGCCAGATGGCGGTCGTAGGCCTTGGTTACAGCTTGCAGTTCCAGAAATGGGGTCATACCGAAGGTCGATCAGGTAGGTGCGATAGGCGCCGGCACCAGCTGCGGGCGCATTCCGTACCCTTAGTCGCTCTCCATGACCACAATCTTACCGAAATCTACGTCGCAGATGATTTTTGTTCCCTGCTGCTGCTGCTGGTACGCCGGATTGACATAGACCCCCGGCTCGATCTGGCGGTAGCTGTCGGGCAGATCCACAGACGAAAAGAAGCCGGTCTTGAGGATGAGCCGCACCGGGCGGCTGCGGCTGATCATGAGATCGCAGTCGCCCACGCCGGACTGGAGGTGCAGGGTCGGATGGGAGGCGTACACGCCGCCGAGGAGCACCTGGGTCGTGCCCATGTCGTTCTGCACGGTGATCAGGCCTGCGCGGCTGTACTCGGGATATTTGAGGATGATATTTGCCTTGGCGGCGTGGATGTCCAGTTCCTTCATCGGTGTCTGGTTCTGGGCGTTGTAGCTGATGACCAGATCGGCGAAGGCGGAATTGACAGATACATTGCTCAGGGTCATGCCGGAGAGATCCATCCGGCAGAGGCCGTGGCCGAGGTTGAAATACAGATCGGTAGGAACCGCAGGATCGGCGTGGTACACTGCCATGAGCGGCATATGCTGATGGGGGCCGGGCGCTACGCGGGCAACTTCGCTGGCGAAGTCGGCCTCGCCGGGGTGCGGGCGCGGCTGATGCGGGCGCAGCAGCAGGTTGCGGAATTGATTGCCGTAGGTATCGGTGCGGTGGGAAACCTCCGGCCTGAGGCGCTGATGCCCGGAGGTCAGCTGCGCGGTGCTCACCCCGCAGTGGCCCGAAGACTTGAGATAGGTCTGGCCCGCAGGCGCTTCCACATTGAGATACAAGTGGGCCGCGGCCGGATCGGTCAGGAAGGTATCGGCTTTGGCGGGCTGCTGGCCCGATGCAATGCCCGGGAGCAGCGCCGCCATCCCCAGCGCCTGCAGGCGCTTCAGCCCGCTTTCCGGGCGGCGAACCCATGACGGTATAAACATCTGACTGAACATCAATATGAAAATCAACTGTTTAACGTCTGCGGCTCCGAAGGGTTACACCCCTGTGCAGAACCGTTAAAAATCCGTATGTTTCGCAGGAATTGCAGCACAAAGATATAAGAACCGTTGTTACGCCATTCATTCATGCAGGGCGAACTTCGAGATATAGAACCCTTTTACGGCTGGCTCGAACTCTACAGCCACGATCAGGACGAGCGCTCGCCTTTCCACGAGGTGCAGCACAACCTCTTTTACTACGACCGTTTCATTCACAACATCCCCGCCCATCCGCTCTGGGACGACATCGGCTCCGAAAGCCTGCTGGTGAAAATCCTCTATGCCGACTACGAGGAGGGCTATGCCATCATCGAGCTGTTCGGGGAATGGAACGACCTCTTCGACAACGACTACAAGCTGCTGGGCGAAAACTGCCTGACCTACCTCGTCGACCATGGGATCTGCCGGTTTATTCTCATCTGCGAAAACGTCTTCCACATCTATCTCGGCTCCGACGACTACTACGAGGCCATGCAGGAGGAGCTGGGAGACGGATGGATCTGTGCGCTCCGCCTGCGGAGCCATGTGCAGGAAGAGATGGTGCAGTTCGGCATTTCTTCCTATATTTTCTGGAGTCCTGTTCTGGACGAAGCACCCTGGCGGAAAACCAAGCCGCATCAGCTCTACGAGCTGGTGCAGCTGGGCATGCGCCGGATTCTGAACCCTGGCGCCTGATCCTCCAGGCGCCCTATCCCGCTGATACGTATGAAACTGCTTCCTTTAGCCTTATCCGGAATGCTGCTGCTGGCCTGCGGGCCGCTGGCGGCTCAGTTCAGCTCCGATACCACCCTGCATTTCCCGGAGTTTCTGCGGCAGTGCCAGGAATTTTCCCGCCAGCCGCAGGAGGAGGTGTGGGTGGTGCATTTCTGGGCATCTTCCAACAGCGCTTCCCTCTATACCCTCTCGGCCCTGAAGGCAGTGCAGATGGAGTTTGCTGCGCGGCCTGTGCGGTTTGTGGGGGTGGGGGTGGATAAATCGCGCCCGGTATGGGAGGCGCGGCTCATCGAGCTGGGGCTGCCGTGGGAGCAGCTCTGGCTGCCCCGCGAAGCCGACTACGAGTTTCTCCGCAGGGCCTTCAAGCACAATTCCCTGCCTGCGCTCTTCCTCGTGCATACCGACGGGCAGATCCAGCGGCTGGCCGATCCTGCCGAGCTCCGCAGCGAGCTGCTCTATGTGGTGCAGACCCTTCCTGCCCGTGCGCGTGCCGCCTCCCGCGATCCTTCCGGATGGGAAAATCCCGTTCCGGCACCGGCAGAGCCTGCGGCGCAGACCTCTTCCTCCTATCCCGGCTGGCAGACGCATACGGTGCAGCCCGGCGAGACGCTTTTCTCGCTGTACCGCCGGTACGGTGTGAAAGTAGACCAGCTCAAAGCAGCGAACAGCCTGAAGAGCGATGCGCTCAAGCCAGGCCAGGTGCTGAAAATCAAACGGCTACAGTGAGTCCTGCGGAATCTGGAAGCGCGTCCAGGGCGATTCGGGCGCTGGCGCTTCGTTCTGCACGGGCGGCTGCGCGCGCAAGGCCTGCAGCTCCTGCGTGAGGGTGGCAATCTCGGCCTGGTAACGGCGCTCCAGCGCCTGCTCCTTGTCGTACAGGTCGCGGCGGATCTGCCGCATCTGCTGTTCGAGCCTCGCCACCACTTCGGCGTAGGCGGTCTCGGCATCGCCGGTCGCGTCCTGGAGCTGGTGGATTTCCGAAATCCAGCCCTTCATCTGGAGCTCGAGGGCAGGGATGAGGGTCTCAAGGCTGCGCTCTGCATCCAGAAACAGCTCCTGCGCCTGCCGGATGGCCTGATTGGCACGCTTGATCTGCTTGAGCTGGTTCTGGAGCACATTGAGAATGGGGTCGGGCTTCTCCTGCGAGCCCTGCGAGCTGCCAGGATGGCCGTTGGTCCGGGCAGATTGCCACCCGGCCACCACCTTGAGCTGCTGGTTTTCCTTCCGCAGGTGGGATACTTCCGCTTTCAGCCTTCTGACTTCCTCTTGCGACATGGTTTGCCGATCTGTTCCCGATGTGCTGCCGGGAGCTGAGGCCCGGCTTTGTGCATGTGGATCAAAAGTACACGCAGGGCGCGTCAGGATCGCCGCTCGTTTCGCGAACCGGCAAAATGGGGCGCTGTTTGGTGGGAGATCTCAGGGCATGGAGGCGAAGCGGCAGAAAATACCTGCCGGGAGCCGGCGCCCGCTGCGCTCGGGCAGAAACAGCTCGCCGCTTTCGGCCTGTGCGGCCAGGGACGCCGGAAAGTGCGACTGGACGAGGTTGCGCAGCACCAGGGGCGAAAATCCGAGCGAATAGCTGTTGAAGACCAGAAAGCTGGGCCCCTGCGGGTCCAGCAGCCGGGCTGTTTCGCGGGTCAGCTCGTCGGCCATGTCTTCGAGCTTCCATTTTTCGCCCTTGGGCCCGTGGCCGTAGGCCGGCGGATCGAGGACGATGCCCTGGTAGGTGCGTCCGCGGCGCGCCTCGCGCTGCACGAATTTGAGCGCATCTTCGAGCAGCCAGTGGATGCCTTCGAACCCGGAGGCTTGCATATTGGCTGCGGCCCAGTTGAGCACCGCCCGTACGGAGTCGCAGTGGGTGACATCGGCGCCCGCAGCGCGCGCTGCCAGGGAGGCACCGCCTGTGTAGGCGAACAAGTTCAGCACCCGCGCCTGCGGAATACGCCGGCATTGGGCATAGATAAAATCCCAGTTGGGCGCCTGCTCCGGAAATACCCCCACATGCTTGAAGGCCGTCATGCCCAGGCGCATCCGGAAGCGGAACTGCGGCCGCTCGTAGCCGATGAACCACTGGTCCTGCATGGGTTTGCTGCGGATCCATGCGCCGGCATGGCTGCCTTCCTGCGCGAAGCGCGCATGCTGCAGGCGTGCCCATTCGGCAGCAGGCAGGGCAGGGCTCCAGACCGCCTGCGGCTCCGGACGGCACAGCGTATAGGCACCGAAGCGCTCCAGCTTCTCGCCGCTGCCGGAGTCGATCAGTTCGTACTCCGGCCAGTCCGAAGGGCTCAGCAGGCTCGTCATCAGTCTACTACCCTGCGGATAAACCAGCGGTCGTTGACGGAAAAGCCCAGGCGTACCCGTGCGTAGAGCTCTTCGAGCGGCAGTTCCTCGGTCAGGCTGCCGCGCCGGCCCAGCTCCACGCTGAGATTGATGCGGGAGGTCGCCCTGCCCGGATTGAGGCGGGTATTGCCTTTGCGCCCGGCCGGCAGGCCGATCCCGAGCGTAAGGCCGTAGTCGTTGATGGGGCGCCCGTCGAAGGTGACGTAGGACTGCTGCCAGTAGGCACCGGCCCGGTAGTTGATCTGCGCGCCATATTTGTTGGATTCGTAGTTCGGCGTCCATTCCCCGCCTACCCCGATCCGGATTTCCCGGTTCAGCTTCACGGTATCGTCGAAGTAGGTGAAGCGCTTCCAGTCGCGCAGCATGACATCGGCCCCGAAGGTCCAATGCGCCAGGCGGTTGACCGAGAATCCGATCCCGAACTTGGAAGGCAGCTGCACAAAGCCTTCCTCGACATCCTGCAGCGTATCGAGAATGGCGCCGTTTGCCGCCGAGCCGTTGACAAAGGTGCGGAAACGGTCGCCCAGCAGGTCCAGCGAAAACTCGCCCGTCAGGCCGATGCGGTACATGATGAGCTTCTTGGCGTTCAGCGTATCATGGAACATAATGCCTGCATGCCCGTTGAAGCCCCGGAGATACACATCCTCCTGCACCCGGATGATCTGATGCAGGGTGGAAATGAGGGTATCGTTGCGGTACACCGTATTGATCCAGCTGTAGCGGATGTTTCCAAACAGGTATTCGCCCGTCACCCCGACCTTCAGGCGCCGGTTCAGCATCCGGAAGGCCATGCCGAAGAAGGCCTGGTTGACCCCGCCCGACCCGATGTAGTCGGTATTCCGGATATAGGAGGTGTCCTGCAGCTGGATATTTTCGCGGGTGGAAATCCGGTAGCCTACGGCGCTGTAGGGTGCGAAGCCCATCGCAAAGACCGGGCCTTTGTTGGAGGGAAACGCGAATGCCAGATCATGGAACCCCGCCGTTACGGGATAGGCGCGCCCCTGGTTGGAGCGGATCGCGCTCTGCTGCCCGAATACGGACACATCCATCGTCGTGAAGAGGATGTCTCCGAAGCTGGCCGGATTGAGGCGGTTGACGGAGAAGTAGTTGTCTCCTCCGATGCCGATCCCTCCCATCGCGGCATTCCGGGTGGTGGTGCTGCTGAAAATATCCCCGATTGCGTAGCGGGAATACGGGCTCAGGGTAAGTTCCTGCGCGGAGGCACAGGAGGCCGCCACGATTGCCAGCCCGAAGAAAACACAGGCGCGAAGATTCATACGTAAGGCGGGGAGCTAAGAATATGGTAGATACCCTTGAGGGTCAGGTTTGCGTCCGCAAAGTTGACGCTTTTCAGGTGTTTTTCAAAGTGAGGCGTATCTCCGCCCGTCAGGAATACCTGCAGGTCCCCGCCGAGGCGGTCCCGGTAGCGGGCGATCATGCCTTCCGCTTCGGACACAATGCCCCACAGCACCCCGGATTGCAGGGATTCGAGGGTGGAACTGCCCACGAGCGCCGGTTCGGGCTCCGGCTCTGCCAGCGGCAGGCGGGCCGTAAATTCATGCAGCGCCCGGAAACGCATCCGGATCCCCGGCGCGATGGCGCCCCCCAGATATTCCCCGGCAGCCGTTGCGGCGTCGTAGGTGATGGCGGTGCCTGCATCGATGACCAGCAGGGGCGAGCCTGGCGCCTGCATCCGCGCGCCTGCCACCGCTACGATCCGGTCTGCCCCCAGGGTAGCAGGGGTCCGGTAGCGGTTGTGCAGCGGCATCGGCGACTGCGCCGTGAGCCGGTGAAGGCGCAAGGGCCCTTTCCATATGCCCCAGAGCGGCAAAGCAGCCAGATCCAGCTCCGCCGATACACTGATCCATCCGGCCCGCAGCGGCGCTGCAGGGTCGAAGGCCGCCAGAAACTGCTCCAGCTCCGGCACGATCTGCGCTGTAGAGCAGGCCGTGACGCCCGCCATCCGGCCGGCTTCATCAAACCGGGCCAGTTTGGTTCGGGTATTGCCGATGTCGATCGCGAGGGTCTGCATCCGGAACAAAGACGTATTTTCCTGGGGCGATGGTTGCGTGCCCCTTCACAACTGCCCCGGAATCAGCCGGATTTCTTTGATATTGAAGTACTGGACACTGGCACCGGCCTGTACGGCGAGCCGCCCTGCGCGGTCCACTCCCAGAATCACCCCTTCGATCGTCCCGTCCGGCGTCTCCATCCGCATCGGCTCCTGATAGCCGAGCAGCTTGCCCAGGTAGGCCTGGCTGAGGGCTTCGCCGCCGCCGGCCCGCAGCGCGAGGTAGCGCGTCTCCAGCCGGTCCAGTAGATACTGCAGCACATGGCCGGACTCCAGCACGCCGGCATGCCATTCGTCCATCGCCGTCGCAATGCCGGCCAGCTCCGGCGGGAAGGCCTGCCGGTTCACGTTCAGCCCGATCCCAATCACACAGGCGCGCAGCCGCTGGCCCTCCAGCTGGTTCTCGATCAGCATGCCGCAGACTTTCCGGCGCGCGATCAGCAGGTCGTTGGGCCATTTGATGGCTGCCGGCGCATCGGGCAGAAAATGCTCCAGCGTATCGCATACCGCCAATGCCGCCAGTTTGCTCAGCTGGAACAGATCGCGTATGTCGAGGAAGTGGGGGTAATAGATGACGCTGAAGGTCAGGCAGACATCCGGCGGCGTCAGCCAGACGCTGCCCTGCTGCCCGCGCCCTGCGGTCTGGTGGCGGGTGAGCACGACGGTGCCTTCCGGCGGATGCTCGCGCAGCAGGTTCAGCGCCGTGGTATTGGTCGAGTCGAGCGCATCGTAGCGCAGCAGGTTGTTGCCGGTAAAGAGGGCCATCAGCGGGGCGGAAATTTATAGATCGGGCCTCGGGGGCGGAAAATGACGGCTGAATCGCCGGGCAGGAGCGTGAGATGCTCATCCTGAAGCTCCAGCGATGCGCTGCCTTGCAGCAGGCGGATATGCAGCAGGCTGTCGGTCAGGGTACTGCGGTATCCGATGCCTGCACCGCGCAGCTCCAGGCCGGGCACCTCGGCGCTGTGCCAGACGGCCCGTCCGGGGTCGTCGCCGTGCCAGTACGGCAGGAGAGGCCGCCGGGCGGGGCGGGTCAGCAGCCAGGCCAGGGGAATCGCAGCAGCCAGCAGGAGGAGGGCTGCCCCCCGCATCCATCTGCGGCGGCGTACCGGCGCTGCTGCTGTGGGGGCGCTCCGGGGCAGTGCACCCGCCGCAGCCGTGATGCGCGCCCAGGCCTCGCCGGGGTCGGGCTGGGCGTAGCGGTCCTGCAGGGCTTCCCAGCAGACGTATGCCTGCTCGAACGCCTCGGCATGGGCCGGGTCCTGGTCCACCCAGGTGCGCAGCTCGAATGCCTCGCGGCTGTCGGCCAGTCCGGTGAGATAGGCTGCGATGAGGGAGGGGCCGGGCCCTGTGCCAGGCAGGCCGCAGAGCGCGGCCAGCGCGGCGCCAGCCTGGCGGACGGCTGCTGTGCGGCTGATTCCCTGGCGCTCCAGCGCAGCCTCTCCGGGTGTCTCCGCGAAGGCCCGGAGCAGTTCCTGCGCCTGTGCAGGCAGGCGCTCCAGATCCGGCCCGCCGGGCAGGAGATCCGCCTGCGGCAGCTGCCGCAGCAGCCGCTCCTCCCAGGCGGCATCGCCGGGATGAAAATCACCCGCCTGCAACTGGCTGATCAGCAAGGGCTCCAGCTCCTCTTGCGCACGCAGTGCGCTGCCGCCCGCACGCGCTGCTGCGCGTGCGATCAGGCCCGGATAGGCTTCGCGGAACTGCTGTTCCAGGCTGGGAGAAAGCGGGGCGGCCGGCATCGGGAGAAAAATGCGCAAAAGGCGTATGTTTGCCAAATCTCCTATGTGGAAAGCCTATCTCGAACTGCTGCGCCCCGGGCAATACCTCAAGAACCTCCTGCTGTTCTTGCCGGCGTTTTTCGCCCTGCGCATCCGCGAGCCGGGGCTGCTGCTGCGCACGCTGGCAGGCTTCGCCTGCTTTTGTCTGGTGGCCAGCGCCGTGTATATTTTCAATGATTATCTGGACCGCGAAGCCGACCGCCAGCATCCGCGCAAGCAGCACCGGCCGCTGGCTTCGGGCCGCGTTTCGCCGCTCTATGCCCTGCTCCTGATGGGGCTGCTGCTTATCTTCGGGGTGGCGGGCTTTTGGCTGCTGGATCCCACTGCGTTTTACCTCATCTCCGCCTACGTATTCCTCAATCTGCTGTACAGCCTCCGGATCAAGCACGTCGCGATTGTCGACATTTTTATTATCTCCCTCGGATTCCTGATCCGGATCGGCACCGGGGCCACAGTTGCAGTGCCGCATATCCCGGTTTCGATGTGGCTGGTGCTGATGATCTTCCTCGGCGCGCTGTTTCTGGCCCTGGCCAAACGGCGGGAGGATGTGGTGCTGGCCCTGGAAGGGCGGGAGGTCCGCAAGGCGATCGACGGATACAACCTCGAATTTATCAACGGGGCTATGGTCATCATGGCCTCGGTCCTGACCGTTTCGTATATCTCCTACGCCATTTCGCCGGAGGTACAGGCCCGTTTCGGCAGCCACGATCTCTATCTGACCGTGTTCTTCGTGCTGCTGGGGGTGCTGCGCTACATGCAGATTACGTTTGTGGAGGGAAAAAGCGGCAATCCCAGCCGGGTCTTTCTCTCCGACCGCTTTCTCCAGCTGACGATTCTGGGCTGGATGATCACCTTCGCCTGGCTGATTTACCGCTGAGAAGCGCCCTCAGGGGTATTCGTAAAATCCCCGCCCGGTTTTGCGGCCCAGCAGGCCGGCATCGGCGAGCTGCTGCTGCAGACGGCTGGGCCGGAAGCGCGGCGCCTGGAAATAGCCCTCATACACCGATTTCGATACAGCCAGGTTCACATCGATGCCGATCAGGTCCATCAGCTCAAAAGGGCCCATAGGAAATCCGCTGCTGCGCAGCAGCCGGTCAATGGCTTCGGCGGAAGCGGCCCCGGATTCCAGCAGCCGGAGGCTTTCAAGGTAGTAGGGCCGTGCGGCCCGGTTGACGATGAACCCTGGCAGATCCTGGGCTTCTACGGGTGTCTTGCCCATCCGGACAGCCGTTTCCGATACCCGGCGGAGGGTTTCGGGAGCGGTCCGGGCGCCGGCGATGACCTCTACCAGGCGCATGACCGGCGCGGGGTTGAAGAAATGCATCCCGGCAAACCGTTCCGGGCGCTGCAGCGCTGCGGCGAGCCGGGTAATGGGGAGGGTGGAGGTATTGCTGGTCAGGATGGCTTCCGCGCCGAGCTGCGCCTCCGCATCGGCCAGGGCCCGCTGCTTCAGCTCCAGCGATTCGGGCAGGGCTTCGATGAGGAAGCTGCCTGTCCGCGCTGCTGCATCTGCGGTGAAATGGAGCCGTGCGAGGGCCGCCTCGCGGTCCGTCGGGCTCAGTTTTCCTTTTTCGACCGACTGATTCAGGAACGATTCCGCGTAGCTGCGGGCCGCTTCCAGCGCTGCTTCGTGCGGGTCGTACACGCAGACGGTGTATCCGGCGCGGGCTGCGGCAAGGGCGATTCCCCGGCCCATCACACCGGCGCCGAGAATCAGCATGCGTTCCGGGGACAGGCTCATATGGTCAGGCACGTTCGATGGCGGTGAAAAAGGCATCCAGCTTATGCGGATCGAGACGGCCGTGGCTGCGGACCCCGCTGCACAGATCCAAGCCGAAGGGCCCCACGGCGTCGATGGCTTCGCGTACATTGCCTGCATGCAGGCCGCCGGCCAGAAACACCGGCTTGTCCGCTGCCTCGCGGATGCGGCGGCTCATCTGCCAGTCATGCACCCGGCCGGTGCCGCCCAGCTCCTTGACGGCGAGGTTGGGATTGCCGCTGTCCAGCAGCAGCGCATCCACATACGGCGCGGCCTCCAGCGCCTCATCGAGCGAGGCCTCTCCGCGCACATGGATCACCTGCACGATCCGCACCGGCCCCAGCGCTGCACGCAGGCGGGGATACGCCCCCGGCTCCGGCGCATCGACAATCTGCACCGTGCTCGTCAGCACCCGGGCATGGTGGGCGATGATATCCTCCGCACGGGTTTCGCTTGTGAGCAGAAAGGTAGCGACCGGCGGCGGCGCTGCCTGTGCAATCTCCGCGATCAGGGGGTCGGGCAGAATGCCGGGCCCGGAGGGCATATGCCCCACCAGCCCCAGCGCGGAGGCCCCGAACTGCACAGCCATCCAGGCCTCCTCCACGCTGCTGATGCAGCAGATCTTTACATAGGGATATTTGCGCGCTTCCATGCAGCAAAGATACAGGTTTTCGGATGGGCAGCCAGCGCCGGGCATTTTGCAGCCGGAGCACAGGTAATTTGTGTTTTGGTATATACGATATATTGTAATAAGAGGTCCGGATTTGCGTAGAATTATGCCTGCGGGCGGCATATCTTTGCCATGACAGATGTAACACCATGAACATGCTTCGCACCTTGCTCTTGCTTCTGGGATGGGCGCCCTGCCTGCTTTCGGCCCAGTCTTCCGCTTCCAACGGGCCTTTCCGCTACGTACCGCCCGCGCCGGAAACCTCAGGGCCGGAGCTGGCGTTCGAGGCCGAGATTCAATCCCTGCTGATCGAGCGCTGGTCGCAGCGGGGAACAGCTGTCCTGTCTGCACAGCCTGCCGCAGTACCTGTCGAATGGGACGAGGCCTGGGCCGAGGCGCCCGGCAGCGATGCCTGGGATGCTGAGCTGGAAGCAGCAGGTCTGGTCCGGGATTCGCTCCTCGCAGCCGCAGCCATGCAGGCCCGGCTTTGGCAGGAAGCCCATGCCATGCGCGAGGCGGTGGACCCGCGCACGCTGCGCCGGGATGACGCACCTCACGCCCTGGATTTGGAAGTTTTTGAAAATCAGACCCTTGCCGCACTGCATCAGCTCACAGTAGCTATCGAGGCCCAAGACCGGCAGATTGTAGCGATCGCCTCGCGTTACGCAGGGGATGCAGCCCCCGAACTGCGCTGACCGCTTCCCAAGCCGGATTCCTGCGTATCTTGCGGGAATCAGCGAGCGGTTATGCAGGCGGAACAATGGCGTATAGCAGCAGACACAGGCGGCACCTTTACCGATGCCATTGCGATAAACGATACAGGCGCTGTCCGGCGCATTAAAGTGCTCAGCAGCGGATGCCTCCGGAGTACAGTGCTGGAGGTATTGCCTTCCGGGGCGGCCCGCCTGGAAGCGCGCTGGGCGCATCTGCCCATCTTCAGCGGGTACGAGATCCGGGTGCTGGGGGCCGATCCGCCGCTGGCCGGCCGGGTCCGGACGCTGGAGCATGGCTGGCTGGATGCTAGCCTGGAAAAAACAGCCCTGCAGCCCGGCATGGCCGTTGAGCTGACTGCACATGAAGAGGCTCCGGTGCTGGCTGCGCGTCTGCTGACCCATACCCCGCTGGATCAGCCGCTCCCGGTCCGCGAACTCCGGCTGGGCTCTACCAAAGGAACCAATGCCCTGCTCGAAGGCAAAACAGCGCCGGTGCTGCTCATCACCAGCCCCGGCCTGGGCGACCTGCCCCGGATCGGCGACCAGCGCCGCCCCCGCCTCTTCGAACTGAATGTGCAGAAGCCCGCTCCGCTCCATGCTGCGGTGCTGGAAGCCCCGGCAAGGATGGACCGGAACGGCCAGATCCTTGAAGACCTCACGCCGGCAGCCTGCGCAGCGCTGGTGCAGGCTGCCCTCGCCTCCGGGTACCAGTCGGTGGCGGTGAGCCTGATGCATGCCTACCGGAATCCGGCCCACGAGCAGCAGCTGGAAGCTGCCCTGCGGCAGGCGGGCCTGCCCTGGGTTTCGGCGGGATACCGCCTGGCGTCCCGCATTCGCTTCTGGCCCCGCACGCAGACCGCACTGGTCAACGCCAGCCTGGAGCCAGTGCTGCGGGCGTATCTGGACCGGGTGCAGCAGGCCTTGGGCACCGCATCCTGCTATGTGATGACCAGCCAGGGCGGTCTGGCACGTGCAGCAGACTTTGCCGCCAAAGACAGCCTGCTGAGCGGGCCGGCGGGCGGCGCAGCAGGCGCTGCGTATGCGGGGAGGCTGGCAGGCCGCAGCCGGCTGCTGACCCTCGATATGGGCGGCACCAGCACCGATGTGGCCCGGATCGAAGGCGAGCCCGAGCTGCAGGAAGAAACCCGGGTAGGGCCGGTTACCTTGCTGAGCCCCTCCCTGGCCATCGAAACGGTGGCGGCGGGCGGCGGCTCGGTCTGCTGGTACGACGGAGACAAGCTCCGGGCCGGCCCCGAAAGCGCCGGTGCCGACCCGGGGCCGGCTTGCTACGGCGCCGGCGGCCCCCTCACCCTGACGGACGTCAACCTGCTTGCAGGCCGGCTGGAGCCTTCTGCTTTCAGCATCCCCATATTTCCTGGCGCAGCTGAAGCTGCCCTGCAGGCACTTGCCGCTGCCTGCGGACTGCCTCCCGGGACCGTGGTGCAGGGGCTGCTGGAGATTGCCGACGAATCCATGGCCGATGCGGTGCGGCGGCTCTCGGTCCGCAAAGGCTATTCGCCGCAGGAGTATACGCTGGCCGCTTTCGGCGGCGCCGGCGGGCTGCACGCCTGCGGCGTTGCGGCCCGGCTGGGGATGGAAGAAATTCTGATTCCGGAAGATGCCGGCCTGCTGAGCGCGGTAGGCATCAGCCAGGCCCGGATCGAGCGGCTGGTCCGGCGCCAGGTGCTCCGCCCGCTGGCGGATGATACTGCCGCCGCCGAGCTCGAAGCCGCGGACGGACAGGCGCTGGAGGCCATCCGCGCTGAGCTCGCGCCGGGCCAGGAGCCGGAAATCCTGAGCCGGAGCGTGTTTATCCGGATGCAGGGCCAGGATTTTGCGCTGGAAGTCCCGGCTGGCCCGGATATGCAGGCCCGCTACGCCGAGGCCTACCGGCAGCTGTTCGGCCACTGGATCGGCCGCCCCCTGGAGATGGAGTCGGTGCAGGTACGGATTGCAGTGCGGGAAAACCGCCCCTTTCAGCCCGAAGCATCGGAATATGCTCCGTATCAGCCTGCCGCAGCGCGGTTCCGCGCCGGCAATCCCGTGTATGCATGGGAGCAGCTGAACCCCGGCGCCCGGATGGAGGGCCCAGCCCTGCTGATCAATGCCGCCGGCACGGTTTGGATTGCAGAGGGCTGGACCGCCCTGATCGATGCGCACCGGAATGCCCGCATCACGCGGCAGCAGCCAGCGGCGGCGGCCGGCAGCACCCAGCCCCGCCAGATTGCCCTGGAGCTGTTCACCCGCCGTTTTCAGGCTGCAGCCGAAGAAATGGGCGCCCTGCTGGAGCGGGTGAGCTTTTCTGTCAACGTCAAAGAGCGGCTCGATTACTCGTGCGCGGTCTTGGATGCCGAAGGCATGCTGATTGCCAATGCGCCGCATATTCCTGTGCATCTCGGCAGCCTGGGCGTATGTGTGCGGCAGGTGCTGAAGGCCCTTCCGCTGGGGCCGGAAGATGTGGCCATTACCAATCATCCCGGATTCGGCGGCTCGCATCTGCCTGATGTGACGCTGATCGCGCCGGCGTACACGCCTGAAGGCACGCTGATTGGCTACGTGGCGAACCGGGCGCATCATGCGGAAATCGGCGGGACACGCCCCGGATCGATGCCGCCCGATGCCCGTTCGCTGGCCGAAGAGGGGGTGGTGATTGCGCCAACTTATCTGGTTCGGGCCGGCGCAGCGCAATGGGATCGGATCCGGAACCTGTTTACGTCCGGCCCCTGGCCGAGCCGGAGCCTGGCGGAGAATATCGCAGATCTGGAAGGCGCACTGGCTGCCATCCGGGCCGGCCAGGCGGCCCTCCGGCGCCTGGCGGCTGCCCACGGGGCGCCGCAGGTGCAGCACTACATGCAGGAGCTGCGCGGCTACAGCGCCGGCCGGCTGCGCGCAGCGCTGTCCTGGCTGGAACCGGGCGAATATGCCGCTGCAGAGCGGCTGGATGACGGCTCCCGGCTCCAGGTGGCAGTCCGGCGCAAGCCGGATAGGCTGATCTTCGACTTTACTGGTTCGGCTCCGGTACATCCGGGCAATTTCAATGCGACTCCGGCCATCGTGCAGAGCGTGGTCATGTATGTGCTGCGCCTGCTGATCCGGGAGGATCTGCCGCTGAATGAAGGCTTGCTGGAAGACGTGGATCTCACCCTGCCTCCCGGCATGCTCAACCCGCCTTTCCCGCCGGATCCGGCGGCCTGCCCGGCTGTAGTGGGCGGCAATACCGAAACCAGCCAGCGGCTGACCGATACGCTGCTCAAAGCGCTCGGGCTGGCGGCCTGCAGCCAGGGCACGATGAACAATCTGTTATTCGGGAATGCGCAGTTCGGATACTACGAAACCATCGCCGGCGGCACCGGCGCCGGGCCCGGGTTTCAGGGGGCAGATGCAGTGCATCAGCACATGACCAATACCCGGATCACCGATCCGGAGGTGCTGGAGTTCCGGTACCCGGTGCAGGTGACGGAGATGTCGGTGCGGCGCGGCTCCGGAGGGGCGGGCCGGTGGCGCGGCGGCGATGGGATCTGCCGCGAGCTGCGGATGCTGGAGCCGGTCTCGCTCACCTGTCTGGCGCAGCACCGGGTGGAGCAGCCCTACGGCATGGAAGGAGGCGGAGCTGGAGCGCCGGGGCGGCAGCGGGTCATCCGGCGGGACGGGCGGGAAGAAGCGCTGAGCGGAGCCGGCCAGGCCGAACTGGAAGCTGGGGACCGCGTCCGGATCGAGACGCCGGGCGGCGGCGGATGGGGTACGCCGGAGGTGTAAGGATCGGCCGGGTGCGGTGCATTTCGCAAGCGGTCAACTCCGGCAACGGCAACTCCACCCGCCTGCGGTATTTTGATAATCAGCCTATTGGGCTGTCCTTTCGCATGTGCGGGCAGACGGATGCCGCTGTCCGCTTGCTTTGGCTGGTGTAATATCCGGATTCAACATAATTTTATTCCCCTGCCCTTCCCCGCTATCTTTGAATCATACAAGGCATTACGCCAGATACAGAAGCTAGGGGTTAGGGTTGACTCTCCCGGAAGGGATCGAGTCCCCTAATTTTTTTAGGGGTATCCCATCCGGAGGTTCCGTTACCAGAGCGAATACGAGGCGGTAGCGCCGATGCCCCAGGTATAGAGCTTTTTCTCGAGCCCGAGGGCGCCGGAGCCTTTGGTGCGCTGGAGGCTTTGCTGCACATAAGGCTCGACCTGGAAGGTGAATCGGCTGGAAAGCTTCAGCTCGGTGCCGATGGAGAAGAACACATTCCCGGGATAGGTGATGAGGCTGCGGCGGTACTCGGCGGGCTTGAGCAGGCGGGGCTGGGCAAGGGGGATGCCGCCGTTCACCGGATTGGTGGGATCGAAGTGCTGATACGTTTCGGACAGGCTGAGCGCGGTCACCATGCCGCCCTGGGCGTAGAGCCAGATATTGGACTGCGGGTTCCGGTTGGCGGCAAAGCGGTAGCGGACAAGCAGCGGAGCTTCGAGGAGGGTCAGGCTGCCGTCGATGGCATGGGGATAGGAGCGGTCGAGGATGATGTAGTATTCATAGCTGAACTGTTTCCGGCTGAGCATCAGGCCGGAGACGATACTCCAGCCCTTTCGGATTTCTTTTTCGACCCGGATGCCGGCGGTAAATCCGGGCGGTGCCGCAGGGCCGGAGAGCTCGGCACGGGTGGCGGTATTGGCGGCATAGAGGCCCAGTTTGAGGCCGGTGAGGGTATGGCGGCGGCGGTGTGCGGCGGGGCGGAATGCAGGATCTGGCCCGGCCTGGGGTTCTGGCGCAGCCGGGGCCAGGGGCAGAATCTGGCGGGCGGGAGACTGGGGGCGGGTTTCGGGCGCAGCGGGTGCGGTCCCGGCGGCCGGCGGCTGAGCAGCCGGGCCGGCGGCAGGTGCAGGCTGGTGAGCGGCCTGCGCAAGCGGAGCCGGCGCCTGCGGCGCCGGGATCCGGATGCCGGACGCAGCCGGGAGCTGCGCGAGGGCTGCCGTTCGGATCTGCGGCAAGGGCGTGCGGCGGAGTGTGTGGAGCGGTAGCCAGGCGGCGGCCAGAAGCAGGATCAGCAGCAGGCCCGCCGCCCGCCGGCGGCTGCGGGCAGGCCGGAAGCCTGCAGGATATTCCGCGTCGAGGAGCTGCGCCATGCGGCGCCAGTCGCGCCGGCTGCGGCGCGGCGTGTAGCGGGCAAGGGCGCTGCGGATTGCTGCCTCGGCAGGCTGGGCGAGGCGGTCGAGCATGGAAAGCCATGCCGCCGGGTGGTAGGGAGCGCGGTATGACTCCAGCACTTCAAACACAGACGCATCCAGCATCGCGCCTTCGAGGCGGGATGCCAGCAGCGGCCAGTCTTCAGGGGGCTCAGGCTGCGGCAGGGAGGTCAGCCGGCTGCGGATCTGCGCATCGAAGGCAGCATCCTGGGCCGCTTCAAACTGGTCCCATGCGTCCGCATCCTGCGGCAAGCTCCATTGATCTAACCGGTTGCGAAAATACTCGTCCAAGTACTTATCCTGCATATTGCTCTCCCTTCACCGTACGCACCATCCGGGACCGGGTTACCATCTGCTGCAGCTTGGCACGTGCCTTGGCCAGATTGGACTTGGAAGTCCCCTCGCTGATGTGCAGCATTTCGCCGATTTCCTTATGGGAATAGCCCTCGATGGCATAGAGGTTGAACACCATCCGGTAGGCCGGCGAGAGGCGCTGGATCATCGCCAGAATCTCTTCCGCGCTCAGATCCGACACCACATCCTGCACATCCACCTCGTGCACCGCATGATTGATCTCCACGAGGCTGGGATGCTTGGCCGTCTTGCGGTAGTGGTCGATGGCGGTATTGACCATGATCCGGCGGATCCAAGCTCCGAGGTTAGTGCCGCGGGTAAACTTCTTCAGATTCCGGTACACCTTGATGAACCCTTCGTGGAGCACATCCCGGGCCTCTTCCCGGTCGTTGGTGTAGCGCATGCACACCACCATCATGGCGCCGTAATACCGTTCGTATAGAATACGCTGGAAATTGCGCATTCCGCTGATGCAGCCTTCTACAATTTCATCCTCTTGATACTCAGATGGCCTCATGGGGTTCGATGGTTAACGTAGAACGTTTGTCGCATGCGCCCGGTTGCTTGGTGGAGGTCAGATGTGAAATTGCTTTCCGAGATGTAAGTTATGCTTTTTCCGCGAGAAATCTATCTGTAAATTCGCCATCCCGATTCGGAACTGAATCGGTTTTTTTATAACTTATCCTAGCAAAGCCTGTCTTATATGCAGGCAGCGCGACGGCCCTTCCCGGAGGGCGGCGCGCAGGAAATAACGGAACAACTGCTGTGAACGGTCAAGTTGCGACTCAGGAATCCCCGCTGATTCTGGCACTGAAAAAGTATTTTGGCTACGACACCTTCAGAGGCAAACAGGAGGAGGTCATCCGGAACATCCTGGCAGGGCGCAATACCTTTGTCATTATGCCTACCGGCGCCGGCAAATCGCTCTGCTATCAGCTGCCTGCTGTGCTCATGGAGGGCACAGCCCTGGTGATTTCGCCCCTTATTGCCCTGATGAAGAATCAGGTGGACCAGCTCCAGGCTTTCGGGATCGAGGCCGGATTTCTCAACAGCAGCATGAGCCGCGCAGAGTACGACGCGGTGAAGCAGAAGGTCCTCAGCCAGCAGCTCAAGCTGCTCTATGTGGCGCCGGAGTCGCTGGTCAAGGAAGAGTTTATCGACTTTCTCCAGCAGTCGCGGGTGAGCTTCATGGCCGTGGATGAAGCGCACTGCATCTCCGAATGGGGGCACGATTTCCGGCCGGAATACCGCCGGATCAAGGAGATCAGCACCCACCTCGGCCAGATTCCCACCATTGCCCTCACGGCCACCGCCACCCCCAAGGTACGGCTGGACATCCTCCAGAACCTGCACATCGAAAACGCCGATGTGTACCTCACCAGCTTCAACCGGCCCAACCTCTACTACGAGATCCGGCCCAAGGTGAACCCCAGCCACGCCACCACCGAAGTCATCAAATACGTCAAGCAGCACAGCGGGAAATCCGGCATTGTGTACTGCCTCAGCCGCCGCAAGGTGGAGGAAATCTCAGAGATCCTGAATGTCAACGGCGTCAAGGCGGTGCCGTACCATGCAGGCCTGGACTCCGCCACCCGGACGCGCCACCAGGACATGTTCCTCAACGAGGATGTGCAGGTGGTGGTGGCTACCATCGCCTTCGGCATGGGCATCGACAAGCCCGACGTACGCTTTGTGATCCACTTCGATGTGCCCAAAAGCATCGAGAGCTACTACCAGGAGACCGGCCGCGCGGGGCGCGACGGGCTGGAGGGCAACTGCATCCTCTTTTATGACTTCAACGACATTGTCAAGCTGGAGAAGTTCATGAAAGACAAGCCGGTGAGCGAGCGCGAATCAGGCCGCCACCTGCTGTATGAGATGGCGGCCTTCACCGAGTCGGGCGCCTGCCGCCGCAAGATGATGATGCATTACTTCGGCGAGATCTTCGACGAGCGCAACTGCCGCCAGATGTGCGACAACTGCCGCTATCCGAAGGAAAAGTTCAATGCCGAAGCCGAGATGCTCCTGGCGCTCCGCGCCGTGGACGCGGTGCAGGAGAAGTTTGGCATCATGCACCTGATCAATATCGTGCGCGGTGCCAACAATCAGCAGATCGCGATTTACGAACACGAGCAGCTGCCGGTCTTCGGCCAGGGTACAGGACACGACGAGAAGGTGTGGAAGTCGATATTCAGCCAGCTGATTATCAACGATTATCTGGTCAAGGACATCCACGACTACGGCATCATCAAGATCGGCGAGACCGGCCGGCGCTTTTTGGCCGAGCCGCATCCGGTGCAGATGATCCGCTACCAGGACTTCGAGACCCTGAAGAAGCAGGCTACGCCGGTAGAAGACTTCAAAACCTACGACGAGAACCTCTTCGAACTGCTCAAGGGGCTGCGCAGGAAGCTGGCGAAAGAGAAGGGCATCCCGCCCTATGTGGTATTTCAGGACCCCTCGCTGGAGGATATGGCCTCGAAGTACCCGGTCTCGATGGCTGAATTTCAGAATATCACGGGTGTAGGCCAGGGGAAAGCACAAAAATTCGGGGGACCGTTCATCAAAGTCATCAAAGATTACGTAGAAGCCAACGGGATCGAGCGGATCACAGATGTCGTAGTCAAATCTGCCGCCCGGAAGTCTATGAACAAACTGCACATCATTCAGCATGTGGACCGGCGCACTCCGCTGGATCAGATTGCCAGCATGCGCGGGATGGAATACGAGGAGCTGCTGGAGCAAGTGGAGCAGATCGTATTTTCGGGCACCCGCCTGAACATCGACTATTACATCCACGAGCGGATGGATGAGGAAAAGGCAGATGAGATCTACGATTACTTCATGGGATCGGAGACCGACAGCCTCGATGTCGCGGAGCGGGAGCTGGGAGGCGATTATACCCGTGAAGAGATTCAGCTGATCCGGATCAAATTCATCTCGGAAGTCGGCAACTAAGCGCCGGGACGGCCCGGCCGGTTCTCAAACATTCAACTCAGTTATCAAACATGGATATCGTACAAAGACTGGAAGCGCTCGAAGATCTGTTCTACGGAGAATGGGAGGAAGACCGTGCGCAGCTCATTCCGCACCTGCTCGAGCTGCATATGGGTGCCGCCAGCGAGGAAGACACGCTCAACCGGTTTCTCGTGCAGACTGCCGGCCGCTTCGGCGGGGCATACATTCCCTATCTGTTCTGGGACAAGCTCTCCTTTTTCTACAACAACCCGCTCGAACGCATCTACCTGCACGAGCTGATCCGGGTCTTCATCAACTCCGATTTCGGCGACGAGGAGCAGAAAATGATGAAGCCGCTCCTGGTGGTGTACTTCGCGAAGGAAAAGACCTTTGAAATCGACAAAATCCAGACGATGCTGCTGGATGCTGCCCATCCGGTCGTGAAGGATTACTTCCACAAGCTGTTCAGCTTCGTGGAGAAAAACCAGCGGGCAACGGAGATGTACTGCGAGAAATTTGAGCTGCTGAAGGATTTCCAGCCTGACTTCGAACTCTTCAGCCTGCCTGTGACACAGCTGCGCGAGCGCCTGCAGGATGCCTGACCGAAGCAAGCGGCCGGGGTACGCACGTGCATGCCCCGGCTGCCCGGGCTGAATCAGACGCGTCTGCGGGGCTGAAACTCCGGCTGCACGGGCTGTTCGATCCGCTCGGAGAGCGCATCGCCCCAGAGTTTTTCGAGCCGGTAAAACCTGCGCTTTTCCTCCTGGAAGATATGCACGACGACATTGCCGAAGTCGAGCAGCACCCATTCCGCGCTTTGCATCCCTTCCACACTTACAGCCCGCTCGCCTGCCTGCGCCAGGCAATCAAGCACAGAGTCTGCCAGCGCCTGCACATGCTTGTCGGAAGTCCCGGTGCAGAGGATGAAAAAATCGGTAAAGGCGCCGTCGATCTGCCGCAGATCCATCCGGAGAAGATCCTGGCCTTTAATATCCTGAAGGCCATACAGGGCGAGATCCGACAGGGCGCGGGCGTCCAGAATGGTTTTAATCATGCAGTGTGTAGCGTACGGGGTAAGAAGTCCGAGTAAATGTACAGCTTTTTCAACGAAAATCCACTGTTCCGGGTTGTTGTATCCGGACCCGTTTCCGCGGCCGAGGTATGCAGGAGATCCGCATAAGCGATTACAGCTACGAATTGCCGGAGGACCGGATCGCGAAGCACCCGCTGGCGCAGCGCGATGCCTCGCGGCTGCTGGTGTACGCGCATGGCGAAATCCGGCACCGCCGGTTCTTCCAGCTTCCGGAAGCGCTGCCGCCAGGCAGCCAGCTGGTGTTCAACGATACCCGCGTCATCCGGGCCCGGCTTGAATTCCGGCGGGCCAGCGGGGCGCGGATCGAGATTTTCCTGCTTCATCCCATCTACCCGCCGGATCTGGAGCGCGCCATGCAGGCCTCCGGCTCCGCGCTGTGGGCCTGCATCATCGGCAACCGCAAGCGCTGGAAGCCGGGCGAGGTGCTGGAGCGGCATGCCGATACCCCGGGCGGGCCGGTGCGGATCGAGGCTTTGCTCGAAGGGCCTGCCCCGGACGCCGTGCGGCTCCGCTGGACCCCTGCCGGCCTGCTGCTGCCCGAGGTGCTGGACCGGATCGGGCAGGTGCCTTTGCCGCCCTACCTGGGGCGCGAGGCGGAGGAGCCCGATACGGAAGCCTATCAGACCGTATATGCCCGGCATCCGGGTGCTGTGGCTGCGCCCACGGCGGGGCTGCATTTCACCGAGCCCCTGCTGGCGCAGCTCGATGCAGCGGGGACGGTCCGCACCACCGTGACCCTGCACGTGAGCGCCGGCACCTTTCTGCCCGTCAAGCACGACGACGCCCGCCAGCATGAGATGCACGCGGAGCACCTGGCCGTCGGCCGTGAAAGCCTCGCCGCGCTGCTGCAGCACGGCGGCCCCCGGATCGCCGTAGGCACGACCGCCCTGCGTACGCTGGAAAGTCTGTACTGGCTGGGGGTCCGGGCCCTGCGGGAGCCGCTCCAGCCCGACGCCGACGGGCTGCTGCACCTGGGGCAGTGGGAGGCCTATGCCGAGCAGCCGCAGCCGCTGCCCTCCCGCGAAGCAGCACTGCAGGCACTTGCCGGGTGGCTATCCGGGCAAGCCGCGGATACCCTGCGTGCCGATACCCAGCTGATGATCATGCCCGGCTACCAGATCCGCATGGCCGACGGGCTCATTACCAATTTTCATCAGCCAGGATCCACCCTGCTGCTGCTCATCGCTGCGCTCATCGGCGACCGCTGGCGGCAGGTGTACCAGGAGGCGCTGGATACCGGATACCGGTTTCTGAGCTACGGCGACTCCTCGCTGCTCCTGCCCTGACGGCGGGTTGCCGATCCGATTTTGAATCCAGCCGAAAGCGTGCCTTATTCGCACGTGCAGCCTGCCGTACAGGCTGCGCAAGTCGTATCCAAATCCGTACCGATATGAAACTGAGAATCATTGCCTTGCTGTGCGGCCTGTGGCTGGCGGCGCCGCTGCGGGCAGACGAAGGCATGTGGATTCCCCTGCTGCTGGAGGCGCTGGAATCCGAAATGCAGGCTATGGGCATGAAAATGAGCGCTGAAGACATTTACAGCGTCAACCGGTCCAGCCTCAAGGACGCTGTCGTGCGCTTTGGCGGCGGCTGCACCGGCGAGCTGGTATCGGGAGAAGGGCTTCTGTTCACCAATCATCACTGCGGTTTCGGCCAGATCCAGCGGCACAGTACCCTGGAGCGGGACTATCTGAAAAACGGCTTCTGGGCGATGAACCGGTCCGAGGAGCTGCCCAATCCCGGCCTGACCGTCACGTTCATCGTGCGGATCGAGGACGTGACGAAGCAGATTCTGGAAGGGGTGACGCCGGGCATGCCCGAAGCGGACCGGGGCCGGATTGTGCAGGCCAATATCAAGCGTGTCGGCGACGCGGCAGTCGCCGGGACGCATTACAAGGCCGAGATCCGCGCCTTTTACTACGGCAACGAATACTATCTGTTCATTACCGAGGTCTTCCGCGATGTGCGGCTCGTCGGCGCGCCGCCTTCCAGCATCGGCAACTTTGGCGGCGAGTCGGACAACTGGGTCTGGCCGCGCCATACGGGCGACTTTTCCGTCTTCCGGATCTATTCCGGGCCGGACGGCAAGCCGGCAGATTATTCCCCCGCCAACATCCCCCTCAAGCCCCGGCATTTCTTCCCCATCTCGCTGGACGGGGTGGAGGAAGGCGACTTTACGATGGTCTTCGGCTTTCCGGGGCGCACGCAGGAGTACCTGACCTCCTACGCGGTGGATCTGGTGCAGCAGGTGCAGGACCCGGCCCGGATCGCGCTGCGGAACCAGATCCTGCAGGTGTACTGGCGGGAAATGCGGGCCAGCGACCGGCTGCGCCTGCTCTATGCCAATAAAGACAAAGGGCTCAGCAACGCCTACAAGAAGTGGAAGGGCGAAGTGCGCGGGCTCAAACTGGCCGATGCGGTCGCGCGCAAGCAGGCGGCGGAAGCCGAGTTTACGAAGCGCCTCCAGGCCAACCCGGACTGGCAGGCCGCCTATGGCGGGCTGCTGCCGGCTTTTGCCAGCACGTATGAAGCATTCCGTCCGCTCGTTCTGCGGGCAGAATACTTCAACGAAGGAGGGACCGGCATCGAAGCGGTAGATTTTGCCCTGCAGCAGTTCCGGCTGGTAGAGGGGTATGCAGATGCTTCCGCCGCCGATCAGGCGGCAAGTGTGGAGCGGCTCCGCAAAGCAGGCCAGGCATTCTTCCGCGAATATGACGCCCCGATCGATGAGGCGGTAATGGTCAATATATTCCGGGCCTATGAAACCGGTTTGCCGGCAGCCTACACCCCTGCGGTTATCCGGGCGGTGCGAGCCCGCTACGGCGGCAGCTACGAGCTGTATGCGCGCGAGGCGTTCTCCCGGTCGTTCTTCACGGACTCCATCCGGTATCAGTCGTCTCTGGCGGCGTTCGATCCTGCGCGCTGGAAAAGTGATCCGATCTACCAGCTGATGATGGGGCTTGTAACGGATTACTTCGAGTTCATGCCGCAGTACGAGCGGCTCAACGCGCAGATCGACAGCATGCAGCGCATCTACATGCGCGGGCTGCGCGAGGTATTCTCCGAAACGCGGTTTTATCCCGACGCCAACTCGACGCTGCGGGTCACCTTTGGCAAGAACGAGGGCATGCGTCCTGCGGATGCAGTTGTATATCAGCCATATACGACCATAGACGGGATTATCGCCAAATACCGCCCCGGCGATTATGACTACGATGCGCCGGCGAAGCTGCTGGAGCTGTATGAGGCCAAGGATTACGGGCCGTATGCCGAAAACGGGCAGCTGCGGGTGGCATTCATCGCCTCCAACCACACCTCCGGCGGCAACTCCGGCAGCCCGGTGATCGATGCGGAAGGCAGGCTGATCGGGATCAATTTCGACCGCAACTGGGAAGGCACGATGAGCGACATCAACTACGATGTGCGCCAGTGCCGGAACATCAGCGTGGATATCCGGTACGTGCTGTTTGTGATCGACAAATATGCAGGGGCAGGCTACCTGCTGAACGAAATGAAGCTCATTCCGTGAGGATCAGCGAATTTTGAGCGCTTTGAGCAGGATGTCCGGCAGGATCAGCTCTACCCAGCGCGCATACATCTTGCCGGAAGGATGCAGGCGGTCCGGGGCGACAAGTTCCGGATCGCCTGTTGCTTCCCGGGAGATGGGGGTGATATTGAAAAAGGAGATGCTGCGCGTCTGGCAGATGCTGTCGGCGATGGCATTGTAGCGGTCGAGCTCTTCGGCGATTTTCGCCGGATTGCGCGACTGGCCGAAGGGCGTCGCGCCGTAATCCGGGATGGAGAGCACGAAGACCCGCTGCGGGCGTCCGCCGGCAAAGCCGACCGCCGTATCGAGCAGCTGTGCAAACTCCCGGCGGTACTGGGCAATGGGGTATCCGCGGTACTGGTTGTTCACCCCGATAAGCAGGGAGACCAGGCTGAAGGTGTCCCGGATGGCCGCAGCGGCGATGGCGTTCTGGAGTTCGTTGGTTGTCCAGCCTGTACGGGCCACGATGCGCGGCGGATCGATGCGGATACCCTGGGTACGCAGCTGGGCTGCCAGCTGCACGGGCCAGCGCTGGGCCTCGGACACACTTTCGCCGATGGTATAGGAGTCGCCCAGCGCCAGATAGGTCAGCGGCTGATCCGGCTGGGGCGGAGGATCGTTCCGCCCGGTGCGCTCCACGGGGCGCAGGCATGCGCCAAAAAGGCATGCGGTCAGCAAGAGTGGCAGAAACAGGCGCTGCAGGTTCATCGGTTTTAGGATTGGCATGATTTACGAGGAGTGGAAAAGGGAGTAACTGCTGTCACGCCCTTCGGGTTTCAGGTGTCAGGTTTTCGGGGAACTCCAGACTTTACGGCTCCTATGGAAGAAACACACTACCGGGAATACCGCGCCCTGCTTCGGCCCATCGCACTGCGGCTGCTGGGCAACGCCGACGACGCCGACGATCTGGTGCAGGAGACCCTGCTCAGGTGGATTGCTGCCGACCGGAGCGGCATCGAAAACGAACAGGGCTATCTCGTACGCGCGCTGATGAACCGCGGCCTGAACCTGATCCGGGACCGGAAGAAGCGGGAGTCGCATCTGCCGCATATCGCACCGGAGCTGCTGACAGACCACGTGCCGGCCCGGATCGAGCAGGAGGATTCGCTTTCGCTGGGCATGCTCGCCATGCTGGAGAAGCTGTCGCCGCAGGAGCGGGCGGTTTTCATGCTGAAAGAGATCTTCAGCTATTCGCATGCCGAGATTGCGGAGCTGCTGGGGATCTCGGAGGACAACTGCCGTCAGCTGCTTTCGCGTGCGCGCAAGCACCTGCGGGAGCCCAAGGTACGCTTTCTGGTGGACCCGGACCGTCATACGCTCCTGTACCGGAGTTTTCTGCGGGCCTGCGAAGGCGAGGACCTGAGCAAGCTGCTGGAGGTGCTGAAGGAAGACATCGAACTGGATGTGATGCGTCCGGCTGCGGTGCTGCGGGGCCGGACGGCGGTGGCCGGATATCTGATGCAGCTTCGGCAGCAGGGCGTACGGTATGAGTGGCTCTGGCTCCGGGATTTGCCGGTACTGGTGGCGTATCTGTACTACCGGCCTGTTCAGGTGCTGATTCTGGAAGGCGACGAAGCCGGCATCAGCCGGATCGAAGCCCATCCGCAGGCGACACTGGCAGGCGTTGCCGCAGCCTGACATCCCCCCCTGGCCCCCCCTTTTCAAGGGGGGGAACCCCGCTTCCGTTCATACGCCAGCACCAGCGCCGTCATCCGGCTGTAGCTCGCCATCCCTTCACGCACCCCCTGGCTGCGCAGGTATTGCGAATATACCCGCGCCCCCGTCTCCGGGAACCAGCCCGGATACCGCTCCAGCGCCTGCCGCAGGCTGCGCAAATCCGCCCGGACCCCTGCCGGCAGCGAATCCCGGAACGCCCCGTAGCCTTCCGGACGGAGCTGCCGCCAGTCGGCAGCCAGATAGCGCCAGTAGCCCAGCAGCCCCGAATAGCGGACGGCAGGCTCCGCCGACCGCATACAAGCCGCCCAGGCCAGAAAGTTGCACACCCCCTCATCGCCGAAGCCATAGCCATGCGCCATCTCATGCGCCAGCGTAAACGGCAGAAACGCTGCCGGCAGCGCCCCATCCACATGGCCCTCCAGCACAAAGGGAATGTAGATGCCTGAAGCCCCGAAGCGCAGCAGCACTCCGTCCGGCTTCAGCACCCGGACCCGCACCCGGCCCGGAGCCGGATAACCCATGTCAGCCAGCGCGTCAGCCAGCGCGCGGCGGAGTTCCGCCTCCAGCGCTGCGGGACGCAGGGCTGCCTGCAGCGGCGCCGTATCCGCCAGCGGCACTGCCGCCCGTGCTGCCGCCAGCGCCGCCGTCACCTGGCGGAACTCCCGTTCCAGCACCACACTGTCAGGCTGGAGCGGCTGCAGGTCCAGCTGCGCCTCGATCGGGCGGCGCTGGTAATTATAGCCCCACAGGAACAGAAACCAGAACACCACCGCGCCGCTGAAGGCCAGCATCCCCAGCAGCAGATGGCCCAGGCGGTGCCGCAGACTCCGCCCGCTGCGCCTGCGGCGCCGCAGGCGCAGCGCCAGCACCAGCAGCAGTCCGGCCACGGCCACATACAGCACCGGAACCGGCAGCCAGCCCAGCGTATAGTCATAGGCATAGCGGATCAGCGGAAAGACGCCCCGCGCATACACCACCTCCGTAAAATACGGATTCGCCGCCAGCAATTGCCGGAGCAGCAGGGCCGCCAGGCCCAGGCCCGTCCAGACCCAGCGCCGGTCCAGCGCCGGCAGCGCAGCAGGAGCAGAAGGCATCACGAAGGCTTCGGCGTATACTGGTTGGCGCGCTCATTCACAGCCGCCAGGCGGGCAATCTCGTTGATCCGCTTCGCCCGCGTCTCCGGGCGCTTCGCATTCAGCACCCATTCCAGCACCCCCCGCTTGTACGAGCGGGGAAAGGCTTCGAAATTTGCCGCAGCATTGGGGTACGATTCCAGCGCCTGAACCAGATCTGCCGGCACCACCCCGGCCTCCACCTCATCCAGCGCCTCCCATTTGCCATTCTGCCGGGCAATTTCCACCATCCTCAGACCCGCCGGCGCCATCAGGCCCGCTGCCAGCAGCCGCTCCACCCGCTCCTTGTTCGGCTTAGACCAGTTGCTCTTCGGTTTCCGGGGAGAAAACAGCTGCATATAGCTCAGCTCATCGATTTTATTCGGCTTGCTGTCGATCCAGCCGAAGCAGAGCGCCTCTTCCACCGCCTCATCGTAGCTCACGCGGGGCTTGCCGCTCTCTTTTTTAAAATACACCAGCCAGACGCCGGGCGAAGCAGCATGATGTGCCTCCAGCCAGGCGCGCCAGGCAGCTCGGTCAGGCGCATAGAAGCGTTCCAGCGTCGAAAGATCCAGGGCCATGCCAGACACAGATAAGATGACGGGTAAAGATCGGAAAAGGCGGGACAAAAAAGAATCCGCAGCGGTCTAAGCCGATCGGGGCAGCATTCAGCCCGGCCGGGGTAACAGCCACCGCGCCGCAGGCTGCACCTTGCAGGCACATTCATCCGATATTCCCATGCATACAATACTGATTACCGGCGGCAACACGGGCCTCGGCCTTGCCTGCGCGCGCGTGCTCGCCGCCGATCCGGAGGCGCACGTAGCACTTGCCTGCCGCAATCCCCAGCGCGCGGAGGCCGCAGCCGCGGCCATCCGCAGCCATACCGGCAACCCGGCCGTCAGCGTGCTGCCGCTCGACCTGGGCAGCCTCGCCTCCGTCCGCGCCTGCGCGGAGCAGTTCCGCGCCAGCGGCCTGCCGCCGCTTCGGGCCCTGGTCTGCAATGCGGGGCTGCAGTTCAAGAACGAGCTGCACCGCTCCGCCGACGGCTACGAAGCCTCCTTCGCTGTCAACCACCTCGGCCACTTCCGGCTCGTGCTGGAGCTGCTGCCGGCTATGGCGCCCGACGGGCGCGTGGTCGTAGTCAGCAGCGGCACCCATTACCGCCCCGCCAAGCCCCTGGCGGCCCTGTTCGGCATTCCCGGCGGCCTCTACACCTCAGCCCGGGCGCTTGCAGCAGGCGAACTTCCTCCCTCCATCTCCCCCAGCCAGGCCGGCGCTTACCGCTACGCCACCTCCAAGCTGTGCAACCTGCTGTTTGCCTACGAACTGCACCGCCGGCTCCAGGCTGCAGGCAGCCGCATCACTGTCAATGCATTCGACCCCGGCCTGATGCCAGGCACAGGCCTGGCACGCGACAACGCGCCGGCGCTTCAGTGGATCTGGCGGAATATCCTGCCGGTGCTGCGCCTGCTCGACGGCGTCAACAGCGTGGAGCACTCCGGCCAGCATCTGGCCGCCCTGGCCGCCAGTCCCCGATGGGCCGGGCATTCCGGCCTGTACGTGGTGGAGGAAGCGGCTGTACCCTCCTCCGACGCCTCCTATTCGGAAGCTGCGGCGCGCAGCCTCTGGGAGGACAGCCTCGCCCTCAGCGGAGCCGCAGATCTGCCGGCACGCTGACCGCAGGGGCAATCTGGCTGGGATTCAGGCCAAACTGCTTGCGGAAGGCCGCAGTAAAATGCGACAGATTGCTGTATCCCACCTCGTATCCGGCCTCCGAAACCGAGCAGCGCCCGGCTTCCAGCAGTTCGCGGGCTTTCTGCATCCGGAACTGCTGCACGTACTGGTGCACGGGCAGGCCGAAGACCGCCTTGAAGGCAGATTTCAGCTTGCTGACGCTGAATCCCGTCATGCGGGCGAGCTCTTCGATGCCCGGCGGGCGGCTCAGCCGGGCAAGCAGGACCGCCCGCGCCTGGAAGAGGCGTTCCAGATCGCTGCCCAGCAGGCGCGGCTGCGCCGAAGGCTGCTGATTCCGGGCCAGCAGCCGGTGCATGAGCGCCAGGCAGTGGCTGTACTGGTGCATCCGGTCCAGGCCGCTGCCCGCAGGCGCCTGAAGCAGGTTCAGCAGCCGGCTGGATTCGGGGTCGGATTCCTCAAACCGCACAAAAGGCGGTGCCGCCGGCAGCAGCAGGTCCAGCTCGGCAGCCGGCACCAGCGCCTGCAAGCCCTCGCGCGTGCAGGTGCAGCTCAAAAACCGGAACACCTGGCCGGGCAGGTACTCCAGGGAAAGCGTATTGCCGGGCGAATACCACAGCAGCCCGCCGGGCAGGCTGCGCTGCAGGGTATGAAGCTTGCCGTCGGCCATTTTGGTGACCGGCGTCTCCGACAGGTTGACAAACAGGCAATAGGTGCCGCTCTGCGGCGGATTGACCGTCTCGAACCGGAACGGTGCATGCACTTCGAATTCGTAGAGAAACCATCCTATTCCGCCAGGAAAGGCATAGCTGCTGACCCGGCCTGCAGCGAAAGGATGAGCAAACTCCCTGGCCGGGATTCCCGGTTCCGGCAGCGCGTACCGGATGCCCGGCGCTTCGAGCAGCTGGCGCCCGGCGTCGATGCGGAGGGTGATGACAAGCGGCGGCATGCGCAACAGCATACGGAACCGGCAGCGGCAAGTTGCGCGGCAGGCTCTATTGGACTCCGATGACCCGCAAGTCATTTGAACTTCCCGGCATCCGGCGTATATTGATTCCCGATTGATTCAACGCCCCCATTCAATGGCTATCCGAGTCGGCCGCTGGGACTGTCCCGTCTGCGGCACCACAGGAATCCTGGGACCCGAGACCCGCTGCACCAACTGCGGGTCGCCGAGGCCCAAAGATGTGCAGTTCTATCTGCCCGGAGATGCGGAAACCGTGGAGGACGAGCAGCGCCTCCAGGAGGCCCGTGCCGGCGCAGACTGGATCTGCGGCCATTGCGAAACCCAGAACAAGGCGTCCGAAACCGAATGCCACGGCTGCGGAAATCCCCGCGATGAGCTGTCGCAGGATGTGCACCTGCAGGAGCGCGAGTATGCGCTGGGCGAGACTCCGACCGAAGGGCGGGCCCGGCAGCGGACCCTGCATCCGCTGGAGGCAGCTCCGGCACGGCGGCGTTCCCATGCATTCCGCAACTTCCTGATTGCAGCTGCCCTGCTCGGCGGCGCGATGCTTCTCCTCCGGATGTTTCCCCAGCGTATCGAGGTGGAGGTCAAGCAGTTCCACTGGGAGCGCACCTTGCAGATGCTGCACTATCAACCTGTCTCACGGGAAGATTGGAGCACCCCGTCCGGCGCCTTCGATGTCAGCTCCTTCCAGGCCGTGCGGGAATACCGGCGCGTATTCCGGGGCTATGAGACCCGCACCCGCCAGGTGCGGGTGCAGGTAGGCACCGAGCGATACGTCTGCGGGCAGACCGACCGGGGCAACGGCTACTTTGAAGACCGCTATTGCACCCGCCCGGTCTATGAAACCCGCAACGAGACCTACCAGGAAGAAGTGTACGATCAGGTGCCTGTGTACGCGACCAAATACCGCTACAAGGTCATGGATTGGGTGGAAAAACCTGAAAATCTCCTGAAGACCGCCGGCAGCGACCACCAGCCGCAATGGCCCGCCCCTGCCCGCCCGGATCCCAAGCAGTGGAAGGAAGGCGCTAAGACCGAGGTCTATTATATTTCAGTGGCCGAAAGCAACGGCACAATCCACGAGGAGCGGGTAGGGCCGCAGTTCTGGGCAGGCCTCCGCGACGGGCAACGCCTGAAGGCCAAGCGTGCCTGGATCTTCGGATGGTACTACGGCCTCGACGAGCCAGCCAAAGCCCAGTAGCCTTATTCCCCCAGAATCACCAGCGGGCTGGGGGTAAAGCAGAGGATAAAGATCAGAATCGCCAGCCAGCCCAGGGCCATGCGCGCAGGGTCCAGGCGGGGCTCGAAGTATGCGCGGGGATGGTCGATGCCGATCAGGCGCACGGCTGCCAGCGCATAGACGAGCCAGATGAGATTCACCTGCAAGCCGGGGAGGAGCGTCTTTGCAATGGCCTGAGCCAGCAGCAGCAGCAGCCAGCAGCTCAGCAGCAGCGGCAGCGGGGCCGCAGGCCCCAGCACCCGATTCAGCACATACCCCGCAAACAAAGCATAGGCCATCATGCTCAGCCAGGCGCTCGTGCCGTCGGGACGGAGTGTCATCAGGCCGGTGCCGCCGATCAGCAGAAGCAGCACAACGGTGACCCGTGCGATCCGCCCCGCCCATTTGCTGCCGAACATGCCATATGTGATATGCCCGCCGTCCAGCTGGCCGATGGGCAGGAGGTTCAATGCAGTGAAAAACAGGGTGATATACCCCACAAACAGGTAGGGATTGTGCATCAGCTCGAAGGCGGGGGGCAGCATCGCCGGATCGTCCACCAGCAGCCATTTGAGGCCTTCGAACAGCAGGCTGCTTCCTACGGCGAGCACGGCGCCGCTGAAACTGGGATCGGCGGCCAGCTGCGCCTGCGTCGGGACCCCGCCGAACAGCTCCAGGTATTCCGGATGAATGCGGAGAATGCTGGCCTGCGGGTCGGGCAGGTGGGTCAGTCCGTAGGCCAGCAGGGCCACCGATACAGCAAAGCCTGCGAGCGGCCCGGCAATGCCGATGTCGAAATACTTGACATTGCTCTCCGGCTGCTGGCGCAGCGCGATCACCGCGCCGAGGGATCCGATGTTGAGGATGCCGGGAAACGGCAGGAGGATGGGGATGTAATACGGAAGCGTCGCATGCACCCGGTGATAGCGGGCGGTGAAATAGTGCCCGAATTCATGCACCGTCAGAAAAGCCAGAAACGACAGCGAATACGGAAGGCCGAGCAGAAAGCGCTCCCAGCTCATGCCGCTGAGCCACCACTGGCCGCTGACCAGCTCGCTGCCTGCCAGGGTGGTGGTGAGCAGCGTCAGCAGAAACAGCACGGCATGCAGCGCATACCCTCGCCAGGACGTGGAAAACCGGGACCGGGGCTGCGGGGGGAATAGGCGCATCTTGCTATCTTACGCGAAAAGTGCAAAGATGGCTAAAATCCCCTATGGCCGCCAGGAAATTACGGAGGAAGACATTCAGGCGGTCGCGGAGGCGCTGCGCTCCGACTACCTGACCACCGGGCCGCGCATCGCGGAGTTTGAAGCGGCCATGGCCGCCTTCCTGGGCGCGCCATATGCCGTGGCAGTCAGCAGCGGCACCGCGGCCCTGCATCTCTCGGCCCTGGCCCTGGACCTCGGTCCCGGAACACGGGCCATCACCAGCCCCAATACCTTCGTCGCCAGCGCCAACTGCGTGCGCTACGCGGGGGGCGGGGTGGACTTCGTGGACATCGATCCGGCTACGGGCCTGATGGACCTGAATATGCTGGAAGCGAAGCTGGCGGCTGCGCCGCCCGGCACCTATCAGGCGCTGATCCCGGTGGCATTCGCCGGGCATCCGGTGGATCTGCTCCGCGTGCGGCAGCTGGCAGACCAGTACGGCTGCAAGGTGCTGGAGGATGCCTGTCATGCCCCCGGCGGCTGGTTTTCCGCGCCTGGCGGCCGGGTGCACCGCTGCGGCGACGGCAGCCTGGCCGATCTGGCCATTTTTTCCTTCCACCCGGTCAAGCACCTCACTACCGGCGAAGGCGGCCTGATCACCACCGCCGATCCGGCGCTGTACCAGCGCCTGCTGCGCCTGCGCAGCCACGGCATCACCCGCGACCCGGCGCTGATGGCCGAAGATCCCGGCGGCTGGTACTACGAGATGACCGAAACGGGATTCAATTACCGGCTCACCGACTTTCAGGCCGCGCTGGGCCTTTCGCAGCTCAGCCGGCTGGATGCGTACCTGGAGGCCCGCCGCCGGCAGGCGGCGCGCTACCGGGAAGGGCTGCAGGGCCTGCCGCTGCAATGCCTCGCGCATGCGCCCGGGCATGCGTACCACCTGTTTGTCATCCGTGTCCCCCGCCGGCGGGAGCTGTACGACTTCCTGCACCGCGAGGGCTTCGGCGTGCAGGTGCATTATATCCCCGTCCACCTGCAGCCGGTGTACCGTGCGCTGGGCTGGAAGCCCGGCGACTTTCCCCAGGCGGAGGCCTATTATGCCGAATGCCTGAGCCTGCCGCTGTATCCGGGCCTGCCGGAGGCGGCGCAGGAGGCTGTCATCCAGGCTATCCGGAATTTTTTCCAATAAATCCCCGGCTTGCTGCGCAGCGCGTCCCCGGCTTCTGCGTCTTTTACGTATAAACCAGGATACACCTGCGATCTATCAGCTATGAATAAGAACCGAATTCTCGCACTGGTTTGTGCGCTGAGCATGGCAGGCAGCCTGGCTGCCCAATATCCGAAGCTGCACGTGCGTGCAGTATATGCGCCTTCCGTGGATGAAGGGCTGGGGGTAGGCCTCAGCTACCGGGGACAAGGCCGCTGGTTTCACCAGCTGGAGGCTTATCCGTTCTATACGGTTCTCAACCGGGCCATCCCGACGGTCACGGAGCGCTCGGCACTGGGCCTTACGTACCGGGCCGGGTACAACCTCCGCCAGCCGGACAAGGCGCTCCAGCCTTTCGTGGCGGTCCAGGGATCGTGGTTCAGGTACAGCCGGACCTTCACGGATGTGCAGCCCAGCGAACGCCTCACAACCCACACCACGATGCTCCTCGGCATGGCGGGCGCGGATCTGCGCGTGGCGGAGCGGCTGCATCTCAATGCTGCGCTGATGCTGGCAGGCGTGGATTTCAGCGGCAGTGCGCCGAATGTGATCCTCAACGGCCCGCTGGGCCTGCTGCTGCCCTGGCTGGGGGTGGAGATCGGCCTGTTCTGAAGCTTCCGGGGCCAGCCCGGTGTGGATATTTTCCGTATCTTTGCGGGCTGAACCCGCCGGGCTGGCGTTATTTCCAAAGCATGAATTCAAAGCTGAAAACCCTGCTGCAACTGCTGCTCTGGACAGGGATCGCGATCGTATTGCTCTATCTGACCTTTCAGGGACGCTCCTGGGCAGATCTGATGGCCGATATGCGCGAAGCGGACGGGTTCTGGGTCCTGATGGGCGCGATCTCGCTGCTGGGGATGATGATTTTCAGGGGGCTGCGCTGGAAGGTCATGCTGGACAGCGCGGGGCATCCCGTACAGGCCGGCAATACCATTCTTTCCGTGATCATCTGCTATATGGTCAACAGCCTCACGCCGAAGCTGGGGGAAATCGCCCGCTGCTCCGTGCTGTACCGCTCGGACAAGATCCCGGTGGCGGCCAGTCTGGGCACGGTGGTCATGGAGCGGGTCATGGACCTGATTTTCCTCTTCGCAGGTGTGGGACTGATTCTGATCAGCGAAGCCGACCGGCTGGGCGAACTGTTTGCGACCATGTACCACAACCTCTTCGGCAATCTGCACCCTGGCGTCGGAATCGGGGCGCTGGCGCTGCTGGCGGCTGCGGGGATCGCCGCGCTGCTCTACCTGCGGCGGATGTCGGCCCAGCGCGGCCCGGTGGGCAAGGTCAGGACCTTCATCCTGACGATGTATGATGCCGCCAAGAGCATCTTCCGCCTGGACAAGCCCTGGCTGTTTATCTTCTACACCCTCATGACCTGGATTCCGCTGATCCTGATGAACTACTTCTTCCTGCTGGCCCTGCCCGGCACCTCGGATCTGAGCTTCTACTTTGCCTTTGTCATCCTGGTCATCGGCGGACTCGGCTGGGCGTTTCCGGTCCCGGCAGGCATCGGCACGACGCACTACATCACCCTGCAGCTGTTCGTCGCCTTCGGGCTCAGCGAGCAGGCCGGCCAGAACAATGCCCTGCTCTCCAACGGCGCCACCTTTGTCTATACCATCGTCTTTGGACTGATTGCCTGGGGGCTGTTTATGCTGCAGAACCTGCGCAAACCTGTTCCGGCTGAAAATCGCGCCTGAATACCGCTGCACCGGTTTTTTTCGTAATTTTGTCCGGCAAATGTCACCAACATTTGCCCTATGGCGGAACAACCGAAAATTCTCCTCGAAGGACTCACCTATGATGACGTCCTGCTCCTGCCAGGCTACTCCGAAGTCCTGCCGCGCGATGTCCAGACCGCCTCGTTCCTGACCCGCGAAATCCGGCTGAACCTGCCGATTATCAGTGCCGCCATGGATACGGTGACCGAGCACCGGATGGCGATTGCCATGGCTGCCAGCGGCGGAATCGGGATTATCCACAAAAATATGTCCATCGACCGGCAGGCCGAAGAAGTCCGCAAGGTCAAACGCTCCGAAAGCGGCATGATCGTCGATCCGATCACCCTGACCGCCGACGACACCCTCGCCGATGCAGTGCGCCTGATGAAGGAAAACTCCATCGGCGGCATTCCCATCGTGGACCGGAACCATCGGCTGGTTGGAATTATCACCAATCGCGATCTGCGATTTGAAGTAGCCAACGGGCGCAAGGTCAGCGAGCTGATGACCCGCGAAAACCTGATCACGGCACCTCAGGGCACGACCCTCGAACAGGCTGAAGAGATTATCCGGACCTACAAAGTCGAAAAGCTGCCTGTAGTGGATCCCGAAGGCAAACTCGTGGGCCTGATCACCTACCGGGACATTATCAAGAAGCAAAACTTCCCCAACGCCTGCAAGGACAGCCTGGGCCGCCTGCGGGTAGGCGCTGCGGTCGGGGTATCGCCCGATACCTTCGACCGGATCGAGGCGCTTGAAAAAGCCGGGGTAGACGTGGTGGTAGTCGATACGGCGCACGGCCATTCCCGCGGCGTGCTGGATCAGATTGCCCGCATCCGCCAGCGTTTTCCCGAGGTGCAGCTGGTCGGCGGCAATGTAGCCACCCGCGCAGGCGCGCAGGCGCTCATCGACGCCGGGGTGGACGGCGTGAAAGTAGGCGTAGGCCCTGGCAGCATCTGCACCACGCGGATCATTGCAGGAATCGGCGTGCCTCAGCTGACGGCGATTCTGGAAGCAGGCGCCGCGGCCCGCCCCGCCGGAGTGCCGATCATCGCCGACGGCGGCATCAAATATTCAGGCGATATCGTCAAGGCGCTGGCCGCAGGCGCCAGCAGCGTCATGGCCGGCGGCCTCCTGGCCGGCACCGATGAAAGCCCCGGCGAGACGGTGCTCTTCGAGGGACGGAAATTCAAATCCTACCGCGGCATGGGCTCGGTGGAAGCTATGCAGGCCGGCAGCAAGGACCGCTACTTTCAGGATGCGGAAGACGACCTGAAGAAACTGGTGCCGGAAGGCATCGTAGGCCGGGTGGCGTACAAGGGCAAGATCTCCGAGGTGCTGTATCAGATGGAGGGCGGGCTTCGGGCCGGCATGGGCTACTGCGGCGCGCCCGACATCCCAACCCTGCAGACCCGGCAGTTTGTGCGCATCACCAATGCCGGCCTGCGCGAAAGCCACGCGCACGACGTGCAGATCACCAAGGAAGCGCCCAACTATTCCATGCGCTGAGGCGGCTTCAGTAGAGGACAAAGGTCCGCTGCGCTGGGTCGAAGTATCCGGTTCGCTTGCTGCCCCTGGCAGCGGGCATGACGACGGTGCCGCGCCGGAAGCGGGGCTCCAGACCCAGGCGCGGGCTGCCGGCGAGGGCTTCGCCCTGCGGTGCCACCGGGAGCCGCACGCGCAGCACCTGCAGGCGGTAGCGCTCGTCCACGACCACGCCGGCCAGGCCGGTGGTAATCAGCGGATCAAGGCCGCCGGCAGCGATTTCCCAGCCGCCGTGTTCCAGCGGCTGCACCGCGATGGCTGCATGCGGCAGCGCGGTGCTGTTGCGCAGCCAGGCGGCCGCCTGCTCCGCCGGCTGGCGGGTACCGTCCTCGGCAACGGCGGCAAGCAGCACCGGCGCCCCGTCTCCGGGCTTCCAGGTCCAGGCGAGCACCTCCGCGCCGCCGAGGAGGTCGATGCCACGGACTGCCACGCTGTCCGGCGTCTGGCTGTAGAGAAACAGGTGCCCCTCCCGCAGGTCGCTGGCGCTGCGGGCACCGCGCAGCGGCATGGCATACGCCGACTCCGTGAGCGTGCCGGCATTCAGATCGATCGTAGCCAGGTGCACGGAATCCGGCCCGTCTGCGCAAAGGCGGAGCTGATCGCCGTCGAGGACCACTTTGCTGGGCCGCCAGGAGGACTCCATGGCCGGCGGCGCGGCCAGGTCGATCTGCTGCATCCCGGCTTCGAGCCCGGCCAGCAGCTGCGGCTGCCGCACGGGATACTCCTGGATGTAAAAGCTGCTGCCGCGGTCGAAGCGGCAGATCCGCACCCGGTTGCCGCCTTTGAGGAGCCGCAGCACATGCAGCTGGCCCTGATAGGTAAACGAGCCCCAGTATGCGCTGCGCCCGCCAAGGCGGGCTTCGGGCAGGGCCTGCAGGCGGGGATTCCGCTGCTGCAGGGCCAGGGTCTGCACCTGCACGGTGCCCTCGGGCCCCAGGTGGTAGATCCAGCAGGAGTCGCGCTGCACGGTGAGGGCCAGCAACTGGGCGGCCGGCGGCAGCCCGCCGAAGGAGCGGCGCGCAGCTACCTCGATGGTCAGCGGATCGAGGGTATACAGGACGGCGTCGCCGCCTTCCTGAAAGAGGAGATGCATCTGGCCTGCCTCATCGGAAGCCCAGCGCATGAGCGGCTGGCTGAAGGGCAGGTCGAGGTAGAGGAGCGGGGTCCGGGGCTGTGCAAACGCAGCAAGCGCGCAGCAGCAGGCAAGCAATGCCAGGCAGGTACGGGGAGTCATAGGAGCAGCAGAATCAGGCAGCGCAGCGGCTCTCCAGGGGGAGCAGCCTCTCGATAGCATAACGCATCCGGTCCCGGATTGTGATGCAGGCAGGAGATCTATGCAAAACAGCCCCGGAGGGGGCTGTTTTGCAGGATCAGAAATCGCCGAGGCGTTTCTGCGGAGGTTCCGGATCGGCAGGCGGCGGCGCTTCGGCGGCGGGGGCCTCAGCCGGGGGCTCCTCCGGAGGCAGGAGGCCCATTTCGCGCTTCATCTGGAGGACCAGCTGCTGGGCAGAAAGCTTTTCCAGCTCGGCCTGCTTGGCGAGGTGCTCCAGCTTGTTGTAGCTGTCCAGCGCCTGATCGAGCGCCATGTCGATTTTGGCTTCCTGAATGCTGCTGGCCTCGTTGAGCTTGACGATCCATTCCTCGGAATCATCCTGGAGGCCGGAGGTCATCTCGGTCAGGGCCTGATTGAGCTTCTGGGTCTGGCGCATCTGCTTGACCTGCTCCAGAAACTCCTTGCGTTTCTGGAGGTCATCCTTGTAGATGGCCTTCATCTGCTCCTTCATGCGGCGGCGTTCTTCTTCGCCAGACATAGGCTTATTCTTTTTGCTTCTGGGGCTTGTCCAGATCGAGGTCGAGGTCGGCGGGGAGGGACTCTTTGGAATCGAGGCCCATTTCCATCTTGAACTGCTTCACCAGTTCGGCGGCGCGGATTTTTTCGGCTTCCTCTTCCAGCTTGAAGCTGTCGGTATCCACGGATTCGAGGGCCATTTCCATCCGGGCCTCATTCTTGGCGGTCTGCTCGTTGACGCGCTGGATCATTTCGTCGTGGGTGGCATCGACGCCGGCGACTTCAAACTGCTCCAGGGTGTCGGCGATTTTAGCCTGCCACTTGGCGCGCTCATGGGCAGCGAGGGCTTCGCGGGCCTCGGCGATTTTCTTTTCGCGCTGCTTCATGAAGACCTTTTTCACCTCCAGGGCCTTTTCATAGGCCTTTTTGGCGGTCTCATGCTGCTCCTTGGTCTGGAGCATGTGGCCCTTGATGGACTCCAGGCGCAGGGCATAGTTCTGCGCGATGTCCTCGCGGTTGGCCTGGATGGCGGCCTTCATCTTGGAGACCAGATCCGCGTATTCCTTTTTATACCGCTCCATCTCGCGCTCCAGCAGGTTGACGCTGGCTTTGACGGTGGCGATGTTTTCGTTCATCTTCGGGATCTGATCGTTCATTTCCCGGATGTTCTGCTCAAGGATGAGCTTCGGATCTTCGATCGTCGTAATCAGGCCGCCAAAGAGAGAGCGTACGGCGCGGATGAAACGTTTCCACATAGTACTTGGGGATTAACCAACGGGGATATGTACGGGAAAGCCGCCGCGGGGTTAGTTGTAGACGGGGGCTTTGCCGTATTTTCCGTACTTCCGGATGAACGACTCCAATTTAAGAACTTCTTCTTTATTTCCTATAAACAAAGGCGTGCGCTGATGCAGATGCTCGGGCTGGACCTCCATGACGCGCATGCGGCCGTTGCTGGCGTGGCCGCCGGCCTGCTCGGCGATGAAGGCCATGGTGTTGGCCTCGAAGGTGAGGCGGAGCTTGCCGTTGGGGTTGTCCACGGTGCCGGGATACATGAAGATGCCGCCTTTGAGGAGGTTGCGGTGAAAATCGGCGACGAGCGAGCCGATGTAGCGGGAGCTGTAGGGCTTCACGGCGTCGCGCTTGATGTGGCGCAGGTATTGCTTGGTGCCCTCGAAGAAGTTGCGGTAGTGGCCCTCGTTGACGGAGTAGATGTCGCACTTGGGGGGGAACTGGATGCGGGGGTGCGAAAGGAGAAATTCGCCGATGGAGGGGTCGAGGGTAAATCCGTTGACGCCGTTGCCGGTGGTATAGACGAGCATGGTGCTGGAGCCGTAGAGCACATATCCGGCAGCCACCTGCTCGGTGCCTTTCTGGAGGAGGTCTTCGCGGGTGAGCTGGCCTTCGAGGTGCTTGCGGCGGTAAATGGAGAAAATGGTGCCGATGGAGACGTTGACGTCGATGTTGGAGCTGCCGTCCAGCGGATCGATGAGCACAATGTACTTGCCGCCGTTGTCGGCCTGGGTGATGAAGTCGTCGTTTTCCTCCGAGCCTACCGCGCAGACCATGCGGCCTTTGAAGAGCGCGTCGATGAGCTGCTCATTGGCGAAAATGTCGAGCTTCTGCACCTGCTCGCCCTGCACGTTGATGTCGCCGGTGATGCCGAGGATATCCACGAGGCCGGCCTTGTTGACCTCGCGGTTGATGAGCCGGCAGGCCAGCACGACATCCCGCAGGATTTTGGACAGCTGCCCGGTGGCATAGGGGAAGTCGTGCTCGTTCTGGATGATGAACTGTTCGAGGGTGATGATTCGGTTGGTATCCATGGGCAGTCGTGAGTAGGAAGTAGGAAGTATCAAGTAGGAAGACTGGGAGGGGAGGAACAGGAACACCGGGTATATGGCTGGTTTCGAAGGGATTGGATCATGATTCCCAATACATCGGAAGCGGGAGGCACAATGATACGCAAAAGGGGGCAATCGTTGGCGCTGATTTTGGGCATTGCGGGGGCTGACGGAAGGAATTGGCGGCTGAATGGGAGGGGCTGAGGGGATGAAAATTTTTCCGGCATGTATGCTTGTGCGGATCTGAAAAAGTGCTACCTTTGCAAGCACATTTTTTCACGGCACCCGCCGTGATGAATCGATAGCTCAGTTGGTAGAGCATCACACTTTTAATGTGAGGGTCCTGGGTTCGAGCCCCAGTCGATTCACTCCCCTACCCAGGTGGTGGAATTGGTAGACACGCTACTTTGAGGGGGTAGTGCCTTAACGGGTGTAGGAGTTCGAGTCTCCTCCTGGGTACCGGAATGTCGCAAAAGCCGCTGATTTTCAGCGGCTTTTTGTGTATTCGGGGTTCAGCCTTCGGGCAGGAAGCGGCGCAGCCGCCGCGCATAGCCCGCCGGGAAAAGCCGCGCAGCCCAGTCGAGGGCGCGGGCGTCCGCGCCGATCAGGATCCGCGCCTGCCGGCGCGCCATCCCCCGCAGGATGGCCCCGGCCGCCTGCTCCGGCGTGGTCCGGGCTACCCGCGCAAAGTAGTCGATGGTGCGCTGCCGCAGCCCCTCCCGCCCGGGCGCAAAGCGGTACCGCGCCTGCTCGGCAATGCGCGTGGCGACTCCGCCAGGCAGCACCAGGCTCACGCAGAGCCCTGGCGTATCCCGCACCTCCTGCTGCAGCGCTTCGGTAAAGCCCCGGATCGCAAACTTGCTCGCGTTGTAGCCTGCCTGCGTCTGCACGGCCACCACGCCGAAGATGCTGGATACATTCACCAGCCAGGCCTCCGGGCGGCTGCGCAGATGCGGCAGAAAGCACTTGACGCCGTGCACCACCGAGCCGAAGTTGTTCCGCATCACCCAGTCCAGATCCTCCCATTCGAGCAGCTCGATGCGGCCGGTGAGGGCCACGCCTGCATTGTTGATCAGGATATCCACCGGCTGCCGGGCCAGCAGCCCGGCCGACCAGGCAGCGACTGCGGCGCGGTCGCCCATGTCCAGGACTTGGGCCTGGACCTCGGCACCCTGGCTGCGGAGGGCGGCGGCGGTGGCTTCCAGCAGGCTGGCCTGCCGGTCTACGAGGATCAGGCGCACGCCTGCGTGCGCCAGCGCCGCAGCCAGCGCCCGCCCGATGCCTTCGGCCGCGCCGGTGATGACCGCCGTCCTGCCTGCAAACCGGTGCCGGAATGCCTGCATGGGCCCTCAGATCAGATATTTATCCGCGATGGGCTGGAATTTGTGCCCGTCGAAGGGCTTGATCAGGTAGTCGTTCATGCCGGCAGCCATAAATTCTTCGAGCTTCTCCGGCAGGGTGTGCGCCGTCAGCGCGACAATGGGCGCTGCCTGCCCCTCCGGCCGGCTCCGGATCCGTGCGGTGGCTTCCACCCCGTCCATGACCGGCATTTCGATGTCCATGAGAATCAGGTCGAAATGCGCCGAACAGGCCTGCTCCACAGCGGTCTCGCCATTGTCGGCGGTGCTCACTTCGTAGCCGGCGCGTGTCAGGATATGCTCGGCGATCATCAGATTGATCTCATCATCCTCTACCAGCAGAATCTTTTTGGGCATAGGAGGCGGGTGTTCGGGGTATAGTTCAAGTTACGCGAAAAGCCTGGATTCCCGGAACGCAATCCATTGCGCAGGCCTCAGAAGGCGCAGGGGCTGCTGGGCTGCGGGGTGTTGTTGAGATTCAGGAGGTAGCGGCTGCAGGGGCCGAGCTGCGCACGGGCAAAGCTGGTGCTGTACGCGCCGAAGATGCCGGCGGTGAGGAGGCTGTCGGAGCCGGCAATGTTGGTGTATTCAGGCCGCACGCCGCTGAAATCCTCGAACTGCGGGTCGTTGGCCTGCTGATAGTTGACCAGAAAGGTATCTGCGGCCGTTACCTCGAACCGGAATGCATCGGGCAGATTCTCCACGACTTCCTTGCATTGGTTGAACTCGTCCACGTCATAGGTGTAGGAGCTGCCCGGCACCGGCTGCATCTGATTGTAGAGTCCGGTCAGGATCTCGTATTCGCGGAACTGATAGCAAATGGCAGCGGTGCCGGTCAGGTTGCAGCGGCGGTCGTCGGAGAAGAGGCGGGTAGGCCCGTACACCGCCCGCCGGGGCTGGCCGTTGACGGCATAGTCGAGGATGGCGCGCAGCTCGTAGGCTGCCGCAGTGGCATCGCGGGTAAATTCCACGCGGTACTCCTGCTCCAGATTGACCTGGCGGAGGCATCTTTTCTGGCCCGGGCCGGGCACCTCGGTCGGGCTCTGGAAGCGCGGGCGGCGGGGAATGGTCGTATGGCTGCGCAGAAAAAAGCCGGCACTGTCCGGGATGGTGACGGACAGATCGTACCGGACGCCTTCCTTGAGCTGGCGGGCGTTTTCCGTCCGGAACTTGTACAGCGTCACGTAGGGGTAAAAGGTGCCGTCGGCAGGGTTCTTGAGCACACTGTCGATTTCCTCCGCCTCGTAGGTGAATCCGCCGCCGCTGAGGGTCACCCGCAGGCCGCGGGCATTGAGGTCGGTTTCCTTGGCATAGTCGAAGGCATCGCCGGCAGGCAGAAAGCCCCGCGAGATCCGGACATATTGCACGGAATCGCCCTGGTTCAGCACGCCGTAGACGGCCCAGATGTTGCGCGGCGGCGCATTGAGATCGATTTCCGTTTCACAGCCGCTCCAAGCGAGGGGGAGGAGCGATACCAGCAGCAGGCGGGAGGCAAATTTCATTGGCGGTCGGAGTCCAGTGGGAAAAACAGCAGGAGGTGCCCGGTTTGGGCTGCTAATTTGCGTAATTTGCTGAACTATATAACGGGGCAATCCGATCCGATGTCTGCTGCCAAGAAAGAAATCCGCCGTGTGACCACCCATGTGCTCCGTTCCATGAAGGAGCAGGGGATCAAAATCTCGATGCTCACCGCCTACGACTACTCGCTGGCCCGTATTCTGGACGATGCGGGGGTGGATGTGATCCTCGTGGGGGACTCGGCATCCAATGTGGTGCATGGCCATGAAACCACGCTGCCTATTACCCTCGACCAGATGATCGACCATGCCAGTGCGGTGGTGCGCGGCGTGAGCCGGGCGCTGGTGATCGTGGACCTGCCTTTCGGCAACTACCAGGGCGACTCCAAGCATGCGCTGCGCAGCGCCATCCGGATCATGAAGGAATCCGGTGCGCACGGCATCAAGATGGAAGGCGGCGAATACATCGCCGATACAGTCCGCCGCATCGTGAGTGCAGGCATCCCGGTCATGGGCCACCTGGGCCTCATGCCGCAGTCCATCTACCAGTACGGCACCTACTCGGTCCGGGCGCGCGAGGCAGACGAGGCAGAGCAGCTCAAGCGCGACGCCGGCCGGCTGGAGGCTTCAGGCTGCTTTGGGCTGGTCCTGGAAAAAATTCCCCAGGCCCTGGCCCAGGAACTCAGCAGCATGCTCAAAATCCCCACCATCGGCATCGGCGCCGGCCCCGGCTGCGATGGCCAGGTGCTCGTAACGCATGACATGCTGGGCATCAACAAAGAATTCAGCCCGCGCTTCCTGCGCCGCTACGCCAATCTCTATGACGTGATGAAGGAGGCTGTGGGACAGTACATTGCAGATGTGAAGTCGCAGGATTTTCCGAGGAAGGACGAGGCATACTGAGTGCGGGCGCCAGCTCGGATTCCGTAGCGCTCCCTGGCCGCCGCCCCGGCAGGCGGAGCTGCTGCGTCTGCTGAAGATCCCGCATGGAGGCAGTACGGCCTCATCGCCCTGCGGCCCGCTGCTCCAGAAACTTCCGGAGCCGTTCCGGCTGATCCGTATTGATCAGGCCTGCGCCATGGTCCAGCAGCCAGGCCCAGACCGCTTCTTCTTCCGGCGAGGCCCAGAAACGCAGGAGTTTTCCCTCGGCACGGGCAGCAGCGGCCAGTCCGCTGAGCGTACGCACATCTTCCGGCGGCACAGGCCCTGTGCCCTGCCACGAAAACAGCGCCCCGTACCGCTGGCTGACCACGGGCATCTGCCGGGCCGTATATCCCTGGCCCAGATCCTCCGGACGTCCGTCCAGCCCGACGGGGAAAGGCGGCGGCGACTGGATCAGGGCGGCGACCGGACGGTCGCCGGAAAGGAAGATCTGCAGCGGCGCCTGGCCGCCGGCCTGGGGCTCGAGCATCCAGGCATAGGGCTGCAGCACCTCCTGCAGCTGTGCCCAGACCGCTTCGCCCTCGTGCTTGAGGTCGATCATGAGGTGGAATACGCCGGGATCGGCGGGATGCACCCAGCCATGCGCAGCAATCCGGGCCGCCAGCGGCGCCAGATACAGCTGCTCCAGCGTGCGGGCAGGATCGGCCTTGCGGGGCCGGCCATGCGAGACGCAGAGCTGTCCTTCGATGAGCCAGATGTCGGCTTCCACGCTGGTGCAGCCCTGCGCGAGCGCGTCCAGCAGCGGGCGGGGATGCTCGTAGTCGTTATGGGCGTGCGACTGCGGCCAGGCGCGCACGGGATTCAGCAGCACCTCGGCCAGCACCGGGAGGTGGTCGGAGGGAAAACGGCCCGACCAGGATTCGCTGAGGGCTCCGTGCCGCAGCACCCGTACCGGCCCCTGCACGAAGAGGTAGTCGATGCGCTGGCCGGGCTGGCCGGGGAAGGAAAATCCGCTCCACGTAGAGCTGGGCCCATGATGAGGCAGTATGCTGATATTCAAGGCGTCCACGAGCGGGCCCGGGCTCTCCGGGCTGATCAGGATGCGGTAGGGCTCGCTTTCCGGATTGCTGTTGAAATCCCCGAGGAGCAGCACCGGCAGGCCTTCCGGATTCAGCTCCCGGATGCGCCGGCGGATCAGCCATGCACTCTGGCGGCGGGCTTCCTCGCCCCGGTGGTCGAAGTGGGTGTTCATGCACAGCACGCGGGCACCGCTGAGCCGGTCGCGGAAGATGGCCCAGGTGGCGATGCGGTTCAGGGCAGCATCCCAGCCTTTGCTCATCTGGTCCGGCGTTTCGGACAGCCAGAAGGTGCCGCCCGCCAGCCGCTCCAGGCGGCTGCGGCGGTACCAGAGGGCGGAGTATTCGCCCCAGGCGCCCGTATCGCGGGCCGCTCCCCAGCGCTCGAAGTCGGGCAGCATGCGCCCCAGATCGTCCATCTGCGAAGGCAGAGCCTCCTGCACGCCCAGCAGATCGGCCTGATGGAAGCGGATCATGCTTTCCACCAGATCCAGCCGCAGCGGCCAGGCGTTGTAGCCGTCGGAGGCGGTGTTCAGGCGGATGTTGAAGCTCATCACCCGCAGCGGGTGCACGGGATAGGCAGCCAGGAGGCGCATACTGCTGATCAGGAGGAGGGCCGGGACGATGCGGAGCATAGCGGCAGGGTTACAGCGGCGGCAGTTGAGCCGGCAACATGGCGATCCTTCCGGTCTGCACCTTGCCGGCAGGGTTAAATTACCGTAAAATCTTCCGGTTTCTGCAATGCCGTCAGCCCGCAGCGCCGGCCTGGCGCTGCGGGCTGACGCGGGCGTGTGCCCGCTTACCGCTTGATGACTTTGAGGGTCACGGGCGCTCCGCCGCCGCTGCGGCGCAGTTCCACCACATAGAGTCCGGGTGCCCAGGTGTCTGCGGCGAATTCCACGTCATTCTGCCCGGCGCGCAGCCCGGTTTCGGCCCTGGCGACGGTCCGGCCCTGCTGATCCATGACCTGGATGACGGCTGGTCCGTCCTGGTCGGCCATCACCCGCAGCGTGCCCTGATCCGCGACCGGATTGGGGAAGAAGTACATGCTGAATGCGGGCGCTTCCCAGGCGGCTTCCACCACTGCCGAAAAAGAATGCTGCCCGTCGTAGTCGGTCTGGCGGATGCGGTAGTACACCGTGCCGCCGGGCGGATTGGCATCGGTGAAGGTATAGGTCTGCGGCTGGCTGCTGGTGCCCGCGCCAGGCACCTCGCCCACCTGCTGAAAGCTGCGGGCATCGGGGCTCCGCTCGACGGAGAAGAAGTCGTTGTTCAGCTCTTTGTAGGTATTCCAGCGGAGCTCGATGCCTGCGGCGGCAGGTGCGGCGCTCAGGCCGCCCCATTCGACCGGCAGGTTTACGACCGGCGAATTGACGCAGTGGGTCACGGAGGACTGCTTGGAGCCGTAGTTGACATCCAGGCCTCCGGGCGGAAGGCCCGCGTCGCAGACGTCGAGGTTGTACTGCAGCTTGCCGCCGCCGTTCTGGGTCGAATTGCCTGATACATTGATCCGGCCCCAGTTGCCGCTGGCGACAGCGGGGCCGTTGAGCTGGCCGTTGTTGGTCAGGTTGCCGTCCACGCTGATGATTCCGCTGACGGTGATCCGCCCGCTGCCATTGACAGTCAGGTTGCCGCCGATGTCCATCAGGCCGGACTGAGCCAGCTCCTTGTTGGCTTCCACATTTCCGGCGATGCTTACGCTGCCGGAGAGCCCTGTGCGGGAGCTGCCGTTCATCTGGATGTTTCCGCCGGCGCTCAGTTCGCCGTCCGAATCGAATTCGCCGTTGTTTTCGATATTGCCTGTGATGCTGAGGGTATTGTTGTTCTGCAGCGAGCCGTTGGAGTTGACCCGCACGTTTCCGTTGGCATTCCACGTGCCGGCATTCTCCAGGCTGCTGTTGCTGTTGACCTCGATCGTGCTGCTGGAGGCGGTTCCGCCTGCATGGTTGACGAAGGCGGCGCCGGAGCTGAGGGTGAAGCTGCCGGCGGTAAAGCTGCCGTAGTTGTTGAATTTGGTGCCGCTGGTGTACAGCTGAAAGCTGGCGAACTTGCTGCTGGCGCCGGCGTGGCTGGTAACGGTATTGGTACTGGTGCCGCTGTTGAACTGGAAGGAGGCCGGCTCCAGGGTTCCGTAGTTGTGGATGATGTTTACGCCTTTGTTGAATTCGAGGGTGGCGTTCTGGATCTTGCCCTCGTTGCAGATCGTGACGGTTCCGGAGCCGGAGCTGCTGTTTCGGCGGATGACGCCTCGAAATTCGCCGCTGGAGGTGATGCAGATTACATCTCCGGAGCTGGGATTGATCGTGGCGGTGCTGATGCTGCTGATGGTGGTGGTGCAGGGTCCGCAGGCGCTGGTGACGCCGGCAGGCTGGAGGAGCAGCATAAGCAGCGCCGTCAGAAGGGCTGCGCCTGCGAGGATCGCAATCGCCGTGCGGTTTCGGAGCGATTGCGTGCTGCGCTGCGCTGGTTGCTGGGTAAAACGGGACATGACCAGGAAGTTTTGCCAAAGCTATTTTCCCGGCTCCGGGTTCCGGGCTGCTTCGGGGGGCAAACCTTACAGGCGCGCAGCAGGTGTAAGAATCGGACAGAATATGCCGGGCAGCCCTCAGGCACCGGCGCCTGCCACCAGAATCCGCCGGGTGCCGGACTCGAGTACGAGTTCATCCGCCTGCGGGAGGTCCAGCAGATGAAGCCCGCCTGCCTGAAGCCGCAGATCCGGGAGTTCTGCCTCCAGCGAGGCGCCGGCTGTGCGCGTCCACACCCGCAGCGGCTGGAGGCTGGCCTCGGCGGCACTGCTGATGCGGAGCTGCCAGCCCTGCGCAGCCTGGTGCCGTGTTTCAAGCTGAAAACCTCCCAGCTGCACCGTCTCTCCAGCATCCGCCCAATGCACCTCCCGGGAGATTCCGAGCAGCCGCGCCACCAGCTGATCTGCTGTCGTGAAGGGATTGACCTCGTAGATCTCCGCAGCCCGGAGCTGATCCCGCTGCCGGAAGCGCAGCCAGGCCGCATGCTCCAGCGCCAGCAGGGTCCGGTCCCGGAGTGACGGATAGAGAGCCAGATGGGCTTTTTTGGAATAGCCGGGGAAATAGCGGGGGCCGTTCCGGAATTTCCCCTCGATGATCTCCTGCGAGCGGGCGAAGGGCGTGAGGCTGCGCTCGAAATGCAGCAGCACCCAGTGCTCGAAGGCGATGCTGGAGAAGGCAATGCCGACGGTTTTGCCATGCACGGGCCGCCTGGCCAGCTCGAAGGCTTCGCGGTGCTTGGTGTAGCCGTCCTTATCGAAGACTGCCCACAGCTCGTCGAACTCCTCCGCCCGGCTTTGGGCCTCGCGGATCAGGCCCATGGCGTCGGTTTTGGGGCGCTTCTCGGACTGGTCGGGGTAAATGGTCAGGGCAATCTGCCCTTGTTCCTCGATTTCCTCCCGGATGCCCTCGAAATAGGCTGGCTCGGTATGCCGCCCCTCGCAGGCCAGGAAGATGGTGCGCGGCGCCTGCCGGATGTTGCGCCGGCGGCTCATATGCCGGGCGCCTCGTGCAGGAAGGCCGATTCCTTGATCCGGGGCTGGGCCTGAAACTTGCCGGTCATGTAGAGCCGGTCGAAGGGGGCATCGTCGCGTACCCCGGGGAAATCGGCGGCACCGTACAGCTCGCTGGCGCCGGTGCGGTCTTTCTGGGTAAACCAGATCTGGTCCTTGCGGAACATCTCCTTGCCGATCAGGCTCACCTCATGCGTCGCGAAGATCAGCTGCGCATGGTGCGGATTGCTCACCGGACTCATGAACAGCCGCACCAGAAAGCGGGCCAGGCGCGGGTGCAGGCTGTTGTCCAGCTCGTCGAAGACGAGTATGCCGCCGCTTTCGAGCTTTTTGAGCGCCATGCCGCCCAGCCCGAAGAGCACCTGCGTGCCTGCCGACTCCTCGTGCAGCTCGAAATCCACGCTGCCGGCCGGTTCCCCGCTGCGGAATCCCGGGTGCCGGGCGTACACCCGCACCGCATTTTCCTCCAGAATCCGCCGCCGCTCCTGCGCCGGGAAATCCTCCGGAAAACGGAACTCCTCCTCCGGGATTTCCTTGACCAGAATCTCCCGGATGCCCGTGTCGGCGCTGGCAATCAGCTTGCTGAGCTTGAGGCGGTATTCGGGGTCCTGCTCGGGCAGCGCCAGATCCTGCACGATCTGCTTCCGGAGCTGGCCCATGCGGATGGCATCCGAAGCATTCCAGATCTCGATCTGCTGGATGAATTTGAATACTTCCGTCAGCTGCGGATGGGGCTCGGTGGTGCCGAATCGGGAGAGGAAAAGCTGGTGGCGGAAGACCTGGCGGGAGAACCGGGTACGCTTGAGTTTTTTCCCGGGATCGATCCGGTGGGAGTCGCCAGGCTCCTGAACCCGTTCGTAGAGCAGGGCGCGGGTGCCTTCCGGATAAAAGGTCAGTTTTTCCTGCACGACCTCGTAGCGGGTGAAGGCCAGGGTGTAGCGGTACTTGACCTGGCCAAGCAGAAACTCCAGGTCGAGGTGCACCGGGGCCTGCTCCATATCGGGATCGAGCCGGAAAGGCTCGTAGGCTTCCAGCGGCTCGCCGAGCCGGTACTGGGCCGATCCGGTGACGAGGGTCCGGAATACGTGCAGCGCCCGGATGAGATTGGACTTGCCGGAGGCGTTGGGGCCGTATATCACCGCCGAGGTGAGTACACGCAGGGGGCCGCTGGCGGTTTCAAGCTCGGCCAGGTTGTCCGGCTTGGATTTGCCGGCATCGGCCTCCAGGGACAGTTCCTGCCGGGTTTTGATCGAGCGGAAGTTTGCTGCGGCGAAAGACAGGATCATCAAAGGTGAATTTTTGTATGATTTATGCAAAAAAGCTTTTTTAAAGGAATAATCCAAGCCTTTTTGCGCGTCATGCTTCAGCCTGCCCGCTCCGCTTCATGCATGGCCATGCCAGCTGTGAAACAGCCCCTGGGGGTCCCATTGCGCCCGGATGGCCTGGAGCCGGGCGAAGTGCGCCGGCGACAGGAAGCGGGCCTGCCGGCGGTGCAGCCCCTCGTCGGCAAGCTGGATGCCTGTGGACAGATGGGCCATGCGGCCCATCAGCTCCGGCGCCCAGGAGCCGTAGGCTGCCGTGTCGGCTGGGTTTTTCCAGTTGGCATACAGGGCCAGATAGATCTGATCCTCATTGGAATAGGCCATATCCGCGGACAGCTGGCCCGGATGCCAGTTGAGCCAGAGCGCATGCGAAGGCGGCGGCGGCATGGTCTCCGCCATCTCGTGCAGAAAGGGCAGCAGGTCCTCGATGGAGGCGTGTGTCCACATGTTATCCACAGACCAGTGGGCATTTTCCGGATAATGCGCCATCACACTCGCATACAGCCGCTCGATCCCCGGATCGAAGGCGGGCGTTGCGATCAGGGCTTTGTGGCGGATGGGGCTGTTTTTCATGAAGGCCATCGCATCCTCAAACTCATCCCGCGTATCTGCAAAGATGGGCGCGACCGCTTCGATGCCCGGCCCGAGCAGGTTGAGCATGTTCTTGCTCATCAGCATCTGAAATTCCACGGCTTTGGGAATGCCCGGCCCGGCTTCCCAGGCCCAGCGGAAGACCGCTTCGAGGTGGCGGATGGGAAACTCATGCGCCATGATGGCGCGGTACGGCGGCAGGGGATGCAGCCGCAGGTGAAACCGCACCACTACCCCAAAAAAGCCCGGCCCCGATCCGCGGGCAGCCCAGAAGAGGTCCGGGTTTTCGGACGCGCTCGCGTGCACGAGCTCGCCCTGCGCCGTGACGATGTCCAGGCCGGTTACACTTTCGCAGGCCAGACCCAGCTTGCGCCCGTTCCAGCCGTAGCCCCCTTGCAGCAGATAGCCGCCGATGCATACGCCCTTGCAGTGGCCTGCCGGGAAGAACAGCCCTTGCTCATACAGGGCCAGCATGAGCTGGCTTCCGCCCACGCCGGGGCCAGCCGTAGCCGTCATGCGTTCCGCATCGATGCGGTAGCGGCTGAAGTGCTTCATCAGGATCAGCACGCTGTCCGGGCGCAGGTGATTGGTGGAAAAGCTGTGGCCGCCGGAGCAGATGGAAACCTTTTTCCCGGCTTCGCGGGCATAGCGCAGGGCCTGGGCCACCTCGTCCACCGTTTCAGGCACGAAGATGCGGCAGGGCCGGTGCGACGGCAGCCATTTATTAAACGTCGCCTCCTGAATCACTGCTTCGAAGTCAGGCTGCTCCGGCAGGATCATCCGGCAGGTTTCTCCGCCGAATTCCGCGTAGAGGGCAGGCAGGAAGGCAGCCAGATGCGTCATTTCTTCGGCGCAATGGCGGAGCATATCCGCCCCGAAGCCCGGCGCCATCACCGGCAGGCGCTGCAGCAGAGCTGATACCGCGCCGGCCAGCAGGCCCTCCTGCCGCACCTGGATATACGGGCCGCCCATCCAGAAACGGGAGCGCATTTCGGCGCCCTGTGCGGTCCGGCGCACCTGATGCACCAGCCACCCGAAATCCACCGGCAGGCTGGGATGGCCCAGCCGGGCACAGATGTACACCGCCTCCCCGGGATCGCCGGCCGCGGCGAAGCTGAAGCCGCAGGCCTCCGGATGGCGGAACTGGATGGCAGCCGAAAAGGCCTGATCGCCGATATATTCCTCGATGAGCGAGGTGCGGCCCACATATCCGGGGTGGTCCTGCCCGTCCTCCCAGCGCGCGCTCAGGTGCGCCTGGGGGTGCCAGAGCTTGTAGCGGCTGCTGGAGCTGCCGTGCCAGCCAAACCACCAGTCCCACATGCGCGGGGTCACGCCGGGCATGGGCGTGAGCACCGCCACATGGATGCCGCCGCCCGCTTCGCGGGTATAGCCGGTTTCAAGGCTGGTATAGCCCGGCGCTTCGAGATAGGCTGCCGCCCCGAAGGGAGGCAGGGCACCCGCCGGGAACGGCGATGCCGCCAGCGCGGCCAGGGTTTCGGCCCGGAGGGCCGCGATCGTTTCATCGTAGTACGCAGCGTGGGGCGCAGCGAAATCCCCGGGCAGATAGCCCAGTTGGCTGGAAGCGGACATAGGACTCGGATTTGCAGGCAAACCTACGGCGTATGCGCGGGACGGGCCGTTGAACTAGTTCAAGAAATCACCGCCTTCCCTTCAGCTTGCTGAGCCATTCCGGCGAGATGCCCATCAACTCTGCGATGTACCGGGCCGGCACCTGGCGCACCACGTGGGGGCATTCGGCCAGGAGGTAGTCGTACAGCTTGGCCGATGGATAGGCGATAATCTTGAGTTTCAGGCTGTTTTCTTCCTGGAGGGCTGTGGTGACGAGGTCGTGGAAAAAGGAAAACAGGCGGATGTCGCGGCGGATGAAGGCTTCGATATGCGCTTTGGGGAAGACCAGCACCTCGGAAGCCGCGATGGCCCGCAGCTCGCAGCCGGTGGGCTGGCCGGAGAAAAAGCTGTCCACGCAGGACATGTAGGGGTGGAAATCGGGCAGGAAAAAATTAACTGTTTTGCAGAGGTCCTGCTCCGCGTCCACGTAGCGGCACACGAACCCGCCGCGCAGCACCAGATAGGCCTCCTGGCACAGCTGGCCCGGCTCCGCCAGCAGCTGATGGGCACGCAGCGTCCGATGCCCGACAAGCGGGACAATCTCCTGCAGGAGCTCCGCAGGGGCGCCGGCCTGGCGGAGCTGTTCGAGAAAGGCTTCCATGCCGGAAGATACGGCGGCCCGGGATACTTCAGGCAGGGCATGGCACCCGACTGCCCGGTTTATTCACAATTCGTTAACGCCTGCCTAACCCTTTTCTCCGGAAAGCGGAAATACCTTGCGGAATACGGCTCGGCCGGCTGGCCTGCACCGTACGGCCGGTTCATGCGGTTCTGCATACGGCGCGCAGGCTCCTGCTCCGGTCCAGGCGCTTCTGCCATGGCCGGCGGCTGGCTGCTTGTTCCATGATCATGACCCATTCCCTCACCGCCATCTTCCACGGCAGCGGCCTTCCCCTCGAACTGCGCCAGCTCCCTGTGCCGGCGCTGAAGCCGGGCGAAATCCTCGTGCGGAACGAGTACACCACGCTCTGCCGCAGCGATCTGAACACGGTGTCCGGCAGACGGACCGAGCCCTGCCCCACCATCCTGGGGCATGAAGTCGTGGGCCATATTGCGGATTTCGGTCCGGAGGCCGCGGTTTCCGATGTCATGGGCCGGCCCCTGGCCCTGGGCGACCGCATCAGCTGGGCCATTTTCGCCAGCGACCCCGGCTCTCCGATGGCCCTGCGGGGCATCCCGCAAAAGGGCGCCGGGCTTTTCAAGTACGGCCACGAGCGGCTGACGGAAGATTCGGTGCTGCACGGCGGGCTGAGCCAGTACCTCATCCTCCGCCCGCACACGCCCATTGCGAAGCTCAGCGGTGCGCTGCTTCCGGGCGAGGCGGCGATCATCAGCTGTGCGGTAGCTACGGCTGCCGGAGCATTGCGGCTTGCGGAGGGGGTGCGGGGGAAACACGTGCTGATTTCCGGCGCGGGCATGCTGGGCATGATCGCCTGTGCGATGAGCCGCAGTGCCGGAGCAGCCAGCGTAACGGCGATGGACCCCAACCGGGAACGGCTGGCCATGGCCTGCGAGTTCGGGGCGGACGAGGCCCTGCCAGCCGGCGGGGACAGCGGACGGCGGTTCGACGTGCTGATCGAGCTGAGCGGCGCATCGGCGGCGATGGAGCATACGCTGCGCCTGCTGGAGACCGGCGGCACAGCGGTATGGGCCGGCGCCACCTATCCCGAACGGGCCGTGCAGCTCCCGGCAGAATACCTGGTCCGCCACCTGCTGACCCTCAAAGGCCTGCACAACTACAACCTGGACGATTTCGCCGCTGCCGTCCGGTTTATGGAAGCGCATCACCGCGATTTCCCCTTCGGGTCCATGATCCATGACCAGTTTACCCTCCCCGAAATCAACGAAGCCTTCAGCTACGGCTTCACTGCCAACCCCTTCCGCGTAGGGGTGCGCATCCCCTGAGACTTTCCGCCGCTTCCGGACTTCTGTAATTCCATATTCCCCATGCCTCCCTCCCTTCCAGCCATCCGCCGGGACCATACAGCCGCCTGGGTGGCCATGTCCGCCGCATTTATCACCTATTGCAGCATGTACGCCTTCCGCAAGCCCTTCACAGCCGGGGTGTATGCCGATCTCCAGCTGTGGGGGGTAGACTACAAGAGTATCCTGATCACGGCGCAGGTCATCGGCTATATGCTGTCCAAATTTGCAGGCATCCAGGTGGTGAGCGAAATGCCCCCGGGCCGCCGCATCCGGGCGATTCTGCTGCTGATCGGGTTTTCCTGGATCTCGCTGCTGGGCTTTGCCGTGAGCCCGTATCCGTACCACGCTATCTGGATGTTTCTCAACGGCCTGCCGCTGGGCATGATCTGGGGGCTGGTGTTTTCGTTTCTCGAAGGCCGCCGCACGACGGAGCTGCTCGGCGCGGCGATGAGTGTGAGTTTTATCGTGGCGTCGGGCATGGTCAAAGCGGCCGGGCGCTACGTGTCGGCGGGGCTGGGCGCCTCGGAGTTCTGGATGCCCTTTCTCACGGGACTGCTCTTCGTGCCGCCGCTGCTGCTGGGCCTGTGGATGCTGGCCCGGATTGCGCCGCCCTCGGCGGAGGACATGGCGCAGCGCACCCAGCGCACGCCGATGGACCGGAAGCAGCGGGCTGCCTTTTTCCGCACCTTCGCGCCGGGCATCGTGCTGATGGTGGCCGTGTATGTGGCGCTGACCATTTTCCGCGACCTGCGCGACAACTTTGCCGTGGAGCTGTGGACCCTGCTGGGCTTTGCAGGATCGCCGCAGGTGCTGCTGACGGCAGAGCTCCCCATCGGAGCGGGGGTATTGATCATCATTGCGCTGATGATCTACATTCGAGATAACCGTATCGCGCTGTATGCCAACCTGGCCATCATCGCCGCAGGCGGGGGCCTGCTGGTCCTGTCCACCTTCCTCTATCAGCGGCAGCTCCTCAGCCCGGCTGCCTGGATGATTCTGGCCGGATTTGCGATGTACCTTCCGTACGTGAGTTTCCATACGATGCTCTTCGAGCGCTGGATTGCGCTGTTCCGCTACCAGAGCAACATCGGGTTTCTGATGTACACCGCCGATGCATTCGGTTATCTGGGCAGCGTGGGGGTGCTGTTTCTGAGGCACTTCGGCGGCAGCGGGCAGAACTGGCTGACCTATATCGGCAGCATCGCCTACCTGACCGGTGCAGCCGCGGTGCTGCTCACCCTCGCGGGCTGGGCGTACTTCCGGCAGCGCGCGCGGGAACTGGGGCTGCGCTGAGGCGTATCTGCCCCGCACCTTCTGAACGCGGGCACCACGCGCAACCTGCTGCCTGCACGGGCATGGCTGGGCGGCGGGTTTTCAGTTCCGCAGCACATCCCTTGGAATGCGGTATGGGCGAAATGGCAGTCATTTCAGCGGAATGGGGACTGGATATCTTTTGGAATCGAAGGGGAGGCAGCCCCGGACGCGTGGCATGATGGCCGCAGTTTCAAGCCTGGCCCAGGCAACGGGGCGGCATCCCTGGAAATAGCAAGGGGGCCTTCTGTGTAGAAACTGGCTGATCATCAGCTGCCTCCGCCCGAAGCTTGCCTACGCAAGCTCCCGGCGGAGGCAGGCAGATTTCAGATCCAGCCGGCAGCGTGCTGCCTTATTCTTTCCTGATTTTTACCCAGCCGCTCCGGTCGCCAGTGCTGACTTGCATCAGGTACAGACCCGCCGGCAGCGCCGCCAGGCTGATCTCCAGATGCTGCGCCGCGAAGAAGGTCTGCCTGCCAAGGTGAGCGCCTTGCAGGGTATACAGGTCGCTGTGAACCACCGGAGCAAGGGTCTCCAGGCGGATCTGCACCTGATCCTGCGCCGGATTGGGATAGGCCCGCAAGGGCAGGGTCAGATCTTCCGGGTCCAAAGCCAGGGCTGTGACGCTGCGGCAGGAGGAGGTGTCTGTGCAGTTGCCCTGGGTAATAGCTACCGCATAGCTGCCGCTGGCAGACGGCGTGAACGCGGGGTTGGTTTCACCGGGGATAGGGCTGAAGTTGTCCGCGCAGTCGAGCCACTGATAGGTGGCATTGAGCGCCTGCGCCTGCAGCGAGATGGGGAAATTGGGAATGACGGTTACCGTCGTATCGATCACCGTCACCTGGAGGTTCATCGTGACGAGGGTGTCGCATCCCTGCTGCGCATCGAAGGTTTGGGTATACGTGCCAGGCTGCGTGAGGAGGAGGCTGCCGAATGCGAGGGTGTCTCCCCGGCAGATGGTGGTATTGAGTTCCAGCGTAAGCACAGGCACCGCAGACACCTGCAGCACGACCGTCGAATCGCAGCCCAGCGCGGAGGTGAAGCTGCTGGTGTAGGTTCCGGATGCGGTGATCGCCTGCCCGCCGAAGAACAAGGTGTCGCCTGTGCAGAGCTGCGCGTCGGCGGTGTCCCGGTAGGCAGGCAGGATGCTCAGGATGCGGACGGCGGTATCCGGGCACAGGCCTGCCGAGATATAGGTGATCTGATACTGCGGAGCAGGCGTGCTGGCTGCCAGGCTGATCTCGCCGGTGGCGGCGTTGAGCTGCAGGCCGGCCGGGCTGGCAGAAAAGCTGCCGCCCTGCGCGCCGGTCAGGACCGGGGTTGGATTGCTGGCATTCTGGCAGTAGGCATTGGTATCGTACGTGAAGCTTGCCTGATCCTGCGGACGCACCTGCACCCGGATGCTGTCGCAGGTTCCCGGCGTGACGCAGCCGCCTTCGCCCCGGACATAATACGTGGTGGATACGGCTGGCTGCAGGGAGAAACTGCCGCTGGAATTCGCGGCAACCGGGGCAGCGCCGCAGCCGCCGGCATACACCTGCCAGGCCGTGGCGCTGTTCAGGGCGCCGGAGACGGTGAGGAGCGCCGGGCCGCCTGCGCAGACGGTATCGGCGGCCAGGGAAAGGCTGTTGAGTACGGGATTGACGCAGGGCGTCGTGTAGGTAATACTGAGCCTGGGCCGGCTGGCAGCGGTGGCAAACTCCTTGCTCAGAAACCGCTGGGCGGTCTGGTTGGCGGATTCATTGCCGATCAGCATCCACCCAAAATTAGCGTTCGGAGCGGCGATCCAGCTCTGCACATCTGCCGCCATCTGCGCAGAGGTCCAGCTGTAGGTGCCGCTGGCACCCACGGAAGTGACTGCCGAGGAAGCCGCTACAAAATCGCCGCCGGGCGCAGCCCAGAAGCTGCCTGAGAAGAAGGTATGAATCCAGGTAGCGCTGTTGGCCGTGGAGGGCGCGCCGCCGCCCCCGCCGCCGCCTGCGTTTGAAGTGCCTTCGCCCCAGGCTGCGGTAATGCGGTGGAGATTCACGTTGTGCGGGCCGCCGAGTCCCTGATTCTTGACGAGGGTCAGGGTCACCTGGGTGATATTCGCGCCCGGCGGGATTGCGGAAAGATCGAAGCGGATCACGCCGCGCCGGATCAGGCCGGTGTTGGTGACCCCGGCAAACAGGTCGTCGCCGGCGCCGTTCGAGAGTGCGCCATTGGGGCTTTCATACAGGGTGTTGTCCGCGGCAGGGGTCAGAGTCAGGGTGACCTGCGCGCATACGGTGCCGCTTGCGGCAGCGAGCCATGCCAGCAGCAGCAGATAGTACACTTTGTTCATTATGTATAAGATTGGGAGGTGAAAGGTGCAAATCGGGTATGGGAAACCCGTACATGCCGTACGGCCGGATGCGCAGCAAAACCCAGGAGTCAGATCCGGCCTGACCCTGGCATTCATATATCACGTCCTGTGGAGTGCGGGACCAGCCCCCGCAGCTAGATAACGTCTGATTGGGGGCGAAGGAGGGTGCGGTTCCGGCAAGAATGTGCACCCGGCAGGCCGGATGCTTCAGCCGGGGCATGGGGCGGGCTGGAGTGGGGATGAATATGCAGGAGAATTGCGGATAAACCTGGACACGATACGAAATACAGCGGCTTCGCCTGGCAGAGCGGCGTGATTTTTTATACATTTGGGAAAAGCGAACCGCATGATCCGCCGCATTCACATCCGTAATTTTCTCAGCATCCCGGAGGCAAGCGTCTCTGTTACGGACGTGAGCCTGCTGATCGGGCCAAATAATTCCGGAAAGAGCAACCTGCTGCATGCGCTGGAATTGCTGGGCGGCTTGTTTTCAGCTCCGCAGCACATCCCCTGGAATGCGGCATGGGCGAAACGGCAGTCGTTTCAGCGGAATGGGGACTGGATATCTATCGGAATCGAAGGGGAGGCAGCCCAAGGCGTCTGGTATTATGGCCTCAGTTTCAAGCCTGGCCAAGGCAACGGGGTAGCATTCCTGGAAATAGCAGGGGTGTCTTCGGTTCAGGATCTGGCTGAGCTGGAACTGACTGATCCGGCCAGCCTCCAGATGCATTTCGACCGGTTCCAGCTGAACGCCTGTGAAAGCCCATTTGCCCAGGATGCTCTATTCCGGCCCGGGCCGCAGTCCGACCGCCGGAATTTTATGATTGCCTACGACTCGGCTCGCCCGGACGCGCCAGTATACGAGGATAGCGGATCGTTTCGCCCAGGCGAAATGAAGAGTTGGGAAGGTTTTGCATGGATGCATCAAGCGATGCAGTCGCTGTTCCGGCATCTGACGGTCTACTATCTTTTTTCACGGAACTTTCTGGGCCAGCGGGAGCCTAAATTTGCGGATCAGCTTAATCAGGACGGATCCAACCTGGTGCAGTTTCTGTTTTATCTGGATCAGAATTACCCTCAGCACTTCGAGGCGCTCCGGCGCGACCTGAACTGGAGCCTGGAGGATATAGTCAATGTACGCACGCCGCTCGATCAGGAAAATAAACTGACTATCAAGTTTTTTGACCGGCATGGCGCTGATTTTGGGATCGGCGAGGTGTCGGAGGGGGTCAAATATTTTCTGGCTTTCCTTGCCTTGATTCATCAGCCGGATCCGCCCCGGATCTTGCTGCTGGAGGAGCCCGAAAATGGAATTCATCCCCGGCGGATCAGCCAACTGCTGGACTACCTGCGGAGGCTGGCCGTTTCACGAGGCATTCAGATTGTCCTGACCTCGCACAGCCCGGTCGTGCTGGATCAATTTGAGGATACGCCGGAAGCGGTCTGGGTATTCGACCGGGATGGCGGCGCCACCCAGATCCGCAACTTGCTGCGCGACATCCTGGAGCCGCAGGAACGCAGCTATCAGCCCGCTGCCGATGAGTCCGCAGCTGGCTGGTGGGGCCAGATGCTGAGCGAGAAGTGGCTGAGCGGTGTGCTCAACGGCGTCCCCAATGACTGAGATCCGCTACACCCTGCTGGCCGAGGGCTGGGCCGAAGAGGGATGCATTCCGCAGCTCGCAGCACAGCTGGAGCCTAGATTCCGGTGGGTTAAATCGAAGTTTCAGCTGATCGGAAAAAGCAAACGGAATAAAGCCGGAAAGTCCCGCGTTATAGGCCGCCTTCCGTCGGTCGCGGAAGCATCCCTCCTTCAGAATCGGGAGGATCTGATTCTTGCCGGAATCGATCTGGATCAGCCGGATTATACATTGGAGGATGCCTGGAAACACGCTTCGGACATGCTGCGAAGCCAGATCTCCCACCGGGTGCAGCCGGAGCGGGTGGTAATATTCATTCCAGTTCAGGCTATCGATTACTGGATGCTCTACCTGCATGACCCTTCAATGGCGGCAAATAGTGCTGAATCCTGGGACAAGGACAGGGTCAAAAAGGCCGTTTATGGACGCAATCAAGATGGGACCTCCGTAAAAAGAAGAGCTGCTGAACTCGCTAGCCAGGAGGATGCGGCAGCCGTGCTGATAAAGAAATCGAAAAGCTTCAGCGCGTTCGCATCCGCATTGCGGTCAGGGGTACGTTCTATAGACCGATAGTCTGCGGCCCCCCCTCACCCTGGCCAGTGCACCGAGCCGCCCACCACGTCGTAGGGGGCGCCGGTGACGGCTGCGAGGGTCGTGGGCTGGCGCAGCAGCGCCCGCAGCCCCAGAAATGCGAAAATAATCGCCTCTTTGTAGTCCACCCACAAGTCGGGCGCCGCTGCGATGCGGATCTGCATCGGCGCCAGGGCATCTGCCAGGCACTGCAGCAGAAACCGGTGGTGCCGTCCGCCGCCGGTCACCAGCAGCGCGCCCGGCGGCGCCTGCGCCTGCCGGAAGCCCGCCGCGATCTGCCCGGCAATGTGCAGGCACAGGCTGTGCAGCAGGTCGGCGGGCGGAACCTCCGCCGCAAACCGGGCCGCACAGGGGTTGAACACCTGCTCCACCCATTCCCAGCCCAGGCTTTTGGGCGGCGGCGCCGCGTAAAAGTCCAGCGCATCCAGCGCGGCCAGCAGCGCCGGCACCGGCTGGCCCGATGCCGCCAGGGCGCCGTTCCGGTCGTAGGCCTGCGGCGCATCCGGCAGCGCCTGCCGGTACCAGTGGTTCAGCGCCAGGTTGCAGGGCGTCAGGTCGAAGCCCCGGCCCTGCACGCTCAGGTTGCTGATGCCGCCCAGGTTCAGAAACAGCTGATACTCAGTAAACAGCTCCCGGTCGCCCAGCGGCACCAGCGGCGCGCCCTGGCCGCCCAGGGCTACATCCTTGCTGCGGAAGTTCATCACCAGCGGGCAAGGCAGGAAGGCGGCGGCGGCTTCGCCGTCGCCGAGCTGGGCCGTGAAGCCCCGCGCCGGCTGGTGGAAGATGGTCTGCCCATGCGCGGCGGCCACGTCGGGCCGCAGGCCGTAGCGGCGGATGAAGCCCGCCATCGACTCGCCGAGCCATCGCCCGAAGCCTGCATGGGCCTCGGCATATTCCATCGCCCCGGCGTGGTAGAGGCGGGGCAGCAGGCGGGCCCAGTAATCCGGGAAGGGCAGCGTCTCGGCAGCCAGGCACTCGAAGCGCCAGCGGCCCTCCGCCCGCGTGAAGCGGCAGCAGGCGAGGTCCAGCCCGTCCATGGAGGTCCCGGACATGGCGCCGACGGCGGTCCAGGATTGCGGGGTGTCGGGGTGCATAGGCGTATCAGTAGGCATCGTCTTCGGCGATGGCCAGCTCCATGCCCAGCGGCTCCAGCGCGCCGCTGCCCATGCGCACCACCGTGATCTCATCCTCGCCGCGGCTGCAGTCGATGATGGTGGAAGGCTCCAGCCTGCCCGGCCCGGAGTCGATGACCAGATCCACCAGATGGCCGTAGCGCTCGTGGATCAGCTCGGGCTGGGTGTGGAATTCGGCCCCGGCATCGTCCTGCGGCAGGCTGATGGAAGCGATGGGATGCTCCAGCAGCTTGAGCATGCGCAGCGCCACCGGGTGGGAGACCACACGGATGCCCACCGTTTTTTTGTGCTGGAAATGGCGGGGGATATTTTTAGACGCCTGGAGGATGAACGTGTAAGGGCCGGGGAAGGCGGACTTCATCAGCTTGTACACGGGCGTCGGCACCCGGCTGGCATACTGGCCGATGACCGAAAGGTCTTCGCAGACGCAGGAAAGATGCGCTTTTTCGGGGTCTATCCCCTTGATCTGGCAGATGCGGGCCACGGCTTTCTTGTTGTGGATGTCGCAGCCCAGGCCGTACATGGTGTCTGTAGGGTAAATAATCACCCCGCCGGCGCGGAGGCAGGCCACGGCCTCGTCGATCAGACGCTCCTGCGGATTCTTCGGGTGGATGGCGAGCAGCATGGCATACGTTGTTTAGAAGACAAAATCGTTCTATTTTTGGAATCAAATGCGTTCCGGATGAAAAACCTCTTCCTGCTGACCCTGATCCTGCTGGCTGCCCTGTCCGTACAGGCGCAAAAAGGCCTCAAACTCGGCGCCTTCGTACAGCCGCAGTTCGTGTACCTCTACAACGCCGACGACCTCAACCTCGACCTGGACCAGTACCGGCCCGAGCCGCTCTGGGGCATGTCGGGCGGTGTGACCTTCGGGTACCACTTCAACCGGTTCATCGGCTTCCGGCTGCAGGGGATGTACTCCCAGCAGGGCGGCTCGTACTCGTCCCGGCGCTCCGTCAGCGGGCGCACCACCTATGTGACCCGTCTGGAGTACCTGAAGGTGCCGCTGATGCTGGGATTCAACACCAATCCCGACAACCGCAAGACCGTCTTCGCCCTGTATGGAGGCATTCAGGCGAATCTACTCACCCGCGCGTTCACATACAACGACAATCCGGTGATCGCCCTGCCGCTGCCGGAGAACATCACCGATTTTCCTTCCACCTACGCCACCTACCGGGCTGCCACCTATAGCATCGTGGGCGAGACCGGCATCGATGTGAAGCTGCCGCCCGACAACTTCGTGCTCAACATCCGCCTGCGCGCCGACTATGAGCTGACGGACACCGAAAACAAGGACGCGAGCTTCCGCCTCACCCAGGGCGGAACCACGACCCGCCAGAACTACTGGACCTGGGCCCGCGGCATTTCGCGCGATGCGGAGACCTTCGGCCTCACCGCCGGGCTCGTCATCGGGGTGACCTATACCTTCGGCCAGCCGCCGGTCGAGTAAGCCCGGGCGCACCGTCATGATTGCATACCTCAACGGCAAGCTGAGCCACCTGGAGCCTGCCCATGCCATCGTGGAATGCGGCGGCGTAGGCTATCTGGCCAAAATTTCCCTCAATACCTACGAGCTGCTCCAGGGCAAGTCGGAGGTAAAGCTGCTCACCACCTTCGTGGTGCGCGAGGATGCCCAGATCCTCTACGGCTTTGTGCAGCCCGCCGAACAGACGCTCTTCGAGCAGCTGACCTCCATTTCGGGCATCGGGGGCAATACCGCCATGATGATCCTCTCCAGCGTGAGCGCGGCAGACCTGGCGGAGGCCGTGCGCACGGAGAACGTGGACCAGCTCAAGCGCGTCAAAGGCATCGGCCCCAAGACGGCGGGCCGGATCGTGCTGGAGCTCAAGGACAAGCTTTCCGCAGGGCCGGCCGCCGGCAGCGCCGCAGGCGCCGCCGCTCCCGAAGGGCGCCTGCGCCAGGAGGCCCTGGCCGCCCTGGTGAGCCTCGGCCTGCCCAAGGCCGACATGGAGAAACGCATCGAACGCATCCTGAAAGACAGCCCTTCCAGCCTCAGCGTGGAGCAGCTCATCAAGCAGGCCCTGCGGAACCCCTGACAATACATTCAAAGGAATAGCTGCATAATCAAATATTCTCCGAATAGAAGTATTCCTTACCTCTGACAGGTGCAGGCGCTTTTGCCCTGTTTATCTCGCGGAGATTGTATATGTTTGTAGCATCATACCCGCCACCACATCGCTCAAGAGCCATTCCCCGCCATCTGCCTATGAAGCAAGCGCTACGTTAACCTGTTGGAACTTTCTCCCGGGTAGGTAACTTTCTAAACCGAGAAGCTTTGTCGAAGGTTAGTTTGGCATGGCTGGTGTCGGCGCTGGTCTCTTTTTTCTACTCCGACATCAGAACGGCATCTGAGCAGGCACCCTTGTCGGATACCATCCGCAGGCAGCCTGCATGGGCCCCCCCGGCCATTCCGCCCGGGGATACGGCCAAAGTCAAGGACAACCCCAACGACCGGCGGGGCGATCCAACCCGTCAGCCGTACGTGACGCCGCTCTTCCTGCGGAATCCCGCGAACATGACCTCCGTGTTCCAGATCGATGACAGCCTGAAGGGCTACACGATCTACGAGCGGGTGGGCAAGGTCGATTTCCGCCGGCCCTCGTATATCCCGTTTGAAGACTATCTGGAATACCGGCGCGAAAAAGGCATCTCCGACTACTTCCGCCAGCAGTCGCTGGCCTCCAACGCCGAGACGCGCAAGGGCCTGGAGCTGAGCATCGACGCAGCCGAGCTGTCCGACATCTTCGGCGGCGGCTCCATCACCATCCGCCCCACCGGCTATGCGACCATCAACCTCTCGGTAGACCACAACCGCATCGACAACCCTGCCCTGCCCCTGCGGCAGCAGCGCACCACGCAGTTCAACTTCGACCAGCAGATCCAGCTCGGCGTGATCGGGCAGATCGGGGAGAAGCTGAAACTCAACGCCAACTTCGATACCCAGGCGACCTTCGAGTTTGAGAACCAGTTCAAAATCGACCACGCAGGCACCGAGGACCAGATTCTCCAGAAAATCGAGGCGGGCAATGTGAGCATGCAGCTCGGCAACTCCCTCATCCAGGGCCGTCAGAACCTCTTCGGGGTCAAGACCCGCCTGCGCTTCGGACCGGTGTACGTGACCGGCATTGCATCCACCGAGCGCGGCAAGGTGGAATCTATGCAGGTCTCCGGCGGCGGCGCCATCGAGACGCCCTTCGAGAAGGAAGTGGCCGAGTACGACATGAACCGGCACTTTTTCCTCTCGCACTTTTTCCGCTCCCGCTATGAAGCGGCCCTCTCCAACCTGCCTGCCGTGCAGTCTACCCTGCGGATCAACCGCGTGGAGGTCTGGGTGGAGCAGCAGGGCGCCACGCGCAACAACCGCAATGCCGTGGGTTTTGTGGATCTGGGCGAAAACGACAATCCCGTCGCCGGCGGGCTGGGCCGCATCAACAACCCTGCGCTGGACCGCAATCCCGCCACCTACACCCGCTATCCGGACAATCAGTCCAACAACCTCTACGACCTCATCAAAAACAACCCGGCAGCCCGCGAACAGAGCAGCGCCAAGAGCGCGATCGAGGGCCTGGGACTCAACCTGCAGAATACCAGCGACTTCCAGGTGCTGGGCAATATGCGCCGCCTGGAGCCGAACGAGTACACGATCAACACCCAGCTCGGCTTCGTATCGCTCAATTCGCCCATCCCGCCCGATCAGGTGCTCTTCATCGCCTTCAACTACACCCTCAACGGGCAAACCTACCAGGTGGGGGAATTTTCGGATGATGTGCCGGCCAATGGCCTGAATTCCAACGTGGTATTCCTCAAGATGCTCAAGCCTTCGGTGGTGCTCATCGCCCCCTACCCGGCCTGGGATCTGATGATGAAGAACGTCTACAACATCGGCTACGGCATCCAGCCGGAGAATTTCTTCCTCGACATCAAGTACGAGTCCGGCACCAGCGCCGGCAAGATCAACTTCCTGCCGCGCGGCGCCGTCGCCAACCGCCCCCTGATCCAGGTGACCGGCCTCGACCGCCTGACGAACCACACGGCACCCGGGCCGGACAACTACTTCGACTTTGTGCCGGGCATCACCATCCTGCCCGACCGGGGCCTGATCATTTTCCCGGTGCTGGAGCCCTTCGGCGACTGGCTGGCGCAGCGCCTGGACAACAATCCGGACGACGTGGCCCAGTACGTCTTCACGCCGCTCTACGACCGCACCCAGCAGGATGCCATCCAGCTTTTTCCGGAACTCAACCGCTACTCCATCGAAGGCCGCTACCGCTCGTCGAGCAGTTCGGAGATTCCGCTCAACACCTTCAACCTCAGCGAGGGCAGCGTGACGCTGACCGCCGGCGGACGCCAGCTCACCGAGGGCGTCGATTATCAGGTGGACTACAGCGGCGGCAAGGTCATCATCCTCAACCAGGGCCTGCTGACCTCCGGCCAGCCGATTCAGGTGAGCTACGAGAGCTCCTCGCTCTTCAACGTGCAGACCAAGACCCTGCTGGGCACGCGCGTCGAGTACAGCCCCACCCGCGACCTGCAGCTGGGCGCCACGCTGCTCAACCTGCGCGAGCAGCCCTTCAACCAGAAAACCATCCTCGGCGACGAGGCGGTCAACAATACCCTCTGGGGCCTGGACGGCAGCTTCCGCCGCCAGTCCGACTTCCTGACCAAGGTCATCGACCGCCTGCCGCTGCTGAGCACCAAGGAGACCTCCAGCATCAACGTTGCGGGGGAATTTGCCCAGTTTGTGCCGGGCGCGCCGCCGGTGACGCGCATCGGCGGCGACCGCGGGGTGGTGTTTCTCGATGATTTCGAGGCCGCTGCCACGCCCTACCTGCTCAGCGGGCAGCGGGCCTGGCGCATGGCTTCCTTCCCCGAAGGCAATCCCCGCCTCTTCGACCCGCGGCAGGCCTTCTCCAGCCAGACCCGTGCCGAAGGCTTCACCCGCGCCAAACTGGCCTGGTACAGCATCGACCAGAGCTTCTACCTTGGCGGGGCCGGCAATATCAATTTCCCGGAGCCCGACAAGTTCAACAACTACACCCGCCAGGTGCGGCCCTACGAGCTGTTTCCCACGGCCTCCCGGCCCTTCGGCACAGATCTTCAGGTGACCTTCGACCTGCACTACCAGCCTGCCCTCCGCGGCCTGTACAATTACCAGGACAACGCCGCCCAGCTCGACCCGGGCACCGGCCGCTTCCGCTTCCCGGAGCAGAACTGGGCCGGCATCATGCGGGAGATCGATTTCAACAACGACTTCGAGGCTTCGAACATCGAGTTTCTGGAGTTCTGGATGATGGACCCCTTCATGGACAATCAGAACCATGAGGGCGGGGAGTTTTATGTGAACCTGGGCCTGCTGAATGAAGACGTGTTGCCGGACGAGGCGCTGAGCCGCGAAAACGGCCTGCCCGGAATTAATGATCCGGTCAATCTCACCGACACCGACTGGGGGCGCGTAGCCCTCGGCAACCCGCCCGTGACCACCTTCAGCAATAACCGCGAAGACCGGGTGCGGCAGGATGTGGGCTTCGACGGCCTTCCTTCGGCGGATGAGGCGGTATTTTTCGAGGAAACGATCAACGAGCTGAGCACCGTACTGGGGCCGCAGCCCCTGGCCGAATTCTCCGCCGACCCCAGCAGCGACGACTACCTGCACTTCCGCGACGCCAGCTACGAGCAGCGCGCCGCCGGCATTCTGGAGCGCTACCTGAAGTTCAACGGCCCTGAAGGCAACTCGCCGGTGGGGGAAAACAACCAGAACTTCACCACCCAGGCCAACAACGAGCCCGATACCGAAGACCTCAACCGCAACGGCAGCCTCAACTTTGCCGAGCAGTACTGGGAATACCGCATCCGCCTGCACCCGGACTCGATGCAGCGGGGGCAGAATTTCATTGTGGACAAAATCACCAACGACTCTATCCGGGCACAGACCGGCTTCCAGTCGGTGACCTGGTACCAGTTCCGCATTCCGCTCAATGCCGGCCGCTCTGTCAACGGCATCTCCAACTTCAAGACCATCAGCTTCATGCGGATGTACCTCACGGGCTTCGAAGAGCCGGTGATCCTGCGCATGACGGAGTTTCAGATGGTGGCTTCGCAATGGCGGAAGTTTTCGGGTAGCATGGCCGAGCCGAATGTGATCATCAACCCGCAGGAGCCGCCCTTCGCCGATTTCCAGCTGGGCAATGTGTCCATCGAGGAAAACTCGCGCAAGCAGCCCTTCAACTACCTGCTGCCGCCCGATGTGCGGCGCCAGCAGCTCAACGGCAACACGGCCGTCGGTTTCCTGGACGACGAGCGATCGCTCCAGCTGCGCGTCTGCGGCCTGCAGGACGGCGACGGGCGCGCCATTTTCAAAAATACCCGCCACGACCTGCGCCTCTACGAGAGCCTGCGCATGTGGGTCCATGCCGAAGCCATCGAAGACGGCACGACGCCCTCCAACTTCACCCAGCGCAACGATGCGAAGCTGTTCATCCGCCTGGGCCTGGACAACGACTTCAATTACTACGAATACGAGCTGCCGCTCACGCCTTCGGACCCTGCCGGCGGCCCCTCCTCGGTCTCCAACATCTGGCTGGCCGACAACGAGATCAATTTTGAGCTGGTGAAGCTGGCCCTGGCCAAAGCCGACCGCAATTCCCGCGGCACAGGGCTCATTTACCGGCACGCCTACACCGACTCGCTGCCGGAAGGCCACGTCATCTACGTCAAAGGCACGCCCAAGCTGAGCGACATCCGCAACATCGTCATCGGCGTGCGCAACCCCTCTGACCCCGGCGGGCAGCCCATCTGTCTGGAGGTCTGGGTGAATGAGCTGCGCCTGACCAACTTCGACCAGACCAAGGGCTGGGCGGCCAATGCGAATGCCTCCATCAAGCTGGCCGACCTCGGCACCGTCAATGCAACGGCCTCGTACCGCTCGGCGGGCTTCGGTCCGCTGGACCAGAAGCTCAGCGGCCGCCCGCAGGAGGATGCCTTCCGCTACGATGTCTCGGCCAACCTCTCGCTGGACCGCTTCTTCCCCCGCAAATGGGGCCTGCAGCTGCCCGTGTATGCCGCCTACGGCGAGCAGCGCATCAACCCGCAGTTCAACCCGCAGGAGGCCGACGTGCGCACCGACCAGCTCATCGAGGCGCTGGACCCGGCGGCGCGCCGCGAAAAGCTGCAGGAAATCCAGGATTTCAGGCGAAACCGCAGCATCTCGCTCAACAACTGGCAGATCCGCCCGGTGAAGGAAAAGCCGGCCGAAGCCGGCGGACAGCAGGGCAAGGCGAAGCCGCCGGTCACTGCACCCTGGAGCATCACCAATTTCGACTTCACCTTCGCCTTCAACGAACAGTTTGCCCGCAGCGCCACCATCCAGCGGCTTTACAATACCCAGTACCGGGGGGCGGTCAACTACCGCTACACCTTCCCGCAGATTTCGCTGCAGCCGTTCAAGAACGTGAAGAAGGTCAAGATGCTCTCCGGCATCAACCTCTCGCCGCTGCCGACGACCTTCTCGATGTCGGTGCTCGGCGACCGGCAGTTTGAGGAGCGGCTGATGCGGCCCACCAGCCAGTTTGGCGGGCAGACCGACCCCTTCTTCGCCAAAAACTTCCTCATCAACCGCAACTACAACCTCGCCTGGAACCTCACCCGCAGCCTGCAGCTGACCTATTCGGCCAGCAACATCGCCCGCGTGGACGAGGTGAAAGGCTACTGGGAAACTGCCAGCCAGCGGGAACGCGACTCGGTGGGCAGCCTGATGGAAAACTTCCTGCATATCGGGCGCGACCCTGCGAACGGCCACGATCAGCTCATCAACTTCGGGCGGACGACGCAGTTCAACCAGACCTTCAACGTCGCCTACCAGCTGCCCTTTGCCCAGATCAAGCCGCTCAACTGGATCAGCGGCACGGTCACGTACACGGGGGCCTTCAACTGGCAGCAGGCGCCGGAAAACCGGCCCGAATGGGGCGCCACCATCGGCAACCAGCAGAGCGTGCAGGCCAATGGCCGCCTGGACCTCAACAGCCTCTACCGCAAGGTGAAACCGCTGAAAAAAATCCTGGAGCAGCAGTCGGCCAGCGCGCAGAAGCCGCAGGCGCAGCAGCCGCCCAAGCCCGGCGTGCCGCCGGTGAAGCCGCCGGAAGCCTCCGCCAAAACCGATACGGCCCAGAAGCCCGACCCCTTCCGCGTGCTGAAGCTCGTGGGCCGGGAGGTGGTACGCATTGCCTTGAGTGTCAGGAGTATCGATCTGACGTATTCCCAAAACGCCAATACGATCCTGCCCGGCTATCTGCCCAAGACCGACAACTTCGGCCTGGACTTCCGCTACCAGAACCCCGTGACCGGCGAACGCAGCCCCCTGCTGCCGCCTACCCTGGGCTTCGTCATGGGCAGCCAGGCGGATATCCGCGCCCTCGCAGGCCAGAATGGCTGGATCACCACCGATACCACCCTCGCCAGCCTGTACTCGCGCAATTCGACGAACAACCTCCAGGGCAGGACCTCGGTGGAGCTGTTCCGCGGATTCCGGATCGAGCTCAATGCCAACCGCAGCCTCAGCTTCAACGGCAGTGAATTCTTCCGATACGATGCGGTCTCGGATACCTTCCGGGCCTTCGACCCGCTGAACAACGGCAACTTCAACATGTCCTATATCTTCGCCAACACCTCCTTTGAGTTCGGCGATCCCAAAAATTCGGAAAATTTCGAGCGCTTCTCCGCCATCCGGCAGCAGATTTCCGCCCGCTACGCGGAGAAAAACCCCCAGACAGCGGGCAACAGCCTGGACATTGTGGAAGGCGGCTACCGGAACGGCTATCTGGGCACCAACCAGGAGGTGCTCATCACCTCCGTGCTGGCCGCGTATGGCGCCATCGGAGCAGAGCAGGTGGAGCTGACGCCGTTCCCCCGCATTCCCCTGCCCAACTGGAGCGTGAACTACAACGGCCTCACCAGCCTGCCGGCCCTCAAGAAATACTTCACCTCTGTGACCCTGCGGCATACCTACCGGGGCACGTATTCGGTGGGCACCTTCAACAACAACCTCAACGCCCGCGACCTCGACGGCGACGGCATTCCGGACAACTATGCCGTGACTACGCTGGACCCCATCACGGGCCAGGAAATCCGGAATTATTACGCCATCGACAATATCCAGGGCGTCCAGATCACGGAGCAGTTTGCGCCGCTGCTGGGCCTGAACCTCAACTTCAAGAATGGCCTGACCTCGCAGATCGACTACAAGCGCGGGCGGCAGTTCCTGCTCAATGTGGGCGGCCTGCAGCTGACCGAGACCCGCAACGAGGACGTGGCGGTGATGGTCGGCTACCGGAAGGACAAGATGAACCTGAACTTCAGGTTCTTCGGGCGGGACATCAGCATGAAGAACAGCATGAACTTCCAGTTCCAGGCTACGCTTCGCGACCTGCGCGAAGCCAACCACTCGCTGTCGCAGACGGGCTCCACCACCGACCCTACGCTGGGCACCCTCACGACCCGCGGCGCGCTGAATGTGATCGTGCGGCCTTCCATTGATTATGTGGTCAATACCCGGATCAATGTAAAGGTGTTCTTCGAGCACAACATGAACCGTCCGCACACCGCGAATGCCTACAACACCTCCTTCACCAGCGGCGGGGTGCAGCTTCGCTTCTCGCTGGCGCAGTGAGGCGGGGGATAGACCTTATATCAGGCTGTACCTCGCGGCGGTACAGCCTGAATGTTGTGTGTGGCCCCATCCGGACAGCGCCCCGGAATGACTTTGGGGAGGATTTGGATATATCGGTTAATATGACGATTATTGCTGTAATTCGCCATTGCGAAGGTGGAAGGACGTATGTGCCTTTGCCCCTTTTTAAGGGGTGTATTTCCTGACAAAGCATACCTTACGGCAATAGCTTGAGGCCATACCCCTCGATGCGGTTGCCTTTTTTGTATATTTTAGGTTTGATTGCATCAATAATTTGCTCGTTAAATGTGTTTCGCTTGTCGGTTTTTAAATCAAAAAATTGAAGCGCGTAGCGATACAGGGGGTAGGCAAGTAAGTCAGCCAGTTGCAGGCCAGCTATATTTGCAGATTTAGGCTTTATTTTAAGCTCCTTGCTGGTCAAAGTTTCATCTATATCTTCTGGTTTGATATAGTCGGTGCCGCTTTTGAATATGTTCCTGTAAGCTTCTTTCAGTCTCATATCTTCCTTCCCTCCCCTCGATTCAAACATCATGTCGCCTTCTTTTCCGAGCTCTTTAAGCCGTAAGTGGTATCTCTCAAAAATCACAGCCATACAATAATGATAAGGATCGTGCCGCCAGGTTGTATAGCGATTATGATGTTCAAGCTTGTCTATCAGCACTGTGATTGTTTTAAATTTCCACTTTTTTAATAATGCAATAAAATCCAAATTGAATAACTGTTCGACAGCCGGATCTGAAAGGGTCTTGAACGGATACTTTTTATTGACCATCTCTTTCCGGTGAAAAATTACAGGATCATCCGGATGGCTATCAAAGTATCGTGCTTTAATTGCTTCTATATCAGGCGTTAGGGTTGATTTTACGTACTCAAGGTCAAAAACCACCCCCGTAAGACAGAGAAAACGATGGTTGGGATCGTTGGAGCTGCCAAGATCATTGTTGCCGACCTCATCGATGTATATGCGATATTTCATGGCAATGCCAATATAGCCCTACATTTACAAAGAGTAAAGGGGATCTCGGCTTACAGCAACTCCTGGTAGCGGAATTAGGGTTAGCAACTTCCTCCCCCTCAGAAGCCTACCCGGTTCTGGGCGCCGCCTTCGAGCAGGCTGTCGGTGGCAGGATTGAACTCGCTCACATCTTCGAGGGCCACGGTGGCCAGCATCTCCGCGCTGCGCTGATGCGCAGGCAGGAGCGCCATACGCAGGTGCTGATTTTTGACGGCTTTCTCCACCACCTTCCGCACGGCGCGGGCATTGCCGAAGAATTGGTTGCGGTTGCGGTAGAGGTGGCCGAAGTAGTCGGCGAGATGCGCAGCGGCATCCGGCGCGAGCTGCAGCTGCTCGCTGCGGAGCATGGCCTGGGCGATCTCGGTCAGCTCGGCAGGGCTGTAGTCGGCAAATTCGAGCTTGCGGTCGAAGCGCGACTTCAGGCCGGGATTGGCTTCCAGGAACTGCCGCATGCGGTCGGGGTAGCCTGCGGCGATGACAATCAGCTCGCCGCGCAGGTCCTCCATGCGTTTGAGGAGGGTGTCGACGGCTTCGCGCCCAAAGTCTTTGGCATCGTCGCCGGGGCGGGAGAGCGCATACGCCTCGTCGATGAAGAGCACGCCGCCGCGGGCCGATTCCACGACTTCTGCCGTCTTGAGCGCCGTCTGGCCAATGAAGCCGCCTACCAGTCCCTGGCGGTCGCACTCGATTACATGGCCGCGTTCGAGGATGCCGAGGGATTTGTAAATCGTGCCCAGCAGCCGGGCGACGGTAGTTTTGCCGGTGCCGGGATTGCCGGTGAAAACCGTGTGGAGCGAGAAGCGGTTGAGCACATCCTTGCCTGTTTCGCGGTAGAACCGCACGAGCTTCACCAGGTCGTGGATCTCCCGCTTGACGGCCTGCAGGCCCGTGAGGGCTGAAAGCTGCTGCAGTGCTTCCTGCAGCAGCGGCTCGTCCACGGGCAGTTCGAGGCGGCGGCGGCGGGCCGGCTCGAAAATTTCCTGCACATCCTCCAGCAGGATGGTGGAGAGCGCCTCCTGCGACAGCTCCTCCGGCTTTTCATGACGCATAACCCGCAGGCCGAGGTTCATCTTGGCCTCGTTGATGAGGGAAAGCGCGTAGCGGGCGTTGCCGAAGCTGCGGTCGCGGCTGCGGTAGGCGTCGGTCAGTTTTTTGCGCAGGTATTCCTGCGCCTCGGGCGTGAGGGACACAGCCATGCGGCCAGCGCCGCCGAGGACGATTTCCTCCAGTTCATCCGGCTGATAATCAGGGAAATCGAACCGCATCGCGAATCGCGACTTGAGGCCGGGGTTGGAGCTGAGAAACAGATCCATTTCCTTGGGGTAGCCTGCCGCGATGACGGCCAGATCGCCCGGCCCGTCGGACATTTCCTTGATCAGCATCTCGATCACCTCCCGCCCGTAGTCCTTGGCATCGTCGCCGGAGCGGAAGAGGGCGTAGGCCTCGTCGATGAAGAGCACGCCGCCGCGGGCCTTCTCGATCGCAGCGCGCACCTTGGGCGCCGTCTGGCCGATGTATTCGCCGACGAGCTCTGCCCGGTCCACCTCGTGGGTGTGGCCCTGGCTGAGGAGGCCCATATGCTTGTAGATCATGCCCAGCATGCGGGCGACGGTGGTCTTGCCGGTGCCGGGATTGCCGGTAAACACCACGTGCAGGCTGTGCGGCTTGCTGTCCTCGAAGCCTTTTTCCTGGCGGAGCCTGATAAACTTGAGGTACTGCACGTATTCGAGGATACGCGCTTTGACCTGCTGCAGCCCGGTCATCTGATCGAGCTGCTGGAGCAGCTCTTCGAGGGAGCGGGTCCGCTCTTCCTGCTGGGCCGCCGAGGCAGTGATCAGGGTGCCGGCATCGGCAGGCAGCAGCATCTGGGGCTCGCCTTTTACAAAGCTTTCGCCTACCCGGAAGGGGATAATGCCGATCAGGGTATCCATGAAGAGGATCTCCATGGTGTAATTGTCCTGAAACCAGGTGCCTTTGTGGTCGGAGCCCCAGCCGGAGGTCACGCGGGTAGTGTGGTTGGGCTCCATGCGCACGAGTTCGGTGGTCCGGCCCTTGAGCTGGCGGGCATCGTTGTAGAAGTTGAAGACCACCTCGGCCATCCAGGTTTTCTTCAGCTTGTTGGACAGGACGGCGTCCCCCCAGATAAAGCGGGTTTCCTTGTCCTGAAACACGGTGTAGTATTCGGGATTCTGCTTCTGGCTTTCCTGGTTGAGACCTTCGTAGAGCCGCACCGATTCCACCTGCATGTAGGGGTTGTGCTGGGCGGAGACTGCGCCTACCTCATACACATAGAAATTGCATTCGCCGGCCTTGACGCCGCCGATCCAGGCCTCCCAGACATAGTTGCCTTCTTTCCAGAAGCCGCCGGCCTTGTCCTGGCCCCATCCTTCGCGGATGTAGACGATGTTCTGGTCGCGGGTGACGGCGCGGGTCACCTCGATGTCGCAGATGGAGCGGCGGGTGCCGGCGGTCAGCTCGAAGGCCTTCAGGCTGACCTGCGCCTCCCAGTCCTCCTCGTCGAAGAGCTTGTTGTAAAAGGCAAATTCCGCATACAGGTACGAGATCTCGCTCTTGTCGAAGACCTGGCGGTACTTTTTCTGGCTTTCAGCCAGCCATTCGGTGGACGCGTAGGTCTTGAGCGATTTGAATTTGTAGCGGACGAAGGAGTCGGATTTGGGTACCTCAGACATAGGACGGGGCTGGGAGGAGGGCGGAGACAGATGCGGGGACAGATGCAGGACGAAAATGCGATTTTTCCCGGATTTGGGCAATGTACAAGGAATCTGGAACAGAATTTGCCCGGAAAACAGAGGTGCTGACACCTGCTTGCACTTATAATCAGGATGCCTTGTTAGGGGCCCTTTCAGGCTGGCGCTTGCCGGCAGATCCGCTGCGCATATTCGGGACCGCGCAGCCCTGCTGTCCAGGCGTGGCCTTTATTGGGAAGGTAGGTTAACGTTCATTGTCAATGCAAAAAACTCGTTTTGCCCCTAATGAAACCCGGCTCGTTCAATTGTATGAAAAACATGCCCGGGCCTTGCTCCGCATCACACCCGTAGGCGACACGTACACCACCCGCGTACGCCGCGTGCTGCTCGAACATCTGCGGGATGAGACGCCGGATATCGAGGCCGTAGCCGACAAGCTCGCGCTCAGCGTGCGCAGCCTGCAGATGCGCCTCAAAGATGAGGGCACCAGCTACCAGAAGATCCTGAATGCCGTCCGCAAAAACCTGGCGATTGCCTGCCTGCAGGAGCCCAAGGTGAGCATGGGGGAAATTTCCCAGCTCCTCGGCTTCTCGGAGATCAGCGTGTTTTCCCGCACCTTCAAGAAGTGGACGGGCAAAAGCCCTTCGGAATACCAGGCCGCGCTGAACTGATCCCGCTCAGGGCAGCCAGCGCCCCAGCGGGCGCAGCCCCGCCCATTCCGCCAGCAGCCAGCCTGCCAGGAGCCCGTATGCCAGGGCCGTGAGGCCCAGCGGCTCCTGGTAGGCAGCTGTCTGATAGGCCGCATAGCTCAGCGGCAGCAGCGCCGTCCACCACACCGCAAACCGGTAGCGCGTGCCGTAGCTGAGCGCCGCCAGGGTGGTCACATACCACGGGTGCACAATGGCCGACAGGCTCAGGTAGATCAGAAAGGCCCAGAGCATGGCCCGCGCCCAGTCTGCCGCCTGCGGCTTGCGCTCCAGGGCTGCCAGCAGCAGGATGCCCAGCGCCGTGGCGGCTGCCAGGTACTTGCCGACGATCTGGATCACGTTGTAGCCGCGGATCTCGTACCCGGCCCAGCGGATCAGGTAGTAGAGGCTGGCGTTGAACTCAAATTTCCGGAAATACAGCCCCACGCTCTCCGAAAGATGGCGCAGGAGCTGCGGGTCGTACAGCGGCAGAAACATCAGCAGGAGCAGGCCGCCGGCTGCCGCGCCGTATCCGAAGGCTTTCCGCCAGCCGATCCGGCGGATGAGCAGCGGCAGCACCATGAGGGGCAGCAGCTTGGCGGCCATGGCACCGGCCAGCGCAGCCGCCGATGCCGCCCAGCCCCGCCGCTCCAGCAGCCAGACCGCCGCCAGCAGGCAGGCGATCATCAGCGCCTCGAAATGCAGGCTGCCGCACAGCTCCGCAATCACGAGCGGGTTGAGCGCGTAGAGCCCCAGGCGGCTCTCCGGCAGGCCGGCGCGGCGCAGCAGCCGCAGCAGCAGCCACAGCGAGCACAGTTCCGCTGCCAGGATGCAGGCCTTCATCCCCAGCACCGCGCCGTACACCGAGTCGGGCGCCAGCCGCACCGCGAGGTAAAAAATGCCCTGCAGCAGCGGCGGGTAAATGGTGAAATACGCCTTCGAGTTGAGGCCGGCGTACAGGGCTGCGTCCAGGCCCAGCGCGGCGGCTTCCGCCGGCGACTGCATCCACTGCTCCGGGGTGCGGAGAAAGGGATTGACGCCGTGCGCGAGCAGCCGCCCGTCCCACACAAAGCGGAAATAATCGTCCGACAGGGCCGGCAGCGCAAAGCAGGCCAGCAGCCGCAGCGCCGCGCCGCTCCACCACAGCTCCCGGATCCAGGCCCCCGCGCCTGCCGTGCCGTCCTGGCGGCGCAGCAGCCCGAGCTGGAAGCCGTACAAGGCAAACAGCCCGGCAAACAGCAGCAGCAGCTGGCCAAACTGGCTGCGCGGCGTGCCGTAGAGCAGCCACGCCAGCAGGGCAGCAGAAAGCAGCAGACTGATCCGGAACAGCATCCGCATGGGCATCGCATCAGAGTCGCGGAAACAAATATACCCGCACAGGGGTTATCCCAATGTCCATTTCACAACATCTTCCGCCCCTATGCTGACTTCCGGAAGTCCGGTCCCCGATCTCCAGCTCACCGACCAGGACGGGAATCCCATTTCCCTCGCCGCACTCAAAGGCCAGAAGCTCATCGTCTTCATCTATGCCCAGAATGGCACCGGCACCTGCCTCAAGGAGGCCTGCAGCCTCCGCGACGGCTACGATGCCCTCGCTGCCAAGGGCTACCGCGTGATCGGCATCAGCCCCGACAGCGAAAAGTCGCACCGGAACTTCATCGCCAAGCAGCAGCTTCCCTTCACCCTCATCTCCGATCCGGACAATGCGCTCGTGCAGGCCTTCGGCGCCTGGGGTGAAAAGTCGATGTACGGGAAAACCTATATGGGCATGCTCCGCACCACCTTCCTCGTGGACGAAAACGGGATCATTACCCACGTGATCGACAAGGTCAAAAGCAACGACCACGCCAATCAGATCCTCGAAGTGCTCGGCTGAGCCCCGGCAGGCGCCCCTTCAAACACCAGCGGCAGGCTGATCCGCACCTCGGTGCCCTGTCCTTCCATGCTCGACACCTCGATCCGGCCCTTGTGCTGGTGGATAATGCCGAGGCTGATCGGCAGCCCCAGCCCGGTGCCTTCGCCTACATCTTTGGTGGTGAAGAACGGCTCGAAGATGCGCCGCCGCACGGCTTCGCTCATGCCGGTGCCGGTATCGCGGATGGTCAGTTCGGCATGCGGACCTTTCTGTGCCGTGGCAATGTAGAGCAGGCCGCCCTTCGGCATCGCCTGGATAGCATTGGTAAGGACATTCATCAGCACCTGGTTGATTTTGCCCGGATAGCCTTCCACTTCCGGCAGGCTGCTGTAGTTGCGGATGACCTCGATTCCTTCGAGCCGGTTGACCAGCAGGGCAAGCGTCGCTTCGATTCCGCCTTCGAGATCGAATTTCTTCGGGTCGTCCTCGTCCATGCGGGCGAAGGTGCGCAGGCCGCGCACGATTTCCGCCGTGCGGCGTGCCCCTTCATCCATGCCCTGCAGCAGGGTGTAGGTCTCCTGCCGGATCAGATCGGCCTGGTACTGCCGCTGGAGCCGATCCGCCTCGTCCGCCCGTCCGGCATTGCGCAGCGCAAACTCGTAGGCATTGAGCAGGGCCAGCAGGTCGTCCAGGTTGCTGCGCAGGGGAAAGATATTGCCGGAGATGAAATTGACGGGGTTGTTGATTTCGTGGGCAATGCCAGCTGTGAGCTGGCCGAGCGAAGCCATTTTCTCCGAACTGACCAGTTGGGTCTGCGTAGCCTGGAGCTGCTGGTGGGTCTGGGCGAGCTCGTCGTAGGTGCCTTTCAGCTTCCGGTGCGATGCGCGGATGAGGATGAAGAAATAGGTCAGCAGCGCTGCGACCACAACAATGGAGCCCAGACTGAGCGCGAGGAGCTGAATGCGGCGTGTTTTGATCTCCTGCTGCTGCTGGAGCAGGGTCATGCCTTCGAGCAGGGTGGCGGCGGCCAGGGAATCCTGCTGCCGCAGGCGGCGCATCTCGTCGAGGCGGGCGGCCATGGTGGCATACTGGCGGTAGCTTTCGGAGGAGGCTTTGTAATTGCCCCGGCGGGCCTGCTCCTCGGCCAGGCGGAGCAGGTCGGTGCTTTGCTGCAGGATGGCCGTCTCTTCAGCGCTGGGTGCTGTCCGGGGGGCACCGGAGGCCTGAAGATCCTGATATACCTCGTCCACGGGGCGGGAGGCATCCGGGGCAGTCATGGCGGCGTGGCCGTCGCCGGCCAGGGCATAGTACCGGCGTGCGGTTTCGGGCAGCCGCAAGGCGTCGTAGAGCATGCCCAGCTTGCGGTAGGTAGCCGTGAGTCGGAGGGTATCCTGCAATTCCCGGTAGCAGGGCAGCATCAGTTCGTACTGCATGGCTGCCTGGCGGTAATTGTTGTTGGCTTCAGCTTTGCGGGCTGTCGCTTCCAGGTTGGTGAGGGTAAAGCGGCAGGCCTGGTCCTTGATCGCATTCTCTTCAGTATCGGATATGCTCACCAGTTCGCCGGCCTTGCGGACGATGCCGCCGATGAGCGATTCGCTTTCGGGCCGGAGGGCTTCGCAGCGGGCGATCTGATCTGCTGCGCGCTGCGCAAGCGCCTGGTCGCCGGCGCGGGAGGCCATCAGGCGGGCTTCGCGGTAGTATTTGAGGGCCTTGCGGAGGTCGTTCCGGGCGAGCCAGCCGTCGCCCAGGTGGTAATTGGCTTCTGCCTCGGCCTGGAGAATGCCGGGCAGATCGTGTTCGGCGCCGGCAGAGTCCTGGGGCTGGCGCCGCAGGCTGCCGCAGAAGGCGCGGGCGCGCTCCGCTTCGCCGATGGCGCGGTCGGGTTCTGCGGTGCTGAGGTAATAGGCTGCCAGCTGGTTGAGCGCACGGGCGCGGGCCAGCCCCTGCGCGTTGCGCGCAGCATAGACCCATTCGGCTGGCGGAGACTGCGCCAGCGCTGCGCCGGGCAGGATCAGCAGCAGCCAGGCAAGCAGCAGATACCCTTTCTTCATCGTCTGGACCGGTAAGGGCTTCCCTGCGGGCAGGAAGCATTCAGGATAGTACGTAAAATCCCGCATTCCGGTATGTTTTTCTCTCTATATTTGCGCGGTTTTAGCCTGGCAAGGGTCTATGCAATTCATCATCAGTGGGATTCAGCAGATCGGGATCGGCATTCCCGACGTAAAGCAAGCCTGGAAATGGTACCGGCAGCAGTTCGGGATCGATGTGCCGATCTTTGAAGAGGCGGCTGAAGCCAACCTGATGCTCCCGTACACCGGCGGCAAGCCGCATCAGCGGCACGCTGTGCTGGCCATCAGCCTGCAGGGCGGCAGCGGCATGGAAATCTGGCAGTATACCAGCCGCACCCCGCAGCCGCCTGCGCAGCCTCCCATGCTGGGCGACTACGGGATCTTCGCCGCCCGGATCAAAAGCCGCGATGTCGCAGCCGCGCACCGCGCCTTCGCATCCCGGGGGCTGGCGCTGCATGCCGGCCTGCGCAAAGACCCCGCCGGCCAGCCGGTCTGCTGGGTGAAGGATCCCTACGGCAATCATTTTCAGATTGTTCCGGATACGCACTGGTTTTCCCGCACCCGGGCGCTCACGGGCGGCATCGCTGGCTGCATGATCGGGGTGTCGGATATCGAGGCGGCCCGCCAGCTGTACAGCGGCATTCTGGGCTACGACGATGTCGTGTATGACCGCGAAGGGGTCTGGGAAGATCTGGCCGGCCTGCCCGGCGGGGAGTTTCCGCTGCGGCGCGTGCTGCTGGGCCACCGCCAGGCGCGCCAGGGTGCCTTCAGCCGCATCATCGGCCCCAGCCGCATCGAGCTGGTGCAGCTTCGCAGCGGGCGCAGCGCCGTGCCCATGTTCAAGGGCCGCTTCTGGGGCGATCTGGGCTTTATCCACCTCTGCTTCGACGTGATCGGCATGGACGACCTGCGCCAGCAATGCGCCGCGCAGGGCTTCCCCTTTACGGTGGACAGCGGCCTGGCCCTCGGCAAAGCCTTCGACATGGGCGAAGCTTCCGGATTATTTTCCTATATTGAAGACCCCGACGGCACGCTGATCGAGTTCGTGGAAACCCTCAAAATGCCCATTGCCAAAAAATGGGGCTGGTATCTCGATCTGCGGAAGCGGGACGCACGCAGGCCCCTGCCCGACTGGATGCTCAAAGCCCTGTCGCTCAACCGTGTGCGGGACTGATTACCGATTTGCCCGAAACACACAACCTCCCCGTTTGCTATGACCTGCGAAACCTTCGATGCGGTCCGGCTGAATTTTTCCGAAGGAAGCCTGGATGTGCTGGAACTGACGCTGCTCGTCATCATGTTCGGCGTAGCCCTGGAGATCCGCACGGAGGATTTCCGGCGGCTCCTGCGCGAGCCCAAACCAGCGCTGACCGGCCTGTTTTCGCAGCTCGTGCTGCTGCCCGCGCTGACGCTGGGGCTGGTGTGGCTGCTGAGCATCACGCAGCTGCGGCCCTGCCCCAGCATGGCGCTGGGGATGTTTCTGGTGGCCGCCTGCCCCGGCGGCAATGTCTCCAATTTCATGTCCATGCGCGCGAAAGGGAACGTAGCCCTTTCCGTGAGCCTGTCTGCTGCCAGCACCCTGCTGGCAATCTTTATGACCCCGTTCAATTTCGCATTCTGGGCGCAGTTCTATCCCGATGCGAAGGCACTGCTGCAGACCATCGAGGTGGATGTGCTGGGCGTATTCAAGTCGATCCTCCTGATCCTGGGTCTGCCGCTGACGCTGGGGATGCTGACTGCCAGCCGGTTTCCGGAAACTGCCCGCAAAATTTCCCCCGTCATCCAGCGCATTTCGATGCTGATCTTCTTCGGCTACATCGTCGCAGCCGTGGCCGGCAATCTGGAGTTCATCACCCGGTATATCCAGTATGTGTTCCTGCTGGTGCTGCTGCACAACGGCCTGGGCCTCGGCGGCGGATATGCCTTCGCGGCCCTGCTGGGTAATACCCGCCGCGACCGCCGGACCATCTCCATCGAAACCGGCATTCAGAACACCGGTCTGGGCCTGGTGCTCATTTTCGGCCAGTTCGGCGGATTAGGCGGCATGGCCATGATGGCCGCGCTCTACGGCATCTGGCACCTGATCACCGGGCTGGGTATTTCGGTCTACTGGTCCCGGATCAATCCCGACGCGTCATGAAATCGAGCTGGAAACTCTGGTACGCGACCGCTAAAAACCTCCTGCGGATCGCGATGCGGCTGTATTACCGCCGGGTGAAGGTTGCCGGCCTGGAACACGTGCCGGAGCAGGCCGCTGTGATTTTCGTGTCCAATCACCAGAACGCATTCATCGACGCGCTGAATGTGGCTGCCTGGTGCAGGCACATCCGCCAGCCGCAGTTCATGACCCGCGCTGATATTTTCAAGCCGCCGTTCGACCGGGTGCTGCGGGGGCTGAAAATGCTGCCGATCTACCGGCAGCGGGACGGACTGGACGAAGTGAAGAAGAATGCGGCTTCGTTCGAGGAGGTGATGGAGGAGCTCTCCACCCCCAATGGCACGACGCTGATTTTCCCCGAGGGCAACCACAACCGCCGCCGCCAGCTGCGGCCTTTGCAGAAAGGCGCCGCCCGGCTGGCCTTCCAGGTGGCAGAAAAACACGCTTTCCAGCGCCCGATCTATATCGTGCCGGTGGGCCTCAACTACGAGCGGCACCTGAAAGCGCATGCGGATCTGCTGGTGCAGTACGGAGAGGCCATTCCGGTGCTGGAATTTGAAGGGCTCTACCGCCAGCATCCCAACCGGGCCTATGTGGAGGTCACCCGGCGGATGGAGGCCGGCATGCGCCGCACCCTGATCCATATTTCGGACGAGGCGCATTTCGATACAATCGATAGCCTGCGGGAGCGCTACGGTCGCCGCTGGCAGCGCCAGGCAGGACTTCCCGCCGACCAGGCCGGCCTGCTTGCCGCCGGGCAGCAGCTGGTGGCACGCCTCGAAGCCTTGCCTGCGGATGATCCGGCCTGGGAGGCCGCACATGCCCGCGAGCAGGAATACCGCAGCCTGCTGGAAGCCTGCGGCCTCCGCGACCACGTCGTAGCTGGCGCGCCGGTGCGCCCCGGGCAGGCCCTGGCGGGCCTGGCAGCCGGGCTGCTCGGCTTGCCGGTGTTTCTCCTCGGCCTGCTGCTCAACTATCCCGTCTATCACCTGAGCGCCTGGGCTCCGGGCCGGTACTTCAAAGACGACCATTTCCATTCCTCCGTGTCGTTCGTCGTCGGATATTTCGGGTATCCGCTGTACTGGCCGCTGCAGGCGCTGGTGTTTTGGGCCGCGTGGAGCGGATGGGCTGCGCTCCTGTCGCTGGTGCTTGCGCCGCTGACCGGCCGCCTGGCGCTCAGCTATGCGGTCGGGGTCAAAAAGTGGCGCGGCAGGCTTCGCTATGCGCGGATGCTCCGCCGCCGCGACCCGCAGGCCCTGCGCCTGCAGGCGCTCTATGCGGAGCAGGATGCCTGGATGCAGGCCGTCACGGAAGAAAGCCTGGCCAGCGGGAAACCCGCAGCAGCCCCGATGCGTTAACTCCTCCAGCGATCATCCGGCGCGTGCGCGCCGCAGTTGGGAATATGATGAGCCACAGAACAGCTACCGCAGCGGCAGCGCTGCTCTTTGCGGCCTGGACTGCCGTATCCTGCGACAACCGCCAGCCGCCTGCGGCGGCGTTTGGCGCCTACCCGGTGCCGCAGGCACCCGACTACAGCCAGGCTGCGGCCTGGGCGGCCCTGCCGGACCGCCAGGACCCTGCCGACCTCGCGCCGCCCGGCGCCGCGCCGGAAGGCCAGGACTCGGCCCGGGCCGATGTGTTTTTCATTCACCCGACCACCTGCATGGGCGGCGCGGCCTGGAATGCTCCGCTCGACAGCACAGCCCTGAACGAAGACACCGACTTTTGGCCCATCCGCCATCAGGCCAGCGCATTCAACCGGGCTGGCCGCGTGTTTGCGCCGCGCTACCGGCAGATGTTTTTCGGCGGATTCTTCGGCACTGACAGCGCCTCCGAAGCCCAGGCCCTTGCGCTTGCCTACGGCGACGTGAAAGCGGCATTCGAGTATTATCTCCGTCATCACAACCAAGGCCGGCCCATTGTGATCGCAGGCCACAGCCAGGGTGCCCTGCATGGAATCCGGCTGGTGAAGGAGTACTTCGACGGAACCCCGCTGCAGGAGCAGCTGGTGGCAGCCTATCTGCTCGGCTGGCCCTTTCCGGCCAGCACCTTTCAGCATCTGCCGGTATGCGATGCAGCCGATGCTACTGGCTGCGTGATCGGGTGGTGCAGCTGGCGGGAAGGCTACGAGCCGCCCGGCATCGATACCTATTACAAAGATGCCGTCGTGGTCAATCCCCTGACCTGGAAGACCGATGGCCAACCGGGCAGCGAATCGCTCCACCGGGGCTTTGTGTGGAAGGATTTCGATAAAATCCGCCCCAATCTGGTAGGCGCGCAGGCGCATCAGGGCATTCTCTGGGTCAGCAGGCCCATTCCTCTGGTTCCCGGCAAAAACTACCACACCGGCGACATCAACCTGTTCTGGCAGGATGTGCGGGACAATGCGGAGCTTCGGATCCGGACCTTTCTCAGCGGGCGCTGAGCAGGGCACGCACAGCCTCCACGAGGGGCTCTACGCCCGCTTCCACCGGCAGGGCCACGGGCAGGCCCAGCTCCGACTGCAGCTGCGCCTGCCAATGTTCGGCCGCGGCCCAGTCAAGCTTCTGCGTATTGAGGGCCAGCCCGATGACTTCCGCTCCATAACGCCGGATAAGCTCGATCTCGCTGGACACCGGCGGAATGCGCAGATCGAGATGCTCCCATCCTTTGTAGTACGTGCGTGCGGGCGCGTGTACGAGGATGGCATGGCGGGCTCCGCCGGATACGAGGTATTCGGAGCCGCAGGGGCCGCTGGGATTGCGGAGCGCGGCCTGGCCTTCGAGGAAAATCACATCGGGCTGCTGCTCGCGGCAGCAGGATACAATGGCATGCTCCAGTTCCCCTGAAACGAAGTCGTTCGGGGTAGAATCCAGCACAAATCCATAGCGTCCGCCCTGCATCCAGCCGGTCTGGCCGGTGAAGATCATTTCGCTGCGGATGCCGGCTGCCCGGCAGGCTTCGGTGAGCATGCGCGCGGCGGTGCGCTTGCCGATGGCGCAGTCGGTGCCGAGCAGCGCAATGACGGGGGTACTGATGCTGAGGATCTCTCCGGTCCAGAAATGCAGCTCGGTGCGGGGCTTAGGCTTGCGCACATCCACCAGACGGGCGCCGCTGGCGGCGGCGAGGGCAGCCAGTTCCGGCTGGTCCGACAGGAACTCGTGCATGCCGCATACGACGGAAATACCTGCCTGCAGGGCCTCGCGGATGGCGGGCATCCACTCCGGGTCCAGGCGCCCGCCTGCGCTGGCAATGCCGATGATCAGAAAGTCCGGGCGGCACCCCTGGGCGGCCGCCTCCTGCAGGCTGGCAAATACGGGCAGATCCCGGCGGCGCCCGTCGAGCACCTCGCCGGCATCGCGCCCGGCATTGGCGGGATCCACTGCGCCGAGGATGCGGTAGCGGTCGCTGCCCCGGATGAGGCCGTGCGAAGTCTTGGCATGCACTGTATGCAGCAGTCCGTGGCTGTAGATGAGCGCCGTTCCGTCCATAGGAATGAGGATATGCAGGATCGATCGGGAGAAAGGAGCGGCAATATGCGAAGGGCTGCGCTTCGGGGCAAGCCTGTTCAGCTGCTCAGCTTTTCATCGATCATGGGGGTATATTCCCCCCGCACATCCAGCCTGCGGGCCTGGCCCCAGGCCTCGCGCGTGCGGCGCTCCCAGTAGCCTTTCCGGGCCGGATCGGATTCCAGTTTGCCCAATTCCCAGGTATTGAGGCCAGTGCAGTAGAAAATTTCGGCCATCGTAGCCGGATAGCAGTCATACCCGGCGGCTTTGCGCAGGTGCTCCAGGCTCTCATGCAGCTTGGCAGGCAGGGCCTCGGTGCCGGGCGTCTGGTGCAGGGCTTCGGCACGGCAGATCAGGCCCAGGACCAGCTCGGACTGCGCGGCCAGCAGGGGGATGTGGCTGCTGACCTCGGCATCCTGCTGCTGCTCGGCCCAGGCTTCGGCACGGTCGAAGGCGTCGGCAGCCATGCGGCGCGCCTGGTCGAGGCGGGCGTGGCGGAGGGCGTAGCCATGGGCCATGTACAAGGCTGCGTAGGCCCAGGCGATCATGGGCGGCAAGCCGCCGTCGGCGGGCGGGGCGGAGGATAGCGTTGCCGGGCTGATCAGTTTTTCAAGATTGGTATATGACTGCTCGGCCCCTTCATAGGCACCCGTTTTATTCTGGGCATAACACAAAGCCATGTTGGCCTCGTTGGGACGAAAGCCCTCCTGCACAGCGATCAGCAAATGAGTGACTCCGGTTTCGTAGTCCTGCCGTTCTACGCTGAAACGGCCCAGCCAGAAGTGTGTCCAGCCCCAAAGGGCAATTTCGTTTTTCCAGTCTGCTTCGCTAAGCTTCCGGTGTTTCCAAGTGCGGATCAGATCGATCTGACGCAGCAGTCTATCGCAAAGCTCTGTGATGGCTTGGTTTCGGTAGAGCAGGTTGGTGCTGCGGGCCACCTGTGCCCAGATCGTGCCCAGCAAGTCCTGCACAATCTGAACATTTTTGGGATCGAGCCCCAGACCGATACTCAGCTCGTTGCGCGCGTGCTCCCAGTTCTGGAAATCGGAAAACAGAAGCCCAAGTATGGAACGCTCCCAGGCCCGGATCGGCTGCCGGGAAAATGCGGCCTGGGCTGCCTGCACGGCTTTGGCCTGCCATTGAGCCAGCTGCTCCTGCGATTCGCCGGACTGCCTGAGGCGTTGGAGCTGGCTGGTGCAAATCCAGACGAGGGTGCCGTACAGCCCTGTATCAGCCAGCCAGCCGGGCAATAATCGATTTACCTGCGGATCCTCCGCAATGGCATAAAATCGATCATAGGCCTGAGGGAACATCTCCGCATTGATGAGGTCATAGGCCTCCTCCGCAGCATGCTGGATCTGCTTTCTCCACAGCACGTACCCCAGGTCGGGCTCCTTCAGTCCGGATATTGACTGGGGATTGACGGCGATCAGCGGCACGCTGAGCTGGCCAGTGTAGGCCGCAGGAGCCGCAGGCTGCAGGGATTCATAGACCGCCATTGCCCGGAAGGATTCAGGGAGCTGAATTTTGGCTTGGCGGGTGTAGTTCTGCCAATCTGTTACGCCTTTACGCAGCGCCTGGTCTTCGTAGCCGCAGTCGAAGGCGGTATGGATCAGCGGCGGGTTGTCGATGTTGCCGCCTGCGAGCTCTGTCAAGGCCAGAAGCCAGAATCGGTAACTGTGATTATGGGGCTGCAGTTGGATCAGGCACTTCATATGCGTGGCAGCCGGACGCATCCGCTGGTGCAATACCAGGGATTTGATGTATTCGTAGCGGAGGCCGGTGTCCTGGGGGCGGAGCCGGATGGCCTGCCGAAGCTGGGAGAGGCCGGTGGACCGCGAAGTGTAACAAAGGGTAGCGCCCAGATTGCAGAGAAAAACGGTTACGGTACTGCGGTCCTCTTCTGCTAGTTTCCCGGTAAACTGCTCGAAACACAGGCGTCTCCACCCAAGGGCTGCCGCCGTAGCGAAGGCAGGAAGCGATTGCTCGTACCGTTGAAAGCTATTGGCTTCGATTACCCCCAGCAGATTCCACGCCAGAATTTCGAATGGCGAAATATCCAGCACCTGCCGGCAGGCCCGCAGCGCTGCTTCCGGATTGCTGGGCTGCAAAGACTTGGCCAGCGCATAAAACACATCGGGCCGCGCATCGCCGGTAGCTGCCGAACGGCTGAAAGCAATAGCTGCCGGCTGATAATTGGCTTCGTGAAAATACACGACCCCCAGATTGTAATAACATCTGGAGAATTGGGCATCTTCTCTCAGCGCGTTTACAAACTCTGTCTCAGCCCGGCTCATCAGGCCGGCATGCTGAGATTTGTAACGCACTGCATCCCGGTAAGCCCGGATGCCCTCGGTATAGGCCCGGATCGCTTTCCAGTTGTAGGAGCCCAGCCTGCTGCCTTCCAGGTGGGTGAAGATCCGGGTGGCCAGTTCCTGGATCATGGCATTCAGCACCGGCTGGACCGGCATGCCGCTGGCAGGTGCCGCGTGGCGGATCTGCCACTGCTGCGCATTGCCGCCCGTGAGCGAGGCGTCCAGCCGCCACGTGGCGCTCTCGTTATACAGCTTGCAGTCGAGCACCGGCCCGGTGTAGAGCTTCTCCATCGCCTGAATGAGGGGCTTCAGCGGAATGCTGACGGCCCCCAGCTTGATCTCCGGATTGCCGGATACCACCGTATCGAGGGTAAGCCCTACTTGTCCGACATCCAGCCGGGGCGTAGCCGAGCCGCTGGCGACTCCTTCCAGGCTGACCGACAAGCTGAGGCGACGGGCGCTGGAATACAGCGCTTTCAGCGCCAGCAGCTCGTGGCTCAGGCTGCTGCTGAGGCCCTGGAGATGTTCTGTCGGCACGCCGAAGCTTTCCACGCTGTCGACCCGGATGCGGCGGCGGTCGCGGAATACGCTGCGCAGCAGCAGGTACAGGCCTGCCAGCACGAGGATCACCAGCCAGAGCTGGGGCATCGATTTGTCTTCAGGCGCCCGGAACAGGTCCTGGACCGTGATGCGGACCCCGAACACCCAGCGGTAAAAGCCCCAGGCGGCTGCGCCGACGCCGGCTGCTGCCAGCAGCCAGACCCGCCAGCCGCTGATCAGCCAGCGGTAGCTGCGGCCCAGCAGGGCTGCAGGCAGGTACCAGGCCCAGCGGAAGAGGGTGTAATACCACGAAGCGCCCGCAAACCACAGGGCCAGCAGCGCTGCGCTGCTGGTCTGCGCATACATCCGCCACGCATCCGGGAGCCGGAGCGCCTCCAGCCGGGGCAGCATGCCGGCCCAGGCGATGAGAAACAGCGCCAGCGCTGCCAGTCCGGACAGGTGCCGGAACCGCGCAGGGCGCATGTACAGCCAGCGGAGCAGGGGGAAGAACCACATGGAGGATAGGGGGTTGGGCAGATCCGGCTCAACATAGCGATTTATGGGGAGCGCAGCAAAAAAAGCAGCACTACGGATCTTCGTAGTGCTGCGGTGCGGCTGCCGGAAAATTTCTGCGTCTTATTCCGTGGCGAAGGTCAGCTCGGATTTGGTCTCGTTGCCCAGCTTGTCCAGGGCGCGGAAGCGGATCACGTACTGCTTGCCCCGCTCGAATCCGCCGATGGGGTTCACATACAGGCGCTCTTCGCCGCCGTTGATTGTGTAGTAGAGCTTGTCGTAGCCCGACAGGTCGTCGGTGGCGGAGAAGAACAGCACCACGTGGGCGGGATACACCTGCTCGAAGGCCCCGGTGCCGGAGCGGCGGCTGATGGGCTCGATGCTCAGGCGGGGGAAGATTTCGGGTCCTTTGTCATCCACGCGGAAGTAGAGGCTGGCGGTGTTGCGGTTTTCGACGTGATCGTATCCGAAGTAGTCGATCTGGTAAATGCCTGCCGACTTGAACTCGACCGGGGCGCTGTAAGCCTGCTCGGCACCTTTGTTGACCTGGTAGGCGATGCGGTTGAGGCCCGATTCGAGGTCGGTGCCTTTGAGCGAAAGCTTGGTGCCCGGGCCGATGAAGGTCGTGTCGCGGGTTACGAAGAGCGGGCCGCTGAACTCATGTGTCAGCGTGGGGCCGGAAAGGTCCACGGAGAAGGTGCGGATGCTCTTGCCTTCGTTGTCGCGGCGGTTGGAGTTATTGGCCTTATCCACCGCATAAGCGTACACGCTTGTAAGGCCGGAGCGGCTGGGCAGGTAGAAGGGTGCCTCGTACTTCTGGAAGGGCTCGGTATTGAGCCGGTAGTAAATGGCATCTACACCGGCCTTGTTGTCCAGAGCAGTCAGGCGCACCTTGGTGCGGCCGGAGGCATACTCCCGGCCATTGACCACATAGCGGTCGCCAATGACATCGTCCGATACGATGGGCGGGGCATTGTCGAGGAAGAAGGTGAAGGCCTGGGCCTTTTCGCGGTTGCCGACCTGATCGGTAGCGTAGTAGCTGAGGGTATGCTCGCCCTGGCTCAGGGTGGCCAGGGAAATGGGACCGGCGTAGGGCTTTTCGGCCTGATCGTCCATCTTCCACGAGATTTGCCGCACGCCGGCGAGGCCTTCGGTGCTGCTCAGCACGAGCGTGGCACGGGGCGAGAGGATGTCGGCGGTGTAGTCGCCCTCGACCTTGAGAGCCGTGGACGGCGTGGCCAGATCGACGGTGAATTTGACTTCTTTGGGTGCTTCGGCGTTCCCTACGTGATCTACGGCATAATATTTCAGCGTGTAGGCCTTTTCCTGGGCAAAGGCCAGCGGCTGGGTGTAGCGCGCGAAGGGCGCGCCGTCGATGGAGCAGTAGATGCCTTCCAGGCCCGACATTTCATCCTTGGCGGAGAGCTTGACGGTCAGGCCGGGGCCGTAGTAGCGGGTGCCGCCGGCGGTGTAGGTCGCGGTGGTACCGAAGTCGGCGCTGGTCGCCGGTGCGATGCCGTCGGCATTGATCTCAAATACGATGACCGTTTTCTCGATCAGGTCCTGGTGCCGGAGGTGGTGCACGCCATTGCCATCCCAGTACATCGGGTTGGTATTGGCTTTGTTGGCTTCACTTTCCATCCGCATGGCATCCTTGCCGGCAGGGTCGGTAGAGATAAACAGGTACTGGGGCAGCGAGGGATGGGTGTAGATCCGCTTCAGGCTGTCCTGATACATGCGCTTGGGGTGTTCGAGGGGTGCCTGGGCCAGCATGGACAAGGTCCAGCAGCATGCCCAGATAGCAGTGAGGTATCGCATACCAAATGGGGGATCAGGTTGAATGATAAGACATTTCCCGTCAACAAAGGTAATACGCCCATGTTATATTTTGAACATCCGCTTACTTGATAGTTTGCCGTTTCCCCCGCCTATTTTTCCGGTTCGTGTGTGCACACCGGCAATTTGAATAGAATTGAGTAACTTGGCATTCCGATACTTCGCCCGTCAGATCTTCCGGAAGTATAATCTTCTACAGGACATGTGTAAGTTTTTCCTTGCGTCCGCCGTTTTCGCTGCTTGCTTCTTGTTCCCCCTCTATGCGCAGCGGGCCATCCCGCAGCAAACCCAGCAGGAGATTCAGACCCAGCTTGCCGAAGCGGAGGCATTCGCTTCGCAAGGCAACCGCAACGAGGCCGCCCGCCGCTACAACCAGGCCGCCCAGACCTACTGGGACTACGACCATTCGGACGAGGCGCTGCTGTACTTCGGCAAATCGCTGGCCCTGAACCAGGAACTCGGCAATATGCAGGCCGTTAAGTCGATCTACAACTTCATGGGCCTCATCTACACCGATACGAAGCAGTATGACAAGTCCCTGGAGATGTTCAACAAGGCCCTGGCGCTCATCCGCCAGTCGGGCCGGCGGGACCAGAACCTGGCCGAAGCCCTGAAGAACATCGCCTTTGCCTACGAGTCCCAGGGCCGCCCCGATCAGGCCATCCCCCACCTCGAAGAAGCCTTCAAGGTGGCCCAGGAAATGAACAACATGAGCCTGATGCGCTCCACGGCCTTCAACCTGGCGGATAATTACCGCAAAACCGGCAATAAGCAGAAGGAGCTCGAATACCTCGATGTCTTCAACCTCCTCGACAAGGAGGTCGTGAAGTCCGAAGCCCTCGATGCCAAGGCCCAGGCCGAGCAGGCCCAGAACGCCGCCCGCCAGCAGGTGATCGCCAGCCAGCAGCAGACCCTCCAGATCCAGCAGCAGGTCCAGGGCCTCTCCGAAGCGCTCAAAACCAAGGACAGCCTCGCCTTCATCCTCCAGCAGCAAAACCAGCTGCTCGAAAAGGACAAACAGCTCCAGGAGCAGAACGAGCAGATGCGCCTCACCCGCGAGCGCAACTTCCGATATGCCTTCATGAGCATCAGCGGCATCGTGCTGCTCATCGGCCTGGGATTCTGGCAGCGCTACCGCTACCGCCAGCAGCAGGCGCTCTTTCAGCTGGAGCAGGAGCGCGTGAAGCAGCTGGAGCAGATCGACCGGCTGAAGGACCAGTTTCTGGCCAATACCTCCCACGAGCTGCGTACGCCGCTCAACGGCATCATCGGCATCGCCGAATCGCTCTTCGACGGCGCCGATACGGGCACTTCCAACAACTGGAAGGAAAATCTGGAGCTGATCATTTCCTCCGGCAAACGCCTGAGCAATCTGGTCAATGATATTCTGGATTTCTCCAAGCTCCGCAACCACGACCTGGACCTGGCCTCCAAGCCGCTCGATATCCGCTCGGTGGCCGATCTGGTGCTCAAAATCAATGCGCCCAGCGTGCGCGGCAAGGATCTGAAGCTGGTCAACGACATTCCGGCCAACCTGCCCTTTGCCTACGGCGACGAGGAGCGCCTGGAGCAGGTGCTGCACAATCTGGTGGGCAATGCGGTGAAATTTACCGACAAAGGCACGGTGCGCGTCAGCGCCCGGCAGGACGGCAGCTTCATCGAGGTAGCCGTCGCCGATACCGGCATCGGGATTCCCCGGGAAAAGTTCGAGGCGATCTTCCGCGAATTCGAGCAGGTGGACGGCTCCATCACCCGCGCCTACGGCGGCACAGGCCTGGGCCTCGTGATTGCCCAGCAGCTCATCGAGCTGCACGGCGGCCGGATCTGGGTGGACTCCGAGATCGGCAAGGGCTCTACGTTTTATTTTACCCTGCCCACCGCGCCTGCCGATCTCAAGCCCGAACCCCGCCAGAATCCCATCCGCGGCTTCCATTCGCCGGCAGCTCCGGCGGCGGCGCCCGCAGCGCCCCGCGTGGCGTTCAGCAGCATCGCCTCCAACGGCAATACCATCCGCATTCTCTCCGTGGACGATGAGGCCATCAACCAGCAGGTGCTCAAAAACCACCTCTCCGGCTCGCATTTCGAGATTACCCAGGCCATGAGCGGCGACGAAGCCCTGCAGGCCATCAATTCCGGCGCCCATTTCGACCTGGTGATCCTCGATGTGATGATGCCCCGCATGTCGGGCTATGAGGTCTGCGAACGGATCCGGGAAAAGTACCTGCCCTCCGAACTGCCGATCATCATGATCACGGCCAAAAATCAGATCGAAGACCTGGTCCAGGGCCTCGCGACCGGCGCCAATGATTACCTCGCCAAGCCTTTCTCCAAAGACGAGTTCCTGGCCCGCGTCAAAACCCATATCAACCTCCACCGCATCAACCGCGCCACGAGCAAATTTGTGCCTACCGCGTTCATCCGCTCGCTGGGCAAGGAAAGCATCACCGAGATTACCCTCGGCGATCAGGTGCAGCGCACGGTGACGGTCATGTTCTCCGACATCCGCAACTACACGGGCCTGGCGGAGAAAATGACGCCGGAGGAGACCTTCCAGTTCGTCAATGCCTTCCACGGCCGCATGGGCCCCATTATCTCCGGCCAGCGCGGCTTCGTAAACCAATACCTGGGCGATGGCATTATGGCGGTATTCCCTGAAAGTGTGGAGGATGCGCTCAAAGCCGCCATCGGCATGCAGGATACGCTGCGCGAATACAACCAGTCCCGCATCCGCCGGAGCCGCTCCCCCATCGGGGTCGGCATCGGTCTGCATACCGGCCCGCTGGTGATGGGCATCATCGGCGACTCGCAGCGCATGGATGCCGCGACCATCTCGGATACGGTGAATACGGCCTCGCGCATGGAAGGCCTCACGAAATACTATGGCGCGAAGATTCTGCTCAGCGAGCAAACGCTGGCCGCTATCCCGCAATCGGCGCAGTACCACTTCCGCTTCCTCGGCAAGGTGCAGGTGAAAGGCAAGCAGGAGCCGCTCAAGATCTACGAATGCCTCAACGGCCTTAGCCCGGAGGACTTTGAGCTGGTTATGGCTACCCGCGGCGCTTTCCAGGAGGCGATGGACCAGTACCTTAAGCGCGACTTTGAGCATGCCCTGCTGGGATTCAAGCGCGTGCTGGGCGATAATCCTGAAGATCTGGCTGCGCATCTCTTCCTGACCCGCTCCGTCCAGCATCTCAACGCCTCGGTGCCTGCCGACTGGAACGGGGTGGAGCTGATGGAGGCGAAGTAAGCGCGGTACCTCTGCGCCTGCGTATCCCCGCTTATCCGCTGCTGGCGGAGGAGCGGGGATCTTGCTTGAGAAGCAGATGCAACCGAACTTTCAGCCCATCCGTCTGGTTGTGGCTGAAACTGCCCTCAGGCGGCGATTCATTTCCTGCGTTAACCTGATCCATGCGTACCTCTTTCCTGCTCATCGCCCTGCTGGCTGCTGTGCAGCCGGTCTTCGCGCAGTCCTACCGCTATCAGACCGATCTGGCCTCGATCCGCGAGGACCGGCTGGAAGTAACCCTGCTCCCGCCGCCGCTCGGCACGCCGGAGGCCGTCTTCCATTTTCCGGCGGTGATCCCAGGCACCTATGCCACCGCCGACTACGGCCGCCTGGTTTCGGATTTCCGGGCTGAAGATGCTGCGGGCCAGCCCCTGGCTGTCGTCCGTGCGGGCAACAACAGTTTCCGCATCTCCGGCGCGGACCGCCTGGCCCGCATCCGCTACCGCGTGGATGATTCCTTCGATGCCGGCCTGAAACAGGACCCGATTTTCGAGCCCGCCGGCACCAACCTGGAGGCTGGCCGCAATGTGGTGATGAACCACGCCGGCTTTTTCGGCTTCTTCGAAGGCCTGGAGGACCTGCCGGTGGAGCTGGAGATCCGCAAGCCGGCCTCGCTGCATGGGGTGTCGGCGCTGGCGATGCTGGAGCAGTCGCCTGAGCGTCAGGTGTTCCGCGCAGCGGACTACCACCAGCTGATCGACTGCCCCATTCTCTTTGCAGGGGCTGATACGCTGAGTTTTTGGGTGAATAACACCCGCGTGGAGCTGGCGGTGTACAGCCAGACGGGGGAGCCCTACGCGAGCCGGATCTACCGCGAGCTGAAGGCTTCGATGGATGCAATCGCCGCTTTTCTGCCGGAACTGCCGGTGGACCGCTATGCGTTTCTGTTTTATATCGCCGACTACCGGGAGGCGGGGCGTATGTTTACCAGCCCCGACCCGAGTCTGAAGGATCTGCTGGCCTTTGTCCGCCAGCTGCGCGGCAAGGGCTTCGGCGCGCTGGAGCATGGCAATTCTTCGGTCTATTTTCTGCCGGATTTTGGGGTCGGCGGGGTCGAAGGGCTGAGCGTGGAGTCGATGATTAAGGATGTGGCGATCCATGAGTTTATGCACATCATCACGCCGCTGGGCCTGCATTCGCAGCATATCGGCGATTTCGACTTTGTGGATCCGGTGATGAGCCGCCACCTGTGGCTCTATGAGGGGATTACGGAGTATTTCGCCGGGCTGATCCAGGTGCAGGGCGGTCTGATGACTCCGTCCAGGTACGTTTCGGACTATATGCGGGATAAGGTCCGCGCCGGGGATGCGTTTCCGGAGAAGAAGATGTCGTTTGCGGAAATGAGCGCCGGGGTGCTGGAGAAAAAATACCACAAGCACTACAACCATGTCTATGACCGGGGCGCGGTGCTGGGTCTGCTGCTGGATATCGAGATTATCCGCCTGACAAATGGGCAGAAAACGCTCCGCGAGGTGGTGCTGGCCCTGCGCGACCGCTACGGCGCGGAGCGCGCGTTCGATGAGGCAGGGTTTATCCGGGAGTTTGTGGCGGAGGTGCACCCGGATCTGCAGCGCTGGTTCGATGCGTATATCGAGGGCCGGACGGACTGGGACCTGGCCGGGGGCTTGTTGCCGCTGGGGGTGTCGTACCAGGCGTCCTATACGGCCCGCCTGCCCCGGCATCCGGTGCGGGATAATGATGTCCGGATGGATATGCTGGGTCTTTCGGTGTCGAAAACGGGGAAAAAGGAATGGGCCGGCCTGCAGCCGGGCGACCGCCTGCTGCAGGCAGACGTGGATGCGGCGCTGCGGGATGCGGACGGCAACTGGCTGCCGGAAGGGACGCAGTCGTCGCTGCGGGTGACCCGCAAGGGGAAGGAGCTGCGGCTGCCGCTCGAAATCCGCTATGAAACGGTGAAGCGGACAGATGGGCTGGAATGGCTGGGGGCACCTTCGGCGGAACAGGCGCGCCTGCGCGCCGTGTGGCTGGGGAAGGAGTGAGGGAGAGCTTCCCCCCCGGATACGGGGGGGCCAGGGGGGGAGGCAGGCACCGGCGCAGCCGCACAGCCAGCATGCGCATCCGGAGTCTGAAATCCCGCATCACGCCAGGGCTCCCGCACGCGAACCGCTCAAAATGCTACCTTTGCCTTCCAATCAGCCGATATGATGCCTGCTGCTGTTGCCGCCCCTGCGCCTGAATCGCTTGCCCCGGAGCTCCTGCTCCGGTATTGGCGCCACATGTGCGCTGCCGCTGCGATGAGCGCGCACTTTGAGGCCCGGAAACAGGACATCCGCTACGTGCACGCCACCGCCCGCGGACATGATGCCATTCAGGTTGCACTCGGCGTGCACCTGCTGCCTCGCGACTACGTGGCACCCTACTACCGTGATGATGCGCTGCTGCTCGGCATCGGCATCAGCCCGGAGGAGCTGATGCTGCAACTGCTCGCCAAACGCGACGATCCCTTTTCCGGCGGCAGGGCCTACTACGCGCACCCCAGCCTGAATCGTCCGGACCTGCCGAAAATTCCCCACCAGTCTTCCGCTACGGGCATGCAGGCCATCCCGGCTACCGGGCTGGCGCAGGGCGTGCAATATCTGGAGCGGCAGGGACACTCGGCCTATGCGCCGGGCGAACCCCTGCCGGTCGTGGTCTGTTCGATTGGCGATGGGGCCATGACGGAAGGAGAGGTGTCGGAGGCGCTGCAAATGGCGGCTTTGCACCAGTATCCCATCCTGTATCTCGTACAGGACAATGGATGGGGCATTTCGGCCAAAGGAGCAGAAATGTACGCTCAGGATGCCGCCGCGTTCGCTGCCGGATTCCGCGGGCTCCGGACCCGGAGCGTGGACGGCAGCGACTTCGCCTCGTCTTTCCAGGCAGTTGCGGAGATCCTGGCCGACATCCGCCTCGAACGGCGGCCCTGGCTGCTGCATGCCCGCGTTCCGCTGCTCAGCCACCATACCTCCGGTGTCCGCAAAGAGTGGTACCGCGACGACCTCGATCTGCACATCGTCCAGGACCCGCTGCCCCGCATGGAGCAATGGCTCCTGAGCCTGGGCCTGGACGCCCCGGCCCTCCACGCGGTCCGCGAAGCAGCCCGGCAGGAGGTGCTCGATGCTTTCGAACGCGCGCTCCACGCCCCGGAGCCGGACCCGCACAGGCTCGCACCTACCGTCTATGCGCCAGCGGCAGTCACCGAGGAGCAGGGAGAACGCCATCCCGCAGGCGCACAGGAGGTCGTAATGGTCGATGCAGCGCTGCATGCCGTGGACCGGATTCTCGCCGAATTTCCCGAGGCCCTGCTCTACGGCCAGGATGTAGGCGGCACCCTTGGCGGCGTATTCCGAGAGGCAGCCCTGCTCACCCAGAGATACGGCCCGGCACGGGTCTTCAATACCCCCATCCAGGAGGCCTACATCATCGGCAGCACCGTCGGCATGTCGGTAGCAGGCTGCAAGCCCATCGTGGAGATCCAGTTCGCGGATTACATGTGGCCGGGCTTCAATCAGCTCTTCGCCGAGGTGAGCCGGTCGTATTATTTGTCCAATGGCAAATGGCCCGTGCAGGCGCTTATCCGCGTGCCTACCGGCGCCTACGGCGGCGGCGGCCCGTTTCATTCCTCCAGCATCGAATCGGCAGTCCTCACCATCCGGGGGGTCAAGGTGGTCTATCCCTCCAACGCCGCCGATATGAAAGGCCTCCTCCGCGCAGCCTTTCTCGACCCGAATCCCGTGGTACTCTTCGAGCATAAAGGCCTGTACTGGAGCAAGGTGCCCGGCAGCAAAGAGGCCAAAACGCCCGAACCCTCGGACGATTATGTAATTCCGCTGGGGAAGGCCCGGATCTATCAGGCTGCCGATCCGGCAAAAATCCGCAGCGGCGAAAGTGCGGTGGTAATCACCTACGGCATGGGCGTGCATTGGGCGCGCAATGCCGCGGCCCGCTACCCCGGCCAGATCGAAATTCTCGATCTGCGCACGCTGGAGCCGCTGGACTGGGAGGCAGTGCTGGAGGCAGTGCGCCGGCATGGCAAGGTGCTGATTGTCACGGAGGAATGCCTGCCGAATTCGTTCGCCGAGGCCCTGGCGGGCCGGATCTCGTTTCACGCCTTTACGGATCTCGATGCGCCGGTGCACCTCCTCGGTGCGCTGCCGCTGCCGGCAGTGCCCCTGAATCTCGGCCTGGAATCCTACATGCTGCCCAATGCGGAGAAAACAGCAGCCAAGCTGGACGAGCTCCTCGCCTGGTAATCCGCCAATTCGTTCCGAAAAACCCTGTATGCATTCCCTGTTTTTTGTGTAATATGCAGATCCTGAACGATACTCCGGGATCTGTATGCTGCGTACCCTGATGCTGTTGCTGGCCGGCCTGCTGTCCGGCGCATTCCTCACCCTGACGCTGATCCGTAAACCGCTGACAGCGGCAATGGTCGCCCAGGCAGAACAGATAATCGGCCTGGAATTTACGCCCGCCGAGCGCGACAGCATGCTCCCGCTGCTGGAGCAAAACCGGGCCGCGTTCGATTCCCTCCGGAAGCAGTCCTTTCCCAACAGCCTTCTGCCTGCGCTGGTCTTTGACCCGCTGCCGCCGGGAGTTTCCCTGCCCGCAGGCGAGGACCGCTTCAGCCCCCTGCCGCCCCCGCCGGCGGTTCTGCCCGCCGACCGCGAAGCGCTGGCCTTCTATTCGGTCCGCCAGCTCAGCGAGCTGATCCGCAGCCGCCAGATCACCTCCGTGGAGCTTACCCGCTTCTTTCTCGACCGGATCAAACGCTACGATCCGGTATTGCACTGCGCCATCACCCTCATGGAAGCGCCGGCGCTGGAGCAGGCAGCCCGCATGGACCGCGAATTGCAGTCAGGCCTGTACCGGGGGCCGCTGCACGGGATTCCCTACGGCGCGAAAGATCTGCTCTTTACCCGTCAGGCACCTACTTCCTTTGGCGCTGCGCCCTACCGAGGCCAGCAAGCAGAAGAGGATGCGGCCGTGATCCGCAAGCTCGATGCCGCCGGCGCCGTGCTGGTTGCCAAGCTGTCCCTGGGAGAGCTGGCCATGGACGATGTCTGGTTCGGCGGGCGCACCCGCAATCCCTGGAATCCCGAAACCGGCTCCAGCGGCTCGTCTGCCGGGTCGGCTTCCGCAGTAGCCGCAGGGCTGGTGCCGTTTGCGATCGGCTCCGAGACCTGGGGCTCTATCGTATCGCCGGCCACCGTCTGCGGGGTCACCGGGCTGCGGCCCAGCTTTGGCATGGTCAGCCGCCAAGGCGCCATGGCGCTCAGCTGGAGCATGGACAAACTGGGCCCTATGGCCCGGACGGCGGAGGATTGCGCCTTCGTCTTCGAGGCCATCCGGGGCCGCGATCCGCACGATCCGTCCACCGTGCAGGTTCCTTTCCGCTATCACCCCGCCGGCCTGCCGCGAAAACTCCGCATTGGGTACCTCCGGGACGACTTCGGCAAGACCTACCGGGGAAAGGCCCAGGACGAAGCTGCCCTGGCGCAGCTTCGCGCCATGGGGCACGAACTGGTGCCAGTGGCATTTTCCGAATTCCCGGACATCAGTTTCCTGCTGATGGCGGAGGCCGCCGCCGCTTTCGATGAGCTGACCCGCAGCAACCGCGATGACCTGCTGGCCCAGCAAGGCCGCTATAATTGGCCTAACTTCTACCGGAGTGCCCGTCTGATCCCGGCGGTGGAATACATCCAGGCCAACCGCCACCGCTCCCGCCTGATCGCGGAGGCGCATCGTGTGCTCCAGACCGTGGATCTGATCGTGGCACCATCGCTCGAAGGCAATTCCTTGCTGCTCACCAACCTCACCGGCCACCCTTCGGTCACCCTGCCCAACGGATTTGACCCCAAGGACCGCCTGCCGACAAGCATCACCTTCATCGGCCGCCTGTACGAAGACGGCCCGCTGCTGGCGCTGGCGCAGCAATACCAGCAAGCTACCCGCTTCCATCTGGAGCATCCGGTGCTCCCCCGATGATGTACTGATATTCGCCAAGTATGCTATCTGTCCGTTTCCGTTCTTTATGCATCTCCCTATTGCTTCCCGCCGCCCTGATGGCGGGCGGCGAAGATTCGGTCTTCTATGACCTGCGCCAAAGGCCGTTCTACCACGGGGTGGCGTCCGGTGATCCCCTGCCGGATGGAGTCCTGCTCTGGACCCGCGTGACACCGGCCCGGGGCGTCGACTCTGCGGTACACGTCCGCTGGACCCTGGCACTCGATACCGGAATGACCCTCGTGGTGCAGCAGGGCCAGGTCTGGACCGGGCCTGAGCGGGATTTTACCGTAAAAGCCGATGTAACCGGCCTGGAAGCGCAGACGACCTACTACTACCGCTTTGAAACGGCTGCGGGCCGCTCGGCCATCGGCCGCACCCGCACCGCCCCCCGGCCCGATGCGGCACTGCCGCAGCTCCGGCTGGCAGTCGTGTCCTGCAACCACTACGAAGACGGATATTTCAATGCCTTTGGCCGCATCGCGGCCCGCTACGACCTTGACGCCGTCGTGCATCTGGGAGACTATATCTATGAATATAAATCCGGCGGCGACGGCGCCCCCGGCCGCTGCCACGACAGCCTGGAGGCCGTTACCCTGGACCAATACCGCGCCCGCTATGCGCGCTACCGCCTCGATCAGGACCTGCAGGAAGCGCACCGCCAGCATCCGTTTATCCTGGTCTGGGACGATCACGAATCCGCCAACAACGCCTACGTAGCCGGCGCCGAAAACCACAACCCGGACCGGGAAGGCGACTGGGAAGAACGGAAAGCGGCATCCCGCCAGGCCTATTACGAATGGCTGCCCGTGCGCGAGCAAGCCAACGGCAAGCTGTACCGCACCTTCCGCTTCGGGCAGCTGGCCAGCCTCCTGATGCTCGATACCCGCCTCGAAGGCCGCGCAGACCCGGTGTTCAACTCGCTGGACCCGGCACTCGAAGATCCGGCGCGCAGCATCCTCGGCGCAGAACAGCGCGACTGGCTGCTGGCAGAACTGGCCTCTGCCCCCGCGCAGTGGAAGCTGATCGGCAATCAGGTGCTGTTTGCCCCGCTCAACATCGGCTGGGCCGCTATCCCGCCGCTCATCAGCGCCAGCAAGCTCGAAGGCATGGCCCTCGACATCTGGGACGGCTTTCCGCTCGAACGCCGCCGCATCCTCCGTTACATCGACAGCCTGCAGCTCCGGGACATCGTCATCCTCACCGGCGATATCCACAGCTCCTTCGCCAACGAGGTCGCCGATCCTGTGCTGACGCCGCTGGACTCGGACAGCCTCGTATATGATCCCGAAACCGGACGCGGCGCGGTGGCCGTGGAGTTTGTCACCCCCAGCATTACATCGGATAATTTCGACGAAACCATCCCCGGCCCCCTTGCAGCCCTGCTCGAATATCAGCTCAACCACCGCCTGCCGCCGCCGTATCCGGGCCGCGTGAATCCCAATCCGCACATGAAATTTGTGGATCTGGACCGGCATGGCTATCTGGTGCTGGACCTGACGCCGGCCCGCGCCCAGGCCGACTGGTACTTCATGCAGCGGATCGACCGGCCTGATCCCAGGGAGGAATGGGCGGAGGGCTGGTATGCTGAAACGGGTTCGCCCCGGCTACTCAAGGCAGACAGCGCCGCAGCGCCTGCCGCAGCGCCGCCGCAGCCTGCGCCGCCCGTCCGGGGCGAGCAGGCGCCGCGCAAAGCCGCAGCACTGCAGATTCTCGCTGTTCAGCCCAATCCGGTTTCGGAGCTGCTTACGCTCCGCTATGCCCTCTACTGCGCCAGCCCGGTACGCATTTTCCTTTCCGACCCCGCCGGGCGGCGGATCGCCCAGCTGCTCCAGGCCCGGCAGCCTGCCGGCATCTACGAGCTGGAGATCAGCTGCGCAGGCCTCGCGTCCGGGGTGTACACCCTCACCTGCATCGACGCCTACCGGCGCCAGCACCGGAAGATCATCGTGCAGCATTGAGTCCCAGCACAAAAACCATCCCTGGCAAAACCCAGGGATGGCCGGCACATGATCAGGAAAGCAATATCATCTGCGCCGCAGGCGCAGCCGGTCAGGGTCTGGCGCTCAAGGCCCCCGGCAAGGCGGGCTCCGGCAGGAGCAGGTGCGCAGCCAGCCAGATGCCGGCAATCGCAGCAGCGGCCAGCAGTCCGGCGACAATCCAGCGGTTGACGTGTCGTTTCATGTTGGTGTTGATAAAGAGACTACAGACAATCCTGTCGTGAATATACGCACGCCAGACCGCACATGATGCTGCCGCCAGCCCGGAATTAGCAGCCGTGCCGCCAGGCAGGACAAGCGTGCAGCAATTACTTCTTCAGAAAGGTGTAGGTCAGGCCGATGGTCAGCACATGCTGAAACTGCACCCGCGGCTCCTGGCCGGTAACATTGCCGTTTTCGTCGCGGATGTCGAACTGGATGTCTTTGTCGTAGATCAGGTTGGTGGCGAAATTGACCGCAAACCAGTCGTTGACCTTGGCCGTCGTCAGGGTTTCCCAGTTGACGTCGATGGCGCCGAAGTCCTGCAGGTAGTTGCTGAAGAAGTTGGCCTGGGTCTGAAACAGGATGTTCTTCGCGATTTCGCGGCGGTATTTCACATTCAGGTTGGAACCCAGCTCATAGCGGAATGCGTCGTTTTCGGGGTTGTACAGGGCCTGATATTCAGCCACGCGCACAAAGGTCATCTTGGAGTTGACCGGGGAGTAATATACGCTGAAGTCCGCCGAGGGCTGCCAGTCGATCCCGACGCCGAAGTTGAGATAGCCCGGCGCCATGAAGGCGGAGATGGTATCCTGCGGCAGGATGGTCGCGGCCTTGGGGTCGAATTTGAACCCCTCCGCAAACTGCGTCCGGAAATTGACCAGCGCCGAAAGCAGCAGCTTGTCGGTAAACTTGCGGCCATACTTGGAATTGAGCTCGATCCGGTCTTCGTTCTTGATAAACCGGGCTTCGCCGCCGCCCTGGCGGACCACCCCGTAGGCGAGGGCAAGGTCGTTTTGCCACGATTGCTTGTCTTTGGTGTAATTGGCGAACATGTTGACCCGGCCTACGATGGACTGGGAATTGATCCCGCCCGCCTGCCAGTATTCACTGAAGCCGGTATTGGTGAATCCGAGGGCGCCTACGCCGCCTTTTTTCCAGTAGGTGGTGTCGCGCTCCTGCGCATGCAGGGAGAGGCCGGCTGGCAGCAGGGCGATCAGCAAAACGTATACAGCTTTCATACAGCATGAAGGGTTAAGTGGATACTGGTACAAGAACCGCTCAAAGATAGCAGTTCCGCTCCGGCATGGAGACGAATCCGGAGGGCAGCAGGTCACCTGTGCCCGCTGTTCAATCGCTTTCCTGCCGCACCGGGCTTTTCCCGGCCGGATGCATGGTTTTCCGGCAGAATCGCCGTACCTTTTGCCCGCGGGAAGCATGCATTCCCGATGCTGTGTATGACGCTGCTGGCCGATACCACCCTGCAAGCATTCGGCGAAATCGGTGCCTACCTCCTCGGCGGGCTTGCCTTTGCCGGACTGATCTCGCTGACCTCCCGCCTCATCGCTCCGGACCGGCCCAATCCGGTCAAGGCCAGCTCCTACGAGTGCGGCGAAGAGCCGGAAGGCAGCGGCCATGTGCGCCTGCACATGCGGTTTTTTACCGTCGGGCTTGTATTCCTGATTTTCGAGGTGGAAGTGCTCTTTCTGTTTCCCTGGGCGCTGGTGCTCGGCGATGCCGGGCTGATCGGCGCGGTTCCGGGCTGGGGCCGCCTGGCCCTCGCCGAGGCAGGGGCCTTTTTGCTCATTCTCACCCTCGGCCTGGTCTATGTCTGGGCAAAAGGCGATCTCGAATGGGTCCAGCCCCGGCCTGCCGGCCTGAGCCGGCAGCCGGCTGCGCCCGATCCGGCCTACGACGCGGTCAACCGCAAGTATGCTGCTGCGCCTGAATCTGTTTCATCCTGAAGCCTGCATACGATGGGATTGCTGGACCGGAAAAGCGGAGAAGGAGAAGTCATCCTGACCCGGGTGGAGGACCTGCTCAACTGGGCAAAGGCTTCCTCGCTCTGGCCGATGAGTTTTGGGCTGGCCTGCTGCGCCATCGAGATGATGGCCGCCAATGCCAGCCATTACGACCTCGACCGGATCGGGGTATTCCCCCGGCCCTCTCCCCGCCAGTCGGATCTGATGATCATTTCCGGAACCGTGACCTTCAAAATGGCCGACCGCATCCGCCGCCTCTACGAGCAGATGCCTGAGCCGCGCTATGTAATCTCGATGGGCTCCTGCGCTACCTGCGGCGGCCCCTACTGGGAGCATGGCTACCATGTGGTCAAAGGCGTGGACCGCATCGTGCCGGTGGATGTGTACGTGCCGGGCTGCCCGCCCCGCCCCGAAGCGCTGATCGGCGGACTGCTGAAGCTGCAGGAGAAAATTACCGCAACCGGAGCCTGATGGAAGCCTCCCTGACGATCCCGGACATAGCAGCGCTCCTGCGGAGCCGCTTCGGCGATGCCCTCGTCGAGGCCGAAGACCTGCAGGCCCCCCAGCCCTGGCTGCAGCTCCAGCCCGCCCGCCTGGCGGAGGTCTGCACCTTGCTCCGCGACGACCCCCGCACCCGCTTCGACAGCCTCTCCTGCCTCTCCGGCGTGGATTACGGCCCGGAAAACGGAGCCCTGGGGGTGGTCTATCACCTCTATTCCATCCTCCGGGAACAGCTGCTGGTGCTCAAGGTCCGCATTCCCCGCGAAGATCCGCAGGCTGCGGTGCCCTCGCTCGCCCAGGTCTGGCGCACAGCAGAATGGCACGAGCGCGAAGCCTTCGACCTGCTCGGCATCCGGTTCAGCGGCCACCCCGATCTGCGCCGCATCCTGCTGCCCGACGACTGGGAAGGGCATCCGCTGCGCAAAGACTACGAGGCGCAGGAATGGTATCACGATATTCAGGTGAAATACTGAGCGCCCAGCCGGCCGGCTTCAGCCGCTTTCCAACCATTTTCCTCCGGCAGCGTTGTAGCTTGCAAACGCTGGTTTATATGCATGCCATTCAGCAGGAAGAGCACGGCGCCAAAGGCGCCTTTTTTATCGAGGCGGAAGGCGAGCGGCTCGCCGCCATGACTTACACCCGCGCCGGGGACCGGCTCGTCATCATTGACCACACGGAGGTGGATGACCGCCTCCGGGGCACCGGTGCCGGCAAGGCGCTTGTGGAGCAGGCAGTGCAGTGGGCCCGCGGGCACCAGGTCAAGATCCTGCCGCTGTGCCCCTTTGCGCGCTCGGTGTTCCAGAAGCATGCAGAGCTGCGCGATGTGCTGCAATAGCCGGTCCGGCTTCCAAACAATTCGCCTGCTCCCCGCGTTCAATTTGCGCACATGACCGACAAGCTTCATATCGTCCTGCTGCTGGGCAGCATCCGCCAAGGCCGGCGCAGCCACTGGCTGGCCCGCATGCTCATGGACCGCCTGAATGCCGTGCCAGGCGTGAAGGCCGAGCTGTGGGACCTCGCCGAGCGCCCCCTGCCCCTGCTCGAAAACCGCTGGGCCGAGCAAAACCCGCAGCCGGAATCCCTGGCCTCCGCCAGCGCGAGCTTCCGCGCAGCCGATGCGCTCGTCTTTATCTCCCCCGAATACCACGGAAGCTATACCGGGGTGCTCAAAAATGCCGTGGACCACTTCTGGAAGGAGTTCCACCGCAAACCCATCGGCGTGGCTGCCACCGGCTCCGGGCGCTTCGGCGGGCTCAATGCTTCCACGGAGATGCAGCAGCTCGTGCTTTCGCTCGGTGCCTTCCCCATGCCGTATAAGCTGCTGGTGCCCTTTATCAGCAAGGTATTCGATGCGGAGGGAAATCCGGTTTCGCCGGAGCTGGAGGCCAGCGTGGATACCTTCGTACAGGAATTTCTGTGGTTTGCGCGGGCGCTCGCAGCAGCGCGCGAGCCCGTGCGGGCGTAATTCCTGCGTCCGGATTTGGGCGCTCGCGTTTCAGCCCGTAGCTTGCAGGTAAAACCTGCCCGGTATGAAACTCCTCAATTGGATAGCCAAGCTGATCCTGCTGCTCAACACCCTGTTTGAGATCCCGGTGGGACTGATCATGATCTTCGCGCCTGCGGTCTTTTTCCCCGAAATCAACAAGCCCGAGATCAACGAAGTGGCCCATCAGCTCGTGACCGCCCAGGGCCGTGCCTTCGGCTTTGCAGCGATCGCGGTCGGGGTGCTGAGCCTGCTGATGTCGCTGCGTCCGCTCTCCCGCGAGGTGCTGTTTGCCGGCATGGGCGCGCTGGCGGTCTTCCACATCGGCCTGAGCATCGCCCAGCTCCTGAACCAGATCGAAGGCTACAGCGCGCTGATCGCCCTGGTGATCCACGGGGCGTTTGCAGTCATCTTCCTTGCGGTATTCATCTGGAATGCCGGCAAGCGTCAGGAGCCCGTCCCGGCATCGGCCCCGGCGGCATGAGCCTCACCAGGGATGCTCGGCACCGTCCCACTGGAAAAATTTGCCTGCATCCTCCAGCGTGGCCCGGTAGATCACCTGCAGCAGCCCGGCTACCGAGTCCTCCGGCGTCAGCGGAGCCCGGCTGCCGCCCATGTCGGTCTGCACCCAGCCGGGATTCACGGCAATAGCCGTGATATTCAGCGGCTTGAGGTCCTGGGCCATGGCGCGGGTAAACATGTTGAGCAGCGCCTTGCTGCCGGAGTAGCCGTAGTTGCCGCCCTGGGTTTTGATTGCGAGGGATCCGAGCCAGGAGGAAATATTGACCACTTTGGCGTCCTGGCCGGCGCTGAGCAGCGGCAGCAGATGCTTGACCAGCAGAACCGGCGCAATGGCGTTGACCTGAATCATCTGCATCAGCCGGTCCGCGTCCAGCTCCTCCAGCTTGAAGGCGCCCAGAAACGCCTCGTGCCCCCCGCCGCTGCGGGCATTGATGCCGGCATTGTTGATCAGAAGGTCCAGGCGGCCATGCCGCTGCTGGACCTGAGCGGCCAGCAGCTGGATTTGCGCTTCATCTGCGACGTCGAGCAGGAGGGGCTCCGCCGCAGATCCTTCGGCGGCCAGCGCCTCGGCTGCGTGCGTGCAAGCTTCTTCGGTGCGGGCCGTGAGCAGCACGCGGTATCCCGCATGCCCCAGCTGGCGGCAAAATTCCAGCCCCAAACCCCGTCCGGCGCCGGTCACAAGTGCGATCCGTTGATCCATCCGCGAATATTACGGATTCCGGAGGATTCGCAAAATCATTTGTTCGTGCCCGCTTCCCGATCAGGTCTTGGCCGGCTCTGGGCTCCGGAGCTGAGTCTGCCGGCGGAACGGACGGATGATCAGGCGGGTGCCTTTATCGTAGGTGAAATAGCTCCAGATCCAGTTGGTGAAAACCACGAGCTTGTTGCGTGTGCCGATGAGATAGAGCAGGTGCACAAACATCCAGCCCAGCCACGCAATCAGCCCCTTGAGGTGCAGCTTGCCAAAGTCGATGACGGCGCGGTTTCGGCCGATGGTTGCCATGGTGCCTTTGTCGAAATACTCGAAGGGCTTCAGCGGGGCTCCTTTGGCCAGGCTGAGCAGGTTGGCCGCCAGCCAGGTGCCCTGCTGCATCGCCACCGGCGCTACCTGCGGGTGGCCGTTCGGGTAGGCTTCCGTGCGCATGAGCGCCACATCGCCGACCGCAAAAATCCGCTCATGTCCCCTGACACGGTTGTATGCATCCACAGCGAAGCGCCCGCCCCGGTCCTGCGCCTCCGGTGCCAGCCCCTCGATGGTGCAGCCTTTGATCCCGGCGGCCCAGATGACCGTAGCCGACTCGAAGGTCTGACCGATGTCGGTGGTGACCACCTCGCCGTCGTAGCTCGTCACGCGGGTGCTGAGCCATACATGCACGCCCATGTCTTCAAGGGCTTTTTTGGCATCCGACGACGATTTGTCCGACATCGCCCCCAGCAGTTCGCCGCCCGACTCGATCAGGTGGATCTCCATCCGGCGCAGGTCCAGCTCCGGATAGTCGTGCGGCAGCACATGCCGCTTCAGCTCCGCCAAAGCACCCGCCGTCTCCACCCCCGTGGGGCCGCCGCCTACCACGATGAACTCCATCAGCTGATCCCGCTCTTCCACCAGCCGCTCCTGATGCGCCGCCTCGAAATGCTGGAGGATCATGCTCCGCAGATCCAGCGCCTCCGGGATGGTCTTCATGCTCATGGCATGGGCGTTCAGATCCGCCATGCCGTAAAAATTCGTATAGCTGCCCGTCGCGATGACGAGGTAGTCGTAGCTCACTTCGCCGATGCTGGTGTGCACCGTGCGCTGCTCCGGATCGATGCGCTGCACTTCGGCTACGCGGAAGATGAAATTCCGCTGGCGCGCAAACATCTTGCGCAGCGGAAACGCGATCGAATCGGGCTCCAGCCCCCCGGTAGCTACCTGGTACAGCAGCGGCTGGAAGGTGTGATAGTTGTGCCGGTCGAACATGACGACCTGGAAGGGCTGATTGCGGAGGGATTTGGCCAGCATGATGCCGCCGAAGCCGCCGCCAATGATCAGAACACGCGGGAGGTGGGTGGTAGGCAGAGAGATTTTCATATGTTTCAATAATCTCTGAAAGTTACTCGTTGTACGCAGGCTGCGCCCGGAGGTTCCTCTGTACCGGCAAAGGACACAGGTTTTCGCAGCAGAAAAAAATCACTTGGCGGAGGCCGCGCAGGCATGCATCTTTGCATTCCAAGCGAGCAGATTCATGCGGAAACTCTTCTATCCGGTACCGATCGACGAAATCCGGGACGAGACGCCCGACGCCTATACCTTGTTCTTCCTGCCGCCGGACCCGGTGGCCTTCCGCTACGAGGCCGGGCAATACCTCACCCTCCGCACCTGGATCGGCGAGGCCGAGCACCGGCGGGCCTTTTCCCTCTCCAGCTCCCCGCTCACGGACAGCCGCCTCGGCGTGACCATCAAACGGGTGGACAAAGGCCTGGTATCCAATCACCTGCGCGATGCCTTCGAGGCCGGCGACGAACTGGAGATCATGCCGCCGATGGGCCGCTTTACCGTAGTGCCCGATCCGGGCCGCAGCCGCAACTACGTGCTCATCGGGGCCGGCAGCGGCATTACGCCGCTCTTTTCCATCCTCAAAACCGTGCTCGCCGGCGAGCCGCTCAGCAAGGTGACCCTCTGGTACGGCTGCCGCGACGAGTCGTCGGTCATCTTTTACGATCAGCTCCGCGCGCTGCAGGCGCAGTATGCCCCGCGCCTGGAGCTGTACCTGACCCTGACCCAGCCCGCCGAAGGCTGGAAAGGCTTCCGCGGGCGGCTGGATCAGCGGCGGATCTACGATCTGCTCTCCGAGCTGTTCATGGAGGATGAATTCCGCAAGGTGTACTACGTCTGCGGCCCGCAGGGCATGATGGACGCAGCACATGCCGCCTTCGACAAGCATGCGGTGAACTTCGCCGATGTGCACCAGGAGTTCTTCTCGGCGCCGCTGCCGCCGGAGGAAGAGGTGCTCGCGGCCCACAGCGGCACCAACGGCCAGTCGGCCGCCCCGGTCCAGGATGTGCTGGCCGACGGGGAAGAGGTGTACACCATCGAGCGGCGCGAGGTGCAGGTGCTCCTCGGCGGCGAAACGCACCTGCTCACGGTGGAGCCGGAGCAGAGCATCCTGGATGCCGCCATTCAGGCCCGCCTGGATCCGCCCTACGCCTGCCAGTCGGGGATCTGCACCACCTGCCGGGCCATGCTGCATGCCGGCGCCGTGGCGATGGATGAAAGCGAAGGACTGAGCGAAGACGAACTCCGGCAGGGCTACATCCTCACCTGCCAGTCGCATCCGCTGACCGAATCGGTGGTGGTGGAGTTTGGGTGAGCGGGCTACGTATGGGCTTCATCCAGCCCGTCCCCCACAAAGAGATGCATCGTGTCCGGGGTGATGACCTGGACCTCGCTCTCCGGATACGCCTTGCGGAATGTGGCGGGAATGCGTGCCGTGCGCTTGGGATTCCATTTGAATCAAGGGAAACAGCATGCTGGGAATCATCGCGCAATAGCTAATCCCCAAAAATAGCCATATTCGGGGATTACGATCCCCAAATATTGAACTTTGCAGCTGATCCTATCTATGAACCATCTTTAATGATCTGATAAACAGGCTGATAGCATAGGCCGCCCGTATAGCCGGGGAAATGCCCGCGTATCCACCCGCCGCCCGGCTGCGTACAAGCAGCTGAACCGCATCTTCTTCCCATGATCTCCCGCTTCATCTCCCAGGCCGAGCGGCGCACCCGTGTCCCCATGGACTACCTGCGCATGATCGCCCGCGCATCCCGCAGCGCCTTCTGGAAATTTCTCCTCTTCATGCCCCTCTCCGGGCACCGCCAGCGGCTGCCGCGCGAACTCTGGCATGCAGCCCGCATCGCAGCCACCCAGCTCGAGGACTGCGGCGCCTGCGTGCAGATCACCGTCAACATGGCCCTGGACGACGGGCTGCCGCCCGGCCTCATCCGCAGCATCCTGGACCGCAGCCCCTCGCTGAGCCCGGAGCTGCAGCAGGTGCTCCGCTATGCTGAAGCAGTGGCGGCGCAGGACGAAGCCGCTGCCCTGCCCCTCCGTGAAGCGATCCTCGCCGCCTACGGCGAAGCCGGGCTGGTGGACTTGGCGCTCGGCATGGCCTCCGCACGTCTGTACCCCATGACCAAGCGCGGCCTGGGCCTCGCGGTCAGCTGCTCCAGGGTCCAGGTGCAGGGCGTCTGAGCCTGCGGGTCAGTCGATGAGGCGGATCGCCGGCTTGATCGCCGGGCGCTGGGTCAGCTCATGGTAGCAGATCACGTCCGAGGCGAAATAGTGCGCCACCATGCTCTTGCGGGTGCTGCCCGCATCGCGGATCGGCGCGCCGCCGTGGATCAGGTTGGCATGCCAGATCAGCGCGTCGCCCGGCGCCGCGTGGAAGGTGCGGGCCTCCAGGCCGTGCGCGGCGATCACCTCGGCGATTTTGGCCTCATAGCGGGCATTGGCATCGTGGCGGATGCGGCCCGGCAGCGGATCGGGGTCGAAATCCGGGCCGAGCAGGTAGGGCAGCCGGTGGCTGCCGGGGTAGTAGATCAGCGGGCCGTTGCCGTCGGTGATGGGTTCGAGCGCGATCCAGATCGCCGCGAGGCGGCCCGGCGGGTAGGTCGTCATGTGGACCGAGTCGGAATGCGCGGCCTGCTCGCTGCCCTTTAGGAAATTCAGGCTTTGGAACAGCTCCATCGGGTGGCCGGTGAGAAAGGACAGCAGCTCCAGCAGGCCGGGCCGGAGCAGGGCGCGGGCGAGCAGTTCCGATTTGCGGTAGGCAAACATCACGCGCCCGCTTTCAAATCCGATCTGCTGTGCGGCGGCCAGCCGTTCCACCTCCGCATTCATGGCTGCGACCTCCTCCGGGCTGTAGTAGCCTTTGAGAATCAGGTAGCCGTCCTGGACAAACGTTTCCAGCTGTGCCCGGCGCACGGGATCGGCCTGCTGATAATACGGCTGTGCGCGGAGCTGCGCCGCGGCATCGGGCTGGTCGATCCAGGCGGGCATGGGGGGCAGATGGGCAAAATCGCGGCTGGAAACCGGCGCAAACACCGATTTGCGGAGGCCATACCGCCGGTAGAGGGCCCGCTGCGGCAGGAGCCGGCGGGCGTGGCGCAGATTATGCAGGACGTAGGCGGCTTTGAGGGTGCGCAGCCATTCGGCCGGGGAAAGACGGGCCATAGGATCGGAGGCCGGGTGCTATTCCCGGCCAGACGCAAATAAACAACCTGGCACCGAACCTGGCATGGAAAAAACTTTTGGGCAGGGCTTGGAGAATTAAAAAAGTTGTCGGACATTTGCCACGCTCTTTCGGAAAGCGCCGCTCCGGCCAAACTTTCTGAAAGCCAGGAAACACAGGTCTCCCCTTCATGGCAATGCTTCCGCCCGGCACGCCCGGCGCCGAGGTACCCCGGAAAGAGACACAGGAATAAGGCGAAGGATCTGCCCTTTCTGCATCAGCAGGCACAGATCTGCGACCCTCCGGTCGCCCTGTCTTTGTCCCGTAGCTCCCCGGTTCTGTCAGCAAGGCAAGAGGCCACCCTTCACCGGGCACTGGGTCTCCTTTTTTGTTTTGATACTGATTGTCACCAAGATACACGCTTTCAGCATCTGATTAAGCAAGAGGTTTATGCCTACCATTCAGCAACTTGTCCGCAAAGGCAGAACTGACAAACCGTACAAGAGCAAGTCTCCCGCGCTTGACTCCTGTCCGCAGCGCCGCGGCGTATGTCTGAGGGTGTACACCACCACCCCCAAAAAGCCGAACTCGGCCCTCCGGAAGGTGGCGAAAGTGCGTCTGACGAACTCTGAAGAAGTGATTGCCTACATCGGCGGCGAAGGCCACAACCTCCAGGAGCACTCCATCGTGCTCGTGCGCGGCGGCCGGGTCAAGGACCTCCCCGGTGTGCGCTACCACATCGTGCGCGGCACCCTCGATACCGCAGGGGTCGAAGGCCGCAAGCAAGCACGTTCCAAGTACGGTACCCGTAAAGCCAAGGCTAAGAAAAAGTAACAGGCCATGAGGAAGAACCGAGCTAAACCCCGGATTGTACTCCCCGACCCGCGCTACGGCGATGTGCTCGTCTCCAAATTCGTGAACAACCTCATGAAGGACGGCAAGAAGAGCACTGCCTATGATATCTTCTACGGCGCCATGGACATCATCGAGCAACGCGGCGACGGGTCCGGTGTGGATGTCTTCCGCAACGCGCTCAACAACGTGATGCCTGCCGTGGAGGTCAAGAGCCGCCGCGTCGGCGGTGCGACCTTCCAGGTCCCCACCGAAGTGAAGCCCAAGCGCCGCGAAGGCCTCGGAATCCGCTGGCTGATCCGCTACGCCCAGACCCGCAACGGACGCACGATGAAAGACAAGCTCGCTGCTGAAATCCTGGCTGCTGCCAAGGGTGAAGGTGCTGCTGTCAAGAAACGCGAGGATACCCACAAAATGGCCGAAGCCAACAAGGCTTTCTCTCACTTCCGCTTCTGATCCGCTATTGATCAACCTCAGGTCTTCCCATCATGGAAAAAATAGCTCTCAAGCATACGCGGAACATCGGCATCATGGCCCACATCGATGCCGGCAAGACCACGACCACGGAACGCATCCTCTATTATACTGGGGTCGTACACAAGATCGGCGAAGTGCATGACGGCGCCGCCACCATGGACTGGATGGAGCAGGAGCAGGAGCGCGGGATTACCATCACCTCCGCCGCTACTACCACCTTCTGGCCCTACCGCGGCGTCAATCACCGCGTCAACATCATCGATACGCCCGGCCACGTGGACTTTACCGTGGAGGTGGAGCGCTCGCTCCGCGTGCTCGACGGCGCAGTGGCCCTCTTCAGCGCAGTGGACGGCGTAGAGCCGCAGTCTGAGACTGTATGGCGCCAGGCCGACAAGTACCGCGTACCCCGCCTCTGCTTCGTCAACAAGATGGACCGCCAGGGCTCCGACTTCTTTGAAGTGGCCAAGCAGATCCGCGAAATGCTCGGCGCCAATCCGGTGCCCATTCAGGTGCCCATCGGCGCAGAAGAAAAGTTCCGCGGCGTGGTGGATCTGATCCGCAACGAAGCCATCATCTGGAATGAGCAGGATCAGGGCATGACCTATCAGGTGATTCCGATTCCGGATGATCTGGTGGATGTGGTCGAAGAGTACCGCACCAAAATGGTCGAGGCTGCCGCCGAATACGACGAAGCCCTCCTGGAAAAATACTTCGAGGATCCCAACTCCATCACGGAAGACGAAATCCTCGCAGCGCTCCGCAAAGCGACCGTGGACATGGCCATCAGCCCGATGCTCTGCGGCTCTGCCTTCAAAAACAAAGGGGTGCAGGCCCTGCTCGATGCTGTCTGCAAATTCCTCCCCTCCCCCCTCGATCTGCCGCCCGTCGAAGGCCACAGCCCCGACGATCCCGATGAGAAGATGCTCCGCAAGCCGGATCCCTCCGAGCCCTTTGCAGCACTGGCGTTCAAGATCATGACCGATCCCTACGTAGGCCGCCTCTCCTTCTTCCGCGTATACTCCGGCCGTCTGGAAGCAGGCTCCTACATCCTCAATACCCGCTCGGGCGACAAGGAGCGCATCTCCCGCATCATGCAGATGCACGCCAATAAGCAGAACCCGATCGAGTTTGTGGAAGCCGGCGACATCGCCGCCGCCGTGGGTATCCGCAACGTCCGCACGGGCGATACCCTCTGCACCCTGGATCACCCCATCGTGCTGGAGTCCATGACCTTCCCCGAGCCGGTGATCCGCCTCGCGGTCGAGCCCAAGACCCAGAAAGACGAAGAGAAGCTCACCAACGGCCTCTCCAAACTCTCCGAAGAAGATCCCACCTTCCAGGTGTCTACCGATCCGGAGACCAACCAGACCATCATCGCCGGCATGGGCGAGCTGCACCTGGAGATCATCGTGGACCGCCTGAAGCGCGAGTTCAAGGTCGAGGTCAACCAGGGCCAGCCCCAGGTGTCCTACCGTGAATCGCTGACCGCGAAGATCGAGCACCGCGAGCTCTACAAGAAGCAGACCGGCGGCCGCGGCAAATACGCCGACATCAAGGTGGAAATCGGCCCCGCCGAAGCCGGTGAAGGCTACGAATTCGTGGACGATGTAAAAGGCGGCGTGGTTCCGCGCGAATACATCCCCTCGGTAGAAAAAGGCTTCCGCGAATGCCTCAAAGAAGGCGTGCTGGCCGGATACCCCCTCACGGGCCTGCGCGTGCGCCTCTTCGACGGCGGCTTCCACCCGGTGGACTCCGATGCCCTCAGCTTCGAAACCGCCGCCAAGCAAGCCTTCCGCGAGGCCGCCCGCAAGGCCAAGCCCATCCTCAAGGAGCCGATCATGGCCGTGGAAGTGGTGACGCCTGAAGAATACATGGGATCTGTCGTTGGCGACCTCAACCGCCGCCGCGGCAAGATTGAAGAAATGGGCGACCGCGGCAACTCCAAAGTGGTGAAGGCCAAGGTTCCGCTCTCCGAGCTGTTCGGCTATGTGACAGACCTGCGCACGATTTCTTCCGGCCGTGCCTCCTCGACGATGCAGTTCTCGCATTACGAAGGAGCTCCGACCAACATCCAGGAAGAAGTCATCGCCAAGGCGAAAGGGCTCTCTAAAGCATTATAAGGTCTGTACCTTGATAACTGAAAGGCAATGACCCAGAAGATCCGAATCAAACTGAAATCGTACGATCATAATCTGGTCGACAAGTCGGCAGAGAAGATTGTGCGTACGGTCAAGTCAACCGGCGCCATCGTGAGCGGCCCGATTCCGCTTCCGACGGAGCGCTCCATCATCACTGTCAACCGTTCTCCCCACGTCAACAAGAAGTCCCGTGAGCAGTTCGAGATCAGCTCGTACAAGCGGCTGATCGACATCTTCAGCTCCAGCTCCAAAACGGTGGACGTGCTGATGAAGCTGGAGCTTCCCAGCGGGGTCGATGTGGAAATCAAGGTATAACCTTCCTAATCCTAAAGAAATGGCAGGAATCATAGGCAAAAAAGTTGGGATGACCAACGTCTTCGATGAGAATCGGAGGAATGTTGCCTGCACGTTGATATATGCGGAGCCGAACGTCGTCACGCAGGTGAAGACCGCGGCCGCCCGCGCCAACGGCAAATCGGAAGGCTATAACGCCGTTCAGCTCGCCTTCGACGAGATGAAGGAAAAGAACGCCTCCCAGCCGATGCTTGGGCACTTTGCCAAGGCCGGCACAACGCCCAAGCGCAAGGTGGTTGAGTTCAGCTTCGAAGGTGTGGACCTCAAGCTCGGCGATACCGTCGGCGTGGACATCTTCGAAGAGGGTGAATTCGTGGACGTGGTGGGCATCTCCAAGGGCAAGGGCTTCCAGGGCGTTGTGAAGCGCCACGGGTTTGCCGGGGTCGGGGAAAGCACCCACGGCCAGCACAACCGGGAGCGTGCGCCGGGTTCGATGGGTCCGGGCTCTACCCCCTCCCGTGTGTACAAGGGCAAGCGTCTCGCCGGCCGCATGGGCACCGACCGCGTGAAGGTCCAGAACCTCCGCGTGATCAAGGTGATCCCGGAAAAAAATCTGCTCGTCGTGTCCGGCTCTATCCCCGGCCACAAAGGTTCGTACGTCATCGTAGAGAAGTAATCATGGAGCTCGCAGTATTCAACATCGAGGGTGCGGAAACCGGCAGAACCGCCCAGTTGGCCGACGAGGTGTTTGCCCTGGAGCAACCCAATGATCACGCCATTTACATGGACGTGCGCCAGATGCAGGCCAATGCCCGCCAGGGCACCCACAAAGCCAAGGAGCGCGGCGAAGTAGCTGCCTCCACCAAGAAGCTGTACCGCCAGAAAGGCACCGGCAACGCCCGCTCCGGCAGCCGCAAGTCTCCGGTGCGCAAAAGCGGCGGCACCATCTTCGGGCCCCGCCCCCGCGACTACAGCTTCCGCCTGAACACCAAGATCAAGTCGCTCGCACGCAAAAGCGCCCTGACCTACAAGGCCCGCAGCGCAGAGATCCGGGTGGTCGAGAACCTCGCGTTCGACCTGCCCAAGACCCGCCAGTTTCTGGCAATTCTGAAGAATCTCTCCCTCGAAGGCCAGAAGGTGCTCGTGGTGCTGCCCGAATACGACCGCAACGTGTACCTCTCCGGACGCAATCTGCCCAAAACCCAGGTTACCTCCGCTTCCGAGATCAACACGATCGACATCCTCCATGCCGATACCCTGGTCCTGACCGAAGGCGCTGTGCAGATCATCAACCAACGTCTAGCGAACTAAGGCCATGAGCATCCTGAAGCGACCGATCATCACGGAAAAATCCAACAGCTTCGCCGAACGCGGGCTGCCCAAGTATGCCTTCGAGGTCAGCCTCGATGCCACCAAGGAGCAGGTCCTGGCTGAAGTGGAGCGCGTCTACGAAGTGAAGGTAGCCGATGTGAATACGGTTATCGTCCGTGGCAAACGCCGTCAGCGCTACTCCAAAAGCGGCGTGCTGCGCGGGAAATCCTCCAACTACAAGAAAGCGATCGTCACCCTGTCGAGCGGCGATATCGACTTCTTCAAACACATCTAAGGGCGATGGGACTCAGAAAATACAAACCGATCACCCCTGGCCAGCGGCTCCGTTCCGTTTCCGACTTCGATACGGTCACCAAGTCGAAATCTGATCCGGAAAAAAGCCTGACCCGGCCGCTCAAAAGCTCCGGAGGCCGGAACAACTCCGGCAAGCTCACCGTGCGCTACCGCGGCGGCGGCCACAAGCGCAAGTACCGGATTATCGACTTCAAGCGCGATAAGTTCGATATGCCCGCTACGGTGCTTTCCATCGAGTACGATCCCAACCGCTCGGCCCGGATCGCGCTCGTGCAGTACACCGACGGCGAGAAGCGCTACATCATTGCGCCCGAGAAGCTGACGGTCGGCATGCAGGTGATCTCCTCCGAGGTTGCCGAGCCGGTGGTAGGCAACGCCATGAAGCTGAAGAACATTCCGCTCGGCGCCTCGGTCCACAACGTGGAGCTGCATCCCGGCAAAGGCGGCATCATGGCCCGCAGCGCAGGCTCCTTTGCGCAGCTCACGGCCAAGGAAGGCAAATATGTGGTGCTCCGCATGCCCTCCGGCGAAAACCGCATGGTGCTGGCTACCTGCATGGGCACCATCGGGGTGGTGAGCAACTCGGAGCATCAGAATATCGAGATCGGCAAGGCCGGCCGCAACCGCTGGCTGGGACGCCGTCCCCGCACCCGCGCCGTCGCGATGAACCCCGTCGACCACCCGATGGGCGGCGGCGAGGGCCGCGCCTCCGGCGGACACCCCCGCAACCGCAACGGTCTGCCCGCCAAAGGCTACAAGACCCGCAGCCATAAGAAGTCGTCCAACCGACTGATCATCAGCAGGAAGAAGCAACGTTAGTACCTGAGGATATGTCGAGATCACTGAAAAAAGGGCCTTTTATCGACCCGAAGCTTGAGCGTAAGGTTCTGAAAATGAACACTTCCGGAGGCAAGCGCCTGGTGAAGACCTGGGCGCGCCGGTCGATGATCTCCCCCGATTTTGTGGGGCATACCCTGGCCGTACACAACGGGAACAAATTCATTCCGGTGTTCATCACGGAGAACATGGTGGGCCACAAGCTGGGCGAGTTTGCACCTACCCGCACCTTCAGGGGCCACGCCGGCAACCGCAAAGACAAACGGAAGTAACAGCATGGCAGAGCAAGTCAAAATGACCCGGAAAGAGAAAATCGCAGCCGGGATCGAAAAGCAGCCCAAGCGCAAGAAGGCGATGGCCGAGCGCTTGAAAGAAGAGCGCGCGGAAAAGACCCACGTCGAACTCCGCAACTACCGCTCTTCGGCCCGCAAAATGCGGCTGATCGTGGACCAGGTCCGCGGCATGGAGGTCTCTCATGCCCTCAATGTGCTCAAGCTGACCCAGAAAGGCGCCGCGCCCGACGTGCTCAAGCTCCTCAAGGCTGCCATCAGCAGCTTCGAAGAGAAGAACGAAGGCGAACGGGTCGAGCCGGGTTCCCACTATGTGAAAGTGGCCATGGTCGACGGCGGCAGGATGCTCAAGCGCCTTTCGCCTGCTCCCCAGGGCCGCGGACACCTCGTCCGGAAGCGCTACTGCCACGTGACGCTCGAATTGGACCGTATTCAGACCGCAGATAACTAATCGGAACGTACCTTGGGACAGAAGACACATCCTATCGGACTGAGGCTGGGCATTATCCGCGGTTGGGATTCCAACTGGTTCGGCGGCAGAGACTTCTCGGATAAGCTCATCGAAGATGAGAACATCCGCGCCTACCTCAACACGCGCATTCCGCGCGGCGGTATTTCCAAGATCGTGATCGAGCGCACCCTGCGCAAAATCACCATCACCATCCATACCTCCCGCCCCGGCATCGTGATCGGCAAAGGCGGCAAGGAGGTGGACAAGCTGCGCGAAGAAATCAAGCGGATCACCGGCAAGGAGGTCCAGATCAATATCTTCGAGATTAAGCGCCCCGAACTGGATGCTACCCTGGTAGGCCAGCAGATCGCGCAGCAGCTCGAAGCACGGGTGTCCTTCCGCCGTGCGATGAAGGCGGCCCTGGCCTCTACCATCCGCGCCGGTGCCGGAGGATGCAAGATCATGTGCTCCGGCCGCCTGGGCGGTGCCGAAATGTCCCGCACCGAGCAGTATAAGCAAGGCCGCGTTCCGCTTCAGACCCTCCGCGCCGATATCGACTACGCCCTCGTGGAAGCCCATACCATCTATGGCGCCATCGGTGTAAAGGTGTGGATTTTCAAAAAGGAACTGTACGGCAAAGTGGATCTTTCCCCCAACGCCAAGCAGGAACGCGCCAAGCGTACCCCCAAACAGCGTAACCGGAAGCCCCAGCGTTAACCGACTACCGTCATGCTACAGCCGAAGAAGGTCAAATACAGAAAAGTCCACCGGGGCATCCGCGGAGGCAATACCAAGGCCGGCGCCGAGCTGTCCTTCGGTTCCTACGGCCTCAAAGCCCTGGAAATGGAGTTCATCACCGCCCGCCAGATCGAGGCCTGCCGGATTTCGATCTCCCGTGCGATGAAGCGCGAAGGGAGCATGTGGATCCGCATCTTCCCCGACAAGCCCATCACCCGCAAGCCCGCTGAAGTGCGGATGGGTAAGGGCAAGGGCAACCCCGAATACTGGGCCGCTCTCATCAAGCCCGGCCGCATCATGTTCGAAGTCGACGGCGTGCCCGAAGAAACGGCCCGCGAAGCCCTCCGCCTCGCAGCCAATAAGCTGCCGATCAAGACCAAGTTTGTCATCCGCAGAGACCTTCAAGCGATCTGACCTCTATGAAGCCTTCCGAAATCAGGGAACTCACCCTCCCGGAGCTGAAAGTCCGGATCAAAGAAGAGCAGGACAAGATCCTGCGCATGCGGCTCAACCACGCGGTCTCCGCGATCGAGAAGCCCTCCGAAATCCGCGATGTGCGCCGCACCATCGCACGCCTCAAAACCATCCTGCGCGAACGGGAACTGATGGAACAAGCTAAGCCGTAACGAAAGTCATGAGCGAAACGACGACAACTACCCGAAACCTGCGCAAGATCCGTATCGGCAGGGTCGTGAGCGACAAAATGGACAAGTCCATTGTCGTAGCGGTGGAGCGCAAGGTCAAGCACCCGATCTACGGGAAGTTCGTGAAGAAGACCACCAGGTTTGTGGCCCACGATGAAACGAACGATTCCCACGTCGGAGATACCGTCAAAATCATGGAGACCCGCCCCCTCAGCAAGACCAAGCGCTGGCGGCTGGTGGAAATCCTCGAACGAGCCAAGTAATCTTTCGCCCGGCTCTCCGAGCCGAATCCCGGCAGCGCCCGGAAGTATACATGTTCAACTGACAAACGAGTAATGCCATGATACAGCAGGAATCCCGACTCAGGGTGGCGGATAACAGCGGAGCCAAGGAGCTTCTCTGCATCCGGGTACTCGGTGGTACAAAACGGCGTTACGCCCGGGTTGGCGACCGGATCATTTGCGCAGTCAAAACGGCTGATCCCAGTGCCAACGTAAAGAAAGGCGACGTGGTCAAGGCCGTTGTGGTCCGCACCCGCAAGGAGTTCCGCCGCAAGGACGGGTCCTACATCCGCTTCGACGACAACGCCGCAGTGCTGGTGGCCAACGATGGCGGCCCCCGCGGGACCCGTATCTTCGGCCCGGTGGCCCGCGAGCTGCGCGACCGCGGATATATGAAAATCGTATCGCTCGCTCCGGAAGTTCTCTGATCCCACCACTCTCAACTGACAGGCAATGGGTGTTAAACTGCACATCAAAAAAGGCGATCAGGTCCGGGTCCTTTCGGGCAGCGATCGCGGCAGCGAAGGACGGGTGCTCGAAGTATTCCCCAAAGAAAGCCGGGCCATCGTCGAAGGCGTGCGCCTCGTGACGAAGCACGTCCGCCCCTCCCAGCAGAACCCCGACGGCGGCACCGTCCGCCAGGAGGCTCCGATCCATATCTCCAAGCTGATGGTCATCGATCCGGCTACCCGCAAGCCTACCCGTGTCGGCCGCAAGCCGAACCCCGAAGGCGGATGGTTGCGCTATTCCAAGAAAAGCGGAGAAATCCTCAAATAACCCCGTACGGCGCGAGGCCGTGCTGCTTTCAACGAATGAACAATGGCATACGTACCGAGGCTATACGTCCGATATAAGGAACAGATCGTTCCCGCACTGTTCGAGCAGTTCAAGTACCGCTCCGTAATGCAGGTGCCCAGACTGGAGAAGATCGTCCTGAACCGGGGCGTAGGGGATGCCGTGGGCGACAAGAAGCTCATCGACCACGCAGTGGAAGAGTTTTCCCTCATCGCAGGCCAGCGGCCGGTCGTTACCCGGTCCAAAAAGGCCATCTCGAACTTCAAGCTCCGGGAAGATATGCCCATCGGCTGCAAGGTTACCCTGCGCCGCGAGCATATGTACGAGTTCCTGGACCGCTTCATCAACGTGGCCCTGCCGCGGGTCCGCGACTTCCGCGGGGTGCCCACCAAAGGCTTCGATGGTAAAGGCAACTTTACCATGGGCATCAAAGAACAGATCATTTTCCCGGAGATCAATGTCGATCAGATCAACAAGATCGCCGGTCTGGATATCACGTTTGTCACCACGGCCCGCACCGATGAAGAAGCGCTCGCGCTGCTGAAGGAGTTCGGGATGCCGTTTCAGGGGATGAAAAAAGAGGCATAAGACGTATGGCACGCAAATCCATTATTGCCCGTCAGAAGAAGCGCGAGCGCATGGTCGCCCGGTACGCTGAGAAGCGTAAAACGCTCAAGGAAATGGGGGACTACCAGGGGCTCGCCCTCCTGCCCCGAAACTCGTCTCCGGTCCGCCTGCGCAACCGCTGCAAGCTCACCGGAAGGGGCCGCGCATACCTGCGCCGCTTCGGGATCTCCCGTATCAAGTTCCGCGAGATGGCCCTCGCAGGTAAAATTCCGGGTGTTAAAAAAACCAGCTGGTAAGACCTATGCATACCGATCCGATAGCCGACTTCCTCACCAGGATCCGCAACGCCCAGCGTGCCGGCCATAAGCTGGTGGATATCCCCGCTTCCAATCTCAAGAAGGAAATGACGCGGGTGCTCTTCGAACAGGGCTACATCAAGAAGTACAAGTTTCTCGATGAAGGCCCTCAGGGTCTCATCAAGATCGCGCTCAAATACGAAAAGGCCTCCCGCCGCCCCGCCATCTCCCAGATTGTGCGGATCAGCCGCCCCGGCCTGCGAAACTACTCCAAAGTGAAGAGTATGCCCCGTGTGCACAATGGCCTCGGAATCGCCATCCTCTCCACCCCCAAAGGGGTGATGACGGACAAGGCGGCCCGCGAGCTCAATGTCGGCGGAGAAGTGCTGTGTTACGTATTCTAATCGCCTGAGGACCATGTCGCGAATTGGAAAACTCCCCATCAAGCTGCCTGCCGGCGTGTCCATCTCCGTGGATAAGTCGAATACCGTGACCGTGAAAGGCCCCAAAGGCGAACTCACGCAGCGCATCGATCCCGATATCCAGGTGGAAGTCGCCGACGGCTCCGTGCAGGTCCAGCGCCCTACCGACCAGAAGCGCCACCGCGCTATGCACGGCCTCTACCGTACCCTCATCAACAACATGGTGGTGGGCGTGACGCAAGGATACCAGCGCCAGCTCGAACTCATCGGCGTGGGCTACAAAGCCGAAGCCAAGGGCAACTCCCTCGAACTGATGCTCGGCTATTCCCACCCGATCCTGATGCTGATCCCCAGTGAGGTCACCATCCAGACCGAACAGCTCCGCGGCCAAAACCCCAAGATCACCCTCACCTGCATCGATAAGCAGCTGCTGGGGCAGATCGCATCCAAGGTCCGCTCCCTCCGCCCGCCGGAACCCTACAAAGGCAAAGGGATCCGCTACGTGGACGAAGTGGTGCGCCGCAAGGCAGGCAAAGCAGGCGGCAAAGGCAAGAAATAACCCGCCTCCGGCTTCGGCCGCTGATCTTCCTCCGACTTTCAACGGTTCTTCCATCCTATGGTCGATAATACGAAAAAACTCGAACGCCGTGCACGGATCCGCAAACGCCTCCGCGTTGCGATCCGCGGCACCGCCGAACGGCCCCGCCTCTCGGTGTTCCGCAGCAACCAGCAGATCTACGCCCAGCTCATTGACGATGAGGCAGGCGTAACCATCGCCAGTTGTTCTTCTCGCACAAAAGAGGTATCTTCGCAGCCACTTTCTAAAACAGAACGCAGCCGCGAAGTAGGTAAACGTCTCGCCGAGATTGCCCTGGCTAAACAAGTTACCAAGGTGGTCTTCGACCGGAATGGCTATCTCTATCACGGCAGAGTCAAAGCGCTTGCAGAAGGCGCCCGCGAAGGCGGCTTACAATTTTAACCTATGAGACTACCCAGCGAAATCCGAGTCAAGAACGGCGAAGTCGAACTGCACGAGCACGTAGTTCGGATCAACCGGGTGGCCAAAGTGGTAAAAGGCGGCCGCCGGTTCAGCTTCAGCGCCATCGTCGTAGTCGGCGATGGAAAAGGTGTGGTGGGTTACGGACTTGGCAAAGCCAATGAAGTGACGGATGCGATCTCCAAAGGGGTGGAAGACGCAAAGAAAAACCTGATCAAGGTCAGCATTCACCGCGGCACCATCCCCCACGACATCCTCACCAAGTTCGGAGCAGCCAAGGTGCTGCTCATGCCCGCCGCTCCCGGTACGGGCGTGCTGGCAGGGGGTGCTATGCGTGCGGTCCTCGAAGCCGCAGGCGTGAAAGACGTGGTCTGCAAGAGCCTCGGCTCTTCCAACCCCCACAACGTGGTCAAAGCTACGGTCAAAGCCCTCGCCGATCTGCGGATGCCGCATGTGGTCGCACAGCGCCGGGGAATTACCGTGGAGAAAGTGTTCAAAGGCTAATCATCAACCGGCGGATCGCTATGTACCCGAAAGTTAAAATCACCCAGGTGCGGAGCCTGATCAAGCGCCCCTCCGATCAGCGCGCGACCATCGAAGCGCTCGGGCTGGGCCGGATCAACCGTTCGGTCGTGAAGGAAGTCACGCCCCAGGTGCTGGGTATGATCAAGAAGGTGAGTCATCTGGTTAAACTGGAAGAGACCGAGTAATCATGAAACTGCATACCCTCAAGCCTGCTGCAGGCGCTACCAAATCCACCAAGCGGGTCGGCCGCGGTGAAGGTTCCGGCAAAGGCGGCACCTCGACCAAAGGCCATAAAGGCCAGCAGTCGCGCAGCGGCTACAACTACCGCGCATGGTTCGAGGGCGGCCAGATGCCCCTCCAGCGCCGTATCCCCAAGTTCGGCTTCAAAAACTTCACCCGCGTGGAGTTTAAAGCCATCAACCTGGATACCCTGCAGGAGCTCCTCGATGCCTATCCCGCCGATGTGGTGGATCACCAGTACCTGGTAAACCACGGCATGATTTCTTCCGCTTCGAAGCTGGTCAAGGTCCTGGGCCGCGGCGAGCTGAAGGCAAAAGCTGAGTTCAAGCTTAATAAGTTCAGCGAGACGGCCCGCAAGGCCATCGAAGCTGCCGGAGGCACCGCTACCGAAGTCTAAGCATGAAAGATCTGATTCAGACCCTGCGCAACATCTTCAAGATCCCGGAACTCAGAAGCCGGATCTTCTACACGCTGTTGCTGCTGACGGTGTACCGTCTGGGGACCTTCATTATCCTGCCGGGCATCGACTCCCAGCTGCTGCAGGCGAGCTTCTCCAGCGGCAGCACGGGCGGCGGCCTGCTGGACCTCTTCAACACCTTCCTCGGCGGCGCCTTCGCACGCGGCTCGATCCTGGCCCTGGGCATCATGCCCTATATCTCCGCCTCGATCGTGGTGCAGCTGCTCGCTGCCGTCCTGCCCAGCATTCAGAAGCTGCGCATGGAAGGGGACAGCGGCCAAAAGAAGATGAATCAGATTACCCGCTTCGTCACGGTCGCCATCTGTCTCTTCCAGTCCTACAGCTACGTGTACTACCTCCGCGGCCAGTACGCCAATGCCCTGCTGGACGACGGGTTCCTCTTCACCTTCACGTCCATCATGATCCTCACCGCCGGCACGATGTTCCTCGTCTGGCTCGGCGAGCGCATCACGGACAACGGCATCGGCAACGGCTCCTCGCTGATCATCGCCATCGGCATCATCTCCGAGTTCCCGCCGGCCCTCATCAATGAAGGCCGCTCTACCCTGCCCATGATCTTCTTCATCGAGATCCTCGCCCTGGGCATCGTGACGATGGCGGTGGTGGCCCTTACCCAGGCTACCCGCAAGATCCCGATCAACTACGCCCGCCAGATGGCCGGCAACCGCCTCGTACAGGCAGGCGGCGGCACCGGTGCCCGGCAGTATATCCCGCTGAAGATCAACTCGGCCGGGGTGATGCCGATCATCTTCGCCCAGGCGATCATGTTCATCCCGACCACCCTCATCCAGCTGGCAGGCGCCGAGTCGCTTTCCGGTGTGGTGGCGGCCATGAGCAATGTCAATGGCTTCTGGTACAACCTGATCTTCTTCCTGATGATCATCGTGTTTACCTACTTCTACACGGCCATTGCCATCAACCCCAACGAGATCGCAGACCAGCTCAAGCGCAACGGCGGCTTTATTCCCGGCATCAAACCCGGAAAGAAAACCGCTTCGTATATCGACAACATTCTTTCCCGGATTACCCTGCCCGGTTCGATCTTCCTGGCGATCGTCGCGATTTTCCCGGCGGTTGCAGGGGTGCTCGGCACCTCCGGCTCCTTCGCGCAGTTCTTCGGCGGCACCACGCTCATCATCATGATCGGGGTGGTGCTCGATACCCTGCAGCAAGTGGAAAGCTACCTGCTCATGCGCCACTACGATGGCCTGATGCGGAGCGGCCGGATCAAAGGGCGTCAGCGCAGCGGATTGGCAGTGTAATATGGGAGAGAAAATTTCGTATAAGACGCCGGAAGAGATCGAAATGATCCGGCAGAGTTCTTTGTTAGTCAGCAAGACGCTGGGTGAAGTCAAGAAGCACATCCGTCCGGGCGCCAATACCATGGACCTGGATAAGATAGCCGAAACCTTCATCCGGGATCATGGAGGCGTGCCTGCCTTCAAGAACTACAAGCCCCGCTTCGCCGACTCGGCGTATCCGTACACGCTCTGCACCTCGGTGAACGACGAAGTCATTCACGGGATGCCGTCCGCCAGGCGGATTCTCCAGGAAGGCGACATCATCTCGGTGGACTGCGGGGTGCTGCTCAACGGATGGTTTGGCGATTCGGCCTATACCTTTCCGGTGGGCGAAGTCTCGGCCAAGAAGCAGAAGCTCCTGCAGGTTACGCGGGAGTCGCTCTTCAAAGGCATCGAGAAGGCGGTGGCGGGCAACCGGCTGGGCGAAGTATCCTTCGCAATCCAGCGGCATGCGGAGACCTACGGATTCAGCGTGGTACGCGAATTGGTGGGTCATGGCATCGGACGCAAGCTGCACGAGCCGCCGGATGTGCCCAACTACGGGCGAAAGGGGGCAGGCGTGCGGCTGACAGAAGGGATGGTGCTCGCAATCGAGCCCATGATCAATCTGGGCAAGCGGTTTGTGGAAGTATCCAAGGATGGGTACACGATCTATACCACCGACCGCCAGCCCTCTGCCCACTTCGAGCACTCGGTTGCGGTGGGCAAGGATAAAGCGGTGATTCTGTCGAATTTTGAGTTGATTGAGCATTAAGCAGCAAAGACATTGGCAAAACAAGCGCCGATCAAAGTAGACGGGGTGGTAACGGAAGCGTTGCCCAATGCTACATTCCGCGTTCGGCTCGAAAACGGCCATGAACTGCTGGCGCACATCGCCGGCAAGATGCGCATGCACTACATCAAGATTCTGCCCGGGGACAAGGTATCGCTGGAAATTCCGCCGTACGATCTTACCAAGGGCCGGATCACCTACCGCTACAAGTGACACTGAACGAATACAACGGATAAGCCCATGAAGGTCAGAGCTTCCATCAAAAAGCGGTCCGAGGACTGCAAGATCATCCGGCGGAAAGGCCGGCTGTACGTGATCAACAAGAAGAACCCCAAGTTCAAACAACGTCAAGGCTAACTCTATGGCACGCATTGCAGGCGTCGACTTGCCTAAAAACAAACGCGGGGTGATCGGGCTGACCTATATCTATGGGATCGGCCGTACGTCCGCCACGAACATTCTGGCCAAGGCCGGCATCAGCGAGGACAAGCGGGTGAAGGACTGGACGGAAGAAGATGTCGTGAAAATCCGCCGCGTGATCGGCGACGATTACAAGGTGGAAGGCCAGCTCCGCAGCGAAGTTCAGCTGAACATCAAGCGTCTGATGGACATCGGATGCTACCGGGGTCTCCGGCACCGCAAAGGCCTGCCGCTCCGCGGCCAGCGCACCCGCACCAACGCCCGTACCCGCAAAGGGAAGAAGAAAACGGTCGCCAACAAGAAGAAGGCTACCAAGTAATCCGGGCGGCATCTGCACCACATGGGTTTATCCGGCATTTTGGATGTATAATCAAATTCTCTCATGGCAAAGGCCCTGAAAGTCAAAAAGAAAAAGAAAGTCGAGGCGGTGGGCCAAGCGCACATCAGCTCGTCTTTCAACAACATAATCATCACCATCACCGATGCGACCGGCAACACCATCACGTGGTCGGCAGCCGGCAAGATGGGCTTCAAAGGCTCCAAGAAGAATACCCCCTACGCAGCACAGGTGTCTGCTTCGGACTGCGCCAAGCGTGCCTACGACCTGGGCCTGCGCAAGGTAGAGGTGTTCGTCAAAGGAACCGGCGCCGGCCGTGAGGCCGCCATCCGCGCCCTCGGCGCTTCCGGACTTGAAGTGTCCGTGATCAACGACATTACCCCGCTGCCCCACAACGGCTGCCGCCCTCCCAAACGCAGAAGAGTTTAATCCATCACTGAAAGCGAGCAATGGCAAGATATACCGGCCCACGCGACAGGATTGCACGCAAGTTCAAGGAAGCAATCTTTGGCCCTTCCAAGGCATTCGAACGCCGCAAATACGGCCCCGGCCAGCATGGCAAAGGCCGCAAAAAGGCGTCCGAATATGCTTCTCAGCTTGCTGAAAAGCAGAAAACCAAGTATGCCTACGGGCTGCTGGAGCGCCAGTTCCGCAACACCTTCGACAAAGCCGCCCGCAAAAGCGGGGTGACCGGCACGGTGTTTCTCCAGATGCTGGAAGCCCGCCTCGACAATACGGTGTTCCGCATGGGCTTCGCTCCCTCCCGGATGGCCGCCCGCCAGGTCGTGTCCCACAAGCACGTGATGGTCAACGGGGTGGTGACCAATATCGCATCCTTCCAGCTCAAACCCGGCGACGAGGTCTCCATCCGGGAAAAGAGCCGCAGTGCCGATGTGATCAACCGCAGCCTCGGCCGCTCCGCCCGCTTCAACTGGCTTCAGGTGTACCCCGACCAGTACCGCGGCGTGTTCCTGAATTATCCTGAACGTGAGGAGATTCCGGAAAACATTAATGAGCAGCTCATCGTAGAACTGTATTCCAAAGGTTAATCAAGCGGGCTCTATCTATGGCATTGCTAAACTTTATGATGCCGGAGAAAGTCGTCCTCGAAAAGGAAGGCGATTCCTTCGGGCGCTTTATGCTCCGGCCGCTTGAACGCGGGTATGGCATTACAGTTGGCAACGCGCTCCGCCGCGTGCTCCTTTCGTCGCTGGAAGGGTATGCCATCACCTCGATCAAGATTCCTGCGATCGACCATGAATTCTCCGTCGTCCCCGGTGTGCTGGAAGATGTCACGGAAATCATTCTGAACCTGAAAGGCGTACGCCTGAAGAAGGTCACGGAAGGCGACCACAAACTCTTCGTATCGATCCGGGGCCGCGAGGTCTTCAAAGCCGGCGATATCGCAGATCATACGTCGTCCTTCAAGGTGACCAACCCCGAACTGGTGATCTGCCACCTGGATCCCAAAACCCAGTTCGATATCGAGCTGACGATTTCCAAAGGCCGCGGCTATGTGCCCGCGGAAGACAACCGCGTGGCCAATGCGCCTATCGGCGAGATCGCCATCGACGCCATCTTCACCCCGATCCGCAATGTGCGCTATCAGGTCGACGACTACCGCGTCGAGCAGCGCACAGACTTTGAACAGCTCGAGATCGACGTGCAGACCGATGGCACCATCGATGCTGAATCGGCCCTGAAGGAAGCGTCCAACATTCTGCTGCGCCACCTGATGCTGTTCTCCGACGAGAACATCACCATCGCCGCAGATGTGCCCGACAAGAAGGATGAGGTGGATGAAAACTACCTCCAGATGCGGAAGCTGCTCAAAACGCCGCTCTCCGAACTCGATCTGTCGGTGCGCGCCTACAACTGCCTCAAGGCAGCAGACATTAAAACCCTCGGCGATCTGGTCAGCTACAACATCGCTGACCTCCTGAAATTCCGCAACTTCGGGCGCAAGTCGCTTACGGAGCTCGAAGAGCTCGTGGCCGACAAGGCGCTCACCTTCGGGATGGATGTAGTCAAGTACCGCCTCGACGAAGATTAAGGAAGCAGGCTGGCCCGGCCTCGCGCCAGGCCCCCGGCTTCCGGTTTTGTTTCACCTGTCCTGCGGATTATGACCCCTCGAAAGAGCGGAATGCCGCAAGGATTTCAATCTTCTTTTCATGAGACACGGGAATAAGGTCAACCACCTCGGACGGACGTACAGCCACCGCAAGGCGCTGCTCGCGAACCTGTCCATCTCCCTCCTGATTCACAAGCGGATCCGCACCACCCTCGCCAAGGCGAAAGAGCTGCGCGTGTACGTCGAGCCGCTGATCACCAAATCCAAGACGGATACCACGCACTCCCGCCGGGTGGTATTCTCCTACCTGCAGAACAAGGACGCGATCAAGGAACTCTTCGGCCCGATCGCCGAAAAGGTCGCCGACCGTCCCGGAGGCTATACCCGCATCCTGAAGCTCGGGCCGCGCCCCGGCGACAATGCGGAAATGGCGCTCATCGAGCTGGTGGACTTCAACGAGTACCTCGAAGGGGAAAAGCTCTCCAGCCGCCGTGCCAAGAAGAAGCGCTCGCGCCGCAGCTCCGGCAAGAAGCAGGGTGCGACTGCTGCCGAAACGGCTGCACCGGTGACGCCTGCTCCCCAGTCCGTGATCGAAACGGTGGAGCCGGAAGAGGTGGCCGACTCGCCCGCCGATTCCGAATCCAAGGACTGATCCTTCCGGAATTCGGATTGTATGCAAAACCGCCAGCGCACAGCGCTGGCGGTTTTGCGTTGCGGCAGCGTCAGGGTTCCAGCACGGCACGGGCTTCCCGCAGTCCGGACAGATACGCGCCATGCACATAGGAGCTGTGCTGAGACTCCGTCGCTTCGCCTGCGAAGCGGATGCGGCCCCAGGGGGCTGCCAGCAAGGCTGCATCGCCAGCGAGCGCGCCCGCATGCGGATAGCTGTAGGACCCTTGCGAATAGGGGTCTGCGCGCCAGCGGGTCAGGATGGGGGTGCGGAGGGCGATCTCTCTGCCTGGAAAAGCCCGGTGCAGCCGCGCTGTCCACGAACGCCGGACCGCTTCGGGGTCCGCATGCTCCAGCGCCTCCGCCTCGCGGTGCACATAGAGCGCGGCCAGCACAGGCTGGCCCGTAAACGCATGCATATTCACCAGAATACGGTCCGGCTCCTGCGCCTCGCCGAGCAGCACGATGAACTGCTTCCGGGTATCCCAGCATGGCGCCTCGAACGGCAGAATTACCTTGTTCATCAGTCCCAGCCGCATCCGGGCAAGGGCTTCCCGCTTGTCTGCCGGCAGCGGCGGGTCGAACTCGATCTGGCCTGCCTGCAGTATGCTTAGGGGAACCGTGAGAATCAGTGCATCCGCCTCGTAGCTGGTCTCGCGGGTATAGGCGGTGACCCGGCTGCCCCGCTGGACGATCTGCTGCACCGGCTGGTTCAGCAGCACCTGCACCCCTTCCAGCAAGGAATCGACGAGCGGCTGATAGCCATCGCGCATGAACAGATCCTGCCCGGCTCCCCGAAGCCTGGCGCGCAGCACCTGTGCGGCGCCGACCGTTTCAAGGCTGGCAGCCAGCTCGGTCTCAGCTGCCTGGCGGATGAGGCTGCTGAGGCGGGGATCGCCGGGCGGGTCGAGCCGGGGTTCGAGCGCCTCCCACAGGCTGAGGGCCGGCGGCATGCGGTCAGCCTGCCGCGCTGCCTGCCGGAATGCCCGCTGCCAGGCCAGGGCCGGGCGGAGCAGCCTGCGGGCGGGCAGGGAATCCCCGCCGGGCTCGATCAGGTGCAGCTGCGTGAAGCGGGTGGGCGTGGTGCGGAGCTGCTGCGCTTCGGCAAGGGGGACGAGGGGATTGCCGCGGGGATGGTGAATCCAGGCGGCACCCAGATCGACCGGCATGCCGAGGGAGCGGTCGGTGTGGATGCGCCCTCCGGTGCGGGACCGGGCTTCGAGCACCAGCACCTCAGTGCCTGCCGCGCGCAGTGCAGCAGCAGCAGCGGCGCCGGCCATGCCGGCACCGATGATCAGGACCCGCTTGCCGGGCGCCGGAAATGGCCGCGCCAGGCTGCGCAGCGGGATCGAGGCGGCTCCCAAAGCGAGGAGCCGCAGAAATTCAGACCGGTTCATACGGACGGGAATTAGGCAGCAAGTACCGCCGCCGGATACCCGGATCCTTTGATATTTCTCACAAAAGCGGCCTGCGCTGTGCCCGGATCCGGCTGAGCGTTTCGCGGGTGACGCCGAGGTAGGAGGCCAGATGCTGCACCGGAACCCGTTTCAGAGCCTCCGGCTCAAAGCGTTCGAGCCATTCGTAGCGCTCGCTCGCGCTGCTGAACTGCAGGGCCGAAAGCCGCGCTTCGAGAAAGGCGGTGTATTCTTCGACAAGTACCCGGACCAGATTGCTCAGCACCAGGCTGTGCTGAAGCTCGGGCCGGAGGGTACGGAGATGCAGCACCAGCAGCTCGGTATCTTCCATCAGCTCCAGCGTCTCGCGCGACGGGCGCCCGTGCACGTAGCTCTCGAACGATCCGACCAGCTCGTCTTCAAAGGCAAACCAGGTGTTGACCTCGGTGCCTTCGCTGAGGTAATAGCTCCGGACCGCTCCCCGCAGGACAAAGAACACCTCGTGCAGCACCTCGCCGGCCTGTACGAGGCAGTCCCGGCGCGGCCGCTGCCATCGGGACACATGCGGTGCCAGCGCTAGCCGGCCTTCGCCGAACGGCTGAAACTGCGGCGCATAACGGGCAAGAAACCGGTCGAGTGCCTCCTCCATGGTACAGGGATTTTCCGAAAGTTCGCCATCCGCAGCTATCCGGTCAAGCACGCGGGCGCGTAGCAGGGAATCGATCTGCAGGGTATCTGAGGGCCAGAGAGGTATAAAATATTTTGCATATATGCCGGATGATTCCGCCCGTTTCAGGCTGCTCGTCCGTCAGAGGGCTGTTGTGTTTCACCAATCCCTGTGTACAATGAAGACGATGCAACAGATCCGATTTTCTGCCTACGGCGGGCCGGAGGTACTTGAAACGGCCGAAGTACCGGTGCCGGTGCCTGGACCTGGCGAAGTGCTCATCCAGATCGAGGCTGCGGGGGTCAATTACTCCGACACCCTGCGCCGCCGGAACACCTACTTTGCGCCCACGCCGCTTCCCTACGTGCCGGGGGCCGAAGCAGTCGGGATCGTACGGGCAGCCGGTGCCGGGGCAGAGCTGGCGCCCGGAACGCGGGTGCTGGCCATCCTGCCTGCCGGCGGCGGCTATGCCGAGTATGCCGTGATGCCGGCCTGGTACGGGGTGCCCGTGCCGCCGCAGATCGATCCTGCGGCAGCTACGGCCATATTTGTGCAGGGCAGCACGGCCTACCTCATGCTTGCGCACCTCACAGACGGCCTGGCGGGCAAAAGTGTGCTCATCCACGCCGCCGCAGGCGGGGTCGGCTCGCTGCTGGTGCAGCTGGCCCGGGTGCTGGGTGCGCAGACTGTCATCGCGACAGCCGGCAGCGAAGCCAAGCTGGACCTGGCCCGTTCACTGGGCGCCGATGCGGCTGTGAACTACCGCCAGCCCGGCTGGCCGGCTCAGGTGACCGCCGCCAACGGCGGCAAGCCGGTGGATGTGATTCTGGAGACGGTAGGCGGCGACATATTCAGCGAAAGCTTCAAGTGCCTGGCAGTCAATGGCCGCATGATCGTATACGGCGCAGCCAGCGGGGTGCAGGGCGTGCTGCATTCCGAGCAGCTGCCGAACGGCGGGCACAGCGTCCTGGGCTTCAACCTCGCGCATTTCATCAACAGCCGCATGGCCGACTGGCAGGCCGGCCTGGGTGCCGTCATCGGGCTTATGCTGGAAGGCAGCCTGCAGGTGCATGTCGCGCACCGCTTTCCGCTTGCCGATGCGGCGCAGGCGCATGCGGCCATCGAGGCGCGGGAAACTGCTGGAAAGGTGGTCCTGATTCCCTGAAAAGCATCCGGGCGGAATGCCTGAAATACTGTAAGTTGGCTGTATCGAACTCCGCGTATGGCATCCACCTCCCCCGGGCAGCCGCTGCCCGGGGGCGTATCTGCAAGATCTATGCATGAAGACCTGATTTCCCAAGCCCTCGCAGGCGATATCCATGCGTTTCAATCGCTGTTTTCCGCATTTCAGCCGGCCCTGAGGTCTTATCTCTACCGGCTGCTGGCCGACCGCCAGGACGCCGAAGACCTGTGCCAGGATACCTTTCTCAAGGCATTCGGCAGGCTGGGAAGCTTCCGGCAGGAGGCATCGCTCAAGACCTGGGTATTTCAGATCGCCACGAATCTCGCCTGGGACCACCTGCGCAGGGCGAAGCGCTGGCAGCCGGACGTGAAGGCGCAGGGCAAAGCGCTGGCGATGGGCCGCCGCGACGTGATGGACCGGCTGGTCGAGACAGGGCAGGCCTGCGGCGAGCAGGCCTACGACATGCGGGAGCACATCAGCACCTGCTTTGCCTGCATGGGCAAGACCTTGCCGGTCGAGCAGCAGGTAGCGCTGATCCTCAAGGATGTGTATGATTTTTCCGTAAAAGAAACCGCGCAGATCCTGGAAAAAAGCCCGGATGTGGTCAAGCACCTGCTGCAGGATGCGCGGCACACCCTGATGGACATCTTCGAGCAGCGCTGCGCGCTGGTCAGCAAGACCGGCGTCTGCAACCAATGCTCGGAACTGAACGGCCTGTTCAATCCCAAACAAAACCGGCAGGAGGCCCTGATGAAGCTCGACCTCGTCAAAGGCTCCCAGCGCTACGACCGCGAGCGCCTGTACCGGATGCGCGCCAGGCTTGTCCGCAGCATCGATCCGCTGGAGAGCCCGGGCGCGCCGGTGCAGGACTTGCTTCTGCGCATTGACCGGATGGCCGCAGGCGAGCTGGAGCAGCTGTAAATCAGGCAGTCTGTGCCGACAGGCCGATCAGTCCACCCATTCGGCCAGGAATACATTTGTATCGCGGGTCTCGCCGTTGTTGCGGTTGGAGGCGAAGACCAGGTATTTGCCGTCCGGGGAAAACATCGGAAAGGAGTCGAATTCCGTATCCCAGGTGACCCGCTCCAGGCCGGAGCCGTCGGGATTGATGAGGTACAGGTTGAAGAGCCGCCCGTCGGGCGAGGCATGGTTGGAGGAGAACAGGATCTTCTTGCCTGAAGGGTGGAAGAACGGCGCCCAGTTGGCCTTGCCAAGCTGGGTGACCTGCTTCAGGTTGCTGCCGTCGAGATTGCAGGTGTAGATCTCCATATTCGTCGGCGCCACGAGGCCCTGCGCGAGCAGCTCCTGGTATTCGCGCAGCTCTTCGGGCGTCTTGGGACGGGAAGCTCTGAATACCAGCTGCTTGCCATCCGGGGAGAAAAACGCGCCGCCGTCGTAGCCGGGCTGATTCGTGACCTGGCGCACATCGCTGCCGTCGGGGTTCATGGTGTACAGATCCAGGTCGCCGTTCCGGGTAGAGGTAAAGACAATCTTGTCGCCCTGAGGGGAAAGGGTCGCTTCCGCGTCGTAGCCGGGGGTATTGGTCAGCTGCCGGACGATCGTGCCGTCGAGGTTCGAGACGAAGATATCGTAGCTGTCGTAGATGGCCCACACGTATTTGCGGATCTTGGAGCGGTCGGGCGGGGCGGGGCAGGTATCGGCGGCCAGATGGGTAGAAGCGTAGAGGATCTGCTGATCGCCGGGCATAAAATAGGAGCAGGTGGTGCGGCCCTTGCCGGTGCTGAGCAGCTTCATTTCGAAAGGCTGCCCGGCGCGTTTGGGAATCCGGCCGTAGAAGATCTGGTCGCAGGCAATCCCCTCGGGCGCATAGGTGCGCTGGAGGGTGAGGGACTTGCTGTCGAAGCTGAAATAGGCCTCGGCGTTGTCGCCGCCGAAGGTAAGCTGGCGGATGTTGCGCAGGTGGCGCTCTTCCGGATAGCGGAGCGGGTCTTCCGAAGCGGCAGATTTCGATGCGGCACATCCGGCCGCCAGCAGCCAGCCAGCCGCCGCCATCCATCCCAAGGTATGCGTGAGATTCATAGAGCAGATTTCATGTGATGAGGCGAATTTACGATTATTTCCTGCTCAGGCAGCCTTTCCCGGAACGGGTCCGTTAAGTGTATCAGAACCAACCTGCTACAGGGGAAATTCCCAGCCGGGGCTTTTGAAGTCCCGGTTTTTCTTTTTTCAGCCGGCAGGCTGTATCTTTCCCCAATGGAAACCCGGATGACCGCTGCTGCCGCAGAAACCTTGCTGGCCGAGCTGAAGCAGCTCGAAGAATTTGCCCGCGTGCCGGATGAGGAACTGCGCTGGATGATCGAACGCGGCTATGTGCTGACCTTTCAGCCCGGAGAGCGGGTCTTCTCTACGGGAGATTCGATCGAGCGGATGACCGTGGTGCTCGAAGGCCGCATCAAGGTCTGGATGGAGCGCAACGGCGAGCGGCAGGAAATGATGCGGCTCGAAGCCGGCGAGATTACCGGCAAGCTGCCCTACTCCCGCATGCGCGGCGCCACCTCCAACGGCGAGGTGGTCGAGTTCTGCCGGATCTTCGCCCTCGGCAGCGAGCATTTCCCCGAGATGATCCGCACCCAGTATTACCTGACGGAGGCGCTGGTGCATGTCATGACCAACCGGGTCCGCAGCATGACCGCCTTTCAGCAGCAGAATGAAAAGCTCATCTCCCTCGGCAAGCTCTCCGCCGGCCTCTCCCATGAGCTGAACAACCCCGCCGCCGCGGTGGTGCGCAGTGCGGAGGAGCTCAAAAAACACCTCGGCCTCATGCCGGAAGGCTTCAAGCGGGTGATTAGCATCCGCATGGAAGATGCCCAGGTGGATGCCGTGAACGACGTGCTCTTCAGCGCCCTCCAGCGCGAAGCCAAGCCGCTGAGCGGCATGGCCCGCTTCCGCGCCGAGGAGTGCCTGATCGACTGGTTCGACGACCAGGGGGTGGACAACGCCCAGGAGTATGCCGAGGTGCTGCTGGAATTCGGCCTGACGGATGAAGATCTCGACTTCATCCTGCAGCAGACGGGCGAGCGCGAATTCCTGCCGGTGCTTGGCTGGGTGGTCAATGTGCTCACGACGGAAAAATTTGTGAACGAAATCCGCGAAGCGGCCCGCCGCATCGCCGATCTGGTGCAGTCGGTGAAAAGCTACACCTACATGGACCAGGTCCGCGACCGGCAGCATGTGGATGTGCGGGAAGGCATCCGCAGCACCTATACCATGCTGAAGCATAAGTTCAAAAAGCGCAGCATCGAATTCATCGAAACCTTCGCCGAAGACCTGCCGGCCGTCTCCGGATTTCCCGGCGAACTCAACCAGGTCTGGACCAACCTGATGGACAATGCCCTCGACGCGATGGAGGAGGGCGGCACTCTGGAGGTGCAGGCGCATCCGGACGGCAACTGCGTGCGGGTCCGCGTGATCGACAGCGGCAAGGGCATCCCGCCCGATGTGCTGAGCAAGATCTGGGATCCCTTTTTCACGACCAAGCCCCTCGGCCAGGGCACCGGGCTGGGACTGGGGGTGGTGCACCGCATCATCGTGCAGCAGCACAAAGGCACAATCGAGGTTGCCGAATCACGGCCGGGCCGGACGGTGTTTGAGCTGTACCTGCCGGTAGAGTAAGCCGCGGCAGCTTCCGCCCGATTTTGCCTATCTTTGCCCCCAAACCCCCACCGCATGAAACTCTGGGATAAGGGCGGCAGCGTGTCCGAGGAGATCGAACGCTTTACCGTCGGGCAGGACCGCGAGCTGGACCGGGCGCTGGCGCCCTGGGACGTGCTGGGTACCCTGGCGCACAGCCAGATGCTGTGCCAGATCGGGCTGCTGCCGGAAGCCGAATGGCGCCTGCTGCGCCCGGAGCTGCTGAAGCTCTATGCGCAGGCCTGCGCCGGCGGACTGCATATCGAGCCAGGGGTGGAAGACATCCACTCCCAGGTGGAGCTGATGCTGACCCGCGAACTGGGCGAGACCGGCAAAAAAGTCCATGCGGGCCGCTCCCGCAACGATCAGGTGCTGGTGGACCTCAAGCTGTTTTTCCTCGGCGAAATCGAATCCCTCGCCTCGCTTATCCGATCGCTCTTCGATACGCTGCAGCGCCAGAGCGAAGCCCACCGCGGCACCCTTCTGCCGGGCTATACCCATTTCCAGATCGCCATGCCCTCCTCCTTCGGGCTCTGGTTCGGCGCATATGCCGAATGCCTCGCCGAAGACCTGTTCCCCCTGTACGCCGCCTGGCAGACCGCCGACCAGAATCCGCTGGGCTCCGCCGCCGGCTACGGCAATTCATTCCCCCTCGACCGCCATCTGACCACCCGCCTGCTGGGCTTTTCCTCCCTGAGCTGCAATGCCGTAGCCGCTCAGATGGGCCGGGGCAAAACCGAACGCGCCCTGGCGGCCGCACTTGCCGCCATCGGCGCCACGCTCAACAAGCTCAGCACCGACGTCTGCCTCTATATGAGCCAGAATTTTGGGTTCCTTACCCTGCCCGCCGAGCTGACGACCGGCTCCAGCATTATGCCGCACAAGAAGAACCCGGACGTCTTCGAGCTGATCCGGGCCCGGAGCAACCGCCTGCAGGCCCTGCCGGCGCTGGTGTCGCAGCTGACCTCCAACCTGCCTTCCGGCTATCACCGCGATTTTCAGCTGCTCAAAGAATACCTGTTCCCGGCCATCGAGGATGCGAAAGACTGCCTGCGCATCGCTGCCTACATGCTGGAGCGGGTGCAGGTGCAGGAAGACATCCTCGACGATCCGCGCTACGACTACCTCTTCACGGTGGAAGCGGTGAACCGCGAAGTCATGGCGGGCCTGCCGTTCCGGGAGGCTTACCGGAAGATCGGGGCGGAGGTCGAGGCGGGAACCTTCCGGCCGGACAAAACCCTGCGGCATACCCATGCCGGCAGCATCGGCGATCCGGGCACGGCCTATATCGCAGCCAAGCTGGAGCGGGCCATGGCAGCCTTTCCCTTCGCTGCGTTCCGCGAAGCCATTGCTGCGCTTACTGCGCCGGAGGCGCCTAGCGCCTGACGCTGAACCGGTGTGCCCAGGTCTGATCGCCGGTGCGGACCAGCGCCAGGTATGCGCCTGATGGCCAGGCAGAAGCATCCAGCGCCAGCGGCGGCTGGCCCGGATACAGAATGCCCGCTTTGCGGGCAATGTCCTTGCCTTCGCTATTGCGGATCACGACGGCCACCGGCGTACGATCCTGAATCCAGTATGCCAGCTTCAGGGTGTCGGCAGCCTGCAGCTGGTTCGATATCAGGCTGATACGCGGAACAAACAGGGACACGGTATCGGAATGCACCAGGGTGTCGGGGTGCACATACACCGCCATGCGGTAGCGGTTCCAGCCGGGGCGGAGCGCCGTTTCCTCCCAGGCATCCACCGGCAGGATACGGGCCTCGGCGCCGCCGCGCCGGGGAAACTGAGCTGCGGTATGGCGGCTGCCGTCGGGCATCAGGCGCTCGATGAGCACAGCAGCATCCTGATACGCAGGCGCAAGCCGCCAGCGGAGGCGCAGGGTATCGGCCTCGCGCGAGCCGGTGAAGGCGCGGATCACCGGATCGGGCTGGACGGGGGCGGCAGGCAGATTCTGCACCACCGGCGGCGGCAGCTCTACGGCACAGTCGCCGGTGGCAAAGGTGGTTTTCAGCGGCAAAAACCCGAAGCCGCGGTCGTCTGCAAGGCCGGCAGTGACTTCGACGGTGTACAGGGTGCGCGCAGCAAGGGGCACCGCAGGCACGATGCGGATCTGGCGGGTCACCGGATGGTAGCTGAGGCCTGCCCGGATGGGCTTGCGGGGCTGGTCGCTGGGATAGATCAGGATGCTGCGGTCGGTGAGGGTAGCCGGATCGGGCTGGCTTGCTTCGGAGAGGGTATAAAAGGTCTTGAGGATGATTTCAGTCTGGCAGGAATTGCCGGTGGAGCCATCCTGCGGCAGGACCACGTTGGCAAAGGGATGCTGCGCGTGCGCTGCCGGAGCAGGCAGCAGCAGGATGCCCAGCAGACAGGCTGCAAGGCGGGCAGCAGGCAGCAGACGGTTCATGGAGGACTTGTGCGCAGGGATAGGATGCCGGAAACAGCAGGGTGAAGATAGGCAAAAAATGCGCATCCGGCAACCGGAGCCCGGCTGCTGCGTACAGAAGGCTGCATGGCTATCTTTTCCCGGATCTTCCGCGAGACCGCGCGCGACCAGCGCTACGGCGGGGAGCTTTCCCTGCGCGACAGTTTCCGCGCACTGCGGCACGTGCCGCCCTTTCTCCGCATGGTATGGCAGACCCATCCGGCTATGGCCCTGGGCAATCTGCTGCTGCGCGCCGTATCGGCCGTGCTGCCGCTGCTGCTGCTGTACGTAGGCAAGCTGATCATCGACGAGGTGATCCGGCTGAGCGGCGCGCCGGGGGCAGACCGCAGCAGCCTGACGACCCTCATTGCCGTGGAGCTGGGCCTGGGGCTGCTGACCGCCCTGACCGGGCGGGCCATCTCGCTGCTGGACGCACTGCTCGGAGATTTGTTCAGCAACCGCACCTCGGTGCGCATGATCGAGCATGCCGCGCTGCTGGATCTGCCGCAGTTTGAGGATGCAGCGTTCTACGACAAGCTGGAGCGTGCCCGACAGCAGTCCGTATCGCGGGTCGTGCTGCTTTCGCAGGTCTTTTCGCAGATCCAGGACCTCGTGACCCTGCTGGCGCTGGGCGCAGGCCTGGCGGTGTTCAACCCCTGGCTGATCCTGCTGCTGGTGGTGGCCGTGATTCCGGCCTTTCTGAGCGAGCTGCATTTCAACCAGCACTCGTATTCGCTTTCCCGGAGCTGGACCCCCGAGCGGCGGGAGCTGGACTACATCCGCTACCTGGGCGCCAGCCATCAGAATGCCAAGGAGATCAAGATCTGGGGCCTGGCGGGCTTTCTCCGCGACCGGTTTGATGCCCTTTCGCACCGCTATTACCTCGAAAACCGACGGCTGGCCATCCGCCGCTCCGGCTGGGGGTTTCTGTTCAGCAGCGCCGGCGAGGCCGGGTATTACGTAGCGTATGCCGTGATTGCCTTCCGGACGGTGGAAGGGGCCCTCAGCATCGGCGATCTGACCTTTCTGGCAGGCTCCTTTGCCCGGATGCGCGGCCTGCTGCAGGGCTTTCTGTCGCGGTTTTCCGCCATTGCCCAAAGTTCCCTCTACCTCCAGGACCTGTTCGACTTTTTCGACGTGCAGCCGGAGATCCGCACGCCGGAGCAGCCCCTGCCCTTTCCCAATCCCATCCGCGAAGGCTTTGTGTTCGAGCAGGTGAGCTTCAAATACCCCAAGCGCGACAGCTACGCCGTGCGCAACCTGTCCTTCCACCTCCGGCCCGGCGAAAAGCTGGCCCTTGTGGGGGAAAACGGAGCGGGCAAAACAACCCTGGTCAAGCTGCTGGCGCGGCTCTACGATCCCAGCGAAGGGCGCATCCTGCTCGACGGACATGATCTGCGCCACTACAGCCTCGACGAGCTGCGTGCCTCGATCGGGGTGATTTTTCAGGATTATGTGCGCTACGAGCTGACCGCCGGGGAAAATATTGCCATCGGCAACATCGGGCAGCGGGAGGATCAGGCGGCGATCGAATCGGCTGCGGTGCAGAGCCTCGCGCAGAGCGTGATCGATACCCTGCCGAAAGGCTATGGGCAGATGCTGGGCCGGCGCTTCGACGGCGGCGTGGAGCTTTCCGGGGGGCAGTGGCAGAAGATCGCCCTCGGGCGCGCCTACATGCGCGAGGCCCAGGTGATGATCCTCGACGAGCCGACCTCGGCCCTCGATGCGCGGGCTGAGTACGAGGTCTTCCGGCGCTTTGCCGAGCTGACGGGCGGGCGCAGCTCCATCATCATTTCGCACCGCTTCTCGACCGTGCGCATGGCAGACCGCATTCTGGTGCTGCGCAACGGAAGCCTGGAGGAAATCGGCTCCCACGAGGAGCTGCTGGAGCACAACGGGCTGTATGCGGAGCTGTTCCGGCTCCAGGCGCAGGGCTACCGCTGAGAATCTGTGACAGGTTGTGTCAATACTTGACCCAAAACGGAACTTCTCCGTTTTGGGGGCGTATAGTTGTGTAACTTAGCTTCCTCAGTAGTATTCGTGACGAAATTGTGGTTCTGTGCAGCTGTTTGCGCAGCGGCACTGCTCTTTTGTGCCTGATGAAAGGGTTCCTTGCTTGTTCCACTCCTCAACCCAGCACTACCGATGGAAGTTATCTTCATTTCAGCCGTCATCTACTTCCTGCTGCGCGGGCTCGTGTTCACCATCGACCCGCCGCCAGCCGAAGAGAAAAAGAAAGACAGCAAGTGCAAAAACTGCGGGACCACCATCCCGCCGGATGAAGAGCTGTGTTTCTACTGCGAGATCATCGATGTCCGCCAAAAAAAGCGGGATGAGAAGCAGAAAGCTGCCGCGAAGGCGTAACGTTCAGGCATAGAAAATTCCAACTGATGCAGAATTTGATGTAAGTTCCGGGCCGGATCATTGGAAAAATCGGGGCTTTGCCCCATTTTTCAGGTCTGATATTTCGCATCAAGATCTGAAATCATGGCTGACTGGCTGTTTCCCGCACGTAAGAAATTCATCCTGTTCAGCATGTGGTGGCTGGCTGCCAGCTCCGCAGCGGTACCCCTGCGGGCGGGCGGCGACTGCGGCACGGCGACCTCGGTGTTCGTGTCGCCGGCGGCCGCCGCGTATACCTGCACCCTGCCGGCTGCCTATACCTTTTCCGGCGCCAGCGGCGTCGCCTACAGCGGCGTGGCGGCAGGATGCGCCGCCGGCAGCGCCCAGGAAGCCTGGTTCCGCTTCGACCCCGCCGACCCCAACAGCCCAGCCTGGCAGCACAGCATTCAGTTCGAGGTCTCGTTTAATCTGGCCGCAGGCAGCGAGATCAAGTATTACCTGCTCTATTCCGACTGCCGCGACAACGGCTTCGGCAATCCCTGCACCTGGGTCAACCCCAACACCCCGCCGTTTACCCCGCGCATCGCCGGCTGCTGGAACGTGCCTGCGGGCGCCAGCAATATGCCGGTGCTCACGGCGGAAGGCCTGGACGGCGAAGGCACCTATTTTCTGAAGCTCGAACGGGTGTCCGGGGCCGGCGGCTCTATCCAGATCTGCGCCAAGGAACTCGCCGCGCCGGCGCCGCCGCCGGCCAACGACCGCTGTGCCGATGCCATCGCGCTCATCCCCGGCGCGGGGGTGGATCCGGGCGCCGCCGCCGGCGGCTCCGGCAACTGGGGCGATGCCGTTTCCGGCTCTACCCTGTACGCAACCAAGGAGCGCCGCACCGACGAATGCGCCGGCTTCAACACGGAGGACCATTTTTTTACCACCAATTTCCTGGGCGACTGCTACTCCAACCGCAGCCTCGGCGATCTGGTCAATCCCATCACCAATACCAAAATCGGCCAGGCGGTCCGCTACCTCGACAACAGCGTGTACTACACCTTCACCAAGCCGGCCGGCGACCCCGAAACCGGCTGGTACTTGCACCTGGGCGATCTCAACTGCGCAACCGCCTATGCGCCCGATTCGGTCGAGATCCTGGTCGCACGCAGGCTGGACTGCGGCGATGCCGCCAATACCCTGATCCTCTCCAGCGCCGCCGCCGGCGCCACCGCGCTCTTCCCCGGTTCCGACATGGCCCTGGGGCCGCTGACGCTCAAAGCCGATACCCTGTACGGCATCATCCTCGACGGCGTCATGGGCTCAGGCTGCGATTTCCGCCTGCTGCTGACGCGCAGCGGCGCCGTAAGCCCCGTGCTGGAGGCGGCTATTCCGATGCCGCCGGCCCCGGAGCCCCGCGCAGCCCTGTACGGCGCCCATCTGGGCGGTGGCGCCTGGGAATTCCGCTGGCAGCAGGCTCAGTCAGGCCCTGTGCAGTGGACAGTCCGCGACCTGGGCGGACGCATTGTGTACGCACAGACGGCATGGAGCCCGGAAGGGGCTGCCCGTCAGGCGGTATCGCTGGCCGGCCTCGCGCCGGGGCTCTACCTCGTGCAGCAGCACCATGCAGGCGGCGCAGCCCGGCTGCGGATTTTGCTGCCCTGAGCCCCGCTTTTTGGGTTCTGTGAAAAGGTCGTACCTTTGAGTGCGCATGCTGCGCATCTACTACTCATTTGTACGCGTATGTTCCGTGCCAAACTTGCTGCACTGGGGTATTATGTCCCGGAGAATGTGGTCACCAACGATGACCTCGCCAAACGCATGACCACCTCCGACGAGTGGATCCGCGAGCGTTCGGGTATTCAGGAGCGCCGGTATTTCACGCCGGGCAAGGACACGGCGGCCAATATGGGCGCCCGCGCGGCCCGCATGGCCCTGGAGCGGGCAGGCATGACCGCCGAGGATCTCGATATGATCATCTTCGCCACGCTGAACCCGGATTATATGTTCCCTGGCTCCGGCGTGCTGCTCCAGCGCGAGCTGGGCATCACCAGCAAAGGCATTCCCGCGCTGGACATCCGCACCCAATGCTCCGGCTTCATCTACGGACTTTCGATCGCCGATCAGTTCATCCGGACCGGCATGTACCGCAATGTGCTGCTGGTAGGCGCTGAAATCCACTCTTCCGGCCTCGATTTTTCCGACGAAGGCCGCGATGTCACGGTGCTGTTCGGCGATGGCGCCGGGGCGGCCCTCATCACCCGCAGCGACAATCCCGATCAGGGCATTCTGACGACGCACCTGCATTCCGACGGCGAGCACGCCGAAGCGCTGGCAGTGCTGGCGCCCTCCGGCCATGCGGCACGCCATATTACGCATGACATGATCGACAACCGGAGCATCTATCCGGTGATGAACGGGCGCTACGTGTTCAAATTTGCGGTGGAGAAATTTCCCGAAGTCATCCACGAAGCCCTGCAGGCCACCGGCTACAGCCCGGAAGATGTGGACCTCTTCGTTCCCCACCAGGCCAACCTCCGCATCGCCGAGGCCGTGCGCATGCGCATGGGCTGGCCGGAGGAGAAGGTGCACAACAACATCATGAAATACGGCAATACGACTGCCGCTTCGATTCCCATTGCGCTCAACGAAGCCTGGGAGCTGGGCAAAGTGAAGGAGGGCGACCTGGTCTGCCTGGCGGCCTTCGGCAGCGGCTTTACCTGGGCATCGGCGCTGATCCGCTGGTAATCGCCTGCCGTTCCGGATGGGATGCGCCGCCTGGCCTGTGCCGGGCGGCGCATCTGCTTACCGGCAGCCGGGCGTGGCGCAGCGGCGGAAGGTGAGGGTTTCGCCGCCGGCCTGCAGGATCAGCCGGCCATTCCGGAGCTGATACCGGTCTGCGGCATCCAGGATGCGCAGCATATCCTCCGCAAACTGGCTGTCGCAGCAGGCCTTCGAGCAGCCGGGGGTGGTGAAGTCGATGCGGGAACCGCCGCCGAGGCTGAACACGCTGTTGCAGGTGTTGACGTCGAGTTCGATGCTCCAGATGTCCCCGTCGCCGAATTCAAGCAGGTAGGCGCCTACCGCCGATCGGGTGGAGACGGCATCCTCGATCGAGACGGCAAGCCAGCGGGTGCCGGCCAGGGAACTGGAAGCGATCCGCTCGCAGCTGACGCCTGCGGCCAGGATCAGCGCGGCCAGGATGCTGAATGATGCAGATTTCATATGGCAGAAATACAAATTGCGGGAAGCTCCCGCTCCCCGCAACCAATATCGACAAAATATCCAACCCATTTGGAGCAAAGCTCCGTTATTCCACGACTACGGGGATATGGCTGATCTGGCGGATGTTGTTCACGTCCGAATAATCGTACTGATACAGACCATCGGCGCCGATCATCAGCAGGATGTTGTAGAGCGGGATCACATCGAATGCCTGGATGTTCTGGAAATGAGCCAGCTGATTCGAAGTGATCTTGCTCACGTCGGTGGCGTCGTACACCTTCAGGCCTTCGGTGCCGTCGCAGATGAAGAGCACATTGTCGCGGATGCCCAGGCCGTGCGGATTGAACATCGGGTACACATACTCCAGACGGGGGCTGGCGAGGTTTTCGATGTTCACCACTTCAAGCTGGTTGGTAAAGCCGCCGCACTCGGTGCCGTTGCGCAGGGTCACGAAGGCGTAGTTGCCTTCCACGACCACGGGATCGCAGCTGTTGGCATGCTGGAAGCTGGAGACGAACGTGGGCTGCTCGGGATTCTCGACCGAGTAAATGAGCATGCCGGTGGTCGTGCCGATGAAGAGGTGCTGGCCGCGGGGGAAGATGGTCTCGATGCCCCAGCCGATGCTCTGGGCATTGCCTTGCACCGGTGCGTCGGGGTTGCTGATGTTGACCGGGATCAGCTGGGACGTGGTGACCATGTAGAGGTAGTCGCCTACCACTGCGAAGCGGGCCATCGAGCCGGAGAGGCCGGTGGAAAGCTCGCTATTGCCGGAGGTGGGGGTGAAGTTGGAGTTTGAAGCGAACTGGCCTACGCCCGAGGCGGATACGTCGCTCATGCTGAACACGTTGCGCTCAAAAAACACCCAAGGCATGGGGTTGGCGCAGTCCCATTCTTCGGTCACTTCCGTTTCCACCCAGTCCACGGCGATGCCGAGGTTGGGATCTGCCCAGAGGCCGGGGTGCCAGTCGCCGAAGGAGAAGACATTCTCCATGCGGCCGATCTCGCGGGCCTGTGCGGGGTTGGTCACATCGATGACCACCTGGTCCATGTAGCTGTCGGCGTAGAGCTTGTTGCCGACCATGGCGATATCGTGGTTGCCTGGCACTGCGATGAATGCGACGGGCTGGGGATTGGCGGGGTCCTGGTTGTTGATGACGTGGATCCCTTCATTCACTTCGCTGATGTAGATGTAGGCGTCCTTGAAGTAAATCTTGCCGGGCTGTTCGAGCGCGCGGGCGGCTTCAGGCTTGACCGCGCTGCGGATCTCTTCGTAGCTTTTGTACACAGGCTGATAGGTCACGTAGGTAACCGTCTGCTTGCAGGTGTCTTTCAGACATCCGGAGAGCAGCATGGCCGTTGCGGCCAGCAGGAGGGGCGTAAAAGCGGTTCGTAGATTCATAACCGGAAGCGTTATTTTCCTTATGACGGGTGAAGGTCCGGATTCGCTGCGCAATCCGCAAAGATTTTTGTCAGGCGCTGCGCGGCAGCGGCAGGAAGCGTACCTTTGCCGCAGCAAAATGGTCCTGCCATGCCTGTAGCCGAGCATCTGGAGGCGGTGCGCCGCCGCATAGCCGAAGCGGCGCAAGCCGCCGGGCGCGATCCCGGATCGGTGCGCCTGATCGCCGTATCCAAAACCAAGCCTGTGGAGCAGATCGCGGAGGCCGCTGCGGCCGGTCAGCTGGATTTCGGCGAAAACCGCGTCCAGGAACTGCAATCCAAGCATCCTGCGCTGCCGCACCTGCACTGGCACCTCATCGGCACCCTCCAGCGCAACAAGGTCAAATACATCGCGCCCTACATCCGCCTGATTCATTCCGTAGATTCTGCCGGGCTGCTGGCCGAGATCAGCAGGCAGGCCGGGAAATGCGGGCGCGAAATCGATTGCCTGCTGCAGATTCACATTTCAGATGAGGAAACCAAGGCCGGCATGACGCCCGAAGAAGCCCGCAGCATCCTGGAGCAGATGGATGCCTTTCCGGATGTGCGGATCTGCGGCCTGATGGGCATGGCCGCCCTGACGGACGATGCCTCGCTGATCCGCAGCCAGTTTGCCGGGCTGCGTCAGCTGCGCGATGCGCTGACGGGCATCGTGCATCCCCGCATCGCGATGGAGGAGCTTTCGATGGGCATGTCGGGCGATTTCGGGATTGCCATCGAGGAAGGCGCCACGATGGTGCGCATCGGCAGCGCGGTGTTCGGCGAACGCTGAGCCGGCGTCATTTTTTTTCCGGATACGGTTAAACCCCCGGCAGCGGGGGCGGTCTATGTGCTGTGTTTCGCAAGCGAGACAAACCAACACCGCAACATTCAATGAACCGTAAAGTCATGAAAATCGGATCATTCTTTCCCGTGCGCCTGGCAGGCACCGCCGCCCTGGTTTTTGCCCTGTTTTCCCTGACCCTGACCTCCTGCAAGCAGGATGGTGAAACCCTCGCAGAGGACGACCTCGAACTCGCCGAGCAGGATGCCCAGGTGGAAGCCGTATTCGACGATGTGGAATCCTACGGCGTGGAAGCAATGGAGCTTTTCGACGGCACCTCTTTCCAGCGCCCCTTCGCCGGTGTGCACTTCTTCAACCAGGTGTTCCCGAACGGCTGCCCGGTGATTACGCATGACACGGCTGCCAAGGTGATCACGGTGGACTTCGGCCCCGGCTGCACGGGCCCGCACGGCCGGGTGTATGCAGGCGAGATCATCGTCAATTACACCCAGCGGCTTTACCGCCCCGGCGCAGTGCTGACCGTGACCCTGGACAGCTTCTACGTGGACGGCGCCCATATCGAAGGCACCAAGACCATTACCAACGTGTCGCCCAACTTCCAGGCGCCCATCAGCCTGAACACGGTCCTCGCCGGCGGCCAGGTGACCTGGCCCGACGGCAGCACCGCCACCCGCAGCTTCAACCGCACCTCCACCTGGCTGCGCGCCCCGAACCCTGCCGCCGACCAGCTGACGGTATCGGGCAGCGCCACCGGCGTGCGCCGCAACGGCACTGCCTACACCATGACGATCACCACCCCGCTGGTGTACAAGCGTGCCTGCCGCATCCAGGGCATCCGCATGGCTGTGGAAGGCGAGCGCCTGATCCAGCGCAGCGGCAAGCCTGACGTGACGGTCAACTTCGGCACGGGCGACTGCGACGAGCTGATCACCGTGACAGTCAACGGCAACAGCCAGGTGATCGACCTCGGCAACTGATATTCCGCGCTCCAAACGCATTGCTGCTGCGGCCTCCAATCGGGGGCCGCAGTTTTTGTATGCCTGAGCGGCGGCGGGGCAACCGCAAGGGGCGCAAGGAGGGGCTCTTTTATGATGACGTGTGCGCGGCGGGGAGCTAACCGCAAGGGGCGCAAGGGGCGCAAGG
>JANRID010000024.1:0-56610 GCA_033765305.1 Bacteroidia bacterium
TTAGTAATGTATGCTTGTGCAAAACGGTCTGGCTTTTTGCAAAATGGAATGTTCCAATTTCCCTTGCTTCCAAATCGCATCATTCCGTTGAAACCCGCTCTTGAAAGGAAAATAAAATCGTAGGGTGAAAACTCTCCGCTATTAAAACGTGTCCGCACTTTCAAATAATGTTCGTAACCGTTATTCTCGGCTTTGCTCAATAACTCGCCTTCTCTTTCGAGATATTGTTTCATTAAAGGTGCAGTTATTGTCTTGTCTTGAATACCCTTGTAAAAATTGATAATGTGGGGATTAGTGTCGTTGAGAATAGCTTTTTTGTAACCCGAATTAAAAGCAACTACACCAGTTCCAAGAAATGGCTCAATCCACTTGCCCGAAACTTTTGGAGCAAGTTCCATTATCCAATGAACTAACTTGGTTTTTATGCCCTGACTTTTTATTGGTGGAACGATTACTCTCATTTCGTTTTCTTGTTAGAAGTTTTAGAAACGATTTTATCCCAAAGGTCTGTTCTGCCTTTGAACTCCAAGAAATCTTTAAGCGTGGTAATTTTAGTCAGCTTTCCGTCCTTTACCATTGTAGCCGAACCGTGATTTATCCAGTATTCGTCAAACCATTCTTCGCCTAACTTGCTGAAAATTCCATTTTCATTTTTAAGGTCTTCAATGTCGAAAATGGAACCAATGTTCGCAGTGTTTCCCGAACCTTGTTTGTCGCTTGCAATTTTCCATTTCTCTGCTGCAAAAAAGTCAAAGCCCTTGATTACCGAAGTAATGGATTTTAAGTTCTTCACTGTCGTAACTGAACGCTCACCAACTTTTTTGTTTGGCGTTTCATATTCTTCTTGAAGTTCCTGAACTTGATAAATCTCTGTTTCGGCAAGGTCGTCTGAAACATCTGTCCGGGTGTAAATAACGCCCAAGCAATAATGTCCCGTGTATTGATTGTATGGAAACTGAATATTCTTGTCCTTATCTCTCTCTTTGAAATATCCACCGTGACTGCCAAGCGTAAAACCTGCCGTTTTATCGTTTCGTCTGAAAGTAGTTTTTATGTCAAGTGCAAATTTTACTTCTTCATTGTCCTTTTTAACGAAAGTCAAGTCAGGATACCAATTTTGTTTTTCGGCAAGAATGATTTTGTAACCGATGCTGTCTGCAAACTGTAAAATTTGCGGAAAGATGTGTATTTCTAGAATTTTTGAAACGATTTTGGTGTCAGAAGAAATCGTATAGATGTTTTTGTAAACGTCAATAAAACCCTTTACAGTCCAGTCACCATTGTCGGTGGAAACGTATTTTTCGAGCTTGTCCGCAAACTTGTCAAGCTCCTTTTTGAAGTCCGATTTATACTTGTTTTTATCCTTTAAATTCATCTCTCAAATGTAATTAAAATTGTCGTCCGTTTTGCAGTCCTTTCAATGAAGCACCGTCATTTTAGAATTACTGCCAACGTCCGAGTGTTTGCGCTGTTGCGCCAGCAATATACGTAAAGACTTTGTTCTGCGCAAGGCATCCTCGAAGGGCATCGGCGGGCCTAGGGGATCGGCTTTGCGCCGGGTGGGAGATGGTGCTTGCGGAGAACGTTGCGCGCTTTAAGCAGGCCGGGCAACGGAGCTGTGTCCGCCTGTTAAGGTACGAAAGCCCAATAGAATTACCAAAGCTGAGTTAAAGGTGTCCGCCCGGCTTGCTTAAAACGCGAGTTGGCTGTTGTTTTTCTTCCTGCTGATTATTAGCTATTTAAATATTTGTTTGGAATATTAGTCGGAAAATAGTTGCTGTCATAGTTAGCTTGAATCAATAGTGAAACCACTTCGTAAATTTGTTTTTCTGTCCTTTGAAATTGTCTTAACAAACCCATCATTGAATAGCTTATTGGATTTACAGATGGAATAAATGTTTCCCATTCATAACCTTTACCCCAAATAAGCCCTTTTACAGTTATATTCAAGTCTGCCTGTTTTGAGATTAGAAATTTCAAAACATCTAAACTTTTGTTTGCGTCTTGGTTTACCGTATGGAAGATTGGTGTCTGCCCACCAAAACCGTTTTCATCAAATCCAGCTTTGGAATTGACGTCTGCTCCGTATTTTACAAGAACCTCTGCACAAGACAAGTGATTATACTCAGCGCAAATATGAAGGAGTGAAATTTCGTGAAGCGGTGTAAAAGTACAGTTGAACGAATACTTCCTTTTAATTGCATTTTTGTCCACCGATAAAAGATTATCGAGTAAAGAAGCGTTGTCTGTTAAAACAGAGAGCAAAACTTTATCCTCAAATTCTAAACCATGGTCAACAAAAGCCTGGATGCAACTTTTAAACAGTGGGCCACGGGTGTACATATTTATTAATTCATAAATCAAGGGTTTGCCATTTACAATTTCATTAGGGTTTATTCCATCTTTAAAGCACTTGACTATTCCGTCAACCGAGTGAATTTCAAAGTTTGTAATTATTTTCTGCAAATATTCCATTAGTTAGTTTGAAGTTATGGTTTATTAAAATAACAGCCAACGGTTGCATCTACGCATACCGCCGCCTGCGTTGGCTTTGCGAGTTGGGCTTTGGCGGCGGTTGGCGTAGATGCTTTGTTCTGCGATTATTTTTCATTTTATTGATTTTCAGTGTTTTGTACTGAGGGGGTCAAATGAAATTCATCAAAAGTTTCACTATCGAATTTACATTATCTCGCAGGTAAACTGCCAACCATTTTTCTGCTCGGTTGCCACTATGCGAGTCACTAAAATCATTTCTTGCATTACAAACAGCATTAGTTACAGTAGAGATGAGAGTTACAACCTGTTCAGGGTAACTAATTCCATTTGTATTCAACTGCCCTTTGATGTAGTTTCTTATCTGAACTGCCATTTGTGTCAAATCATTTAAATGAACTTGGGCAGGTATTTTTTCTCGAATGAATGCCTTATAAAATCCTTCTAAACAAGTATAGGCAAGGGTAAGGGTATATTCATAGTTGCCTTGTTCAATTGTGGTATCTAATCGTTCAAGGTATTCAATCAACCTATCTGCATTCCAAATTTCTTGTGGAACTACTGCTTGCGGTCCTTGAATTTGGCTCGGTTGCCCTAAAATCTGTCTAATTGCTGCAACCTTCTCTGGTTCAATATGCTCAACAGATGAAAGGATTCGGTAAAAGATTTCTCTCCGAGATGTTTCGTCTTCATTCATCAATACATCGTAAAAGTAATCACGCCTACTTGTACTTTTACCTTCATTTCTTCTACCTTCAATAAATGTATTGTAAGCAGGCACATTGTAGTTTACTTCCCGAACGATGTTCAGAAACCTTGAACCACCATAGTAAACATCGCCACCCTGATTAATTATTTCAAAAAGGCGGTTGAAGGCTGAAATCCAATTTGTTGCTGGCATATTTTTAAATTTAGTCTCTTCCGAGCCATGTATAAACATCGTCAATATCTCCTCCACTTTCTCTAAAATCATCATAATCACCATATTGACCGTCTGTTAATGCATCAAAAGTATCTCTATCATAATCATGGTAGTCACCTCTGTCATAGTCATCGTAATCATCGCCTTCGACATAATCGTCTTCTTCTTCTTCAACTATAAAGAGTGAAGAGTTCCGTTTTAAAATTGACACAAACTCAATAATTACGTTGTTCTCCCATTCTCCGAATGGACGATTGTCAATTGATTCTTTTTTAAATAACTTTTCATAGGCATTTTGAAATTTCAGTTCGCTTTCGCTCTCGTTGAACGCTTTCAAGATGATGTTCTCAGACTCGCTTTCGTGAAAATCTAACTGAATCCCTTTGGATTTTGAAAATTTTTGCAAGACTCTACAACAACAGCAACTTGAAGGATTTTCAATAAAGGCATTATATAAATCCTCTAACCCGTATTCATCCAAAAATTGCTCTTTGGTTCTTCCGATTCTATATTTAATGCGTGGACTATTTGCTAACTGCTTGGCTAAGTAAAAATTATTTATTGCTTCATTCTTTTCTCCCAATGCAAGCCATATCTTCCCTCTTACATAATATCCGTATTCATCTTCGGATACTTTTAAATACCTGTCTATGGCATCAAGTGCGATATATTGCTCTTTTTTCCCTTCCTCAAAACTCAATAAAAAAGCCTTTACAAAAAAATACTCTGAATGAACTACATTCTGGACTTCAACATCAATGAAAATATCCAAATCAGATTTTTCAAATTTCTTTCGCCAATCGCCTGATTGGCAATCGCAAGTCAGAAAGTCTAATCCCTCTTTAAAGAATTCAAATGCTTTCCCAAACTCTCTATTAACGGTAAAGTCAACTGCCTTTTCAAAGTACAGTTTGCCAAGGCTTTCTTTATCTATGTTTTCGATAAATTTTATTTTATTCATGTACTTTTATTTTCTCTGTTTTCGCAGAACATCTGTATTGACGCAACTCCCAATACATCATCAACATACGTCAATATTTCTTCTATACGCAAGAAATATGCGTCAATCTCGTGCATGCCGGGTGTATCGACTTGACTCACAGGCCCAAGTCGTCAAGCAGCGAGGCGGGCCGATGGGGGCGGGCTACGCGGGGAAGACCTACGTGTTTACGCTACTGATCACACACGCAACCACGTTGTGCTATGCAAGTCCGCATCAAAGAACGTGCTGCTAATATACAGCCCCGCCCGCTTCTTGTCAAGCGGCAGTACATATTTTTTTTCAAATGAAGCATCTCTGCGCCCACTCCGCAGGAAATGGCCCCATCCGCCCCGCAAGGCGGCAGGGGCCGCAGCCCCTGCCTTTGATCCCCTCACATCTCCCGCACCGAGACCACCACTTCCGTCTTGCCTTTGGCGTTGCGGTAGGTCTCCCGCATCTTGATGACGCCGTAGGGCAGCACGTCGAAGTACACGGAGTAGGTCTCCCGGGGCACGCCGGCGGGCTTGAAGGTGTTGTCGCCGAGGTATTCGAGGCTGGCGCCGTAGGGCATGCCGTTTTGCGGATTGCCTTTGACCCAGAGCTGGCGGTCCTGGACGAAGAGCTCCGTGCGGACCTTGGGGTCTTTTTCGCCGAGGTAGGTGCCTTCGAGCAGGCCCAGCACGGCGGGCTCCACGAGCAGCCTGGCGGCCATGCCGACGTTGTAGGTCACGAGCCGGGAGCCGTCGGCGCGGGTCTGCACCTCGAGGATGCGGCGCGCTGCCGTGGGGGAGGAGGCGCTTTCGTCCTGCGCGATCCAGGGGTCGCCGCTGAAGTAGAGCTGCGTCACCAGGGGCTGGTAGCCTTCGGCGCTGATCATCAGGTGGAAGTGCGCGGGGCGGAAGCTTTTTTTGCCCACCTGGTAGGGCACGGGCAGGAGGGTGAGGAAGGTGTAGCGGCCTTCGGCATCGGCGTAGGCGGTGCCCCGGTAGCGGAAGTCGGCCGATTCGTTGTCGTAGACGCCGTCGGGGCTGCAGTGCCAGAGTTCGATTTTGGCGTTGGGGTAGGGCGTGGTGCAGTCGTCGTGCAGGATGCGTCCGGAGAGTTCGACCGGGGTGCCGGGTTCGCCGCCGATGCGGAGGTTCTGCCGCACAGGGCTGCCGGGCCGGTAGAAGGGGCCCAGGATGTCGGAGGTCGTCTCGCAGTCGCCGGCGTAGCGGGTGCCGTCGAAGCGGATGAAGCCGGAGGCGCTGACGGCGACGGCGGAGAGGGCGGTGGCGGTCAGGAAGGTTCTTCTGTTCATCGGGTTGGAGTTACAGGTGCGGGGGAAGGTGCGCTGCGGGATTACACGGAGGCATCGAGGACACTGAGATGCACGGAGAATACCTGGCTGAGTGCCTCTCAGTGTGCTTACTTTCTGAGTGGTGAATCTCTGCGTCTGGGTTTACTACGGAGCATGATGCAAACATATGAGGCATGGAGGTTCACGGAGCGCACTGCAGGTGCATGATACGGGAAAGGCGGAAGATGCAAACTGTTTGCGGGAAAATACGTATTTTTGAGTTCAGAACCGTCATACGATCCTTATGGCCATTACCTCCCTCAGCCAGCTCGATCCTAACGGCACCTACAGCTATGCAGACTACCTGCGCTGGGAGTTTGAGGAGCGGGTAGAGCTGCTGCGCGGCAAGATCCGTCAGATGGCAGCGCCGAACCGCAGGCACCAGACAGTCAGCAGGAAGATCCAGCATTTTTTATCTAACGCCCTATGGAAAAGCTCCTGCGAATTATACGCTGCCCCCTTCGATGTGCGCCTCACCCGAATGCGCGACGACAAAGCAGTAAGCACGGTCGTGCAGCCTGACCTCTGCGTCATTTGCGACCGTTCCAAATTGGACGAACGCGGCTGCAATGGGGCCCCCGATCTCATCGTCGAAATCCTCTCGCCTGGCAATAGCCGCACCGAAATGCGCGACAAGTTCGAGCTCTACCAGGAGGCTGGGGTGCTTGAATACTGGATCGTTTCACCCGATCACAGAACCATCCAGGTCTGGAGGCTGAACGAGCAAGGCTGCTACCTCGCCCTGCCGCCTGCGGTGGAAGGCGACCTGCTCGGCACGCCCATTGTTCCGAATCTCGCGTTGAATGTGACGGAGGTGTTCGAGGACTAAGGTCCTTGCGCGCACCCGGAGGAAGAGCCTGCCGCATGCGCGGCAGGCTCTTGTCCGATCCTGGCCTTACCCTTTGGGCACCGTCTTCATCAGGCAGAGCTTCCACTGGCCGCCTTCCTGCACCGCCTGGTGGGCATAAATGCCGTGGAACACCTTTTTCTCGCCCGTGCTGCGGCTGGTGGTGGTCTGCGTAAACTCGCCTTCGAGGCTGGCTTTGCCGTCCGGCAGCAGGGCGCTGGTATTTCCGGGCACAAACTCGATGGTACCGGTCTGGCTTTCAAAGGTTTTCCGGAAGTTGGCCTCTACTTCGGCGCGGGTGCGGGTGACGATGCTGCCGTCCTGGGCATTGACAAATTCCACCTGTCCGGCGTACAGCGCAGCGAGCGCTGCTGCATCGCCGCGTTCGTAGGCGGCTTTCCAGGCATTGGCGAGCGCCGTCATGTCGGCCTGCAGGCTTTGGGCCCGGGTGCTGAATGCGGCGCAGAGCAGGGCCGCAAGGAACACGAAAGGTTTCATCGGATTTTGGGGATTAGGTGTTGAACCGGCAGCCATCTGCCTGGCAGTGCGCCCCCGGCGGGGCCTTTGGGCTGCCGATGAAACGAAGCTAGCGCCGCACAGGCCGCTGCGCCCGTGCGATTGTCCGGATGCGGGGGCAGCGTGACCGGAAGGCGGAGCTGGCTGACCGGAACCCGCGTCGGAAGCGGCGGGCCGGGGCGGGTCAGGCTATCCTGCCGCCTGCCCGATCGCGCTGAAAAGCTCGCCGTGCAGGCGGCGGAACGTGCGCCGCATCAGCCCCCGGATGGGGAGCGGCGTCCGGAAGCGGATCCGCTCCCTGACGATGGCGCCGCCGGGCGTGCCGGTCACCTCGAACTGCATTTCGATGTGTGTCACGCGCATCACAGTCGCATGCATGACCACCGTCCGGGCAGCCCGGTCCGCCGAAACCGTAGCCGGATAGGAAAATGAAACCGGGATGAAGCCGGCCTGCAGCGTTTCATAGACCTGATAGCGGTCCCCGCCCCGCGCTTCGATCCGGGAGATCACCGGATGGACCGCCGCAAACTGCTGCATATCGGCCAGAAAGCCGAATACCGCATCCGGCGATGCCTGGAGGCGGAATTCAAGCTCCAGCGCCGGCGCGGAGGAATGATCGGGTAGCGGCTGCATGCCCCGAAGGTCGGAAAAAGGGCGGAAATGGCAAGGGGGCGGCTTGCGCAGGATGCCGGGGCTCCGTAGCTTGCCGCAGCAGTACCGCCCACCGGCCTCCCGGACGGCCAGGGTACAGACGGGCCTGCGCCCACCATGACAGGAATCCGCAAGCGGGCCATGACCCTGGCCCTATCCCTGATCTCGGCGCTCGCCAGCGCCGGGCAGTCCGCAGCCGGCCGGCTGGACATCGCGCACCTGACCGGAGATTTTTATGTGTACACCACCTACAGCAGCTATGAAGGGCGGCAGCTGCCGGCCAACGGGCTCTATCTGGTCACTGCGGCGGGCACCGTGCTGATCGATACCCCCTGGGATACGACCCAGTTCCAGCCGCTGCTCGACAGCATCCAGTCCCGGCACAGCAGCCGCGTCGGGTGGTGCATCGCGACACATTGGCACAGCGACCGGACGGAGGGGCTGGAATATTACCGGGCGCAGGGAATCCGCACGTACACGACGGTGCTGACGGACGAGCTGAGCCGCCAGCACGGAAAGAAGCGGGCGGAGTTTCTCCTCGCCCGCGACAGCGTCTTCCGCATAGGGCCGTATTCGTTCGAGACGTATTATCCGGGGCCGGGGCACACGGAGGACAACCTCGTCATTTGGTTTCCGGAGGAACAGATCCTCTACGGCGGATGCCTGATCAAAGGCGCAGATGCCGAAAACCTCGGGTATCTGGGCGATGCGGATGTTGCTGCATACGAGCGCACCCTGAAGCGGGTGCGGAAGCGGTACCCGGACCCGAAGTTCATCATCGTATCGCACAGCAGCTGGGACGATCCGCGTTCCCTGCAGCACTCGATCCGGCTGGCCCGGCAGCTCGGCAGGCGCAGCCGGAGCTGACTGAGGGGGCTTGGCGGAGGGCGGGACACCGGAAATGGCCGGTGCAGGCTGTGGAACGCCATCAAGCCCCCGAACCTGCCTGTGGCTCCTCGCCGAAGTCTTGCATGCATCTCTGCGCTGGAGGCTCCTCCATGCATACACGCAGCGGGCCCGGCGTCATTGCTGCGCATCCGGAGGCAGCGGTACGAGCTTCAGCAGCGCATCCCATGCTGCCGGACGGTGTGGCCAGTCCTTCAGGATCTGGATTTTGAATGCGGTGAAGGCAGATTCCGGGTGCAGATGCGCGGCAAGGTCTTCGGGAGGCGGCGAGCCAAGAGATGCATAGGCACGCAGCAGTTGCTGGAACTCTCCCAGCTCACGCAGCAAGTGTTTCTGAAGGTTGTTGCATTCCATCCGGCTGTGCGGAGTCGTGCCATTGAATACGGCTTCCAGCAGGCGGCAGGTCTGGACCACCGCTTCGTCCGGGTCCGGGCTGGCAGGAACGGCGCGCATCCGCTCTTGCGGGAAAGGCTCCAGCCTCACTTCGATCAGATCTGTAATCCGGCGGGATTCGGTGCCGCAATTGATCATAGGCTGATGGCCCTGGTTTTTGATCCGGTTGCAATGCGGACAGGCCAGCAGCAGATTGTCCCAGCCAAACTTCAGCGCGGGATCGCCCCGGTGCGGGCGTGCATGTTCGATTTCCAGCGAAGCAGGTGCTGCCTGTTCGCACAGGTAGCATTTATTGAAGCAATCCTTCACCAGCCGTTCCAGCACCTCGCCACAGTCATAGTGCCCGTTGGGCTTTTTCTGCTCGGTCTCCAGGCAGGCCGGCGCAGGCCAGGACTTGGGCATGTTGATCATGGACGGATGGATGACAGCTCGATCTGCTGGATCTTGACAATCAGCTCGTCAAAATTGAGCAATTCCCGGAAGCTTGCACGAAGCGCCTCGTAACGAGCCTGTTCTTCCGGAGATCTTGCCGGCAGCTGGCTCAGCCGTTCGTATGCTGCAACCTCTTCCTTGAGCGAATCGGAGTATTTATCCATGTTGAAATAGCCCTCCACCACCGCTTCGGACGAGTAGCGGCTCAGGTCCTCCACCTGCACCTGCTGCTCGAGATCATACACCACCGCATTGGGCAGCGAAGTAAGCACAAAGGGCGAGTGGGTGCTGACTATGAACTGGATATGGGGAAAAAAACGGGTCAGGAAGGGCAGGATCTTCTTCTGCAGGGCAATATGCAGGTGGGTTTCGATCTCGTCGATCAGCACGATCCCCTGCGCGTCGTACACCTCCGGGGCCGGCTGCGCCATCCGCATCATGAGTTCTGTCACGATGCTGAGCACGGCGGAGTAGCCATCCGACAGCTGGTTGAGCGAGTAGGGCTTGCGGCCTGGCTGGACAATCCGGAAGGTGAAGTTTTTCCGGTCGAATTCCAGCTTCAGCCCCGGCTCGTCCATCAGATCGCGCAGGCTGTCTTCAAACTGGGCAAACCATCGGTCGATCTTTTCCGCGCCAAGCTCGTCGCCCTCGTCGCGTGCAAAGGAGCGGTTGGCTTTGAGGTTGACGAGGTGCTGAAGGAAAAAAGTTCCGCTGTACGGGGCAGTTTGTACCCCGGAAGGCTCCTGGAATTCTGCGCCGCGTTTAGCAGGGAAAAACACCTGTACCGTAAGGTTTTCAAGCTTGGTATCCAGCTCTTTACGAGGCAGATTAAAGTCTATATAGGAATCCTGCCCAAGCCCAAGTACAACCTGCCCGCTGATTGGCTGATCGACGAGGATCTGCTTCAGCGTTTCCAGCACAGAGGTCTTGCCGCTCCCGTTCCTGCCGGTCAGGATCAGATGCTTCCGCTCCGTACGGGACAGCTCGATCCTCAGCGGCGGCAAATGCCGCACGTTTTTGATCGTCATACTGGAGATAAAGACCTGTTCCATAGGATCTGCTTATTCCTTCCAAAGAAAACAATTCGCGCCTCCCCGCGCAAGTCCCAACAATGCCCCTGGCACCGGGTTTTATCAGGGCTTGCGCTGCTTTTGCGCTTCCCGCCAAAGCCGTACCTTTGCAGGCACGATCGCCAATCCGTACGCGAGATGAACGCATATACCGACTCTTTTCTCTACCGCCACCTGGGCCCGTCCCCGGAGGATCTGGACGCCATGCTCCGCAGCATCGGAGCGGATTCGCTCGAAACGCTGATCAGCCAGACCGTCCCGGCCTCGATCCGCCTGACGGAGCCCCTTCGCCCCTTCGCGGCCCTGACCGAGCACCAGTATCTCCAGCGGCTGCGCAGCATCGCCCGGCGCAACAGGCGCTTCCGCTCCTGCATCGGCCAGGGCTATTACGACTGCATCACGCCCTCGGTCATCCTCCGCAACATCTTCGAGAATCCGGGCTGGTACACGCAGTACACGCCGTATCAGGCCGAAATTGCCCAGGGCCGCATGGAAGCCCTGCTCAATTTCCAGACGATGGTCAGCGACCTTACGGCCCTGCCCGTCGCCAATGCGTCCCTGCTCGATGAAGCCACCGCCGCCGGCGAAGCCATGGCCATGACCCATGCCATGTTTCTGCGCCGCAACCGCAAGTCCACAGCCAACGTCCTGCTGGTCGCCGATACGCTCTTTCCCCAAACCATCAGCGTATTGCGCACCCGCGCCGCCGGCCTCGGCCTGGAGCTGCGGGTCGGCAGCCCGGATACGTTCCAGATCGATGACCAGGTCTTCGCGGCCATCGTCCAGTATCCCGACAGCCGGGGCCAGATCCACGACTACCAGGCGCTGGCCGACGCCCTCCACGAGCGGGGCTGCTTCCTGATCGCTGCCGCCGACCTGCTGAGCCTGACGCTGCTCAAGGCGCCCGGCGAATGGGGCGCCGATGTGGCCCTGGGCTCCGCCCAGCGCTTCGGCGTGCCGATGGGCTACGGCGGGCCGCATGCGGCCTTCTTCGCCGCCCGGGAGGACTTCCTGCGCGAAATGCCGGGCCGCATCATCGGTGTATCCATCGATGCTCAGGGCCGCCGCGCCCTCCGCATGGCCCTTCAGACCCGCGAGCAGCACATCCGCCGCGAAAAGGCCACCTCCAACATCTGCACCGCCCAGGCCCTGCTGGCCATCATGGCCAGCATGTACGGGGTCTATCACGGCCCCAGGGGCCTCAAAGCCATCGCATCCCGCATTCACGCCTTCACCCGCTCCCTGGCACTCGGCCTCGGCGAGCTGGGCTACGCCCTCGAAACGGATGCCTATTTCGACACCCTCACCCTGCGCCTGCACGATGCCGCCGAGCAGGACCGCCTGCGCGGCCTGGCGACTGAACTGGAAATCAACCTGTTCTACAGCGCCGATGCCCGCGTGAGCCTGTCGCTCGACGAGACCACCAGCCCGGAGGACGTGGCCCTGCTGATCGACCTCTTTGCGCGGCTGCGCAGCCGCGGCGGCGCGGCTGCCATGCCCGAAACTGCAGCTCCGGACTGCATCCCCGATGCCCTCCTCCGCACCTCGGCCTATCTGACGCATCCGGTGTTCAACAGCCACCAGTCGGAGACCGCCATGATGCGCTACATCAAGCGCCTCGAAAGCAAGGATCTGGCGCTCAATACGGCCATGATCCCGCTGGGCTCCTGCACCATGAAGCTCAACGCCGCCACCCAGCTGATCCCGGTCAGCTGGCCGGAATTCGCCGGGCTGCATCCCTTCGCGCCAGCCGACCAGGCGGAGGGCTACACGCAGGTCTTCGAGGAGCTGGGGGAAATTCTGTGCGATGTGACCGGTTTTGCGGGCATTTCCTTCCAGCCCAATTCCGGCGCCCAGGGCGAATATGCCGGCCTGATGGTGATCCGCGCCTGGCACCACAGCCGGGGCGAGGCGCACCGGACCATTGCCCTGATCCCCTCCTCCGCGCACGGCACCAATCCTGCCAGCGCTGTCATGGCCGGAATGCAGGTCGTGGTGGTCGGCTGCGACGAGATGGGCAATATCGACCTGGCGGACCTGCGCGCCAAGGCGGAGCAGCACAGCCGCCATCTGGCCTGCCTGATGATCACCTACCCTTCCACGCACGGCGTATTCGAGGAGACGGTGCTCGAAGCGTGCAGCATCGTGCATGCGCACGGCGGGCAGGTGTACATGGACGGCGCCAATATGAATGCCCAGGTGGGGCTCACGAGCCCGGGCCGCATCGGCGCCGATGTCTGCCACCTCAACCTGCACAAGACCTTCGCCATTCCGCACGGCGGCGGCGGGCCGGGCATGGGCCCGATCTGCGTGGCAGCGCACCTGAAGCCCTTCCTGCCGGGGCACCCGCTGGTGCAGACCGGCGGGGCGCAGGGCATCACTCCGGTTTCGGCTACGCCTTACGGCAGTGCCAGCATCCTGCTCATCAGCTATGCCTACTGCATGATGCTGGGCAGCGAGGGCCTGCGTACCGCCACCGAATACGCCATCCTGAACGCCAACTACATGAAGTCGCGGCTGGAGCCCTACTTCGATGTGCTGTATCAGGGCGCAAACGGCCGGGTCGCGCATGAGTTCATCCTCGATCTGCGCGAGTTCAAGCAGCAGCTCGGCCTTGAAGTGGACGATGTGACGAAGCGGCTCATCGACTACGGCTTCCACGCGCCGACGGTCTCCTGGCCGGTGCCGGGCACCATCATGATCGAGCCGACAGAGAGCGAGCCCAAAGCCGAGCTCGACCGCTTCTGCGACGCGCTGATTTCCATCCGCTCCGAGATCGGCGAGCTCGAAAATGGAACGGCCAGCGCCGAAGACAACGTGCTGCGCAATGCGCCGCATACGCTGGAGGAAGTCACAGCCAGCGCCTGGACGCATGCCTACTCCCGCGAACAGGCCGCTTTCCCGGCCGCTTCGCTGCGCGAGCACAAATTCTGGGCCTCGGTCAAGCGGGTCAACAACACCTACGGCGACCGCAACGTGGTCTGCGTGTGCCCGCCGATGGAGGCGTACATGGAATCCTGATCTGCATGAGCGGATCACTTGCAGCAGGCCCGGCACATGCCGGGCCTGTTCCGTATCCGGCAGCGGGCATTACTTCTCCAGCACGCTGTTGTACTTCGCCATGTTGGCCGGATCGATCTCCTGCATCACCTGCACGAACTCCTTCTGGTCATTGACAAAGGCATTCTTGAAGATCCGGACCAGCTCTTCGTCCTTGGAGTTCAGGAACATGCGGTTGACCACCAGCAGGGGGTTCTGCTGGTTGAGCTTTTGCAGCTCCTTCACGCATTCCATGATGGCGCGGCGGCCCTGGTCAGGGCTGGACTCCATCAGGTCGAGGCCCTGGCGGTGGTACTTGTACAGAATGGTATGGAAGCCCTTGTAGCTGGAGTTCATCAGGTTTTCGATCACCCAGTAGCGGTTGCGGGTATCCTCGTTGGAGCGCCAGCCGGACTCTGCCGCCGAGCTGCCGGCCTGGTTGAGGATTTCCTGGGCCTTGCGGAACCAGGGCATGCCGCCTTCGGGCGAGAAGCTGCTGTAGTCGAATCCCAGGATCAGGTAGGCGTAAAAATTGAGCAGGGCCGTCAGGTTGTCCGTGTAGGTATTGTCCACGAACACCAGATTCTGAAAGGCCACATAGCGGAAGCTGAAGGCCGGGTCCTGGACGTTGAGCAGGAGGGTTTCGTAGGTGCTGTTGTAGGCGGGGCGGTACACCTGGAGGTTGGCAGTGCAGACGAAAAAATCGGGCTGGGGCCGCTGCGTCACGATGATCTGCAGGTTGCAGCGGATGCGCTCGTAGCCCTGAAACTCATCGGGGGTCCAGCGCTGGGAGTTGAGGTAATTGGCGATGTTGCGCTGCATATCCTCGAAGACCGAGCGGTCGCTCTGGATGCGGCCTGCATCGATGGACACATTGCAGAGCAGCTCCTGCGCCTGCACAGGCAGGGCGGCGCTGAGGGCGAGGCAGAACAGGATCCGTTTCATGCGATGGTACTGGGGCGGGAAAATCCGCATTACTCCCATAACGAAATTACCTTGCGAAGTATATCCTGTGCAACTGCTTGTTTGGATTTGAGCGGAAATGATTCGGCAGAGCCGTCGCGGCCGATGATCGTAATGCGGTTGGTATCGTGGCCGAAGCCTGCGCCCGGATCTTCGAGGGTATTGAGCACGATGAAATCCAGGCGTTTTTCGGTCAGTTTTGCGCGGGCGTGGGCCTCGGCGTTGCTGGTTTCGAGGGCAAAGCCCACGAGCACCTGATCCGGGCGGCGGGTTTCGCCGAGCGAGCGGAGGATGTCGGGGGTTTTGCGGAGTTCGAGGTTCAGCTCGCTGCCCTGCTTCTTGATCTTCTGGCTGGCAGGATGGGCGGGGGCATAATCGGCCACGGCTGCGGCAAGGATGAGTATATCCTGCGCTGCGGCATGCTGGTGGACGGCGTCGTACATGTCCTGCGCCGATTCTACGGCGATGGTATGCACGCCTGGCGGCGGCTTGAGGGGTACGGGCCCGCTGACGAGGGTCACCTGCGCGCCCCAGTCGCGGGCGGTTTCGGCGAGGGCGTAGCCCATTTTGCCGGTGGAATGGTTGCTGATATAGCGGACCGGGTCGATAGCCTCGCGGGTCGGGCCTGCGGTCAGCAGCAGGCGTTTGCCGCTGAGCGGTTTTTCTCCGAAAAACGCCTCCACCCGGGCCAGAATCTCCTCCGGCTCCAGCATGCGGCCCGGCCCTTCCAATCCAGAGGCGAGATAGCCCTGCCCGACAGGCAGCACCGTACAGCCGTCGGCGGCGAGGCGCTCCAGGTTGGCGCGGGTGCGGGGATGCAGGTACATGTCGGCATCCATGGCCGGGGCCAGCATGACCGGACAGCGGGCGGCCAGGTAGACCGCCGTCAGGGCGTTGTCGCAGAGGCCGTGGGCAAATTTGGCGAGGGTATTGGCGGAGGCAGGCGCCACCAGCAGCAGATCGGCCCAGGTGCCCAGGGCCACATGCTCGGACCAGTTTTCGGACCAGAGGCCGCCGAAGACCTTTTTGCCTGTGAGGGCGCCGAAGCTCAGCTCGCCGACAAAATGCTCCACAGCAGGCGTCGTGGCCACCTGCACCTCGGCGCCGGCTTTCTGGAGCAGGCGCAGCAGATACACTGCTTTATAGGCCGCAATGCTGCCTGTGACGCCCAGGATAATCCGCTTGCCGTGCAGGCTCATGGCCAGGCTCAGAGGGTGCCTTCGTGCGGATCGCGGACGCGGACCTCGCCGCGCAGGAATTCCTCCATGGCGGTCTGCGTGGATTTGGGCTTGCGCTCGTAGAACTTGCTGATCTCGGTCTGCTCCTTGTTTTCCATCACCTCGTCCAGATTGTCGTAGGCGGGGGCAAACTCGGCGAGCTTCTGCGAGAGTTCTTCCTTGAGGTCCATCGTGATCTGGTTGGCGCGCTTGGAGACGATGATCACGCTGCGGTAGACATTCCCGGAAAGGTCGCCGATTTTCCGGACATCGAGCGGGAGAAACTGATCCTTCATAGCTGGTGTTGTCGTTCGCTGAGGTGGAAAGGTAATACGGAAACGGCGGAAGATCGTTCAGGAGCCGGCCTCGGCCTCCTGGGCATCGAGGCGGCCCAGGCCGCGTTTGGCGCGGGCAAAGAGGGCTTCAGCATCGCGCAGGTACACGCTGCTGGGGTACCGGTCCACAAACTGCTCGTAAAACTCGATGGCGTCGAGGTAGCGGTTGCGTTTTTTATCGGCGATGCTGACCTCCGCCAACAGCACCGCGGCCCGGATGAGCAGAAACTGCGCCTCTTCGCGGTAGCGGGAGTCGGGAAACTCCTGCATGAAGCCCTGGAATGCGCTGACGGCGGCGCGGTAGTTTTCAATCTTGAGGTACAGGCTGGCCTGCTCGAACTTCTTCCGTGCCAGGCGTTCGCGGAGCTCGTTCAGCAGTTCGTTGCAGCGCTCCACGCGGTCGGAGAAGGGGTAGTTGTTGACGAAGAGCTGGAGCTGGGCCATCGCCTTGCGGGTGAGGGACTGGTCGAGGTAATAGGGCGCCGACTCCAGGTAATAGCAGTATCCCACCATGAAGGTGCATTCCGGCGTACGCTCGTCGTTGGGATAGAGATTGGCGTACTGCTCGAAGTGATAGGCGGCGGTGGAATAGAGGCGTTGGTTGTACTTCGAATAGGCGATGTGGTAGAGGATCACCTTATCGCGCTGGCTGCCCCGGTAGGCGGCGCGCAGCTCCTCGAAGAGGAAGGCAGCCCGCTCGTAGTCCTTGCGCTCGAAGAAGTAGAAAGCCGCCGAGTCTTTTTCGGCAATGCTGCCTTTGCGCGACCAGCGGGAAAATTGCTTATACTCCGGGGTGCATGACCCAAGGGCCAGCCCGGCAATGGAGAGCGCAAGCAGAACAGGTGCCAGTTTCATCAGGGTGCAAATATACGAGTTCTCCGGAATCGGCAGGGGGGAAAATTTTGCTAATTTCGCCCCCGCCCAACGCCAGACGCCGGGCATGCCTCTTTGGGTTGTACCGACTCCGACAATTTCCGTTCCGTTGCCGATCCTCGACCGCTATATCATCCGCCAGTTTCTGGCCACCTTCTTCTTCATCCTCGGCATCGTGCTGGCGATCGCCGTGCTGGTGGATTTTGTGGAGAAAGTGGACGAGTTTATCGACAAAAAGCCCCCTTTGCGGGAGATTCTCTTCGACTACTACGTCAATTTCGTCCCGTACTACGGCAACCTGCTGGCGCCGGTCTGTATTTTTCTTGCCGTGATCCTCTTCACCTCACGCATGGCAGGGCGCACGGAGCTGGTGCCGCTGCTGGCTGCGGGGGTCAATTTTTACCGCATTCTGCGGCCCTACCTCGTCACGGCCCTGCTGCTGGGCGGCATGATCTTCGTCCTGAAGTCCTACGTCATTCCCCGCTCCACGGCCGCACGGCTGGAGTTCGAGTACAAATATCTCAAGAAGCGCCGCATTTCGAGCACCTACAACATCCACAAGAAAGTCGCCTCCGATACCTTTGTCTACATCCAGAATTACAGCGAGAAAAACCGCGACGGGCAGAATTTCACCATGACCCGCATCGTGGACGGCGACATTGTCTTCAAGCTGGACGCCCGCCGCATGGTGTGGAAGGACTCCACCCAGTCCTGGGAGCTGGTCAAGGTCATCATCCGCGACATCCAGGGCGGGCGCGAGCGCCTGCGCATGCGCGGCAACCTGGACACGACCTTTCTGCTGACCCCGGACGATATTTTCATCAAGGAGCAGAAAGCGGAAACCATGACCCTCCCGGAGCTGCGCGAGTACATCCGGCTGGAGGAAATGCGGGGCTCGGATATTCTGGAGGATCTGTACATCGAGCGGATCCGGCGCTACTCCGACCCTACGGCGGTGATTGTGCTGACGCTGATCGGCTTCGCGATGTCGTCGCGCAAGAACCGGGGCGGCGTGGCGCTGCAGATCGGGATCGGGCTGCTGCTGTGCTTTTTGTACATCGTGCTGCTCTTTGCCGGGCAGGCAGTGATCAGCGACGAGTTTCCGCCGTGGCTGGCGGTGTGGATGCCGAATTTTATTTTCCTGCCGGTGGCGGGGCTGCTGCTGCGGCTGGCTCCCAAGTAGGAAGTATTCAGTATCAAGTCGTAAGACGGGCTTGGGGGGTAGTGGGTAGTGCGTATTGAGTAGTGGGTACGGGGCTATGCCGTCCGCCTGCGGCTGCACAGCCTAAAGCAGTCTTTCTACTTACTTCTTGCTACTTGTGTCTTCCTACTTACTTCTTGCTACTTACTTCTTCCTACTTGCGTCTTCCTACTTGATACTCAGTACCGCATCCGCTCCAGCAGCAGCGCCCGAAGCTCCTCCGCATCGGCTGCGAGGACCTGCACGCCGGCTTGCCGCAGCCGGTCGGCATGCGCCTCGAAAATATGCCCGCCGCCCAGAAAGCCGATTACGTCCAGACCTGCCGCCAGCGCCGCTGTGGCTCCGGCAAAGCTGTCCTCGACCACCAGGCAGTCTGCCGCCTGCAGCCCGATCTGCGCCAGCGCGTACTGGTACACGTCCGGCGCCGGCTTGGGCCGCGGCACGTGGTGCGATGAAAAATAGCGCTCCCCGAAGTGCCCGGACATGCCGGTGCGCTCCAGCGAATGCGCCACATGGCGCACCGAGCTGTTGGACGCCACCGACTTCGGCACCGGCGGCAGGGCATCGAGCATGGCCAGCATGCCGGGGATGGCTTCCAGCTCCGTCTCGTGCGCGTGGCGCGAGGCGGTCAGCAGCTCCTCGATGAAGGTGTCCGGCAGCCGGACCGCATATTCGGCCTGGAGAACGGCCAGGATGTCCTGCTCCATCATACCCGAAAACCGGCGGCAGAACTCCGCCTCGCCGGGCCGGATGCCGTAGGGCGCCAGCATCCGCAGCGCCACCCGGGCGGCCAGGATCTCGCTGTCGACCAGCACGCCGTCGCAATCGAAAATCAAATGCTGCATGGGATGGTTTTTCCGGCAAATTTGCCCATTTTCCCGCAACAGAACCAGCCTTTCACACAGAAAACGATGAACAACGCCCCCCTCCGCATCTGGCACGTCGGCAACTGGTGCATCCACACCGGCCAGAAGTACATCGAATCGCCTTTCCTCGGCCCGACCAAGGGCGTCGAAATCCTCAACTATGCCCAGCCCCTGGTCGATGCGCTGCAGCGCATCCCCGGCGCCGAGGTGCGCTCCGAGCCGTCCTGGGACCTCTACAACATGTCGCCGGAAACCTTCGGCGAACGCCTGGCATGGGCCACCACGATCATTTTCGGCGACGTGGAAACCAAATGCCTCATGCTGCACCCCGACTTTTTCAACCGCGGCAAGTGGGGCGATGCCTACGTGACCTTCCCGGACCGCTTCGTGCTGCTCCAGGAATGGGTGGCCGCCGGCGGGCACTTCCACATGATGGGCGGCTGGTACAGCTTCGGCGGGGAAACCGGCAAGGGCGGCTGGGGCCGCAGCCGGTTCCACGAGGTGCTGCCCGTCGTCTGCCTGCAGGGCGACGACCTGATCGAATCGACGGAGAGCTTTCCGGTCCGGATTCCTGTGCCGGACCACCCGGTGCTCGAAGGCATTTCCTTCGCGCAGATACCGCCGCTGCTCGGCTTCAACGAAACCGCCCTGCGGCCCGGCGCCACTGCCCTGATCGAAATCGGCAGCTACACCGGCCAGTGGCATCCGCTGCTGGCTGCCCAGCCCTACGGCCGCGGCGTCTGCTCGGCCTTCACCACCAGCGCCAGCCCGCACTGGGGCATCAACCTGATGAAATGGCCTGAATACGACCGGCTCTGGCAGCAGGTGTTCACGCGGATGGGGCAGCTTTCCCCCTACTCCGCCAGCTCGTAATTCCGGAAGCCCCAGAGGGTGCGCCCGCCGAAGAGGCGGTTTTCGAGCCAGCTGACCAGGCGGTACTTCAGCCGCTCGTGCTTCACGAGCCCCCGGCTGCGGGGCGGTCCGCCCCCGTGGCGGAGCTGGTCCTGCCAGTCCAGGGCAGCGATGCGCGGTGCCATCACCGCCGGATGCGTACCCCGGAACCGGGGGATGCGGCTCAGGTCGCCATAGTCGAAGACCGGCGCATTGGCGGCGTGGCGGGCTGCAGCTGCCTCGGTGCCGTGGTGAATGCGGTCGAACACCTGGCGTTTGGTCTGCATCGAGGCCGGCGGACGCACCCAGCCGTAGTGGTAAATGGCCGCATCGGCCCGCGCCGCCCGCAGCTTGAAGCTGCCCTCCGGATTGCGGTAGCTCCGCCCGTCGAACTGCGGGATCCGGCGGAAAGACTGCGCCGATTCCCACGAATGAATCTCCGGCCGGTTGCGGATGATGCGGATCTCCTCCCGGTACCAGCCGTGCGAGCGCAGCTCGTGGGCGTAGTCGCCCCAGAAATGGTGGTAGCGCAGCAGCAGCGCCTCGATGTCGTCCCGGTGCAGCAGCGCCTCGCAGCGGGCGCGGATGCGGGGCAGGTCTGCCTCGTGCAGCACCTCGTCGGCCTGGAGGTAGAGCAGCCAGTCGCCGCTGCACTGCGCCTTGGCCAGGTCTGTCTGGTGCGCATGCTCCATGCCGCGGGGAAAAGCCTCCAGGTCCCAGACCGTATCGAGGATGCGTAGCTTGGGCGAATGCAGTGACTCCAGCGCTTCGCGGGTGCCGTCGTCCGGGTCGCAGTCGCCCAGGGCCACGACAAACTCATCCACGAGGGGCAGCGCCGAAGCCACCGCTTCCCGGATGGGATAGTGCAACTTGACCGCGTTGCGCGCAAAGCTGAATCCGCTGATCCGCATGCGGCAAAGATAGGCACACAGCGCACATGGCGCCAGCCCGGGCTTACAGGCCTGCGGCGTAGGCGCCGATGGACAGCGCCGGGCGGCCCAGCTCGGCCCAGGTCTGCTCCGCGCCGAAGGTTTCCGGGTATTCGTTGAGCGCCTCCACGATATGTGCGCCGTAGTCGAACGTGCGGCTGAACGGCGCCAGCATGCGCATCATGCCCATCGGCATGCGGGCCGCCTGGAGCTTCGCCTTCCGGTACTGCGCCATGAAGCGGGCGGCAGCTTCATCGGCTGTCAGGGCCTCCGGGCCCTGGACGACGTATTCGCGGTTTTCGCCCGGCTGCAGCAGCTCGAACGAGCGCCGCACCTGCCGCGCGAAATCTTCCGATGCGATGAAATACATCGGATGCTTCGACACCCCCGCCAGCAGGATGCGGCTGCCCATGCGGTAGCTGCCGGCCTCGAAATTATCCATGAAGGTCGAAGGGTAGAACAGCGTGTGGCCGATGCCGCTTTCCCGGATCAGCCGGACCGCTTTGTGCTTCAGGCGGAAGACCCACCAGTCAAAGCCGTTCATGCCCTGGTAGCGCTGCACGAGCGAGGAGCAGTAGGCGATGCGGCGGATGCCCAGCTCCTGCGCTGCGGCCACGGCCTGCGCCAGACCCTCGCGCTCCGGCTGAAATGCCTTCGGGCTGGAGGCAGGCAGCACCGACAGGTTGAGGTAGAGGGCATCGGCGCCCTGGAGCGCGGCCCGGATGCTGGCAGGGTCGCGCAGATCGCCGGGCAGCAGGCGGATGGAATCCGGCAGCAGCTTCCGGGCCGCCTCCGGATGGCGGACCATGGCGGTCACCCCGAAACCCGCGCGGGCGAGTTCGAGGGCGACCGGACGGCCCAATTTGCCCGTAGCGCCGAATATGGTGATGCGTTGCATAGGCTGGCTGGAAGCGGAGAATGAGAGCAGGGTCTGTTCACATCCCGGGCGCCTGCAGGATGCGCTCCAGGATTTTGCGGGTAATGAGGTAGGTGGGCTTGACGCCGACCAGGCCCAGGCTGCCGGAGGCCAGCGTGGAGCCGCTCAGCAGCGGATTGTCCGAAGCGTAGTAGGCATAGCGCAGCACCACGTCGCGGCGGATATTTTTGCGGATGCGGGCTGCGGCCTGGATGGCCTTCTGATAGTGTGCGCCCTCCATCTCCAGCCCGATGGCCTGCCAGGACGAGTTTTTGAAGTATTCCAGCACATCCCGGTTCTGGAGCGAGGTGCCCAGCACGGTGATCATGGGCCCTTCGAGCACCGTTTCGCCCGAATCGAGGAAATGCTCGCGGGTGAAGTCGTTTTCGAAGGGATAATTATCGGCTGTGCCCTCGAAGACATGCGAATTGGGCACCATGATGTCCCCTTTGCCGCCTTCGAGGATGCCGGCTTTGCCCATGACAGACACGGAGATCACCGGCATGCGCCAGATGCGGTCCGGGCCTTTGAAAGGCTTGAGCAGTTCGTCCATCGTCTCGAACGCCTGCTCGCCGAAGGCGTAGTCCATCGTCAGGATCACGGGGCGGTGCGTGCGCACGGCCTCCAGGTCGGCATGCAGCTCGGGAGCCAGCTGGCTCAGGTCCAGCCGCTCGGTGTCGAAAATCTGCACAGCGATGCCGGTGCCATAGGGATCGTCCAGGACATCCATGCCATGCTCCTGGGCGTAGGCCGCCACCTGCTTGCGCAGGCCCTGGTTTTCGGGCTGGCTCAGCTCCATCGCCAGTTGCTCGATGGTCACCGCCGGCCCGAAGGACTCCCGCAGGGCGGGATAGGCGAAGAGCGCGTTCATCACGCTGTGGGTATTGGCGCTGATGATGTGCAGCGGGCGCTCCAGCAGGCGGTTGCGGTGGAGGTGCTGCTTGATGTGCACCGCCCAGCGCTCGCCGTAGATATGATGCCCGATGCGGTCGCGGAGGGTAGGCGAAAACGTCACCTCGCGGTAGCGGCCCTGGAGCTCCTCTTCGAGCGAAAGGCGGCCCAGCCAGTAGACGATGTGGAAGAGACCGTTGTTTTTATCCGAATTGCGGGCCAGGCGCTCGTAGGCATGCTTGGTTTCGGCGAAGCTGCGGCCCAGGATGGAGCTGAGGAAGGAAAACGCCACCTCGCGGTTGCGCTCGTCGAGGCCGGAGACGCCGTTTACAATGGCTTCGAGGCGCTTCCATTCGCCGGTAGGCTCGCCGCGCTTGTCCAGGATGTGGTGGCGGATCTTGTCGGCCTCCGAAAAGAGAAAGGTCAGGTGGGTGAGGATGTCGTAAATCTCGCTGCGGCCGCGGGTCACCTCCATCAGCATGTATTCCTTGTCGATGCGGTAGCAGTTGCGGCGGCGGGCCACCGGCAGCACCACCTCGAAGTCGGAGTCCTTGTAGCCTTCCTCCGATACGAGCTTGATATAGCGGCATTCCTCGATGCCCTTGGGCAGGCGGTCCATGACATAGACGAGCCCCTCCAGCTCCACTTTATGCGGATCAGTCATGGAGCCGTAGATCTCCGGGCTCAGGGTCCGGAGCGCTTCGGTAATGACCTCGCCGGGCGAGCCCAGGCTGCGGCAGGCGCCGCTGTTGAAGAGGTGGCGCATCTCGATATAGAGGCGCTCGATGGCTGCGCGGGACTCCCGCGCGCGGGTCAGGGCGATTTCGTTGATTTCCATGCGGGGCAATCGGGGGTGATGGAGCAAATTTCAGGGGGAATAGGCCAATAAACCAAACCGCAATCCGATTTTCAGGGTTACAGAATGCAGCCGGGCATCCGCCCTGCGGTGTCGTTTCCCGATTAACTTTGCCCGGCGCTTTGCGTATTTCCGGTTAACACCTCACCCATCCCCAAACCTGCATGCATATGCTCCGCTTTCTGCTCATTCTGCCGCTTGCCCTGCTCATCTCCATCCCCGCTGCACTCGGACAGAAATTTCCCGGCCTGGACAAAAGCCCGGCCGACATCGTGTACCTGCGCAAGGGAAACAAGCCCATCGTCAAAGTCGTGTACAGCCGCCCCGCCAAAAGCGACCGCCAGATCTTCGGCGACCTGGTTCCCTACGGCAAGGTATGGCGCACCGGTGCCAACGAGGCCACCGAAATCAAATTTTATCAGGATGTCGTCTTCGGCGACAAGCCCGTCAAGGCCGGTACCTATGTCCTGTTCTCCATCCCCGGCGAAACGTCCTGGACGCTGATCCTCAACTCCGAACTCGACCAGTGGGGCTCCTACGGCTACAAAGACAAGTATGACGTGGCCCGCACCGAGATCGTGCCGGCCAAGGTGTCCGATCCTATCGAATACTTCTCCATCGCCTTCCGCGACGAGGCCGGCGGCGGGGTGATGATGCTCGGCTGGGACATGGTGCTGGCCGAGGTGCCGATCAAGTGGTAGCCTGCCAGCGGCAGATGCCGCTTCCTGGCAATCCGCACATTGAAAATCCGGAGGCCCAGCTGGGTCTCCGGATTTTCCGCATCAGCGCACCAGCTTGTACTTGAGAATGCAGTAGATGGCCCGGAAGCCATCCCGCCAGCCGATTTTTTTGCCTTCCTCGTAGGTGCGGCCGTAATAGGAGATTCCGACCTCGTAGATCCGCACGCCGGGCACCCGCGCCATCTTGGCGGTCACCTCCGGCTCGAATCCGAAGCGCTTTTCCGCCAGCTTCAGCCCCTGCAGGATGTCCCGGCGGAAGAGCTTGTAGCAGGTCTCCATGTCCGTGAGGTTGAGGCCGGTCATCATGTTGGAGAGGAAGGTCAGGATCTTGTTGCCGATGGAGTGCCAGAAAAACAGGATGCGGTGCGGCGAGCCGCCCATGAAGCGGGAGCCGTACACCACATCGGCAAATCCTTCCAGCATCGGGCGCAGCAGGAGGTTGTACTCCCGCGGGTCGTATTCGAGGTCGGCGTCCTGAACGATGATGCAGTCGCCGGTGGCGTGGGCGATGCCGGTATGCAGGGCTGCGCCTTTGCCCTGGTTGCGCGCATGCTCGATAAACCGGATGGGCAGCTCCGGATGCCGGCCCATGTACGCGCGGACCGCATCCCCGGTGCCGTCGGTCGAACAGTCGTTGACGAGGATCAGCTCTTTTTCGATTCCTCCGATCAGGGTAACCTCCCGGATCCGGTCGAGAATGAGGTGAATGGTCGCCGCCTCGTTGTAGGCAGGAATGAGGATGGAGAGCTTCCGGATGCCCATAGCGCGGCAAAGATCCGAAAGACCGGCGGAAGATCCAATGCCGGCGTCAGAACCTTTTCGGGGGTTTGCGGTTCGGTACAAAGGCGCGGGAAATCTGCGAAATACTGCCTTATTGATTTTTTTTCATATCTTTGACGACCCTAATTGTGCTGAAATGCGGCGTCTGATATGGCTGGCAGGGATCTGGCTGGTACTGGCATCTGCCCAGGCGGGGGCGCAGCCGCTGCTGATGAACCGGTCGGGCGAGGTAATGACGCTGACGCCCGATTCGCTTTCCCTCATTCTCCACCTGGACAGCCCCGGCCATGCCGGGTCTGTGCTGCAGCCTGGCAGCGGCTGGGTCAGCGGGCATCCGCAGGCGCCCCGCACGGCAAATTTTGTGATCGTAACCCTCGCAGCTCCGCTCTCCGGCCCGGATCTGCTGAGCGCGGCGGCGGCGCTGATCCGGCCCGGAACTGGGGTCCGGAGTGCCGCGCTGGGGTACCGGCTGGAATCGGAGCTTCCGGTCTGGCCGGCGCACCGGGTGGCCTACCGCCGCAGCTCCGCATGGAATCCGGCGGCAGCGGCGCAGCTGCTCCAGCCCTTCGGGCCGGCACCGGCCGCGTTCACCCCGTCGGGGATCGAATACATCACGCTTGCATCCCCCGATCTGGCGCTCGCGTGCGCGTGGCAGCTCGCCCAGAGCGGATACGTGGACTGGGCACAGCCTGATTTCATCGTATTCCCGGAGGCCGCCAATGATCCGCTGTTTCCGCAGCAGTTCTACCTCGACAATACCGGCCAGACCGTCGACGGCGCATCCGGGACGCCCGATGTGGACATCGACGCCCCCGAAGCCTGGGCCATTACCCTCGGAAACGCCCTCACGACGGTGGCAGTCATCGATGAAGGCGTGGAGGCCCACGAAGACCTCGAAACGGCTTCCGGCATCAGCCGCGTGCTGCCGGGCTACCACACGAGCCTGCCGGGCGGGGACGGGCTGCCGCAGGCGCCGGAAGAATCGCACGGGGTGGCCTGCGCAGGCCTCATCGCCGCATCGCACCACAATGCCACGGGTGCCCGCGGCGTGGCGCCGCTGGTGCAGATCCTGCCCGTATATTTTCCGCTGGACCTCGGCGTTTCGGTGATCGATCTTGCCGACGGGGTCAACTGGGCCTGGCAGAACGGCGCCCAGGTGCTCAGCAACTCCTGGAATCTGCTCATATGCCTGCCGGCCCCCTTTCCGGTGCTGACCCAGGCCATTACCGATGCCGCCACCCTCGGCCGGAGCGGCCTCGGCTGTGTGGTGGCCTTCGCCGCCGGCAATTCGTACCTGAGCTGCGTCGCCTACCCGGCCAACCATCCGGCGGTGCTGGGGGTAGGCGCCATCGACCTGACGGGTGCCCATGCCGAATATGCCAACTTCGGCCCGGAGCTCGACGTGGTGGCGCCCTCTTCGGGCGGGTCGCCGATGATCCGGACCCTGGACCGCATGGGCGCCAACGGCTACAATACGACCGGGGCCGGCGACCTGCCCGACATCAATTACACCCGCAACTTCGGCGGCACCTCCACCGCCACCGCCCTGACAGCCGGCGTAGCCGCACTGCTCGTATCCGAATTTCCCTTCGCAACGGGCTCCGACCTCCGCTCGCTCATTACGCAGTCTGCCGACGACTGGCTTTCGCCGGGCTTCGACGATACGACTGGCTACGGCAAGCTGAATGCCTATCAGGCGCTGACCGCAGGGTTCAGCCAGTATTACCTCGGAGGCGATGAAGTGCGGCCTGAGGCCTTCCGCCTGCCCGGAGGGGCAGCAGCCCTCCGCTGGGCCTACCAGGGGACGGAAGCCCGGAGCTGGGCGGTAGAGCGCCGCGAAGGGCCGGCCTTCCGCACCCTTTCGCCGGAACTGGCCGCAGAAGACCGCAGCTGGACCGATCCTGCTGCCGGAGACAGTGCAGTCTGGTACCGGCTGCGCCTGCGCCGGGCCGACGGCAGCGTGCGGTACGCCCCGCCGGTGCAGCTCAATGGCGCAGCGCAGGCCCTGCTGCACTGCTATCCGCAGCCGGCAGATGCGCAGATCCGCATATTCATGCCCGGGCTGCGGCGCGTGCGGCTCCTCGACCTGCAGGGCCGGATCTGCCTGGATCAAGCTGCCGCGCAGCCCGCTGTGCAGCTCGATCTCTCGGCGCTTCCGCCAGGCCTGTATCAGCTCGAAGCCTGGGGCGGCGGCATGCAGCAGCGGCGCCCCGTGCTCATCGCCCGCTGATCAGGCCTCCGGGCTGTCCCATTGACGGGCCGCATTCAGGGCCTCCTTCCGGATAAAGGCCGCCTCCAGATCGACGCCAAACTGGTTGGCCAGCTCCAGCAGGTAGCTGAACACATCCGAAAACTCCTGTTCCAGGGCCCAGTTGTCCTGGGTTTTCCCCGACTCGACATAGACCTTCATGCGGTGGCGCATGGCCTTGGCCAGTTCGCCGATTTCCTCCGAAAACAGCAGAAAGGTCTCCAGTTCGGAGGCTTTGTCCCAGCCGCGCTCGCGGCACAGGTCATGCTGGTACTGCTGGAGCTGGGGCAGGGTGTATCCGGGCTTCAGGATGGGCATAGCAGGCAGGATTAAACAGGACGGTTGAGGTAGCCGGAAAAATCCGGGCGGGAAGGCTGGTATTCCGTCGAAAACAGCGCCGAAGAGATCAGGAAGTCGGCAGTGGCCCGGTTGCAGGCCGTAGGCAGGTTGTAGAGGGTGGCGATGCGGAGCAGGGCCTTGACATCCACATCGTGCGGCTGGGGGGTCATGGGATCCCAGAAGAAGAAGAACAGATCGATCTGGCCTTCCGAGATCATGGCGCCGAGCTGCTGGTCGCCGCCGAGCGGGCCGGAGCGCAGCAGGGTAATGCGGAGCACGGCTTCGTGCTCATCGGTGAGGCAGTCGCGGAGCGCCTGCTCTACGATGCGGCCGGTGGTGCCGGTGCAGATCAGCTCATGCCGGATGAGGTGCTGCCAGTTCCAGGCGACCCATTCGCTCAGTTCCTGCTTGCGGCTGTCGTGGGCTACCAGGGCAATGCGTTTGGCCATTGTCGGGTGCATAAGGTGGTACGCTGCAAAGGTAATGGGCCGGACAATGGAATACGCGGCGGCTGCCGTATCTTTGCGCAAAAGTCCTGTGCGATGAACCGATGGACCCTTCTGATGGCGGTGCTGCTGGCCGGCGCGTGCCGCCCGGCGGCGCCCGGCGCGGCGGAGCTGATTAGCCGCTGCATCGAGGCGCATGGCGGTGCAGCCTATGCCTCGCTCGATGTGCGCTTCACCTTCCGGGAGCGCAGCTACCGCATGGTGCGGCACGAAGGCCTGTTCCGCTACGAACGGAGCTGGCAGGACAGCAGCGGCACGGTCCGGGACATCCTGAGCAACAGCGGCTTCCGCCGCGAGCTCGACGGGCGGGAAGTCCTGCTGCCCGATTCCCTGGCGGCGAAGTACAGCGCCTCGGTCAATTCCGTCTGCTACTTTGCGCTGCTGCCGGCTCCGCTCGCCGATGAGGCGGTGCAGGCGGCCTACGCCGGCGAAGCCCGCATCAAGGGCCAGCGCTACCACAAGCTGCGGGTGACCTTCCGCCAGGAAGGCGGCGGCACTGATTTTCAGGATGAATTTTATTACTGGATCCATCCCGAAACCTTTACCCTCGACTACCTGGCGTATTCCTACCACACCGAGGAAGGCGGGCTCCGCTTCCGCGAAGCCATCGGCGCGCAGCAGGCAGGCGGCATCCGCCTGCAGGACTACACAAACTATTCCGCTGATCCGGCGCAGTGGCAGGTGCAGGACCTGGACCAGGCCTTCGGGCAGGGTGCGCTCAAGCGCCTCTCCGAGATCCGGATCGAGTCGCCCAGGGCAGCGCCGGCGAACAGCGTGCCTATTTGATGATGAAGCTGCTCTGCCCGATCAGGTGCCCGTCGCAGTAGACGGAGATGTACTGCGGGCCGGTCTGGTAGGATTTTTCCTTTTCCGGCTGGAAAAACACGCAGACCTCCTGGGAGAGGTTGTCGTAGAAAAAGACGGTTTTGGCCGAATAGATCCGTTCGCGGTTTTCGTAGGTGAACTTGCCGCTGATGCCGTCGGCAAAATTGGTGTTGGTGCTTCCGTCGGGATTGTCGTACACCAGATAGGCAGTTTTCTCGCCGGGCGCGGCGATGAGGTTGTCCAGCACGGTGAAGCAGATCCGGAGGTTGTACAGGCCGAGCTTTCGGAACTCGGATTCCGGTTTTTCCCGTCCGCTTTTACGGACGTTGAAATAGCGGAAGTCCTTGGTTTTGAGCACGGCGGCAATCTGCCGGGTCTCGCTCAGCTCGCGGGCGGTGGTCTGGTTCTGCGAAATGAGCTGCTGATTTTCCGTTGCGAGCCGGGTGCTGCTGGCCGCAAGGGTTTCGACCTGGGTGCTCAGCTGCTGGTTCTGGGCCTTGTAGTATTCGATTTCGCGGCTGGATTCCTCGAGAATGCGCTTCAGTTCGCCCAGGCGCTCCTCCAGCTGGCGGATGCGGGCCAGGTTGCTGCGGTTTTCCTGCTTGGCTTCGTTGAGCTTGCCCAGCAGCACTTCCAGCTCCTGGGATTTTTTCTTCAGCAGGTTGTCCTTTTCCGTCAGCTGCTGCTCGGATTCCTGCAGGGCAAGGGTCTTGCTGTGCACCTGTTCCTCGATCTGGAGAATTTCATTCTCCAGATCGTCGATGGTCTTGCGGCTCTGGCGGGAGGTTTCTTTTTCGGAGAAATATTTGGTGGAGAAAAAACCGAGCGCGGAGAGCACCAGAATGCTCGCGATCACCAGGATAATTCTGCCGGTTCGACTGCTGCTGTCACCCATGGAACTGAACGATAGGGCCCTGTTGGCCCGCGAAGCTCAACGAAGATAGGCAATGCGGGGCAATTATTCAAATGCCGCCGCCGAGCAGGCCGGCGGCCACGGTTTCCTGCACGGCTTCGGCGGCTTCGCGGAGCTTCCAGGCGGCGCGGTTGCGCGTTTCGGCGCGGTTGGAGATGCCGCGCAGCTCCAGGAAAGGGATGCCGCTGCGCAGGCAGGCCAGGAAGAAGGCGCCGCCTTCCATCGTCTCCACATCCGGCTGCCAGCGCCGGAGGCGGGCCTCGCGCTGGGCTTCGGTGCCGGTAACGGTATTGACGGTGAGGCCGGCGGCCAGGGGCAGCCCCAGGACGGAGCGGCGGGGGTTGTGCAGGCGGTTGTACTGCGGCACGCCGTCCAGCTCGAAAAGCGGGAAACCCATCGCTTCCAGATCCAGCAGGCCCTCCGGGCTGTCGGCGCCCAGGTCGCCGAAGCATTCCGACACCACCTCGGCCACGGCGCCCGGCGGCAGGTCTTCGCGGTAGCTGCCTGCAATGCCGAACTGCACCGCCAGCGCCGGGCGCTCCCCTGCGCAGGCCAGCCCCAGGCTGAAAGCCGCCTGGGCCATGCCGATGCCGGTGTGCAGCAGCTCCGCATCCCAGGCGCCTGCGCGGCCCTGCCAGCGCCCCGGCCCCGCCGGGCGCAGCCCCAGCCGCTCGCGGAGCAGCGCCGTCTCCAGCGGCACTGCCGCTGCAAGCCAGAGTTTCATGCCAGTATATGCTTGATTTTCAGGCTATTTTTCGCGCCACTCCGGGCGCAGGTACACATTGGCGCCGCTGCCGGCCACACATTCCGGATCGAAGGCGCTGGCGCCGCCGTCGCGGATCAGGCACTTTTTGCGCGGCATGCCCACCGAGGATTCCAGGTAGTCGATGATCACCTGCCCCCGGCATACGCCGATGTAGGGCTTTACCTTGCGCTCTTCCTCGCAGGTGAAAATCTGGATGACCATCACGGTATTGCGCATGATCACGGGGCTGATCCGGAAGAGCTCGGAGATGCTGCGCAGCTCCTCCTTGCCTTCGTCGGTCAGTTCGAGGGAGTAGGGGCGGAATTTCAGCACCCGCTGGGCGCCGAACATCTGCACGGCCTGGTCGAAGCTCACCTGCTCCTGGGCGCGCGCCTGCGGCAGGCAGGCAGCCGTCAGCGTCAACATCAGCACAAACCGCACACACAGGCCGGCGCGGCGCAGGACGATATTCATGGGCTTCATACTGGATACAAGCGGCAATCCCTGCACGGTTCAACGGCCCGGAGCCGGGCAGGTTGCCCCGAAATCATTTGCCGTCTTCCGTCTCCTCCGCCGGCCGGTCGTCCACTTCGGAGAAAGCACGGCGCATGCGCGTATCGGCTTCGATATTCTGAAGGCGGTGGTAATCCATCAGGCCCAGGTTGCCCATGCGGAAGGCCTCGGCAATGGCCATCGGCACCTGCGCCTCGGCTTCGATCAGCTTGGCGCGCATCTCCTGCACCCGTGCGCGGTAGTACTGCTCCTCGGCCACGGCCTCGGCGCGTTTCTCTTCTGCCTTGGCCCGTGCCACCTGCAGCTCCGCCGCGGCCTGCTCAGCCTGCAGCTCCGCGCCTACGCTCTTGCCGATGTCCACATCGGCGATGTCGATCGAAAGCACCTCGTAGGCTGTTCCGGCGGTCAGGCCTTCGCCCCAGATCCGCTCGGAAATCTTGCCCGGATCGGACAGAATCTCCTCGTGCGTCTCCGCCGAGCCGATCGCGGCCACGATCCCCTGCCCTACCCGCGCGAGGATGGTCTCCTCCCCGGCGCCGCCGATGAGCTTGTCGAGCTGGGCACGCACCGTGACCCGCGCCATGACGATGAGCTGAATGCCGTTTTTCGCCACGGCCTCGATCTTGGGCGAGGTGATGACCTTGGTGTTCACCGAATCGCGCACGGCGGCCAGCACGTCGCGGCCTGCCAGGTCGATGGCCGTAGCCCGCTCGAAGCTCAGCTCGATGCCGGCATTTTTGGCCGAAATCAGCGCATCCACCACATTGGTGATGTTGCCCTTGGCGAGCAGGTGGGCTTCGAGGTTGGAAACCCGCACATCCAGATTTGCCTTGGTCGCCTTGATGAGCTCGTCCAGGATCACCTTGGGCTGCACCCGGCGCAGGCGCATCCCGATCAGCTGCAGCACCCCGATCCGGACCCCCGAAAAGCGGGCCGCAATCCACAGGCCTACCGGCACGAAGTACACCAGCAGGCCGATGATGGCGGCAGTGATGGCAATGAGCACCCCGATCAGGGTATAGAGCACCATATCCAGCAGAAAGATCGGCATACGAAGGGGCAGGTTTGATAAATTTCCTGCCCCAAGGTAGGCAAAATCTGCGGAAACGGCCACAGCATTCTGCGGCCGTTTCCGCGGCGCATCATTCGGCGCTCAGGCCGATGAGCCCTTCGATCAGCGCCCGGCGGGCTTCGTCTTCGGCCTGCGACGCAGACACGCTGTTGAAGAGCACGCAGAGCGCAGCCTGTTTGTCCTTGAATACGAAGAGGTTGGTGCTGAATCCGCCGGTGCCGCCGTTGTGGAAGAGAGCGGGTTCTGTGCTGCCTTCGTAGGGCAGCAGCACCCAGCCGAGGCCCATGTCCACCGCCTGCCCGTCTTCGGAGGGGCCTGCAAACGCGGGCTGCTGGCAGCGGGTGATGGCCTCGCCCAGCGGCCCGGCAGGCGGGTTCAGGTTGGCCCGCGCGAACAGCATCAGGTCATAGGCCGAGGAGCGGAGCACGCCTGCGCCGTCGAGGGCGTTGAGGCTGGTCCAGCGGGGGATTTCTTTCCGCCCTTTGTAGCCGGCGGCCATGAATTCCTGCTCGGCGCTGCTCAGCACCGCTTTGGTGTCGGCCAGGCCCAGCGGGTCCGCGATGCGCTGGCGGATGATTTCGCCGTATTCGAGTCCGGTGCTGCGCTCCAGGATGGTGCCCAGGGTGCCTACCGCAAGGTTGGAGTAGCGGAATTCCGTTCCGGGCTCCGCATGCAGCTTTTCCTTGCGCAGGCAGTCGTAGAGCTTGAGGCTGTCGTACCCGCTCCAGGCTTCGGCAATGTTGAGGTAGAGTTTGGGGCCCATGTTGCCGGGCATGTAGCTGAGGCCGGAGCTGTGGGTCATCAGGTGGCGGAAGGTGACGGCGGTGCCGCCGCGGCTCAGCTCGGGCAGATCGGCAGGCAGCCAGGGGCGGATGGCGGAGTCGGGCGTGAGCGACTGTTCCGCCAGCCATTCAGTCGCTGCAATGGCCGTGAAGACCTTGCTGATGGAGCCGATCTCGAAGCGCGTGTGGGCATCGGGGGCTTCGCCGTCGCCCAGGGCCGGTTCGCCGTATCCGTAGAAGAAGAGGCTGTCGTGGCGCAGGAAACCGACGCTCAGGCCCACGGTATTGAGGCCGTCCTGATGCTGCTGCACCAGATCGTGTACGGCGAGGTCGAGGGCGCTTTGCTTCGGGTTGTTGGTGATCTCGATGGGCAGCACCGCCTCGGACTTGCAGGCGGCGAGGAAGAGGGCGAGAAAGACAGCCGCCAGGGCGGGAATCAGGATACGTTTCATGCGGGTTTCGGTTGAGGTGAAGAAACAGCAGCAAACGTAGCAGTTCCGGCAGGCGGAAACGTCCGGATGGATCGGTTGGGACTGGTGGCTGGGGGAATTCCGGCTGATGCCGCTTCTCCGTTGTCCGGGCAGGCTGCGGAATTACGCAATATCCGGGAGAGATGCGCCATCCCCTTCCGGCTGCGCCAGCGCCTCCCGGCGCCAGGCCGCAGGCACGGCGCCGGTCGCCTGCTTGAAGGCGGTGTTGAAGGTGGTTTTGGAGTTGAAGCCGGCTTCGAAGGCGATGCCGAGGATGCTGTAATGTGCGTAGGCCGGGTCTGCAAGCAGGCGCTTGCTGGCTTCGATGCGGTAGCGGTTCACAAACTGGTAAAAATTCTCTCCGAAGCCCTGGTTGATGAGCCTGGAAAGGTCGTGCGTGCGCATGCCCGCGAGCTGCGCGAGGGCGGGCAGGCTGAGGCTGCTGTCGAGGTAGGGCTGCTGCTGCGCCATGAGGGCGGCGAGCTGTGCTTTCTGCGGGCCGAGGTCCGGGGCGGGCGGGCCGGCGGGCTCCGGCGGGGCGCCGCCTTCCAGCAGCTCGGCCAGCTCTTCCGCAGCCTGGGGGCTGAAGCCGAAGACGCGGTCCTGCCGCACGGCGTGGTACCCCAGATACGCCGTGGCGGCCAGGTAGCCTGCCGTGCTCAGCGGCGGAATCCAGGGCAGACCAGAGAGCAGCTCGGCCACCCAGAGCCCGTACATGCAGGCGATGGCCAGCAGCACATGCCAGAGCCAGTCGAGCCGCACGTTCTCCAGGCTGGAGGCGAAGGCCGTCACCTGCCGCCGGTGCCGGACGAGGCGGCGGAAGCTCAGCAGCAGATAGGCCGCATGCTGGAACAGGTTGGCGGCCATCAGCGGATCCAGGCCGCTGGTGTCTGTGCTGTAGGCAGCCAGTACTTCGAGCTTGCTGCTCAGCGGCTGGGCGAAGAAATAGAGGTTCAGCAGCGCGAAGAGCCCGGCAGGCAGCAGGTGCCAGAGGTCGCTGCGGCGCCAGCCGCTGCGCGCGTCGGTGAAGTGGCGCACGCTCAGGTACAGCGCGGGGGAAAGGGTGAAGACAAAGAGGTCGGTGATGCCCAGCAGATGCGGATAGGCCGCATAGACGCCGCTCTGGTAGAGGCTGCCGTCCAGCATGAGGCAGCCGGCGGAGAGGAGGAAGAGGCTGAGCCAGCGTTTGGCGGCGATGGGCGCCTGGGGGCCGCGGGCGCCGCCGGTGATCAGGGCCAGCAGCAGCAGGGCTCCGCAGGCGAGGGTCTGGAGGAGGTGTTCGAGGGCAGGGGCCATGCGGGGGCGGGGTTGCGGATCAGGCAGCAGGTATCAGGTACAAGACCCGGATCGGGGGGCTGGGGTTGCAAGGGGCTGCTGCCTGCTCATGTTCCGGACAGGGCGCCGCCTGTCCGTTCGGCTGCGGCGGGGATCTCCGCCCATGCGCACCGCGTCTTCCGCCGGAGCATCCCGCCGCGCTTACCTGCGCAGCAATCGTCCGGGCCGTTTTCCGGTCGCCTGTCCGTTTTCGAAGACAAGCGCTCCGTTGACCCAGACCGCCGTGATGCCGCTTGCGAGGGCCGTCGGATGCTCGGCGGTGGCGTTGTCCCGGACCGCTGCCGGGTCGAAGAGCACGAGGTCGGCGAAATAGCCGCCGGCCACCAGGCCCCGCTCCCGGATGCCGGTGTGCTCGGCGCCCAGGGAGGTCATTTTCTGGATGGCCGTTTCGAGCGGGAAGTGCTGCTGCTCGCGCACGTGCACGGCCAGTACCCGCGGGAAGGCGCCATGCCCTCTGGGATGGCTCACCGGATTGCCGTCCGAGCAGATATTGGTATGGGGCCAGGCGAGGAAGCTGGCGACATCCGCATCGAGCATGGACTTGCCCATGATGGCCTCGATGCGGCCGGCCTCTGGGTGCGCAGCGGCGTAGCGGTCGGCCTCGGCGATGAGCCAGATCAGGGTTTGGGCCGGGGTTTCGCCGCGCAGGCGGGCAATATCGGCCACGGTCCGGCCCTTGTACTCCGGCTTGGGCAGAAATGCCGCAAGTTTCGACGCCTCCGGGTCGAAGAGCTCCCGGCAGGCCAGCTCGGCGCTGGCCAGGCTGCTGTAATCCCGGTTGGGAAACAGCACCTTGAGCGTGGAGTGCCAGAAGTCGTAGGGGTAGCAGTCGGCAGTCAGGTCGATGCCTTCGGCGCGGGCAGCCTGCATGGCGGCGATCACACGCTGGCTGGACCCCCATTTGCTTTTCATGGCAATCTTGAGGTGGGAGATCTGCACGGGCAGCTTTGCCTCGCGTCCGATCTGGATGATTTCGTCCAGGGCATCCTCGAGGTGGAGGTCTTCGCTGCGGATGTGGCTGATGTAGCGTCCGCCGGCCTCGGCCGTCACGGCAGCGAGTGCCAGCACCTCGTCGCGGTTGGAATAGAAGGCCTCCTCGTACTCCAGGCCGGTGGACAGGCCCAGGGAGCCCTGCGCCAGCTCCGACCGCAGGGCGGCCTTCATCTGCTCCAGTTCGGCGGCAGTGGCATGCCGCCGGAATTCGTCCGCGCCCATGGCCGCCAGCCGCAGGGAGGTGTGCCCCGTGTAGGAAGCGACGTTGATGGAGATGGGATGCCGCTTCAGCGCAGCGGCCAGGGTGTCCATGGGTTCGCTGCTGCCGTCCTGCCCGGTCACGATGGTCGTAATGCCCTGGCTGAGAGCGGGCAGCAGGCTGGGGTCTTTGTCCAGGGCCCAGAAGTGGTGGCTGTGGGTATCGATGAAGCCCGGGGCCAGCACCTGGCCCTTTCCGTCGTACACGGGCTCGCCTGCAAAGGGTTCGAGGCGGCCGGTTTCCCGGATCCGGCTGTCCTGCAGGCGCACATCCGCCGGGCGGATGGGGGTGCCGGAGCCGTCTGCCAGCTGTACGTTGCGGATGAGCAGGGTCTGCGGCAGCGTGATGGGCTCCCCGCGCATATACTGCTGCCCGGCCCGGATGCCGGCATCGGAACCGCCGTTGGAGAGCACGACCAGTGTGCGGCCGGTCCCGAAATCGGTCCAGAGCAGGTTCAGAAACCCGACCCAGCCGCCTGTGTGGGCGGCGCAATTGCCGCATCCAAATCCGATGCCGAAGCCGTAGGGGTAACTGGATCCGTCGTTCAGCGGGGCGGGCTTCATCATCTCGGCATAGGAAGCAGGCTGGAGCAGCTTGCCGCCGTGCAGCGCGCGGGTCCATTTCAGCAGGTCTTCGGCGGAGGCATAGACGTTGCCGTCGCCTACAAGGCCGTCGAAGCGCATGAGGTCGTCGGGCCGGTTCACCCCGTCCTCCCGCCGGAAGCCGTAGACCCGGCTGGCAGGCGAGGACTTCAGGTTCAGGTGGTAGATATAGGTATTTTTCAGGCCCAGCGGGCGGGTGATGGCTTCGGCGAAATAATCGGCGATGGGCTTGCCGGCCTGCTGCTCGATGAGGGCGCCGAGCACCACGTAGCCGGTATTGCTGTACTGCCACTGCGCGCCGGGCTCGAAGTCGAGCGGGGGCTTCCGTTCGGCCATCAGCTGCATAATTGCCTGGTTGTCAATCGTGTCCAGGGCACCGGTGTAGCGGACGCAGAGGTCGAAATACTCCGGCAGGCCGCTGGTATGGTTCATCAGCTGGCGGATGGTGATGCCCGGGTAGGGAAATGCAGGCAGGTGCTGCTGCACGGGATCGTCGAAGCCCAGGCGTCCGCGCTCCTGGAGGAGGCAGACCATGGCGCACATGAACTGCTTGGAAATGGAAGCCAGGTTGAAGGCCGAGGAGGCCTGGAGGGGCTGCGGGTCGTGGAGGCCGGTGATGCCGAAACTCCGCTGGTACACGGGTTTGCCGTTTTCGGCCAGCAGCACCACTCCGTTGAAGAGGGCGCGGCTGTGGAGATAGGCCAGGGCACTGTCCAGGCGGAGAGCCTGGCCGCAGGCGGCGCCGGCGGCAGGCAGGAGCAGGGTCAGCAGCAGAATGCGCAGCAGTTTCATGGCCGGATGCGGGGTTAGGGGCCGGGAACAGAGCCCAAGGTAGAGATTTTTGCGTTTCCGGGAACAGGCAGGGGGGCAGAATTCGGGTTTTGGGGAGGGGCGGGGCAGATATACGCTGAACCAGTTAGGCTTCATCCGGATCTTGTCTGTATCCGCCGCTGAAAAATTTAGATGCTAAGCAGAACGCTCGTAAACCACTGCAGCCAGGGTGTCAGTATGCCCTTTTCGATGCTCTTCCCATACCTCCCAATCCAATAGTTATGTAATGCATATCCCCGGTCATATTTTCATATTTTTTATCAAAACCAAGAAAGCTGTAGCCGTATCTGATCCTTAAAAATCCGTAGCTTGTTTTAGGGCTGTATTTGGGCATGTTTCTTGGTCCAAATTTTATATCCAAGTTAACTCCAGCAATATAGGCAGTTGTAAATGCCAAAGCGACCTCTTTTAGTTCCGGTATTTCTTGAGTATCATGGGTAGGAGGGCCGATATCCATAGCACCAATTCCCGCAAACGGGGATAATTTAAATCTGTCGCTGTTATATGCAACATAACCCAATGAAGCTTCAGGAAGAAAAACCATAGCTCTTGATCCTTTATCCCAAGTACCTGCAGAATAATCAAAATCTTTCTTTGTTTTATTAAATCCGATATAGTCCCTTAGATACAATTCAAAACTATTATAGCAAATATCAAATGCAACTCCTAATGGAACATTGTTAGTATAGCCGCTTCTTAGGTTGCCTGTATATGCACTGTAGCCACTGAAAAACTCAACTGCCATTCCCCACTTCCCCAGGACTTGCTCGTACCTGATATACGTTTTCGCAAAGTCCTTAAATTTGCTTTGGGGGTGTATTTCAAGAAAACTATCTACACGTTCATTTAAGAAGTCCTGAGCGTATATATTTTCTCGTTTTTTCAATAAAAGCCAGTCAAGCGTCATGTTTAGCGCCTGTTTTGTTTCGGAGTCCAGCGGGGAAAGCTGTATTTGATTCTTAAGCTGTACTTCATTATCAAATGACTTCTCCTCCAGCTTAACATACAGCATGTCATGCAATGGCCCAATCCGTGTTCTGTAGCTGACAGCTCTGGCTGAGTCAAACTTCTGAATATGTTCCGCCAGCTCAGCATAGTCCGTTGTCCAGTATAAAATAAGCCAATATTCCGGCGGATATAAAGCGTAGTATGTATCATCCTCATTTTTAATTAGGAGATCTTTAATCTTCTTGACTGTCTGTATATCTCCCTCGATAAATGTATCCAGTAGCAGCCTCCGGTTTTTTGAAATCAACCCCGACCTTGAATTCTCATAGTTAAGAATTCTTGATTCAGTACTATCAATTTGGCTATAGAGATAATTTGATGAAAAAATCAAATAAAACGCGATTTTGATGATTTTTTTCATGCTTTTTATCTTATAAGTACTCGATTGAATCTGTGCAGGCCATACGCAACACCATATTCGCACTGGCATGGTGTTTCAGCTGCAAGATACGCAAAAAATTTCCTCCCGTACAAACCCGGAAAGACTGCAGCCCCCGCCTGTTTCAGCGCCCGCTCCTTCAGGAGCCGCTCCAGCTGCTGCCAGGCTTGCAGGGGAGCCGGCAGCTCCTCTGCATGCGCGGCGGCCTTCCTGCTGCGCAAGGCCCCAAAACCGCAAGAGCCACCCCGTAGCGGGAATGGCTCTTGCTGAATGGCGGGGCTGAGCCCCAGGACCTGGTGAGGCTGCGGCCTGCTCAGTATCCCGGGTTTTGCACCAGGAATCCTTCGACGTTGGACGCACCGTCGATGGCGCTCTGCGGGATGGGGAAGAGGCGCTTCCGCACATCCGAGTCGGTCTTTTCGGTCCAGGTGCCTTCATACTTGCCGAAGCGGATCTGGTCGCCGCGGCGGAAGCCCTCCCAGTACAGCTCGAAGCCGCGCTCGCGGAAGAGAATTTCCAGATCCACAGCCGTCAGCGCGGCAGGGGTCTGGGCGGGGCGGGCAGTGCGGGAAGTCCGCACGGCATTGACATCGGCCAGGGCAGCGCCTGCGTCGCCAAGGCGCAGACGGGCTTCGGCGCGCATGAGGTAGATTTCGGCCAGGCGCATCAGCACGAGGTCCACGCTGCTGAAGTTGTTGCCGTCCGGGGAGGTGCTGCTGAACTGGTACTTGGAGCAGCGGTAGCCCTTGTTGTGGAGGCGGCCTTCGTTGGAGAAGCTGATGTCCTCGGTGTGGCGCACATAATCCACGTTCCTGTCGGGGCCATTGCCTTTGGTCTGAATGACCGGATAGATGCGCGCCTTGCCGTCGTCGCAGCGGAGGAATGCCCCGTCAGGGCCCTTGCGGGGGCCCCAGATCACGCCCCGGATGATGCCGCGGTTGATCTGGAAGTCCTTGTTCTCAATGCAATAGTAATGGTCCCCATCATTGGCGGGCGATACGCCGGTGAGGTCCTGCAGGGAGTCGGGGATGAGGATGTTTTCCTGAAAAAAGCGGGCATCGGCTTTGGCCGGGTCGGTGGCGCCGTAGGCCTGTACCCAGGTCCGGTAGAATTCGGGGGTCAGGGCCGGGCCATCGGTGCCGTCGGAGCTGGGGAACTCGGGCCGTGCAAACTGGGAGCCGGCGATGGACCAGTAGGCCCAGCGGCTGTGCTCGCCGCTCAGCACCCCCCGCTGATCGAGCGAGAAGATGACCTCGGGGTTGGTCTGGTTGCCGTCGTTGAACAGCTCGAAGTACTCGGGCGAGAAGCTGAATTTGCCCGATCCGATGATGTTGCTCGTGTACTCGACCACCTTGTTCAGGTCTTCGCTGGTGAAGGCGGGCGTGCCATAGGGGTCGCGGTACACGGCGGCGTTGAGGTGCAGCCTGGCGAGGAGTCCCCACACGGCGGCCTGGGTCATGCGGCCCGGGCCCCGGCTGCTGTTGATCACATCCACCACCGAAAGCAGTTCCGCTTCCAGGTAGCTGATGGCGTCCTGCCCGCGGAGGATGACGGAGAGGTCGCTGGAGCTTTCTTTGTCGAAGACCAGGCCCCAGCTGTCGAGCATGAGCATGTTGAGGTATGCGCGCAGGGCAATCATCTCGTACAGGGCGCCTTCAGCCTCGGTGTTGCCCTCGTCGGCCAGGGGGCGCAGCACCTCGATGGCCGAGATGGCCCGCGAGATGTTTTTGGTCAGGTCGTTCCAGGAACTGCGCACGAGGTCGTTGCCGGAGGTCATGAGGTGCTGGTGCACGGCGATGAATTTGCCGCCGTCGAACCAGTCGGTGCCGCCGCGGTAGGGCAGGATGGCCTCATCGGCTGCGATCAGCTGCAGACCGTAGTAGTTGGTGTGCAGCCAGACCCGGGCACCCTGGCCGTAGGCAGGGGCAATGGCGCCGCTGATGGCTTCGGCCTTGCCCAGGCCCGTCAGCGATTCGTCGAGGATATTCTCCTGCAGGTCCGTACATCCCCAATTCAGGAGGGTGAGGGTGCCTACGATGGCGAAAGCAATGATATGTTTGAGCATGATAAGGTAAGATTTGCTCAGCCCGCAGCGGGCTGAAGGTGATGGCATGAGCTTAGAACGACACATGGATGCCGGCCAGGATGGTGCGGGCCGTAGGATACGTGAAGCGGTCGATGCCGAAGGTTTGCACCCCGCCGATCGAGCTGCCGGTGTTCACTTCCGGATCAAAGCCCGTGTAGTTGGTGATCAGCAGGAGGTTCTGGCCGGTGAGAGAGATCCGGATATTGCTGACCCAGTCGCCGAGGCCCCACTGGCCGGGGCGTGCGGTGTAGCTCAGCGTGGCGTTGTTGAGGCGCAGGAAGCTGCCGCTCTCCAGGTAGCGGGTAGAAACCTCGTTGGAGTTGGTGATGTCTTCTTCGGGGAATTCCACCGCGAAGTCTGTGGTGTTGAAGGAAGACGCGAGGCTGCCCTTCTGGAAGAGCGACATGGTGGTGTGGTTGTAGATCTGGTTGCCGGCCACGCCATTGAAGTTCAGCGACAGCTCCACGCCTTTGTACCCGAAATTGGTATAAAACCCGTAGAGCAGGTTGGGCAGGGCCGTACCCACGACTACGCGGTCATTTTCCAGCACCTGGCCGTCGCCGTTGGTGTCGCGGAATTCGTTGAGGCCGTCGTCGCCGATGCCGGTGAATTCCTTCATGTAGAAGGCACCGATCGATTCGCCGTTGATATAGCCGTTGATGGTGGCGCCGGTCTGTCCGGCACCGGTGGCGCTGCCGGTGGTCAGCACCGCGAAGGGGGAGTTGCGCACCTCGTTGTCGATGTAGGTGAGGTTGCCGCCGATGCTGTACTTGAACTCGCTGGCGGGGCTGTTGCGGAACTCGAGGGTGAACTCCACCCCGGAGTTGACGATCTCCATCTCCGGCACATTGGTCCAGTAGGTAGCCGTGGGCTGAATGGGGTCGGCGGGCACCACTTCCAGCAGAATATTGCCGGATACCTTGTTGAAGTAATCCAGCGTGCCCACCAGGCGGTCATCGAAAATGCCAAAGTCGATCCCTGCGTCAAACTGGGTGGACACTTCCCACTGGATATTGGGGTTGGCCAGACGGGTGAAGATGGTTCCAAACGGATAGCCGCCCAGGGTGGTGGCGGAGGGGTCCAGGGGATAGGTGTCGTAGCTGCTCTTGCTTTCGGTGAAGCTCGACTGCGTAATTTTGGACGGAATTTCCTGGTTGCCCGTTTGCCCCCAGCTTGCGCGCAGCTTCAGGTTGTTGAACACCGAACCGGCCAGAAAGTTCTCCCGGCCGATGTTCCAGCCCAGGGCGAACGAAGGGAAGTAGCCGTATTTGTTGTTGCTGCCGAACTTGGAGGAGCCGTCGGCGCGCAGGGTCGCCGTCGCCAGATACTTGCCGTCGAACTGATAGTTCACCCGTCCGAAGAAGGACTGCAGCTCGTTTTCAATGGCAAACGAATTGAGCGTCGTAGGCCGGTCCACGGTGCTGGTCTGATCCTGATACTGAGGCTCTACGCCATTGGCTGCAAAGCCGGAGAGGCTGAAGCCTTTCTGCTGCACCAGGGTCTTCTGGTACGAATGCCCGGCCAGCACGATGAAGTTGCTCCGGCCCGTTTCAAGGGTATAGGTGAGGGTGTTCTCTGCCAGTTGGTTTTCGTTGCGGGTGCTGGCGGTGTTCAGCGAGCCAAGCTCGAAGCCTTCGAGCAGGGCATACGGCTTCCACTGGATATCCCGGTTGGTGGTGGAATAGTCCAGGCCCAGGTTGAGGCGGTAGGTCAGGCCTTTGAGGATCTCCACCGACGGGGCGATGTTGGCCAGCAGGCGGCTGTTGTCTGCATCATCGGAGTAGATCTCGTTGCGCAGCAGGGGATTGAGCATGTCGTCCAGGATGGTGGGCCTCCCATCGGTAAGGGCCGGGATGGTGGGATTCAGCTGAATCATGTCCACGATCACGCCCTGATTGGGGCGGCTGTTTTCGGTGCGGGCGCCCGACAGGTTGTAATCCACCTTCAGGCGGCCGTTGAGGGCCTGCTGGGTCAGGTTTACCCGGCCCGAGTAGCGGCGCAGGCTGCTGTTGATCAGGATGCCTTCCTGGTCTTCGAGGCCCGCAGAGATGTAGTAGGAAAAACGGTCGCTGGCTGCGCCGCTCATCGCCAGGTTGACATTGTTGGAGCGGGCGGTACGGGTCAGCTCGTCCTGCCAGTCGGTATCGCCGCCGGCGTTGAACAGGTTGCCGCCGATGGCATTGACCTGGCTCACAAATTCTTCCGCCGTAAATACATCGATCTTATTGGCAATGGTGGACCAGGCCGTAGAGGCCGATACATTCATCTCGGTCCTGCCGGCCTTTCCTCTTTTCGTGGTGATGGCGATGACCCCGTTGGCGGCGCGTGCGCCATAGATCGCAGCAGCCGAGGCGTCTTTGAGCACGTCGATGCTCTCGATGTCCTGCGGGTTGATGAAGTTGAGGGGGTTGCTGGCCACGCCGGTGGTGGAGTTGTCCAGCACGAATCCATCGACCACATACAGCGGGGTCGTGCCCGAGCGCAAGCTCCCGATGCCGCGGATGATCACATCCTGGGCGGCGCCCGGCTCCCCGCTGACATTGGACACGTTTACCCCGGCCACCTTGCCTTGCAGCAGCTGCCCAGGGTTGACTACGATGCCCCGGTTGAACTCCTCCGCGCCGATCGACCCGATGGCACCCGTTACGTCCGAGCGCTTCTGCACCCCGTACGCCACCACGACCACCTCTTCCAGCGAGGCGGCGTCGGCAGTTAGGATCACTTCAATCCGGGTTTGGTCCCCGATCAGCACCTCCTGCTCGGCATAGCCAATGTAGGAGATGACGAGCACCTCGCCTTCGGCGGCAGAGATCGAAAACTGGCCGCCTTCCCTCGTGAAGACGCCCCGTGCGGCACCTTTCACGATTACACTGGCGCCGATCAGCCCCTGGCCATTCTCGTCGGTGACCACACCGCTGATTTCTTTTGCGCCCGTTCGCTGCGCGTACAGGCTCCCGTGGCCCAGCAGCGCCACAAGCAAACCCACGCACAGGGTCTTGAGTAACACGAATTTCATGAAAACAGGATTAAATGGATGATTGTCAGCCCCGTATGCCAATGCTTCCGGGTCGCCGGAAGCTGGTTTTTCACCGTATGAAAAACACAGCATCCAAGCCGCTGCAATACTACCTGCCGGGTGTTACCTCATCTTAAATATTTTTCATACGTCAAGTTACCTATATATTAAAAATCAAATAAATTGAAATGTAATATTTTTGAACCGTTTTTTCTGTTTATCATCCCGCGGGCGCGCGTGCCTCCGCGCCGCACGCCTGGTGCCCGCTGCTCAGAAGATCCCCGACAAAGCCACGATCGTACATCTGTTGTACGGGTCGGGGTTGTGCTCCGCAGGGTGCTGCACCGTCAGAAAGAGGGTTTTCCCGTCGGGCGTAAAGGCCAGCCCCGTCATTTCGCATCCTTCCGGCCCTACGGCCAGCCGTTTGATGCCGGCTGCATCGGCACTGCCGTCCGGCAGGAGCGGAATCATGTACACCTCCAGATAGAGCTTGCCCTGCTCGTAGGATTCTATCTTTGCGCCCTCCAGCGAGCCCAGAGAGGCATCTTCGCATACAAACAGGTAGGGTTTTCCTTGTATTTCCCGCACCAGCATCCCGTCCGGAACCGAAAAATAGCCCCCGTCGGGTGTGCGGCCCCCTTCCATGAACACGCTCATCCGGCCAGTGGCAGGGTTAAATACGAGCATGCGCCCAAACCAGTCGCGGGTCTGGCTGTTGCCGATGGCCAAAGGCGCCTGCCGCAGGTGATGCGCGAGTGTTCCGCCCTGGGCGAGGCCCTGGCGGTAGTCGAAGCCGCCGCCCGACTCTGAAATATAGATGTTGCCGTCATACGCATCCACCCACTCATGCGATTTGAACATGGTGGCCCCCAGCCGGAGGGCAACCCGCCGCGCATGGATCAGGGAATCCATCTCCATGGGCAGGGGCAGCCAGGTGCCGGCGGTGCCATCCTCCGACTGCTGGTAGGCGTACAATTGCCCTTCGGTATAGTCGTGGGGCGTTTTGGCTTCAAATTTGAAAAACACACACGGCTCAAAGTCGTCGGTTAGGTACACCGTTTTGCCGTCGGGGGTGCAGTAGGTATCCTCGTGCGAGTAGCGGCCCAGCTGCCAGAGCTTGCGCAGCGGCTTGCGGGTGGCGATGTCCACCTCGACCATCCAGCCCATATTTTCGTGGCGCTTCAGGCCGTTGAAATCGGAGGTATCCCGGAAGTGCCCGCCGTTGTGGTACAATTCCTGATTGCTGAACGGCGGATACTCCTCGGCGGTCAGGATGGTGCCGTGGGGCGTTACTTCGCCGCCGCAGTTGTGCCAGGTGCCGCCCAGGGGCGCAAAGTCGATATAGTGGGCATCTCCGACCTGCTGCCAGCGGCCGTTGAGCTTCTTCACCTCCAGCCAGCTCATGCCGCCGCCGTCGCCCAGCACCGAATTGGAGTCGCGCAGCTCATGGTTCATGAACAGATGGCCATGCTCGCTGCTGCCCCCGATTGGGACATAGGCCAGAAAGTCGATTTTCCTTTTCGACAGGCGCATCACCCCTGCATCCGTCATCACAGAGTCTGCCGCCCCCCGGTAGATGACATCGGCCTGGCAGCCTTCCGGTACCCGCAGGGTCTGGCTGCTGTAGTCATTGGCCACCGAGGCAAACCCCACCCCGGCTCCGGCCGCCGAAGGGCCACGGGCGCCCTGCTGGCATGCCGACACATACAGGCCGATCCCGGCCATCAAGAAGCGCAAGTACCGCGTATTCATGAGCTTGATTATGAGGGAATTGTAGCCGGATGCGGCGAAGGCATCCGGGGATGGGGATTACATGCGGCTCAATATTAGGCGTTTCCCCTTTCGGAGGTGTTACCGGGAGGTTAAGCATTTCCGGCCACCCGCTGCGCAATCCTGGGGCATTCCCGGCCCTGCTGCTTCACTTGACGGCCGGCCGCCACACCGGGGTCTCGTTCCGCTTCGGCTCTGTTGTCAGGCGGATTTTTTTTTCCGTCCCGACTTGTATCAGCCACACATCATACTGGGCCGGGGTTCCGCTTGACTAGGCAATCCATCTCCCGTCCGGCGGCCACGAAGGCGAATAGTCTTCGAGTTCGCTGTTTGTCAGGTTCATTATGCCGCTGCCATCAAGGCTCATGATACATATTTCAAAATCTCGGTCTCTTGTGGCCAAAAATGCCAGAACGCCTGCCGGGCAGAGCCGAGCTTGTCCTGCAAGTTCCGCAGGCCAGTCCTGATCCCAGCCAGATCCGCAAAGCTTCCGCCTTCGTGCAAGGGACTGCAGCGCTTCAAGGGTCTGCGCATCCGCAGGCCTGATGCGGAATCCGGATCAGGTGCCGCTGGCCTTGGCTCTGTCCCTGGGCAGGAGATGCCGCTGTTCAAACACATAAGCGGTGTTCCTGTCGGCAAGCCAGTCGATCAGCTTCAGTATGCCCACTACGTTCAGGATGATGCCTAGCACGATTCCCGCCGCGTAGTCGAAGACCGATGCCAGGCTTTCCGCATGGAGGGTACGAAAAAAGAAATACACACAGGGTGCAAAAAACAGCCAGCTGGTTGCGAGTCCGGCATTGTAGAATGATTTTCCTTTTATGTTGAATACCACGGTATGTGCGATGATATTGCCCACAGACACCAGTATCGTTGCAATGCCGAGCCAGACTGCACGTTCTCCGAGCAGGGCCGCAAGCAGATAGCTGACCCATCCCACCACGACATTCACATACAAGGCTGTGTTTGTATTGAGCGGGTATCTGTCCGGCAGATCGCTGTTGTACATCACCCGGTTTACCATTCCCGGAAAGGTTCCTGCAATCCTGTATTCTTCGAGCTGGTGCAGGAATAAAGAGACCAGACTGAGCCAGGTAAGGTAGTTGTAGCTGGTCAGGCCTTCTGCCTGGCTTAGGTAGCCGATGACAAGGACTGCAAACAATCCCCCCAAGTCGTACCAATGGCTTCTGAGCAGGTGCATGTGGCGGAGCGTTGATATCTGGCGGAAACAGCTGCTGCCTGACAAGCCTGCGCCGCTGCTCCAGCAAGCTACGCAAACGCCTCCGCCTGCGCAAGGCCCCGCCGGCTACGGCCTGATGATCCTGAAAAATTCCCGGTCAAACACGGCGAAATATGCCTCTGCGCTGTACCGCTCGAATTCGGGCACGAAGAACCCGATTGTTTTCCGCTCCCGTTCGTCGTAGGAGCGCAAATACGCCATTTTAGGCTTCGCCTCGCTGGCAATGCGGATCTGGACCTCCGGCTCCGGCATCCCCGCGACGCCATAGATCTGTTTCGCCTTTTCCCACTCGTCGCCCGGAAAGCCCCAGCTTTTCATGCGTTCCGAATGGCGCTGCATGATCCGGGTTTCCATGTGCCGGGTGTACACGCTCTGATAGATGTACAGCGGGCTGATGCGCTTCTCCCTCGTCAGGTCGATCACCAGCTGGCTGATGAGCACATGTTCGGGATGGCCGTAGCCCCCCATCTCGTTGTCGAGCGAAAAAATCACGGCAGGCTTGAAGCTGCTGATGCAGGCGGCATAGGCGTCTGCGATGACCGAGGTGTTGAAGATGAGGCCGAAGCTGTCTTTGGGGATGGCGTAATAGCCCCGCCGCTGGGTTTCGTCGTCGTTCCGCACCTGCTGCGGGGTCAGATGCACAAACATGGCGGTGTCCAGGATGCGCCGGCAGGCCCGTACCTGGGCGGAATCCCGCTCCGGGGTTTTGGCAAGGCTGACCACGGCGACCTTCCATCCGTTCCGGTGGAGGAGCGACGCCGTTCCTGCCAGGGCGCACATGTCATCGTCGTGCGCGAGCACGATCATGGCCCGTTTGGGCTCGATGGTGCGCAGCAGGGTATCGTCGGGATAGGTTTCGACCGCGGCGTACTGCCGGATGTCTTCGCGGCTGCCGCAGGCGCAGGCAAGCGCGGTCAGCAGGATGGCAGCCAACTGCAGGCTTTTCATCTGTGCAGGGGGATGATGCCGGCAGCAGGCCCGTCCTGCCGCGGTTCGGCAAGCTACGCAAAATTTCCGTTTCGGGGTGTCCTGGCCCGGTGCGGTTTGGGGGAAGGGCGCCGGGCTGGGCGGCAGGGAAGAACCGGCGCAGGGCAATGCAGCCGCTGCGAACGTCAGCCAGCGCCCGGCAGCAGGTGCAATTCTTTCCTGATGGATTCATATAATTCAGGTTCCCAGTCGATTCCCTCGATTTCCGGATACGCTGGCTGTACCCTGAAATCCCTTGGGCTGATTATCACTTTGACCCCATTGGCAATTGCTTTCCCGGTGAGGAGGAATACTTCTTCCATTGCTTCGTCACCTATTGGGATACAGCCGATGGTTACCGCTTTGCCATGTATAAAAATATCTCCGCCCATATCTGCAACATGCGTAAACCGGGTTTTGGATATATCGAACTCGTTTGGATAGCTGATTTTGATCGACAAGTAATATGCGCTATTGGGATTCAAATATTCGGCATGGTATATTCCTTCGGGGATCTGCCCGTCTCCTTCTTTCAATTTAGGGCCTAACTTTCCGCTGTAGGCTGTAAATGGGTATTCTTTGATCAGCTTGATTCCGTTCACATCTTTGGCATAGACCTGAAGCTTTTGTTCTTCTTTGAAGGCGGCAATCAGGATCTCTTCCGGATAATCCGACTTATATCCCGCTGCGGCCAGGCTGTGCTCCAGTCTCTCCCAAACGCCGGGCTGAATCTGTTCAATTCTCGACTCGACGGTTTCAAGACCTCTGATTGTATTGAAAACAGGCATATACATGGACCTCCCGTAACCCAGCAAGACGATTAAAACCAATAGCGCTCCTGCTGCCAACGCCAATCGCTTTGCCATATCTGGTTTTTTATACGCCCTGAAGCCGGGTCTTTGCACCGTTGCGCAGGCAATGTACGCACCGCCTGGTGTGCTGCGCAAGGCGCCCCCGGCGGCAATCGGCGCGCCTGCGGGACAGACGCTGCGACGGATGGGGGCTGCTTCCTGCGGTATGCATCCGGTCCCTTCAATTCAGGTTGCGTTCCCGCAGGACCTCTTCCAGGTCCTGGTTCGTATTGGGGCTTTTCAGCAGCCTGTAGATGAACACAACGGGAATTGCCATTGGAATCAGGAACCCCAGCTGCTTCACCGGGGACAGTATCCAGCCGACAACCCCGAATATGAGGATCCCAGCAAGAAAGCCAATGGCTGCTGCATAGAAGATCTTGGATCTCCGCAGTTCTTTTTTCTTGACCAGCAGCGCCTCGTCCGTCAATGCATACAGGTCCTTTTTTTCCATGTTGCCCCGGTTGATGGATGGTGCTTTGCGTTGAAGCCAATGGGCGTATCGACGCAGTTCACCCCCCACGCCAAAAACTGACGAGATTTGCTTGCATCTCCCCCAAAAAACTTCCTGCCAATATATCCCGCCCGCCGCTTCCTGTCAAGCAGAAAATATCCGCACCGCCGCATCCGGGCCCGGATCTGGCGGGGGCTGGCAGGAGGGGCCTGTCTGGAGTTCTGGCTGCCGGACTTCGTCTGCGGGGGTGGCTGGCAGGGTAGTCCGGCGCAGGCGTTGCCGCAGGCTGCCGCTGCTATTTTTTCCCGATTTTCGAAATGGTGGCGCCTGTGATCCGGGCCGGTTTTCCCATATCCCGCACGGCAAGCCCGATTGCCTCCCGGATCAGCGCCTGCACATCCGGATTCCGGTAGTCGCCCGGCGCCGCTACATCGATATGCCGGATCAGGCTGCCGGTTCCGGTCAGCAGGCGGCAGGGGTCCTGCAGCAGCGTACCCTTGTTGAATCCCAGGTTCAGGTGGCGGGTATAGACCGGCAGCATGCAGAACGCGTCGGAGAGCTTGTCCGAGACGGAAAAGACGGCGGTGAGGGCATGCGTATGATACAGCAGCTCGTTGCAGCCGGGATGCAGCCCGATGATGAACTCCCGCAGATCGCAGAACAGGCTGATGAGCGCCTGGTCTTTGAAGTCCAGCAGGAACTGAAAGTCCGGATGAATAGGCCGTGAGGTCTGCATCTTGCTGCGTGTGTGGGGTCTTGCGTACATCCGGTTTCCCTGCGCATCCAGGTGCCTCCCGAAGCCGCCGTGCCAGCGCGGATGTGCTGCATATCAGCAAGCTACGTAAACCTGCCGGGCGGTGCAAGGCGGAAGGGCCGGGCGGGGAGAGGGCATATCATCTGTGCGCTGGCCTCCGCCCCATCACGCCGGCTGTCCCTGAAGCCCTGCGCCAGCCGCTGCTCCGGAGCCGAACAGGTCGATTTTCCGCATCAGGCCGTTGCCGGCCGGAAAGGGCAGCAGCTGCGCGTGGTGCAGCCGCGCTACGATCACGCCTGCCGGGACCCGCAGCCGTTCAGCCCAGGCTCGGATGCGCTCCTCCGTCAGGGGGCCGGCGGCGATTTCCTGCAGCTGCTTGTCCGGAAGCAGGGTTTTGGCCGCAAACGCATTCGCTTCCCGCTCTTTTTCTGCGTCGGGCTCGGCTCCTTGCACATTCTCCAGAAAAATGTCCTTTTTCCCATGCAGCAGGACATGGCCGGCTTCGTGGAACAAGGTGAACCAGAAATGGCCGTCGGTTTTATGCCGGCCGGAAAGCTGGATAATGGGCTTGCTGTGGAACCACCGCGTGGCGCCGCTGATGGGCGCTTTGGGCAGGCTGGGCGTAAACACCACAGCCACTCCGCAGGCTGCGCAGCGGGCCTGCAGCTGCCGGGCGAAATCCTCCGGCATCAGAAATGCCAGCTCCTTGAGGTCGGGCAGCGTATCCCGGAACTTTTTCCGGTCAAACTCGGCCAGTTCGAGGGCGCCGGCCTGGAGTTCGCCCTTGCGCAGCCAGGCCGAGATGGCATGCGGGCTCGACGTATGGGCCAGCGAGATCCGGAAAGACACGGATACTTCCGCTGCCACATAAATCCGCTCCCATTCGTCGGGCGACGCCACGGAGAAAAACTTCAGCAGGCTGTCCACCAGCAGGTGTTTTTCCCGGGTATCGGGCAGCCAGCCCAGCTTCCGCATTTCGTTCACGGGAAATGCGCGCAGCCAGTCTTTCTGCCGCTCCAGCGCCTCCTGCTGCTCCAGCTCGTAGAGTTCCTGCCGGTAGGATTTTTCCCGGTTAACCCAGAAGCTGGCGGGAATCCCGAGCACTTTCTCCAGTTGGAAGGCCGTGGGCATGGTGAGGGGTTCTCTGCCTTTGATGAGGTCGTTGATTTTTTCTTTGGGGCGGCCCATTCGTTCAGCCAGCTCGGCCTGGCTCATGCCGATAAACTCAATATGTTCCTGGATGGTGTCGCCGGGCGGGGAAAGCAGGGATCTGATGAGTTCGAGGGTACTTGCCATCGGGGTTGCTGTTGAGCCAGGATTAATGGTAGTCTTCAATTCCGTTGAGCTGGATGCAGGTGACCGCATCCCAGTCCAGTCCGCCATCCGCTTTCCGGGGGACGGGGTCGTGGCAGGGCTCGAAGATCAGCCGGTAATTGCCCGATACATCCACAGCCAGCTCTCCCCTGCGATCTCCGGCGAGTTCGTGGCACCTTGCAGCTGGGATGGCCCTCATCATAGCCAGATTGCTCGCATCTGATAAGTCCATCAGCCTCTGATTCACCTTGCGAGCCAACTGCCCAAAGGATTTTGCCATCTCCTTGGGGTCAGTCAGCTGCTTTTCAAGCTTTCGGTTCTTGAAGGTAAGCTTCACTCAAATATACGTATTGTTAACGGGATACGTTAACAAATATAGATAATTTTTCTGAAAACCCAATAAAAATAGCTAAAATTTTATTTAATTTAGCAAAACAACCCAACTGCCCGAACATGCAAACCGCATGAGCCAAGCGCCGGGACGCTGCGCACGCAGCGCTGGGCAAGCACTGCAGCTTTCAGGGCTGCCGCCTACCCCACCCGCACCTTCGTCCAGTACCCCTGCCCGCTTCCCTGCTCCAGCGTGCCGCCGAGCTGGGACGTCAGCAGCCGGACGAGCTGCGAGCCAAAAAGCTCCATCATCGCGATATGCTGTACGTTGCGCAGGGTTCTGCGCGATTTTCCGTATGTTTGCTTAACGGCTCTTCTCAGCGGCGCACCCCTATGATCAAGCAAGTCCGGCTCACCAACTTTTTCAGTTTCCGCGACACGGCCATCTCCTTGGCTCCGGGGGCGACGGTCATGGTAGGGATCAATGGATCGGGGAAGTCCAACCTGATCAAAGCAATCCGGCTGCTGCATGAAGGCATCGCAGGCAAGGACGGGCTGCGCGAGCTCTTTCTGTCCTGGGGCGGTTTCGACGAGGTCTTTTTCAAAGGGGAAGGGGAAAATGAATTTCCTAATTCCATCGGCCTCAGCTTCTGGCTCGACGGCCCTAAGATTGCCCGCTATGGCTACCACTTCCGCGAGGACCTGCGCTACGACATCCGCATCATCCGCAAGCCTGGGCAGGCCAATTACTCCCTCCGCGAAAAACTCTGCATGCCCAATGCACGGGGCGAATACCTGTACCTGGATTTCAGCAATGGCAAGGGGGTGCTGAACGAACGCAGCGGCGAGGAAGCCTCCCCGACCGGCCTCGTGCGCTACGAAGACAAAGACCCCGAAGAACTCGTGCTGCGCACCATTTTCGACTCGGACCGCTACTACGCCCTGAGCACCATCCGCCAGGCCCTGGCCGACATCGCGGTGTACGAATACTTCAACACTACGCCGGAAAGCCCAATGCGCAAGGCAGCCAAGGCCACGGCGGAAAAGCGCCTGCTGCACGACGGCCGCAACCTCGCCACCATCATCAACACCATCAAAATTACCCACAAACCCAGCTTCCGGCGCATCGAGGAGATGCTGCAGGAGGTCAATGCCCATTTCCGCGGGTTCGATTTTCGCTTCCTGGGCTCTTCCGGCACCCTTGAGCTGCTCCTGGACGAAGGGGGCCTGCTGGGTCCGGTGCATATTACCCATCTCTCCGATGGCACCCTGCGCTATCTCTGCCTGCTGGTCATCCTGTTCAACCCCAGCCGGGGCTCCTTCGTCTGCATAGACGAGCCGGAGGTCGGTCTGCATCCCGATATGCTCCGCGCTGTATCCAATGCCATACAGGAAGCCGCCGGGGAGTCTTCCATGCTGGTCGCCACGCATTCCGAACATATCCTCAACCAGTTCCAGATCCGCGACATCCGCGTCTTTGAGAAAGAAGCAGGCAACGCTACTGCGGTCCTGGACTATCAGGAAGAGGACTTTGCCGGATGGTACGAAAGCTTCAGCCCAGGCCACATGTGGCGGGCAGGCGATCTGGGCGGAAACCGATTCTAAGAACCTATAGCCGGTATCAGGCATGCTGCAGACATCTGTGCTTTTTATCGAAGGCACGAGCGATTCCTCCAATGGAGATCTCCGGCGGGGCTACCGCAAGCTCATCGGGCAGGCGGCTGTCCGCACAATGCCCCGCATTGTCATGGGCGGAAATAAGCCCGAAACCATCAGAAAGTTTCTCAAGCATACCTTCCCGGCGCAGGGACTGCTGCTGATAGACCTGGATGCGCCGGAAGCAGCGCTGGAGCATCAGCTTGCGGAGCTGGGGCTTCAGGACCAGCGTCATTTCGCCTTCTTCATGATCCAGGAGATGGAAGCCTGGTTTCTGTCCCAGCCTGGCATCTTGGCCGACTACTATCAGGACCCCGGTATCGCCAGCCGGATGACCAGGCGGCCTCCCCGCGAAGTGCCTGATCCCAAAGCGGAAATGCAGCACCTCACCCGGAAGCATCCCGCCAAAGGCGCCTATCACGCGGTGAGAGACGGCACCGAGCTGCTCGCCCGGCTGAATCTGGCCCAGCTTCGCCAGGATTTCCCGCAAGTTGACCGGCTCATTCAGGCACTGGCTGCCATCGCCTAGGCTACAAGGGCTGCCGCCTACCCCACCCGCACCTTCGTCCAGTACCCCTGCCCGCTTCCCTGCTCCAGCGTGCCGCCGAGCTGGGACGTCAGCAGCCGGACGAGCTGCGAGCCGAAGGCGGTGCCTGTGGCGGTATTGGCGCTGCCGATGCCGTCATCCGAGACGAGGAGTTCGAGGGCTTCGCCGGTTCTGTGCAGGCGGACCGTGACTGTGCCTTCCCGCCCGTCGGGAAAGGCGTATTTGAGCGAGTTGGTAATCAGCTCGTTGACGATCAGGCCCAGGGGCACGGCAGTATCCACGTCCAGCTCCAGCTCGGGCATGTCGAGGCTGACGCGGATGCGCTCCGGGTCGGCGGCGAAGGTGCTGATGAGGCTCGTGACGAGGTTGGAGAGGTAGTCTTTCATCTCGATGGCCGCCAGGGTGTCGCGCTGGTAGAGCTTCTGGTGGATGAGGGCCATGGACTCCACGCGGTGCTGCCCGGCGGCCACGGCGTCGCGCACTTCGGGGTCTTTGATGTGCGCCGACTGGAGGTAGAGCAGGCTGGAGATGGTCTGGAGGCTGTTTTTGACGCGGTGGTGGATCTCCTTGAGCAGCAGCTCATTCTGGCTGTTTTTGGCCTGGATTTCGGCCTTCTGGGCGGTGAGGAGGATATTGGTCTGGCGGCGGCGGCGGCCATTGACGAACAGCACGCCGGCGAGCACAGCCACCAGGCCGAGGCCGCCGAGGGAGGCATTGCGCTGGAGGTTGCGGCGGGCAAGCTCCTCTTTTGCCAGGGCGTCTTTTTTGTCCTGTTCGTACTGGAAGCGCTCTTTGAGAATGGCGCGGGTATTCTCCAGGCTTTCGGTGCTGTCGCGGTACTGGATGTACACCTCATACATGCCGAGCGCAGAGGCGGTATTGCCTGTAGCTTTGTAGGCCTGGTACAGCACCAGGCTTGCCGGCTGTATTTCGGAGGCAATCCCGACCGCGCGGGCAATCCCGATGGCCTGTTCCCCGTATCGGATCGCCTGGGCATAGTCCTTCCGGCTGAGCGCCACGGACGCGAGGCAGTTGAGGCTGCCTGCTTCTCCAATGCGGTTGCCGATGGCCTGGTTGATTTCCAGCGACCGGGCGCAGTTGGCCTCGGCGTTTTCCAGGTCGTTCTGCTTCAGATATGCCTTGCCCATGACCTGGCGGGCATAGGCGATTTCCTGCTGAGCCTCTGCCTCCTCTGCAAGCTGCAGGCTGCGCGTGTATTCGATCATGGCCTCATCGTACCTTCCCTGGTCGGCGAGAATGTCGCCCAGACTGCTGAGACTCATGGCCAGGCCACGTTTGTTGCCCATGGAATCGTTGAGGGCGCGGCACCGCCCGTAGTAATACCCGGCCTGCTCGTAGTCTCTCTGGTCGCGGTAGATATTGCCGAGATTGCCAAAGGTAGCGGCTACCCCCAGCTTGTTGCCGATGGAGTCATAGAGGCGCAGGCATCGCGTAAGCAGTGCGACGGCTTCCTGATAATTGCCTTTGCGCTGGCTGATCCCTCCCAGCAGGTTGAGCAGCGCGGCTTCCATAGCGGTATTTTTCAGGTTGCGGGTGAGGGCAAGACCGATGTCGATCAGGATCATGGCCGAGTCATACTTCCCGGTCTGCTCGTGCAGTATGGCCATCATGTAGGTCATTTCGGCTTTCTTCTGCAGATTGCCCTGCGCTTCGAACCCCTGGGCGGCCTGGGAGAAATAGTGCATCGCCCGGCCGTACGCGCCTTTGCTGTGATGCAGGTGCCCCAGGTTCGCGCGGGTAGCATTCAGCGCGACAGGGTCCTGGCGTTCCTGGGCCAGGACCAGGGCCCGCTCAAAATAGGTGCCCGCCGCCTCGGTTTCCCCCAGCCGCAGGTGCCCGTTTCCGATATTGCTTAGGGCAACCGATTCAAACTGCTTGTCTTTCAGCTTGATGGCGAGCGGCAGACTTTGTTTGTAATAGGCCAGCGCACCCGGGGTGTCTCCCATTTTTTCCTTCAGAATGGCGATGGTGGTGTATGCCTGGAAGATGCCTTTTTCGAAGCCCAATTCCCGGTACAGTTCTACAGCCCGCTCCGCCAGCTTCAGGCCCTCGGCATATGGCCCTCGCTGCTGCAACACGATGGCTTGAATGACTAGCGCCTGCCCCATGTAGCGCTTCAGGCGTCTCTGTTCGGCAAACCGATACATATCCCCGGCCAGCAACTGGGCGCTGTCAGGCTTTGAATACAGATACTGCTTGACAATCAAGCTTCTCACCGATTCGAGCCGCTGGGTATCGGGCAGGGCGGCATTGGTCCATGCCTGATAGAGGCTGTCGCTTGCCGGCTGGGAAACGGCTTTTCCCGCCCAAAGGCAGGAACAAACAAGGATAAATACCGGGATCTGGCGCATAAGGTGAAGAATGGTTCGTAGGAGAATCCTGCGTTCATCCGCAGCAGAATCAGGCGGGAATGGGGGGAATGCTCACACGGGTAGCGAAGCCCTGTGCGGTATCCTGGCTGAGGGCGCCGCCCATCTGGGCGGTGAGCAGGTGTACCAATTGGGATCCAAAGGAGGTACCTGTGGCGGTATTGGCCTTGCCGGCCCCATTATCCGCCACCAGCAGTTCGAGGCGGCCGCCCGCTTTCTGCAGGCTCACGGTGATGGTTCCTTCCCGCCCATCGGGAAAGGCGTATTTGAGCGAGTTGGTAATCAGCTCGTTGACAATCAGGCCCAGGGGCACGGCGGTATCCACGTCCAGCTCCAGCTCGGGCATGTCGAGGCTGACGCGGATGCGC
>JANRID010000028.1:0-104059 GCA_033765305.1 Bacteroidia bacterium
TTCGGAGCGGATCTCGATCACGAAGTCCGGCGAAATGCGCGCAAACCGCTTCCGGTCTTCGTCGGGCAGGGCCAGCCAGCGCTCCAGCGACACCCAGGCCGTGTCGGGGGAGCGCACGGCTTTGTTGGGAAGGGTGAAGCCTCCATTCGAGTCAAAGGTTTTCCCCTGCCGGGTCTGCCGGTTCCACAGGGCAACTTCCGTGGTCACCTCTGCATTCAAGCTGCTGCTGTCCGATCCGGTGGGTTCCATGAGCATGATGGTGCCGTCGGCTTCCCGCTCCACCTGCACGCCCCGCATCTCCTGACAGAACAGGAAGAACTCCTCTTCGTCCAGATCGAGAAAGCGCGTTCTGAGGGGAATAGCCATAGCGGGAACGATGTATCCAAATATAGCCCGATCCAGCGGAATGCGCAAGACCAGGCGGGTTTCGGTGCGCTGCGGATGCTGAATTTTCGTATCTTGGGTTTTGTATGTCCCATCCAAACCATCGTACCCGCATGATGCGTATCTGGTGTGCAGGCCTGCTGGCGGTCTGCTGTTCCGCTGCCCAGGCGCAGCAGACACCCCGGTTTGCGAAGTATCCTGTCGCTGAAACCGGCTGTCACGTTTATCTTCCCGCCGATCCGGGCGGGTTTGAGCGGTCGCTGAGCGAGGACCAGTCCGAACTCTACACTGCGGAGCTGAACTACGGCGATCACCACTTCGCCGTGATTGTCGTACGCTTCTCCGAACCCATCGAGGGCGGCGCCGAGGCGTATACCGCACTGGCCGAGAGCTACCTGGATTTCCTGCAGGAGCAGTTCGGCGTTACAGGCTCTGCGGGCTACGGCAGGGGGCATACGCTCGAAAGCCATCCGGAAGCCTCCGGCGTGCTCGACTACTGGGAGGACCAGGATGGCCTGCAGTACGTAGTCAAAGCCTGGTGCGACAGCCGGTTCATGGCGGTGCTCATGCTCTACGGCGAGGCCGAATACCCCTATTTCAATGCCCGGGAACTGTTTTTGAACGGATTCCGCTTCCCGGAATAGCCGGCTGGCGGTCCCGCAACCCTTTTGCCCTCCGCATATGAAACGGCTCATCCCTGCGCTGGTCCTGCTTACCGGCCCGCTGGCCTACCTCGAATGGGGCGGCGGGCAGCACGGATTTCTCGGCCAGATCGAATACGGAATCTTCTTCGGTCCGGATGCCTCGCTCAAAAATCTGCTGCATCCGCTGATCCTGCTGCCGGTCTGCGGCCAGCTGCTGCTGGCCTGCACCCTATTCCTGCGCCATCCCAGCCGGGCGCTGAGCCTGGCAGGCACCGCCTTGCAGGCACCGCTCCTGCTGCTGGTGCTGGCAGCCGGCATCCTCTCCGGCAATCTGCGGATGATCCTTTCCTGCGTACCCTTCTGGGCCGCTGCCGTGCTGCAGCTCCTGGCCTACCGCAAGCAGGCGCAGCCTGCTGCCTAAGCCGCGCAACAGCCCGGCATGGGCATCGTATGAACGATATGTCCATGCCTCCCGAACTTACCAGCGCCCTGATCCAGGAGGAGCTTTCGCGGATTTCCACCGTCAGTCCCCGTACGGCCAGCCAGCTGCTGGAGCATACCGCCCTCCGGGCGATGGCGCGGGGCGAGCTGCCCGAGCAGGAAGGCGAACCCTTGCGCTGCGAATACATCGTGCTGCGCGGCATCGTCCGGGCGTTTGTGCGCAGCCCGGAGGGCGAAGAGGCGACGGTCAATTTTTATACAGACCACCAGCCCGTCACGCCTGCACTGATGCGCAGCGTCAATGCGGTCTGTTTTCTCAACCTGGAGGTCATCAGCCCGGATGCGGAACTGCTGCTTTTTTCATATGCCGGCATGACCCGCCAGATGCAGGATAACGAGGACCTGAAGCGGTTTGGCTACCAGGTCATGATGATGGATGCCTTTGGCCGGGCAGAACGGGAGCGCATGCTGCTCACGGCACCGGGACGGGACAAACTGCGCTGGTTCCGGCAGCGTTTCCCCAATCTGGAAAACCGCATCCCCCATTACTATATCGCATCCTACCTGGGGCTTACCCCCACGTCCATGAGCCGCCTGCGCGCCCAGCATCCGGACTGAGGCCCGGGCCGCTGCACGCCGCTGAAAATCTTGCCAAATGTACATGCGTGCTGCACGCAGGCCAGCTAGGTTTGGCCTGTACTGTATAACCGCACGCAATGATGAACTCCCCACGGTACTGGATTGGCATCGGGCTGCTGGCCTGGATGCTGCACGCCTGCCAGCCGATCGATGAAATCGGCGCCCTCGTCCCTCCGACCGCCGATCAGAATCCGGCCCTGCCAGCCCTGCCGGTCACGGTCGCCGGCCATACCCGCCTTCTGTATGTGCAGACCTTCGGCCAGCCGGGCAGCCCGGTGCTGCTGTTTGTGCATGGCAGCTATACCGACTCCCGCGCCTACCGCAATCTCTGCGAAAGCCTGGCCAGCCGCTATTTCGTGGTGCTCTGGGACCAGCGCGGCTGCGGCCTGTCCGAGCGGATCACGGAAGCGGAGTTTTCGCTCGCCTGGAGTGTGGAGGAAATCCGGCAGGTCCGGGAGGCCTATGCGCCAGGCCAGCCGGTGACCGTAATCGGGCACTCCTGGGGCGGAGGCATTTCCACGATGTTTGCCGCTGCGTATCCGGAGGCCGTAGAGCAGCTCGTGCTGCTGGAGCCGATCCCGCTGACCGGCAGCGACATGCAGCAGCTGTTCAAAACGATCGTCGAGTTCAGCTATGTCAATGCCGACTGGAACAGCGTGTCCCGGCAGGGCGAAATGCTTTCGCTGCGCGGCCACGAGCAGCTGGACTACCGGGCTATGATGATGCTCAGAAGCTCCCTGACCCGAAACTACCACTGCGACCGGGAGCACCCGCCGGAATGGCCTGTGCACCGGGTCGGCGGGCAGGTGGAAACCTTCCGCACCCGCGCCTTGGGCAGCCCCTTCGCAGGCGGATTCAATTACGATTTCCGGGCCGGGATTGATCAGCTGCAGGATACCGTGCTGATTCTGGGCGGCTCCTGCAGTTCGCTGGGCTATGCCGTCCAGCTGGCGTACACGAAGCCGCATTTCCCGCATGCGCGGACCGCAGAGATCCCGGACGCCGGGCACCGGATGAACATCGAGCAGTTTGAACGGGTGATGACGGAGCTGGAAGCACACTTACATGCCTACTGACATGAAACTGAACGGAATACAACTCGCATGGCTGGCTGCGGCACTGCTGCTGCCCGCCGGGGCTGCGCAAGCCCAGTACGAAATGGGGCTTCTGCTGGAGGCCCCGCACAGCGCGCAGATCCAGATGACAGCTGCGCCCCACCTGGCGCTGAGCGCCCAGTACCTCCGAGCGAGCGAACGGCTGCGGGCTGGAGGCAGTCCGCTCGGCATCGGCGTATCGGCGAGCCTGCCGCTTTCGGCGCTCCGGGGCTTCGATCTGGATGTGTCGGCAGGGATTGCGCACCGCTGGATGCCGCATCCCGCATGGCAGATGCTCAGCAGCCTGCGCTACGGGCTGTCCGCCACCCGGGATCTGAACGGGCAGTTCGTCCATCACGGCCTGCGCATGGACCTATGCCCGGGCCGCTACGGGCGGCGGTGGATGCTGGCCGCGCACCTATCGCTCGACTACCGGCCCTTCGTGCATATCCGGCACAGCGCGTATGCGCAGCAGGCGTTTGAAGGCCTGCCGCAGGACGGTCCGCAGGACGGATGGTACACCCAGCACCTGCTCTTCAGCCAGTATGGCCTGTGCGCCGCATACCGGCGGGGGCGCTGGAATGCCCATGCAGGGCTCGATTACCGCCGGGCACACGCGCAGCTGGGGCGGATCGTCTTGCCTGACATCGGCATCCTGCCTTTCAGCGGGTCCCTTGGGCTAGGCTTTGCCCTGGGCAGCGGCGCGCCGCCGCGCTGATTCCGCAGGCAGCGCCGCAACTTGCGGCCTGCTGTCAGCCGTATAAGGCAGCAAACCCCTTCGTACTGTGATGCGTTTGCTGCTGATTACGGTCCTGCTCGGATCACTCCAGTCCGCTTTTGCCCAGGCTGAACTGGTGGCGCCCGGCGTCATTTCCGACGGACAGGCCTTCGGTGCAGCGGTCAGCCCGGACGGAAAAGAGCTCTTCTTTGTCCGGTCCTATGGCGGGCGCGACAGCCTGCACCTCTACCGGTCGGAGCGGCTCAAGGGCCAGTGGCAGCCGCCCCAGCCGGTATTCTTCATGGACCGGACGGTCATGCAGATCGACCCGGCTTTCTCCCCCGATGGCAACTCCCTGCTGTTCAACGCCTTTGCCGATCCGGCCCAAAGCTTCGATGTGTACGTCGTATCCCGTACCGCAGGCGGCTGGAGCGCGCCGATGCGCTACGGCGGGGAGATCAACTCCGCCGCCAGCGATTTCTACGCCACCATCACCGCTGGCCAGTCGATCTATTTCACCCGCCGGACCGAAAGCAACGACATTTATGCCAGCCGCTTTGAAAACGGGCGCTACCGCACGGCCGTTCCGCTCGACAGCAGCATCAATACCCCCGGCATCGAATCCAATCCCTGGATTGCGCCGGACGAGTCGTACCTGATCTTTTTCTCCGACCGCCCCGGCGGGTACGGGGATGTGGATCTGTACATCAGTTTCCGGCAGGGAAGCCGCTGGACCCGGCCCCTCAACCTGGGCAGCGAAGTCAACGGTCCGTCAGGCGAATTCTGCCCCAGCGTGCAGGGCGGCTATCTGTATTTTTCCCGGACCGAACAAACAGACGGCAAGCGGACCGAAAACATCTGGCGGATTCCCCTCAAAACCCTCGGCCTCAAAGCCCTGCGGCGAACTGCCTTTGCACAGCCCTGAGGATCATCGCCTAAGCAGGCGCCCGCCCAGCAGGCCTTCCTGAACGGTCTGCCGGTACTCCCGGCCTACTGTGAGCCCTTTGCCCGAACTCAGAAACACCGTATTGCCTTCGACCGCCGTCACCTGATCCAGCGCAACCAGGCAGGATTTGTGAATCCGGATGAAACGGTCCGCAGGCAGCTGCTGCTGGATTCCGCTCAGCGTCAGGTACACGATGTGCTTGTGCGTGCGGGTGTGGAGAATCACATAGTTCTGCATGGCCTCCACCCAGATCAGCTCATCCAGGGCGATGCGCTCGTAGCGGTTGCCGCATTTGACGAACACATAATCCGGCACAGGCGCCGCCGCTGCGGGCCGGCGGGCCAGCTGTAGGTAGTCGCGGGCCTTGTTGGCCGATTTGAGGAAACGGTCGAAGGAAATGGGTTTGACCAGATAGTCCAGCACATCCAGCTCGTAGCCTTCCAGGGCAAAATGCGGATACGCGGTCGTGATGATGACCAGCGGCGGCTGGGCAAGGCTGCGGATGAACTCCAGGCCGGTCATGCGCGGCATATGGATATCGAGAAAGAGCAGGTCGACCGGTCCGGCGGCCAGGGCATCGTTGGCGCGCAGGGCATTTTCACAGCTGCCGGCCAGCTGCAGGAACTCCACTTCGGCTACATAGCCGGCCAGCCCTTCCCGGGCCAGCGGCTCGTCATCTACGATCAGGCATCGGATCTGCATGCAGGTCGAGGGTTAATGACGTATAAAATGCGCCGTCTTCCGGGCGGATGAGCAGGCGGTGCCTGCCGGGGTAGAGCAGTTCGAGGCGGCGGGTCACATTGGCCAGCCCCACCCCGCCCGGGGCCTGCGGCCCCGGCAGCGCCTCGCGGGTGTTGCGGACCTCCAGGCTGAGCTGATCCGGGCTGCCTGCCAGCCGGATGCGGATGCGGGCCGGCTGGTCCGGCGGCGCAGACACGTGCTTGAATGCATTCTCGATGAACGGAATCAGCAGAAAGGGCGCGATCTGATACCCGCTCAGCAAGCCTTCCTGCTCGAAGACCACTTCGGTCCGGCTGCTTTTGCGCAGCCGCTCCAGTTCCACATAATTGTGCAGGTAGGCCAGCTCATGCTCGATCGCCACGCGGTCTGTGCTGCATTCATAGATCTGATACCGAAGCAGATCCGAAAACCGCAGCAGGGTGCCCGCAGCCAGATCGGGATCTTTGCGGATGAGAAAATAGATGCTGTTGATGGCGTTGAAGAGGAAGTGCGGATTGATCTGCGCGCGGAGAAAATCCAGCTCCGCGGCGAGGCGCTCCGTTTCCATCTGCTGCGCATGCTGCATGAGCGTGCGCTGGCGGCGCACCAGATGCACCCCGGTCAGCAGCAGCACGGTGAGCAGGGTGCTGAAATACACTGATCCCACGGCCTCCCAGCTGAGGAAGTACCATGTCCAGCCGGGAGCCGGATCGGACAGGTAGCTGACGAGGCCAATGGGCAGCGCACAGAGCACAATAACCGGCACAAACACGGCGGTGCCAGCCACGTAGCGCTGGGTGCGCAGGGCGAAGGGCAGGATGCCGTAGATCGTGAGATACGTGGCGCCCGCATGGCAGGCCAGATAGGTAAGGTTGATCAGGACGCCTTCCGGGCTGCGCGTTTCGGGCATGGCAAGGGTCCAGAAGGTAAAGTATGCGCTCCAGAACAGGAGATGCTGCACGAGGCGGCTGCGGCCAGCCGGGAAGACCCAGCGGCCGGGCCAGCCCGGCGAAGCGGCCGGCCTGTGCCAGCGGTGCGCCGCAGGCTGCGGAATGTGCGGAGAAGCGCCGTTCATCGGAGGTGCCTGAATGATCATAACTGCTGGAACTGAAAAAAGTACAGCGCCGGCGCAGAAAATCCGGCTGTTTTTCAGGCTGAAGATGCACCTCAGCCCGCTTTGCTGCCACTTTCCTTGATCAACCGCAGCAGAAGCTTGATGAAGCGCACTGCCCCGCGGGCAGGTGCGGCCGGCAGCGGATGGTCCATCCGCCGGCGGCGTTGGTCACGGATCCCGGATCGTTGATCAAAGCCTTTTCGCCAGAGCGGAGCCGCTGCCGTATTTCGGAGCATACAATAACAAGCTTCCTATGAAACAGCACCTTGTATGGATCGCCTGCCTGCTGGCCACGGCCGCCCAGGCACAGGAAATCGAAGGCCGCAGCAGCTTCTACCTCGCCGTGGGCGCGCATGCGCTGCAGCTCCCGGAACTGAACGCCCGGCTCGACGCGCTGGACCTGCCGCAGGCGCCCGGTGCCATGACCGTCAGCGGCTTCGGCGGCATGTATGCCAACCGGATTGTGATGGGCGGGGAAGGATTTACGGTAGCGCAGTTTGCCATTCAGGGCAGCCGGGCGGTGGACCTCGCCGGCGGGGCGGGATATGGCTTCCTGGGGTATGAATTCGTGCGCACCAAACGGCTGAGCCTGTATCCCCTCCTCGGAATCGGCGGCGGCGGGCTGCGCATCAGCCTGCAGGAGCAGCCGGATGAAGACCAGTTCGACGCCTATGCCCAGGGCAATGCCGCCGGCGCCACCTTCAGCAGCGGCTGGCTGCTGGGGCAGGCTGCGCTGGGACTCAATTACTACGGCACCTACGGCCAGCTGATGGGGCTCCGCATCGGCGCCTACACCTCGCCGAGCCGTGCCTGGGAAAGCCCCTTCGGCGAGCTGCAGAATGCGCCTTCGGACCGACTGACCGGCTTTTACTTCAGCCTGCTCTTCGGCCTGCATCATTGAGCGGGTGCCCGCACCAGCTCAGGACCGCTGACGGCCAAACACCTCCAGTCCTGACCGCGCCATGATGCCCAGCAAGGCAAGCAGCCCCGCATCCGACTGCCGGGGCTGTTTGCCTTGACCCATCCGCCGGAGCTGCTGCGCGTACCACATGATATCGAAGAGGCTCGCCCGCTCATCGAGGGCGCGGATACCGGTGCGGATCCGGGGCAAGGTGCAGGGGTCCTGCAGCCCGCTGCGGATCTGCGCCGGCAGATCCGGATACACAGCCAGCGGACGGGCCAGCCCGATCAGATCGGTAGCGCCTGCGGCCAGTGCCTCGGCCATGGCCGAGGCACTGCGGAAGCCGCCGGTCACCGCCACCGGGCAGGTTGCCAGGCGTTTGACCTGCTCGGCGAAGAACAAAAAGTAGGCCTCCCGCTGCCGGGTGCTTTCGCGCCGCGTATCTCCCGACATCACCACCGGGTTTTCATATGTTCCGCCCGAAATCTCGATCAGGTCGATGCCCTCGCGGTCCAGCGCCCGCACCACGTCCAGCGATTCGGCCTCTGTGAAGCCGCCGCGCTGGAAATCCGCCGAATTGAGCTTGATCCCCACCGGAAACGCAGGCCCGACCGCCTGGCGGATGGCGCGGTACACCTCCAGCGGAAAACGCATGCGCCGCTCCGGGCTGCCGCCCCAGCTGTCCTCGCGCTGGTTGTGGCGGGGGGAAAGAAACTGGCTGACCAGATACCCGTGCGCGCCGTGGATCTGCACGCCGGTGAATCCGGCCTGCTGCGCCAGCCGGGCGCTGGCGGCGAAGCCGGCCACGAGGTCCAGGATCTCGGCTTCCGTCAGGGCACGGGGCGGCGCGAAGAAGGGCTTCAGGTCCCCGCCGAGCGGAATGGCGCTGGGCGCCACCGGCTCGCGCGAAAGCATGCGCGGCGACTGTTTTCCGGGGTGGTTGAGCTGCATCCAGAGCTGCGTGCCGCCGGCGGTGCCGGCCGCCGCCCAGGCCCGGAACGGCTCCAGGTCCGACGAAGCGTCCAGCACCACATTGCGCGGCTCCCCCAGCGCATCGCGGCGGATCATCACATTGCCTGTAATCAGCAGGCCGGTGCCGCCCGCCGCCCAGGTCCGGTACAAGGCCGGCAGCAGCGGGGACGGATCGTGGCGGCGGTCCCCCAGGCCTTCGCTCATCGCGGATTTCAGGAAGCGGTTGCGGATTACCGTGCCGCAGGGCAGGGAAACAGGCTCGAACAAGGGCTCAGTCATGCAGGGATTCGGATTCAGGGCTTGCTATGTACCCGCAACAGGGGCAAATGGTTTTGCGAAGATGCACGAAAACCTGCTCCCGCCAAGCAGCAGGCAGGTACGGCATCTTTCCCTAACTTGCGCCCATGAAAGCTCCCAACGTTTCCGACACCTACACGCTCAAGACCGAAATGGTCCTGCCCAACGATACCAATACCCTGGGCAACCTCATGGGCGGCAAGCTGCTGCACTGGATGGACATCATCTCGGCCATCTCGGCCCAGCGGGCCACACACCGGACTGTCGTGACGGCTGCCGTGGACTTTGTGGAGTTCCGCGAATCGATTCCCCTCGGATCGATTGTAATCCTGGAGGCGCGGGTCACCCGCACGTTTACTACCTCGCTCGAAGTGCGGGTGGATGTGGCATTTGAAAATCTGCAGACCGGCGAGCGCAAAACCAGCAATACTGCCTACTACACCTTTGTCGCAGTGGACCAGTCGGGGCGGCCCATCCCGGTGACGCAGGTGCTGCCGGAGACGCAGCAGGAGCATGCCTGGCATGAGGCGGCACTGCGCCGCCGCGAGCTGCGGCTGCTGCTTTCGGGCAGGCTCAAGGCGGCCGATGCCGCCGGGCTTCGCGCGCTGCTGGATCAGCTTCCGGCGCAGGAAGGCTGAAATTCCGTGTAAGGCCCCGGCTGAAATTGCCGGAAGGCCAGGCCTGCGCATGCGGGCAGCCCCAGCCAGGCCGGAGGGCAATGGACAGCGCAGCAGCGGCATCGTGTAGGATTTCACGAAAATGTGTTTGGCACTGCCGTGCCGCCGATGTAGCTTCACTGCATGAACCGCCTCTTGTTCTGTATCGCCCTGCTGATGCTGGCCGGCCGTGTGCCGGCACAGCGCACCTTTTCCCTGACTGCCGGCACTGGCACCTCCCTGTACTACGGCGACCTCTCGGAACGCTACACCCTCCAGACCCAGCGGCCCCTGCTCGCGCTGACCGGCAGCGCCTACCTCCTGCCGGGTGTCAGCCTGCGCCTGGGGCTCATGCAGACCTGGCTGGGCTGCGCCGACTCCCTTTCGCGCAGCGGCACCCGCCTGACCCGCAACCTGCATTTCCGGACGCCTATCACGGAGGGCAGCCTCAGCCTGATGTGGGAATTCTTTCCCGACAAGCGCTTCGGCATCCGCTGGCGCCGGCATGTGCACGTCAGCCCGTATGTCATGGCGGGCGCGGGCATCTTCCGCTTCAATCCCCGTGCGCAGCTCGGCAGCCAGTGGCACCGCCTGCAGCCCCTGGGCACCGAGGGCCAGTCCATTCAGGACGGCCCGCCCCGCTACCGCCTGATCGAGCCCTGTCTGCCCGTAGGCGGAGGTATTTCCGTCCGGGCTGGCCGCTTCTGGGGGCTGTACGCCGAGCTGGGCTACCGCCGGCTGCGGACAGACTACCTCGACGATGTGAGCACCATCTACCCCGATCCGGCAGCCCTGGAAGCCGCCGCCGGTCCGGTGGCTGTCGCGCTGTCCAACCGCTCGGGCGGGGCCTATCTCGCCGGCGAAAAGCGCGGGAATCCCCGCGCGAAGGACAGCTATGTAGCCATCCAGATCGGTATGGTCTGGTACGCCCGGCGCCAGTGATCAGGCGCCTATGTGCAGCAGCTCCAGCTCGGCCCGGATCGCGTCCATCAGCCAGCCATTCACGCTCCGGAACTCGTCGATCAGGCCCGGCAGAGCCTCCGGCTGCTCATATTCCGTGGCCGTCAGCTCGATGGTTTTCATCAGATTCGTCAGCGGCACACAGCCCAGGATGTTGACCGAGGATTTGTGCCGGTGGGCGACCGCGCCGAGCTGCCGGTAGTCGTGCTGGTCCAGCAGCTCTTCCATCTGGTGCAGCGCCGCAGGTGACTGGCGGGCGACCAATTCGAGAATTTCGGCCATAAATACCGGATCTTCGCCGCTGATCGTCCGGAGTTGGGTGAGGTCCAGGTTCATATTCGCTCGTCTTTAGTCCGCGATTCAAGGATATTGCAATTTTGAGATTGTATTAAAAATAAAAAATACGAATACTCAAATTTGATTGCTTCTGATCTGCCTCGTGCAGCACGGTGCTTCCCGGCAGTGCGCACAGGAAAGAAAGCTGCATTCCTGTATATTTCAACCGGCAAAATCTTCTCCTGCTGCAAATCCCTTTTATAAATCAGGTATCTGACAATCAGCAGCTTGAAGAATACGTCCTGCCAGCCGGGGCGCAGGCCTGCCATGATTCTGCCCGTAATGTATGGCCCGGTATGCGCTTGGTTTTAAGGCCCGGCTCTGGATAACTTTCGGGAAATCGAACGCGATATGCAACGGAGCTATCTGACCAGCGTATTTATCATCGAGGATGATCCGGTTTTCGGAAGAATCCTCCAGCGGGCCATTGAGAATGAGGGGGATACCTTCGAAGCGAAAGTGTTCACCAGCGGGCATGAGTTTTTCAGCCATCTGCACCTGATGCCCGACATCGTCAGCATCGACTACAATCTCCCCGATACCAACGGCCTGGAGATCCTGAAGCGGGTCAAAGCGTTCAACTCGGAAATCGGCACCGTCATCCTCTCCGGGCAGGACAAGGTGGAGGTGGTGGTGGAAGCCTACCAGAACGGCGCCGACAGCTATATCATCAAAAACGAGAAGGCCGTCGTCGATCTGATCCGCACCATCAAAACCCTCAGCGCCAACTCCTCCCTGCGCAAGGAGGTGGAGGAGCTGCGCACCCAGATCATCGACCGCAACCGCTATCAGAACATCATCGGCGAAAGCCAGGCGGTGCTCAAGGTGCTGCGCCTGATCCAGAAGGTGGAGAAGAGCAACATCATCGTGCTCGTCACCGGCGAAAGCGGCACCGGCAAGGAGGTGATCGCCAACGCGATCCACTACAACTCCCCCCGCGCGCGCAAGCCCTTCGTGGCGGTCAACGTAGCTGCCATCCCGGCCGATCTGATCGAAAGCGAGCTCTTCGGCCATGAGAAAGGCGCCTTCACCGGCGCCATCGGGCGGCGCATCGGCAAGTTTGAGGAGGCGAATGGCGGCACGGTCTTCCTGGACGAAATCGGCGAAATGGACATCAACCTGCAGACCAAGCTGCTGCGGGTGCTGCAGGAAAGCAAGATTACCCGCGTAGGCTCCAACAAGGAGATCAAGCTCGATGTGCGGGTGCTGGCCGCCACCAACAAAAACCTCGCGAAGCGGGTCCAGGAAGGCCTCTTCCGCGACGACCTCTACTACCGCCTCCAGGGCTTTCTCATCCACCTCCCGCCCCTGCGCGAGCGCGGCAACGATGTGATTCTCCTCGCCCAGCAGTTCCTGAAGCAGACCTGCACCCAGAACCGGCTGCCGCTCAAGACCTTCTCCAAAGCCGCCATCCAGCAGCTGCTCTCCCACAACTGGCCGGGCAACGTGCGCGAGCTGAAAGCCCTTGTGGAGCGCGCCGTGCTCATCAGCGACCTCAACGAGATCGCGCCTGAAGACCTGATCTTTTCCGACGCGGTGCCGGTGTTCTGAGCGTCAGCTGGTTTCCATCCATTCCCAGGCGCTCCGGTAGGCGCCTGTGCGCTCCGCATACTCCAGGAATGCGCTGTAGAACGCATGCGTGCCCAGCAGGGCGCTGTCGCCGAAGACCGCCAGCTTGCGGCGGGCGCGGGTGAGGGCTACATTCATCCGCCGGGTATCTTTGAGAAACCCGATCTCGTTCCGCGTGTTGGAGCGCACCAGGCTGAGGTAGACCACATCCCGCTCCTGTCCCTGGAATCCGTCGATGGTATTGATGGTCAGGTGCTGCTTGTAGGTGCTCAGCATCGGGCTGCTGTCGGCCTGCTGCTGGAGGGTTTTGACCTGATCTTTATACGGGGAAATGATGCCTACCGAAAAGGACTCGTTGAGCAGGTCCGGGGCCTCGGATTCCAGCTGGTTGAACAGCAGCGCCAGATGCCGCAGGAGCAGCTGCGCTTCTTCGGGGTTGGACAGGCTCTGGGTGTCCGGGTGCCGGACCTCCCGGAATCCGCAGCCGGCCGTATCCACAAATTCCAGCGGCGGAAATCCCGGCCCCAGGCTGCGCTCGCGCACGGCCGCATCGGGATACAGTTTTCCGCCATAAAACTGCTCTGCCGAAAAGCGCATGATCTGCTCGTGCATGCGGTACTGCTGATCGAGCATGACCGATACTTCGGGATACCGCCCGATGACCTGCTCGAACAGGGTGCGGCCCAGGCCGCCGCGCTCCGCCTGGACCGATTTGACCGTAGGAGGCAGCTGGCAGTGGTCGCCGGCCATGACGACGCGCTCGGCATTGCGCAGGGGGATCCAGCAGGCGGGCTCCAGGGCCTGGCCGGCCTCATCGATGAAGACGGTGCTGAATTTTTTCCGGTCGAGCTGGGCGCCGGCGGCGCCGCTGAGCGTGCAGGCGATGACCGGGGTGCGGCTCATGAGCTGAAATACGATATAATCCTCCAGCTGATGGGCCAGGCTGCCCAGCTCGCGGGCCTCCTTGAGCAGGTGCTGGCGGCGGTGCGCCTCCTCCGACCCGAAGCGGCGCTTGTACTTGAGCGCCTGGCGGCGGAGTTCTTCGGCGTCCTTGCGCAGCTTGCGCAGGGCTTCGTAGTCGTCGTGCCGGGCGATGCTGCCGTCCAGGGTATGCCGGAGCAGCTCCGGCTCCACGCGGGCCGGGTTGCCCAGGCGCAGCACCTCGATGCCGGCATCGAGGCAGCGCAGGGTGAGCAGGTCCACGGCGGTGTTGCTGGGGGCGCAGACGAGCACCTGCCGCTCGTGCAGCAGCGTCTCGCGGATGGCATGCACGAGGGTGGTCGTCTTGCCGGTGCCGGGCGGGCCGTGGATAATGGCCACATCCCGCGCTTCCAGGCAGCGCTGCACGGCCTGGAGCTGGGAGGCATTGAGGAAGGGATCGGAATAGGTCCAGTCCCATTCTCGGACGCCGGGCCGGGCATCGCCCTTGCCCAGCAGCAGGTCCCGAAGCTCCGCCAGCCGCCCCCCGCGCTCGGCGGCCAGCACCTGGGTCAGCACCCGCTGCATGTCCTGGTACGTCTTGTCGTCGAAGTCGGGGTCCACACCCAGGCGCGTATCCGTGATCCAGTCCGGGATCTGCTCGGTCGAGAGCATGACCTTCATCACCTGCTGGCGGATGGACATGATCACCCCGCCGGCGCGGCCCTCTTCCTGCTCGGCCGTGGTCCCGAAGATCGACACCACCCCGCCGGACTGGAAGTAGTCGTTTTTGCCAGACGGCGCCGTGCTGCGCTCCAGTTCCACCACAATCCGCTCGCCCAGGCCGATGGACAGGCGGCGGAGCTGCACCGGGTACCAGGATACGCCGCGGGCAGCGCGTTCTTTCAGGGAGCGGTCGAGGACCAGCTCTTTGAACTGGCGGCGGTCTTCATCGCGCTCGGCGGCGAGCAGTTCCTGCAGGTGGCGGAGGTGGTCGGCTGGCGTCATGGGGGAGGAATGGCCCTGCGAAGGTGGGGAATTTTGGCGAAGGGGGCAACGCAGGGAACAGATGCAGAATCAGCAGGCTGATTATCAGCAAGATCCTGTTTTACATGCAGACACAAACTTCTTTTTGCAAACTCGCCGGAGCGCCGTATATTTGCTCCCCGTAATCCCGGCGCGGTAGCTCAGACGGTTAGAGCGTGGGATTCATAACCCCAAGGTCGGGGGTTCGATTCCCCCCTGCGCCACGATCGCCCCGTGCAGAGCTGCGCGGGGCGTTTTGTATGGGGGGATGGTCTGCATGTGCTGGAATAATGCCGTATATTCACAGTACCGCAATATGACCTCAACTTCGCATGCTGGTCAATCTCGATAACGAAGTGTACTTTAAAAAGGTCTTCACCGATGTGTAGGTTTTCACTGCATTTGTCCGGGATGTGCTGGGGATCGAGATTCAGATCGGCGGGAAGTAATTGTCAGCTCCCTGCGCTTGGGGTTTCTGACCCTGGAGCAGATTTCTCTCACCTTCCAGGTGCCGCTGTCCTGCTTGGAGGTGCTGCGCCGCGAGCCGGACGCCGGCTGAAGCCCTGAAACACAGCGGCACGCCGGAAGCCTCCCGGCGTGCCGAACAGTTCGCAATCCCCTGACTCAGAGCTGAATCCGCACGTAGGTCTTGCCCTGCCAGATCAGGCTGCCGGCGCCCTCGGCGGGCACATAGGCGGCAGGCACCGGCTGGGCATACCACTGGTCTGCATCGCTGTCGAACAGCGTGCCGAAATCGACCCGCACCTTCCACGGATTCTGCTCATTGAGGGTCTGAAGCAGACCGTTGAGCAGGCCGGCCCAGGCGCCTTCCTCGCCGCCGGCAGTCTGTGCGCCGCTGGCCGGCTCATAGCCCAGCGACCGGGCTGCATGCAGTTGCTCGTTCGGGATCAGGGCGATCATGCCGTACTTGCGGAAGGCCCTGCCCACCCGCTGGGCACAAGGGTTGGACGCAGCCGGGCGGATGGCCGTGACCTGGTCCAGGTTGGCCCGCAGCAGATCGAGCTGCCAGGCTGCTTCATTGCCTGCGGCAATCTGAATCTTGCCCTGGGCCGCCGCCTGCAGCGAGTCCTTAAACGACTGGTCCACAAACCAGTACGCATGCAGCTGGCGGAAATGGCCCATCAGGTCGCGCATGCAGGCCGGACGCTGGCCCTGCTGCTGGCCTTGCGGTTGCCCCTGCTGGTTCTGAGGCGGGCGCTGCTGCCCCTGGGGGCGCTGGTTCTGGCCCGGCTGCTGCGCAAGCGCAGCCAGGCTCATCGTGAGAAGAACCGCCAAAGCGGCCTGGCGGAGGTGATACGGATACATAGGGAGTTGAGTGTGATGGGTTTTCAGACAGGAAGCGACGCTCCGGGGCAGGATCAGGCCTCGGCAAGCGTCACCATAAACGTGATGTACGCAGCATGGTCGGAATCGGAACCGGAGGTCTTCAGGGTTTCCCCTACCTTGCCGAGCAGCTTGAACGGGGTGTAGCCGCTGTCGTTGGTGGCATCGGTCGGCTTGAGTTCCCAGACCTCCCCGGTTAGGCAATCCACCCAAAGCCGCAGAAAACCGTCGCCGCTGGGGTTTGTGATGTCGCTGCCGGCTGCCGAGACATCTACAATGTCATCGCCGCCGCCGCAGAGCGCATCGTCCTTGTCGTACACCTTGATGGTGATGCGGGCGTATTGGACGCCCTTCGTCAGCGGCACTGTCGAAGACCAGCTGATTTTCAGGCGATTGCCTTCCTGCTCCGCAAAGGTTTTGGATACGCTCGAATTGAAGCCGTACTGCTCGATGTCGCCGGACCCCTGCTTGATTTCGGCATAATAGTCCATGTCGCTGTTGCAGGGCCCCATTTCGTTCGGGCCGTTTTTAGTGTCCAGCGCGGTGACCTTGGTCGTCATGATGCGGTCCAGCTTGGCTGAGGGAAGGGTGCCGGCAGATTCCGGGCGGGTGCCTGTGGCGGGCGATGCCGGGTAGATGGCATTGATGCCGGTGATATCCCCGGGCGAAAGCGCCGAGCGCTGGCTGACGACGGCGTTGCCGGTGCTATTGTCGATAATGGTCGGGAGTCCGTTCAGGGAGAACGCGGTCCCGCCGTAATGCATCAGGGACTGCTTGTTGTAGGAAAAATAGGTGTAGCCATCCTTCCCATGCTTTTCAAATGCATATTTTTTATCTGGCATAATATTCTGCCACTGGATTGTCACGTATGAATTCCGGTCTGCGCGGGTATGCTCGTGGAAGAATCCGAGTGCGTGCATCATTTCATGCACTACGGTGCCCATAGACGCGGAGGCGGGATTCAGGTAGATCAGCTGTTTTCCGCCTTGCCGCCCCACCGCACTCGTTCCGCCGACGCTGTTATCGCCTGTTTTCACAAATTCAACATAGTCTGCTTCCGCAACCCGCGGGGATACCGTGAGGTTGGTGCTGCTGCTCAGATGGTTCACGGCCTTTACAATGGTGTCGATGAAGGACTTGGAAAAATCGCCGGCTTTGATGGTGTAGGGCAGCAGATTGTTTTTCCACAGCAGATCCTGGTCGTCGATCACAATGAGCGGCTGTGCGCCGCCGGCCTCCTGCGCCTTGTATGCGGCTTCGTTGGCGCGGGATTTGGCTGCTACTTCAGCCGCGGTGCCCAGGATGATATCGCCTTCCAGGATGGCCAGGCCATTGGATTCGACATAGGACAGCTTGGAAATGCGCGTCCGGAAGGGCAGGCGGAGATAGGCGGTCTTGGGCGGGCCGGGGTCGGTCTGGGTCTGCGCGGTCTGGGGCCGGGGCTGCTGCTGCGGCGCGCCGGGGCGCTGGCCCCAAAGCGGGCTGGCACCGGCCAGCATCAGAGCCAGCCAGATCAGTTGGACGGTTTTCATCGGAGATGGGTTGAAGAAATTGGGCTGATGCAATTCAGAATTGGGCCGGGCCGAAGCCCGGCCCGGGTGGTCAGCATGGTCAGAAGTTGGAGCTCAGCACGGTAAGGGACTCGCCGTTGGCGGCCTTGATGCCGGTGTCGAGCGTGCAGGTGCCGGAGCAGTTGCCTTCGCAGTAGGTCACTCCGCTCGACTTCTTCAGGGTGCAGGAGCCGGAAGTACAGCTGCAGGATGCGGCAGCAGACAGAATGAGTCCGCCCTGGGCTTCGACGAAGCTTTTGGGCATCGATACAATGCCGATCCGGCCTGCAATCACCACCGGTGTCTGCACCTGCATGCCGCCCGCGGGCGCCTGGGCGAGGAACTGCGACACCTGAGCGCTGATCCCGTCGATCTGGAGCATCCAGTCTGCAACTGCGGCCAGGTTCTGCAGGTCGTTCCGGTTTGCGAAGCGGGGCTTGCTGCCGCGCTGCACGAAACCGCCCTGGCGCATCGTCTGAAATTCGCCGCCGGCGCCGGGTGCTTTGAAAGAAACCGTGCCGCTGCAGGCGCTGCAGCCGTCGCTCATCACGCAGCCTTTCTGCCCCCAGCCGGACGAAGGCGAGCAGCCGCTGCCGCTCGTGCAGGTGCAGGAGATTTTGACCGACGTGATCCCGGTGATCGTCTGGCCGGCTTCCGTAATCGCGACATACTCCCAGCCGCTGGGCGCTGTCACCACGACCGTGTTCGGATCGAGCTTGCGCTCCGTGGCGTTGACGGGCACCCAGGCGGCGCCGGGCGCCAGCTTGGCGGTTTCCGTGCGGACGGCTTCGGCAGCCGGGGTGCGGGGGTTCAGCCAGCTCAGGCCAAGGCCAGCCAGGCCGACCGACAGGGTCAGTAAGAGGGTTTTCATATACAATACAGGTTAAAAATGAGTGTTCTTCCGGGTTTGCGGGAAAATGGGCAGGGTTTGGGCGATATTTCAGGGTGGTTGAGGGCAGTCCGGGCCGATTCGGGCCTGAAACCGGGGATATTGCCCCTGTTCAGATCCGGGATTCAGCAGGATGATACAAAGATGCGGCCTGCATTCCCCGCATGCCTCACCCGCTGGGGTGATATTGAAGGATTACCCGCCCGCAGCAAACAAAAAAGCGCAGCGGCCTCCGGATGGAGGCTGCTGCGCAGCAGAACATCGGTCCTGTTGTCCGGGCTTACTTCATCCGGGCCGCCACCGCGTCCCAGTCGATCACGTTGAAGAACGCGGCCACGTAATCCGGACGGCGGTTCTGGTAGTGGAGGTAGTAGGCATGCTCCCATACATCGAGGCCCAGCAGCGGGGTGCCGCGCTCGGCTTCGGCCACCACATCCATCAGGGGGTTGTCCTGGTTGGGGGTGGAGGTCACGGCCAGGGAGCCGTCGGCTTTCTGGATGAGCCAGGCCCAGCCGGAGCCGAAGCGGGTAGCTGCAGCCTGGGAGAAGGCCTTCTTAAAGTCGTCGAAAGAGCCGAAGGCCTTCGCGATGGCCGCAGCCAGCGCGCCGCCGGGTTCGCCGCCGGCGTTGGGGGCCATCAGGGTCCAGAACAGGGAGTGGTTGTAATGGCCGCCGCCGTTGTTGCGGACCGCCATCGGATAGGCCGAGATGCCGGCCATCAGGGCTTCGAGGGTCATCGACTCGGCAGGCGTGCCCTGAACAGCCGCGTTGAGGTTGTTCACATAGGCGGCATGGTGCTTGCCGTGGTGGATCTCCATCGTGCGGGCGTCGATGTGCGGTTCGAGCGCATCCGGCGCGTAGGGAAGTGCGGGGAGGGTGAATGCCATAGATCACTAGGTTAAACCAACAGGTACAACCCCGAAGGGGCGGGAAAGTTAGCAAAAAGACGGGCAATCCTCCACGCAAATGCGTTCCGGCCCTGAGCAGATGCGGCCATGCTGCTTATCTAATTTTGATTGCAAATATTTTCTGCTTATCTTTGGCTTGCACACAGTGTTAGCAATCATGGCAGAAGCGAAAAATCCCACGTACAACGAGGACAGCATCAAATCCCTGGACTGGCGGGAGCATATACGCCTGCGTCCTGGCATGTATATCGGCAAGCTGGGCGATGGCGCCTCTCCGGACGACGGGATCTACATCCTCGTCAAGGAGGTCATCGACAACTCCATGGACGAATACTTCATGGGCTTCGGCAGCCGCATCAATGTGGAGGTCAAAAACGGCGAGGTCATCGTCCGCGACTACGGCCGGGGCATCCCCCTGGGCAAGGTCATCGACTGCGTCTCCCGCATCAACACCGGCGGTAAATACGACTCCGAGGCGTTCAAGAAGTCCGTCGGCCTCAACGGGGTCGGCACCAAGGCCGTCAACGCCCTTTCGGAATACTTCCGCGTGGAATCGGTCCGGGACGGCAAAAAGAAGGTGGCTGAATTCGAGCAGGGTATGCTCATCAAGGACCACCCCATTGTTCCCTCCGCCGAAGACGCCGGCACCACCGTCGTCTTCCGGCCCGATGCCGGCATCTTCCGCAACTACCGCTTCCTTCCCGAATACCTCGAAACCCAGATCCGCAATTACGCCTACCTCAACGCGGGACTGCCCATTTACCTCAACGGCGAAAAATACATCTCCAAGAACGGCCTGCTCGATCTGCTTGAAAGCAAAACCAACGCCGAAGATCTCCGCTACCCCATCATCCACCTCAAAGGCGCAGACATCGAGCTCGCCCTCACCCACGGCAACGACTACGGGGAGGAATATTACACCTTCGTCAATGGCCAGTACACCTCGCAGGGCGGCACCCACCTGCAGGCTTTCCGCGAAGCCATTGTAAAAGTCATCCGCGACTTCTATAAAAAATCCTTCGACGTAGCCGATATCCGCTCCTCCATCATCGCCGCGGTCAGCATCCGCGTCCAGGAGCCTGTGTTCGAATCCCAGACCAAGACCAAGCTCGGCTCCATCAACATGGCCCCCGACGGGCCGGCCGTCCGCTCATTCATCCACGACTTTCTCTCCAAGGAGCTGGACAACTTCCTCCACAAGCACCCGGCCGTTTCCGAAGCGCTCCTCAAGCGCATCCAGCAGTCGGAGCGCGAGCGGAAAGAAATTGCCGGAATCAAGGACCTCGCCCGCCAGCGCGCCAAAAAGGCCAGCCTGCACAATAAAAAGCTGCGCGACTGCCGCTACCACCTCAGCGATAAAAAGGCGCCTGAGGAAATGGCCCTTGCCTCCATGCTCTTCATCACCGAAGGCGACTCAGCCAGCGGTTCGCTCACCAAAGCCCGCAACGTCAATAGCCAGGCCGTATTCAGCCTGCGCGGCAAGCCGCTCAACTGCTTCGGCCTGACTAAAAAGGTCGTGTACGAAAATGAGGAGTTCAACCTCCTCCAGCATGCCCTCAATATCGAGGACGGCATCGAGGGCCTCCGCTACAACCACGTCGTCATCTCCACCGACGCCGATGTGGACGGCATGCACATCCGCCTCCTGCTGCTGACCTTCTTCCTGCAGTTTTTCCCCGATCTGGTCCGGGGCGGCCACCTCTATATCCTCGAAACGCCGCTCTTCCGTGTGCGGGACAAGCGCCAGACCTTCTACTGCTATTCCGAAGAGGAAAAACAGGCAGCAATGGCCAAGCTGGGCGCCAAAGCCGAGATCACCCGCTTCAAAGGCCTGGGAGAGATCTCCCCGGATGAATTCGGCCAGTTCATCGGCAACGACATCCGCCTCCAGCCCGTTCTCCTGCGGTCCGATACCCAGATCCGCAAGGTGCTGGAGTATTATATGGGCAAAAATACTCCCGACCGCCAGCAGTTCATCATCGAAAACCTGCGGATCGAGCTGGACTCCCCCGTTACTGCAGCAGAACCGGCCCCTGAACTGGAGCTCGCGCAGTAATGCTGCCCCGGCGGGTGCAACGGAAAGCCCGCTACCCCGTACCTGTACGTATTCTGCCGCCAATCCGCAGCATACCTTGTGGACCCGCCGACCTGATCCGCACATCCCATGAGCCTCCGTCAGCAGCGCTGGGCATTTTTTATTGCCGCACTGGCCCTGGTGGTCTTCGCCACCTGGTATGTGCAGCGTGCGCCTGCACAGCGGGACGGTATCCCGTTCCTGGATGAAGACAGCGCATGGGCGGATTCGGTGCTGCGCGAGCTGAGCGAAACAGAAAAGCTCGCACAGCTGATGACCATCGTCTGGGACAGCCTGCCGCCAGCGGACTCACTGGGCCGGCGGACTGCGGCATGGCCTGCCGGAATGAGCCCCGGCGGCCTGATTGTCAACGGATCCGGACCGGCCGCGCTGCGCGCTGCTGCTGCCGGGTTCCAGCGCAGCGCAGCCCTGCCGCTGCTCATCGGCAGCCGCCACCAGCCCGATGCCGACTCCGGCATTGCCCTGCCCGCTTCGGTCTCCCTCGGCGCCATCCGCGACGCTGCGCTTCTGCACGAGGCCGGCGATGCGCTGGGATTGCACGCCCGCAGCATCGGCCTCCAGTGGCTTCTGCTGCCTTCGCTCGAATCCGCCTGGACGCCCGACAACGCGGAATGGCTTCCCGCACGGACGGCAGAAGTCTCCGCAGGCCTCCAGGACCGCTTTGTGCTGGCTGCCGCCAGCCCCGTGAGTGCCTATTTCCCCCTCGAAAAGGACAGTGTCCGGCGTGAGCAGCTTCTCCGGCCCTACCGCCTGCTCACCGGGAGCGGCCTCTCCGGATGGGTGCTCGGAACCGGGGTCTGGGGCTATGTTCATCCGGCCGACCGCGCCGAGGCTGCCGTGCGCGACTACGCACGCACCTGGCTGGGGTACGAGGGGCTGATGCTTGCCCCTGTGCCGGACAGCGTGCGCTCCGTGCAGGTCCGCGTCGAACAGGGGCTGAAGGCAGGCGCCGATCAGCTGCTCGTAGCCGCGCCGCATGCAGCGGAAGCCTGGGATGCCCTGCAGCAGGCCTGGCGCCGCAGGCTCATCAGCGAGAAGGAACTCAACGGGCGCGTCCGGCGCATGCTGCTGGCCAAAGCCTGGACCCGTGCGCCCGAGGCCTGGCGCCAGGCCCGCCAGCCCGCAGCCGCAGCCCGGCCCGCCGCACCGTATGCTGCGCTCAACCGCAAGCTGGAGCGCGCATCCCTCACGCTGATCCGGGACTCCCTGCGTCTTACGCCCCCCGGGCGCATGGATTTCCGCTGTCCGCTGGTGCTCACCATCGGCACATCGCTGCCGGCGCTCGAGCACCAGTTCCAGCTGTACGGCGTCGAAACCTTCCGGCGCATCGCGGCAGGCCCGCGCGACCGGCTGCCGGCCCTGAGCCCGGAGCTTGCCGGATACGATCCGCTGTATATTGTGCTGGCCGGCGTGCAGCTGGATTCTCTGGCCGATGAGGCCTTCCTCCGCTCGCTTGCCGCCCTGGCCCGGCAGACGCCGGTGATGACGCTGCACCTCGGCGACCCCGCCAACCTGCCCCTGCTCCAGGGGCTTCCTGCACTCATGCAGGGCTACAGCCTGGATGCAGGCACGCAGGCGCTGGCGGTGCAGGCCCTGATGGGCGGCGTATCTGCCGACGGCCTGCTGCCTTTCAGCCAGGGGCCCAGGCTGCGCTTCGGCACAGGCATCGCCACGCAGGCCGTGCGGCTCGCCTACAGTCCGCCCGAGTCCGCAGGGCTGGACGGCAGTCTGCTGGCTCAGATCGATTCGGTTGCCCTGCGGGCAATTGCCGGAGGTGCCATGCCCGGATGCCAGATCCTCCTGGCCAAAGACGGCCAGGTCTTCTATCACAAGGCATTCGGAACCCATACCTATGATCCGGGCAGCCAGCAGGTAGCGTGGACGGATCTCTACGACATCGCCTCCGTCACCAAGGCTGCCGCTACCACGCTGGCTGTGATGAAGCTCTCGGATTTCGGGGCGATGGAGCCGGACATGACGTTGGGAGAAATTTTCAGCAGCTACCGCACCGTGGACGAGATCCTGAGCCGGGACTCGCTCATGCTGCCCCGTGCGGCAGCCGGCGCCGATACCAGCACCCGCCGGCTCATCAGCAGCCAGCGGGCCGGCGGTCTTCAGATTTCGGTGGACTGGATTCCGAAAGGGGCGGACTCGGTCAAAATTCTCCGCACCACGTACCGCAGCGGCGTGCAGGCCCGGCCGGCCATCTATGATCTTACCCTGGCCGAACTGCTGACGCATCATTCCGGGCTGCCGGAAGCGCTGCCCATTTACCGGTATCTGTCCAACCGGCGGGGCGAGCCGCCCTATTATGCCAGCCGTCCAGGGCCCGCGCATAGCTGGCCAGTAGCCCGCAGCCTGTACATCCGGCCCAGTTATTTTTCGCAATTCTGGGCTGATATTCAAGCACTTCCCATTGATCCTGAAAAACCCTACCGCTACAGCGACGTCAATCTGGCCCTGCTGCAGCTGGCTGCGGACAGCATCACCGGCGTTTCGCTTGCCGATTTCACCCGGGAATATTTCTACCATCCGATGGGCCTGCGGCGCCTGACCTATCAGCCGCGGCGCTTCTTTTCCGAGTCCCAGCTCGTGCCTACGGAGCTCGACCGGGGCTGGCGGCGCCAGCTGGTCCACGGCTATGTGCATGATCCGTCAGCGGCTATTCTGGGCGGCGTGGCCGGCAATGCCGGCCTTTTTTCCAATGCCAACGACCTGGCGCACCTCTTTCAGATGCTGCTCGACGGCGGCAGCTACGGCGGCGTGCCCCTGCTCAGCCCTGAAACGGTCTCGCTCTTCACCCGCAGGCATGCCGGGCACCGGGGCTACGGCTTCGATCTGCCGCCCGAAAGCGGCGACTACCTGCTCTCCGCCCGCGCTTCGCAGCGTACGTTCGGGCATACCGGCTTCACCGGCTCCTGCGTATGGGCCGATCCGGATGCGGGGCTGATCTTCGTATTTCTCTCCAACCGGGTGCATCCCTCCGCTGCCAACTGGAAACTGAATACCTGGAAGGTGCGGCAGCAGATCCACGATCTGGCCTATCAGGCGATCCGGATTCCCTGACCTTGCGCTCAGCGCTCGCGGCGGGCCAGCAGCCGGGGACGGTACAGGGCGCTGAGTGCGCTGAATGCCTGCTGATTGTGCGGCTGGCGCAGGGCTGCCCGGATATCGGCTTTTTCCCGGTGGGTCAGATGCCAGCTCAGCGAAGCGGTGTGGCGCTCGGATTCGCGGGGATATTCAATCGTAATCACCTCTACCGGCCCCCGGTACCACTCCTGCACAAACTCCAGCAGGTAGTCGTTCGACATATCTTTGGACTCTGCCATCGAGTACAGGCCCCCGCTGAGCGGCGCGAAAACCGCGCCCAGCAAGCCCGTCTTGGAAGCGTCCTTGATCGGGTCCTTGCGGTTGTTGTCCCGGATTTGCAGAAAAACCACCCCGCGGGTATGGGCCTCGAACCAGTCGTGAAACTCGAAGAGGTAGCGCAGCGAGGTGCGGGTGCCGTAATTGTCGATCGCCCCGGCATCCATCACCTCCATGACCGGCGTGCTGGGCAGCTCCACGAGCGGCAGCACGATGGGAAAGGTGGCGTTCATCCGCAGCGCGGTGGTCATGAGCAGGCTGTCCGGCTCATGGCGGCTGAATAAGCGGCGGAACTCCACGCCGTAGGCCTTCGAATCGTAGGAGTCGGTGATGGGATTGGGGCGGGAGAGGAAGGAAACCGGATTGGAACTCACATAGAGCGGCCGTCCCTGGTTGATGATGGTAGGGGTGAGAATGAGCGGCGGAATCCGGCCTGCGCGTTCGGCAGCAGCATAATCGCCGATGCGGCGCCCGGCCAGCTCCGGCAGATTTTGTGCGATCTGGTCGTCGAAGGCATAGCCGGTTTCGCGGTCGTACGTATGGCGGCCTACCTGCACCTGGCGGTGCGGGAAGAGCACATCGGTGACGTTCCGGAAGAGAATGCGGTTGAGCACATCTTTCGAGACATTCGACGCCTCCTGCTCCGTAAGGCCAAGGCTGCCCGGCTGTCCGGATCTTCGGAACATCCACTCCCGGAAATAGGCCTGCCCGAACATGCCGCCCGAAGCGCCGGTCATCAGCCGGATTTCGTCGGTAGCCCGGCCGCCGGTGACGCTGTCGAGCTGCATCAGCACCTGCATCGTCCAGTAGGCCGACCGCAGCCCACCGCCGGAGGACATGACAAAGATGGCCCGGGGCCGGGCTTTAGGCCCGTATGCCGCCTGGTAGCGGTCTTTCCACGCTTCCAGCATGGCCAGCGTCTGCTTGTGGTCTGCCTGGATGCTGTCCGGGCTGGTCAGGCTGGCAAGCTGGGCCTCCGTGTACGGCACCGGCGCAGCCGTATAGTCCATTCCGAATGCCTGGTTGCGCTCCTGAAACCACGAGGTCTGATTGTACAGCCAGATCACCCCGGCTACCACCGCCACGGTCAGAATTCCCGCCCGGCGGAACCAGAAGGCCAGGGCCCCCAGCACCAGCAGCGCCAGCGAGAAAATCAGCAGAAAACTGGCGCCCGCCGGCAGCTGAAAGTTGCTGCGCGTATCCAGAATGCCCAGCCCGCCGATCATGGCGAAGACCAGCACCTGAAAGATCAGGAGCCGGCCGTGGTGCTGGTTGAGCATCCGGACGATCTCCCGGAAGCTCGAATGATCATCCGGATCCACCAGCGCGATGCGCATCGGCAGGCTGAGGTAGAAGGCAGTATCCTGCGGCCGGCGGAAGCTCTCCCTCGCCCGGTCCAGAATCACCCGGCGCTTGTGCGGCCCCGGATTCGACCCCAGCCGGCGCTCCAGCTGCTTCCCAAACCGGTACAGCACGCCCCTGCGCGCAAAAAAATACGTCGCAGATACGACGAATACTGCCGCCAGCCCCAGCATCAGGCTGAGAATATTGCCTGCCGTCTCCCACGTAAGGCCGTTGGTGCGGATGTGATAGGCTGCGAAGGAGCTGAAGTACACCGCAAGGAAGAGCCCTGGCGTGAGAAAGTTATTGAGCGCGAAGGTGAAAAAGGGATTCGGATCCAGGGCGATGAAGTGGAAGCGGTAGCTCTCGTTGATGTACAGCGTAATGGTATAGGCAAACAGAAACATCCCCAGCGCTGCTCCTACGAGCAGGATGCTCAGGTAGCTCTCCGATCCCTGGTATTCCGGCTCGAGAAACAGAAAGGCGCCGCCGAAGTTTTTGCCTACCAGACCGGTCTGCAGGCCCAGCACCAGCAGCCAGAAGAACAGCAGCACCCGGTAGTGCTGCACATGCCGCACGAGCAGCTGCACCGGCAGCGACTGATTGAGCAGGATGAAGAGGTTCTCCCAGGTTTTCATGGCACAGGTTCATGCATCGCACCGGTAAGATACGGGGCCGGATTCCGGACCGGGCAGAATCTTCGGGAAATTTGTTACCCGTTCGGCTGCGATGTTAGATCTCTCTAGGTAATACGGGTTTAATGGGGGAAAAGTGCGCCTGCGGCTGCTTGTTTGGTAAAAATGTATGCACGCCTGCCGGCACATCCGGCACAGGCTGCGTGTAATACCCGCCGCATGCGGCGTCTTTTCTGCCCTGTCCGTTTCTGCTGTCTGCGATTTTCCGCCCGGATGCAACATCCGCCTGCATGAAAAAGCGCCAGCGCCCCCGGTCGGGAGGCGCTGGCGGTCAGGATGGGAGACTGATGCGGCTTACTTCAGATTGCCCACCATTTCCTCTGCTTTTACCCATTCGTCAAACTGCTCCGACGTCAGGTAGCCGAGGGCCAGGGCGGCCGCTTTCAGCGTGCTGCCTTCGCGGTGCGCCTTCTGGGCGATTTCGGCAGCTTTGTAATAGCCGATATGCGGATTCAGCGCGGTGACCAGCATCAGGCTCTGGTCGAGCTGGGCCTTGATGCGCGGATAGTTGGGCTCGATGCCGCTGGCGCAGTGCTCCTCGAAAGACATCGCGGCGTCGCCCAGCAGGCGGGCGCTCTGCAGCACATTTGCTGCAATCACCGGCTTGAATACGTTCAGCTGGAAATGGCCGTGCGTGCCCGCGACGGTCACCGCCGTATCATTGCCGATGACCTGGGCGCAGACCATCGTCATGGCCTCGGCCTGGGTCGGGTTGACCTTGCCGGGCATGATGGACGAGCCGGGCTCGTTTTCCGGAATCAGAATCTCGCCGATGCCGGAGCGCGGCCCGGAAGCGAGCATCCGGACATTGTTCGCAATATGCATCAGGCTCACCGCCAGGCGCTTGAGTGCACCGGATGCCTCCACCATGCCGTCGTGGGCGGAGAGCGCCTCAAATTTATTCGGCGCCGTGACGAAGGGCAGGCCCGTCAGCTCCGCAATCTGCTTGGCCACCACCACATCATATCCCGCAGGCGCGTTGAGGCCGGTGCCCACTGCCGTACCGCCGAGGGCCAGCTCAGCCAGCCGGGGCAGGGCTTTATGGAGCGCGTCGAGGCTGTTGTCCAGCTGCTGCACGTACCCGGAGAGTTCCTGCCCCAAGGTCAGCGGGGTGGCATCCATGAGGTGGGTCCGGCCCATTTTTACCACCTCCTGATACGCTTTTGCCTTGGCATCCAAGGTATTGCGCAGATGCTGAACGCCGGGGACGGTGATTTCCACAATCTGCTTGTAGGCCGCGATGTGCATCGCCGTCGGGTAGGTGTCGTTGGACGACTGCGACTTGTTCACATCATCGTTGGCTTTGAGGACCTTGTCCTTGTCGTCCAGCGAGCCGCCCCGGAGCACATGGCCCCGGTTGGCGATGACCTCATTGAGGTTCATGTTGCTCTGGGTCCCGGAGCCTGTCTGCCAGATCACGAGGGGAAACTGGTCGTCGAGCTTGCCGGCGAGGATCTCGTCGCAGACCTCGCCGATGAGGGCAGCCTTGTCGGCGGGCAGCACGCCCAGTTCGGCATTGGCGAGCGCAGCGGCTTTTTTCAGGTAGGCGAAGGCATAGATCACCTCGCGGGGCATCGACGCTTCGGGGCCGATGCGGAAATTGTTGCGGCTGCGCTCGGTCTGCGCGCCCCAGTACACGTGGGAAGGGACCTGCACCTCGCCCATGGTGTCTTTTTCAATGCGGTATGTCATAGAAGCAGTGATAGCGGGATATGCCAGGCGGAAGGCAGCCAGGCTCAGGGCGAAAATACAGGAGGATGGGACAACCGCAAAACCGGAAAGCCCCCTGCGGGGGCTGACTTTTGTCTTTCTGCGGGCGGATCAGTTGTCTACGAGCCGGACCTCGTAATAATCGCCTTCGCTGAGGTACTGCAGCCAGAGCTCGTTTTCAGCCAGCCGGCGGATATCCATGAACAGCAGGCGGGTTTCGCCGGTGACGGGGTCTTTGAGGTCGAACGTCAGCTTGACCTGCTCCTTCACGCTGGCCAGCTCCCAGGCGGCGGCAGTTTCCACCAGGGGCTGTCCCCGGAGCTGGATCTGCCAGGTCAGGCGCCCGGCTTTGGTGAAGTTCATCCCGAATACCTCGTAGCGGTCGGTCTCGTCGAGGTTGTTGCGGAATACCTGGCCGGCTTTCCAGTTGTTGGCGACGCGCTCCTGCTTGCTGCGCAGGCTCATGAAAGGGCCATCCGTATATTTGACACAGGCACCGAGCAGCAGGGCCGCTGCCGCCAGGGTCATGAATGCGATACGCTGAATCATGCGGATCTGTTTATTTGCACTAGTACAACCACAGCAGGCGAATACCCTACAAATAACGCAATTCACCCAATAGCCTTGCATCATGGACCGCGAAATCCTGGCGAAACTCTACAAATTCTGCGCCTACCGCGACCGCTCGCGGTCGGAGATCGTGGACAAGCTGCACAGCCTGGGCGTGGCCGGGCCGGAGGAAGACCTGTACCTGGAGCACCTGGCTGCGGAGCGGTTCTGGGACGAGGCGCGCTTCGCGTACCAGTATGCGCGGGGCAAATTCAACCAGAATGGCTGGGGCCGGACCCGGATCCGGCTGGAGCTGCGGCAGCGCGAGGTGCCCGCTGCGCTGATTGCCAGCGAGATGGCTTCAGCCATCCCGGAAGCGGAATACCGGGCTGCCATCCGCAAGCTCGCCGCCGCCAAGCTCGCCCAGCTGGGCGATGACCCCCAGGCGCGCGACAAGACGCTGCGATACCTGCTGCAGAAGGGCTTCGAGTGGGAGGTGCTGCGGGAAGAGGTGGAAGGATAAGCGGCCCCGGGCCTCAGTCCCCGGTATAGTCGCGCAGGACCGTAAATCCGTGGAAGGTGCTTTTGAAGACATTGACCGGCACGGCATCCTCGCCGGTGAGGTGGCGGCTGCCCCAGGGATTCTCCAGCTCGATATGGCCGTCGAGATTGAATCCGGTGAAATGATACATGTGCCAGTTGAGGATGCCGTAGGATACCCGGAGGGGATGCGAACCGGAGGGCGTGCCGGCGACCACCGGCCAGCCGCTGTCCAGCGCTTCCTGGAGGCGTTCGCGGATGGCAGACTGGGTAAGGGAGGGGTTGGCATAGTAGGTCCCCCGGCTGCCGGTCAGGGCAAAGAGGCCGGTGCCGGCATCGCCGCCGGTATCGAGGGCGCCGTAGCCGCCGCGCAGGGAGGCATAGGCCTTTTCCAGCAGCTGCACCCACAGCTCCGGCTCACTGGCCGAGGTAATGCGGGCATACGCCTGGCCGCCGTCTCCGGAGACCGGGACATCGGGCCGCACGGTGACCGTTCGGGGCTGCGACGGATTCAGGCGGTCGCCGGATACGTAGAGGGTCACGTCATAGGTGCCGTCGCCGTTGTCGCGGATCAGCCGGCCAAGGGCTTCGGGATGGGTCTGGGCGACGGCGGCAATCGAGGCCATGAAATAGCAGTCGCTGAGCTGGCCCTGCACGACATCGTTGGGGTCGATGGCGTGCTCGTCGCCGGCGCCGCGCGAAAAGAGCTGGGCGATATACGGCGCCATCCGGTACTCGCGGGCCGCAGGCCCGGAAGCGCCTCCCCGCACACGGCCCGAAAGACGCGGATTGGCGGCAGCCGTGGCCGCAGCGTCCTCAGGCGCCCGGAATTCGGCCCCCTCCTCGATGATGCGGAGCCACTCGTCGTAATGCCCGAAGGGTTCGGGCAGGTTCATCTCCAGCCCCCAGAGCGGGTCGTTCACATCTCCGATCGCCGTATCGATGTCGTCCGCCGTGCCGCCGAATATCGTATCGGTCCGGTTGAACAGGGAATAGTTGCTGGCACGGCGCAGCAGCATATCCCGGATCAGCGCCAGGGAGCGCGCCTGCTCGAACTGCAGGTAGCTGTGCTCCGCGCCTGCGGAAAGCGCCGCCTGCAGGCGCCGGGCTTCGGCCACCAGCTCGCTGGAGCTCAAGGCGTTGTACAGCAGGTTGATCCCCAGCTGATGCTCGGCCAGAAACTGGTCCTCGCTCATCTCGTAGCCTTCCGGATAGCCGGCACGGGTACGGGAGGCGGGTGCCTCCTCCCGCTGAATAGGCTGGGTATGCGCAGCGGTCAGGGCAAACGGCGGCGCTGCAAGCGCAATGCCGCCTTGCTGCTCCGGCCGGGCGCCGGAGCGCCGGGCCTGCTGCCGGATTTGCTGGGGTGCGTACACGGGCGAACGGGTCTGATGACCAATATACGCATAATCCCCGCTGCGTCGTATGCCGCATCCGGAACTGCACCGGATTTGCCCGGCAAAGTCCACCGCAGATATGCGCAAAAGCCGTTTGAGCCGCTTGCGCAAGCGGGCTAAGTTTACGTAGGTTTGCCGGGGGATTTTCCTGTGATTCAGGTAAAAATCCCCTATCTTTCCATCCGCACTCCGATTCATCCCTCACGCATTACCATATAGCTGAATACCATGGTATTTGATCTGGACATGATCCAAAGGCTGTATGCCGAACTGCCGGGCCGCGTAGCTGCTGCCCGCGCTGCTTTGGGCCGCCCGATGACGCTCGCTGAAAAAATCCTCTACGCCCACCTGCATGCCGATATGGCCCTCCAGCCTTATCAGCGCGGCAAGGACTATGTGGACTTCGCCCCCGACCGCGTGGCAATGCAGGACGCCACCGCCCAGATGGCCCTGCTGCAGTTCATGACCGCAGGCCGCAAGCGCGTAGCCGTCCCCTCCACCGTGCACTGCGACCACCTGATCCAGGCCAAAACCGGCGCCGATCAGGACCTCGCGACCGCACTGGATGTGAATAAGGAAGTGTACGATTTCCTGGCATCGGTCTCCAACAAGTACGGCATCGGGTTCTGGAAGCCGGGCGCTGGCATCATCCACCAGGTGGTGCTCGAAAACTACGCCTTCCCGGGCGGCATGATGATCGGCACCGATTCCCATACGCCCAATGCAGGCGGCCTGGGCATGATCGCCATCGGGGTAGGCGGTGCCGACGCCATGGACGTGATGGCCGGCATGCCCTGGGAGCTCAAAATGCCGAAACAGATCGGCGTGCACCTGACCGGCAAGCTCAGCGGCTGGGCTTCACCCAAGGATGTGATCCTCAAGGTGGCCGGCATTCTGACGGTCAAAGGCGGCACCGATGCCATTGTGGAATACTTCGGCGAAGGCGCCCGCTCATTCTCCTGTACCGGCAAAGGCACCATCTGCAACATGGGTGCCGAGATCGGGGCTACGACCTCCACGTTCGGGTATGACGAGTCGATGGGCCGCTACCTGCGCGCCACCGGCCGGGCAGCAATTGCCGATCTGGCCGACACCATCGCAGCGCACCTCACCGGCGATGCCGAGGTTTACGCCAACCCCGGCGCCTATTTCGACCAGGTCATCGAAATCAACCTCAGCGAGCTGGAGCCGCATGTCAACGGCCCCTTCACGCCGGACCTTGCATGGCCGCTGTCCAAATTTGCCGATGCCGTGCGCGAAAACGGCTATCCCAGCACCCTGGAAGTGGGCCTCATCGGCTCCTGCACCAACTCCTCCTACGAGGATCTGGACCGCGCCGCCTCCGTGGCGAAGCAGGCCGTATCCAAGCGCCTCAAGGCGCGGGCGGAGTTTACCGTGACGCCCGGCTCCGAACTGGTGCGCTACACCGTGGAGCGCGACGGCCAGCTCCAGGCGTTCGAAGACATCGGCGGAGTGGTCCTGGCCAATGCCTGCGGCCCCTGCATCGGCCAATGGGCCCGCCATATGGATGATCCGGAGCGCAAAAACTCCATCATCACTTCCTTCAACCGCAACTTCGCCAAGCGCAACGACGGCCTGGCCAATACCCATGCCTTCGTGGCTTCGCCGGAGATCGTGACGGCATTCGCCATTGCCGGCGACCTGACGTTCAACCCGCTGACAGATTCCCTCGTCAATGAGGACGGCCAGCAGGTACAGCTCGACCCGCCCGCCGGCGAGGAGCTGCCCGCCCGCGGCTTCGATGTGGAAGATGCAGGCTATGTGGCCCCGGTGGAAGACGGAAGCGAGCTGAATGTCGCTGTATCGCCTGAATCCCAGCGCCTCCAGCTGCTGGAGCCCTTCCCTGCCATGGACCCTGAGCGCTTCGTCGGCGCCCGTATCCTGATCAAGGCATTCGGCAAATGCACCACCGACCACATCTCCATGGCCGGACCCTGGCTGCGCTACCGCGGACACCTGGACAACATTTCCAATAACCTCATGCTGGGCGCCATCAACGCCTGGACCCGCAAGGCGCAGACCCTCAGCCCGCTTACCGGCGAGTACGACGAGACGCCCAAGGTAGCCCGCGCACTCAAAAATGCCGGCTTGTACAGCGTCATCTTCGGCGACGAAAACTACGGCGAAGGCTCCTCCCGCGAGCATGCCGCCATGGAGCCCCGCCATATGAACGTGCTGGCCGTGGTGGTCAAATCTTTTGCCCGGATTCACGAGACCAACCTCAAGAAGCAGGGCATGCTGGCGCTTACCTTCGCCCAGCCTGCAGACTACGACAAAATCCGCGAGGACGACCTGATCGACATCGACGTAACCGGAATCGCGCCCGGCACGCAGGTGAAAATTACCCTGCGCCACCGCGACGGCAGCAACGATACGATCCTCTGCAACCACTCCTACAATGCGCAGCAGATCGAATGGTTCAAAGCCGGCTCGGCGCTGAACCTGATCCGCCAGCAGTTGGGCTGAGCAGACACGGATACAGCTTCTATGCAGCGCGCAGGCCTCCGGCCTGCGCGTTTGCGTATTCATGCTCCCCAGACCCCCTGATACGCCTGCTTGTAGGCCCGCGGGCTTTTGCCGGTGATGGCCTTGAACTGCCGGTTGAAGTTGGACAGGGTCCGGAACCCGCACTCATAGCTGATCTGGATCACGCTGAGCCGGTCTTCGAGCAGCAGCCGGCAGGCGTGGCCGATCCGCACCTCGCTTACAAAGGCGGAAAAATTTTTGCTGGCCCGCGCTTTGAAATAGCGGCTGAAGGCGGCCGGGCTCATGCTGGCAATGGCGGCGGCGGCTTCGAGGCTCAGCCGGCCGCGGAAATTCAGCATCACATACTGGTGCACATCGTTCATCCGGCGGGTATCCTGCTCCTCGTTGAGGTTGCTGTAATTCTCCCCCGCAATCAGGCGGAGGTCCGGGGCACGGGAGAGCAGGTCGAGTATCTGCAGCAGCAGCAGCACGCCCTCGAAGCCCTCGCAATGCGGCAGTTGCCGCATCATTGGGATCAGCCGGGCCCCGGTGGCCGGGCCCGCCTCGATGCCCCGCCGGGCATGGCCGAGCAGGTCGCGCAGCTTGCGGGCCTCCCGCTTTTCGGCAAACGGGCTCCCCAGCAGGTCCGCATGAAAATACACCACGATGCCATGCACGGACAAGCCGGAGCCCGGCGCAAAGTAGGCCTCGTCGCTCCGCCAGAGGTGCGGCAGGTCCGGGCCGGTAAATACCAGCTCGCCCGGCCCGAAGGGCTGGATCTGATCGCCTACAAACCGGGTGCCTGTGCCTTCGAGCACCGCAAAGAGCTGGTATTCGGGGTGGAAATGCCAGTTGGGGTCGAAATACGGATCGCGCAGCTCGCGGGCCACGAAGATCTGATCCTGCGGGATCGGCGATTTGCGGAGGGCGGATTTCATTCCGGAATGCGGGAGAATCAGCCGAATATACCTGTTTTCTACTGAAACAAGGGCGATTTTGCGCATTTTAAGATCAAAAAACAGGAAGTATTGGTAAAGATTGAGCGAGATTCCCGCCTGAAGGTTTTGCATCTTGCTGTATCGCCTACCGCTTTTCGCAGAACGTTCCAGAAAAAGGACTATGAAACTCCCCTTGCCTATGCTGGCGCTGCTGGCGGCTGCCCTGCTGGGCTCCTGCCGTCCGCAGACCTACACCCGGCTGAATCAGCCCCGGAAGATCGAGGTGCTGCTGCTCGGCCACCGCAGCGAGCACCATAACTCGGAGGCCTATCTCCCGCTGCTGGCCCAGGCCCTTACCCGCCACAGCATCAATTTCACCTACACCGATTCCCCCGACGACCTGAATCCGGAGGTGCTGGCCCGCTACGATGCGCTGATGCTCTACGCCAACCACGACAGCATCACCCCGCCGCAGGAGCGCGCCCTGCTGGACTTCGTGGAAAGCGGCAGGGGCTTCCTGGCGATCCACTGCGCTTCGCACTGCTTCCGCAACTCGGAAGCTTTTCTCCGCCTGGTGGGCGGGCGCTTCGATCACCACGGCACCGGCACCTTCACGGCGGAGCTGACCGGCATCGCACACCCGGCTACCGAAGGGCTGAGCCCCTTCGAGACCTGGGACGAGACCTATGTGCACAGCGGGCTCAGCAGCGACCGCACCGTTCTGATGGAGCGGGCAGACAGCGCGGGGCGCGAGCCCTGGACCTGGGTGCGGCAGCAAGGCAAAGGCCGCGTATTTTACACCGCTTACGGGCACGACCAGCGCACCTGGGGCCACCCCGGCTTTCATGCGCTGATCCGCCAGGCTATCCTCTGGGCCGCCGGCGACGAGGTCCGCGCCCTCTGGGCGCAGCTGCCGCCGATGCCGCAGCTCCAGTACGAAGACGCAGTCATCCCCAACTACGAACAGCGCGATCCGCCGCCCCGCTACCAGCTTCCGCTTTCGCCGGAGGCCTCCATGCAGCTCATCCAGGTGCCGGAAGGCTTCGAAGTCAGCCTGTTTGCTGCGGAGCCCGACATCATCAACCCCATCTCGATGGCCTGGGACCACCGCGGGCGGCTCTGGGTCATCGAGACAGTGGATTACCCCAACACCGTGCGGGAAGCGGACAGCAGCGGCGATGACCGGATCAAAATCCTCGAAGACACCGACGGCGACGGCAAGGCAGACAAGATCACTGTATTTGCCGACCAGCTCAACATCCCCACCAGCCTCGCCTTCGCCAACGGCGGCGTAATTGTGGCCCAGGCGCCGCATTTCCTCTTTCTCCGCGATACCGACGGCGATGACCGGGCCGACGAGCGCCGGGTGCTGATCACTGGCTGGGGTAAATCCGATACCCACGCAGGACCGTCCAGCCTGACCTACGGGCATGACAACTCCATCTACGGCGCCATTGGATATGCCGGATACGAAGGAACCATCGCCGGCCAGCGGCATACGTTTGGACAGGGATTTTACCGGTTCAAGCCGGATGCATCCGCCTTCGAGTTCCTGACCCGCACCAGCAACAATACCTGGGGCCTGGGGCTGACGGAGGACTTCCAGGTATTCGGCTCTACCGCCAACAACACCCACAGCGTGCACATGCCCATCCCGAAACGCTATTTCGAAGGCGTCAAGGGGCTGCCAGGCAACGGAAGCCGGAAAATCGACGGGCACTATGCCTTTCATCCCCTCACCCCCAATGTGCGGCAGGTGGATGTGTTCAACGGCTACACCGCTGCCGCCGGGCATCATTTTTATACCGCCAGGAGTTTTCCGCGCAGCTACTGGAACCGGATTGCCTTCGTGTGCGAGCCTACGGGCCGCCTGGTCCACCAGGCCATCATCGAACCCGAGGGCAGCAGCTTCGCAGAGCGGGACGGCTGGAACCTGATGGCCAGCAGCGACGAGTGGTTTGCGCCGGTAGAGGCCAAAACAGGCCCCGACGGCGCCGTGTGGGTGCTGGACTGGTACGATTTCATCATTCAGCACAATCCCACCCCGCCCGGCTTCGAGAATGGCAAGGGCAATGCGCACATCAATCCCCTGCGCGACCGCGAGCGCGGGCGGATCTACCGCGTGCGCTACCGCCACGCCAAGCCGGTCCCATCGCCCCGGCTGAGCCCGGACGATACCGAGGGGCTCATTGCGGCGCTGGGGCATGAAAATATGTTCTGGCGGCTCACCGCCCAGCGCCTGCTGGTGGAGCGGGGCCAGACCGATGTGGTGCCGGCGCTGCTCGATGCAGTCCGGAACCCGGAAACGGATGCCCTGGGCCTGCAGCCCGCAGCCTTCCACGCCCTTTGGACCCTGCACGGGCTTGGCGTGCTGGACGGGCATCATGCAGCGGCCGCCGAGGCCGTCCGGCAGGCCCTGGGCAGCTCTTCGGCGGCGATGCGCAGAGCGGCAGTCCAGACAGCACCGCGGACGCCGGCCCTGGCGCAAACGCTGATGCGCAGCCGGCTGCTCAAAGACCCCGATCCGGCGGTGCGGCTGGCCGCGATGCTGGCCATGAGCGAGCTGGAGAGCCAGCCCGATGCCGGAGCCTACCTGTATGCCCTGAGCAAAGACCCCTCGAATGTGCATGACCTCTGGCTTTCGCAGGCCCTGTACTGCGCAGCCAGCAGGCACCGGTCCGGGTTTCTCGACGCCTACCTCGCCGACGGCGAAGTGCCGCATGCGGAGCCAGGCGCCGCGGCGCAGGCGGTATTCGATTTCAAGGAAAATGAGGCCTGGGATCAATGGAGCACCATGAAGCTGCCGTCCCGCTGGGAAGATGCAGGCCTGGATGAACTCGACGGGGCAGTCTGGTTCAAACGGGTCATCGACGTGCCGGCGGCCCTCGCCGGGCAGCGGGCCACGCTCCACGCCGGCAAGGTGGACGATACCGACAGCACCTACGTGAACGGGCGCATGGTGGGGCAGGTGTACCGGAAATGGGACGAACTCCGGGTCTATCCCGTCCCGGCCCAGGTGCTGAAAGCCGGGCGCAATGTGATTGCCGTCAAAGTTGTGGATTACAGCGGCGGCGGCGGGATCTGGGGCAATCCGGAGGAGCTGTATCTGCAGATCGGCAGTACCCGGATCGAGCTGGCCGGGGACTGGTACTACCGGGTCGAGCAGGCGTTCGCTACGGGAGCCCGGAATCTGTTCGATGCGGAGCACAGCATTGCAGCCCTGCTGCATCAGGAATACGGGCAGCCTGGGCAGCCCGGTGCAGGTCCGGACGCAGCGCCGGTGCTTACCCTCAAGCTGCGGGTGCAGGTCAACCAGATGAAATACGACCTCAGCCGCCTCCGCGTGCCGGCAGGGCAGCGGGTAGCCATCGTATTTGAAAATCCGGATTTCATGCAGCACAACCTGCTGATCCTGAAGCGGGGCTCGCTCGAAACGGTCGGTGCTGCCGCCGACCTGCTGGCCCAGGCGTCGGACGGCGCTGCGCGGAACTACGTCCCGGACCTGCCGGAAGTTCTGGCTGCCACCCCCCTGGTGGACCCCAACACCTCGTTCACCCTCATCTTCACCGCGCCGGAGGAACCGGGCGAATATCCATTCGTCTGCACCTTCCCGGGCCACTGGCGCATGATGAACGGCACGCTCAACGTAGTCCCCGCCTCAACTCCGCTCCCATGAACCTGCGATTCGGCGTCAGCACCTGGCTTTGGGTATCTCCCTTTACCACCGATACCATCCGCTTATTCCCCCGCATCCGTAAAATGGGGTTTGACGCAGTTGAAATTCCGGCGGAATATCCGGAGCTGATCGACGGAAAGCGCGTCCGGGCCGCCCTGGAGGCGGAAGGGCTGGAGGCGGTGGTGTGTGCGGCCATGGGCCCCGCACGCGACCTTACCCATTCCGATCCGCAGGTGCACGCGCAGACCCTGGGCTACCTGCGGGCCTGCATGGACCTCTGCAACGAGGTCGGCGCCGGGTTCGTAGCCGGGCCGCTCTACTCGGCGGTGGGCAAGGCACGCCAGCTGCCGCCGTCCCAGCGGCAGGCAGAGTGGGATCTCGCTGTCCGCAACCTGCGCCTCGCCTGCGAGCAGGCAGCCGCACGCGGCCTGCAGCTCGCCATCGAGCCGCTCAACCGTTTCGAGTCCGATCTGGTCAACACCGCAGCCGATGCCCTGCGCCTGGTGCAGGATATCGGGCATCCTGCCGCCAGGCTCCTGCTGGACAGCTTCCACATGAGTCTGGAAGAGCAAGATCCCGGCGCAGCCCTGCGGCTGGCCGCGCCCAGCCTGATTCATCTCCAGGTCTCCGAAAATCACCGGGGCATTCCCGGCACCGGCCAGACGCCCTGGGACCGCTACCGGCAGGCCTTGCAGGACATCCGGTACGAGGGCATGGTCTCCATCGAGAGTTTCACCCCTGAAGTCCAGGAGCTCGCCGGCGCGGTCTGCATCTGGAAATCTTTCGCCCCCAGCCAGGACGAGTTTGCCCGGCAGGGCCTTGCATTTCTCCGGCATACCTTCCAATCCTGAATCCCTATGCCTGCCTCACCCCTCAATGTCGCCATCATCGGCCTCGGCTTCGGCGCCGAATTCATCCCCATCTACCAGCAGCATCCCCAGGCCCGGCTCGCCGCGATCTGCCAGCGCAACCGCAGCAAGCTCGACGCTGTCGGCGATGCTTTCGGGGTGGAAAAACGCTACACGTCCTACGCCGAGCTGCTCCGGGACCCGGAAATCGACGCTGTACACATCAACACGCCCATTCCGGACCATGCGGCGCAGTCGATCGCAGCCCTGAAGGCCGGCAAGCACGTGGCCTGCACGGTGCCGATGGCCACCACAGTGGAGGAATGCATGGAAATCGTGCGGCTGGTGCGCGAAACCGGCCTGACCTACATGATGATGGAAACTGTCATCTACAGCCGGGAATTCCTCTTTGTCAAGGAGTTATACGAAAAGGGCGAACTCGGCAGGCTGCAGTTCCTGCGGGCTTCGCATCAGCAGGAAATGGCGGGATGGCCAGGCTACTGGGAAGGCCTGCCGCCGATGTATTACGCCACGCACTGCGTAGGGCCGGTGCTGGCCTTGCCCGGCAAGGAAGCTGAATACGTATCCTGTTTCGGATCGGGCCGGATCGACGAGGCCCTGATCCCCCGCTACGGCTCGCCCTTTGCGGTCGAGACCTGCCACCTCAAGCTCCGGGACTCCGACCTGTCGGCAGAAATTACCCGCTCGCTCTTCAACACGGCGCGGCAGTACCGGGAAAGCTTCGACGTGTACGGCTCCAAGCGTTCCTTCGAGTGGACGCTCATCGAGCATGAGCCCTGCATCATCCATACCGGCGAACAGCCTGAGCGGGTGACGGTCCCGGATTATGCGCACTTGCTCCCGCCTGAAATCCAGCACTTTACCACGGGAGGCGTTTACGACGCCGATTCCAACCAGCACCTGTCCTTCATTCAGGGCGCAGGGCATGGCGGCTCGCACCCGCACCTGGTGCATGCCTTTGTGACGGCGCTTGCCGAGGGGCGCGATCCCTATCCCAATGCCCGCCAATCGGCCAATATCACCTGCGTGGGCATTCTGGCGCACGCCTCGGCGATGGCAGGCGGCAAGCTTATGCCGCTGCCCGATTTCCAATGAATACAGTTGGGGAGTGTGTACCGTCCCCGCGGCGTGCCATGCGCTGCGGGGATTTCCCGTACTGGCCGGGCAGTTCCTAGCGCCGGGCAGCCGCGCCGATGCCCGCTACCACCGAACGGACCTGTTCCACATAGCGCTCCAGCCAGGCATAGGTCAGGGTTTCGGCGGTAAGCTGGGCGTAAAAATTTTCCATCATCAGCCCCAGCATGTCCTGCGCCAGATGCTTCCGGTCGCGGAGTCCGATGCCTTCCGCCCAGATGTCCAGCATCGCCGTGCCGGCCAGCTCGTTGGTCCGCTCAAAGCAGCGGCGGAAGGCAGGCACCTCCCGGTGGATGCGCAGCTGACGGCTGAAAAGCAGGTCTTCCCGGCAGTCGAGCAGCAGGAGCAGCAGGTCGGGCACGAGACGCGGGCATGCGCCTTCCGCCTCAGCCATCTCCAGCGAACGGGCCGTATGCCGCTCCAGCAGGGCCTCCGTGAATACGTCCAGATCGGCAAAGTGGTGGTAAAACGACGACTTGCTCTTCCCTACCTTCCGGGCCAGCGCCTCCACCTTCAGCCCCGCAGGGCCTTCCGCAGCAAATGCTTCGTACCCGGCATCCAGCCAGGGAGTTCTCAGATCTTCCATGCACGGCAGCTATGTACGGCTTGCCTGCAGTCCAAGGCGCAGCAGGCGGGCTCAAGATACATCCATTGGGCCCCAATTCCTACGCAGGATCCTAAATCCTCGATGGCCCGCACCCGCAGAGGGTTGGGATTGATGCAGAAATGCTTATATTCGCCTGCTGAGACCTCAGACAAGTCTCGGACCGGCTTGCCGGCAATTGGAATGAAGATCTCCGGCAGGTGCCGGCATATATACACATCCTCGGTTTATCCAAAGGATGTCCCTGATAATCAGGCGGATCCCATATCCGCGCATCTTCATTGGCAGTTGCCTGCCCGGTCTGGACCCTTAACCAGGCACACACGCTATGGGATGCGGAGCATGCGGCAGCGGAACATGCAGTACCGGCGGATGCGGCAGCAAAGGCGGCTGCGCGACCGGCGGATGCAATAAACTGAATACATACGACTGGCTCGGCAATATGCTCGGGCCGGATCAGAGCGAAGTAGACAATATCTACGAGGTGCGCTTCAAGGGCACGCGCAAGGCTTTTTACCGGAATGTAAACGGCCTGCGCCTCTATATCGGCGATCATGTGGTGGTGGAAAGCGACCGCGGCTACGACCTCGGCACCCTGTCCCTCGGCGGGGTCATGGCCGAACTCCAGATGAAAAAGAAGGGGTTCAAGAAAGACAGCCGCGAGCTGCCCCGCATCTACCGGAAAGCCAATGAGGCTGATATTCAGCTCTATCAGGAAGCGCGTGCCCGTGAGCAGGAGACGCTGGTGCGCACCCGCGAGATTATTTCGGAACAGAAGCTGGACATGAAGCTCAGCGATGTGGAGTTTCAGGCCGACAACACCAAGGCTGTATTCTACTACATCGCCGATCACCGGGTGGACTTCCGCGAACTGATCAAAGTCCTCGCCCGCGAGTTCAAGATCCGGGTGGAAATGAAGCAGATCGGCCTGCGCTTCGAGGCGGGGCTGCTCGGCGGCATCGGCTCCTGCGGACGTGAACTGTGCTGCTCCACCTGGCTCACGGAGTTCCGCTCCGTCAATACCTCCGCAGCGCGCTATCAGAATCTCTCCCTCAACCCGATGAAAATATCGGGCCTCTGCGGACGCCTGAAGTGCTGCCTCAATTACGAGCTGGAAGCCTACCTGGATGCAATGGGGGATTTCCCTGACATCCACCATATCGAAACCTCCAAAGGGCGCGCCCTGCTCCAGAAGACCGATATCTTCAAGCGCCTGATGTGGTTCAGCTACCCCAACGACAACGCCTGGTACCCGCTGGATGTGGATCTGGTAAACCAGATCGTGGAGCAGAACAAGCAGGGCGAAAGACCTGATATTCAAGTAAAAGGCACCGTCATGGCCGGGGTGGACGGCGCCGGTCCGGACGAGGGTGCGGACCTCGACTTCGTCGATGTGGTAGGCACCGGATTTCCGGAGGAGAAAGACAGCCGCCCGCGCAAAAAGAAAAAGCGCCCCGCCCGGAAAAAAGGCGGCGAGCCGCAGGCCGGTGCAGGCCGCAACCCGCAGGGCCAGCCGCAGGCCGGCAGCGGACAGCAGCGCCCTGCGCAGCAGCCCCGCAATCAGCAACGCCCCGCCGGCGAGCCCCGCAATCAGCAGCGCCCTGCCGGTGAACCCCGCAATCAGCAGCCCCGCAACCCCGATGCACAGCCGCCCCGCAGCCAGCAGCGGCCCGCCGGCGAGCCCAGGCCCCAGCAGCCCCGCAGCCCGGAAGGGCGCAACCGCCCGCCTCAGGGCCCCAGACCGGATGGGCAGCAGCCGCAAGGCAACCGCAACCGCTCCGGCAATAAAAAACGGCGCGGCGGCAACCGCCCTGGAAACCCGGGCCAGCCCCAGAACCGGAAACCCGATTCTCCGCCTGAAGGATGATGCGTATCCTGCTTCTCTTGCCCCTCGCCCTGCTGGCCGCCGCCTGCTCCAGCTTCCCGCCCGGCGGGCGGCAGGAATTTCCCGATGCCTGCTGGGCCATGTCCGACACGCTCACGTGGATGCACGATAATTCCGTGCCGGATAGTCTGACCCCGCGCATCCGGATGACCTTCGAGCCCGGATACCGCTACCGCAATGTGCACCTGCGCCTGCGCTGGACCGCGCCTTCGGGCGCCATCGGCCTGCTCACCCTGCAGGACACCCTCCTCGACGCGGAAGGCAACTGGCTTGCCGGCAACGATGCCCGCGCCGTGCAGGCCGAGATCGGCCCGGCAGCCGGTATCCGCCTCGCCGAAACAGGCGCCTACCGCTTTCAGTTGTACCATTACATGCGGGATTCTGCCCTGTGCCAGGTACGCAGCGTAGAAGCCGGGCTGGAATAAGCCGGGAAGCCCGCTCTGTTTGGTTTCTTCGCACGCTGATCCGATCCTATGCCCAACCGGCTTATCCACGCATCGAGCCCCTATCTGCTCCAGCATGCCCACAATCCCGTGGACTGGTACCCCTGGGGGCCGGAAGCGCTGGAACGCGCCCGCAGCGAACAGAAACCGATGCTCATCAGCATTGGCTATGCGGCCTGCCACTGGTGCCATGTCATGGAGCGCGAATCGTTCGAGGATCCGGACATCGCGCAGCTGATGAACGAGCACTTCGTGTGCATCAAGGTGGACCGGGAAGAACGCCCGGACATCGACCAGACCTACATGGACGCGGTCATGCTCATGACCGGCCGCGGCGGCTGGCCGCTGAATGCGTTTGCCTTGCCCGACGGACGGCCTATCTACGGCGGCACCTACTTCCCGCGCGAATCCTGGAAGCAGGTGCTCAATCAGGTCTCGCGCATGACGCGCGAGGCGCCGCAGCGGGCCGAGTCCTACGCCCGCGACCTCACGGCCGCTATGCTCCGGCTGGAAGGCCCGGCGCCCGGACGCCCTGAGCCCTCCATCAGCCGCGAAGACCTGGAAACCATCACCCAGGCCTGGGTGGAGCAGATGGACCGCCGCTGGGGCGGGCGGCGCAGCAGCGGCAATAAATTTCCCCTCCCTGCCAATACCCGCTTCCTCCTGCGCGCCGCACACCTGCTCGGTCAGCCGGAAGCCCGGGAGGCAGCCGTGCTGACCCTCGAAAAGATGGCCTTCGGCGGCATCTACGACCATCTCGGCGGCGGATTTGCCCGCTACTCGGTCGATCCCCACTGGAAAGTGCCGCATTTTGAGAAAATGCTCTATGACAATGGCCAGCTGCTCAGCACGTACAGCGAAGCCTGGCTCCAGACGCGCCGGGACCGCTTCCGCGAGGTGGTGCAGGAAACCATCGCCTGGGTGCTGCGCGAAATGACCTCGCCGGAAGGCGGGTTTTATTCCTCCCTCGACGCCGACAGCGAGGGCGAGGAAGGCAAATACTATGTCTGGAGCTACGAGGAAGCCGAGGCCCTGCTCGGTCCCGATATCCGCACCTTCGCCGCGTACTACAACCTGCATCCCTTCGGCAACTGGGAAGGCAGCAATGTGCTCTTCGTGCTCGAAGAGCCTGAATCCTTTGCCGCGCAGTGGCAGCTCGATGCCGGCAGCCTGCGCGGGCTGCTGGCCCGATGCCGCGCCGCCCTCTTCGGGGCCCGCAGCCAGCGTGTGCGGCCAGGGCTGGACGACAAGATTCTCGCGTCGTGGAATGCGCTGATGCTCAAAGGTCTTGTGGATGCGTACACCGCCTTCGGCGAGCCCGCGTTTCTGGACGCGGCCCTGCGCAACGCGGTATTCATCCGGGAGCAGATGATGGAAAACGGCCGCCTGTTCCGCTCGTGGAAAAACGGGCAGCGCAGCATCCCGGCCTTTCTGGATGACTATGCCTTCCTGGCCGATGCCTGGACGGCGCTGTATCAGGCTACCTTCGACGAGCAGTGGCTGCATGCCGCCGCAGGCCTGGCCGAAACCGTCCTGGCCCGCTTCGAGGACCCCGAAACCGGCTTTTTCTTTTTTACCTCCGATGAATCCGAGGTCGTGGTGCGCCGCAAGCTGGAGATTCAGGACGATGTGATCCCGGCCTCCAATGCCGCGATGGCCCACGTGCTGCACAGCCTGGGGCTGCTGCTCGACCGGCCCGCGTGGCGCGAACGGGCTCAGGCCCTGCTGCACGGCATGCAGGAAGAAGTCCGGAAATCGCCGGCCTGGCACGCCCACTGGGCGGCGCTGGCGCTCAAACTGGCTGCACCGCATTACGAGGTCGCCTGTACCGGCCCCGGCGCGCTGCGGATGCGCCTGGAGCTGGAGCAGCACTACCACCCCAACCGCATCTTTGCCGGCGCAGCTGCCGAAAGCGAGCTGCCGCTGCTGCAGGGCCGGCTTACCGGCCAGGACATGATCTACGTCTGCGAGGGCTACAGCTGCCGCCTGCCGGTGCGTACGGCGCAGGAGGCTGCTGCCCAGATGCGGAGCTAACTTTGGGAGGAAGTATGCGTATAGATCAGTGTTTAACCACTAATCTACCTTCATGTCCGCTTCCGCTACCCCTTCCCGTCCCGCCATCCGCCACTTTCTGCTCGGCGGCCTGATCGCAGGCGGTGTATCCGCCCTGCTTTCGATGGTGTACAGCTTTGCCTACACGGCCGCCACCGGCCAGGGCGTGCCGGAGATTCTCAATCCGGTGTCCATTACGCTGAGCTGCGTGGTGACAAGCCTGATCGGCGGTCTGCTCTATTTCGGATTCAGCCGCTGGATACCGGCCCGCGCCACGCTGGTATTTCAGATTGTCGCAGCGGCGGTGGCCGTGCTGAGCCTGGCCTCGTCTTTTCCGGGCCAGCTTCCCAACGGCCAGCCTGCGCCGGACTTTTTCCCGGCCCTTTCGGCCCCGATGCACCTGATCGCCGGTGCAGTAGCTGCCGTGCTCCTGCCGGCGTATGTCACGCGCCGGAGCGCCTGAGTGTTGTATTCCGGACCGGCCCCGCAACCGCCGGTTCCTTCATTTGGCATTCTCCGTTTTTTTGAGTATACTCGTAAAACCTTGTTCCGGTCTTGCTATGAGTCAGTTCTTCGTGGATTTCCGCATTCCGCAGCCGCTCACCCAGGAGTTCGTCTCGCTGATCCCGGCGCACCGCGCGCGGGTCAACGAGCTGATGTCGCAGGGCAAGATCCTGAGCTATTCCCTTGCAATGGACCGCAGCCGGGTATGGGCCGTGGTGCAGGCAGCCAGTGTGGAAGACGCGGAAACCATTGCCGACAGCCTGCCGCTGAGCCCGTACATGCACTGGGATGTGCATGAGCTCATGTTCCACAACAGCGTGCAGCTGGCGCTGCCGGCGATGTCGATGAACTGAGCCGGATCAGTTGTACTCGATCATATAATTTGCGAAAACCTGCAGGCTGCCCGTCATCTGCCGGAGCAGGCTGTTGTGGGTATCCAGGTTGACGATGAGGCGGGATTCGAGATCGCTGAGGTCCTGATGCAGGCGCTGGTACACTTCGCGGAAGCGCTGCAGCTCCTGCCGGGCGGACGCGGAATCCAGTTTGCCTTTGGAAAGCCTGCTTTCCCACTCATTAAACAGCGCCACTTCTTTGATAAACTCCGCACGCACAGGCTGATAGGCCTGCTTGATTGCGTCCCGTTCGCGGATCATCTGGCGGTACTGGCTGCGGAGGCTGTAGAGGGTCAGCTGGATGCTGCTGTCGGGCGATGCGACCATCCCCTCCACTTCGCGCAGGTCGCGCTCGTAGCGCGCATCGGCAACCCGGAGAAAGCGGTCAAGAAAGGTCACCTGCTCCGTCAGGGTCAGCCACTCCGGTTCGAAGCGCTTGGCTTCGTTGATCAGCGGCAAATCCGCAGTGGTGCAGGCGGCCAGCAGCGCCAGCAGCGAGCAGATCAGGGCACCCCTTCGCTTCATGCGCAGTGAAATTACGGGATGAAATTACAAGGAATCTGCACGCGGGCAACCTGCCGCGCGCCTTTTCGGGCTATTTCGCCGCGCGAACTACAGGCGGATGAAAATATTCTTCGCTTCCGTAAAAAACCGGAGCGCTTCGTAGCCGCCTTCGCGGCCCAAACCGGACTGCTTGACGCCGCCGAAGGGGGTCCGGAGGTCGCGGTGGAGCCAGCTGTTGACCCAGACGATTCCGGCCTCCAGGGCCGCCGCCACGCGGTGCGCGCGGTCCAGCCGGGTGGTCCAGAGGGTGGCAGAGAGGCCGTAGCGCGTTCCGTTAGCGGTTTCAATGGCTTCCGCCTCGGTGCGGAAGGGCATCACCGTTGCTACCGGCCCGAAGATTTCCTCCTGGTTGACCTGGCAGGCAGGACTCAGGCCGGCAATGAGCGCCGGCTCCAGAAACCAGCCGTTGCGGCAGCGTTCGCTGACCGGCGGAGGGACGCGTCCGCCGCAGAGCACTTCCCCGCCTTCCTCCCGGGCCAGATCCAGGTAGCGGCGGTCCTTCTGCCATTGCGCTTCGGAGACGATGGCACCGATCCGGGTGTCCGGATCCAGGGGATCTCCGGTCTTCAATGCCTGCACCCGCGCCGCCAAATCTGCCGTAAACCGCTCATATATCGTGTTTTCCACCAGAATCCGCGACCCGCAGAGACAAATCTGGCCCTGATTGGTGAAGGCGGCCCGCAGCACGCCGTCGAGGGCCGCTTCGTAGTCCGCATCAGCGAAAACGATGCTTGCATTTTTGCCGCCCATCTCCAGCGAGAGCTTCTTGAAGAATGGTGCAGCCTGCAGGGCAATGGCGCGGCCGGTGGCCGTGCTGCCGGTGAAGGAAATGGCGCCGACGGCGGGATGGCCGACGATCGCACTGCCGGCTTGCGCGCCCCTGCCGTGGACAATGTTGAGCACGCCGGGCGGCAGCCCGGCGGCGTCGCAGATGGCGCCCAGCCGCCACGCAGTGACCGGCGTCAGCTCGGAGGGCTTGGCGATGGCCGTGCAGCCCGCCGCCAGGGCCGGGGCAATTTTCCACGTAAACAGGTACAGCGGCAGATTCCAGGGCGAAATCAGCCCGGCAGGGCCCGAGGGCCGCCGGAGGGTATAGTTGAAGCCGGCGCTGCCGTTGTCGTAGGCTTCGCCGTGAAACTGGGTGATAGCCTGCGCAAAGAACCGGAAATTATCGACCGCACGCGGAATATCCATCCGGGCTGCCAGGCTGAGCGGCTTTCCGGTATCGGCAGATTCCCAGGCAGCGAGGGTTTCGGCTTCGGCCTCGATGCCGTCGGCGATCCGGCTGAGCACACGGGCGCGCTCCTGCACCGGCAGATCTGCCCAGGCCTGCTGGGCCGCGAGGGCAGCCGCAGCAGCGGCATCCACATCTTCCGGACCGCTGGCCGCTACCTGGGCCAGACGGGCACCGGTCGCCGGCTCCGGGGTATCCAGATACAGACCCGCAGCTGGCGGAACGTACCTGCCGCCGATAAAGTTGTCCAGCCGCTCAGGCAGGCGCATGGCGGGGAAGATTAGCGGCCTTCCTCCTGCTCGTGCTCCCAGCCGTATCCGCCTCCTTCATCCTCATCCTCATCCGCTCCGGCCCAGGCGCTCTCGCCTTCGCCTTCTTCATCTCCGCCGTCATCGTCGCGCCATTCGCCTTCTTCATCGTCATCGTCGAAGAATCCTTCGCCGTCCGATTCGTCGTAGTCGAACATCATCGCGATGGCGTCGTTGGTCTCTTCCATATCGAAGTAATGGGGATCCCACGACTCGTCTTCATCCAGCCCAAGATAGTTGCGGTAGTGCTCATACTCCGGGTGCTGCGGATCCGACAGGGCGGCCACCATGGCATAGTACGAGTGGATGCCGCCGATGTCTTCGGGCGGGCAGGCACCTTTGCCGTCGATGCAGACCGGCAGCTCGATCTGTTCGTTCGGATTGATGGCTTCGAGCACCACGGAATGCTCCCAGCCGTCGCCGAAGTCGTACAGATACATCATCGTATCGCCCGCCTTCGTAAACTCCTGCTGGATTTCGATGTTGAGCGCCTCGTCCATATCATCCATCTCGCCTTCGTCGGCCGGACCGATCTGACGGTCGCTTCCGCGCGTGCCGAAGGCGTAGAGGTGATAATTGTCCCAGCCCATCGCGGCCTGGATCGTGCCGTGAAGATCATCGAAGCTCATCGCAGGATCGATTTTGATCCGGCGCCACACTTCCGGCTTGCTGGAGCCGATCAGGGTGATTTTGAACTGGTAGGTCATAGGTACGACGCTTAGACTGCTGCAAAGTAATAGGATTCTAAGAATCTACCCAATGCAGCGGCTAAATTGAGCCGGTGCGCCCGCCGTCCACCGGCAGGCTGACGCCGGTAATATACGATGCGGCCGGCGAAGCCAGGAAGCAGGCTGCCTCGGCAATCTCCGCCGCACTTCCGAAGCGCCCGGCAGGGATGCTGCGCTGCATTTCCTCCTCGATCTGCGCTTCAGACCGGCCGGAGGCGGCTGCGCGGCTGCGGATGAGCGACTGGAGGCGCTCCGTGCGGGTAAACCCGGGCAGGATGCTGTTGACGGTGATGCCCCAGGGCGCCAGTTCGTTGGCGAGGGTTTTGGCCCAGGAGGCCATGGCGCCGCGGGTGGTGTTGGATACGCCCAGGCCGCTGATGGGAATGCGCACGGAGGTTGAGATGATGTTGACGATGCGTCCGTAGCGGGCATCGCGCATGCCGGGCGCCAGCGCCTGCACCAGCAGGTGGCTGCACGCGAGGTGCATGCGGTAGGCGCTGAAGAAATCGTCGACCGAGGCATCCAGAATCGGCCCGCCGGGCGGGCCGCCGGTGTTGTTGATGAGGATATGGATGGGGCCTTCATGCGCGGCAAGCCACCCGCGGACTGCGGCATCCACCGTAGCCGGATCGGCAAAGTCGGCGGTCAGCATCTGATGCGTCTGGCCGGGCAGCTGCGGCAGCTCAGCCCGGACGGCTTCCAGGGCTTGGGCATTGCGCGCCATCAGCACGACCGAAGCGCCCATGCGGGCCAGCTGGGCGGCAATGGCTTGGCCGATGCCTTGCGTACTGCCGCATACGAGGGCGGTTTGCCCGGTCAGGGGAGAAGTGGTTTCCATAGCCCCTCAAGTACGCAAAGGCGCTGCCATTCCGCAAATTTCCTATCTTGCCGCCGATGGATCCGATCCTCCTCACTGGCTGGCTGCTGCTCGCGCTTACCTGCGGAGCTGCGCTGGCGCTGGCGTTCACGCGCAGGCTGGTGCACGCAGCGGTCTGGCTGTTTCTGGTGCTGATGGGCACCGCCGGGCTGTTTGCCGTGGCGGGGGCGGCCTTTCCGGCTGTTTCTCAGCTGATTGTGTATGTAGGCGGGGTACTGATCCTGGTCGTATTCGGCATTATGCTGACGAGCGACCAGGTGCTGGGCCAGCCGGCCAGCCGGGTGCGGCATGCCGGCGCAGGACTGGCGGCAGCGGGTGCGCTGGGCGGGCTGCTGGTGCTGGCCTGGCGGCAGATGCCTCCGGAGCCGGAAGCCGTGCCGGCTGCGGCATCAGCTGCGCAGATCGGCGCGCAGTCGCTCACACAGTATCTGCTGCCTTTTGAAATCATTTCCTGCCTGCTGCTGGCTGCCCTGGCAGGCGCTGTAGCCGTAGCCCGCAGCAAAGGCCGCTGAGTGTCAGGAGCCAGGCTGCTCGATTTCGTAAATCCGAACTTCAATCCGCACCACCCCGACGATTTTCTCGGCTTCCTCGTCGTTGGCGTAAATTTTCAGCGTCTGCTTGCCGGGCTGGAGCACCGCATCGGAAACCGCGTCATAGGTGAGGGTGTAATCGATCTCATTGTCCTGCAGCACCCCCTGCCAGCGGCCATTTTCCTTGATCGACACCCGTGCGCTATACTCTGTCACCTTGTGGCTTGCGTCTTCAAATATAAGAAACAGGGGCAGATCTGTCCGGGTAATGCCTTGGTAGTAGGTGAGCACCAGCTCGATCCGGGCATGAAATTCCTTGTCGGTATGGTTGAAGTCCAGCTGGAACTCGACCGGCTCGGAGTAATAGATCGTATAGTTCCGCAGCTGGTGGGATCCTTTCCAGAGCGGCGTGATTCCGCCGCAGCTTGTTTGAAGCAGCGCCAAACCTCCGAGCAGGAGGGCAAGCCAAAGGCGGGAAGCCAGCATCATCCGGAAGGGTTACGGGGGCGAAATTAGCATTCCTGCCGTCAATACGCAACGGGCAGCGCACAAACTTGCGCCGCTTTCCGGAAGGCATGGCGCCGAGTTCAGGAGGGCGAGGCTTCCACCATCTGCTCCGGGGCCGGTTCGGACTCCGAACCCGCGTCGCTGAAGACGCCCATCGAGGAGAATTTGCGGATGCGGGCCTCGATCAGGGCATCGGCATCGAAGGTGCCGAGGGTTTCGAGGTCGCGCAGGATGCGGTCTTTTACGGCCTGGTAGGCAGCCTGGGGATCTTTATGGGCACCTCCGAGGGGTTCGGGAATAATGCCGTCGATCAGGCCGAGCTCGAGATTATCGTGCGCAGTGAGGCGCAGGGCTTCTGCGGCCTGCTCTTTGTGGTCCCAGCTGCGCCAGAGGATGCTGGAGCAGGATTCGGGCGAAATCACGGAATACCAGGTATTCTCCATCATATAGACCCGGTCGCCGATGCCGATGCCAAGTGCGCCGCCGGAGGCGCCCTCTCCGATGACGATGCAGATGATGGGGCTGCGGAGGATGGACATTTCCATCAGGTTCCGGGCAATGGCCTCGCCCTGGCCGCGCTCTTCGGCTTCGAGCCCCGGATAGGCGCCGGGGGTATCGATGAGCGTCACGACGGGAATGCCGAACTTTTCGGCCAGGCGCATCAGCCGCAGGGCTTTGCGGTAGCCTTCCGGGTTGGACATGCCGAAGTTCCGGAACTGACGCTCTTTCGTGGTGCGGCCTTTCTGCTGGCCGATGATCATGACGCTGTGCCCGCCGATGCGGCCCAGCCCGCCGACCATTGCCTTGTCGTCCCGGAAGTTGCGGTCGCCGAAGAGCTCCACAAACTCATCGCAGATGTGATGAATGTAATCGAGCGAATACGGCCGGTCCGGATGGCGCGATACCTGTACGCGCTGCCAGCGGCTGAGATTGCTGTAGATATTGACCTTCAGTTCCCCGATTTTGCGCTCGAGTTCCGATGCAGGGGCGCCCATTTCCATGCCGGTCTCTCCCGCCAGCTTGCGGAGGTCCGCCAGGCGGGATTCCATCTCATAGATCGGCTTTTCAAAGTCGAAGATCTGATTCGGTTTCATATTAGCGCCCGTTGTAACCTTGAAGTTACGAAAATTCCCCGAGACACAAATCCAAGGGCCCCAAAATTACGCCTTTCGGCCCATAGTGCCTCCTGAATCGCCGGGGTCAGGCATTCGGCGCGTGTTCAAACGATTGAGCGGCAGCCAGGCTTCCGGCTGCCGCTCTGCTGTACTGCATTCCGGCCTCAGCGGGACTCGGCGGGGACGAAATCGCGCCGGGCAGCACCGGTATACACCTGGCGGGGCCGCACGATCGGCTCGTTGTTTTCGCGCATTTCCTTCCACTGGGAGATCCAGCCCGGCAGGCGCCCGAAGGCAAACATGACCGTGAACAGGTTGACGGGGATGCCCAGCGCACGGTAGATGATCCCGGAATAGAAGTCTACGTTGGGGAACAGCTTGCGGTCTGCGAAGTAGCTGTCCTGCAGCGCGGCTTCCTCGAGCTTGCGGGCAATGTCCACCAGCGGGTCCTGGATATTGAGTTCGCTGAGCACCTTGTCCACATATTTCTTGATGACCCGGGCACGGGGATCGTAGTTGCGGTACACCCGGTGGCCGAAGCCCATGAGGCGGAAGGGGTCGTTTTTGTCCTTTGCCTTGGCGATGTATTTGGCTGTGTCGCCGCCGTCGTGCCGGATGTCTTCGAGCATTTCGAGCACCTCCTGGTTCGCGCCGCCATGCAGCGGCCCCCAGAGGGCGTTGTTGCCGGCGCAGATGGCGCCGAAGAGGTTCACGTGCGAGGAGCCGGCGAAGCGCACCGTGGAGGTGGAGCAGTTCTGCTCATGGTCGGCGTGCAGCACCAGCAGGGTATCCAGCGCCTCGGCCGATACGGCTTCCGCTTTGCCAAACATCATGTACAGGAAGTTGCCCACGTAGCCGAGCTCCGGACGGGGGTCCAGATACGGCAGGTGCTGGCTGCGGCGGTAAATGTAGGCCACCATCAGCGGCATGTTGGCCAGGAGGCTGTAAATCGCCTTCCAGCGGTTACCCTCGTCGCTCCACGAATCCAGGCATTCCGGATAAAACCCTGACAGCGAGGCAAACATCACCGACATCATGCCCATCGGGTGGGTTTCGTCGGGCATCGCATCCAGGATGGCGCGCGCATGGGCAGGCAGGCCGGTATGAGCCGTGATTTCAGCTTCAAACGCTTCGAGCTGGCTCCGGGTGGGCAGCTCGCCGTGCAGGAGCAGGTAGGCTACTTCGAGGAACGAGGCATGGTCGGCCAGCTGCTCGATCGGGTACCCGCGGTGCTCCAGGATGCCCCGGTCGCCGTCGATGAAGGTGATGGCGCTCTGGGTGGATGCAGTGTTCTTAAATCCGACATCGATGGTCATGTGGCCGCTGGTCGCGAGCAGCTTCCCGATGTCCACGGCCTTTTCCGCATAGGTTCCGGTGACGACAGGGAACGCATGGGCGGCTTCGCCGAGTTGTATCGTGGCAGTCTCTTGCATAGACATATAGGATGTATGAAGATGGCTTGGGGTGAGGGAATCCAAAAACAGCCTCTTAAAGTACGAATCCCTGCAAATGTAGTTCGTAATGTGCAAGGGAAAAACCTGGGTTGACTTTATCCGCCGAAGCGGTCGAGTTCATCGAGTGCCTCGCGGAATCCGCCGTTGAGAATCGGAAATCTGCACCAGGTTTTGGGGTCCAGATTGGCATCGTCGAGGTGAAAAGAAGGGGCATAGCGCTCGCGTTTCCACTGATTCCGGGACCAAAGCTGGTAAAACTTGCGGATATAGCCCTTCAGCACCGGGTCGGGATAGCTGCCGCGGAGGGTCAGAAACACCTCGACCGGCGACTTGTAGTCGCGGATGGCGCATTTCTCGATGTCGTCCAGCAGCGGATAGGGCATGAGATCCCGCTCATCGGTCTGGGCGTAGGCCGCAGGCCGGAGTTCGGCAGTCGGCTGGAGGGAATTGACATACCGGAGCCCGGCCACGCCGAGGGCGTCTTCCGCCCAGCGGAGCCATTGCAGGATGGAATCCTTGTCGATGCCGCCCAGGGGGGCCAGGCTGCCTGCTGTGTCGCCGTCCATGGTCGCATAGCCGACCGCAGCCTCGCTGCGGTTGGAGGTGGTGATCAGCAGGCCTCCGAGGGCGTTGGTGAGCATCCAGATGCCGGGCGCGCGCAGGCGCGCCTGGATATTCTGCAGCGTCACATCGTCGCGCTCCCAGCTCAGCGGGCGGCCCAGCGCCTGCTCCGTCAGCTGCCGGTACTGCACATGCAGCGGCTCCACCTCCCACTGGTGAAAGGCTGCACCGAGATCGGCGGCGAGTTCGCGGGCACTTTCCAGCGTCTCGGGGCCGCTGTTGGCCGTCGCCTGGTACACGCAGGTGATGAACTGCGCCGGCAAGGGCTGCGCCGGGTCCGGCTGCGCATAGGCCAGCCGCGCTGCCAGCCGCTCGGGGCCCAGCTCCGCAGCTGCGCGTGTGAGCGCATGGGTGCACAGCACCGCACAGGTCGAGGAGTCGGCGCCGCCGGAGAGCGAGATCACGAAGCCCCGGCTCCGGCTTTTGCGCATGTAGTCAAACAGCGCCAGCGTCTCGGCCAGGTAAAACTCCTCCTGCCAGGCTTCTGCCGGCGCCTGCACCGCCGATGCCTGCGGCAGCACCGCCGATGCCTGCGGCAGCACTGCCGCATACCGGCCTTCGCCCCGGACGAGGTGGCAAGGCTCTTCCGGCCTGAAATTGAAGGATTTACGCCGATGGATATGCACCCGCTCCACATCTGCCGTCACCGGCAGGATCTGAAACGCCTCGTAGGAAAAGCGCTGGTTGCGGGCGAGCAGCTCGCCGCTTTGCGCCACCAGAATTTCGCCGTCGTAGATGATCCGGCCTGCCTCGTTGCCCAGCAGGTTGCTGTACACATAGGTGCAGTTGTAGCTCCGGGATGCCTCCCGGACCAGCATTTCCCGTACCTTGGTTTTGCCGAATGCGAAGTTGGATGCGCTGGGATTGAGGATAATATCGACGTTGTTCACGTAATGCCGCTGCGCCGGGCGGATGCCGTTCCATGCATCTTCGCAGATCTCAAACCCGATCCGCACCCCGTCCACCTCAAAGACCAGATCCCCCAGCGGATAGCGTACGCCTTCCCATTCCAGCTCCACGCCCAGCCGCTCCGGCCAGGGCTTGAACCATCGGGGCTCGTAATAAATCCCGTCGCCGGCCAGTTCCTGCTTGGCTGCAAAGCCCAGCAGGCGGCCGTCGTGGATAAACGCCACCGCATTGTACAGGCAATGCGCATACTCGAGGGGCAGCCCGACGGAAACCGTCATGCCTTGCGAGGCGGCCATGATCCGCTTCAGCCCGCCGAGCGACTCATCGAGCGTCCAGCGGTTGAAGAAGGCGTCTTCGCAGCCGTAGCCGCTGACCGCCAGCTCCGGCAGGCACAGGATCTGCACCCCTTGCGCGCGTGCAGCCGCGATGGCGTCGAGGATGTTCTGGACGTTGTGCCCGAAGTCGAGGGGGGTCTGATTGAGGCAGGCGCCTGCAAGGCGGAGGTAGCGCATAGATGGACAGCGTAAGCCATATGCCGCAAGGATAACCGGGCTGCGGCATAAAAAGTTGACCGGCAATATAAATTGTGTCAAATTTACACAAATTCTCCGGCACCCCGTATCCCGTCCGGACTTTTCTTATGCAGGCAGTTTCCTCCATCTGGCTGACCGTGGATGCGGTCGTATTCGGCTACCGGCCGGGCCGGCAGCTTTCGGTACTGCTGGTCCGGCGGGCGATTCCGCCGTATGCGGGCAGCTGGGCGCTTCCAGGCGGCTTTGTGCGGGAGGGCGAATCGCTGGAGGCGGCAGTTCAGCGGGAGCTCCGCGAGGAGACCGGTGTCTCGCTGGGGTATCTGGAGCAGCTGTACACCTTCGGTGCGCCCGGCCGCGATCCGCGGCAGCGGGTGGTATCGGTGGCCTATTATGCGCTGGTCCGGCCCGATCAGGTGCAGCTGCATGCCGGCAGCGATGCCGGCGAGGCAGCCTGGTTCGATCAGGATGCGCTGCCGCCCCTGGCCTTCGATCACGGTGACATGATCCGGACGGCGCTGCAGCGGCTGCGCAACAAGATCACCTACGAGCCGGTAGGGGTCGAGCTGCTGGACGAAAAGTTTCCTTTCTCCGACCTGGTGGCGCTGTACGAGACCCTGCTGGGTGCTGGGCGGGTGGACCGGGCCAATCTGTGGAAAAAATTCAACGGCCCCGGCTTGCTCGAAGCCCTGGGCGAGCGGCGCAAGCAGGCCGGCTCCGGCCGGCCCGCCACGCTCTACCGCTTCAGCCACAGCCGCTACGAGCAGCTCCGCGAGTCGGGCGCCGCATTCGGCATCTGAGATCAGAATCCGACTTCGAGCGCAAGCATGGTCATGCGCCCCCGGCCCGGAATCCCAGAGCCGAAGGGCCGGTAATAGGCGTCGAGCAGGTTGAGCACCTGCAGCGAGCAGCCGCCCTTCCCGAAGGTGTAGCCAATGCGCAGATTGAACGTCTGCCAGGATTCGATGCTGCGGCTTCGGGGATCCTCCCAGTCCACGGGCCCCAGCTGGCGCTTTTCGGAGGCGAATCGCCATTCGATGCTGCCTTCCAATCCGGAGCGGACCTGCATCTGCAGCCCCAGCAGACCGTTGAGCGGCGGAATTCGGTTCATCGGCATATCCTGGCTCAGGTTGTATCCGCGCTGGTAGGCGATCTGGCCGTAACAGGACGCCATGCGGCTGATGAGCCATTCCCCTTCAGCCTCCACCCCTTGCAGGAGCGCCTGGCCCTGATTGGCCCGCACCCATACGGGCACGCCTGCATACGTGGGAGCGCCTTCGTACAGGGCCGGTGCCCAGTCGATGAAGCGGTCCATTGCGATCCGGAATACAGACAAGGCGCCGCTGAAATGCTTCTGGCGGACTTTCAGCCCGACTTCCGTCGTCAGGGCCTGTTCGGGCGCGAGCGAGTCGGCAGCCAGCTGAAATCCGGGCCCCAGCCAGCCTTCGCCAGCCCACTCGTACAGGGTAGGTGCCCGGCGGCCGCTGTGCACCCCGGCCGTCAGCGCCACATCCGGGTGCAGGGGATACATGCCGGATATCCCGCCGCTGAGCAGCATCCGGCCTGCTGCGGGCGCTTCGCCGAGCTGGGGCTGCCACAGAAGAAGCCGCCCGCCGGCGGTCAGGCGCAGCTTGAGCAGGTCGAGGGTATGCAGGCTGTACAGGGCAGCATGCTGCCAGCCGCTCAGGCCGGGCAGCACGCCGCGTACCTCGTATGCCGGATCGCCCGGCTGGTCGCTGCGCGAGGCCTGGACCCGGGCTGCATCGCGGGTCCATTCGAAACCGGAGACTGCATTCCAGTACGGATTGGGCCGCATATGGGCCTCGGCTACCAGCAGCGCCGTGCCCGTCTGAACCCGGTCTGTACGAACCGACTGGCTGCCAGGCTCTTCGATCCGCGTATGCTCTTCCCACTGGTGTCCGCCTGCGGTCACGCTGATTTCCCGCAGCCAGCTGCTCCGGGGAAACATGCGCCATTGCAGGGACGAGCTTGTGCGGGAGAACTGCTCCGTCGTAAAGCTGCGGAACTGCTGCAGCGCGGTGCGGTCGAAGTGCTGCGCGTTGCGCAGCTCGAAATGCTGGGAGCCCGCCAGCAGCTCATGCCGGGGCGACAGCTTGACCCGGACCCGGAGCTGGGCTGCGCCCTGCGACGCAGCGGACGGCTCCTGAAAGCCGCCCGCCTGGCCGCTCCAGCGGTCGCCATACTGCGAGCCGGTGACCCCGGCTGCGGCTGCGACCCGATTGGACGAGACGTGGATACGTCCGTGCAGGGTCTGCTCCTGATTTGGAAATGCGAGCCGGATGCGGGCCAGCGGACGTACCTGCAGCCGGCCCGACGAATATGCCGGGGCAAAACTCTCCGCATAGACGGCACCGCCGGTGCCGGAAGCACCCACGTGCCCGATCCCGGGGCTCTGCGCCGCTTCGATGCGCTCCAGCGACTGGTAATCCACCGCAGACAGGAGCGGAATGCTGTATCCCGGCGCACCGCCGGTGCTCAGCGGCAGGCCGTCGGCAAGCAGTGCCGTGCTCAGGGGCTGCATGCCGCGCATCCAGACCTGCTGCGCCGCTGCATGCTGCTGCAACGCCCAGAGATTGCCCAGGCCGGCCAAGGCACCGCTTATATCCAAGCCTCCCCGGTCGTGGAGGTATTCCCGGTCGGCGGCACTGACGATGCCCGGCGTATGGATCGCGTAGCGCTCAAAGCGGGTAATAGCCGCTGCCAGCTCCGGATTCTCGCGCTGCACGGTGGGCAGGAGGCTCATGCCGATAAACAGCGCCGCTTCATCCTTGACCACGACCTCCTTGACGAGCTCCTCATAGCCAGGACGGGATACATGAAACAGAAAAACCCCGCTGGGGAGTCCTTTGAGGGTAAAATAGCCCCGGCGGTCGCTGACGGCATCCAGGGTTGTCTGGAGGACGCGGATCTGCGCCCCGGCGAGGGGTCTGCCGGTCGCACGGTCATACATCGACCCTTCCAGCACCGTCTGCCCCCGCATCACCGTACTCAATAGCAGCATTCCAGCCAGCAGCCCGATGGGTCTTTTCATACCGAGAACATTATACCTGATCACGTTGCATACGCCCCGGCGGGGCGGTTTATTGTACAGGAATGAATATAGCTGGATTTCGCCAGACGCTTCCGGACAAACGATCCCCATATCTGACGTGCGCGCACCCGGCCTGCGCCCGTGGGAAACCGAAAGCGGATGCCCCTGCCTGCCGGCAGAGGGCACCCGCCCGGAAGTTTCCGTAACAAACTGGGGTTCTGAGCCTACTGGTTGACGAATACTTCAAATTCTACCCGCCGGTTGGCGCTGCGGCCCTCCGGGGTGGTGTTCGGCTGGATCGGACGGGACTCGCCGAAGCCTTCGTGCTGGATCTGGCCGCCGGGGATCCCGGCGCGGGTCAGAAACTCCGCTACCGCACGGGCCCGCTGGGCAGACAGGCGCAGGTTCAGCGTTTCGTCTCCGATGTCGTCCGTATGGCCGGAGATCTTGATGCGGACCGCCGGGTTGGACTGCATAAACGGAACGAGCGTCTGCCTCAGGTAGGCCTGGGAGCTGGCGGTGATGACTGCGGAGCCGGTCTGGAAGGCTACGGGCTCCAGCACCAGGGTGCGCAGCGCCTGGTCATCCTGGGTGCGGCTGCTGAGCAGCGCCTGATACTCCTGGAGCGACACCTTGGGCGAAAGCCTGTTGTCGAAGTGGTTGAACGGAACGCCGGAGCGCAGCAGGAAGATCTCCCCGCTGCCTGCGCAGTTATTCGCAAACCATTTTCCCCGCAGCGATTTCTCTTTCGGGTCGTACACCAGCGATCCGTACTTCATGCACCAGCGGAAATTCTCGTAATTCTTCTGGCTGGCCACCTGTTTCTCCTTGAATTCCAGCACGTTCGCGTTGAGGGTTGCTTCCGCCATGATCACCCCGTAGGATTGGGATTCCGGGATCTCGATCCGCGAATAGCCGGTGAGTTTGCCGTTTTTCCGCTCCAGGGTAATCCAGTAGGCGTAGCTGGCGATCTTGCTGTTGCCGGGCTGGATCAGAATGCCCTGCCACGTTCCCAGCACCTCCGACACATCGACTTGAGGCGCCGCCGGCTTGGGCTTGAACTCCACCGGCATGTTTTGCAGCTGGTAGAGCGTCTCGACTTCGAGGCTGTTCAGCGGCCGGTTGTAGATGCACAGGTCGTCGATCTTGCCGGTAAACCCGCCCCAGAAGTACGGATGCGCGCCGATGAAGAGATCCTGCTGGGCCGGCTGCGTCGCCCGCGGGCGTTCCAGAATCTGATCCGCTGCGCCATTGACGTAGTAGATCAGCCGGTCTTGCTCCTGTACGATTACGAGGTGATACCATTCGCTGGAGTTCCACCGCGTGCGGCGCGAGTTGTTGTACCCGCTGCCGCTGCCGGCGTAAAACGTGGTGCTTGCCTGCATCCCGCCCCATTTGATGCCGAAATCGCCCTGCTTGAGCAAAATACAGCCCGAATTTTCATCCCGGGGCTGCACCCAGACCGATACGCTCAGCACGGCCGAGCGGGTGAGATCCAGGGAGGGCGCGGCGGGAATCCGGATCTGCTGATCCACCCCGTTGAACTGGTATGCCGAATTGGCCGTCCCGAAACGGTCCGGGGTCAGCTGGGCGCCTGTTACGATGCCGTGATGATTGTGGTCGCTTTTGTCGCTGGCGCTGCCGTTGAACGGATAATAGCCCACAATGCCTGCGCCGAGATCGATGGTCTGAGCGCTTCCGCCGAGGGCGGCCAGCAAGCCCGCCGCTCCCAGCCAGGAGCGGACGGACAGCATATGCAGCAGGTTCATGGTTTCACGGGGGTAGGAGCGGGAGGAGGCGCCGGAACTGCCGGCTGTTCGCGAAGGGATCCCGGCTTGCGCCGGCCGCTATGCCGTTTCTCATTGTCGAGCGAATAGAGCGCAATCAGAAATGCCCCCAGGGCCAGCCCGCCTTTGTTTATGATGTCGGCAAAGTTGTACATCATGATCACCGTGTTCGGATGGATCACCGACTCCAGGATATTGCCGGGGACCGTCATATACCCTGCCGGATAGACCGACCAGCCCAGCGGCAGCATGACCGAGAGCACGGTATAGCCTTTGCGGACCACCGGATCGATGCTGAAGGTTGTGTAGCGGCGGTACAGGATGGGATACCCGCCGGCCATGATGAATGCCACGATCCCGCCCAGCCCGATGGCGCCCATGATGCCGTGAAAGACCGGATACTCCGGATATACCGCTTCGCCTACATACCCGAACACGAGCATGATCAGGCTCGAAATGAAAATCCCGATCAGCATCCAGGGTTTGGCGCCATAGGGTTTTACCCAGTAATAAAACATCATGGCCATCAGCGGAACCGTCAGAAACCAGTCGAAGAAGCGGAATTCGACCGGAATGGTCTGTGTGGAGACCCAATGTTCACGCCGGTAAAAGGTGTTGGCTGCGGCCACCAGGGTAACCATCAGGCCCATGATCACCGGTGTGCGCCACTTTTCCGCGACGCGCTGCAGCTGAAACAGAATAAACAGGCCGATGACCGTCAGGGCCATCGCAGAGATGAAAAAGGTAAACGCCACATAATCCCCCTTTTGCAGGGCAGGCGGGGGATTCAGGGCGAGATCTTGCATTGTTTCCATATGCGGTCAGTAAACTGCCAGGGTGTTTGAGTCAAACTGGAAAGATACAGAGAGGTATTGCGACAGGCCGCTGGACAGGCCAGGAAAGCGGCTATCGTCAGATCCGTCAACAGTGGAGCATCTCCGGCATCCAACGGACAGAGACACACGGGCGTGGCATGGCGCTCAGGCAAGGAAGGATGGGCTGCTGCGGAGCAGCCTGTCCGGTCAATCGCTCAGATACGGTTCAGATTCGTGGAACGCATTCACATTACAGAAACTACTCCTAGACAACCTGCGGAGGGGCAAAAGGTTCCCCAACATGCCGCTATATGTGCGCCAGATGCGCCGCGCCGCAGGTATTCCGCCCGATCCGGCACGCCAGCCGTGAAAATCCTTGCGCAAACGGTCGGCGGCTATTGTACGATTCGCGAAAAGCAGGCTGCTTTGCCTGCAAGGCGGGGCACCGCCAGCCCCGCAGCAACCCGCATCCGATGGAGCCGATTCAGTATCTGCGCGATGTGCGCCCCGGCATTGCCGAACTTTCCGCCCTGTTTCAGGCCGCAGGCCTCAGCCGGCCGGTTGCGGAGCCGGAGCGCATCGCCCGGATGCTGGAGAACGCCAGCCTGATCTTCACCGCACGGGATGGCGGCAGGCTTGCGGGAATCGCCCGCTCGATGAGCGATTTCGCCTTCTGCACCTACCTCTCCGATCTGGCCGTGCATCCGGACTATCAGCACCGGGGCATCGGGCGGGAGCTGATCCGCCTCACGCGCGAGGCCATCGGGCCGGAGTCCATGCTGCTGCTCCTCTCCGTGCCGGACGCGATGGCGTATTATCCCAAAGCAGGCTTCGAGCCGGTGCAGAATGGGTTTATCATCAAGCGGGTACGGTGAAAAGCTGCCCGCCCGTCATACAGCAGCGCCTTTCAGGCGATGCCGATTCGCCCCATGTATCCCTCCCCTTCTAACCTTGGTTCCCATGCCTGCTATACGTATCCTGCCCACCTTATGCTCTGTATTGGTATTGTCTGCCTGTTTATCAGACACAGCAAAAACACCGGCAGCTGATCCGCCCGCACAAGCGCTGCCCCCGGCACCGGATGGGCAGGCTTTTTCTTCAGCGGAATATGATGCGTGGCGGCGGCATCATGGGCTGTCGGAAGCAGATTTCGGTACATTCGAGCCCGCAGGCGAGGCTAGTCTTCAATGGGGCCCGTGGAACACCGACAGTACAACTGCAGCCCTGCATCGTTCGTTGTTTATCTGGCGGCACGACTCTGCCTATTGGATCGATCTGCACAGCTACAGCTGCATCCTGGAACGGAAGGCCGGCACCCTGATCTCGCTGGGCTGCGAGCCCGACACCAAAATACAATGGGTACGGCGCAGCGACAGCGCTGCAGTTGCACTGCTGTACTGCGGCACCGTATGCATGTTTGAAACAGCCTGCTGGACAGACAGCGCAACGGTGGAGCTTCTAGGCGTCACGGAAACAGCGGAAGCAACCTACATCCCTACGCGGTGGCGGATCGATCTGCAGCGCGGGCGGACGTGGATTGCGTATGCTGCGAGATCATTCACCACCAGACCGGACAGCTACTTTGAGCTGCGTTTAATGCAAGCAGGTTCCCAATAATTCCCCCATGCCCCTCATCGTCATAGACGTAGAATCCGACGGCCCGGTGCCGCACCTGTACTCGATGGTGTGCTTCGGCGCAGTGGCCGTGGAGCCGGGCCTGAGCCGGACCTTTTACGGCCAGCTTCGCCCCATTTCCGATGCCTGGATCCCCGAGGCCCTGGCTATCAGCGGTTTTACCCGCGAGCAGCACCTGGCTTTCGATCCGCCGGAGCAGGTCATGGCGCAGTTTGCGGCCTGGCTCGCCGGCCTCTCGCCCCGCAGCCCGGTGTTCCTGAGCGACAACCTGGCCTTCGACTGGCAGTGGATCAACTATTACTTCCACCGCTTCGCGGGCAGCAACCCCTTCGGCTACTCCGGGCGCCGCATCGGCGACCTGTACTGCGGCATGCAGCGCGATATGGGGCTCAATGCCGAATGGAAGCGCCGCTACCGTAAAACCCGCCATACCCACCACCCGGTGGACGACGCCCAAGGCAATGCCGAGGCGATGCTGGCCTTCCGGGAGATGGGGCTGAAGATGAAACTGGACTGACGCATCCCGCCGGCAGACGCCAGTTTGCCGGGTTCAGCGGCGGTTTTTCCGCCTCCGGCAGGATAGAATTGGCCCGGGCCGCTGCGCAGGAGATCTTTGGAGCATCAAATCCAAACATTCACCTTCACTATGCATCCCGTATCCCGCATTTTCATCCTGATCCTCCTTGGGCTCTTTTTCCAAAGCTGCACCCAGGAAACCGTGCTCCCTTCCGGCTCTTCCGAGCATCTGGCCCTCAGCGACATGCCCGCCCAGGCCCTCACGTACGTCCAGACGACTTTCGCCGGGCTGAACATCGTCAAAATCGAAAAGAAATACCATTCCGACGGTTCGTTCCGGGTGTATGAAGTGTACCTCGAAAACGGCACGGAACTGTATTTCGACATCAACTGGAATCCCGTCGCAGACGACAACGGCTCCAGCGGTTCGAGCGGCTCCAGCGGCACGGACGACAGCGTGAAGATTCCCTTCGGCGATCTGCCGCAGGCCGCGCAGGACTACGTGAACCAGCACTACCCCGGCATGGCGATCAAGCAGGTCAAAAAGCGCCTCGACGACAGCGGCGCAGTGCGCCAGTACGAGGTGCGCTTCGAGAGCGGCCTGCGGATCTACTTCAATGCGCAGGGCCAGTTTACCGGCATCAAAGACTGAGGATATTCCGTCCTTCCTGCACCCCGGCGGCTTCCCCTTGGGAGCCGCCGGTTTGGTATTGGGCAGGCTCACTTCGCCCGCTGGATCGCGTAGCGGACCAGCTCCAGCATGGCCTGGCGGGCGGGGGTATCGGGAAAGCGCAGCAGCAATTCCTCTGCTTCGCGGATGTACTGCTCCATCACGGCCTGGGAATAGCTGATGCCGCCCTGCGATTTGACGTAATCGATCAGCTGGTGCACCCGGCGCGGGTCCGCGTTGTGGCGCTTGACGGTGTTGATGAGGCTGCGGCGCTCCGACCAGGAAGCTTTATTGAGCACGTGGATCAGGGGCAGGGTCAGCTTGCGCTCTTTGATGTCGATGGCGCGGGGCTTGCCGATGTCGTCCTCGCCGTAGTCGAGCAAATCATCGCGGATCTGGAAAGCCACGCCGACCTTTTCGCCGAAGGCCTGCATGCGCAGGAGCAGCTCCGGATCGGAGGTGGCGCTGGCTGCGCCGGTCTGGCAGCAGGCGGCGAAGAGGGATGCGGTTTTTTGCCGGATAATATCGAGGTATACCGCCTCGTCGATGTTGAGCAGGCGGGCTTTCTCCATCTGGAGCAGCTCGCCCTCGCTCATCTGGCGCACCGCGTCGGAGACGATCTTGAGCAGCTGGAAGTCGTCGTGCTCCAGGGCCATGAGCAGGCCGCGGGAGAGCAGGAAATCGCCGACCAGCACGGCAATTTTGTTTTTCCAAAGGGCATTGATCGAAAAAAAGCCGCGCCGTTCGTCCGAATCATCCACCACATCGTCGTGGATCAGGGTCGCGGTATGCAGCAGCTCCACGAGGGCAGCGCCCCGGTAGGTGGAGGGGGTAATGCCGCCGCACAGGTGCGCGCTGAGCAGCACCAGCATCGGGCGGAGCTGCTTGCCCTTGCGGCGGAGCACATAGCGCGTGACGCGGTCCAGCAGGACCACCTCGCTGCGCATCGCAGAGCGGAAATACTTCTCGAAGTATGCCAGCTCCTGCTCGATCGGCGCTTGTATCGTTTTAAGCGGCTCCGCCATTGCGGTAAAATTACAGCTTTTTAGAGAAAACCTCGTACCTTGTCTAAAGAAGGAACTTCCGGGCCGGGTCTTCCCTGTTGGAACTTCAAATTGTCCAGTATACTTGCAGCGCCGGGCCAAGGTTCTGCGTCATGCATGAAACATTTTCTTCGGGTACGCTGTATTACCTTTCGGCATACGGAAAGCGCGGATCATTTTTTACGGTTTACGTCTGAAATCACCGATCGCATGAAACGCCTGCTGAGCATTCCGCTGCTGTTGCTGCTCTTTATGGTTGGACGGATGGATCAGGCGCAGGCGACTCACATCGTCGGCGCAGAACTGATCTATGAATGTATCAATTCGACCACCAATACGTACCGGCTCCGCCTGAAGCTGTACCGCGACTGCACGCCGGCCAGCATGGCCGACTTCGACCTGAATATTTCCCTGTTCATCTTCAACGGCGCGACCGGGGGAATTGTCCAGACGCTCAACATTCCGGTGCCGAACAACACCCCGCAGATCCAGCCCGAGGACTGGGGGCCCTGCGTGGCCCAGATTCCCAATATCTGCGTCGAAGAGGGGATTTATCAGGCCAATGTGACCCTGCCGCCCAACCCCTCGGGCTATCTGCTCGCCTGGGCCCGCTGCTGCCGCAACGCCGCCATCACCAACCTGGCCAATCCGCTCGGCGAAGGCATTACCTTCCTCGCCCGCATCCCGGGCAGCAACGAAGCCCAGTGCAACAACATGGCCACCTTCGACCAGGTGCCGCCCATCTTCCTGTGCGTCAATCAGCCCTTCGCCTTCGACCACTCCGCCACCGATGTGGACGGCGACTCGCTGGTATATGCGGTTACCAATCCCTACACCGGCATCAACTTCCAGGGCCTCGGCGCCGGCAACCCCCAGCTCGGCGGCAACCAGCCGGTCGTGGATCCCTTCAACAATCCCATGGGCGCTCCGCCTTATAATAATGTCGTCTTTGCGCCAGGCTTCAATTTTGCCGACCCCTTCGGCTCCGGAAATTTCACCATCGACCCGCAGACGGGCTTTATCACCGTTACCCCTACCCAGACCGGGATTTTCGTCTTTTCCATCTCCGCCTTCGAATACCGAAACGGCATCCTGCTGACCGAAAACCGGCGCGACTTCCAGATCCACGTAATCCCCTGTCTCGACCAGGGGGTGCCGCCTACCATCGAGCATGATCTCAGCGGCCTCAATTTCCTCAACGACACCATCTTCGTGCAGGCCGGCACGCCCTTCTGCTACGATGTCACCATCCAGGACAGCATTCCCTCCGACACCCTTACGGCCTATACCGTGAGCGCTGCCTTCGGAAACGGCAACTTCTTCCCGCCTGCGGCAGCCTTCACCTTCTCCGGCATCAATCCGATTCAGGGCCAGGTCTGCTGGACTCCTGCCTGCCAGTACAACAACCAGCTCGTGCCGCTCATCGTGGGGGCCCGCGACGTAGGCGACTGCGAGAACATTTCCGACGTGTTCGATACCGTCTGGGTGAAAATCAGCATCCCCCCCAACGATCCTCCGCTCATTATCCCCAGCTACACCGGACTGGTGACCAGCGGCGATACCATCACGGTGACTGCCGGACAGGCATTCTGCTACACGGCCACTTTCACCGACCCCAATCCGGGCACCGTGCTGACTGCTTTCCCGCTCAGCCCGGTATTCAGCGGTTCGGGCGGTGCTACCTTTACGATCGTTCCGGGCTCCAGCCCGCTCCAGGCCCAGATCTGCTGGCAGCCCGGCTGCAGCTTCGCCGGCCAGCTGATCGAAATGCGGATCGGGGTGAGCGATCAGAGCCTCTGCAATGTGGGGTCGCAGACACAGTACCGGACCTTCATCCGGATTGTGCCGCCGCCCAACGCGCCGCCGGTCCTGACTGCCAACCTCAGCGGCACGACCTTCAGCAACGACACCATTTTCGTCGATGCGCTTCAGAATCTGTGCTTTACCCTCACTGGCACCGATCCCGATGGCGCCCCCCTGACGCTGACGCCCCTCGGCACCATCTTCAGCGGGCCCGGCGCCCCGACCGTGGCCATCACCGGCAACAACCCCCTCCAGGCCCAGGTCTGCTGGCAGCCCGGCTGTCAGTATGAAAATCAGACGGTTCCGCTCATCTTCCGGCTGCGCGACCAGGGCCAGTGCGCCAGCGTAGGCGAAGATTTCGACACGGTCTATGTCCGGGTACGGGTGCCGCAGAACGCGCCGCCGGTCATCAGCTCCAACCTCAGCGGCAATACGGTCTCCGGCGATACGATCATCGTCATCGCCGATCAGGGCTTGTGCTATACCTTTACCGCCACCGACCCCAACGGCCAGGATCTGCTCACGGCTGCGCCCCTGAGCCCGATCTTCAGCCAGCCCAACGGCCCTACGTTCACGGTCTCCGGCTCCAATCCCGTCCAGGGCCAGGTCTGCTGGCAGCCCGGCTGCGATTTTGCCGGCCAGACCATCCCGCTCGTGCTCCGCGTCCAGGACAATGGCGCCTGCTCCAGCGCCCAGTCCGACCGGGATACGGTGTATATCCGAATCGCCGTGCCAGCCAATGATCCGCCGACGATTACGCCGAATCTCACCGGCCTGAATTTCAATCAGGATACCATCTTTGCCGATGCGACGGAGAACTTCTGCTTTCAGGTTGTCTTCTCCGACCCCAACAGCGCCGATACCCTCATTGCCGAGGCCATCGGGGCAGTCTTCAGCGGCGCCAATCCCGCCTCCTTCTCGGTGCTGGGCGTGAATCCGCTCATCGCGCAGGTCTGCTGGACCCCCGACTGTGCCAATGAAGGCCAGACCATTCCGTTCATTTTCCGCACCGAGGACAATGGCCGCTGCGACAATATCCTCGATGCCTTCGATACGGTATTCGTCAAAATCAGCGATCCCCAGACCGTGGCGCCCATCGTGGACAGCGACCTGAGCGGCAATGTATTCCAGGGCGATACCATTCTGCTCGAAACCGGCGGCAGCGGCTGCTACGAGTTTTACATCGCCGACCAGACGCCTGGCAACGGGGTTGCCTACGAACATGAATTTCAGCAGCTGCTGGGTGCCAACCTGGTGGTAGGCTCCGTCACGACCATCACCCGCAACGACTCCATCCTGGGCCGGGTCTGTTTCGAGACCGACTGCTCCAATGGCGGCAGCTATTACCGCAGCATCGTCATCGGACGGGACAAGGAAACCTGCCCGCCCTTCAAGGAAGCGCGGGATACCGTGATCATCAAGGTCAATACCAGCTTCATGTCCTTCGCCGGGCGGGATACAGCCTTCTGCGAAGGCGGCGGCGGGGTGCAGCTGAATGTGACGCCCATCGGCGGCGTACAGCCTTATTATTATCAGTGGTACTGTGACAACCCCGGCAACTGCGGCTTCACCAGCGGCAACAGCAACATTGCCGACCCCATCGCCAACCCGACGGAAACGACGACCTACTACGTGCAGGTCACCGATTTCAATGGCTGTACGAGCGAGATCGACGACATCACGGTAAAGGTGGACAAGCTGCCCATCGTGGATGCGGGGCCGGATCAGGCGATCTGCGAAGGCAGCCTGGGCACCGGCCTGCAGTGCACCATCGTCAATGCGCAGGAAGCGCCGGGGCCGTACACCTACACGTGGTTTCCCAGTGCAGGCCTCAGCAGTGCCAATTCGCCCAATCCCTTCGCACGCCCGGACACGACGACCATCTACACCGTCATTGTAACGGCAGGCAACGGCTGCTCCAGCCGCAATACCACCCTGGATACCCTCAGCACGGTGATCGTGACGGTGAAAGAGCGGCCCATCGTGAATGCAGGCCGCGATACCGCCATCTGCCTCGGCGGAACCACCCAGCTGCTGGCCTTCGCCGAAAAAGCCGGGCCGGACTATACCTACATCTGGACACCCTCCGTGGGGCTCAGCGACTCCAGCGCACAGACCCCCATCGCCAGCCCGCCGCTTACGACGACCTTTTTCGTCGTCGCATGGTCCAATGGCTGCCCCAGCGTGGCGGATTCCATGACGCTGACTGTCAGGACCATTCCGACCCTGGAAGCGCCGCAGGCGTATGAAGCCTGCGCGGGCGACTCGGTGCAGCTGAGCACGACTGCCGGCGGCGATCCGCTGGCCTCGGGCTATTCTTTTGTGTGGACCCCTGCTGCCGGGCTCAGCAATCCCTTCATTCCCAATCCCAAGGCAGCGCCGGATCAGACGACGGTGTACCGGGTGCGGGCCAGTTCCGACTTCGGCTGCGGCAGCGACGAGGCCTCCATCGTGCTGAACATCCTGCCCAAGCCCATTCCCAATGCCGGCCAGGATACGGCCCTCTGCCGGGGCGACACCCTGCGGCTGAATGCCACCCATGTGATGGCCGGCGGCGCCCCCAATTTCCCGGTCTTCTACACCTGGAGCCCGGCGGAAGCCTTGTCCAGCGCATTCGTAGCGGATCCGCTTGCCAGTCCGGTCCGCACCACGCTGTACACGGTCCGCACGTCCAGCGGCGCCTGCGCTGCCGAAGACCAGATCCTGATCACGGTGCAGGCCCCGGTTTCGGTCGCCATCAGCGCCGACACCTTCCGCCTCTGCTCCGGCGACTCGGTGCAGCTCCGGGCGGCCGGCGGCAATGGCAACGGGCAGTTTGCCTGGACCCCGGCAGCCGGGCTCGACGACCCCAGCCGCGCAGCGCCCTGGGCCAGCCCCGATACCACGACCACCTATACCGTGCTGCTGACCGAAGGCGTCTGCGAAGCGCAGGATGCCTTCCGCATCGAAGTGCGGCCTACGCCGGTCATCGACTATTTCGCCTCCCAGGAGAGCGGATGCGAGGTCCTGACGGTCAATTTCCTGGAAAATATTGCCCTGCCGGTTGCCTCCTTCATCTGGGACTTCGGCGACGGATCGCCCCTGAGCAACGATCCCGACCCTACCCATACCTTCAGCGAGCCCGGCGTGTATCCGGTGCGGCTGACGGCGACCTCGCCGGGCGGCTGCAGCGCCAGTGCCGTCGTGCGGCAGGTGACGGTAACGGCGCGCGGCGAAGCCGCGATCGCTGCCAGCCCGGCTTCGCCGGAGCCGGTGCTCCTGCCCGATGCCGCCGTGCAGTTCAGCAGCAACAGCAGCGGCGCCACCGCTTGGTTCTGGGACTTCGGCGACGGCGGCTATTCCGATGAGGCCAATCCGCTCCATGTCTACCAGCAGGCCGGCAGCTATACCGTCACCCTTATCATCACCGATGCAGGCGGCTGCATCGACACGGCCCGGTATGCGCCGGTGGTGATCGCCATTCCGGATCTCTTCATCCCGAATGTATTCTCCCCCAACGAAGACGGCGTAAACGACCGCTTCTGGGTGGAATACACCGGCAAGGACCGCTTCAGCCTCCAGGTGTTCGACCGCTGGGGCCGCAAGATGTTCGGGGAAGAAGCCAATGCTGCGAATAGCTGGGATGGCCGGACGCCGGAAGGCGGCCCTGCCGAGGTCGGGGTGTATTATTACGTCCTCCAGATCGGCGAACAGCGGTTCACCGGCAACGTGACCCTGCTGCGCTGAGGCGCAGCGCCGGAAGGGCGGGCAGGATGCGGAAATCTGCGCGGCAGTGTGCCGCCATTGCCGTATCTTGCCCGCCAAATCCGTTCTCCCATGAAAGGCATCATCCTCGCAGGCGGTTCGGGCACCCGCCTGCATCCGCTCACCATCGCAGTCAGCAAGCAGCTGATGCCGGTGTACGACAAGCCGATGATTTACTACCCGCTTTCCACCCTGATGGCGGCGGGCATCCGGGATATTCTGATCATTTCCACGCCTAAAGACCTGCCGCTCTTCCGCCACCTGCTTGGCAGCGGCGAATCGCTGGGGATGCAGTTCGAGTATGCGGTGCAGGAGCGGCCTGAAGGCCTGGCCCAGGCCTTTATCATCGGAGCGCCGTTCATTGGCACAGAACATGCCGCCCTGATCCTGGGGGACAATGTCTTCTACGGAGAAGACCTCAACCGCACCCTGTTCCAGGCCCGCCAAACGGTGGAGACCTCCGGCGGCGGGGTCGTCTTTGCTTATCACGTCTCCAATCCGCAGGCCTACGGCGTCGTCGCTTTCGATGCGCAGGGCCGGGCCGTCTCTATTGAGGAAAAACCGGAAAAACCCAAATCCTCCTTTGCCGTGCCGGGGGTGTATTTTTACGACAACAGCGTCCTTGAAATCGCCCGGAACCTGAAGCCTTCGCGCCGGGGCGAGCTCGAGATCACGGATGTCAACCAGACCTACCTGGACCGGGGGGCGCTGCGGGTGCAGACCCTGGGCCGCGGCACTGCCTGGCTGGATACCGGCACCTTCGAATCCCTGATGGATGCGGGCAATTTCGTGCAGATCATCGAGGCCCGGCAGGGGCTTAAAATCGGCTGTATCGAGGAGACTGCGTACCGGATGGGGTATATCGGCGCGGAGCAGCTCCGCGCCCTGGCGGCGCCGCTGATCAAAAGCGGCTACGGTGCCTACCTCATGCGCGTCCTCGAACAGGGCTGAGCCTGTCTGCGCCCGTTGGATATTGCCGGATAAATATGGACTTTTGCATACCTGTCCCGCGCAGCCTGCCGGGGCATTCAGAATCCGTTATCCCTTTGAACCACATGAAGATCCGGGCAAAGATCACGGCAGTCGGCGGGTATGTGCCGGAAAAGGTGCTCACCAACGCCGATATCGAACAGATGGTGGACACCAACAGCCAGTGGATCCGGGAGCGCACCGGCATCGAGGAGCGCCACATCCTCGAAGCAGGCCGCGGCACTTCCGACATGGCCGTGGAGGCTATCCGCGACCTGCTGAAGCGCAGCGCCTGCGCACCGGAAGATATCGAGCTGATCATCTGCGCGACGGTCTCGCCGGACCATGTGTATCCGGCCACCGCCAACCTCATCGCCGATAAAATCGGCGCACGCCGGGCCTGGAGCTTCGACATGAACGCGGCCTGCGCCGGCTTTCTCTTCGCCCTGCGCACCGGCTCCCAGTTTATCGAGAGCGGCATGCACCGCAAGGTGCTGGTGGTAGGCGCCGATACGATGAGCATCCGCGTGGACTACGAAGACCGGAATACCTGCATCCTCTTCGGCGACGGTGCCGGCGCCGTACTGCTGGAGCCTGACACGGAAGGCTATGGCGTAATCGACTCCGAATTTGCCGTCGACGGCAGCGGCTGCCAGTACCTGCAGCAGAAGGCTGGCGGCAGCCGATACCCTGCCAGCGTATTCAACTTCCGGAACCGCGAGCATTTCGTGCATCAGGAAGGCGCTACGGTCTATAAATTTGCCGTACGCGGCATGGCCGACATTACCGAGGAGGTCATGAAGCGCAATCAGCTGACGGGCGACGATGTCGCCTTTCTGGTGCCGCATCAGGCCAACAAGCGCATCATCGACGCGACGGCCCAGCGGGCCGGCCTGCCGCCGGAAAAGGTGATGGTCAACATTCAGCGCTACGGCAACACCACCTGCGCCACGATCCCGCTGTGCCTCTGGGAATGGGAGAAGCAGCTCAAAAAAGGGGACAACCTCATGCTGGCCGCCTTCGGCGGCGGATTTGCCTGGGGCTCCATCTACCTGCGCTGGGCTTACGACGGCGCGGCTGCATGATCCGCCTGGCCGCACTGCTGCTGCTGGGGCTGGCAGGCCTGCCGGGCTGCCGCTTCGACGACGATGATGCCTACCGGATCCGCACCCGGACCAGCCTGCTGCTGGTCCGCGACAGCGCGGGCATGCTCGGCCTCTGGCGTCTGGCTGACGGCGCCGCCGATTCTGCCTGGGAGCGGACGCTGGGACTCGAAACGGGCGCCCTGCGGGGCGCCGACGCCGCAGCCGGCCGCTGCTGGCTCGCCGACGGGCCGGGCGGCCGGATGCTGGAAGCCGATCTGGTTGCGGAAACAGTCCTGCGCACCTATCCCATGCGCAATCCAGGCCTTGTCTGCGCCGGCGAGCGCTATCTGCTCTGTGCGGACACCAGCCAGGCCCGGCTGATCTGGTACCGCATGGGCCGCAGCGACAGCACCGGCCGGGCAGCGCCGGCCAAGCCGCGGATCATCCGCTACCACGCAGGCAAGTTTTTCGTCGCCTTTCACGACGGCCAGCTGGGGGTGTACCACGAGCAAGCCCTCGCGCCGCTTTACATCGACACCCTCGAATCGCCTGCCCTGGACCTGCAATGGGACGGCGTGCGCTATCTGGTGGCCCGGATCGACCGGGGCAGCCGCCGCTTCGAGGCGCGGATGAGCTATTCAACGAACAGGCTGGAGCCTCAGTTGCAGGAGATCAGCGCGAGCAAAATCCGCTATACGCCCTTCCGCCGGACCGAGTACGGCGCGGAGTGGCTCACGGCAGTCCGGCTCCAGAACGGGCAGCTCGATGTGCCCGGCGCACCGGCGGCAGATGATTTCGAAGCCGACTTCCGCGAAGGCGTCCTGTGGATTCAGCGGACAGACACCTTATTCCGCCACGAAATCCGGCCCGGAGCTGCCACCCCGGCCGGACTGCTGCGCGGCCGCATGCTTCAAAGCTGGCACGATGCCGGACCAGAATCTTGATTCAGCATTTTTTGTAAATTGCCCCCGCTTTTCCCGGCACCCTTCCGAACAATCACGCCCGGATGCCGGTCTTTGTACGTTACCTCTTACCCTCGCAAGCTCACTCCCCCATTGTCATGCCTATGGACTTCAAAGAGATACAAGACATCCTCAGGATGGTCAGCAAGACCGACCTCACGGAGGTGGAAATCGAGCAGAAGGATTTCAAGCTGCGCATCCGCCGCAAGCTGCCCGAAAACAGCGTGATCTATACCCAGGCCCAGATGCCGGCCCTGCCGGCCCCGCAGCCGGTGCAGTCCGCAGCCCCTGCGCCCATCGTGGTGGAATCGCGCCCTGCGGCCCAGCCTGAGCCGAGGCCTGCAGCTGACGAGGCTGCGCTGTATCAGGTCAAGTCGCCCATGATCGGCACCCTGTACCGATCCTCCAGCCCGGATGCGCCCCAGTACGTCAAAGTCGGCGACCGCGTGGAAAAAGGCCAGGTCCTGTGCATCATCGAAGCGATGAAGCTCTTCAACGAGATCGAATCCGAGGTAGCCGGCAAGGTGGTTAAAATCATGGTCGAAAATGCGCAGCCGGTCGAGTACGACCAGCCGCTGTTCCTGATCGACACCAACGCCTGAGGAGGGTTTTGCTATGTTTCGTAAAGTACTGATTGCCAACAGGGGCGAGATCGCCCTCCGGGTCCTGCGCACCTGCCGCGATATGGGCATCAAGACGGTGGCCGTGTATTCGACCGCCGACAAGGAAAGCCTGCATGTCCGCTTTGCCGACGAGGCGGTCTGCATCGGCCCGCCTTCCAGCCGCGAGAGCTACCTCAGCATGGCCAATATCATCTCCGCCGCTGAAATCTGCGGCGTGGATGCCATTCATCCCGGCTATGGCTTCATGGCGGAAAATGCGGATTTCTCCCAGCTGTGTGCCGATCACGGCATCAAGTTCATCGGCCCGACGGCGGAGATGATCCATGCCATGGGCGACAAAAGCACCGCCAAGGCCTACATGAAGCAGGCAGGCGTGCCGATCGTTCCCGGCTCCGACGGCCTGCTCAGCTCCCTGCAGGAAGCATTGGAAGTAGCCGAAGTCTGCGGCTATCCGGTGCTCCTGAAAGCTACTGCCGGCGGCGGCGGCAAGGGCATGCGCAAGGTCTTCAGCGCCGCTGAAATGGAAGATGCCTGGAACAGCGCCCGCGCCGAGGCCGGCGCTGCCTTCGGCAACGATGGCGTGTATCTCGAAAAATTCGTCGTGGAGCCCCGCCACATCGAGATCCAGGTCATGGGCGACCAGCATGGCAACGTGTACCACCTCGGCGAACGCGACTGCACCATCCAGCGCCGCCACCAGAAGCTCGTGGAAGAATCCCCCAGCCCCGTGCTGAGCGACGAAACCCGCGAAAAAATGGGCGATGCCGCGGTCAAAGCCGCTAAATTCATCCACTACGAAGGCGCCGGCACCGTCGAGTTCATCTATGACAAATACGGCAATTTCTACTTCATGGAGATGAACACCCGCATCCAGGTGGAGCATCCTGTGACGGAGGAAATTTACGACGTGGACCTGATCCGGGAGCAGATCCGGGTGGCCGCAGGCGAAACCATCCAGCCTTACGTGCGCGTCCCCGGACGCTGCGCCATGGAGGTCCGCATCAATGCCGAAGACCCCTACAACGACTTCCGCCCTTCGCCCGGCCAGATTAAATATTTCCATAAGCCCGGCGGCCTGAAGGTGCGCGTGGATACCCACGCCTTCTCCGGCTACGTCATTCCGCCGTATTACGACTCCATGATCGGCAAGCTGATCGTCTCCGGCCCCAGCCGCGAGGCCGTGATCAACAAGATGTGGGGCGCGCTCGAAGAGTTTGTGGTGGACGGGGTGAAAACGACCATCCCCCTGCACCGCCAGCTGATGCTCGACCCCGTATTCCGCTCGGGCGTGTATGCGACCAATTTCCTCGAAACCTTCGACCTGAAGCCCGACGAGCCGCAGTAACCTGCATATCAAAGCATTCCGGATAGATTCACAGCCCTTGCAGCGTCTGCCGCAAGGGCTTTTTCCTGCCGGTCAGGCTTCGCGCGCCAGCAGCTGAGGCAGGTCTTCGCCGTCCAGCCCTTCAAGCGGAATCGAAGCCTTGGCGATGCCGAAGGCATCGGGAATGCTGCTGCCGGCGCCCAGCGCATCGTACAAGGCCCGCGAAAAGGCAATGGCGGTATCGTCCGGCACAGCGGCGCTCATGCCGATGACGTACGGCACATGCGCGTGCAGGCTCGCCGCCTGCAGAAATGAATGGCAGGCGCAGAGCACCACGCAGCGGATGCCCGGAAAATGCTGGATCAGCCCGGCGAGCGTTTCCGCCTTCACGATCCGGAGATTGCCTGCCTCATCCTGCAGCGCGATGCCGCCGGCATAGCGCGCCAGGTCATCGGCCAGCAGGTCTTCGGGAAACAGCAGATCGCGGTAGCCTGCATCGGCTGCATCGCCGGTCAGGATTCCCTGCTCGCGCTTCATCCGGAACCCATGCCCGGATACGTGCAGCATAGCAGGCTGCTCGTCGAGCAGCGCCCGGCGCAAGTCCTTGGGGGTCACGGCGAAGCGGGGCTTCAGCGTAAACCGGCTGCGGTACCGGGACCTGCGCAGGCTTTCGTCGATTTCGCGGTATTCGACATCCAGGCGGAGCCGGGCGGTCTGGCTGGGATTGGCCGCGATGAAGAGGATGGGGGCTGGATCGGGCAGGTGCATGGGGCCAAGGTACAAAAAAAAGAGGGAGGCAGCAGCCTCCCCCGTATGCAGCGGACCGGTATCGCTTATTCGCCCGAAACCGGCGCAAAGTCATAGGTCAGCGAGAAGCGCAGGGTGTTCTGGAGCGGGTGGTTCTGCACCAGCGGAGCCAGATAGGAGAAATTGAGCCCGAACACATTGTACTTCAGGCCGGCGCCGAGGGTGATGAACTTGCGGTTGCCCTTCTCGGCGGGCTCGTAGAAAAAGCCGCCACGGGCAGCGAAGAGCCCCCGGTACCAGTATTCCAGGCCGGCGGAAATGTTGATTTCGCTCAGCTCTTCGCTGAAACCGTCGGGTGCATCGGCGAAAGATCCGAACATCCCGGCCAGCAGGGCCTTGTCGGAGCGGCCGCCTTCGGAGGGCACGAGGAGCTTGTTGAAGTCGTTGGCGAAGGTCACCGTATTGTATTCGTCCAGGAAAAACTTGAACGCATAGCCCAGGCGCATGTTGATGGGAATGAAGTCCCGCGTAGCCGTGGATGCCGTGTAGGAGACCTTGGGGCCGATATTGGAAAGCGTCAGGCCGGAGGAGAATTCAACGGGGCTGCGGTTGGCGCCTGCGCGGAACTCTTTGCGGTACAGGAAGCCCACATCACCGGCGAAGGAGGTCACCGGGCGGGCATTGGGGTCCTGGATGTTGGCGTTGGATGCAAGCTGGCTGTTGAAAAAGCGCATCGTGATGGCGGCGGACAGCACCGGCGTCACTTTGAGCGAATAGCCTACATCGAGCGCAAATTCATTGGGCTTTCCGTTGCCGATGGGCGTGCCGATCTCGTCCGTAAACTGGATGATGCCCAGCGAGAAATACCGCAGCGAAGCGCCGATCACCCCGGAATTGCCGGTGTTGTAGTATCCCGAAAGATACATCAGGTTGATGTCCGGAATGCCCAGGGCGCGCAGCCACGGGGAATAGGACATGCTGAAGCCCATCTGATTCTGCATGAAGCCCAGTCCGGCCGGGTTCCAGTGCATGGCGTTGGGGTCGTCTGCGATTGCCACGCCGGTTTCCCCCATCCCACCGTAACGGGAATCCGGAGCTACAAGCAGAAACGGTACCGCAGTGGTGATGGTCTTGGTTCCGCGCTGGCCGGAAGATCCGCCCTGGGCCAGGAGGGTGCTGCCATAGGAGCCTGCCAATATGAGACAGGCGGCAATAGCGATTGTCTTCCTCATAAAAAATGGATTCACCGTTAAGTTGATGTACGAAAGCGTAGCGCTCACCTCATAGGCAGACCATTGAATCTTTTTCGTGGATCTTGGCTGAATGGCTGATAAACATACGCCCGGCATCGGAAGGCCGGAAGCACTTCTAGGCGGTTTCCTTACGTTTGTTGCGCAATATATACAAATTGTACCGGTTTCTCCGCAGCCGCTTTACACAAAAGCTGCCGCTTTTTTAACGGATGAGCACGAGGCGGCTGATGGATTCCGCCTCCTGCCGGGTCTCCAGGTTGCGCAGCGTCACCCGGTAGAGGTACACGCCGCTGCTGAGCATGCCGTTTGCGGTGCTGCCGTCCCATTCGAGCTCCTGGGTGTAGTTGCCGCCGGCGGTCAGCTCCTGCGACAAGGTCTTGACCACCCGCCCGCTCAGATCCATGATTTCCACCCGCAGCTCGATCTCCTGGCCGTCCTGGTTGTGCTCCACCAGGAATCGGGCCGGCCCTTTGCCGGGATCGAAGGGATTGGGGTAGCTCAGAATCTGATCCAGCGCCACCCGCGCATTGTCCGACACGATGAAGCGGGTCTCGGCCTCGGAGAAATTGTTGGCTACGTCCCACACGCGGATCCGCAGGGTGTGTTCGCCCTCCTCCAGATCGCGGAGCTGGTAGCGGACCTCGCCTTCCTGGAAGCTGTTGGGGCGCGCGGTGTAAAAGTTGTTCAGCACCAGGGTATTGCCCTCATTGCCATCCAGCACGGCGGCTATTTCATGCCCGATGCCTGCCCCCACCGTGTTGATGCCGCTCTCGTCGCGCAGCACCGCGTAGAGGAAGGGCTCCGGCCCGGTGATGCCCCCGTCCTGCCAGGTGCTGTCGTTGAGATAGAGCCTGACCAGCGGGCCTTCATCGTCCGGCACGGCATTGGGGGCCGTACCGCCGACGTGGAGATCGCTGCGGCAGCCGTAGCCGTCTGACTGGGTATTGAAGAAGTACAGACTGATTTCCCCTTTGCCCGGCTCGTAGGAAATATCGATCGGCACGACGAACTCGAAGCGGAACGCCCCGTCCTTCACATCCACCGAGCCGTTGAAGATGCGGTTTTTCTGCCAGGAGAAGGTGTAATTGGACAGGCGGGTCGTAAATACGCTGGGCTTGTCGTACACGGTCACCTCCATCGTGCCCTCGAAATTCGGCAGCGGGTTGCCGAGCGGATCTTCAATCAGGCCCTCGGCCACGATGCGCTCCAGCGAGCGCAGGCTGTCGGTGATGCCCGGCACAGCCGCCCGCCCGTTGATGTGCGTAATGCGGGCACGCTGTTCCGGGTAGTTGAGAATCAGGCCCGGATCGCCCAGCAGGGTGAAGTTTCGGGAATTGACATTGGCCAGATTGCCCCGGACAAAGGTGCTGTTTTTGGTGCGCATCATCACCTCGCCGAGCGTCGGCATGCGGTCGCGGAGGGTGTCGTAGGTGAAGACGTGGCGGTAGAAGTTCTGATTGAGCAGTTCGTTGGGGGAGGAATACACGAGGCGCACCGTGGTAAAGAGCGCAATGGCGCCTGCATCCGGCTCCATCACCATCAGCTCGGCGCCAGTCCGCTCCTTGGGATTGTCGAAACGGCCGTATTCGCAGGTGGCCGTCACCACGGCCGGATAATGGCCTTCATTTTTGAAGTTGGGGATATCGGAGTTTTTGAGGATATCCGAGTTGGACCAGGCGGCTTCGCCGCCGTGGCCGGTGTAGTTGAAGATCAGGGCACCCTGGTCGAAGGCATCGAGCAGCGCCTGCCGGCCTTCGGGGAAGCTCGTCTTGCCGGCGCTGATCTCCATTTTGTAGTTGTCCATGTAGATTTTCTCGACCTGGATGCAGCTGTTGGCCTGTTCGATGAGGCCGGTGTAGCCGTTGGCCTGGCGCACATGGGTATTGCCTTCGCCCTCTTTGTGATCCGCCACGAGGGTAATGCGGTTGCGCCATTGGCCCAGGTCGGCCGGATCGGGCGTCGTGGCGTAGCGGATGATCTTGTCGACAATTTCCTTCGCCTGCGTCAGCGACTCGGCAGGCAGCCGCCCGATCGCCGCATCCATCAGATTGACCTGATACGTCGCGTCGCCTTCGATCTGTGCCGCTTCCCCCCAGAAGCCCTCCTCGGCACTCAGCATCACATAGTAGTCGTCGCTGGTGTAGGAGTCGGTGGGATCCCACGAGTCCCGGCTCTGGTAGGTGGGCACGAAGTTGCCGGCGGTATTCAGGTTGGCATCGATATTTTTATAGATATAGCTCCCATCGCCAAAGAGCAGCACAAAATTCGGCGCCAGCCCTTCGGAGCGGATGTACTGCATCCGGATGAAATCCCGGATGGCGGTGACATCCTGCTTGCCGGAGGAGAACTCATTGTAGATCTGCGCGGGCGTGACCACCGACACGCTGCGCCCGTAATGGCTGCGGTGAAAGTCGGCAAGGCGGTTGGCTTCGGAGAGAAAGTCGGGGGCCGAAATGATCAGGTACTCGGCGATGGCCATGCCGTGAAGATCCTGATTGGCAATCCGCCGGGCTGATGCCGGGCTGAGGTATCCGCCCTTGAACACCACCAGGCGCCCGGTGGTGCCGGCCTGCAGCCCGAATTCCATCCGGTCGCCGGCAAGCGTGTACTCGATTTCGCTGACGCTGGACGGCGATCCGAGGTTCCAGACCCGGTAGCTGGCGTCGCCCTTGATCGAAAATCCGGCGGTCTGGCCGGCAGCTGCCTGGGCGAAGCCCCCCCACCACTGGCTCAGGCCTTTGGTATCGAGATCCTGGTCGTATTCCACCTGAATCCAGTCCAGCCAGCCTTCGGAGCGGTTGGAGCCGGCTTTGTTGTAGGCGAGCTTGACCCGCAGGGTGTCGTCGGCGCCTACGCGCTCCGGGCCTACCTCCAGCGAAAGGGTCCGTGCTTCGTAGTAGCGCGCTTCGACATTGCCTACGTTGAGCGGCGTCAAGGTCTGGGATCCGATGGCTACCCCGCCGCAGGATACCGCGAAGCTGGTATTGACATCCGAACGGGCTGCAACGCGGATGCTGAGCCGGATACGTCCGTTTGACGCAAGTGCCCTGACCCCGAAGGCATATTCGCGCTCCGTCGTCAGGTCGAAGCGCTCGCCGAGCCAGTAGCGGCCCGAGTGGATGGGGTTTTCACGGTCGATTTCGTGAAACTGCAGGCTGCGGACGGCAGATATCTGATAGTCAGGCACCGCAGAAGGCTGCTGCTGCACACGCTTGCCTGTGCCCGGCCCGATCCGGAGGAAGTAGAAGCTCGTATCGGAGTACAGGTTATGCACATGGCGGAATCGCTGGGATTCCGCATCATAATTCCAGATATGCGGCCCCTCGCCGTAGAAGAGCACTTCGTCTCCGCTGTTGAATACACCGTCTGCTTCACCTGCCACCCAGATCGCATGCTCCAGCAGGTCGTCCGGACGGGGGGCGCTGTTGGCCTGGGGCAGCATCGCGCCGCCATTGCCGTAGAGCTGGATCTGGCGCGGATCGATGGATGCAGGGCTGAGCCCGAGCCCCGTGAAAAATGCAGCGTCCAGCCGGTACATGCCGGAGCGCGTAATCCCGATCTTGTACCAGGTTCCTTCCTGAAGCACCGAATGATCGGCATAGGACTGGCCAGCCGCTTGCAGCACAGCGAACATGCTGATTCCCAACAATATCCTGCGGATCATAGCATTCCCTGGGTTTAGTCCAACTTGGATTCCTTCCTCAAAAATAACACAAAAACCGGAGGCGGACAGGGCAAAAATATCGCGCTGTCAGGAGGATAACGCCAGGCTGCAGGGAAAGGTTGGGGCGGAGCCGGTGCAAGGGCATAGAAAAAGCGGCCCGGAGGCCGCTTCGCAAGCAACGGGATACAGGATATTCGCTCAGCCGCGCACCGCCAGGAAGTTCCCGGATGCGTCGAAGATCAGGATCTTGCGCTCGCCATTGTACAGGATGCCTACGACATACTTGCCGTCGTCCTTTTGCATCGCCCGCTTGATTTCGGCGCCGGCATATTCGGTGGTGATGTAGGCCGTGACTGCCGAAGGCAGATCGGCAATCTCGACCGGCGTCCCATGCCCGCCGCGGCAGTGGCGCAGCAGCTGGCCCGCTTCGACAAACTCGCCCGAAGCGCTGAACACCAGGATGATATGGCCCTCGATCGCCACGATGTACTGGCCGGAATTGTCGAGCTTGGCATGGCGGATTTCGGTGGAATCGCCATAGACCGAATCGACGTAGGCATACACTGCTGCCGGCAGCGCGTTCACATCGAGCAGCGAATCGACCCCGCCGCAGTTGCCGCCGTAGGGATGATGATGCGGCCCGCCGTGCGGATTGCCGGTCGAGTCCTGCCAGCCATGCCCATGCCGCCGCCGGCGGAAACCGTCGCAGTTGGCGAGGGAGTCGAGGCTGGTGCCGTCCAGCTCGAAATACAGCTCGTCGCCGGAGCCGAGCAGCACTTCAAATCCTGCGCTGGGCGCTTTGAGGGCCGTTTCGATATAGGTCTCGAAAAAATTGGCGTCCACATAGCGGGTCACCGCAGCCGGCAACTCCGCCGGATCTACGCTCACCTTGTCGGTCGCGTCGGCAATTTCGTCGATCAGGTTCGCGGCACGGTTTGACAATACGTTCAGCTGCTCGCAGGCGCTGAGGGAAACCAGCAGCAGGGCGGCGGAGGCAAAGACAATCTGGATGGTTCTCATTGGGAAAACAGGGTTAGAAAAGCTGAAACAATGGGGCTGGAACCGGGACATGCGGGACAGGCAGCCGGACGGAGTCCGGCCTTCGGGATCTGGTATACATCAGCAGCAGGCCCCTGGCGGGGCGGGCGGCAGCATCCTGCCGGCTTCAGTCTCCTTGGCGCATCTTTTGGCCGGGCGGTTGCATGCCGGGGCAGACATGCGGATATTTTTTCAGAACCGGCAGTACAGGCCCGCCTCTATCCCGGCCAGCGCATGCGCCGGGCGGGCGTGCTGCCCGCCGCGCCCGTCCCGGCTCCCGGGCCGGAACTGCGCATAGGGCTCTACGCTCAGGCTGAGCCGGGGGCTGAGGCGCCATTCGGCGCCGGCGCCCGCCAGATACTGCATCTGCAGGGCCGGGCTGCTCAGCGGGCTCCGCAGCGCAGGCTGCTGCTCCGCATCATACCGGAAGTACGGGCTTCCCGTATCCACCTCCAGCAGCTCCAGGCTGCCGGCCAGCCGGTACTGCACCACCGCCCCGGCCCGCACACTTACCTGGAGCGGCCCGATGCCCGTGCTCAGCCTTGCCGTCAGGGGCAACGCGGCCGAAGTGCTGCGCTGCCGGGTTTCGACGGTCAGGGGAATCTGCACGCTGTCCGGCGCCGGCTCGGCAGTCCGGCTCAGGGTCACGCTGACCTCCTGCGCATCGCCGGAGGTGTAGAGGCGGTAGCGGAACTGCTGTTCCGGCCCGCTGCCGCCTTCGCGGCGGTAGCGCAGCCTGGGCAGGTGCTGCGTCTGCTCATCGCGCTGCTGCACATAGATCCCCCCCTCGAAGGACAGGCGCTTCCGGTCGCGGATCCGCAGGCCGAGGCCGATCCGCAGATCGCGCGCCTGCGCCACGCGCTGCGGGGCCACCCACTCGCCATGCGAAGGCGGGGGCATGACAGGCAGCAGGTGCTGCGGCGAGGCAGACACTTTCAGCGCGATCCCGGCTCCCCGGAAGGGCTGCTCCGGCAGCGCAGCCTGGGCAGGCAGGACATCGCCTGAGCCGGGCAAGCCGGCACGGCGGGGCCCGAGAGCGGTCAGGGCGGGGCGGCCGCCTGGCAGGGGCGCTGCAGGCGGCAGGATCTGCCGGGCTTCCGGCGCCGCAGGCGCCGCCAGGGCATCCGCGGCAGCAGGTGCGAGCGGCGGCAGACCGGCTGCCGCGCCTGGCTCCCTGTCAGCCCGCTGATGCGGAGCAGGTGCTATCTGTTCCCGCGCGGGCGCTGCCGCGCCCGGCAGGCCGGGCAAGGCAGCATCGGTGCCGGCAGAATCCGGCATCTCAGGCGCAGGCGCAAGCATCTGCTCGATGCGGCGGCCCTGGTCGGCCACCTGGCCGCTGAGCGATTCAATGCGCTCATATGCCTGCAGCAGCAGATAGCCCGTCACCAGCAGGGCGGCGGCAGCCGCGGCTGCCGCAGGCAGCAGCCAGCCTGCGCGCAGGCGCATCGTCCGGACCCGGCCGCCGGCGCCGGCAGGCGCCGCAGCCTCCAGATCCCGGCCGATCGCCTCCCAGACCCGGTCCGGGGGCGTCTCGCCTTCGTAGTCTTCGAAGGCACGGGTCAGGTATTCGTCCAGCCCGTCCTGATGGGGTACTTCTTGCGCCATGTCAGGTCTTGAGGGATTTTTCCACGTGTTTCCGCAGCACCTCGCGCGCCCGCATGAGCTGGGTCTTCGAGGTGCTGACCTGGATATTCAATTGCGCTGCGATCTCTTTATGAGAGTATCCTTCGAGGACATACAGGTTGAGAATCGTGCGGTAGCCGGGCGGCATCCGCTGCAGGATGGCGATCAGCTCCTGGGTATGACTCTCGAACTGGCGGATGAGGGGGTCCTCGGCGCCGGGTTCCGGAGCAGCCTCCAGATCCGAGGTAGCGATCTGCCGCTGCTGCCGCCGCAGATGGTCGATGGCTGTATGCACCATCACCTGCCGCATCCAGGCACCCAGGGCACCCTTGCCGTGGTACTGGTGCAGATCCCGGAAGATTTTCAGAAAGCCTTCATGCAGCAGGTCCTCGGCCTCTTCCCGGCTGCCCGCATACCGCAGGCAATAGCCGAACATCTGGCGCTTGTACTGTTCGTACAGCTGCCGCTGCGCCTGGCGGTCGCCCGCCAGACAGCCCTGGACCATATGTGCTTCCGGTGTCAGAGGCGTTGGAGGTGGATCTGCAAGCCTTGGCGGCTGTGTGGGAAAAATAGTTGCATCCCGGCAGAAAAAAATACGCATCCCGCCGAATGTACAAGGGCCCACCCGGCAGCTGGTGCCGGATGGGCCTTCGGACGGCAGCACGCGGTTCTCAGTACGACCAGAGGTGATGCTCGAACTCGATGATCTCCTGCTTGCGCCGCTCGGCCTCCGCCAGGCTGCGCACCGGCTCGCCGCCCGCGCTGATAATAAAGCCCCGGAACATCCGCAGCTCGAAAACCTCGGCCACCGAACGGGCCTCGGCATCGTTGAAACGGGTTTTCCACATCGTTTTATCCAGCTGAGGCTTCACCTCTTTCCACATAAAGCGGGCCAGCACCTTCTCCGGGAGCGAACCCGTGGGATCTACCCAGATCACCTCGAAGAAATCAGGCTGCTGCACCATCATCGAGCGCACCTTGTCGAAGGTCCAGTCTTCCACAAGGTGGATCACCTGTTCGTAGGGGCCGTAATCCGGCACATAGACCGCCGGCACGACCACATCGGCCACGACCGAGGCGGCAGGCGCGTCCGGCATTACCCAGCCATCGTCTTCCGAAGAGGCCCAGGCATCCGCAGTGCCGGTTTCGCCTTCCTCCCAGGCATCCAGTTCGGGGTCCTCGCCCGTGAGGGCCTGATCGAACTCCTGCATGCGCCGGATGAGGTCTTCATAATTCCAGGTGCGGGACCAGTCCTCCGGGTCATAGGCGCGGTAGGCGCCGCTTTTGAGGCCGTCCATCAGCGAGGCGATCATGCCCTGCGTCTGCGTAAAGCGGCCGCCGGGGGAACTGAAGCCCGATTCGCGGGAAACCAGGGGTTTGTTGAGTTTTTCCTGCAAGGGAATGCGCTGCACGAGGCGCTTGCGCCAGAAATGGTCTTCGGTGCGCATGTACACTTGCCCCATCACACAGGCCGGGCTCAACAGCAAGGCCCACGCTGCCACAAAGCTGAAACGGTTCATCGGTTGGAATGGTTAAATACGTCAGCAAAGGGTAGCGGAAGGCAGATAGGCAGGCTGGTTGAAGGTGAAGGGAAGATGGGAACGCTGGAATCCGGCGTATTATGCGCCGCCGATCCGGTACTCGGCGAATACGATCTCCTTGCCTTTGTGGGTGACGGAGAATCCGGCGATGCCGTCTTCCTCGTAGGCTTTGGGGCTGAGCGCGGGATCGATGGAGGCAAACTCCGTGACCACCTTCCGGCCCAGCTTGTCCTGGAGCTGATAGACGGCGCTGAGGAAATCATCGAGCACATCCGCACGGGACACGAGGTACTCCAGCGCAGCGGGCGAAAGATCGGTCGCCAAGTCATTGATCATGTTGCGGGCGTCCGAGATGGTGTATTCGTGCTCGCCGGTCCGCGCAAAGCGCGGCACCACACTGCGGGCCAGCCGCTGCAGACGCTTGAAGTCGCTCATGAGCTTGCGGTTTCTGAGGAGTATATGTAGGCAGGCGGCGTTTACCCCACCAGCAGGCCCGGTGCCGGCATATCCCGGCTGCCTCCGTCCCAAATTCAGGCGGCTTCCGGCTCCTTGGGGATCAGCTTCACCTCCAGCTGCGACATGCCCAGCAGAACGCGGATCGTAGTCTCCACGTCTTTTTCGCAGTAGGTGCGGATGCGCTCCACATCCTGCTGCACCCAGAACGCAGGCGCTACCTGGCTGCCGTCCATCTCTTCCTTGGGGGAAGGCACATTGAAAATGGCGGCCAGCAGATCCAGGCTGGTGTATTCCTTGTAATCTCCGAACTTCCAGAGATCCATCGTATCGAGGAAAGGCAGCTCCCAAGGCTTTTTGCCCTGCACGCGCAGCGCAACGGGCAGCGGCAGGCCCTGCACCAGGTAGCGGCGGCCCAGGAAGGGAAAGTCGAACTCCTTGCCGTTGTGGGCGCAGAGCTGGCGGTTGGGCTTTCCGGTGATGAAGCGGTCCAGAATCCGCCCGAAGTCCTGGAGGATCTGTTTCTCCTCGCCTTTATATACAGAGCGAAGCCAGAGATGCGCTTCGTGCTCGCCCTGAAACTGCAGGTACCCGAAGCTGATGCACACCACGCGGGCAAATTCGGCGTGGATGCCGGCTTTCTCGAAAAACAGCTCCTCCGCCGTCATCGAAGTGTCGGTGCGGAGGTAACGCTGCGCTTTGAGGCGCCAGAGCTTCTGAAAGCGTTCGGGCAGCGCCTCGAAGGACGGCGCCATGGGCGCTGTTTCAATATCCAGGAACAGGATGTTCTCGATCTGATCGGGCTTGAACATACAGGTCAGGGCTTGAGGGCGGAGAAATCGCCGGCGGCCACCCGCCGGGCAGTAGGCACCTGGCGCAGGGCTTCCTGGATTACCGGATCGTTCTGATGCAGAACGGGGTAGAAGGCTTCGTCGTTGTAGAGCCTGCGGCCGAGGAAGGCCTTGATGCGGTTTTCGATATGGCGGCGCGAAGCTTCGAGCCCCGCTGCCGAATAGGGCACGCCGTGGGCCGCCGCATAGTCCGTAAATGCGCGCAGGATGCCTGCATCTGCGGAAAATCCGGAGATAAAGGCCGATGCGGAGGGATAGCGCTGGAGCAGCTCGGCATGGCGGTCGGCGTAGTCGAGGGAGAAGCGGCGGAAGAGGTCGTTGATCGTCAGATCCGTCAGGTATTTGCTGCCGCCGGAGGTGTCATTGGGCACGAAGATATCCGGGAAGATGCCGCCGCCGCCGTACACGGTGCGGCCGCCGGCGGTGCTGTACTTGAGCGAATCGGGGAAGGTGGTCTTGCTGGGGTCGAATACTTCGCCGGACTGAAACCGGTCGGCGATTTCCCGCTCGTATTCCTCGTCGTCCACCTGGTAGGGCTTCTGGATGCAGCGGCCGCTGGGGGTGTAGTATTTGGAAATCACCAGCCGCAGGGCAGATCCGTCCTCGAATTCCTCCTGAATCTGCACGAGCCCTTTGCCGAAGGAACGGACCCCGATGAGCAGCCCCCGGTCGTGGTCCTGCAGCGCGCCGGCCACGATCTCGCTGGCCGAGGCGGAGCCGTAATCGAGCAGCACGATCACCGCGCCTTCCTCGAAGCTGCCGATGGACGAAGTGGAGCGGTATTCCTGCCGGCTCTGGGCGATGCGCCCGTCGGTGGAGACGATCAGTTTGCCCGCAGTCAGAAACTCGTCGGCCATTTTGTAGGCCATGGTCATGTATCCGCCCGGATTGCCGCGCAGGTCGAGCACCAGCGTCTGCATGCCGGCCTCCTGGAGGCGGGAGAGCTGCTCCTTGAATTCATCGTAGGTTGTTTCGGCAAACCGGGTCACGCGGATATAGCCCACCTCCGGCGCGATCATATACGCATAATCCACGCTGTTGATGGGGATTTTGCCGCGGGTGATGTTGAATTCGAGCAGCCCGGGCGTGCCGCGGCGCAGAATGCTCACCCGCACCTGGGTATTGCTGGGGCCTTTGAGCAGGCGGGTCACCTGCGCATTGGTGATGCCGATGCCGGCCACTACGCTGTCCTCGACCTTTACAATGCGGTCGCCGGTGAGGATGCCCAGTTTTTCGCTGGGCCCCCCGGGCAGCGGATGCTCCACATAGATGGTGTCGTCGAGGATGTTGAACTGAATGCCGATCCCCTCGAAGCTGCCCTCCATTTCCTCCTGCATGCCCTGCATATCGGAGGCGGGGATATAAAACGAATGCGGATCCAGGCCTTTCATCATGCCGCGGATGGCATCTTCGACCAGCTTGGCTTCGCTGGGCTCCTCCACATAATTCTGCTCCACAAAGCGCAGGGCCTGCTGGAATTTACGCAGACTCTGGTCCAGGGTCAGCGGGGCAGCGCTGCCGAAACGGCCTTTGATCTGAAATCCTGCAAGCAGCCCGACCATTACAAGGGTCAGGCCCAATACCGTGTACCGGATGAATCGACTCATACGTTCAAATATACGCATTCTGCGCGGTTCTGAAAATGCAGGTGTTGGGTTCTGCCGAAAAGCAGATTGTTTCATCGGGGCCGAATGATGTAACTTGCTTGCATATGAAGCTGAACTGCACTGCACTGCTGCTGATGGCTGCCCTGGCAGGCTGCCAGGGGATGCGCTATTCGGCATCGGGGCTGCGGGACGCGAAGCTGGGCATGCCGCTGAGCGCAGTGGAAAGCCCGCGCTGGGCCGCCGGGCCGCTGCGGGATACAGTGCTGGCCGAGGGCGGCTACACGTGGCCGGCGCGGATCGCGCCGGCGCCGGGCGGGCAGGTGCTGCTGGAAGGCGATTTTTTCGGTGCCGACCGCCTCAACCGCATCCGCATCGAAAGTGCAGCCTTCGCCCGGGGCACAGCCCCCCGTACCGGCAGCCGATGGGCTGTGCCCGCAGACGGCCGCTGGAGCGCTTCCTGGCTGGAAGCCTACCAGGTGTATGACGTGGTTCACCGGCGGCAGCCGCAGATCCACTACCTGCTGCGGCCCGACCGCCCGGCAGACGGATCGGCAGCCGCCGGAACGATTATTGCGATTGTCCTGATGTAATGCAGATTGTGCACAAGCGCTGACAACCAATGAAGCGAAGCCTGATTCTCAGCAGTATCCTCCTTACGGCCCTGGCGTTGGACGCCCAGCAGCCAGCGCCCCTCACCGTCGGTGCCGCCTGGACCGGCGCCAGCTACACCGGCGACCTGACCCGCGACCCTGAAGGGCTTTCGCGCTGGAGGCCGGGCGGCGAGCTGTCGCTGTACTTCGAAAAGCAGCGGCCGGTCTTCCTGCAGCTGAACGCAGGATTCGGCGCCTTCCAGGAGCAGGCCGACGGCAGCGAGCTGGCAGCCGCGGAGCAGGCCGTTCCGAATTCGTACGTGCAGACCGATTTCTTCTATACCGATCTGCGCCTGCGGGTGCGCCTGCTGCACCGCCGCTCGGCCTTGTATCCCGTGCTGAGCGCCGGCGCCGGGCTGCTCTTCTTCACCCCGAGGGACCAGGCAGGCAATTTTCTCGGCGAAAACTTCCTGACCCGGCTCGAAGATGAGACCTACAGCACCACCGTCGCCTCGCTGCCCCTCGGCGCCGGGCTCCGGCTGCGCATCTCCCAGCATGCCACGCTGGGCGCAGAATACACCCTCCGCCTGACTGCGACCGACTACCTCGACAACATCGGCGCGCTGGGCCTGCGCGCCGGGCCCGATCAGCTGCACAGCATGAGCATGGGGCTGTATTTTCAGATCGGAGAGCCCGCAGGCCTGCCGGGCGCGCCGCCGGAGCCGCCGCTGCCGGCCCTCTTCATCCCGGAATCTGCGGCCAGCGTGCCCGACGGCGTCAACCACACCCTGCGGCCGGTGCCGCAGGCCGACAGCCTGGACCGCGCTGCGCGCGAAGCCGCTGCCATTGCCCTGGGGCATATCCGTACCGTCCGTACCGATGTCCCGGAAAGCATCGCCGGGCTGGCCCGCCGCTGGGGGGTGGAGGAGGCCTCCATCCGCCGCCTGAATCCGAAGCTGAAAGATCCCGTGCCTGCCGGGCAGAAAATCGTCCTGCCCGACGTGGAATTCTGACCAGGTCCGGCTTTCTGTCTCCCATCCGCCCGCAGCCTTCGCCAGGCAGCGGGCGGGCTTCGTTTAGGGCAATCGTTTTCCGCTGTTGCGGTGCACGGCCTGAAATCTGCCGCTGTACTGCACTTCGTACCGGCTTGTGCCGGAGGCAAGCGTTCGAGGCCCAATTTTGTTGATCCAAAAATGCTGAAGTTTAAACAGTATCAGGCTTATCCGGAAAGCGGGATATATGAAAATATCTATATCAAGTATCTGGAATTCAGGATATTCTGCAAAATATCCCAGGAAAAATTTCAGACCTGCATCTTGCGGCAGCGGAAAAAGGTGTTTAACTTTATTCCACAAGATTTAAACAAGGTCTTGACACGTATCCGGAAGGCTTTTATATTTGTGTGAACTTTCAGAAAATACTGTAAGTTATGACGGCGATCGAATTCAATTCTTCAGTTGTGAGCATCTATAAGTCGCTGCGGCCCGTAGCGCTGAAGCTGACCCGGGATTCCGAAGAGGCCAACGACCTCCTGCAGGAGACCCTGCTCAAAGCCATTGCCAACCGCGACAAGTTCACGGAGGGCACCAACCTCAAGGCGTGGCTCTACACCATCATGAAGAATACCTTCATTACCAACTATCATCGCCTGGTCAAGCGCAAGACGTTCATCGATACCACCGACAATCTGCATTTCATCAACTCGCCCCGCCACGTGACCGACAATGCTGCGGGCACCAAGCTGGCGATGGATGAAATCCACTCGGCCATCCAGGACCTGAGCTATGAGTACAAAACGCCCTTCCTGATGTATTTCAAGGGCTACAAATACTTCGAGATCGCCGATATCCTCAACATTCCCATCGGGACCGTCAAGAACCGCATCCACATTGCCCGCAAGGAGCTGAAAGGCCGTCTGACCAGCTACGCAGGCAACTGAACGATACAAGGCGCCGGATTTGTTGAATCATTCCGGATGCCGCAGAAACATTTGAGGCGCTGACGAGGTTCTTTCAGCATCTTTGTTGAACTTGATACCTATCGTCAGCGTGAAGAGGGGGTTGTTTACATATATGTGAGGAGCGGCAGTCTGACTCAGACGCTGCTCTTCATCTTTTTTCAGCCCCTCCGACCGTTTTGCCCTACACCCTGCCAGCTCCCACCCGTATGCAACTCTACCACGACACCTGCCTGGCCTGCAGCAAGCTCATCACCCGCAACTACAGCACGTCGTTCTCGATGGGCATTCAAACCCTGCACCGCCGCTTCCACCTGCCGGTCTATGCGATCTACGGGTTTGTGCGCTATGCGGACGAGATCGTGGATACCTTCCACGAGTTTGACAAGCGCAGCCTGCTCGATGCATTCCGGCAGGATACCTGGCATGCGATCGAGACGGGCATCAGCCTCAATCCGGTGCTGCACTCCTTTCAGAAGGTGGTGAACGAATACGGCATCGAGCGCGAGCTGACCGAAGCCTTCCTGCACAGCATGGAGATGGATCTGGACCAGAACCGATACACCTCGCAGTCGTACGAGGAATACATCTACGGCTCCGCCGAAGTCGTGGGGCTCATGTGCCTGCGGGTATTCTGCGAAAGCGACGATGCGCTCTACCGGCGCCTGTACGAGCCAGCCCGCAGCCTGGGCAAGGCCTTCCAGAAGGTGAATTTCCTCCGCGACATGAAAAGCGACTACCAGGAGCGGGGACGCGTGTATTTTCCGGGGGTGAGCTTCCAGCGTTTCGACGAGGCCGCCAAGCGGGAGATCGAAGCCGACATCCAGCGCGACTTCGACCACGCCTACACCGGCATCGTGCAGCTGCCGGCAGGGGCCCGCAGCGGGGTGCTCCTCGCATACCGCTACTATCTGCGCCTCTTCCGCAAAATCGGCCAGCTTCCGCCTGCCCGCATCCTGCAGGAACGCATCCGGGTGCCGGACAATCAGAAGCTCGCCATCTGGGTCAAAACCTACTTTCAGCAGCAACTGAGCCTGATCTGAGCGTGCTTCCCGATCTGGATACCCTGCGGCGCGATTTCCAGGCAGCCGCCGGCGATGCCGCCCGCGCTGCCCGCCTGTGGGAGGCCCTGCACCGGTATCAGGGCCCCGATCCGGTGCGCCTTGCCTACCGTGCCGCTGCCTCCGCACTGCGCGCGCACCACGCCTGGAACCCGGTGGATAAGCTCCGCCTGCTCCACGATGCCATGCAGACCTTCGAGGATGCCATCCGCCGCGCGCCGGATCAGGTGGAAATCCGCTTCCTTCGCTTCGCCATCGAGCACCACCTCCCCGGATTTCTCGACCGCCTCTATCATTTCGACGAAGACAAAGCCGTGATGATCGAGGGGCTGCGGCAGCCCGGACGCTTCGGGCTGCAGGACGGGCATCTGCAGCAGTTCATCGAATTCTTCGAATCTACAGGCCGTTTCTCCCAACTTGAGCTCGATACGCTCCGGCAGGCCGCCGGCTAATTGCCTATCCTATGTGGACGTACCTCCTCGTCAATCTTGCTTCCCTTGCCGGCCCGTTCGCACTGTCCTTTGACCGGCGGGTCCGCTATGTGCAGTACTGGCCCGCCCTGCTGCCGGCCATCCTGCTCACCGGGCTGGTATTCATCCCCTGGGATGCAGCTTTTACCGCAATGGGTGTCTGGGGATTCACACCGGCCTATGTCATGGGGATCTATCCCGCCGGGCTGCCGGTGGAAGAATGGATGTTTTTCGTCACCATTCCCTACGCCTGTCTCTTTGTATATGAATGCGTGAACGCGTACCTCCGGCGGGACCTGGCGCCCCGGCTCGCGCAAGGGATCGCATCAGGGCTCGGCTTCATCCTGCTGCTGCTGGCCCTGCTGCTCCGCGACCGCTGGTATCCGGCGGTCACCTGTACCCTGGCTGGTCTGCTGCTGATCGCCAATGGGCTGTGGATCAAGCCTGTATGGCTGGGGCGTTTCCTGGTGGCCTACCTGATCTGCCTGATTCCCTTCCTGATCGTCAACGGTGTCCTCACCGCGCTGCCGGTGGTCTGGTACAACGATGCCGAAAATACCGGCCTCCGCATCGGCACGATCCCCGCCGAGGATACGATGTATGGCCTGCTGCTGATCCTGATGAATATCCAATGGTATGAATGGCTCAAACGGCGCATGCGCCTGAAGCCCTATGCGCCGGCACCCGCCGCCCAACCTGCAACCGCCGCACATGCATAAGCACCATTCCGATACCCGCAGCACCGACAGCAGCACAGGCGTGCTCATCGGGCTGCTCATCATCGCGCTCTGGACCGCAGCGCTGGCCTGGAACCTGGCCCGCCCGGTGGCATGGCTCAGCCCGCTCACCTGGCTGATGGTCTGGGTGCAGACCCATCTGTTTACGGGCCTGTTTATCACCGCCCACGATGCCATGCATGGCTCCGTGGCTCCGCGCCGGCCCTGGCTCAACCACCTGATCGGCCGCATCTGCACCGTGCTGTTCATTTTCAACTCCTACAGCACCCTGCGGCCCAAGCACTACCAGCACCACCGCTTCGTAGGGACGGAAAACGATCCGGATTTTCACAAAGGCAATGCGCAGTTCTGGCCCTGGTACTGGGATTTTCTGCGGGAATACATCTCGCTGCGCCAGCTGGTGCTGGCCGCCATCGCGTTCAACGTGGCCGCCATCTGGATTCCGCAGGCCAATCTGATCCTCTACTGGGTGCTGCCTTCCTTGCTCAGCACCCTGCAATTGTTTTATTTCGGCACGTTTGTGCCGCACATGGGCGAGCATGGCCCGGACAATGTGCACAAGGCGCATACCCAGCCTGCCAACCACCTGCTCGCCTTCCTGACCTGCTACTTTTTCGGCTACCACTATGAGCATCACGACACGCCGATGACGCCCTGGTGGAAGCTCTGGAAGGTCAAAGAGGCGCAGCACCACGCCTGAACCTGATCCATGGACCGCCTGCTGCTGATTTTCGTCAAACACCCCGTGGAAGGGGAAGTTAAAACCCGTCTGGCCGCCGAGATCGGCCACCCGAAAGCCCTGGCGGCCTACGTCCGCCTGCTGGCGCATACCCGCCGGACGGCGGAGGGGGTGTCCTGCGCCAAGGCCGTCTGGTATGGAAACGCCATCCCGGACGCTGATCTGTGGTCGGAAACAGGCTGGCCCCGCCTTCCGCAGCAGGGCGGCGACCTCGGCGCCCGGATGCAGCATGCCTTCCAATGGGGCTTTGCGGCGGGGTATCGGCACCTGCTGATCATCGGCAGCGACTGCGGCGAGCTGCGCCCGGAGCATCTGGAATCGGCCTTCCGCGCGCTGGAGCACTGCGATGCCGTGCTCGGGCCCGCTGCGGATGGCGGATATTATCTGCTTGGCCTCCGCCAGATGGCCGAAGCGGTCTTCACGGGCAAAGCCTGGAGCACCGATCAGGTCTTCCAGGCCACGCTGGACGATCTGCACGCTGCGGGCCTGAACACATGCCTGCTTCCCCGGCTCTCGGACGTGGATACGGCGGCAGACCTGGCCCGCGTGTTTCCCGATGCCTTATAGCGGCGCCTCCGCATCCAGCGCTTCGCGAACCGCCTTCGGCAGGCCCGCACGCACAAGCGTGTACGAGGTATCGATCAGCTTGACAATCAGTGCCGTAGGCAGTCCATGAACCAGTGACACGGTATTCCAGTGCTTTTTGTTCATGTGGTACCCGGGCAGAACGGCATCCGGATAGGCTTCGCGCAGCCCGATGGCTTCTTCGGGGCTGCATTTCAGGTTCACGCTGTCCGGTTCGGCGAGCGAGGCGAGCGCAAACAGTTTTCCGCCTACCTTGAACACCAGCGTGTCCTCTCCGAAAGGGAAACCCTCGGTTACCCCCTGCTTGCTCAGGCAGTATTCGCGCAGCGCCTCGATGTGCATGGCATTACGACTGGAGGTCGAAACACTCTACGAGGATCTTCAGGAAGATAAACATTGGTCCGAAGTTTTCGGACTCCAGAATGTCCTGCTCGTCCTGCAGCACCTCCACCAGATACTGCAGCAGCTGGGACTGGTTGTGGTTGAGCAGAATGCCGGCAGCCACCTTGGCGAAGGCTTCGTCGGGCTGGTCCTCCAGCGATTCGAGCAGCGCGAGATTCGAGGTTTCCACTTCGGAAAAATCCGCTTCCTCCACTGCGCGGAGGGGCCCGTAGTGGGCAGACATGGCATGCCAGACCACCATGCCGAGGTACAGGAACAGCTCCTGTTCGTCCTCGCTGAAGTCTTCTTCGCCCATGGTCAGCAGAAAGCCGAACATAAAGGGCTGCTGATCCGAGTACTGCTCGATCAGCTCTTCGATCTGGTCTTCGTCCAGATTGGTGATCCAGGCAACTGCGGATTCAATAATGGATTCGGGTATCGGCGTCATGCCTGCAAAGGTAAGAGGTCAGGGGGTAAGTACAAGCGCTATGGACTGGCGGAGGGTATCTCCGGGCGCGAGGGCGACCGCAGCGGTAATCCTTACGGTGCCCGCCTCGCTGCTCCTGCATGTGAGGGCAGTCTGCAGCTCCTGCCCGGCTGCGTCGGCAAAGGGCACGATGGCAAGCTCCGGGCTGCCGGTAAGCGCCTGCGTGCTGAAGAATACGCGCGTGCCCTCGGATACCTGGCCCAGGCTGCGCAGCAGCCGGGTATTCAGCTCTGTCGAAGCGCCCGGAACGGCCTGCAGCACCGGATCCTCCAGCGTCAGCTGCAGGGCATCGGGATAGGCGCGGCCGAAGGAAAGGACGAGGGGGGCAGAAAAGCCGCCGGTCTCGGCGGTGACGGTTACCCGTTCGCTTGCCGTCTGGCCGCTGACCAGCGTCACAATCGCCTCGCGGCCCGAAGCGGTAAGGGTCAGGTCGCGGGGCGAAGCGGCTCCGGCAAAGCGGCCCTGTTCCGTCCGGAAGCGGATGGGCAGGTTGGGCGATGCCTCATCGCCCAGCCGGGCCGTCAGCACCAGCACCGAGCGGCCGTCGGCCAGCAAGGTCTGGTCATCTGCCGACAGCGTGATGACTTCGTCGGTGCGGATGCCTGCCAGGGGGTCTTCCAGGGCGCAGCCGGCCAGCAGCATGCCTGCGATGAAAATCCGGGGGTTCATGCATTCAGACGGTTGGAGGATCGGGCAGCACCGGAGCAGCACTGTCTTCTATGCGGGGGGCCGGACGGAAGTCCACATTGAAGTCCGGGGTGCGGGCAGATACCCCGCCTTCGCTGTTCTGCGCTTCTGCGTACACCCGGATCAGGATCGGCTGCGAACCCGGCGTAGAGCATACCAGGGTCATGCGCACTTCGGTCAGGATGCCCTTGAAGAGATCCGAGCAGAAGACTTCGCGCTCCAGGGCTTGGGTAAGGCCGCCCGGTTCCTGGAACACACATTCATCGGCCAGCAGGGTAATCCGCAGTTTGCAGACACCCAGCGCCTTGGGGAATACGAGCACATCGAGGCCCGCAGTCTGGGCTTCGTGAGCCACCAGCGGCTCCGGCTCGACGATCTGCACGAAGGGTCGTATGGCTTCCGCCATCGGGGTGGGATTAGGGGTTGAGGGAAAGGATCAGCTTCCGGACGGCGTTGAAAGCGTTCGCATCGATGCTCAGGCCTGCAAAGGGCGCCGCACGCAGGCGCGCGTAGCTGGTAAGCGGGCTGAGGGTTTCCTGTTCGAAGAAGATGAAGCCTGCATCGAGGCTCATGGCGCGGTTGAAATCGAAGGACAGGCCGAGCACGGGCTGTACGCCGATCACGTTGCCCAGATCCGCGCCCCGGTAGTTGAGCTGGCCGCTGACCTTGATGCCCGCCAGCAGCGAGAACCGGTCGCGGGGCAGCGGATAGGGGTCGGCAATGCGGAGGGACTTGTCGACACGGCTGAAGTAGAACTTCACCCCCAGATAGGTAATCAGATCGGGTTCAGTGTCCGCGAGGGTAAATCCGCCGCTTCCGCCGCCGGCCGGCCGGCCGAAGTTCAGCCCCACCGCTGAAACGCCGTATGCGGTGCCGATGTTGATGGCATCGAAGCCGGTGCTGCTGCTGAGCACCTCGGCGGGTGCTGCGCGCCGCTGCGCCGCGCCTGGCGGGGGATTGCCTGATGGCTCCGGCGCCTCCGCCAGCTGCGTAAAAGGCGTGGTGACGACGGAAGCTGACTGCGCCAGCACAAATCCGCTGGCGATGATGCGGTCCAGCCCGCCGGGGCCAATCCGCTCGTTCAGGATGACGATCGCCGCCTGCCGGCGCTGCACCGTCTGGATGTTGACCGTCAGCTCCTGGTAATAGGTCTGCAGCTCCAGGATCAGCCGCTTCTGCGGATCGGTCAGCGCGCCGCCATCCGCCGCTGCAAAGGGCAGCAGCCGCATAAAGGGATCTGCCGCTGCCTGGCCGCTTTCCACCACCTGCCGGAGGCTCTGCACCTCAGCCATGCTGAAAGGCACCCTGACCGCAGGGTCGAGCGCGAGGTCTTCGAGCCGGGCTGCCAGCTGCAGGTAGGGCTGGCTCCGGGCCAGGGCCTGCAGCGTCAGCCGCACATCGCGCAGCAGCGAGTCGGCGCTGCGAAGCGCCATTTCCTCCCGCACCAGGCGGGCTATGTCTTCCTGGACCGAAGGGGCAAATTCCCCGCCGACCGGCAGGCTCAGCTCCCGCACGCCGCGGTCGAAGATCACCTCGCCTTCCGGCGTGGTGCGGAGGTAGCCGAAACTCAGGCTGTCCGTCATCCGGGCTACCCGCTCGTTGAGCTGGCGGGCTACATCGTCCACCCGAACGGAGCGTTTGTTCAGCCGGTAAATGCCTTCCTTGACGTCCCGCACGATCTGGCGGGTCAGGGTATCGTTGATCTCGTGGCGCTGAAAGAAGTTGAATACCAGCTTATAGCGGGTGTCCGGCCAGAGCGGCCGGCCGATATACACATCGAATTTCCCCGGATCGCGGTCGGTGCCGGCCCACCACGAGCCGATGAAGACCGGCTCATCGCCGTACACAGCAGCAACGGCACGCCCCCGTCCCAGCAGGCGGCGCTCCTGACGGCGCCTGCGGCGCGGATCGGCTTCTTCGTACAGCATGATCTGCACCACTTCCGCCCGCTCGGCGGCGCCGGGCGGGCGCGTGCTGCCGTACAGGACAAAGGGCTCGCCGTAGGGCAGCTGGCCGCGCAGCTGCCCGTCGCGGTACTCGACCGCTTCGGGCGGACGGGTCTGGGCCGCAGAGGGCAATGCAGCCAGCAGGCCGCAGAGGGTCATCAGCATTCCCGGGAACAGACGCATGGCGTGAGGGGGTTGGCGGAGCGGGTGCCAGGTAAAGGTAGCAAGAAAAACCGGCCCTGCAAGCAGCGTCAGGCATCCGGGCTGCGGCCCGGAAACAGCGATGCAGGCGAGGGGGCAGGCCAGGCCTGCACGTCCGGCGCGGCAATTCCGGTGCGTCCATCCGGCCTGGCATTTCTTCCACATAAGGCCAGCCCCGGAGGGGCCGCACAACCTGCCTGCATACCGCCAACACGGCCGGAGAACCATAAAAAAAAGCCCCGCAGAAGGGGGCTTTCTGAAAGTGGAGAATATCGGATTCGAACCGATGACCTCTTGCATGCCATGCAAGCGCTCTAGCCAACTGAGCTAATCCCCCGAAATTGTCCTGCAAAGATAATACATCCCCGCTTCCCAGGCAACTGCATGAGGCTGTTTTTTTCGGCAGGATCTTACCCTGCCTCCTGGAGCTGCTGCTCCCGCGCCTCGAAGATCCGGTCGAGGGCCTGCGTCAGCTCCCAGAGCAGCATCAGCAGCTGCCCCCGGTCGAGGCTCAGCCCGGCGTACAGCACCTGGTCTCCGGCCTCGGCGGCCCGGATGAAGCTGCGCTGCTGATCGGCATCGAGCCCGCCGAGGGAAGTGATCCGCTGCCGGATTTCGGTGGTGGTCATGCTGCCCAGCGCCCATTGGTCCTGCGGATCGAGGATCTGCTTCCAGAAGCGGTTGATGGTCTCGAAGAGGCCTGCATCGATGGGCGCCTGCTCCAGTTCTTTGAGTTTTCGGCGCATCTGCAGCCATTCCTGGCGGTTGCGGCGCAGCCGCAGGTAGCGGGCGATGGGCCTGCGCAGCGCCACCAGCACCGCAGCGATGCCGCCGCCCAGCAGGACCAGCAGCGTAAAGAGCAGACCGTAGTCGGGCGGCACCCGGACCGGCAGCACGCCTTCGGCGGCCAGGAAGTCCCCGCCGGTCTGGTCCGGCGGCAAGCGGCGCTGCAGGTACAGGGTATCGCTTTCCGCCACCATCCGTACCGTATCCCGGCCTGCCACATAGATAAACGGCGCCTGCACCCATTGCTTCGGTGCCAGATCGAAGGTCCGGACGCGGAACCGGATGGTCTCCAGCACCAGGCCGTTTTCGGTGCGCCGCTCGGCTTCGCCGGCTTCGATGAGCTCCATCGGGCGCAGATCCTCCTGCCGCCGGAGAAAGATCACCTTGACCCCTGGCGCGTGCTGCACGCTCAGGCGCAGCGTGACTGGCCAGCCAATGGCCGCCGTGTCGGGCTCGAAGCGCAGCCAGGCCCGGATATCGGCCTGCTGTGCATGCAGGGGGGCCAGCCCGGCAGCGAGCAGCAGGAGCCATGCAGTCCGTATGCCAGGGCCAGCCCTCATGCGTGTCGCCGGTTGCGGTTGCGGTTGCGGAAGAATGCCTCCAGGACCGGCAGGTAATCCTCCTGGGTGTTGACCGACACATAGCCGATCTGATTGCGCAGGCAGAACTGCTCCATCCGTGCATCGAGCTGCCGGAAATGCTCCGACAGCTGGCGCATGTACCCGCTTTGCCCGGCATGAATCCAGCGGAGCTGGTTGGTCTCGATGTCGAGCACCGGCAGCACCCCGGATGCCGCCTGAAAGACTTCATTGGGATGGTGCAGGCGGATGAGGATCACATCGTGCCGCCGGCCCAGCTGCACCAGGCGCTGCTCGTAGCCTTCGTCCAGAAAGTCCGACATCACAATCAGGATGCAGCGGCGCTTGAGGGTGTGATGCACAAAATCGAGCGCGCTGCGGATCGAGGTCTTTTCGCTGCGGTTTCGGTGCAGCAGGGTGCCGCGGACCATCTTGAGGATGTGCTTGCGGCCTTTGGCAGGCTTGTAAAAGCGCTCGATCCGGTCGGAAAAGACCGCCAAGCCGATCTTGTCGTTATTTTTCAGGGCAGAAAAGGCCAGGATGGACGCGATTTCCATGCCGGTGAGGCGCTTGTTCTGCTCCGACGGCCCGAAATCCTCCGATCCGCTGATGTCGAAGAGCACAAAGAGGGTCTGTTCCCGCTCTTCGCGGAACTGTTTTACGAAGACCTGCCCCGTTTTAGCCGTCACATTCCAGTCGATGGCCCGGATATCGTCGCCGTACTGGTAGGGCCGCACCTCGTCAAATTCCAGCCCCTGCCCTTTGAAGGCGGAGTGATACTGGCCCGCAAAGGTGTTGTCCACGGCTTTGCGGATCTTGATTTCGAGGCGCCGGACCTTGCTGAACACGGGCGGAAGGCAATTATACCGCAACCGGCGCCTTGATGGCGGGATGCGGGTGGTAGTTCAGGATGCGGATATCGTCGTAGGTGAATCCGAAGATGGAATCCACCGCCGGATTGAGTTCGAGCTGCGGCAGGGGGCGCAGCTCGCGGCTGAGCTGGAGCTGCACCTGGTCGAAGTGGTTGTGGTAAATGTGGGCGTCGCCGAAGGTGTGGATGAATTCGCCGGCCTGCAGACCCGTCACCTGCGCCACCATGTGGGTGAGCAGCGCATAGGAGGCGATGTTGAAGGGCACGCCCAGAAAGAGGTCTGCGCTGCGCTGGTAGAGCTGGCAGGAGAGCCGGCCTTCGGACACGTAGAACTGGAACAGCGTGTGGCAGGGCGGCAGGGCCATGCCCGGCACCTCCGCGGGGTTCCAGGCCGTGACCATCAGGCGGCGGGAATGGGGATTGCGCCGGATGTCCTCCACCAGATTGGCGATCTGATCGACGGTCTGGCCGTCCGCGCCGCGCCAGGAGCGCCACTGCACGCCGTACACTGGCCCCAGCTCCCCCTGTTCGTCGGCCCATTCGTCCCAGATGCTCACCCCGTGGGCCTTCAGGTAGGCGATGTTGCTTTCGCCCCGGAGAAACCAGAGCAGCTCGTGGATGACCGACTTGAGGTGCACCTTTTTCGTGGTGACGAGGGGAAATCCCTCCGCCAGATCGAAGCGCATCTGGTAGCCGAATACGCTGCGCGTGCCGGTGCCTGTCCGGTCGCTCCGGTCCGTCCCGTGATCCAGCACATGCCGGAGCAAGTCATGATAGGCCTTCATGACTCAAAGATATAAAAATCGCGGCAGCCCGCGCGCAGCCTCCGGCAGCCGGACAAAAGCCGCGCGCAGGCGGTCGGAAGGCAGGGCGGATGGTCAGGCACTCAGGCGCTTGCGGCGCACATGCGCAGCTTCGGGACGGGCAGCATCGGCAGCCCCGCGCGGGCGCAGAGGCTGCTGCTTTCCGGCATTGAAGCGGGGATGTATCGCTTGTAGAACATGCCCGGGGAGTCCTCCAACTGCAAGGACGGCTTTACACGGAGGCATCGAGGACACTGAGGCACACGGAGAAGACCTGGCTGCGTGTCTCTCGGTGTGCTTACTTGCTGAGTGGTGAATCTCTGCATCTGGGTTTACCACTCAGACACTGAGGACACTAAGGTACACGGAGAAGGCCTAACTTCGTGTTTCTCAGTGTGCTTACTTTCTAAGTGGTGAACCTTCGCCTGGGTTTACCACGGAGCATCATGCAAACATGTGAGGTGCGGAAGCACGAAGTTTCACGGAGATAGTCAGTTGATCGTATAGCACTTAGGTCCTATATTCAAACATCATCGGCAATTCTTACAAAGGGCAGGCACGACAGTTACAGCACGACCCATGCCTGCATGGCAGAAACCGTTCAGACCTTTTAGAAAACGTATTTTTTACGCCCGTCGAGCGGGGCTACAACGACTTCAAAGGCTATATTGATAGACGAGACTGAATCATTACTCTCCTTGATGGAAACCCAGCCATTCAACGAGCTGCTTGCCAGCATCCAGGAAGCCGGGCAAATGCTCCGCGGCGAGCGGGAGCCGCAGCGGCGGTTTGAAGTGAAGCCCGTGGAAGTCCGCCGGATCCGGAAGCAGTTGGATGCTTCGCAGCCGGATTTTGCGGATCACCATAGCCGCCCTCCGCAACCGGGAGCAGGGCGGCAGCAGCCGGAAGGCCCCGCGGCACGCTGATCGAGGTGCATCGGGGCAGCTGATAATCAGGCTGCTGGAGCAGCGGCCAGGGTCATGTAGAGCAGGGCGGCCAGCAGCAGCACGATGGGAATCAGGTAAAAGGGCAGGAGGGTTTTGCTCACCATCATCTTCCGGATGGAAGGCGCCCCGCTGTTGAAGCGGTGCGGGTTGAGGTCGTAGAGACCGCTGAGATCGCCGGCGGTGCGCTTGCGGATGACCTCATTGTAGAGGCTGCGGTACTTGCGCTCGGCCTGGAGGAAGAAGCCGTCGAGGTACCAGAAGGAGGCGATGGGCACCAGCAGCACCAGCAGCAGCAGGGGCTCGGAGAAGAGCTTGCCGCGCTCGAAGGCCGCGATGAAGGAGATGATCCCTGCCATCCAGGCCTTGACCTGGAAGGAATTGGCAGCCATGCGCTTGATGACATCCTGGATCAGGTCCAGCTCCTTGTGGATGAGATCTTTGTGCTCGCGGAGGAAGGCAGCGTCGGGAGTCATGGGAGGGGGATAAATGGCAAACCGGAGAGGTAAAGATACAGAATCTCTGCCGACAGACCAATTTCAAACGGGCGGGGACTGCCGCAGCAGCCGTTCCCCCCTTGATGCGGATAACCCACGTCTCCTATTTCTTGTCTGGAAATTCCCAACCTCCACGCAGCCAGCACAATCACCAGTCTTTCATTACATCCCCTCCCGCGAATGACAAAAGTCCTGCATTTGCATATGAAAAACCCTGTATATTCATCCTGAATTTCACCCCCTTGTCCCCGATTGTATGCGCCTTGCCTGCAAATACTTTGTCCTGCTGTGCGGTATCCTGCTCAGCATCACATCTTTATTCGCGCAGCCAGATTTTTCCTATGAGCCCGGCGCCTGGACGGACCTGGACGGACAGGTGCATGAAGGCCTGATCCTCAACCTCCGCTGGGCTGATATTCCAGCCCGTATTTCCTTCAGGACATCGCGCGATGCCGATGTGCAGACGATCGAAGCCGCCGGCATCGCAGCCCTGCGCATTGGCGAGGCCCTGCGCTACGAGCGCCATGCCGTGCAGATCGATATTCCCATCGAGACGCGCGGCCGCGTGAGCACGACCCGCAATCCCGAATGGCAGTCCGACACCCTGCTGCTGCGCGTGCTGGCCGAGGGGTCGGCTTCGCTCTACGTTTATCAGCAGGCCGATCTGGTGCGCTACTTCATCCGCACCGGCGACGGGCCGCTGGAGCAGCTGATCTACAAGCGCTACATCACCCCGGACAATCTGATCAAGGAAAACCAGGCCTTTGCGGGCCAGCTTCAGATCAAGCTGGCCTGCGAGGGTGCCCTGCCGAATGACGGCAGCCTCCGTTACACTAGCCGCTACCTGAAATCGGTTTTTCAATCCTACTACGCCTGCCAGGGCGAAGCCGCCCGGGTCTATTCCAGCCGGCACGGCAGTCTGCATGTGCACCTCGTCCCAGCCCTGCGCGTCTCGGAAATCGCCTTCAGCAGCGAAATCGGCCGGAAATACCTCCCGACCCTCGGCGTGGATGCGGAATTTCTGCTGCCGGTGTGGCGCCGCCGCCTGGCGCTGCATACGGAACCATCTTACCGCAGCTTTAACGGAAGCACCAGCGGAGGCGTCGTGATCCGCTATCGGGCCGTGGACTTTGTATATGGCCTGCGCCTGTATCCCCTCAGCCGCCCCGGAAGCCGGTTTCACCCGTATGTGAGCGCCGCACGCCTGATTTCGGCGGCCTCCGCCCGCTCCACCATCCGCTATGGCCAGATTCAGGAACTGGGGCTGAATCCCGGCGGCGTCTTCTGCTTTTCCGCTGGGCTCCGCTACGGACGCTTCGGCGGCGAAGTCCGCTACTACCAGCAGCAACAGCTGAGGCTGGGCTTCCAGAGCACCGCGCTCAGCACCGTTTCCATCTCCGCTGCATACCGAATTTTCTGAATCCCAAGTCCACCGCAATTCCCCTGACTATGAGAATATGTACCCTGCTCTTCGCCTTGTGTCTGCTGACCTTCCGCGCCGCAGCTCAGCCGGACTTCTCCTACGAGCCCGGTGCCTGGACGGACCTGGACGGACAGGTGCATGAAGGCCTGATCCTCAACCTCCGCTGGGCTGACAATCCGGCCCAGATTTCGTTCAAGGCTTCCCGCAGCGATGCGCCCCGGACCATCGGCGCGGCAGAGATCGCGGCCTTCCGCATCGGCGAGTCCATGCGCTACGAGCGCCATGCCGTGCAGATCGACATTCCGGTCGAGATGGTAGGCCGCGTCAGCACGACCCGCAATCCCGAATGGAAAGCCGACACCCTGCTGCTGCGGGTCATGGCCGAAGGCTCCGTCTCGCTCTACGCCTACCAGCAGGCCGATCTGGTGCGCT
>JANRID010000029.1:0-20092 GCA_033765305.1 Bacteroidia bacterium
CGGGAGAGACGGCGCGCCGGGTGCGGGCCGCGCTGGAGCGGGAGCCGGAGCTGCGCCGGCAGGCGCTGGAGCTGGGGCGGATGTTCCCGCCAGGCACCCGCATCAAGGCATTCGGGCGGATGTGCACGGCGGGCAGCTTCAGGGTGCACCGGGTGCCCGGCTTCCAGGTGGTGCTCACCCTCGATGCCGACCATGGCAGCGGGCACACCGCCGGTGCCGTCACCTGGGAAGACATGATGCTATACAACAGGCCTCAGCTCTCGCTTTTCTAGGCTGAGGCGGCCAAGACTTGTGTCCGGGCGCGCCAATTCTCGGATCGTTCTTTCCCCCCCTCGCGGGGGCGCGCGCGGCAGACGAAGCAGGGAGGCGCCTACGCCTTCAGACCGGCCGGGACGCCGCTTGCGCGCCCGGCCCCTTTTCCTCCCCTACCCTACCCTACAGCAATCTGGCATATGCAGCCGCATTCATCCGCTGTTCCGCCTGCGTCATTCTACAGCTGGGAGATCCTGTACCGCGCGATGCTGCCGGAGCTTTCCCGGCGCATCGAGGAGCACAACGGGCTCCAGCAGGCAGCACGGGGCAACGACCCCCGCCTGCTGAAGCGCAGCCAGATCAACACGGCCCACAACCTGGCCAAGGCATGGTGCCGCCAGGCCGCCGACGACGTGCGGGCCGGCCGTCCGGTATCTAACGCCTTCGAGACCAACAACCCCGAATCCGTAGGCCGCCAGGGCTGCGCCACCACGGCCATCTCGCACCGGAAGAAGCTCTGCTGGGCGGGGCTGCTGCTGGGCGAGCGCGGCGAGACGCCGGCGGCGAGCATGCCGGCGCAGCGGTGGCGAGGCACGCGCGCCAACTACGTGCTGCTGCTGGACCCTGCCCTGATCCCCCGGCAGGTGCTGCCGGCCGGCATCCCGGTGCTTGCGATGGCCAGCGCAGAGGAGGCGTTCGGGAGCCTGTCCGGAGCGCCGGAGGGGGCCGATAAGGTCCAGAAACTGGACCTTTCTATAGGTAAGAGGGAAAGCGGAGCAATTAAGCAATTAGCCGGAGCGGCCTCCGTCCCGGCGCCGGCTGCGGCCTGCTCCTCCGTCGCAGGTCTTGGCCGGGAAGACGGCGCCGGGACGGGGAAGCAGGAAGACCTGGCGGGGGCCGATGACGGCAAGCGCCGGGAAGCGCCGCCAGCCCCGGGCGCGGCAAAAGACAGGGGCCGGGGGGCGGGCGCGGCGGATGCCTTCGCCGCCAGCCTGGTGGCGATGTACGTGGCCCTGCTCTCGCGGGGGCGCGCCTGGTGCGCAGGCGAGCTGGAGCGCGGCCATGCCGCCGCGCTCAGGCTCCTGGCCGCCTGGATGATGAAGCTGGAGCGGCCGGCGGAGCTGGACGTGCGGATCTGGGAAAAGATGGCCCTGATGGCCGCGCGGGACCATGCTGTCTCGGTGATCGACCACATGGCGGAGGCCATGCGGCGCAATCCGAGGCTCTACGTGCTGCCGCCCTCGATCTGGCTGGATCCAGCCAGCCCCAACGGGATCGCGGGCGCGGAGGCGCGCTACCTGGCGCGGTACCGATCCAGGGCCGGCGAGTTCGAGGATGCGGCGCAGCTGCGGCAGGCGGCGGATGCGGGCCGGGCCCGGCAGGACGCCCAGGCGGCGGAGGCGGAGGGCGGCGCCGGCCGGCTGGCCTGGCAGCTCAAGCAGGGCCTCATGGCCATCCACCCGGACGACATGCGCCTGCGGGGCGCGGATCTGGCCAAATGGGCCTGGCACCTGCGCCAGCTCCACACCCGGGACCGCTACGCGCCGGAGGTGATCTCGAAGGCTGTGGCCTGGCTCACCCAGGCAGACGGGCGCCAGGCGGAGTTCTGGCGCACCCAGGCAGGCGGCTTCGGCATCCGCTCCGCAGCGGGCCTGCGGCGGGCCATGCCGCAGATATTCGACCAGATGAACCAAAAACCGGCATCCCGCAATGAAAAAGCCCAGAAAAGCCGCCGCGTCCGGCAGTAGCCTCAAGGCGTGGCTCAAGTATGCCCCGCAGCACGCCACGACCCTGGACGGGGCCGTGACGCTGCACAAGCCCTACCGCAGCGAGCCGCAGCGCCAGGGCGAGCTCAACCGGCTGCTGCGGCACATCGCCCAGCGCATTTCGGAGGGCAGGATCTGGCAGGCTCGCATTTACGAGCAGCCCGGCAACCGGCTCCTGCTCCAGTGGAGCAACCTGGCCGGCTGCACGGCCGGCGCGCATTACCTGGGATCGGTGCAGCAGATGATCCGGGCCGAGGACGAGCGGGAGCAGACCTTCGACGCGCTCCGCGAACCCGCAGGCAAGCCATGAACAGCGCGCCCCCTCCCCTGCCCCTGCTGCCGGCGCAGCGCACGCTCCGGCTCGGCAGCTACCAGATCGGGCTCTGCGAATGGGCGTGCCGCACGCCGGAGCTATGGCCGGTTCGTCCGGAGGACATGGATTTCCACTGCTCGATGGCCTACATGATGGGCCTCAGATTCAGACGGGCCTGGAAGGGCAGCCAGGCCGCAGCACGGATGCGGGTATGGCCGCACGAGGCGCGGTGCGTAAGCCTGTACCTGCAGGCAGTTCCCGGGCCGGAAGATCCCTGGCAGGCCCAGCAGCTCCGCGATCTGCGGGAGCAGCTCCGCCAGGCCTCCGGCGCCACCTGACAAAAAAAGCCGGCGCTGGGCCGGCTCTGGAGTCTAGATGAATTACTAAACGTAAGTGGCATGCAACTTAATGAAAAAAATTCAAAGGTCCGCGTGCGCGTGGACCGGGACAAGCTGGCGGCGGACATGCGCGCCAGGATGATCGGCGGCTTCCGCAAGGACTACAGCCAGGTCAAGGACTGGTACAGCAGGTTCATCGGCGTGTACTGGCTGGCCAGGGCAGTCGCCTGGGTGTGCCTCGCCTGGAGCACCATCGCCTCGTACAAGTTCTTCGAGGGCAACATCAGCTGGTTCGAGGAGCCGGCAGGCAACCAGATCATGGCCGCCATGCTCACTGGGGCCCAGTCCTTCGTGATCGGCTTCCTGACAAAGCGCGTGCTGCGGGATCTGTTCACGGGCATGTGGGACTTCATTACCTCGGTGCTGGGCGTGCTGGTGGCGGCGCTCATCGTATGGAACGCGGCCACGGACTGGATCGGCGTGCCTGAGCTGGCCAGGGGCCTCACCCCTGCCCCGGCGGATACCCGCACCGGCATGACCGACGCGGCCTATACCCGCCAGCTCGACGAGGCCAAGGCGGCGCTCGGGGAAGCCAAGCAGCGCAAGGCCTACATCGCAGGCCCCTGCAAAGCCGAGGACTGCTACGTGGACGGCGGCAAGGCCTACTGGCAGGGCAAGCTGACGGAGTACGGCAAGAAGGCGATCCGGGCGGCAGATGCCGAGATCCGGGAGCGTGAGGCTGCGGTGGCGCGCGTCACCCAGGCATGGCAGCAGAGCCGGGACAAGGACCAGGCGCAGCATGCCAGGGACCTGGACGAGTACGAGACCAAGGTCCGGCGCAAGACGCAGGGCCTCCAGGGGCTCACGGCAGCGCTGCTGGTGTTCTACATCCTGGCGGAGCTCTTCCAGGTGTACTTCGGCGCGCGGGCCGCGCTGGACGCAGACGACCCGCCGCCGGCAGCCTATGAGCTCCACGATGTTCCGAAACGCGGCGCGTACGGGCATCCGGAGGGCGGCGACCGCATCGAGCAGCATCTCCGGGGCGTATCCGAGCGCCTGCGCGAAAACGGCTACACCGTCCCCGGCACGGGGGGAGGACGGGGCCTGTCCTAGACCCCCAGGACCAGGCCCCGGAAGGCCCTACGCGCCGCGTTACGGGCGTAACGCGGCGCGTGCAGGGGGAGGGGTTCCCGTACACGTGCACCCACTGCGGCACGGAGTATATTGCCCGGCGGCCGCTCATCGAGGGCCAGCGCCCGTTCTGCTCCAGCGCCCACCGCATGGCGTGGCACCGGGAGCACCGCAGGGTACCGGCCTGAACGCGCCGCGTGCGCAGCCCCCGCCTCCAGGCGGGGGATTTTTCATATATTGGAGCATCCATCCGGACCGGGAGCGGACCGGATGCGGACTGGAAGCGGACCGGGCGCGGGTCCTGGCTGCCTGGCCGGCAGGGTATTGCGGGGTGATTTCAGCCCGTTATCCGGCCGTTTTCAAACCGTTTTCAAACCGTTTTTCCGATGAAGCTGTACTATCCGAAGGACCTGCTGGATGTGCCGGGGCTTCAGGTGCGGAGCATCCGCAGCGCCAGCCGGCTGCACAAGCGGATCCGGGAGCATTTCGGGCGGGCGCCCCGCAGGCCGCTGACGCGGGCGGAGCTGGCCGAGTGGCTGGGAGTAGGGGAGGAGTCGCTGCGGAATGCGCCATAATGCGCCATTTCAGGCCGCTTTGCGCCACTTTCGGCCACTTTGCGCCACGGGGTTCCTGGCAGCCGCGTAGGTTGCGGATATGGGCAAAAAAGCCAGGAAGCGCGCTGTAAGGAACGGAGCGGTTGCCGCTGTGGTGCTGGCTGCCGGCGCTGCCGGGTTTGTGGCGCTGCGCAGGGGCAGCGGCCTGGAGCAGATCTACTACGAGCCGCAGGGCATGCGCTTCAGGCGCGGCGGCGTGCGGCTCACGCATGTGGACGCGGTCATGAAGATGGCCGTCAGCAACCCTTCAGACGTGGAGCTGCGCGTGCAGAACTGGTACACGCAGTATTTCTTCAGCGGCATCAAGCTGGGCGAGTCCAGGTGGGAAAACCAGCAGATTGCCGGCAGGCGCCAGACGGCTGTATTTGAGGTTCCGGTGCGGCTCTCGACTGCGGGCCTGCTCCAGGCGGGCTTCGATGTTGTCAAGAAGTGGCTCCAGGGCCAGCCCTTCCGGATCGACGGCGTGCTCATGACCGGCAAAGCCACGGTCAACGGGCTGGATCTGGACATCGACTACTACATAACCATCCAGGGCGATGAGTAGCATGACCCTGGGCATAGCGCGCACGCTGGTGCCGCCTGCGGACGGCCGCAGCCGGACCATGGCCGCAGCCGGGCGCACCGGCGACATCCTGCGCGATGTGCTGGCTGCCTGCCGGGAGTATCCCGCCCAGGCGGAGCAGCTGGCAGCCCGGCTCCAGGGCGGCACGGACCGGGAGACCCTGCGGAACATCTGGGGGTTTATCCGCGGCAATATCCGCTACCTGGCCGACGGCTACGTCTTCCAGGACATCAAGTCGCCGGCGCGGACGCTGGCCGACGGCGTGGCCGACTGCAAGGGCTATACCATTCTGACCAGCTGCATTCTGCAGCAGCTCGGCATCGGGCATGTCATCCGGTTTGTGTCCTACGATGCGGAGGACCCGGAGGTCACGCATGTGTACGTGGTGGCAGGCGGCATCCCGGCGGATGCGTGCTGGCACCAGTTCGGGGCCGAGAAGCGCTATTCATACAAAGAAGACTATCCTATGGCAACTGTACGCAGGCTCACAGGCATCGGCTCCGCAGGGGGCTTCCTGGAGGGCGATATCGAGATTGCGCTGGCCCAGGAGCGGGCCGTACTGGAGGCGCAGCTGGGGATCGGCGCCGGCGCTGCGGCGCCCGGCACCGTCTCGGCTGCATTCACGCCGGCAGCGGCGGTGCTCAGGGAGATCCGGGAGCGGGCGCAGCGCAAAAACGCCGCAGGCGTGCTGGCCGCATCCCGCGCAGACAGCCCGCAGAAGGTGATGCTGGCCAAGCAGCTCATCAACCAGGATCTCCAGGAGGCGGCGCCCTATTTCATCTACCTGTTCCTCTCCAGCCCGGAGGAGATCCGCAGGCTGCCCCCCAAGGCGGCGCTCCAGCGCAGCGAGGCGGTGCAGATGGCCCGGTTCATCACGCTTTCCACGGGGCTTTCGGACACGGTGCTCATGGGCATCATCCGGAACTCCATCATGAAGCAGGCCGGGCGCAGTCCGGAGGCCATCCTGGCCGAGGGCCTGGGCATCCGGGGCGTCGGGTTCCTGCCCGCGCTGGCGGCATTTGCGCCGATGGCCGGCAAGGCCGCGCAGGTGCTGGTGCGCAAGGTGATCCCGGCAGTGGCCAGCACCTTCGGCACGAAGGACGGCAAGCCGCCGGCATCGGCCACCCCGCCGCAGCCGGCTGATCTGCGCCAGGCTCCGGAGGAGGTCAAGACCGGTTTTTTTGCCAAGGCAGCCAACCTCATCAGCAACGCCAGGGACAAGGTGCAGGACTTCCGCGCAGGCAATGCCGCATCCGCCGCAGCGGCGGCAGCCGCATCCGCAGGCGCGGGGGCCGGAGCAGGAGCCGGAGCGGGCATGAACAACCCGCCCCCGGCTGCCTCCGGAAAAGGCATGCCAGGCTGGCTGCTGCCGGTCGGCATCGGCATGCTGGCGCTCGGAGGCCTGGCTTTCGCCGGCGGACGGGCATCCGGCAAGCGGGCCAAAAAAGCATCCTGATCCCCCCAGGCATCAGAGTTTCACCCTTTTTCACCCTTAATCCGCACAGTATGGCACGGGTCAAGATGCCGAAGCCGCCGAAAAAGCCCAAGCAAGGCGCATCGCTCGAAGTATGGAAGCGCTACGACGAACGTGTGAAGGAGCACGAGAAGCGCAAGAAGGAGATCGAGTCGCGGGAAAAAGCCCGGCAGGCGATTATCAAGAAGCACCGGAGCTGATCCGGCTTCCCGGCAGCAGCCGGCCAATCCACCTTTATCAGCCTACTATCAGCTAATCAGCTATGGCAACGAAACAGAAACAGCCGCGGTTCCAGGTCAACATTGTGGGCAAGCTGACCAAGGCCGGCGCCCTGACCGGCGGCGGCTTGGCTGCGCACGCGCTCAACAATGTGCTGCTGCCGAAGATCATCAAAAAGAACCTGACCCCGGTGATCGCCAACGGCATCACCCTGGGCCTTGCGGCCTTCGGGCCGGAGCTGCTGGCCATGTGGCGCCCCGAAATGGGCTCCAGCACGCTGGTCAACGGCATGGCCGACGGCGCGACGACGGTGGCCGGCATGAGCCTGATGGGCGAGCTCGCCCCGGACCTGACCGCGCGCGTAGCGCCGCGGGTCGCGGTGTCGAAGAAGTACAAGGCAGGCGACGTGAACCCCGCGAGCGGCCAGCCCTTCAAGGCCGGCGAACGCGATCCGGACGGAGCCCTGATCCAGGGGGTCGGCTATTTGACGGAGTACGTGGTTTCCGGGCCCGGCGACTACGACCCCGCCGCCGCTGGCGACCTGACGGCCCCCGGCAGCATCCTGGGCCTGGCGGAGGACACCGGGCTTTCGCACACGATCTGACCCGGACAGCCAGCCGGCAGCAAACCGCAAATCATCCTGTAACTGCTGAATGCATTTAGCATGAAATCCTACAACATTTCCAAGGAGCGCGCTATCATCGAGCTGCTGCGCTCCGAGTTCCCGGAGATGAAGGGGCTCACCGAGGGCGAGGTCTTCCAGATGGCCAAGATCACCAACGGCGACTCCAGCTACAAGTTCGGGCTCGTCGGGCCTACGGACTACAGCAAGCTCCCCGAGCTGCTGATCAACGACAAGAACCTGTTCGTGTGCACCGCGCTGCGCATGGTCCTGGTGAAGCAGGCAGCTGCCAAGCCCATGGCCATTACGCCCTACGGGTACCCCAACAAGGAGGAGTTCGGAGCGAACTACAACGACCTGGAGGTGTTCTTCAACGGCCTGATGACCTTCCGGGTCAATACCGACGTGGTATTCGAGGACCTGCGCACCAGCTGCTTCCGCCATGTGCCGGAGCAGATCCGCCAGGCTGCTGTGGCTTCCGTGTCGGCGGAGCGCGTTCACGACTCCTACAGCGCCCGCCAGGGATCCAAGGATCTCGACGCCCCCGTGGTGATCAACGGCAACAACACGAACACCCTGGAGATCAACATCCGCTCCAGCGCGGGTCTGAGCATCCAGGGCCCCGGCTCCGGCGTGGAGCACTACGTCGGTGTCCAGCTCTTCGGCGTCACCCTGCCTGGTGCGGCCCGGGAGCACTACGACCGCGCGCGCGCAGCCCTCAGGCTGCTCTACACGAAGTAAGGCATTCTGTATTCATCCGGACACCAGCCGGCGGGCCTGACGGCCTGCCGGCGCTTTGGGCCGCAACTCAACCGATGCCAATACCAATATGGGCGGCGAACTCACTATGAATATCGAGGCCTGCACGCTGATCGAGCTGGCGCTCTCCGGCACGGTCAAAAAATACAAGCTTCCCAAGAGCACGGAGCTCGACGGGAAGCGCACGAAGTCGATCGTGACCTACTCCAGCGGAAAGACGGAGGCCGGGGCTACGCTGGCCGATCCCGGCAACGCATACCTGCGGCTCAAGCGCGCAGGCGACACTTCGGAGCCGATCAAGATCCCGCTGCGGTCGCTGCTGTACTCGCCGGCTTACCCGCCGCTGCAGTTCCAGCGCCTCGAAGGCGTCTTCGACTGGGAAAACAGCTCAGTGGAGTTTGCCGACGCACCGACGGCAGGCACGGTGCTGCAGCTGCTGGTGGTGTACAATCCGTAAGGCCTTCGCGCATGAGCAAGGGCTTCGATACGACCGAGATGACCAAGCCGGGCACGCAGCGCGTGCGCGCCGGGCAGGCGGTATTCTGGAATGCGGGCGAAAAGGCGCTGAAGCTCAACGGCGCGGAGCTGCCTCCGCCGCAGCAGGACGCGCGCGGCGTAAACAGCTACTTCAAGCTGGAGATTACGCTGGCAGCGGAATCATTGATGGAAGTCAAATTCGATCCTACAGACGCCAGCCCGAAGCTGGTTATTATCCAGGTGTATGCCTAAACCCCGTGTAACCCTCAGCGTGGAGCTGCAGGACGTGTCCGAGCCGGATGCGCAGGCAATCCTCAGCATGCTGCGCGGCGCGCTGCTCACAGCCGCGCCGCTGGTCTTTCCCGCCGCCGGCGATCTGATCGAGGAGTGGATCGGCGATCTGAACCAGATCAGCACGCTCCAGGCCACCTACCGCAGCTATGACGGCTCCCAGTTTGTGCTCCAGCGCCTGGTCACCCTGCCCGGCGCAGGCAGCGTGTGGGAGGATGTGGCCCCGGGCGCGCAGCCGGTGATCCAGGCAGTACAGTACCGGGCGGACGGGATCCAGCACCGCTGGCGGCACAAGGCGACGGGCACAATCTCCGGCGCGCAGCCCAATCCGCTCTGGACCACCCTGCTGGACCAGTTCAATGCACTGGAGCTGACGCAGGCCGAGGTCTCCGCAGCGCTGGCAGGCTACGGGCTCTTTTTCGACGAGGCATCCGGCGGCATCGGCCCCGATCCGGCTGCATACACCTGGTACACCGACCAGGCTGAGCTGGCCGGCGCTGTAGCAACGCTGATGCAGGCCGGCGAGGGCTGGACCTTCGGCGTCCGGGACGGCAAGTTTGCGGTCTACAGCCACAAGGCATTCAATGCCGCGCGCGTGTTTTCTGTCTACCGCCCCCTGGGCGTGGAGATCCAGGCCGGAGGCAGTGCGCTGTCGCACCAGGAGATCACGGACGCCCTGGCCGGGCCGGGCCTGGTCTATGCCGGCACGGCATACTCCAGCCTGGACGCCCTGACGGTGGCCGTGCTCGATGCCCGCCCGGACCTGCATGCCTACGCCGGCGACGGCAGGTTTATCGAGAAGTCGAGCTCGTCTGCGCCGGTGGCAGTGTCCATTGCCTCCGCCCCGGCCGCCAGCGACCAGATTTCCGAGCTGCTGGGGGCAGGCTTCCTGGATGCCGATGTAACCGGCGTCATGCAGAAGCGCTACGGGACCGGCGTATGGGGCTATCCGTATGTCTTCCCGGCCGAGGCCGAGACTGTGGGCCAGGTCTTCCGCCTTCCGGAGTCGCAGTTCCGCTGCGTCCGGATGAGCGACTACACCGTTTCGCAGCACAACGGAGAGCGCACGAGGTTCCTGCGCGGCGCCGCAGCCGACGGCAGCGACAGCTATTTTGTCGTCCCGACCGGATCCTTCCGCCTGACCGCCTTCCGGCTCAGCGACGGCGCAGCCGTCAACGACGCCAGCGTCAGCGGCACCGAGTCGAACTGGAGGGACAGCTGCTGCCCGGCATTCTGGACTGCCGACAAGTATCTCTACACCAAGGGCGGCAAGTGGCACCTGATCGATATCCTTACCGATGCGAGCACGGAGTGGTGGGATCTTACCGCAGGGCATGCCGGCTACATCGTGGGCGACCAGGGCGGGTTTCTGGCCGGCGGCGACGGCAACGAGCCGGTGCGCATCTATGATGAGGCCGCAGGCAAGTTCCGCACGCTGCTGCTGATCACCGGCATCAGCACGGCCGAGGCGGGCGGCAACCCCCGCAAGGACAACGCCTGGGTGGCCGACCTGGAGAACCGCGTCGGCGTCCGCCAGGTCTGGAACGCTGCGCAGCTGCGCTGGGAGCTGGCGGAGTACGCCGCTTCCGACCGGGCGCTCTACTCCTTCGACCTGCCGGCCTACGCCGATTCGGCGCAGCTCGCGGTATCGGACGATGCTGCGCGCCTGCACCTGCTCTCCTGGGAGCAGGGCAGCGACGGAGCGCCGGACCCCGGCACCAAGGTGCTGGGCTTCCATGCCAATACGTACGCAGAAAACCTGATCGGCGAGCTGTCGAACTACTCCAGCCATACGGATACCTTCATCTATACCCGCGGCGACGGCGCGCGCCTCAACGGCCTCATCATGAAGGGCACATCGGGCACGCCGGGCACAGGCACAGGCGATGTGTACTTCACCGTGTACCGCCTTGCGGTATCAGGCTCCGGCGTCCGCAGCCTGGCGGATGTGGCGCTGATCGAGGTGTGCGACTGGGCTAGCCTCAATGCCCCTTCCGGCCTGGCCCAGGTGGCGGCAAGCCAGTACAACGATAAGTACGTGACCGGCAACTACAAGCCCGACCAGTCGGGCGAGCCCGCCGGCGCATTCCGCTACAAGCGGGAAATCCACCTGTTCCCCTCGGACGCCCGCCTGGTGTATCCGCCCTACACCACGCTCCCGATGCGGATCTGCGGCGAGTTTGCGCCCGACCAGGACGCCACCGGCGACCAGCCTGAGCACTGGATCTCCCACATCCTGGGCGACGGCACCATGCGGATCTTTTTCCGCCGCAACGCCGGCACGGAGGCGTCGAACAGGCTGTACATGGTCTGGATCGAGCCGCAGCCCTCTGCAGACCGGCTGCTCCCCAGGCTGAACCCCTAACCGCGCAGCAATGATTGTCCAGACGAAGAAGAAAGCAGAAATCAGCGCCCTGGCCCAGGCCGGACGGCTCTTCCGGCTGGTCCGCGAGGAGACCGTCTGGATCCTGTCCGGCTGGGACGGATCCGGATGGCAGGAGCAGCACCGCTTCTCTGAAAGCGAAGCCTCCGCCTACCTGGTGTCGGTCAGGGACTCCAGCCGCACCGCAGTCATCTGCAGCGATCCCGAAAGCCTGCTTCCCGCAGAAAGCTAAAACGCACCGGCATGAATGTAGCAGCTGTAACGAAATTGATCCTCAATGCCGGCATGTCGCACGTGAGCGTGTACGAAGGCAGCCGGATCAGCGAAGGAAGCAAGGCGGCATTCTGCACGGCCGACTACACGGAGGACGTGGACCGGCTCAGCGCGCAGGAGGCCGCCAGGCTGTTCGAGGAGTTCATGGAAGATGCCTTCCCAGGCAAGTACGTGGCCAGGCTCATGAAGGGCGCCAAGGGCGGCGCAGGCGCGCGCCAGCTTGTCTTTGAAAAGCCGGGCGCAGCTGCTGCGCCCTCCGGCATCGCCGGCTCCGGAGCCGACGCGGTCGGCGCCATCGCCCGGCAGATCGAGGAGAAGTTCAACGCGAAGCTGGAGGCCTTCAGGCTGGAGCATGAGCGCAAGGAGATGCAGAAGCGCATCGGCGCCCTGGAGGAGGAGCTGGAGGCGGCCAGGCAGCCAGGCGCGCGCCTGGTGACCTTCGGCGAGTGGGCCATCGGGCACTTCCTGGAGCAGGCCAGCCTGCGCCAGGTGGCGGGCACCCCGCAGCTGCTTGGCACGGAGGACAGCCCCGGAGAGAGCGAAGAGGACAGCGGGGAGGATCTTAACAGCGAAGCCAGCAGGCTGCTCAATATCATCGCCGGCTCCCTGGGCGACGATACCATCCTGCTGCTGCGCAAGCTTGCCGCGCTGCCTCCGGACGCGCTGCAGGCGCTTGCCCGCGTCGACCAGCACAAAATCAACCTGGCCCTCTCATTCCTGAAGTAATATGGACACCCCCAGCCCCAAGTCCGCGCTTGCGATCACCGTGCTTGCAGCCGGCGGCCTGGGCCTGTACTGGGCCTGGGACAAGTTCATCCGGGACGAAAACAAAGAGGAGAACCAGGCGTCGGCGCAGGACCGCTACAAGGATCTGCAGGATGCGATGAAGGAAGAGCGCCCGACAAAGCCGGAGTCAGCCTGGTCCGGATTTGCGGACCAGATCTACGCGCTGCTCAACGGCTGGGCAGGCGAAAATGAAACCGAGGTGGAGCGGATACTGAAAGAGCCTGCAAATCTGACAGATATAAGGCTTCTGGAGTACAAGTTCGGCGCCCGGCAGTTTCAAAACGCGTTCGGATTCCCTGACGGGGAGCCCAAGACGCTCCGCGTGGCCGTGTCCACCGAGCTGTGGCCCTCACGCGTGCAGCGTATCAATGAGGTGTACATGAAAAGAGGAATCAACTACCGTTTCTGAGGCTATGAAGCAGATTGCAGCAGGCCTGCTGAGCATCGGCAGCATTGTGCTGGCCGGCGGGATCGCCAACGACATCCTCCAGACCATCGCGCTGGCCGCCGGCGCCGTGGCCGGCGTTGCAGGGGCCGTGTCCGGCATCCTGGACCTGCGCCGGCGCTGGAGCAAACGCGGCAGCAGCAGCCTCCGCGGATGAGCCGCGGCGTGCTGGCACTGATCCTCGCAGCCGGCCTGGCTGCCGCTGTGCGGGCCTCGTCCGGACGCAGGCCGGACCGGCTGCCGCTCTGGGACAGCGTCTCGGAGCGCAGGCTGGCCGGCCTGCATCCCGAGGTGGCCGCAGCTGCGGCCGGGTTTATCCAGGATGCCTACCGGCGCGGCATCAGGCTCCGGATTGCGGAGGGGTGGCGCAGCTACAGCCGCCAGCAGGATCTCTATGCCAAAGGCCGCACAACGCCCGGCCCGGCGGTCACCAGCGCCCGGCCCGGCGAGAGCTTCCATAACTTCGGCCTGGCCGTCGACGTGGTGGAGATGAGCCCGGGGCTGGACCGGGCGCTGGGCTACAGCAGCTCCTATCCTGCCTCCAGGTGGGAGGAGATCGGAGTGCTCGGGGAGCAGCATGGATTTGAGTGGGGCGGGCGCTGGACGCGCCCAGACCGGCCGCACTTCCAGATGAAGCTCGGCCGGCCGGCAGCCGCCTGGCGCACAGACTACGAGGCCGGCCGGCTTGACTATATGCCGCCGGCTGGCTACATTGGCGCCATGGGAACACTAGTGGACGGCCGCCGCCGCATTGCAGGCAGCTACATCGGAGACGGCAACAACTCGCAGGAGCACCAGCGGGTCATCCGCAACATTGTCCGCAACTGGGGCCGCCTGCTGGACTTTGATCCGCTCCCGGAAACCCCCGTGCCGGCCGTGCGCGGCAAAATCGGCAGAAAGATCCCCGACGTGGTGTTCTTCCGGACGGTCGGGCAGACCCCGGCCGTGGCGGTGGAGATCTGCGAGAACGCCGCAGCGCTCGAGCGCGACCTGGCCAAGGCGAGCGAGCTGATCAGCGCGCATCCCGGCATCGAGGAGGTGTTCTGCTACGACCTCCAGGGGCGCGTCTGGCACCGGGTCAGCCGCACCGGCGCTGCGCTGGAGTCCTGGTCCGATACGCTCCAGGCCGACCTGGAGCAGCTCCGCTAGATCTCCGGAAACTTGGCATTCAGCTCCTCCAGGTCCTGCACCGCTCCAGCCAGTCCTCGATCCATTTCACCACCGCTTCGGCCTTCCTGCGCTGGACCTCCATCCGGACATCGAGCAGCAGCTGCATGAGGGCCTTCTTGCGGGCCGGAAGCGTCTTGTAGGCGTTCAGGTCGCCGTATCTGCGGATGCGCTTGCCGCCGTCAGTGTAGTACACGTACCACCTTTTCGACAGGTCTCCGCCTGCGTCGAAATAAGAGACAACAATATCCATCTAGGCTCAGAGTCAGACTTTGAGCCGGGCGCGCCAGTTAACGAAAAATGCAACCACTGAATAGCAGGTGATTGCATTTGAAGTGGAGATGGCGGGAGACAAGTGGACACCCTCGGCGGCTCGGCCCTTATTAGGTAGGAACGTTGCGCGCATATTCACGCTCACAAACTTACATGCATATATACGGAGTTTTCAGGCAACTTGGTTGCCTGGGGCCGGACTTTTTTCAGCTTATGGGCCTGGCTTCGCCTGCGCAGGGTGCTGCGCGGTCATGTATCCAGCAGATGCCTGATCTCGCGGATCACCTCCGGATCTTCGCCAGGGTCATCGAGCACCTGCAGCATCGCAGCCAGCAGGGCAGCATCCTCGCGCGGATCCTGGCGGTCCGCCTCCTGCGCGAGCGCCAGCAGTGCCCCGACCGGCAGATCCAGGTCCATGCCGTAGCCTTCCTGGAGCGACGTGCCGGCCATCGACTGCGCCGCCCGCAGGCGCCGGAGCGAATCCTGGCAGGCGCCGTGCGCCTCCAGCAGATCCGCCGCACCCTTCACAGACACCCAGAGGCGCAGCATGTCTGCGGCATCCTGGCTGCGGCACGCCGCCACCGCATCCTCGGATGCGGCAGCCGCCAGGCGGCACAGCCAGCCGGCCGGACGCAGCGCCAGGCCCAGGCGCCGCCGCGCTCCCAGGGAGGCGTGGATCTGCGCAAGCCGGAAGTAGTATGTGTGTGCAGCCTTCATTGCTCCTGCGGGGGGTTAGGCTCGGATACAGGCCTGGACAGGCGGTGCGCCTGCCGCAGTTTTGCCAGGGCCTCCAGCGCCAGATCTTCCTGCCGGGAGATCGCCCGGCATACCGCCAGGACAGCCAGCACTGCAGCCACAAAAAGCCCTGCGCCGGCCTTGGCCAGGATGCCCGCTGCCGCCAGCCGCACGGCCAGCAGCGCCAGCTCCCGCCGGCGGGCCCGCAGGTCCTCCCGGTCGATCCGCTCCAGGTCCGTCATCGCCCGCCCTCTTCGTCGGCATCCGGACGGCCAGGCTCCAGCACGGTCACCAGCGGGCGCCGGGGCTCCTCGATCCGGTTGTTGAAAAACACCAGCGCCAGCGAAGTGGTATTGCGCACAATGGACAGGAAGATGTGCAGCATCGTCATCAGCAGCAGCACATTGGCGGCGGCTACCGCCTGCACCGGCACAGCATCCTGAAACAGCAGGTAGATACCCCCGGCGCCGATCACAAACAGCTCCAGCAGGATGGTGTACGCATAGCTGATCAGGATCTGGGTGTAGAGGGTAACGCGGTTCTTGAGCACTACACAGACCTCCAGGCCCTTGGCCAGATCTATCGCCTCGCCGGATGCCGTGGCCACCACCGTAAACGCTGCAATCGAGAAGCCCAGCAGCACCGACAGGATCGAGATCAGCGAGCCGGCATACGGGGCACTGGCCAGCCTGCCGGCTCCGGATGCAGCTGCGGCCAGCAGGCCCGCCAGCACCACCAGCGGCGGCACCCGCTCAAACAGCTTCTCCGCACGGGTCAGCGATCTGCCATAGATGATGAATACCAGCAGGTACCCCTGGTATACCTGATCTCCGATCCTGCCGCCTATGCTCATGACTCCGGAAACTCGTAATTGAGATAGACCTCTATTTCGCGGAAAGCCGACATCGTCTCCGGCTGCTCAGTCCTGGAGTTCAAATCCACCTTTACCGCACCTGAAAGATACAAAGGATCTGTATCAAGAACAAACAGCGACTTGCGCCCGGCCGCCTGGCCTTCGATCTCCAGCCGCGGAATATCGCCTTTGCCCGCCTGGTGCATCCGGTACAGTTTGAGCAGAAAGTCTTTGGCGCTCTTTCCTTTGCGCACCTTGAACTCTACACGTATCTCCTCCATCACATCCTCTTCCTGCTTGATCAGATGCAGCACGGGCGAGTTAGGCGGGACACGGGATTTCGACATGGTAATACGCCCCAGCTTGGTTGTCTCCAGGCGATCCAGCATATCTTCAAAACTGTCGGTCAGACGCCTGTTCAGTCTGATATGCAGCTTTCCTGTACCTGTATTTCCTACGTCTGATGTCATTTTGTTGAGCATCTCCGCTATCTCGTTATCCGAGATTCCGCCCTTTTTAGGCTGAGACAGCACAGCCGCCACCGTAGACCGCTCCCAGGGCCTGGTGCGGCTTGCCACCTCGCGGACCACCACAAAGCCCGGTGCCGTTTCCTCATAGTATTCCGGACGTTCATTTTCTGAGAGGCTGGCGTCCCGCATATCCATGTAATTAGGCCTGGGCCTGTACCGGGCGCTTGTGAAGGCCAGATGCCAGGCATTGCCGGCGCGGCTCAAGTGCGTCAGCTTGTGGAGTTCATTGTTGGTGGGGCCCCAGTCATACGTGCGCCAGCTGCTGCCGCCAGACATGCCGCCGACCGCCTGGAGCAGGCGGTCCAGGTGCTTCCATACATCGCCTACAGGCGCCTGGTACGAGGTCAGCTCCACGTCGTACACGTGTACCGCAAATGTGTCTTTATCCTTTTTCATACCCCCTACTTCCGCATCAGCTCGATCACCCGCTCCTTCTCCGCCACCAGGTCCCGCAGCAGCTGAACCTCCCGCCGCAGCGCGGATACCTCCCCTGCCAGCGCTGTGACATTTACTTGGTTCCCGTTGCCGTTTACTTCTCCGGCCACCTGCTGCACTACTACCCGTCCCGCATCCGGCGCATCCCGAAACAGCCAGTTCAAATCCACGTCAGCGCATTTTGAGATGATAAGTTCTAGATCTGCGCTATTCCTTCTCTTCCAGCCAGACAAAGTATTTTGAGCTACTCCAAGGTAGTTAGATAGTTGAGTGTCAGAATCAAAGGCATAATGGTCCTTTAATTTCTCGATAATTTTTTGCACAAATGAGATTCAACACTTGACATTAGTTCAAACCTAGATTATACTTGCACATACTTATACGCAAGTGCATTCCAAATGTGACAATTTGGATGCATAAAACCAAACTGTGTGTCCCTATGAGTTACGATTTACGGCGCCGCCTCAAGGCGCTGCCTGCCTCGCTGTACCCGCTGGTGCGGTCGCAGGCGCTCAAGCAGGCCGGCGGATCGGCCAACATGTGGATGCGGATGCTCGACGGCAGCATCCACAGCGTGAAGCTGGCGCAGGCGCTCTGCCAGGTGTGCTGCTGCACGCTGGACCAGCTGCTGGACCCCGCGTACGAGTTTGATCATGCTGCCATCCGCGCCCGCATGGGCAAGGCTGTGCACGACCAGGCTGCCGCCTCCAAGCGGCGCCTGCGCCCCCGCCCCGTGCCGCCGCCCCCCTCCGCAGACCCCGTAAGCGCCTGAGCCATGAAAAGCAAACTGCACGTGCTGCACGTGGACGACACGATCCTCAATGTAGCGGACCGCCATGGCAACGAGCTGTACCTCGTCCTGGAGGACGAGGATCAGGAGGATGCCGGCATCTACGTGAGCCTCTACCTGGCCCAGCACCCGGCTAGCTCTTCCGGCGAGCTGCTGCAGGAGGGCACCGCAGCGCACATCCGGGCAGTCAGCCTGCTGGACAAGCTGCACCGCACGGCCCGCGCATCGGGCATCATGCGCCGCCTGGCCGACCTGTCGGAGGCTGTGCGGGAGCTGGGCCTGCTGGCGCAGGAGGAGGAGCCGGCGGCGCCGCCGCCCGGCACCGGGGAGGGCCGCTGGCTGGTGCGCATCGCCCAGGTGTACAGCGCCCCCAACCGGTACATGCAGGCGCTCCTGACGTACATCCAGGCCATGGACGGGTGCACCATCGAGGACCCGGACATGCTCCGGGAGATCATCGTGCAGGAGTCCCTGCGCCTGCACGCGCAGAACAGGCGCTGCAAGCCGGCGGAGGTGAAGGGGTACGCTTTCGCCGTGCATCCGGTGGTCTACGGCGTCACGGTCAGCGGCCTGGCCCGCATCGAGCTGCAGCAGATCAAGGCGCCCCTCCCCCTCCCCCCCTATACGCCGTACGGACATGGCACCTGACCCGCGCGCCAAGGAAATCCTCCTCGACTTCAACGAGGCCATCGAGCAGGGGCACACCTGCGCTGCTATGTTCCTGATCGTCCCACGGGAGGGCAGCCGGTCGAAGCAGCACATATACGTGCACTGCGAGACCAGCATCTACGATCTGCTGACGCTTATGGAGGGTGCCGTCGCTGCCAAGGACAAGCTGCTGGCCTCGGCGCGCCCGGCGGTCGAGAAGGCTGCCGCGCAGTCCGCAGACCCCAGGCTGCAGAATATCTCCAGAATCCTCAAAGATCTGTACAGATGAAAAAGAGGCCATCCCTCCTGGCAGCGCTGCTGCTCGGCGCGCAGGCCCTGTCTGGCGGCAGGCTGCTGCCTGACGTGAGCGAGCCGGAGCCCAAGCGGGGCTCGATGCGGGACTATGCCCTCACGCCCCGCCAGAAGCGGGCACGGGCCGCCGCCAGGCGGGCCCGCCAGGCCCGGAAGATTGAACGCCGCACCCGCAAGCACTAAGCTCAGTCCCATGATCACATTTGCACAGTATTTCTGCATATGCCTGCTCAGCGGCCCCGGGCTGCTGCTGCTCATCAACTGGATCAGGCGCCGGGAGCCCGATGCCGGGATGCGGCATGTTGCCGGGCAGGCGCTGCTGCTGCTGGCGCAGCCCTTCATCGCGGCGGCCCTGCTGGTGCGGGATGCCGTCTGGGTCAAGGACGACGACGGGCGCATCCTGGCAGGCAACATCACGGAGGTGCGGCTCAAGCTGCCGCACCTCTCCGACCTGGAGGCCGCCGGCTCGCTGGCCCAGGAGTTTTCGGTCCTGGTGGCGGAGACCCGCACCGAGTACGACGAGCTGGAGGCCTACGACCCCAAGTCGGACGCCTGCCGGCAGGATCCGGACGCGTACCGCTACGTGTACGCCACGCGCCAGCCGGGGGAGGACTACGACCGGTTCTGCAGCACCCAACAAGCCCGGAGCCATGCCTGAGACGCGCAAGATCCTCTCTCTCCCCTACCTGCCGGGCGATGCCGCGTACGCGCTCATCGAGAGCCAGATCGTGCCGGTGGATGTGATCCGGGTCACGGCAGCCTTCGGCGCCGCAGCGCCGCGCTTCCGCGCAGCTGCGGACCCGGAGCCCTGGGACGAAGACCCGAACCCCCGCGAGCTGGAGCGCGAGTTCCTGGCCTGTGGCCCGGAGGCGCGCCATGCGCCGGAGAGCTACCTGTACAGCTCTGCAGAGGCGGCCGCAGCCTACGTCCTGGAGTACTACCGCATGCGGTTCGGCGCTAAAACGGAGGAACATGGAACAGCGGAATAAGCACCTGCAGCCGGGCGCGTCGGTCATCGTGATGATCGACGGGGAGCGGGAAGAAGTCACGATCCTCTCCGCAAGGACAAACATTGTCCGGAGCCGCCGCCGGGCCCGCCGTGCGGGGCTGATCGGCGGGTGGCGCTTCTCCCGCTGCACCCTGTTTGGCGCAGTGACCGCAGACGGCGAGCACTTCCCCGTCTTCCCAGGCGACATCGTGCAGGTAGTCAGCTCCGGCCCGCCGGACGAATCCCTAAGCGTCAGCGCGCTATGAGCCGGCAGGACATGCTGATCAGGCTTGCGCCGGGCATGGGCCCGGAGCAGATCGCCGCCCAGGTGGCGGACGCCATCATCATCCTGGATCCTGACGGGGATGCTGTGCGGGGCCTGCCTGAATGGCCGGATGCCGTGCGCGCCTACCGTGAAGCCATCTGGGAGACGCCGCCGGACTGGGACAAAAAGCGGCTGGACAGACGTCTTCAGCGGGCGCACGGCCTGCTGATGCTGCCCATGATACTGCCGCCGGGAGAGACGGCGCGCCGGGTGCGGGCCGCGCTGGAGCGGGAGCCGGAGCTGCGCCGGCAGGCGCTGGAGCTGGGGCGGATGTTCCCGCCAGGCACCCGCATCAAGGCATTCGGGCGGATGTGCACGGCGGGCAGCTTCA
>JANRID010000049.1:0-78378 GCA_033765305.1 Bacteroidia bacterium
ATGCGGCGTCCTCCCCCATCCCTCACGCCAGCTCCATTTCCCCCACCTGCGCTTCGATGGCGCGGGCTACGTCTTCCATCAGCCACATGGGGGTCGAGGTGGCGCCGCAGATGCCGATGCGCGACGCGCCTCCGAACCACCGGAAGTCCAGCTCCTCGGGGCCGGAGATGAAATAGCTGGCCGGGTTCACGCGCTGGCAGGTCTCGTACAGCGCCTTGCCGTTGGAGCTCTTTTTGCCCGAAACGAAGATCACCACGTCGTGCCGGGCGGAGAATTTCTCCAGCTCCGGCTCGCGGTTGCTTACCTGGCGGCAGATGGTGTCGTTGAACTGGAAGTCGGCGCCGGAGGCCTCCATGCGGGCTTTGATCTCGTAGAGCAGCTTGGTGGGCTTGGTCGTCTGGCTGAAGAGCGAGATGGGCCGCTCCGTGTCCAGCGCTTCCGCCTCTTCGAGCGAGCTGACCACGATGGCCTCCTGCTGCGTCTGGCCTACGAGGCCGTTGACCTCGGCATGGCCTTTTTTGCCCAGAATCACAATCTGGCGGTCCTCGTCGTAGGCCTGGCGGATGCGGTTCTGGAGCTTGAGCACCACCGGGCAGGAGGCGTCGATGAGCTCGATGCCGTTCTCCATTGCGATGCGGTAGGTCTCCGGCGGCTCGCCGTGGGCGCGGATGAGCACCGTGGCGCCGCGCAGCGTGCGGAGCTCGTCGTATCCGATGATTTCGAGCCCCATCTGCTGGAGCCGCTCCACTTCCTTGTCGTTGTGGACAATATCGCCGAGGCAATACAGCTTGCCGTGCTCGCGCAGGTAATCTTCGGCCATTTCGATGGCGTACACCACGCCGAAGCAGAAGCCGGAATGTTTGTCGATTTCGATCTGGACCATGGCGATTGCGGGAGGGTAAACAGGGCTGAGAAGAGGGTGCAATAAAACCGGGAATAAGATAGGGCGCCCGGAGCGGGATTTCCGGACAAAAGCGCCGGTCAGCTCACTTCGGGCACTTCCGGGCGCATGCGTTCGCGGGCGAGGCGGCACACGAAGGCCACCTGATCATCGAAGGACATTTCGGTGGTGTCGAGCTCGATGGCGTCCTCGGCCTTGCGGAGCGGGCCTTCCTTGCGGGTCGAGTCGATGAGATCGCGTTTGCGGAGGTTTTCGAGGATGGAATCGATCGATTCCTCGATGCCGCGTTCGGCCTGCTCCTGCCGGCGCCGCTCCGCGCGGACGCGGATCTCCGCGGTCATGAACAGCTTCAGCTCGGCCAGGGGAAACACCACCGTGCCGATGTCGCGCCCGTCCATCACCACGCCGCCGCCTGCTCCGATGCGCTGCTGCTGCTGCACCATCGCCGAGCGGACCGCATGATGCACGCTCACCGGGCTCACCGCCTCCGACACCCTCGGCTGCCGGATGGCCAGCTCCACCGGCTCTCCGTTGAGCAGGGTCTCGCGGCTGCCGGGCTCCAGGCCGTCGCGGAAGGAGATCTGGATCTTCCCCAGCGCCTCGATCATGGCCGGCGTCTCCGTATGGCAGTCGATGCCGTGGTCGAGGAAGTACAGCGTCACCGCGCGGTACATGGCGCCGGTATCGATGTAGAGGTATTGCAGCTCCCGCGCTACCCGTTTGGCGGTGGAGCTTTTGCCGCAGCCGGCATATCCGTCGATGGCGATGGTAATGCGATTCAAACCAGAGGTATTATACGGTACAGGCGGCTGGGGGGTTAAAACGACGCCCGGTATTCGCAGCGCGAGGTGCAGGTCTCGTGCACCACGACACTGTACAGATCGGGCAGAACGGGCTTGAGCACCTCGTAAAACCAGCGCGAAAGGTTTTCGGAGCTGGGGTTCTGCAGCAGGGCATTGCCCAGGCGGTCGCCCACGTCGTTGATGCACCAGTGGTCCAGCAGATCCACATAGGGCTTGACCACCGTCTTGATGTCGCCGAAATCCATCAGGATGCCGCTGGCCGGATCGATCTCTCCCGTCAGGTTTACCTCGATCCGGAAGCTGTGGCCGTGCAGCCGGCGGCACGGATGGCCCTCGGGCATGCCCGGCAGGTAGTGCGCCGCCTCGAAGCGGAACTTTTTGGTAATCATCACCGGCATATCGTCGTCACCGTTAGGCTCCAGATCACCTGCAAAACAACGCGATCGGGTTCAGATAACCAAATGCGTATATATCAGCATGCGGAATCCGGCGGTCGCCGTGCCCGCCTGCGTGTTTCAGCGTGCCCGGCGCAGTTGGGGAATGCGCCATTTCAGCATTCGGATTTTTCTTCAGCAAAATCCTGAAAACCAAACAATTCTGTATTTCGATCCGTCCGGGCCCGAGCCAGATGCTGCCGAACAGGCCGCCGCCCCCAGGCTGCCGGAGGAGCCGGGGGCGGCGAGGATACATTCCGTTTACTTGCCCAGCCCGGCAAGCTTGTCCAGGTTGGTCGATTTGACCGCCGCCTTCAGGTCATCCATGCTCATGCCGCTGCTTTCCGCATTGACGATGAAGCGGGAGCCCACCAGCACGGACAGCTGCCCTTGTTCGCCGCTGTTGTCGTACTTCTCATAGGACTTGTAGCCGTCTATGACGCCGGTGCGCTCATAGCCGTCCGGCGTTTCGCGGTCGATCGTAGCCATAGACCAGGCAGCCAGGCCCATCAGCCCCGTCGGAACTCCGCCGAAGTCCATGATGCTCAGCCGCAGGCTGCGCTCGCCTTCGCCGTAGTCGGCTTCTGCCTGGGAGACCGTGAAGCCCATGGTGCCGCTGGTCTGGCCTTCGGCATTGCGCTGGGCCATGCCGCCGACGCTGCCGGGCAGGAGTTCTTTCAGTTCGCGGAAATTCACCGGCTGCACCGGAGTGGAGCCGTTCTGGGACTGCTGGGCAAGATCCTGCAGCTGCTGCAGGCCCTGCTGCAGGCCTTCCTGCGCAGCCTGGGCTTGCTGTTCGGCTTCTTTTGCGCGCTTTTCGGATTCCGACTGGCAGGCCGTGAGCGCGCAGGCGCCGGCAAGCAGCAGGGTCAGGAGAGGTTTCATTGGAGAGCGTTAATGGGTATAATGAGTAAACGAAGATAAGCGGCAAAACATATTCCGGCAGCGGCAGGACCCAAATTTTCGCTGCCTCCATCCCGCCGCCGCACCCCCCCATCGGCGTCCTGCTATTCCAGAAACACAAATTCGCCCGGAATAATGCCCGCTTTGAAGCTGTCCAGCAGCGCGCCCCTGGCGGAGTAGCGCAGCACCGTGCCCCGCTGCGCATAGTCGATCGCGTCCGCTATATATAAGGTGCGTTCGCGCGGATGCACGCCCAGGGCATAGAAGGAGGCGCCGCCCGCCGCGATGAAGGCGGCCGCAGGCAGCTCCGCAGCGCCCACCGGCATCGCGAAGACATCGGTGTTGAGGTAATACACCGTATCGCCTGCCGGATTGAGGCGGAGATTGGCCGGAAACTGCCCCGCCGGGAAGGTCCAGCTCCGCTCCGCCGTGCGGCTTGCCGGGTCGATCCGGTGCAGGGAGGCCGGCGTGCTGGTGAAAAAGTCGCCGCCGCACAGCACCCAGAGCTTGCCGTTCTCATCCAGCCCCAGGCTGTTGCCGCCTGCGCCTGCTGCGATGCTGTCCGTCACCTGGTCCGTCCGGGTATCGATCACATACACATAGGGCCGGCCCTGGTGGCTGACGAATACGTCGCTGCCGATCTGGATCATCTCCTCCGACCAGCCCGGCAGGGGAATGCTGCCCGTGACGCTCAGCGCATCCAGATCGACGATGGAAATGGCATTGGCGGCCAGGTCGCTCACGTAGGCGCGGCCCGTATTGCCCAGCGGCAGCAGATAGCGCGGCGACGTCAGCCCGGTAATCGTGCCGACGGATTCGAGGGTTTTGGTTTGCACCGCTTCGATCTTGCCGGAATTGTTCACGACCAGATAGGCGCGGCTGCCGTCGAGGGTCATGGACTGGAGCACATCGCCCAGGGGGCGGCCGTTGACGCGCTCAAACACATCCAGTGCCGCCGAGTCTTCGGTTTCGTCCCAGAAATCGAGGGTAGCATTGGAGGCGAGGAAGTTGCCTTCGTTCAGCACAAAGACGCCGCGGGTAAATCTGAGCTCTGCTTCTGCGCCGTCGGGCTTGCAGGCGCTCAGGGCGGCGGCCAGCAGGGCAGCGCCGAGAAGCACAGGAATTGAGGGTTTCATAGCAATATATTACGTTGGTTGATAACAGGTTACGTGCGGTTCCATTCCCAGCGCAGGCTGGCACCCAGGTAGCGCAGCGGCATTGGCCGCCCGGCCACGACCTGGTAGCGGACATTCCAGAGATTTTCAGTGCGCAGCTGGATCTCCAGCAGCTGTCGCCCGGCCTGCAGCCGGTACGACGCAGCGGCGCCGCCCAGCAGGAAGCCGGGCAGCGAGCCGGCGTGGTCGGTGGTGGTGTAGCGCCGGCCGGTCCAGGTGTGCAGGCATTCCAGCGCCCAGGGGCCGCGCCGCAGGGCGGCGCTGAGGGCGGCCTGATGCGCAGGGGTGTAGATCAGCTGCTTGCCGAGCGATTCGTCGCCGTCGCGCAGCGCGAGCTGGTGGGTGGAGCGGGTGAAGGCATAGCGCAGCGAGGCGAGCAGGAGGGTCTTGCCGGCCTGCATTTGTGCCTGCGCCTGGCTTTCGATGCCGCGGGCCCAGACGCGGCGGGCGTTGGCGGGGCTCCAGTAGCCGCTGCCCGGCAGCCAGACGATCCAGCGGTCGATGCGGCTGCTGAAGGCGGTCAGGGCTGCCGAGGCCGCCCACCGGCCGCTGGCGGCAGACAGGTCGGCTCCCAGCTCCTGCGACCAGCCGGTTTCGGACTGCAGATCCGGGTTGCCGCCGGGCCGCCAGTAGCGGTCGTTGAAGGTAGGCAGGCGGTACATGCGGCCCGCGCCTGCGCGCAGCGCGAGGCCCGGCCGCAGCTGCGCCGTCAGGCCCAGGGACGGCATGGGCGGCAGCAGCCGCCCGCCGGCCTGCTCCTGCCGGAGGGAGAGGGTGCCGGTGCAGCGCTCCCAGGCCGCCTGCCACGACGCAAAGGCTGCCAGGCGCCCCTGGGCAAAGGCCTGGCTGCCGTAGCCGTCGGCCTGCGCCCGGATGCGGCTGGCCTGGATGCCGCCGTGAATCCGGTGGCGCCGGCCGATTCGGTGCAGGGCTTCCGCCTCTGCCAGCCAGCTGACGCCGCCGCTGAGCTCGTCGAGGGCGAGCAGGCTGTCGGTATATCGGAGGGATTCGTGGAGGCGGGCGGCGCGGAGGGTGTATTCGCTGCGGGTGCCGCTCCAGGTCCAGGCGGCGAGCAGGCGCAGGGCCCGGTCGGTCTGGCGGGCGCGGGGCGGCAGCTGGCGGAGCGCATCCTGATGCCAGAGGTGAAGCTGAAGGTGCTGGCGGCGGCCCAGCTGCCAGCGTTCGCTGTGCAGGAAGCCCTGCTGCTGCCAGGCAGCGCCGGTCTGGCGGGTGCGGGCCCCGCCGGGGGGCTCGTAGGCAAAGCGGTTGGCGGCCTGCTGGCGGATCCAGCTGGTATGCGCGCTGCGGGCGCCGTGGCGGAGCTGCAGCGAGAGGCCCGACTGCCAGTTGCCGGGCGATTCGGCGCCGGCGAGGGCGCGGATGCGGAGGCCGGGGCCGGGCGCATGGGGTGTCTGCAGGACAATGGCGCCGCCGAGGGCGCCGCTGCCGATCTGGGCGCCGAGGCCGCCGTGCAGGAGGGTGGCTTCGCCGAGCAGCCACACGGGAAAGAGGGTCAGGTCGGCCTGGCCGTTGAGGGGGCTCTGGAGGTTGAAGCCGTTCCAGAGCACGGCGGTATGCGCGGCGCCGCTGCCGCGCAGGGCGGGGGAGGCCAGCCCGCCCGGGCTGTAGGCGCGCACGAAGGCGTAGCCGGCGCCGGCGAGCAGCTCGCCGAGGGTTGCGGACGCAAAGCGGTCGAGCAGGGCGGGGGCGAGCGGCTCCTGCCGCTGGCCGGCGGCGAGCGCCTTCAGTCGGTACGCCTCGATGGCGACCGGATCCAGCTGGCGGAGGGAGTCGGGCTTCTGCGCGTGCAGGGCGGCCGGAGCCGTGCTCAGCAGGCTGAGCAGCAGCAGCAATCGGCAGGGGAGGGGCATAATCCGGCGGTTGGGGGTCCTGAAATCGGATCCGGCGCCGGAAGGCCCATCACAGCAGGCAGCAGGCCCCGCCAGGGCGGAGGCACAGGGTGTGCGTATGGAAGCAGTACTGCCATGTGTTCTGGGCTTTTGTCCCGAAAGCTACGAACCCGGACCGCAGGCAGGTCTTCTGACTTGCGCCCCGCCGGCCCGGTCTTCCCGCCCCGGAGGGCAGTGACGATAGGGTGGGTGGCGGTTGCGGAGGATCCGCAGCGCTTACAGCAGCGGGAACTGTTCCTGATTTGCACAGGATTCCCTTTTAATCCCGGACCGGAGGCGGCGTATGCCGCAGCCGGCGCCCGGGAACCTGAAGCCGCTGTAAACATAGGCAATTGCGCTCATATCCTCCATGATTTTTTTATCTCCGGACGCTGCTAGGATATTTGGGATCTGTTTGCTAATTTTGATGGCTTGTGCGGCGGGCTGGCGGCATCTCCCGCAAGGTAATCCACATGCTTATCCACAATCCGGGGGCGAGTTATCCCCAAGGCTGTGCGCAAGATATGCTTGCCCGCTGCCAGTGCCCCTGCAGGGCCGGTGCCGCGCCGGAGGCTGTGGATAAGAAAAGCCGGGAGGTTTGCAATATGGGTTAAGTGTTTGGTTTTCAGTGTATTGATATTCTCCGCACATCTGCTTTGCATTTTGGGGGCCGTAGCTGTTTTGTATATTTGACCCCCCGCGCTTCGCACGCTCAACCGTTACCCCTGTATGGCAGAAACCCCGCTCCGCGACCTCGGCCCCGGCTTTTCAGGCGATCAGCCCGAAACGGCCCGTGTACGGCAGTTTTCCTCCGCATCTGCGCCGGGCGCCAAGCTGCCCCCGCAGGCGCTGGACATGGAAGAGGCGGTGCTCGGCGCCCTGCTGCTCGAAAAAGATGCGCTCCACCGCATCATGGACATCCTCCAGCCGGAGATGTTTTATAAAGATGCCAACAAAATCATCTTCGAGGTGATTCTGGGGCTGTTTCAGCAGTCGGAGCCCATCGATATCCTCACCGTCAAGCATGCCCTGCGCCAGAGCGGGCAGCTGGAGAAGGTCAACGGCGCCTTTTACCTCACCGAGCTGACGGCCCGGGTCGCTTCGGCGGCCAATATCGAGTACCATGCGCGGATCATCGCCGAAAAATTCATCCTGCGCCAGCTCATCAAGGTCTCCGACGAGGTGATCAAGGATGCCTACGACGAGACGACCGACGTATTCGAGCTGCTGGACAAGACCGAGCAGCGCCTCTTCGAGATTTCGGAGACCAACCTGCGGCGCAACTATGTGGGCATGAGCGAGCTGGTGCTGCGCACCCTGGAGCGGCTGGAGGAAATGCGCAGCAAAAGCAGCAGCGTGACCGGGGTACCCTCGGGTATTGCGGAGCTGGACCAGATCACCGCCGGGTTCCAGCGCACGGACCTCATCATTGTGGCGGCACGCCCGGCAATGGGCAAAACGGCCTTCACCCTGACCCTGGCCCGCAATGCGGCCCAGCGCTTCAATGCGCCGGTGGCGCTCTTCTCCCTCGAAATGGCCGCTGTGCAGCTCACCCAGCGCCTCCTCTGCGCGGAGGCTGAGCTCGATGCGCAGAAAGTCCGCACCGGCCAGCTGGCCGATTACGAGTGGAAGCAGCTCGTCACCCGCATCGGATCGCTGAGCAAATCGCCCATCTTCATCGACGACACGCCGGCCCTCACCATCTGGGACCTCCGGGCCAAATGCCGGCGGCTCAAGGCCGAAAAAGGCATTCAGATGGTGATTATCGACTACCTCCAGCTCATGACCGGCCAGGCTTCCAAAGGCGGCAACCGCGAGCAGGAAATTGCCGGGATCTCCCGCGCGCTGAAGGAAATCGCCAAGGAGCTCGATGTGGTGATGATCGCCCTGTCCCAGCTTTCGCGCGCCGTGGAGGCCCGCGGCGGCGACAAGCGCCCTGTGCTCAGCGACTTGCGGGAATCCGGCTCCATCGAGCAGGATGCGGACGTGGTGATGTTTCTCTACCGTCCCGAATACTACGGCTTCGAAACCGACGACGACGGCAACTCGACCGCCGGCCTGGCGGAGCTCATCATCGCCAAGCAGCGGAACGGCCCTACCGGCACCGTGCGGGCGCAGTTCATCGCCAAGTACGGCAAGTTTGCCGACTGGCAGAGCGGCGGCGCAGCCGATTTCGGCGGCGCCGACAGCCTCGGCGGCAACACCATTACCCTGCCTTCGCGGATGAACAAGGATGCCGATTTCAACGTGCCTTTCTGAGCCGGCAGATGCAATATGGGCGGCTATTCGGGAAGTTTTTCGTGAAAAACCAAATCCTCATCCCGGGTCTTTATCGGGTAAATTTCTCATTTACAGGGATTTGGAAAAGGATGGCATTTGCGGTATACCTGGCCTGCGGCCCGTTGAATATGTAAGATTTGCAGGCAAAAGCGCGGAAAAACCGCAGGAAAAACAGGCCCCGGCCCATCTTTCGACCCATGTTTCATCGTATCTTGCCTGTCGGTTGCCCTTTCACGATTGCATGCCCGCACAGCTGGCTGTGCGCGCTGCGCGCTCTTCTGTATCCCGGTAAGCAGTATGATATGCTCCGCTTTTGTATCCTGAGTATTGCCCTGTGGGGGGCCCTGATGCCCGCAGCTTTCGCCGGCGACATGCCGGTCATTCTGCAGCAGACCTCGCTCAAGCGCCTGCAGTCGGAAGCCCTGCTGCGCCAGGCTCCGATGATGGTCTATGTGGAAGCTGTACGCACCCCGGCCTGCCGCCGCATGGACCGCCACACCTGGGCCGATCCTGCCCTGGCCGGGCTGATTGCGGAGCGTTTTGTCTCTGCCCGCTTCGACGGGCATTCGGGCGCGCTGGATCTGGCCTTCATGAAGCGCTATCTGGTGTACACCTTTCCTACAGTGCTGATTTTCAGCCCGGAAGGCAAGATCATGGGCAAGGTGGAGGGCTTTGTTTCCGCCGAAACCCTGGCTGGAATCCTGCACAAGCATCTGGCCCGGCTGGACGCACGCAAGCCGCAGGCAGCTTCCGCCCCGCTGGCGGAAGCGTCCCGCAGCGTGCAGCCCGCTCCCGAACGGCTGCTGGTTACCGATCTGGCCCCTGCTTCGCTGCGCATGGCCTCCCGCGGGGAGGCATCGCCCCGCATCGCCCCGGTTGCAGGCTATGAGGCACAGGCCCTGAGCCGGCTGGAGCCGGGCAGCAGCGCCTATGCCCTGCTCGCAGGCGCATGGACCGACCGCAGCAAGCTCGACCAGGAATACAAGCGCACCGCCCGGTTCTGGCGCGGCGAGCTGTGGGTGTATGCCGAAGACCGCGAAGGCACGCCGGTCTATTGCCTGGCGCTCGGGCGCTACGGGACGCAGGAGGAAGCCCGCAGCATGGGCGATTCGTTCCGCAAGGCCGGCCTTGGCGACTGGCCGGCAGTTTCGCTCGGCAGCCTCGTGCCGGGCCGCTGAGAATGTTGAAAAATCCGCTTCCATCCCTCGGCACTTTGCGGTATGTTTGTATGGAGAAACCCGGCTCAGGCCGGCTCCAACCCATTTACCTCTGGTTCTATGCGCCCTTTCTTTCGATTATGGCTGCTTGGGCTGCTTTTCGGGCAGGCCGCAGGTCTGTCCGGACAGGGGCATTCATACGCAGGTCCGCATACGTTCCTGGCTGAGGCTCCCTACCTGATGCAGGCCGGCGCGCAGCCTCCGGTACTTTCGCTCCGCAAAACCCTCCAGACGCCCGGCCGCGTTCAGCATCTGGGCCACTCCGGATCCGGCCGGTTTTTTGCCCTGCATCCCGCCCCTGGCAGCATCTCCGCCTATGACCGGAACTTCAATCCGATCGGCTCCATCTCAGCCCGGATCCGGTTCTCGGATTTCAACCTGACCGGCTTCTCAGGCCTGCATGAAGGCAGCCCGGCTGAAATCAGCTTCAGCGCCGACGGGAAGACTGCCTGGCTCAGCGCCTTTGCCATCAGCGGAAACGGCTTCGAAAAGCCTTCCCTGGAGTCCTGCGCCGACGGCGGCGCGTATGATCCCAGCTATATATTCCGCATCAATACCCTCTCGCTCCGGATCGAGCAGGCCATCCGCGTAGGCTCCGGGCCCCGCTCGCTCGCCGCCGCCCCCGACGGCAGCATGGTACTGGTCTCCAACTGGTGCTCCAATGACCTGAGCATCATCGATACGGAGCTCAATGCCGAGGTGCACCGCCTGCCGCTGGAAGGCAAACCTCGCGGCATCGCCATCGACGGACGCTCGCGCTATGCCTTCATCGCCCTGGCCGATCAGGACCGGATCGCCCGGCTCAAGCTGTCCGATTACAGCATCAGCTGGATTCCCGGCATCGGCGGCCGCGGTGCCCATCAGCTCTGCCTCGATGCCTCCGGCCGCTTTCTCTATGCATCGCTCCCCAAGGAAGGCAAGCTCGTCAAAATCGACCTGACAACCGACAAGGCGGTCCGCTCCTATGCCGCAGGCCGCGAACCCCGCGCCATTGCCCTCTCCCCGGATGGCGAATGGCTCTACTCGCTCCAGTACCGGGATCATACCCTGCTGAAAATCAAGGCCTCCACCTTCGAGCCCGTCCAGACCGTCCACACAGCCGAATACCCGCTTGCGCTTGCCCTCGACGGCGAAACCCAGACGGTCTGGGTTGCGCATCAGGCTGGCTCCATCCAGGTATACGAAGATCAGGCGCTGCTGCCGCAGCGTGCAGCCGGGTCGCCGCCGCTGGATATGGCGTATGCCCCGCCTGTGCGGGAGGCGGCATCCGGCAGCGGCCTTCCCTACAAGCCGGAAGCCTCGCCCCAAGGGCTGCCCCGCACCCGGTCCATGCCGGCTCCTGAGCCGGAACCGGCTCAGGCATCGGCGCCGGCGTTTTATATCATCGTCGGCAGCTACACCCATGCAGTACAGGCCAATGCCCTGGCCGAGACCCTGCGCAAACAGGGCTACCGGCCCAAAATCATCCAGGGACGCGACGGCTACCGCGTCAGCTGCTGGCAGTTTGCGAAGCGCGAGACGGCGTTCGACAAGCTCCCGGAAATCCGGCAAGCCTATCCCGACGCATGGATTCTGCAGCAGTAGGCACCGAAGCCTCCTACGACGTGCTGATTGCCGGTGCCGGCCCCGGCGGCTGCGCCTGTGCGCTTTCTCTGGCCGGTTCCGGCCTGCGGGTGCTGCTGATCGACAAATCAGGTTTTCCACGGGATAAAATCTGCGGCGATGCCCTCAGCGGCAAGGTAGTATCCGTGCTGCGCCATATCCGTCCGGAGCTTGCGTCGGATCTCTATGGCTTCGGCGCGAAGCTGGGTTCCTGGGGCATCCGCTTTGTTGCGCCCGGGGGCGAAGCCCTCGATGTGCCTTTCCGCAGCGAACGCGGCTCGCTGGCGCAGCCGCCCGGCTTTATCAGCAAGCGGATCGACTTCGACGCGTTCCTCTTCGGGCTGGCGGCTGCCAGCCCCGGCGTCGAGGTGCTGACCGGTTTCGAGGTCCGGCAAGGGGCGGTATTTCCAGACCGCGCCGAAGTATCGGATGGAAAGCGGGTGCTGAGCGGCCGCCTGCTCATCGCGGCGGATGGCGCCCAGTCGGTGCTCGCCCGCCAGCTGGCAGGCTTCAGGCTCGACCCTGCGCACCACAGTGCCGGCATCCGGGCCTATTACCGGGGCGTCGGCGGGTTTCATCCGGAAGGCTTCATCGAGCTGCATTTTCTCCGGGAACTGCTGCCGGGCTATTTCTGGATGTTTCCCCTGCCCGGCGGCTACGCGAATGTGGGGCTGGGCATGCTTACCCGCGACATCGGCCATGCACGGGCCAATCTGCGCGAGCGGCTGGCTACGGTGGTGCGGACCCATCCTGCGCTGGCGCCGAGGTTTGCCTCGGCAGTGCAGGAAGGGCCGGTGCTCGGCTTCGGGCTTCCGCTCGGATCGCGGCGCCTGCCCATTTCAGGTATGCGCTTCATGCTCACCGGCGATGCGGCGTCGCTGATCGATCCATTTTCCGGGGAAGGAATCGGAAATGCCATGCTGAGCGGGAAAATCGCGGCAGCGCAGGCGCTTCAGTGCTTCCGTACGCAGGATTTCTCCGCGGAGGCTATGCAGGCCTATGATGCCGCAGTCTGGAAAAAAATGGGCAGCGAACTCGCCCTCAGCTACCGCATGCAGCAGCTCGTCCATTATCCCTGGCTGTTCGACTGGGTGGTGCGCCGCGCAAACCGGAGCCCTTCGCTGCAGACCCTGTTTACCATGATGTTCGAAAATCTGGACATCCGCAAAGAGCTGAGCCGCCCGGGCTTTTACTGGAAGCTGCTCCGCGGGCGGTAGCCTGGAGGCTATGCCTTCTGCCGGGGCAGCCCGGCCATGGCAGCGGCGGCGATCATCAGCAGGCCGGTTGGCACCAGGAAGCGCGACGCGCCGGAGGGGCCGGTCAGCAGCGCCGGGTAGGCCATGAGCGCCAGCCAGAACAGCCTGATCGTCAGGGGAACTATGGGCTGGAAAGCCCACAGGGCAGTCAGGAGCAGTTTCGCGGCATTGGCGGCGAGGATCAGCATCAGGAGCAGCAGCACCGCCGGCTGCTGCTGCCGGAGATAGGCCCAGATGCCGGCATATCCGTTCTGGCTGAATGCTGCCAGCAGCCCCTGCGGGGCGTCTGCGCGCTGCCACCCGAAAAAGGTGTACAGGTCGAAGCGGCCGGGGTCGAGGAAAAAATTCGCCATGCCTTTGAGATGCAGCGCTGCATAGCGCAGGGGATGGGCCCGGATGACGGCTGTGCATTCCTGCTGGAGGAAGCGCTCCTGCGCTGCGAAGTCCGGCTGGCGCTTTGCTGCAAACCAGATGCTGTCGGCGAGTGCGGTGCCGGTCTCCTGTCCGTGGAGGGAAATCAGCAGATTCTGCGCCGAATACTGCATCAGGCTGAGGTTCTGGATGCTGGAAAAATGGGGGTAGCCGGTCCGGGCGCCGTTCCAGGCGATGTATCCGGCCATGACGAGCAGCGGCAGCGCCGCCGCCGGCAGTGCGGCAAACCGGCGGCGGCGCAGTGCGCCGGCCCCGGCCCACAGCAGCCATACCAGGCTGAAGAGATACCATACCGGCTTCAGCAGCATGGCAGCGATCAGGGCGCCGGCGCCCAGCCAGAGCCAGCGCGTACGCCCGTTGCGGTCCCATTCCGCATAGGCCCAGAGCAGGCCGAGCAGCGCCGTCTGGAGGGGGATTTCGGCCATGAGGACCACGGCGTACAGGGCCTGGGCAGGGGTGAGGGCCAGCAGCAGCAGCCAGCGCCAGGGCCGCATCTGCGGGCGGAACCGGAGCGCCAGCCGGAAAGCCAGCTCGCAGTTGAGCAGGCTGAGCAGCACCTGCAGCGCCAGCATGCCCCAGTCGGAGCCGCTGAGGCGGCGCATCAGGCCCAGCAGCGCCGGGTACAGCGGCGGGCGCTTGGTGAGCAGCTCCGGACGGAAAGGTGCGTCCAGGTCGCCGCTGTACAGGCGGCCCGATGCCATCAGGTTATCCGCTGCATAGCTGTATTCTGCCGAATCCACCAGGTAGATCCGCTGATGCAGCAGCTGATACCCGCCTGCCAGGAGGTGGAGCAGCAGCACCCAGAACCGGAATCTGCGTAAAAAATCCGCTTTCATCGGCAGCAAATTTGCCTAATCGCCGGGAATATCCGTAACTTGAATTTCAGGCTATGGAAGAAGGGGAACATCAGGGCGAAACGTCACACCTCGTATCCGGCGGATCCGAAGCAGCGGACTGGCTGGCTGTCCGGGAATCGGACACGCAGGCCGGATACGAGCGCTATCTGCGCGACTATCCCGATGGGCGTTACCGCCGCCAGGCGCTTGAGCGCCTGGAACTGCTGGAATCTGCCATGCCTGCTTCCGGAGAGCCGGAAGCTTCCGAAGCCGAAGAAGCCGCCCTCGACGATGCTGCCGCGCAGGACAGCCCGGCGGCGTACGCCGCTTTCCTCGCCCGCTATCCCCGCTCGCAGTACGGCGAGCAGGTCCGCAACCGCATCCGCCAGCTGGAGCAGCGCCGCCGCAGCAGCGACCTCGAAGCGCAGGCCGAGCAGGAAGCCTGGATGACCGCCTCGCGGCTGGACACCATGATGGCCTATCAGGATTTTCTGAAGCGCTTTCCGGAAGGGATCTTCTCGGCGACGGCCCGCGAGCGCCTGGAGGCGCTCGAACGCCGTTTTCTGCAGCGCCTCCAGCAGCCCGGCGATTCCGCCGGCGGCGGGCAAGCCCACCTGCGCTTTTCGCGGCCGCTGCCGCCTGCCCCGCCCCAGGCGCCCGCGCCTGCCGCCCAGGACCAGGCCGCCGGCATGCTCGCCCTCATCTGGCTGGCCGGATTTATGGTGCTGGCCCTGCTGGCCTGGCTGCTCGAAGCCTGGCTGCTGCCCCTGGCCCTGATCGTGGCAGGCCTCAGCGGCGGATACCTGCTCTACAACCGCCACACGCGCATGCATGCGCGCGAGCGCTGGACCTACCTGCCCGGCCTGGGGCTGGTCGCCGGCCTGCTGGCCTATATCGCCCTGACCACCCTCGGTGCCGCCGCCGCCGCTGCCGCCGCAGGCGCAGCCTGCGTGGCCCTCGGCACGGTCCTGCTGCTCCACCGCGCGCTGAAGGCCGCATGAGCCCTCCAGCTCCAGATTTCACATTCCCGTTACACGGCCTCCCGGCGCAGCGCGTATGTTTGCCGCAAATCTCTGACCGATGAGCCCCCGACGACCCGCATTAGCCGTATTCGACATGGCCGGCACTACTGTGCGCGACGATGACTTCGTCAGCCTGGTGCTGCAGGAAACCCTCGCCGCAGACGGGGTGGAAGCCTCCCGCGAAGCCCTGACCGAAGTCATGGGCCTGCCCAAGCCGGTGGCGATCCGGAGCATGCTGCTCCGCTACGCTGGCGGGGCGGAGGAGGACCGGGTGGAGCGGCTGTTTCAGGATTTTCTGCGGCGCATGCAGGCCTTTTACACCACCGATCCCCGCGTGCAGGAAATCGAAGGGGTCAGCGCACTGTTTGCCAGCCTGCGTGCGCACGGGGTACGCGTGGCGCTGGACACCGGCTTCAGCCGGGAGATCGCCGCGCTGCTGATCAGCCGCCTGGGCTGGGCACCGCTGATCGACTTCAGCATCACAAGCGACGAGGTGGAGCGGGGGCGCCCCTTTCCCGATATGACGCTCCGGGCAATGGAGGCACTGGGCATCGCCGATGCGGCCCGGGTGGCCAAGCTCGGCGATACCCTTTCGGACCTGCAGTCGGGCCATGCAGCGGGCTGCGGCTGGGTGATCGGCGTGCTGAGCGGTGCCAATACCCGCGCAGAGCTGGAGGCCCTGCCGCATACGCATATCCTCGACTCTGTCGCGGACCTGCGGACGCTGTGGGAGCTGGGGGCGTAGATCCCTGCCCGCTTCAGCGGCGCACCCAGCGGAAGAGGTGCTGGGTGCCTTCGGCTGCCACCCGCACCAGATAGACGCCCGGCGGCAGCGCGGCGGTGCCGGCCGCCTGCAGGGCATGCGTTCCGGCGGGCAGCTCCAGCTGCTCCGAGGCCAGCACCCGGCCCTGCGGATCGGATACGCTCAGGGCGATGCGGCTTCCCCGCTGCAGGCCCAGCTGCACATAGGCCGGCCCGGAAGCAGGATTGGGGGCCAGGACAGCCGTAAAGGCTTCCGGCGCTGCGCCGAGGCTGATGACCGGGCTGAGGGAGGTTCCGCCGTCGGCGTCGGTGCTGCGGATCTGGTACCAGACCTCGCCGTTGCCGGCCTGCGGATCGGTGTAGGCATAGGAAGCGGTCTCAAAGGGCTCCATCCACTCCGTGCGGCTCTCCAGCACGCGGAACGCTGCTTCGCCGCTGCTGCGGCGCAGGATTTCGAACTGCTGCACAGGCTGGTCGGAGACGGCGTCCCACCGGATCTCGGCCTGCTGCGCCGACAGGCGCCGCGCGGAGAGCCCGAGCCAGGAGACCGGAAATGCGACCCCGGCCCCGGCGTAGGCGCCGGCGAATAATCCGCCGCCGGCAGGAATCTGCTGGCTGAAGAAGTCGCGGCTGCCGATGTTCATGCCGAAGGTATTCTGCAGGTGCACCGCATGCAGCGGCGAAGGCGAGCCCGTGAGCAGCCGGTAGGCCTGCATCGAGCTGAGCTGGAGGGGGTTGCCGATGGTGCTCCCTTGCCCGGGCAGCGTCAGGAGCGGATCGCCCTGAAAGCCGGTGGACGTGCTGCCCTGCTTTTCCTGGTTCCGGGCGGTGCGCCATGCGGCCAGGCTCGTGTACGGCGTGCCGCCGTCGGTGATGGAAAAGGTGCCGGTACTGTGGTAGGTATTGCCCCGGAATGTGGCATTGAGATTGGCGGCGCTCAGGCTCACCAGTTCGCTGCTGCCGCCGACGGAGAAGATGTTGTTGAAAACCCGGAGGTTGACGATCTGCGGGCTGATGGTGCGCAGGGCGGCAGGCACGCCGCTGGGCGGCTGGCTCAGGTACACCGTATTGTTGTAGATATCGATGCCCTGCATGGCGCCGGTGGCGTTTTCGTCCCGCCAGAGGGTAAATACCCCGCCGCCGTTTTTGCGGCAGTCGTTTTCGCTGATGTTGAAGCGTGCGACGTTGTTGAGCATCGGGCGCGCGTCGATGAACTGGGCAAACAGATAGCCCGGCCCGTCGTTGTCATGGGAATAATTGTACTGCATGACGCAGTTTACGCTGCCGCCGTCGATATCGAATCCGCCGCCGTCGACGTTGCTGCCGGTGCGGTTGTTGTAGGATTCGCAGTACTGGATGGTGCCGTTGCGGGTGTCCCAGACCCAGATGCCCACAGGTCCGCCGCCGGTGTTGACGTTGCCCTGCCCGTTTCCGTGGGCTACGCAGTATTCGATCAGCACATTGTCGCCGTTGCCCACCACAATTCCGTTGCCGGTGTGCTTGTTGAGCTTGCCGATTTCGCCGCTGTTTTCGTGGGCGACGCAGTGGGCGATGTACACATTGATGAACCCGTAGCCCGATCCGCCGCTGACGGGAAAGATGAACTCGGTGCGGATGCCGTGGTCGCCGTTGTGGTGCAGGTCGCAGTGGGTGATGGAAATGTTGGAATACCCGGCGCGGCCCCGGTCGCCCTGGAGGTAGATGCCGCCTTTGTTGTAGCCGTACACCTCCACGTTGGTGATGACGATGTAATCGAGCTTGACGTGCCCGGTTCGGTTGTTGTAGAAATGCACCCCCTGCTGGTTGTTGAGGGTGATGCCGGCGCCTGCGACGATCAGGTCGCGGAAGACGATGCCGCCGACGTTGACAAAGACGGCGCCCCGCGCGGTTCCGCTGGAGATGGTGGCCCGGCCGCTGCCGTAGCTGCCGAAGACGACGGGGTTCTGCGCTGTGCCGCTCTGCATGGAGGGGTTGTAGAGCGTGCCTGCAAACACCTGCCCGCCCTCGAAGAGCACTGAATCGCCTGCGAGGATCTGGGCATTGTTGACCTTGGTGATCGTTTTCCAGGCCAGCTGCGGCGAGAGCCCGCTGTTGAGGTCATTGCCGCCGGGGCGCACATAGTAGGTAGTGGCCGCTGCATGGGGCGCGGTACAGATCAGTATCCATGCTGCCCAGACGGGCAGCGCCATCACACGTATTGTATTCAGCATACACCAGAATCTTGCTCAAAGATACGGTGCTGACGCGGTGTTGGGCGTGTGAGGTGCCGGATAGGCGGCAGAATGCGCCGGATATGCTGAATCTGGCGGATGTACGGGTATTTCCGGCGCATAAACGGATGCAGGCTGCGCGCAGGCCGCACGGAAAACGGCCCGCGCTTCCGGTTCAGATCCGGAGGAGCGGGCCGTGCAGCATCTGTCGGCTTTTCAGCCGTCGAGCAGGCTCCGGGCGATCACCATGCGCTGGATCTCGCTCGTGCCTTCATAGATTTCGGTGATTTTGGCGTCGCGCAGCATGCGCTCCACGTGGTACTCGCGCACGTAGCCGTTGCCGCCGTGGATCTGGATGGCTTCGCTGGCGCAGTGCATGGCGGTTTTGGAGGCGTAGAGCTTGGCCATGGCCGCCGAAGCGACATAGTCCAGGCCCTGGTCCTTTTCGTAGGCCGCCTTGAGCGTCAGGAGGCGGGCTGCATCGATCTCGGTGGCCATGTCGGCCAGCTTGAACTGGATGGCCTGGTGGTTCCGGATTTCGGTGCCGAAGGCTTTGCGGATCTGGGCGTACTGGCGGGCAAGCTCGAAGGCGCCGGCGGCGATGCCGAGGGCCTGGGAGGCGATGCCGATGCGTCCGCCGTTGAGGGTTTTCATGGCAAACTTGAACCCGAAGCCGTCTTCGCCGATGCGGTTTTCCTTGGGCACACGCACATCGTTGAAGTTGAGGGAATGGGTATCGGAGCCGCGGATGCCCATCTTGTCCTCCTTGGGCCCCAGCTCGAAGCCGGGGAAGCCGCGTTCCACGATGAGGCAGTTGATGCCTTTATGCGCCTTGTCGCGGTCGGTCTGGGCCATCACCAGGTACACGCTGGCGATATGGGCGTTGGTGATCCAGTTTTTGGTGCCGTTGAGCAGGTAATGGTCGCCCATGTCGAGGGCGGTGGTGCGCTGCTGGGTGGCGTCGCTGCCGGCTTCGGGCTCCGAGAGGCAGAAGGCCCCGATCCGTTCGCCCGATGCGAGGGCGGGCAGGTATTTGCGCTTCTGCTCCTCCGATCCGAAATGCTCCAGCCCCCAGCAGACGAGGGAGTTGTTGACGGACATGATGACCGCTGCCGAGGCATCCCAGCGGGCGATTTCCTCCATGGCCAGCACATAGGAGATGGTATCCATGCCGCCGCCGCCGTATTCGGGGTCCACCATCATGCCCATAAAGCCCAGCTCGCCCATGCGGCGGAGCAGCTCAGGCGGAAAATGTCCGTGAATGTCGCGCTCGATCACCCCGGGTTTCAGTTCCTGCTCTGCAAAGTCGCGTGCGCTTTGCCGGATCAGGAGGTGCTCTTCGCTGAGTTCAAACTGCATCTCGATTGGGATTCTGAAGTCCTTGATTAACCGATCCAATAGGTATGCAATCCTACTATCAATCTGCCGAACTCCCAAATCGGAATGCCAAAAATCCTTCCGCCGGCTTTTCAGCCGCAAGGGGCGCAAAGGAGGCCTTCCAGTCTTTCGGCTTGATACTTGCTACTCCCACTCAGTCACCAGCCTTTTTTCAACCGCAAGGAACGCAAAGGGACGCAACGCGTGCCTGTTAGTCTTTCGACTTCCTGCTACGTACGTGCTTGCTGCTGGTATTTCAACCGCAAGGAACGCAAAGGAGCGCAAAGAAGGCCTTCCAGTCTTTCGGCTTGATACTTGATACTTTCTACTCTCCAAGCCCCGGCGCAGCCCGTCCCACTACGCAATGCCCACTACGCAATACCCCCCAAAGCCAGTCTTCCGACTTGATACTTTCTACTCCCCAAGCCCCAGCGCAGCCCGTCTCACTACGCAATACCCACTACGCAATACCCCCCAAAGCCAGTCTTTCGACTTGATACTTGATACTTTCTACTTCCCAAGCCCCAGCGCAGCCCGTCTCACTACGCAATACCCACTACACAATACCCTCCAAAGCCAGTCTTGCGGCTTGATACTTGATACTTTCTACTCCCCAAGCCCCGGCGCAGCCCGTCCCACTACGCAATACCCACTACGCAATACCCCCCAAAGCCAGTCTTCCGACTTGATACTTGCTACTTCCTACTCCCCAAGCGCCAGCGCAGCCCGTCCCACTACGCAATACCCACTACACAATACCCCCCAAAGCCAGTCTTCCTACTTGATACTTGCTACTTCCTACCCCCTGCTTCCTACTTTCCGCCCCAAAAGCGTATGTTGCACCCCAAACCCCATCCGCTGCCATATGAACCTGCTGCGTATCCCCTCCCTCTGCCTGCTCGCCCTCGCCGCAGCCTGCACACCGCTCTACTTCACCCAGCCGCAGCCGGCAGATGCGCCTGCGCTGGAGGCCTTCCCGGAAGACCTGCTGGGCGTATACGATGACCGCCAAGACGGCGGCAGGGTGCGGGTCGCGCCCGGCCAGGCCGTGCTCGTCATGCGCGATCCGGAAACCGGCACCGTAGAGGAGGAGGTGTACGCGCTCTCCGACAGCGTGGTGCTGAAAGCGATCGGCACGAAGTACCTCTTTAGCCTGCGTGCGGAGCAGGGCTGGGTGGTGCTGCTGCTGGAGCCGCGCCGGCGGGGGCGGCTGCTGCTGCGCGGCATGAATGCCCTGCAGGACCGCGATATACACCTCGCCAAGGCCGTGATGCGGGTGGACAGCGCCGAGCTCGACGGCAGCCAGTATTATTTCGCCGATCCTTCCCGCGCAGAGCTGGATGCGTTTCTGCGCCGGGGCGGATTCAGCCAGCAGCAGGCCGATCTGCGGCGGGCGAAAGAACGCTGAAGCGAGGCCTCCGGAGCCGGGCCGTTCAGTATGCGCCGCCTGCGGCCTTCTCCCGTACATACGTGCGCAGCGCCGCAGGCCCCAGCACCTGGATTTCGCCCGGAAGCCCCAGCACGAAGCGCCCGATTCCTTCGAAACCGGCCACCGCCCCCGCAAATCGGTAGGGAAAACGCGCATCCTCGCAGGCCTGGGTGCACCCCCGCAGGACGGGCCGCTCCTCGATCAGCAGCCGCCAGGCGCGCAGCGTCAGGGCCAGCTCCACGGCGATCCGCCGTGTGCCGAACATGCCGAAGGCATCCGTAAACGCCGCATCCGCATGCCCGCCGGTGTCTCCGGCGGCTTCCGCCAGCACCTCCACCCGCTGGATCCGGTCCAGCTTGAAGGCCTTCGGCTCGGCAAAACCCGGTTCCAGGGCATGCAGGTACTCCCCGTCCTCGCTCAGCGCCACCGGATCCACCGTACGGTCCGAAACCGTCTGGCTGGATACCGACTCGTAGCCCACAAGCCGCACCTTCGAGGCCGTCTGCAGCGCCAGCTCCAGCGCGGCCCGGTGGGCGCCTTTGGCCATGCGGAGCTGATCCTCGGCCAGCGGGATGAGGCCTGAGCGGGTGTACAGCTTGCGCAGCAGCTGATCGCGCAGCGGATGCCCGGCATCCAGGCCCTGCACCAGGGTGTGCAGCAGCCCCGATTCCTCCGGCTGAAACTCCGCAGCGTCCTCCGGCCCCGGCTCGAAGAGGAAATAGCGCCCCCGGTCGTCTTTGTCGATCAGATACCCGATCTCCCCCAGCAGCTGCAGGTAGCGGTACACCGACCGGCTGTCGATCTCCAGCAGCCGGGCCAGCTGCGGGATCTTGTAGCCCGGGCGCCGCCGCAGCAGGCCGATCAGGGTGAATACCCGGAGCAGTTTTTGTTGTGCCAGCATGCAGGCAAGATACGAAAAAGGCGCATGCCTGCGGCGGCAGCCAAGCCAAAGCGGCCGCCCGGAGGCGGCCGCGCATGCAAAGGCGTAGGTAAGAACGGGTTATCTGATCAGGGTAATGCTGCCGCGGAGCTCCACCCGCTGGCCCTCGAAGCCCCGGCCCTGTGCGAGGTACACATAGACGCCCTCCGAAGCAGCCTCCCCGGTTTCCGTGCGGCCATCCCAGGGCTGGGCGGGATCATGGCTCTCGAAAATCTTGACCCCCCAGCGGTTGTAGATGCTCCAGGTGAACTCGGCCAGGTAGGCCCCGCTCAGGGTGAAGGTGTCGTTGTAGCCGTCGCCGTTGGGCGTGAAGGCGGAGGCGCCGTAGAGCAGCGGCTCGGGCACCACGCAAACCTCATTCGAGTAGCTGAGGGCCTGGTTGCCGCCGGCTTCCCAGGCCAGGATGCGGTAGCAGTTCTGTGTAGGCTCCGCGTCGCGGAGGGAATGCCGCCAGCCTGCTGCGGTGCCGGGCAGCGTTTCGATGATCTCAAACTGGCCGGTCGCTTCTCGGTAGAGCTGCACCGTGTAGCGGTCCACGCCCTGCTCCCAGCCCTGATAGGGCGTCCAGGACAGGATGGCTTCGCCGCCGCTGCGCTGGGCCTGGAGGTGGATGCTCACCCCCGGCCGCCCCAGCGGGGTCCGGTCGCCGCAGCTGTCCACCGTGAATACCCGGTAGGCATAGGGCTGGCGGCCCACTTCGGCAGCCTGGTCCTGGAATTTGGTGTTGGACGCATGCGCATCCTGCCGGAATACCTCCCGGTATCCGCCGCCGCCGTTGCGCTCGATCACCAGCGTCTCCGCATGGTCCACCGGCGCCTGTTCCCAGTCCAGCAGCACGTAGGCGTTGTTCTCCACCGTTGCGCGCACCACGTGGTTGGGGAATGCAGGCAGCAGGTTGGACGGCAGGGCCTGCGCCGTGTCGGACCAGGCCATCCGGCCGGGGCCGCCGACAGCCTGCACGCGGTAGGCCACGAGTTCGGGGCAGTAGATCGAATGATCGGTGTAGCTGGTCTGTGTGCCCGGCACCTCGGCGATCAGGCTGCCCGGCGTGTATCCGTCGGTGCGGAAAATCTGGTAGCGGTCCACCGCGTTCCAGCCTTCATACGGGGTCCAGGAGACCAGGGCCCGCTCGGCGCCCGGCACGGCGCGGGTGTGCACCGTGCGGTGCACCGCGGAGCGCGCCGGATCCGACTCCAGGCCGCAGCTGTTGGCCACTTCCAGGCGGTAGCCGATGGGCCGTTCGCCGGGGTCGGCCAGGTCGGTGAAGGAGGTCCGGGTCAGATCAGCCCATTCCCCGGCCAGGACAAAGAGGCCGCTGGCCTGCTGGCGGTAGAGGCGGTAGGCGCCGAAGTCGCCGTTGCGGTTGTCGTAGGGTTCAAGGCGGATTTCCACTTCCTGGTCGCTCAGCACCGATGCGGAGCGCAGGGCCGGCGCGACCGGCAGCTCGTCGGACAGCACCCGGAGCACCTGGGGCAGGCTGAGCGTATGGCTGCAGCCGAAGGTGTCGGTCACCGTCAGGGTGATGCTGTAGCGGCCTGGCAGCGGATAGGCATGGCTCAGGACCTGGCCCTCGCCTGTCTGCGCATCCCCGAACTCCCAATGCCAGGAGTTGAGCGGGTAGGCACCGGTGCTCTGGTCGCGGAACTCCACGGAAGCGCCGGGGCAGATGACCGTGTCGGAGAGGGAGAATGCAGCCTGCGGCGCCTCCAGCCGGATCATGGGGCTGCGGGCGGCAAATCCGGTGCAGCCGTACCCGTCCCATACCCGGAGCGATACCTCATACTGGCCGTTGGCGGTGTAGGTATGCGCCGGGTGCTGATCGGGGGAAAACTGGCCGTCGCCAAAGGTCCATTCCCAGCGGATGATATTCCCGCCCGTCAGATCCTCGAACTGGGTGCTGAAGGGCGCGCAGCCCAGGCTGTCGGCAGCGCTGAAGCGCGGCGCCGGATTGGCGCGGGCCGTGAGGGTGTCGGTAATCGCTGCCGAGCAGCCGGCGGAGTCGGTCACGGTCAGCTGCACGGTCTGCAGGCCCGCCTGGGTGAAGGTGTGATCAAGCGAGGTGCCCTGCCCGGCGGCCGGCTGCCCGTTGATGCTCCAGGCCCAGGAGGCAATGCCCACCAGATGGCCCGGCAGGACCGAGCCGGCCATGTGCACGCTGAAGGGCAGGCAGCCTGCATCCGCGCTGGCCTGCAGCACCGGCTGCGGCTGCGGCACCAGCCGCACGGCGTCCGGCTGGGTGACCGTATCCCGGCAGCCGCGGGTATCTGTCACAATCAGGGTCACGTCGTAGCTTCCGGTTGCGTGGTACACATTCAGCGGGGAGCTGAGGGTACTGGTCTGGCCGTCGCCGAAGTCCCAGCTCCAGCCAGCGATGCCCAGCCGGGAGCTGCTTCCGTCCGCAAACTGCACGGGGCCTGCGCCGCAGCGTACCGGCGGGCTGGCCGTAAAGGCTGCCACCGGCGGCACGAAGATCGTCAGCGGGTTGGGATTGACGTAGAAGACCCGGCAGCCGGCGCCGTCTTCCACCACCAGGCTGGGATAGAAGGTGCCCGGAATGGCGTAGCTGTGCACGGTCTGCTGGCCGCTGCCGGTGTAGCCGTCGGCGAAAATCCATTCGTAGGATACCGAATCGGAGGAACTGGCCGTGAACACGACCGGCGTATTCAGGCAGCCGTAGGGCGGGTCATAGGTAAACGTAGCCGAAGGCCCTTCGATCCGGATCAGGTCGTCGGCGCGCATGGTATCTGCGCAGCCGCTGGCTGTGGACACGATCAGCGATACATCGTAGATGCCCGGCAGGGTGTACACGTGCGAGGGCGAAACCTGGCTGGAGGTGGCGCCGTTGCCGAAGGACCAGGCATAGCGGAGGTCCGGGTGCGGGAAACCCGCATCGGCACTGAAGTTGACCTGCAGCGGCGGGCAGGCGGCATAGGTGGTATCGTAGGTGAAATGCGCCCAGATCGGGGTGATATAGACGGCATTCACCCGGGTGATGGAGCTGTCGCAGCCGTTTACATCGGTGATGGTAAGGCGCACCGTGTAGCGGCCCGTGTCGGCATAGGCATGCCGCGGGTTGGCGAGATTGGACGTCGTGCCGTCGCCGAATTCCCACAGGTAGCTGAGCCCCGATCCGCTGGACTGGCTGACGAAGGTTGTCGGCACGCCGGGGCAGTTGATGGCAGGCGTTACCGTAAAGTCGGGATGCGGCTGCGTCACGAAGATATAGTTGTTCCGGGTGACCGAGTCCATACAGCCGTTCTGGTCCCGCACTTTGAGTTTGACCGGGTAATAGGCCGGGCTGGCATAGAGATGGGACGGATTGGGCAGGCTGCTCTGGGTTCCGTCGCCGAAATCCCACCAGCGCTGCGTGATCGGCGCATGTCCCCAGGACTGGTCCTGAAACTGCACGTTGAGCGGGAGGCAGCCTGCGGCAGGCGTGAGGGTGGTAAACTCTGCATTCGTGCCCAGCGAACGGATGTAGCGGTACATCAGGGTATCGCGGCAGCGGATGCGGTTTTCCACGATCAGGCGCACCGTAAAGTGCCCGGTATCGGCATAGGTCCACAGCGGGCTGGGCAGGGCAGAGGTATCGTTGAGTGCGGCAGTGCCGAAATCCCAGCTCCATTTTACGGCACGGTATGACTGGTCCGTAAACCGCACCTGCACGGGGCTGCAGGCAGCCGTCACGCTGGGCAGCATGTCGGCGCGTACCGTTTCGGCAATGATGGAATCCCGTGCCGTGACGATGCAGCCCGTGGTGTGGTTGACGGCGGTCAGGGCCACGTCGTGCCAGCCCTCGGCGGTGTAGGTCTGCGAAAGGGTGGAAGGCTGGCCCGGCACCGGGCTCGAATCGAGGGTCCAGTTCCAGGTATCGGCCCCGATGGAGAGATTCTGGAAGGTAACCGTGCGGGGCAGCTCGCAGATTTTGCGTTCCGAGACCCCGATCAGCGGCAGCGGCGCCAGCACCTCGATCATGCTGCTCTGCACCATGGTATCGGTGCAGCCCCGGTCGCTGGCGATCAGCGCCACATCGAGCATGCCCAGTGCCGCGAATCCGTGCACCGGGTGCGTAGCCATCGAGGTGTCGCCGTCGCCAAAAAACCAGATATAGCGCTGCGCGCCGGTGGTGAGGTTGGTAAACTGCACCGGCAGCAGGGCGCAGGCGCGGTTCGTGTCGGCGGCAAACTGGGTCACCGGCGGACGTCCTACGGAGATATAGTGCTGGCGTACAATGGTATCCGTACAGCCGCCGGAATTGGTCACAATCAGCCGCACCGTATAGCGGCCGGTATCGGTATAGGTATGGACCGGCTGCGCAGCGGTGGAGCTGTGCCCGTCGCCGAAGTCCCAGCGCCAGGATGCCAGCGGGTAGGGCGATTCGGTCGAGTCCTGGAATGCTACCTCCAGCGGCACGCAGCCGCCGCGGATATCGGCCCGCAGGTTGGCTTTGAGCCGGGATACTGTCACGAAGGCCTGGGAGGTCTTGCTGGCTACGCAGCCGCCGGGGCCGAAGGCCGTCAGGCGCACATTGAAGCTCCCGGACTGCGTATACGGGTGGGAAGGATGCTGCAGCGTGCTGACCGGCGAGCCGTCGCCGAAGTCCCAGCGGTAGGTGAACGCGCCGGTGGTCTCATTGATGAAACTGACCGGGAAGGGCGTCTCGCAGCCCAGCGTCGTATCGGCAGCCCGGAAATCCACATCCGGCAGGGCGTAGATGGTGACCGGCACGGTCCGGACACCGTTGCAGCCGCTGGGATTCTGGATGGTGACGGTAGCGGTCAGGCTGCCGGACTGGTGGTAGATGTGGAATGGATTGGGCCCGCTTCCCTGCGTTCCGTCCCCAAAATCCCAGGTGATGGTGCTGTTCGGGGCGGCATTGGTCCGGAAAAAGATCGTGTCGTGGGCACAGGTCGAAGAATCGAGGGCAAAGGCGCTGAGCGTATTGACCCCGATGTTGATATAGCTGCTGCGGACGAGCGTATCGCGGCAGCCCTGCGCGCCGGTGACGGTGTGCGTAACGGAAAATGCGCCGGTGCCGGTGTAGGTATGCAGCGGGTTGGGCAGCGTAGAGGTGCTGCCGTCGCCGAACTCCCAGCGGTGGATGCCGCTGGCGGTGTAGCTCGTAAACCGCACCTGCAGCGGCGGGCCGCAGGCAGTCAGGGTATCGGCCGTAAAGCCGGGATCAGGTGCCGAGACGTTCATATACGCCTGGCGCAGCTCCAGATCGGTGCAGCCGAAGCTGTTCCGCACCTCCAGCGATACCGGATAGACCCCCGGCTCCGCATACGCGTGGAGGGGGTTTGCCTCCGTGCTGATGACCCCGTCGCCGAAATCCCAGCGGTAGGATACAATGGAGCCGGCACCGGGTGCGGTATTGCTGGTGAAGGCTACGAGGGCATGGGCGCATACCTGCGTCGCCGAGGCAGACAGGGATGCATCGGGCGAGGGATACACCTGGATGTAGCCGGGCCGTACGAGCGTATCCCGCCGGCCGGCCGCATCGGTCACAATCAGGGAGACGGAATAGGTCCCCGGCGCTGAATACAGCACCGTGGGGGTCTGGAGCTGAGACTGCCCCGCACCGGTATTCCATTCCCAGGCAACGGCCTGGGATGACAAGTCCTCAAAGGTCACCACCAGCGGGGCACAGCCCGCGACGGAGGCGGCTTGAAAGTTCGCAACAGGTTGGCCAAGAGCAAAGCGGCAGAGCACTGCCATTACGGAAAAATAAAGTAGCCTTTGCATGTACCTTATTTGTACCCAATATTACGGTACTGGGAATCAGTGTGAAACACCCGCGTAAGTCGCAGGTGCCATTCGGACCCCAAGGGAATATGCAGAGGTTTTTATTTGTTGATAATCAAGTATATATAAAAAATGAGTGTAAGACAGGACGATAGTTATTCATTACTATTTAATGTAATAAATATCCGATAAACTAAAAAAGCGCAACTTTCGCTGCGCTTTGTCATGCCGGATGGTGTCTGAAATCATTCAGCGGGCTGCTGCGGCTCGGCGGGTTTTTCCGCTTCGGTGCTGTCTTCGCCCATCAGCTGGTCCTTCAGCGCTTCGGCTTTGTCCTTCAGGCCTTCGATCGCGTCTTCAGCCTTGTGGATGAATGCGCCGACGGTCTCGTTCTGCTTCAGCTCTTCATACTTCTCTTCCACGGCTTCTTCCACCTGGTCCACCATCTGGCCGATGGCGGCGCCGAGGCTTCCGAGCGCGTCGCCGAGGTTGTCGAGGATGCCTTTCTCCTGTTCGGGGGCTGCGGGCGTCTCAGGGGCTGCTTGTTGTTCCGGATCAGTTTGCATAAGCGTCGGGATTAGGGGTAACCGGGCAAAAGGTACGGAAAAAACCGTCCGCCCGAAGCCTGTATTCCCGGCTTAACGAGGATTTAATATACCCCCGCCGGGCGGCTCAGTACCGCTCCGCAAACGCCAGCACGGCACGGGTGAAGGCTTCCGTCTCGGTATGGAAGGCGCTGTGCCAGGAATCGGGAAATTCCACGTAGTCCACCGGCCCCGGCAGCCGCCTGAGCGTCTCCTGCGCCAGCGCCGCCGGCATGATGCCGTCCCGCAGCCCCCAGAAGAGCCCGATGGGGATCCGGATCTGCCCCAGCTGCTCCGAGCGGTCGAAGGTGAAGATCTCTTCGGCATAATAGCGGTCGTAGCGGCTAGTATTGGCCCATTGGCTCGTGGGCGAGCCGGGGCTGCGGAACCAGCGCCGGAACCGGAAGCCGGGATCGTCCGTAGGCCATACGGGGTTGGCGCCCAGGCGGAACATGCGCGAGTACCAGGCCCCCCAGTCGGTCTGGCGCATCGTCTCGCGCCGCACCGGGTGGCTTCGCACATAGTTCAGTGCCTCGGTGTCGCCCTGGCGGTCCGCTTCGCGGAGCATCCAGGCCTCCACGGCCTTGAGCCAGTCGTAGGTGGCGTAGGTGCCGTTGAGCAGGATGGCGCCCCGCACCAGGTCCTGCTGCTGGCCGGTGGTGAGGAACTGCCAGGCCAGCTCCACTCCGAAGCTGTGCCCGAAGAGGTAGATCTGCACCCCCGGATACTGGCGCTGCAGCAGGCGGATGACGAGCTCCAGATCTTCGGCGTACTGCGTGTAGCGGATGGTCTCGGGGCCGGCCGTGCCGGACGCGGAGCCGGAAATCCGCTGGTCCCAGTAGGCGACCGCCATTTCCGCCTCGATGCCGGCGAAATACTCCCGCAGGCAGATAGAGCATTCGCCGGGGCCGCCGTGGAGAAAGAGCAGCAGTTTGCGCGACTCGAAGTTGCCCCGCACCCAGATGGGCATGTCGGCGCCCTGGTGGCGCAGGCGCAGGGTTTCGCTGATGACCGGGTCGAGGCGGGTGCAGGAGAGCTGCACGCAGGCCAGCAGCAGGCAGGCAGGCAGAAGCAGGAGGCGGATCATGGGTTCAGCGGGTGAATGATGCCGAATTCGATGGCAAAGCGGTGCTGGAAGGTGGTGCTGTAGGGCATTTGCGCCATGTAATGCGCATGGACGGTCCATTTCAGGGGCGAGGGGCCGGTGCGGGACAGGTCCTGCCCGAAGCCTGCGGAGCAGCCGGGCAGGTAGCCCCACTGGCCGGCGAGGGGAACGCGCCGCAGGGCGCCGCCGGGGCCGGGCTCGTAGGTCTTGCCCTCGTAGAAGGAGCGGAAGAGGCCCTGCGTGAGGGCCGCTTGCAGGATCAGGCCCCGGCCCCCGGTGTAGCGCCAGCCGATTTCCGGGGCCAGGATAAGGCCGAGGTGGTTGTGCGGGTGGCGGAAAAGGGTCAGGGTGGTGGCGAAGATGCATGCATGGGTGCGGAGCCGCCCGGCAGGGCTGCGCGACTCGGCGGCAGCCAGCGTGTGCTCCAGGCCGGTGCGGAGGCCATAGCGGGTGAGGGTTTCGCCGAAGTAGGAGAGCCGCATGGTTTGTGCGGCTGCACCCGGCGGCAGCAGGGCGAAGAGGCCTGCGAAGACCAGCAGCAGGCCCGGCCGCAGCGCGGCCGGGTGCTGAAGGCTGACAAGGGGGCTGTTGGATTTCATCGGTTCAGCGGATTGGGGCGGTACCGCCAGCCGGGCTGCCGGCCGGCCAGAGGCCGGGCGCGGCAGGCGGGGACGGCTGGGCTCAATGAACAGGGAGTCGGTACATTCGGGTGATGCACTTCGTACGCGCCGCCGGAGCAGGGGGTGGCAGCCCGGCCCGACGGATGACGCGATCCGGCGGATGAGCCGCGCCGGAACGGGGATGAACGCGCCGCGCGGCGCTTGAACATTCCCCGGCCGCGCCGTATATTCGCATCAAATCATGATCCGCCATGGCCGAAGCCCAGCCCGTTGCAGCGTACACCTATGAGGAATACCTTGCCCTGGAGCAGTCCAGCCAGGAGCGGTATGAGTACTACTTTGGCAAGGTGCGCGCGATGGCAGGCGGGACAAGGAGGCATAGTCTTATCACCTTAAATTTGCTGGCAGCTCTCAAGCGGAGTAAAAAGCCAGGATGTCTCGTATATGGCCCGGATATGAAGCTGGAGCTGCTCGCCCAGCGACAGTACTATTATCCAGACCTCATGCTCACGTGTCAGCCGGATGAAATGGCTTCGCTTGGCAAAACGTTCATCCGCCAGCCGGTACTGATTGGGGAAGTGTTGTCTGACAGCACCGAGGACTTGGATCGGAATGGAAAATTCAAGTCGTACATGGCGATACCGTCTCTTCGCTACTATGTCCTGATTTCCCAGCACGCGCAAGTGGTCGAGGTATTTTCCCGCCAATCCCACGACTTCTGGCATTATCGTCAGTATAGCGGCCGGGATGCGGTCGTAGATCTCGCCGGAATTGGCATTCAGTTGAACTTGGCAGACATCTATGAGGATGTTCCCCTCGACGCCCCTGCCGATCCGGACTGAGGCCCCGCTTTGCGGTATGCCGCTTTTCCCCTACCTTCGGCGCATCAACTGCTCGCACGATGCTCCGTACTTCCTTCTTCCTCCTGCTGGCACTGGCCCTGCTGGGCTCCTGCTCCGAACCCAGGCAGCCGGCCGTCCCCATGGATCTGGCGCAGCATGCCCTGATCCCGGTTCCTGCCTCGCTCACCGCGACCGGCTCCTCTTTCGCCCTCACGGCCCGCACCAGCATCTATGTGCAGGCCGGCAGCGAAGAACTGGCCCGCACCGGCGCCTATCTCGCGGATAAGCTCCGCCCCGCCACCGGATTCCCCCTCCAGGTCCAGAATGCAGCCCAGGCACCCGGCGCCGGGCATATCTACCTGAAGCTCGACCCCGCTGCTGCAGGCCTGGGCGAAGAAGGCTACGAACTGGCCATTACCGAATCGCTTGTCACCCTCAGCGCAGCCCAGCCCGCAGGCGTCTTCCGCGGCGTGCAGACCCTGCGGCAGCTCCTGCCTGCGTCCGTCGACGCAGCCAGTCCGCAGCCCGGCCCCTGGAACCTGCCCAGCGGCACGATCCGCGATGTGCCCCGCTTCGGATTCCGCGGCTCCATGCTCGATGTCGCCCGCCACTTCTTCGGGGTGGACGATGTGAAGCGCTACATCGACCTGATGGCCTATTATAAGCTCAATGTGCTGCACCTCCACCTCAGCGACGACCAGGGCTGGCGCATCGAGATCAAGTCCTGGCCCAACCTCACCGCACATGGCGGCAAAACCGAGGTGGGCGGCGGCGAAGGCGGCTTTTATACCCAGGAGCAGTACAGCGACCTGGTCCGCTACGCCGCCGAGCGCTATATCCTGATCATTCCCGAAATCGACATGCCCGGCCATACCAACTCAGCCCTGGCCTCCTATCCCGAACTCAACTGCAATGGCAAAGCGCCCGACCTGTACACGGGCACCAACGTCGGCTTCAGCACCCTGTGCACGGACAAGGAGATTACCTACAAGTTTGTGGATGATGTAGTGCGCGAACTGGCAGCCCTCACGCCCGGCCCCTATATCCACCTCGGCGGCGATGAAAGCCATGCGACGAAGAAAGAGGACTACATCCCCTTCGTCAACCGGGTGCGCGGCATTGTACAGCAGCACGGGAAGACCATGATCGGCTGGGATGAAACGGCGCAGACCTCCGTGGACAGCACCTCGGTGGTGCAGCTCTGGGCCAGCAAGGAATACGGGCTGGAAGCCGTGCGCAAAGGCGCGCCGCTGATCATGTCGCCCGCCAACCGCGTGTATCTCGACATGCAGTACGACTCCACCTCGCGCCTGGGCCTGCACTGGGCCGGCTATATCGAAGTGGATACCGCCTATCTCTGGGACCCTGCGGACCTGGTGCCCGGCATCGCTGAGGCCGATCTGCTCGGCATCGAGGCGCCGCTCTGGTCCGAGACCATCGACTCCATGGACGACATCGAATACCTCGCCTTCCCGAGGCTGATCTGCTATGCGGAGATCGCCTGGTCGCCGAAGGCAGGCCGGAATTGGGACAGCTTCAAGCCCCGGCTGGCCGCGCACGGCCCGCGCCTGCGCGCGATGGAGGTGGATTTCTATCCCTCCGCACGGGTTCCCTGGGTACAGAAATAAGCTGATTGTCAGAGCGTAAAGCGCCGGGCTCCGGAAAGGGGGCCCGGCGCTTGGCGCAGGAGGGCCTGCGGGCCTTACTGCCTCAGCTCTTCGGCTGCACGCTCCAGCACCGCATCTGTTCCCTGGCGGATGCCTTCCCGGGTATTCTGGATCCGGATATCCGGCGCAATCCCGACGCCTTCGCAGGACTTCCCGTCGAACATCCGCACTTCCTGCGTAGCGATGGTGTAATGCCACCCGTTTGCCAGTTCGCCGCTGATCATGGTGGAGGTTGCGCCGTTGGTCGTATCGCCGATCAGCAGCGCCTGCGGCAGCGCCCGGAACGCCATTACGGCCCGCTCCCCGGCGCTGATGGTGAAACGGTCGGTCAGCACCGCCAGCGGTTTGTCCCAGAAGGGCCCGCTCTGGCGGAGGGTCCAGCTGTACCAGTCCGTAAAATCCTCCGGTCCGCGTCCGTTTTTGGTTCTGGAGCTGAAAATCAGCCGGTCCTCGGCAGTCAGCCTGCCCATATTGGAGAAGGCATAGGTGAAATCGCCGCCCTGGTTGTGCCGCAAATCCACGATCAGCCCCTTGGCGTCCTCATAGCGGTCCAGCAGTTCCGGCATGATATTCCAGTTTTCCCCTACATAATCGAACCATACGTAGGCAATGCCTCCCTCCAGCATCCCGTGGAGAAAGGCCCGGTCTTCGGCCAGCACGGATCCCGGCAGCAGATAGCGCGCCTGCACCGTCTGCAGATCGAAGAGGCTGTCGCCTTCCAGTTCGCGGAACCAGAAGTTGGAGCGGAACACCGGCCGGTCCGGTGCCGAAAGATTCACGTGGCCGTCGTCGAGCACGCCCAGCATGCCGGTGAGCGCCCGGTACAGCTCGCTGTCGCTGCTGGCTGGTGTCACCTGCGGACGGTAAACGGCATAGACAGCATCCCAGTCGATGCCGCGTGCCTCGAAAGGCGCATAGTGCGCATCGAAGGTGTGCCAGAGATGCTCGAAGATGGCTTCAGGGTCGCGGGCGGGCTCGGGTTCAAACAAAGGCTGGCAGGCGCTGGCCAGCCCTGCAAGCAGCAGGAGGCCGGTCAGCCGGAACAGGGAATACAGGCGCATGGCGGGAAAGATTGATGATGAAGAATATACCGGATGTTCAGGCACCAAACCGGTACCCGGCTTCGAGGTGGAGGTGCTGCTGCACGGAGCGCAGGGGCAGCGGCTGCGCATGGCGGATCAGCTGCAGCCTGCAGCCTGCGCCGAGGTCCCAGGCTTCCGACAGCCGGAAGCGGAGGCGTCCCGATGCAGTGAGCAGCTGGAGCTGATGCGGGCCCTCCAGAGCGCCGTCGGCCAGAAAGGCCAGCACGGTGCGCACAGGGTGATGGGAAAGGGTATTTTCGATGAATGCATCGTCGTTTACGAGATAGGGCGAACGGGCGGTCCAGCTGAGCAGGGGCCAATGCAGGCTGGCATCCAGCACGCACCGCCTGGCGGGGCGCCATTCGATGCCTGTCCAGGGTCCTGCGCCCAGCGCTGCGAAATAGCCGAACATCGAGAAGGGCCCGTTGGCATAATACAGCGCCTGCAGCAGCTGGCCGGCGGCGGCGCCTGTCCGCAGCGTGAGGCTGCCGCGGGTCCAGGCATGCGCCCATCCGCCCTCCAGTTCCACAAACGTAAAGCTGTGCGGACCGGTAGCATAGCGCTGCTGGCCGGGATTCCACCAGTAGGAGTACGGTGTCCGGTGCTGCGGGGCAAATCCTGCGTAGCGCAGGCTGAGCCAGCCCAGGGCGTTCCGTTCGCGTTCCCAGCCCAGCGCTGCGCCGCTCAGCGACAGGTTCCGGTGCACAAAGGGAGAGAAGATCAGGTCCTGCCGGGCCAGGGCGTTCAGGCCCAGGGAAAGCGAGAGGCGGTGCCGGGCGGCAGGCTGCTGTGCGGCGGCAGGCAGCCAGCAGCAGAGCGCCAGCCAGCCCGCGAGCATCCATCGGTACTTCATAGGAGCATTTTCGAGGGGTGAAAAGATGCCCAAACGACGCAGGATCTGGTGCCCCGGTTGCGGCGGCAGGATGCGCCGGGGGCTCAGGTATGCAAGATGCAGGCTGAAGTATGGGAATTTCGGCCTGAAGCCGGAGGCCGCTCAGCGGCTGATCAGCCAGGCTTTGAAGGCCGCCGCCTTCTTCTGGCTTACCAGCACCGGCGCGGGAAGCGGCGGGCGGAGGGTTACCTCCAGCTTGCCGTGCGCCGCCTGGGCAAATGCCGCGCAGGCCTGCCGCTGGGCGATGACCTGGCGGTTGAGCCGGAAAAACAGCTCCGCCGGCAGCATGGCCTCGAGCTCGTCGAGGGTATGCGGGATCAGCATCCGCTCCTGGCCGAAGGTGTACAGCCAGTACTGGCCCTCTTCGAGGCAGCAGTAGGCCATCTCGTGCGGCTGCACCGGCACCTGCCGGGAACCCTTGACTGCCAGAAGCGGCCCCGGCGGCGGCGCAGCCGGCCCGCGGGGTTCCGCCAGCCGGGCCTCTGCCTCCCGCAGCCGCACATACAGGTACCAGCAGAAAAAAGAGGCATTGATCATCAGGAGAAGCAGCAGGCTGACACGGTACTCGATCAGCAGCCAGCTGCTGCCCAGTAGGCGCTCGCCCAGCACATAGCGGAAATACAGGCTGTTGATGCCGAAGATCATCAGGGCAGGCAGGGCCATGCCCAGCAGCAACTGCAGCAGCAGGCGCTGCACGCTGTGGCGCAGCCAGTCGTAGCTGCGGTCCAGCCAGCTGCTGGCCCGCCCGGTCCACTCCCAGATCAGCAGGGTGATGGCTGTGCCCGCCAGCAGATCCGGCAGGTAGCCTGGCTCCGTCATCAGCTCGAACAGCGGCTCGCGGCTGCCCAGCGCCTTGATCAGATGGGCTGCATACAGTGCGCCCGCAAGCCGCAGCCCGTATGCACGGTAGGTATAGGAGGATGGTGTCATGGCCTCAGCAATTCGGATTCTGCCGGCGCCGGTGGCTGGCTGCATGGATTACCCCGGCTCCCATTCCAGGATCAGCTGCCCGCCTTCGGCAAGGGCTTCCCACCTGTCGAGCAGTTGCCTGTAGGCACCCAGCATGGCCCGGATCTGGCCCTCCTGAAGAACTACGGAATAATCCGGCGCATGCACCGCCAGCTCCTGCCCGGCAAGCTCCGCGAACTGCTCCTCCGTGCAGGCGCCGCCCGCCAGCGACTGCAGCGCGCGGGCAAGAATCTCCGCCGCCATCGACTCCGGAGGCAGGCTGCGGATCACGTGCTTATCCGAGAGCTGACCGACCGTAAAGCCCATGCCGAGGTGCCCGTAAAAACCGCGCTGCATGCCCAGATGCCGTTCTACGACATAGTGTGCAAGATCGTGGCCGGGCAGCTGCGGCCCCAGATCAGCCAGTTCCGTGCTGCCGTCGCGGCGCAGAAAGGCCATGCGGTTGCGGCTGCTGCCGCGGATGAGGGTAATACGCATATCACAGCCATTGGTCCGGTGAAGTTCAGGGTTGTCCTGCTTTCATGCAAGCAGCCTGTGCCGCAGGAATCCGCCGAACCTCCCCCCGCCCGCAGCCGTACCAAGCGCAACACGTGCCATCTGCGATATGTACACCCCCCGCCACTTTCTCCAGCCCGACCACGGTCTTCAGCTTGATTTCATGCGGCGGCACAGTTTCGCCGCCCTGGTCACCACCGACGAAGCAGGCCGTCCGCATGCGACGCATGTGCCGGTCATGGTGGAGGAGCGCCCGGAAGGGCTCGGCCTGCTGTTTCACCTGGCCTGCGCCAATCCGCAGGCGCAGCAGCTCGACGGGCGCGAAGCCCTGTGCATCTTTTCCGGGCCGCATGCCTATATTTCCCCCAGCCTCTACGAACAGCCGCTGAGCGTGCCCACCTGGAACTACATCGCCGTGCATGCCTCCGGCACCGGCCAGCTCATCCGCACGGAAGCAGAGACGCTGGCCGTGCTGGAGCAGCTGATCCTCCAGACCTAGCCCGCCTACCTCGCACAGTGGGCCCAGCTGCCGGAAAGCTACCGGACTGGCATGGTGAAGGGCATCTCCGCGTTCCGGCTGATGGTCAGCGAGCTGCAGGGGAAGGAGAAGCTCAGCCAGAACCGGAGCCCCGCCGAACGCGGCCGCATCATCGAAGCCCTGGACGCCAGCCCCGACAGCGCAGCGCGGGAAATTGCAGTGCGGATGCAGGAGCGGGAAGCAGGCGGCGGGTAAACATACAGGCCCCGTAAAAGTACGGAGCCTGGAACAAGACAACTTTCGGGAATACTTGTCAACGCACCCGTTTCGCCGAATAGGTGTGTAAGGGCTTGCCAGTTTCTTCGATGATCTGGAAATGGATGGAGGCCAGCTGCCCCGGCTGCGTGGCGCCCTCGGTGCTGACGCGCACGAAGCCGCCTGAGGGTTTTTCTTGTATATAGGGCTGGCGGACTCTGCCTTCCGGATCGCTGGAATTGGGCTCGCCGGGCTTGCGCCCAAGGCGGGCATTTTGGGCCACGAAGGCACCCGTGCAAAACTCATGAATGCCGCTCGGATGAATCGAATGGTACTGCCAGTGGCGGTCGCCGTTGATAATGAATACCTGATCCCCTCCTAGCCCGTTCGACTGCAGCCAGCTGAAAAATGCATCTCCCTCATGGCGGTACCCGCCTATATCGGCATGGTTGTCGCGCTTGTCCAAGGTAATGGTATCCCCCGGCAGGCGGTGATCATCCGGGCCTACCATCGGCGTCGGGGACACGATAATCTTGAATGTGGCATCGCTTTCTTTCAGGGTACGCTTAAGCCAGGCCAGTTGTTCCGCACCCCACAGGGACTTATCTGGCCCGTCAGGGCGCGATAGCGGCGTGCGGTGTTCGCGGCCCTCTGTAAACCAGATCTGGAGATCTTGATTGACCCGGTGGGTGCGGTAATTCACCATACTGGGATCTACTGGGAAGGTAATGGGCACTTGCTCCCGGAAGATATATTTCCCCAGCCAGTTGGAAGGCTCAGTGAAATACTCGTTTGTGGTATCACAGTCATTATTCCGGAAATCATGGTCATCCTTGGTCCAGTAGGTTGGGACCTGCGCAAGGAAATTCCGGGTGCGGGGAAAGGCAAATAACCTGTGCCATTTCGCGCGCATCTCCTGCTCGGTTTTTGCACGCTGCTCTTTAGGCACATCGTAGTATACGTTGTCACCGTTTCCAACCCAGAATGCAGCCGGATACTGCCGCAGAATGACGTCAAATGCAGGATAGCCGAGGGCGCTGTCCTGCGGGGCTGCGGGTACTGCCCATGGATTCCGTTCGCCTGGATTCGCCAGCGGCACCAACCCAAGGAAGCGTTCGTAATTCATGCAGCTCGCTACGATAAAGCTGAACGGTGCAGTGGAAAGCGTATCGGGCAGGGTGCTGAAAGTGGCAATCGGGCCTTTGCCGGCTGAAGATTGCAGCGGCCCATATACCGCCCGGTAATAATACCGGGTACCTGGCTTCAGGTTGGCAACGAGCGTCTTCAGGATATAATCATTCTTCGAATTCGCCGACAGCCATTCGGTTTTATACGCATTGGCAAAGGATGAGTCCTCGGAAACTTCGAAGTACCCATCTGCCCGGAGGCCGGCTAAATCCTGGCCGACCAGATCGAATGAGGTATTCAGCCGGGCATGCAGAATAATTGAATGCTGATCCGGCTCGCCAGCTATGTAATAGGGAGTCATCGGCGAGGCCGCCGCCGTATGGGATTGCTGCGGCGATGTGCAGCGGGTCAGCAGCAGGAAGGAAAAGCTGTATGCCGAGCATACGATCAGAAAAAGGCGCATTACATTAGTCATGACGGTTGTAGGTAAGGGTCTTGAAAGGGAGCAGATCGGCGATCAGGTCTTCGGAATCCCGATCGGGAGAAAAGCGGAAAAAATGCACTTCTACCGTTCCTGGCGTAAAATCAGCCAGGACAAATCCATTTTCTTCCAGTGCTTCGATGTCCTGGGCAACATCCAGGCTTTTGGGGGGAAGGGGTTTGGTCCCTCTGTAGCCGGAAGGCCAGCCATCGGCGCCGAGGGGGCCGGCAAGGATAGATACGACCGGGTGAGCACTGAATTCCTCCATATTGCTCCGTTGGATACGCGTAGCGCCGATCGCATGCAGATCGCCGGAGATCATCAGGGGGATTTTCCGCTGGTTGGCGGAAATTGCCCGCAAAATCCGGTCATGCTGGCTGTTCCAGCCGCTCTGCCAGTATGGCTTGTTCAGCTGATCTGTCAGCTTGCCTTCCACATTCAGATAATCCGGATACCATTCTCCCCATTTTCCTGCAGTCCAGCCCATCGGAGTGGAAGGGATATTGACTGTGTGCAGCACTTCATTATCCTGCACCCGCCTGGAGATCCACCGTTCGGTTTCTTGCGGCACAAACTGGCCTGTAGGCCCTTTGAGCGAGAGAAACCGGCGGCAGTCATACATCAGCAGCTCGGCGAGGCGGCCATAGCGCAGGGTGCCGAAGCATTCCGACACGCCTGGCGCTTTATCGCCTGCAGAAGATCCGCCAAGATTTGCTGGGCGGTTGTGGTCCGGCAAAAACTCCGGATAATACCAGCTTTGAAGGGTACGGCTCAATTCCAGGTTGAACGGATCGGGCGGGAACGAAATAAAATAATCGCTTGCCTCGTCGTTTTCAAAATAGTCATGGTCGTCATGGAAGAAAAATACAGGGGTAGACCGCAGGCGGGTGCTGTAGAGTGGCACGATCTGCGGGCCGGCAGCATCGCGAAGTGCAAGCTCATTCGGGGTGCCGACCACGGGTTTGTCCCGGTCAAACGGCATTGCCAGTTCTGGGGGCGCAGCTGAAAGCCCCTTGCGGGCGGCACCGTTGCCGCGCAGATCCCAATACACCTGATCGCCAATGGCGATCAGGGCATCAGGCCGATATGAAAGGGCACGTGTAAGCAGCTTTTCACGTTTGGGGGACAGCAAGCGGCGGCCTTCATGGGCCCGGAGCCGGTCATGCCCCCCGGCGCAGGTGTAAATCAGCACGCGCAGGCGATCCGGAAGGTCTCCCGGCGCAGGAAATGTTTTCAGTTTCCAGCTGTCACAAAGCGGCTTCTTGCTTGCGGTCAGGGAAAGTTCGTATTCCGTAGCAGGCTGCAGGCCGGTCACATCGAAGGTCCAAAAAAAACCCTGGCTGTCGGTTTTTTGGCCATTCACCAAGGTGCGCCCCGCCGTGAGCACGGGAACGGCTTGTATCGGCTCACGCAGCGAAACCTTGATCAGAAAACGTTCATGATTGGCTGTAGGGAGAATATGGTCTACCTGGCCGGCATTCCAATTCAGGTCATGCAGGCTGAATTCCGGCAAGGGGGGCATCCAAGCCAGGGCAGACATTGCCGCGGCATGTTTCACAAAGTCTCGGCGTTTCATAGCAGACGGTTTAGAATCGGATAGCGACTGAGGTAAGAATAACCCTTGGAAGAATAAACTGGCCGAATCCGTAGGGATTGGGAGCTGTCTGGGTGGTGGAGTTGGGGTTGAAATCGTATTGTGCGAAGCCTTCTTCAGACACCGACTCGATATTCTCCATGCCAGGCGCATTGCCATTCTGCAACGCCACGGTATTGAGCAGGTTGGACCCTTTCACTGTGATCGTCAGCTGGCCGATATCCAGGGAAGCACCGCCATTGAGCTCGCCCCAGCCATCAACCGATACGGTATTGCGGCGATTGAGGTAGTATCCGGAGGTATACCGGTAGTTTGCGAACAGACTGATCTGTTTGAAGAAATAGCTCACTTGCGCATCCGCAATCACAGGCGGGGTTTGCTGGACGCGGTTGCCTGTGATATCGATCTCAGCTACCGTAGTCGGCACGCCGAGGGGGGGTAATTCCGCAGGCACCAGGGCGCGTACCGGGATTTTGAAATTGCCGTACCGAGCGTCCTGGAAGGTGCCAACCAGCTTGACCTCCAGTGCATCTACAGGGCGGTAGACGGCTTCGAGTTCCAAGCCATAGGAATAGGAACGGGCAAACTGGATGAAGTTGTCCAGAAAGTTCCCTGGCTGAAGTACTGTATTGACATTCTGGCGGATCCGGATGGTCGTATAATAAAATGTGCTGAAGAGGGAGAACCGGGGATAGTTGAATTTAAGGCCGGCCTCAGCCTGATACATTTCATCTGGAGGAGCTTTCAGCGTTTGTCCATTGCCTTCCGCTGTGCCGTTTTCCACCAGATTGAAGTGATTGTGCGGAGTTGGCGTACGGGCACCGCGGGTAGCACGCAGGTAAGATGCCAGATGTTCACTCAGGGTATAGTTGGCTCCGATGGAGAAATTGACATTCAGATAACGGTAATTCCAGTAGCGGTAGCGGCCACTGCCGGTAGTAAACCGGTTGTCGTAGACTGTAATGCTGTTGCCATCCAGATTGATATTAGTAGGGCGCTCCGAAGAGCCACGCGCCAGGGTTTGTTCGAACCGCACCCCGCCTTCCAGCCGCAGGCGTTCACTGGGTCTCCATTCATCCCCGATGTATAAGGCTGCGATTACATAGTTCTGGTTAGTATTGTTGATTTTGCCTTGTCCCGGGGTGCTGTACTGGAGGAACCCGTTATCGGTCTGAATCTGCTTGACCGCCCGGGTGGCCGTGTCAATCACTACCCAGTTGACTAGCTTTGGCCGCTCGCTCACATCTGTGAGCAGGTCGCTATCAAAACGAGTATCAATTTGATTGACTTGGCTCAGATAAGGACCAAACTGAATCTTGTGCTTCCCGACTTTCTTCGAGATCAGGGTATTGTTGATAAAGTTGGACCAGTCATGGGAGGTATGCCCCAAGGTCTGGCGGATCAGCAATCCGTTTCCATTGAGTTGGGCCGCATTGCGGATGGTGTCCCGGGTGTTTACATAGATAAAAAGGTTGCCCGGCACAGTGGATGCCTTGAAGGGGGTATTGCCCGGCCCCAGGTTATTGATTTCATAGGTGGTGAAAATAGCCTTGGCCAGATTCCGCAGTTCCCATCCATTGCCAAGCTCTTTATAGATGTCCAGGGCAATGTTTTTGTAATTGGATCGGACGCCGTCCCGGGGGCTGGTAATGGTGCGGGTGCCGGTTCTGATCGGATCGGGCTGCCGGAGAAAAGCCATTTCTTCGCTTGAAAAGCTGCCGTACCGGAACCCCGGTCCGCCCGGAATCTGCTGAGGATCTGTCAAGTTGATATACGGAATGCTGCTGAACAAGGTGTTGCGGTCACGCATTACCCGTCCGTAGATCCGGAAGTACCCCCCTTCAAATTCACGGGTAATATTCGCTTTGATTTGGCCGCCTACGTTCGCTGGCCAGCCTGGATCTTTCACCCCGTAGTCATAGCGGTAGAAACCTCCAAGGTTGAATTTCCAGTTTTCAGACAGCGGGCCGCCCACATTAAAATCCGCCCGGTAGGACGGCTGGGTGCCAATAGTCGTTTTGAATATGCCTTCGATGCGGCTGCCGCCGGTTTTGCTGATAAAGTTGATAATACCGCCAGGGTTATTGGAAGCAAAGATCGATGCGCTGCCCCCACGGACCGCTTCGATTTTTTCAATCGTTTCATCCAGCCTGAAGTGGTAATCAAGACCTACCGGACCATTGGGGATCTCATACACCGGCATCCCGTCCTCATGCATCCCCAGGAAGATGAAAGAATTGATCCCTGGCCCTCCTGGCGGGAGGCCCCGCGCTACGATGCCATTGCCAATTTCGCCTTGTGTATTGTTGACAGCTAAACCTGGCACAATTTTCAGCGCGTCTCCGGTGCTTCGGGGCACCCGCATGTCCAGTTGCTTCGCGTTGAGCGTCGAAATCGAAACGCTGGACTCAAACTTGGTGTACTTGCTGCTGCTGCCCGTCACAACAACTTCTTTCAGGGTGAACCGGGACTTGAGTTGGACCACGAGCGGCTCCTCTTCAAGTTCGTAAACCTGCACTTCTGCACGCTCGTAGCCCGTAAATGAGAATGTGACTACAACCGGAAGCTTTCTGGCGATCGGGAGTGCGTACGCACCTTTGTCGTCCGTGAACACTCCCTGGGAAGTGCCTTTGATCTGCACTGCGGCGCCTGGCAAAGCAAGCCCATTTTCGTCGATTACCTGCCCGCGCAATACGTCCGAGGTCTGGCTCCAGGTTTGGAGCATGATACCCATGAACATGAGTATCCCTAGCTGATACTTGTAGATCAGTTTCATAAATAAACAGGATTTAATATGTGCCGATGATTGGTCGATCCCTTTAGGATTTCTCGCCTGTGCTCAGGAATCCATAAGCCCTCAAAAAACCGGGGCTATTCCGGAAAAACCAGTCCACAAATACCGTTACGGCCGGGTTGGCAGAACGGCGGGCATATCCAAGGTTCAAAAATGCGCATGGAACATTCTTCGATTCGGTCTGCTCCAGCTGATCCAGTACTCTATCCAGATGATCATATATTCTTTCCTCTTTCTCCACCCAACCGTTTCCGTCCAGATCCACAGGGATAATTTGGATGCCTGCCAGGGGCTGGCGAGTCTTCAAATCAAACAGATACCCTGGATTATTGTACGTCACACCGTTCGTGTCGGCCTGTATAGCCAGCACCAGATGCCAGTCTTCTCCTGCCACCCCGATCCCTTTTACCTCCGAGACCTCCGATCCAAACTGCTGCGCAAGTATGACTGTCGATCCTGCGTACTGGGCACGCTTATATAAGGTATGCTTGGGCAATATGACGGGCTGCGCGTCGGCAGCATACTTGCTATTCAGGTCCTCTTCAAAAAATAAAGAACGCAACTGCTTGTTGTTTAGGCCTTTCTGAGCAAATTCTTTCGCAAATTCACTCCGTGCATTCGTGGCAGGCAGCAGGACATAGCGGGCAAAGTTGCGGTACTCCCAGCCCGGCTGTATCTCCGTTTTCCCAAGCTTGTGGGCATTGATTACAATATCCGCATCTTCGGGGTCCCGGAGACCGCGGCGCTTGATGCGTACCGCTATCTCCGGATGCTCGTTCCTGAATGCGGTAATACAAGCCTCGATCAGGGGATACGTGAAACGGGCACCCGTAATTACCAGCGTGTCCGGAGCAATCGCGCCCTGGGCACATATCTGCGGCAGGATGCAGACAAGCAATACACATAGGCTTGTCAAGCGGGAAAATGAAGGCCGGTACGTCATATAAAATATTTAATCTATCGATTTAGTAGACAATACAAATGTATACTAGTTCTATCGTTTAAGTCAAGTAAAATGAAATTATTTTTTGCTCCTGATACGTCTTGATGATTAAATAATTGATAACTAATTAGTTATATTAATTTTTGCCCCCAGGTAGCCCCCGGTCCTATCATTCCGCCTCCTGCTGTAGCATCGCAGCCCTCCTTGTCCCTATCTTGCAGCCCCATTGCCCGCGCCTATGCACCGCCTCTTTCTCAAACCCGGACGCGAGTCCTCCCTCCAGCGCTTCCACCCCTGGATTTTCTCCGGCGCCGTACGCGAACTCGACGGCCAGCCTCAGGAAGGCGACCTGATCGAGGTGTATGCCAACGACGGGCAGTACCTGGCCACCGGCCATTACCAGCCCGGCACCATCACGGTGCGCGTGATCTCCTTTGCGCAGACACCGGCAGACCCCGCATTCTGGCGGCAGAAACTGGAACGGGCCCTGGCGCTGCGGCGGCAGGCAGGCCTGCTCGATGCGCCGGATACCACTATGCTGCGCCTCGTCCACGGCGAAGGCGACGGCTGCCCGGGCCTGATCGTGGACCTCTACGGCGGCGTAGCCGTGATCCAGTGCCATTCCCTGGGATTTTACCGCATCCGGCATGAGCTGGCTGCGCTGCTGCGGGAGCTGCTCGGCAGCCGGCTCGAAGCCGTATATGACAAAAGCGCTGCTGCGCTGCCTTTCAAGGCGCCTATTACCCCCGAAGACGCATACCTGCTCGGCAGCGCGCAGGACTGGGAAGGCACCGAGTGTGGCGCCCGCTACCGGATCGACGTGGAAGGCGGGCAAAAAACCGGGTTCTTCGTCGATCAGCGCGAAAACCGCCAGCTCCTGCGCGCATACGCGCGCGGCCGCAGCGTGCTGAATCTCTTCTGCTACACCGGCGGCTTCTCCGTCGCCGCCCTGCAAGGCGGTGCCAGCCGGGTCCACAGCGTGGACAGCTCCAAACGGGCCATCGGCCTGACGCTCGAAAACATCGCCCTCAATTTCGGGCCGGATGCGCCGCATGAGGCCTTTGCCGAAGAGGTCTTCGACTTTTTTCAGCGGACGGACGAACGCTACGATATCCTGGTCGTGGATCCGCCCGCTTTCGCCAAGCACCAGAACGTCCTCAGCCGTGCGCTCCGCGGCTACCGCAACCTGAACCAGAAAGCGATCGCCCGCGTGGCCCCCGGCGGGCTGGTCTTCACCTTCTCCTGCTCGCAGGTGGTGAGCCGGGAGCAGTTCCGCGAAGCGGTGTTCACCGCCGCCGCGCAGACCGGGCGCACCGTGCGCATCCTGCACCAGCTCTCGCAGCCGCCGGACCATCCGGTCAATATCTACCATCCGGAGGGCGAATACCTCAAAGGGCTGGTGCTGGCCGTGGAATAAGCCCTTTCAGATTACCATCGTAAATCGGGTCTCCTGCTCCGGGATGGAGGTGAACGTCAGTTCGCCCCGGTGCATCTGCACAATCTGCCGCGAGAGGCTCAGCCCGATGCCGGAGCCCTGGGGTTTGGTGGTGAAAAACGGGATCAGGATTTTGTCCCACAATTCCGGCGGAATGCCCGGACCATCGTCGATGACGTGGATCTGCACGCGCGTATCGCCAGCCCGGTGGGCTTCAAGGCGGATTTCGCCGCCTTCGCCTGCTGCTTCGAGGGCATTCTTATACAGGTTGATCAGCGCCTGCCCGATCAGGCGGGCGTCCATCAGAGCCTCCAGCTCCGGCGGCGTTGCCTGGATCCGGGTGCGGATGCCCCGGCCAGCCGCTTCGGCCTCAAAGAGGCGGACGGTCTCTTCGAGCAGGGGAAGCACCGGCGCATGCCCAAACTGCGGCTCCGGCAGGCGGGTCAGGCTCCGGTAGGCGTGCACAAACTGCAGCAGGCCCTCGCTCCGGTGCTCGATGGTGCGCAGCCCCTGCCGCAGGTCGTCGCGGATCTCTTCCGTCTGGTCGCCCGGCCACTCGTGCACCAGCGGCTGCAGGCTGCGGCTAAGCGAAATAACCGGCGTCACCGAGTTCATGATCTCGTGCGTCAGCACGCGGATCAGCTTCTGCCAGGCGTCCAGCTCGTTGGCATCCAGCTCGTTGCGTATATCCTGCAGCGATACCAGCTTGAACTGCTCGCCTTGCAGGGTAAATTCCGTAGCGCGGATGGCCAGATTCAGCAGGCGGTCCCGCACGAGGATGCGGATCAGGTCCTGCCGCCCGGAGCGGATGCTGAGCACGCTGCTGTAGAGCTCCTCGCTGACGAGGGCCAGCCCTTGCAGGCTGCCCAGATGCGGGCGCTGCAGCAGGTCCAGCGCGGCGCGGTTGGCCAGGCGGATCTGGCCTCCTGCATCGATGCAGAGCAGCGCCACGCCCACATGGTCCACCACGGTCTGGAGGTAATGGAAATGGGCGGCTTTCTCCGCCTTGAGCTGCCGCAGGGCACCGATGATGCCGTTGAACGCCTGGTACAGCACCTGCTGCCGCCCGCTGCGGACCTCATCTGGAAAGTGCAGGGTAAAATCCTGCGTGCGGAGTGCTTCGAGCAGCTGCGCGAGGTCGCGCTGGGTCCGGGTAACCAGCCGCAGGCCGGCAGCGATGCACAGGATGCCGGCCAGCGCCAGCAGGCCGCAGGTCACCCAGAACGACAGCTGCCAGGCCCGGAATGCCGCCAGCAGCGCCGCTACGGCAGCTAGCCAGCAGAGAATGACCTGTAGCCGGAAGGGGAGACGGCGCCACATATAGCGAAAATCCTATTCGCCACAATGTACGCTTCAGAGCCCATATTTCTGCATTTTCCGGTATAAAGTTGTGCGGCCCAGCCCCAGCTCGCGGGCAGCCTGGCTCAGGTTGCCGCCGTGCTTGCGGATGGCCTGGCGGATGGCGGTTTTTTCGACCTCGTCGAGGTGTAGCGGCGCTTCTTCGCCGGCATCGGCTGCGGGCCCGCCGGCAGGCGGATTCAGGTCGCCGAGGATGACGGCGCGCTCGGCCCAGTGCTGCAGCTCGCGCACATTGCCGGGCCAGGCATACTGTTCGAGGCGGTGCAGGGCAGCGGCATCCGGCACAGGGGCCTCGCACTGGTACTGGCGTGCGTACTGGCGCAGGAAATGCCGGGCCAGCAGGGGAATGTCGCCCTGGCGGCTGCGCAGCGGCGGCGCATGCAGCTCCACGGTGTTGATGCGGTAGAGCAGGTCCTGCCGGAACTGGCGCTGGGCGACCAGCTCGTGCAGGGGCTGGTTGGTAGCGCAGATCAGGCGGATATCGACGGGCACGGAGCGGTTGGCGCCCACGCGGGTCACGGTGCGGCTTTGCAGCACGGTGAGGAGCTTGGCCTGCAGGGCCGGCGGCAGGTTGCCGATTTCATCCAGGAACAGCACCCCGCCCGAAGCCGCCTCGAAGCGGCCTGCGCGGTCCTCGTGCGCGTCGGTAAATGCGCCGCGCACATGCCCGAAGAGTTCGGATTCGAACAGCGTCCCGCTCAGCGCGCCCAGGTCCACCTGCACAAAGGGCTGGCTGCTGCGCAGCGACCATGCGTGGAGGGTACGGGCGATGAGTTCCTTGCCCGTGCCGTTTTCGCCCAGAATCAGCACATTGGCATCGGTAGGGGCTACGCGGCGGATGAGGCCGGTGAGCTGCTGCATGGCCTCCGACTCGCCGATCAGGCCGGCCTGGGCCGGAGCAGGGGCGGGCTGCGCCAGGCTCCGGGGCGCAGCTGCCTTGCGCAGGGTTTCGACCAGATGCTCATTGTCCCAGGGCTTGAGAACGAAATCCGCAGCCCCTTCCTTCATCGCCGCCACCGCCAGCGGCACATCGCCGTAGGCGGTCATAAGCACCACGCGCGTGCGCGGCGCCAGCTGGCGGATCTTGCGCAGCCAGCGCAGCCCTTCTTTGCCCTGGGTCATGCCGCGGGTAAAGTTCATGTCGAGCAGCAGCAGGTCGTAGGCCTGAGACTGGAGGCGGACATCGAGCGAAAAGGGATCGGACTCCGTATCCACCCGGGAAAATTCCGGGCGGAGCGCCAGTTTTGCAGAGAGCAGCACGTCGGGATCGTCGTCCACGACCAAAACCATCGCTGGATGCCGGGCAGCCATGTGGGGAGGGCTTACATATGCTAAGACGCAGGATCGCCCGCAGGGTTGCATGCCGCAGCGGGTATTCAGGATCAGCCGTCAGGCTGGAAGGCTGGCGGCAGGATCAAGCCTATGGGCGCGAAACAGCCCCGGTGCCGCCTGCGCGGGATACAGGGCGTTAGTCCCAGCTGCGGATGATTTCGCGGGCCAGGTACCCGGCTTCGGTCACGATGGGCCAGCCGCCCAGGGGATTGGCGCCCTGCGGCAGGATGGACCATGCTTCGGCCTTGTCGTTGACGGCCCAGTTGCAATGGCTGATCTGGTGCTCGCGGCACCAGGCCATCCACTTGTCCGTCTCCGGATCGCTGCGGCTGTAGCCGATGGAGCCCCATTCGGTGATGAAGAGGGGAATTCCCGCAGCCAGGGCCGCCGTGGCGCGGTCCCGCAGCCACTGCTGGTGGTACGCCGTATAGAAATGCAGGGTGTAGGCGATGTTGCCGGAGCTGGTGATGGGATCGGCGGCAGGCTTGTCCACCTGCTGCGACCATTCGGGCGTGCCTACGATGATGAGGTTGTCCGGGTCGGAAGCCCGGATCGCTGCGATGACAGCCTCCGCATACGGCTTGAGCACATCGCCCCAGGAAATCTTGAGCGGCTCGTTGTAGATTTCGTAGATGATATGGTCGTGGTGGCCGTAGCGGGCCGCCATGTCCGAAAAGAAGGCCACGGCCTCCGCCTGGTAGTCTTCGGCATGGTGGGAATGCCAGTCGATGATCACGTACAGGCCTTCCTGGACGGCGGCTTCCACCAGCGTTTCGACCTTGCGTAGGTTGGCTGCGGAATCGTCGAGGTAGCCGCCGGGTTCATCTACGCCCATGGCTGCGCGGATGATCGTGGCTTCCCAGTCGAGGACCAGCCAGGAAACCGCGCCTGCGGTGTAGTATTTTTCCCCGCCCCAGCCGTTGTTGCTCCAGAAAAAGCTGTTGCCGGCCAGGGATACCGCCGCGCCGTGCTGGTCCACCACCTGGCTGCCGCTCGTGCGCAGGCGTCCGTGGCGGGTCACCGGACTGCTGTCCGGGCGGAAGGCCGGCGTAAGCGTATAGGTGCGCTTGCGGCCTGAGCTTAGGTTGGTAACGGTGATCTTCACCGGCTCGCCCAGGTCGATGCGGTCGCCGGCGCGCATCGAGATGCTGTTGTTGGGGCTGGCGAGGATGCTTTTGACTGTCGCCTGGGCTGTGCCGGCCGGCAGGGGGCGGGCCATGGTAATGGAGCTGTCGGCAATGCGGGTTCCGAAAGCCGAGCCCCGGAGGTCGAGCTCGAGGTACTGGAGATCGGGAATCTCGTTGAGGGGTTCAGGCGCAGGCTCTTCTTTGCACGCGCACAGCATGCAGGCAGCCCAGGCAAGCAGCAGAAGCGGGAGGGTTTTCATACGGAACCGTTGATCAATACAAGCCAGGCTGCCGGGAGCCCGATGCATTCAAGGTAGGGAATTTACCCGGATAAACCTCCCGAAAACGATTTCGGGCAGCTGGCAGCGGCCCGCTACTCGCCGCGCAGGGCGCCTTCGCCCAGCTCCACCACCTTGAATTCCGTGCGGCGGTTGAGCTGCTTGTTCGCCGGGCTGTCATTCGGGACGATGGGCTGCGCTTCGCCGTAGCCCCTTGCCACCATGCGGGCCGGCGCAATGCCGGCTTCGGCGAGGTAGTCCGTCACGGCGCGGGCGCGGTTTTCCGAAAGCCGCTGGTTGTAGCTGTCGGAAGCATCGCTGTCGGTATGGCCGGATATTTCCACCACCAGCCCCGGATGCTCCCGCAGGATGTCCAGCATGCGGTTGAGCTCGGCTACCGATTCCGGCCGCAGGGTGGATTTGTCCACATCGAAGTAGAGGTTGTTGAGCACGATATGGGCATCTTTTTCGAGCGGCTTCAGCGGAAGGTCGAGCACGGATTCCCCCGGAACCAGCTCGTACTGCTGGGTGAGGAAGAAATAGCCTTTGGCGCCTGCCGAAAGCCGGATCAGGCCGGGCTGTTCCGCGCAAAACCGGTAGCGTCCGTCCTGCTGGGTCTGCAGCCTGCCCAGTTCGCGGTCGGCGGTATCGAGCAGCTGCACGCGTGCGCCTGCGACGGGGAGGCCGGTTTTTTCGTCGTAGACCTTGCCTGCGATACAGGGCGGAAGCACGGCCTGCGCCTGAGCAAGCGGAATAGGCACCCGCAGCGGGGTTTCCTGATGGTCCGGCGCAGGCTGGAATGCAGCGGTGCCGGGCTGATAGCCGCTGAAGGCTGCCTGCGCGGTATAGGCCCGCCCCAGCGGCAGCCGTGCCCGGTACTCGCCCTTCGAGTCGGCAGTGAAAGCCGTCACGGTGCCGCTGTCGGCACGGATCATGCCCTTGGCGCCTGCCAAGGGCCGCAGGGTCCCGGCGTCGTGCACCCATATGACCACTTCGGCAAGGTGCGGCGCCTCCAGCAGCAGCTCGACAGCCGTGTCTGCTGCCGGCATCCGGAAGGGTACGCGCAGGTGCGGATAGCCCAGTGCCCGCACCGCGATCAGGTACGGGCGCAGCGGCTGCGGGCAGAAGCGGAATCGGCCCTCCGCATCCGTAATGGCATTGTCCAGGCTGGAGCCGTTGGGCTGCAGCAGGCTGACCGTCGCCTGGGGCACCGGCTGGCGCGTGCGCCCGTCCAGCACCTGCCCCCGCACGCAGAACTCCGGCGGCGGCGGCTTGGGGCGGCTTTCCACGATGATATTCCGGTGGATGACGACGCTGTTGTCGTCGATGGAGGCTACGGCCAGATCCGGATCGCCGTCGCCGTCGAAATCTGCCGCGCCGATTCCGGCATTCCACTGCCCGGACTGCACCTTAATGCGCGGACCGAGCCGGCCGCTGCCGTCATTGAGGTGGAAATTGACCGCTGCATCCACTGTCGAGCAGGTGACCACATCCAGATCGCCGTCCAGATCGAAATCCCGGACTACCAGATCGAAGTTGTGGTCGCCGGACTGCAGCGCCTGCTCGCGCTGAAAGCTGCCGTCGCCCAGGTTGAGGTGGATAAACAGGCTGCGGTCCAGGTAGGAGGCTGCCGCGATGTCGAGGCTGCCGTCGCCGTCAAAATCGCCCAGGCCCAGCCCCCAGGTCGCTGGCGTCGAGCGCAGGGAGCGCAGCAGGGCAAACCGCCCTTCCCGCTGTGTATACAGGTATATGCGCCCATCGTCGCAGCCGGCTGCAAGGTCCGGGCGCTGGTCGCCGTCGAGGTCGCCGGCCGCCACCGAGCGCGGCTTTTCGCCCGTGGCCAGGATCTGCCCGGGCCGGAACACGCCCCGCCCGTCGCCGGCGAAGAGCTTGAGCTTGTTTTCTGCCACCACCACCACGGCCAGGTCCGCATGCCCGTCGCCGTTGAAATCGCCGCTGCATACGTCATGCGTCATCAGGCCGGTCTGCAGGGTCTGGGCAAGGCGCAGGCCGCCGCTGCGGTCATTGAGCAGGAGGCAGAGCTGTCCGGAGAGGGTGACTGCAGCCAGATCGGGATAGCCGTCCGCATTGGCATCGAGCAGGCAGGCGGCGCGGTTCTGCGCGTGGGCAGGGTAGGAGGCAAAAGCCGTGAAATCACCGTCGCCGCGGCTCAGGTGCACCTGCACGCGGGCCTCGCTGCGGGAGGCCGTGACGACATCCTCTTTGCCGTCCAGATCCAGGTCGCCCACAGCTACGGCCCAGTTCTGCCGCCCGGACGGATAGGCATAGCCCGGCATAAATACGGTATGCGAGACGAAGATCGTGCTGTCTTCCCCCGACCGGTTGAGGGTTTGCGCACGCGGAGGCGCGCACCAGGCCAGGGCGGAAATCAGCAGCCAGCGGAGCAGGCGGAAAGGAGGACATGAGCAAGCGGGCATTCTCTGCGTATTTGATGCGATTCTATGAATTTCCGGCCGGATGGACGATTCAAAAGCGCCCAGCATCTTACATCCGGTTTGGAAAAGCGGAATGCGGGCGCTAGGTTGGCGGACTGCTGCGCGAGGCGTGCAGCCTGCTCTGCCGGAACAGGCAACCTGCGGGCGCCCGCATGCGTAGGAATCACAACAATCCCGCCTGCACTGAACAGAACACACGTGGTACGGCACCGGCTTTTGCGGATCTGGTTTTGCTGCATCTGCGCTCTGGCATGGATGCAAGCCGCGTATGCCCAGGAGCGCAGCACGCGGTTCTACTACTACGAGCTGCAGGGGGAAGGCTATCTGAACGGCGAGCTGGACAGCGTTTACATCTACGACCGCATGCCCACGGCCTCCGAGCGGCGGGAAGGCGTCCGCCGGCTGGAGAAATACACCCGCCTCCGCTACAATGTCCACCGCGTGTATCCCTATGCCGTGAAAGTAGCCGAGGTGCTGCGCGAGGTGGATGCCGTGCTGCTGACCCTGCCCGACGAGTCATCGCGGAAGGCCTACCTCAAGGAGCGCGAAAAAGCGCTGTTCGGTGCTTACGAGGACGATATCCGGAACATGACCCGGTCCCAGGGCCTGGTGCTCGTCAAGCTGGTGCACCGCGAGACCGAGCATTCGATGTATGATCTGATCCGGGATACTAAAAGCGGCGCAGCCGCATTCTTCTGGCAAACAGTGGGCAGCATATTCGGCATCAACCTGAAGACGCACTACGACCCGGAGGAGGATGCCATGATCGAGGACATTGTCCGGGAGCTGGAATACGGCGGCTTCAACATCGCCTACCAGCAGTACAATTATATGCTGCAATGAGCCCGGCGCTTCAGGCGAGGGTCTGATAATCAGTCATATGTGATGCGGATGCCGGCCGGGCCCGCGTGCAGGCCCGGAGCAGGGGCGCTTCTGCCGGCGGCATCCTGCGCAGGCAGAAACGTCCGCCGGATGGTTGCCTGGCCTCTGCGGGTTTCAAGGATGAAAACGTTTTCGGCAACGATTTCGGAAGAATCCGCATCCGGATCGCGCCGCAGTATTGAATTATTCGCCGGAAGCATGTAGCTTTAAACCTAGAAACAAACGAGCCTACTACTACCTCTATGTCAGGACAGCTGCTCAGCTTCCCGATTTCTTCCTGCCTCAGCATGCAGATACCCTTGTATCTGCCCGCTCCCATTGCATTATGTCCGCCTGTAGCGGTTTCCGGCGCATAGACCGGAGGCCGGCAGCTTGTTGTTTCGCCCCGCTGTATGTGACTCTGTTCAACGAGTGATTCACTTCATACCCCACTGTTTCATTTTCTAATCTACTATTACTATGGTTCAATTCGTACAACGCTTCACGAGGCTGCTGGCGCTGCTGGTGGTCCTTTGTGGGATTCCGTTGTCTGTGGCCGCCCAGGCGGTTACGGTAAGCGGTACCATCAGAGCGAGTGATGACGGAGAGCCCCTGGTGGGCGCTACGGTACTGGTGAAAGGCACCACCCGCGGGGTGCTCACCAATGACGACGGCGCATTCTCCCTGGAGGTTCCCAACCTCAATACCTCGCTGGTTGTTTCCTACCTCGGCTATAAGACCCAGGAAGTGGCCCTCAACGGCCGCCGGCTGGTGGATGTCAGCCTGGAACGCGAAGACATCACCGGCGAAGAGGTGATCATCACCGGTTATACCGCACAGTCCCGCCGGGATGTGACGGGCGCCGTGGTGACGGTGAAAGCCGATGATATCAAAGCTGTGCCGACGACCGGCGTGGAGCAGGCGCTCCAGGGCCGGGCTGCCGGTGTGGTGGTATCCCAGCAGGGGGGCCCGGGCGGCGCTGCCATGGTCCGGATCCGCGGCTTCGGTACCATCAACGACAACAACCCGCTCTACATCATCGACGGGATGCAGGCTACCAACGGCCTGAACGAACTGAACCCGAACGACATCGAGTCGGTGCAGGTCCTGAAGGATGCGTCCGCTGCATCGATCTACGGTGCACGCGCAGCAAACGGTGTGATTGTGATCACGACCAAGAAAGGCTCGTACTCCGCGCCGACCATCACCTTCGATGCCTATTACGGCGTTCAGTCCGCCAATACGGCCCGCTTCCCTGAAATGCTCGACCCCCAGGGCCTGGCAGATCTGATCTGGGAATCCCGCCGCAATGCAGGCCAGGTGGGCGCCAACGGCAACCCCAGCCACCCGCAGTACGGCAACGGCCAGAACCCGGTGCTGCCGGACTACATCTTCCCCGCAGGCGCCTTTGAAGGCGATCCCCGCGTGAACCCCGCCAACTACTCGAACAACATCGACGAGTCCGGCGTGTTCGGCGTGACCAAGTTCCTCATCACCCGCGCCAACAAGCAGGGTACCAACTGGCTCGACGAGATCTTCACCAACGCCCCGATCCAGAACTATCAGCTGAGCTCTTCGGGCGGCGGTGCCGGCGGACGCTACAATGTGAGCGCCAACTACTTCCGCCAGGACGGCATCATCCTCGAGACCTTCTTCGAGCGCTTCTCCGCCCGTGCCAACTCCGAATCCCGCGTGAAGGACTGGCTGACGGTGGGTGAAAACCTCCAGGTCTCCTACACCCTCGGCAGCGCATCCGCCGGTACCTTCGGCGAAGGCACCGCAGTGGGCAACGCCATCCGGATGCCGCAGATCGTGCCCGTGTACGACATCGCAGGCAACTTCGCCGGCCCCAAAGGCTCCGGTCTGACCAACGCGACCAACTCCGTGGCTACCCTGCTGCGCGGTGCCGACAACCGTGGCCGCCGCCTGCGTATGCTGGGCAACGCCTACGTGCAGGTGGAACCCATCAAAGGCCTGCTGGTGAAGAGCAACATCGGTATCGACTACAACACCTTCAACAGCACCAACTACGGCATCCGCAACATCGAAGCCGCAGAACCGGGCAGCGCAAACAGCCTGAGCAACAGCTTCAGCTACTTCGTCAGCTGGATCTGGACCAATACCATCCAGTACAAGAAGCGCATCGCCGACATCCACGACATCGACGTGATGGCCGGTACCGAAGCGATCGAAAACACCTACCGTGAATTCGGCGCCAGCCGCCAGCGCTTCTTCAGCGACAACGTCAGCTACCGCTACCTGAGCACCGGTACGCCTTCTACGGCTGCCAACTACGGCTTCGGCGGCCAGTCTGCGATCTTCTCCACCTTCGGACGGGTCAACTACCAGCTCCTCGACCGCTACCTCATCACCGCTACGGTACGCCGCGACGGTTCCTCCAAGTTCGGCGACAACTTCCCCTTCGGTGTCTTCCCCGCTGTGAGCGCCGGCTGGCGTCTTTCCGAAGAGAACTTCCTCTCCGGAGTCAGCTGGATCGACGACCTGAAGCTGCGTGTAGGCTGGGGCAGAACCGGCAACGAGCGGATCGGCAACGACAACGCCTGGGCTACCCTCTACGGACCGGATGACAACACCGGCAGCTACGACATCGCAGGCACCAACACCAGCGCGGTGGTGGGCTTCGACCAGAACCAGGCCGGCAACCCGGACGTCCGCTGGGAGGCTACGTCGACCACCAACATTGGTATCGACCTCTCGGTGATGAACAACCGCCTGGGCTTCACGCTCGACCTGTATGACCGGAACACCACCGACATGCTGTTCCAGCCCCAGCGCCCGCGCACCGCAGGCCAGGCTACGGATCCCTTCATCAACATCGGCTCGATGAACAACAAGGGCATCGACTTTATGATGAACTTCCGCAATGCTCCGGGCAAGGACTTCACCTACGACATCGGCCTGAACATCTCGACCTACCGCAACCGCGTGACGGCGCTGAGCGAAGGTGCTACCTTCCTCGAGTCCGGCGGTACCCGCCAGGGCAACACCGCACGCTCCGAAGTGGGCCTCCCGATCGCGCAGTTCTATGGCTGGGATATCGTAGGCATCTTCCAGACGGCCGAAGAAGTGGCTGCTCAGCCCCACTACGCCTCGATCTTTACCGATCCCGCACTTGGCGTGGGCCGCTTCCACTTCCGCGATGTGAACGGCGACAGCGCCCTCGACGGCGACGACCGGATCTTCATCGGCAACCCGCACCCGGACTTCACCTACGGCCTGAACGTGGTGCTGGGCTACAAAAACTTCGACCTGACGCTGTTCATCCAGGGGGTTCAGGGCAATGACCTGTACAACTACAACAACTACTTCCTCGACTTCTTCAGCTTCCAGGGCAACCAGAGCGTGAAGATGGCCGAGCAGTCGTGGCGTGCCCCGAACGACGGTGCTACCCTGCCGAAGCTCGATCCGAACAACGGCGGCTCGAACAACGAGAACAACCGTCCGTCCAGCTACTTCATCGAAGACGGCTCCTATGCCCGTGTGAAGAACCTCCAGATCGGCTACACCCTGCCGGCCAGCGTGCTCGACCGCATCCGCGTGAACCGCGCCCGCATCTACGTCCAGGGCACCAACCTGCTGACCTTCACCCGCTACAGCGGCCTCGATCCCGAAATCTCCGTGTCCGACTTCTTCGGCCAGCGCGGTGACCTCTCCATCGGTCTCGACAGCGGTATCTACCCGGTATCCCGTTCGGTGCAGGTGGGCCTGAGCCTCACGCTGTAAAGCGGATCAGGAGCCGGAAAAAGCGAAAACTTTTTCCGGCTCACTCAAGTTGATATAGTGTTTTCTGAATACTTTGCAGCATTGTTTACTACTGCTTTGTCTATGAAAAAGATTTTGATGATGGGCGCACTGGCAGCCGTGATGATCACGACCGCCTGCGACAAGGATTTCCTGGACCGCACGCCGCAAGGGGTGTTGGACCAGTCGGTACTGGCGAGCAAGCGGGGCGTCAACGGCCTGCTGATCGCTGCGTACTCCGAACTGGACGGCTGGGCTGGCTGGAACAACGGCGACGTATGGGCTTCGGCTGGTACGAACTGGGTGTATGGCGATGTGACGTCGGATGATGCGTACAAAGGATCGGATGCAGGCGACCAGAGCGAGATTCTGCTCATCGAGCGCTATACCTCCACTTCCGACAACCGCTACTACCGCGCCAAGTGGGGTGCTGTGTATGACGGGGTTACCCGCAGCAACGACGTGCTGACGGTGCTGGCCCTGGCTCCCGAAACGGAGTTCACCGCCGCCGAGCGTGTGCAGATCCAGGCTGAAGCCCGGTTCCTGCGTGCACACTACCACATGGAAGCCAAGAAGATGTGGAACAAGGTTCCGTACATCGATGAGAACGTGTCTGACCCGCTCAAGCGTGTGCCCAACAACGTCGACATCTGGCCGAGCATCGAAGCCGACCTGCAGTTCGCGATCGACAACCTGCCTGAAACCCAGGCTGAGCGCGGCCGTGCCAGCAAGTTTGCTGCAATTGCCTACCTGGCGAAAGCCAAGCTGTTCCAGGGCAACTACGCTGCTGCCAAGCCGCTGCTCGATCAGATCATCAACAGCGGCCGCTTCCGCCTCGCGCCGAGCTTCCACGACAACTTCAACGCTGCTACGCAGTACAACGCGCCTGAGATCATCTTCGCGATCCAGTTCTCGGTGAACGACGGTGCGGGCGGCGCAGAAGGCACCAATGCCAACTACGGCAACGTGCTGAACTTCCCCTACAACGGCGGCCCCGGCACCTGCTGCGGTTTCCACCAGCCTTCCCAGAACCTGGTGAACGCCTACCAGACCGATGCCAACGGCCTGCCGCTGCTCGATACCTTCAACGCTACCGACGTCACCAGCGACCAGGGCATCAACTCCGGCGATCCCTTCTCGCCCCACACCGGCCCCCTCGATCCGCGCCTTGACTGGACCGTAGGCCGCCGCGGCATCCCCTACCTCGACTGGGGTCTCCACCCCGGCAGCAGCTGGATCCGCGACCAGAGCTTCTCCGGCCCCTACGCCCCCAAGAAGCACGTGTACTACCGCAGCCAGCAGGGCACCCTGTCGCACACCGGCAACTGGACCTCCGGCCAGTCCGCCAACGACTATGCCTTCGTGCGTTACGCACAAGTGCTGCTCTGGGCTGCCGAGTGCGAAGTGGAAGTAGGAACCCTGGAGAAGGCGCGTGAATATGTGAACCTGGTCCGTTCCCGCGCAGCCAACCCCTCTACCTGGGTGAAGCTCGACAACGGCGCCAATGCCGCCAACTACGTCATCGGCCTGTACAACACGCCGTGGACCGACAAGGAAGTAGCCCGCAAGGCTGTGCGCTTCGAAACCCGCCTGGAAATGGCGATGGAAGGCCACCGCTTCTTCGACCTCGTCCGCTGGGGTGTGGCTGCCGATGTGCTCAACGCCTACATCGCAGGCGAGCGCACCAAGCGCACCTACCTCAACGGCGCTGTGTTCCAGGCTGGCCAGGATGAGTACTTCCCCATCCCGCTCGCCGAAATCCAGAACAGCTTCGTGGACGGCAAGCCGACCCTGGAGCAGAACCCGGGCCATTGATCCGCTGAAGATCCTATGATCTGACCGCCAGACCTCGCCAGCGGCGAGGTCTGGCTTTTTTATAGAAAGGCTATTCTGGCCTGTGCCCTGCTTGTATATTTGCATGATGCTGCTCTGCCGATGATGATGAAGCTTCCGCCGTATGTTGGCCCGCCCATGCTGCCTGCGATAGCTGCTGGCTGCATCCTGCTCCTTGCCGTCGGCTGCGGAGGGGGCGGCGAGCGTCCGCTGTTCCGCCAGCTGGCGCCCTCGGCTACCGGCGTGGATTTTGCCAATACCATCACCGAGAACGCCCGATACAACATCATCAGCTTCGAGTATGTGTACAACGGCGGCGGCGTGGCTGTAGCCGACCTGAACCAGGACGGATGGAGCGATCTGTTTTTTACAGGCAATCAGGCAGATAACCGCCTGTATCTCAATCAGGGCGGGATGAAGTTCCGGGATGTCTCGGAAGCGGCCGGCATCCTGGCGCCCGGGCGCTGGTGTTCCGGTGTGGTGGCCGGCGATGTCAACGGCGACGGCCTGACCGATCTGTATGTGTGCGCCAACATGGAGCTGGAGCCGGAGCACCGTGCCAATCTGCTCTACCTCAACCTCGGTCCGGATGCGGAAGGCGTTCCGCGCTTCCGGGATATCGCGCCGCTGTGCGGGGTGGCCGATACGGGCTATTCCACCCAGGCCGCTTTTCTGGACTACGACCGGGACGGCGACCTGGATCTGTATGTGGTGACCAACCAGGTGCAGCACCCCTTTCCCAACAAATACCGGCCCAAACTGACCGACGGCTCCGCGCTCAGCACAGACCGCCTCTACCGAAATGACGGGCCCGGCCCCGACAGCCTGCCCCGGTTTACCAATGTCTCCCGCGAGGCTGGCATCCTGACCGAGGGCTACGGCCTCGGCATCTCCATCGTGGATCTCAACCGCGACCAGTGGCCGGATATCTACGTGACCAACGACTACCTTTCGAACGATCTGCTCTGGATCAACCAGCGCGACGGTACCTTCCGCGATGAAGCGGCGGCGTATTTCAAGCATACCTGCCATTCCGCCATGGGGCAGGATGCCGCAGATATCAACAACGACGGCTGGCTGGATTTCATCGCGCTGGATATGCTGCCGGCGGACAACCTGCGCAAAAAGCTGATGATTCCCGGCAATCAGTATTCCAAATACATCAACAACGAGCGCTACGGCTACCAGTATCAGTATATCCGCAATGTGCTGCAGCTCAACCCCGGCATCCGCCCGGGCTTCGAGCCGGGGCAGGGCGGGGCACCCTTCAGCGAGATCGGCTGCATGAGCGGCGTATTTGAAACCGACTGGAGCTGGAGTGCGCTCTTTGCCGATTTCGACCACGACGGATTCCGGGATCTCTTCATTACCAACGGATTCCCCAAGGACATCACGGATATGGACTTTTCCGTGTACCGTGCCGGCACCAACCGGCTCTCCACCTCGAAGGAAGAGCTGCTGAGCAAGATTCCGGAGGTCAAAATCCCCAACTACCTGTTCCGAAACCGCGACGGCCTGACTTTCGAGGACAAAAGCGAGGCCTGGGGCATCGCAGTTCCCTCCTTCACCAACGGTGCCGCCTATGCGGACCTGGACCGCGACGGCGATCTGGACCTGGTCACAAGCAATATCGATGCGCCGGCCGGGATCTTTGAGAATCAGCTGTATGCGCCGGGGCGCAAGCCTGCGGACGCGCACTACATCCGCTTTGCGCTGGCCGGTGCCGCAGGCAATCCGGGCGGCTGGGGCAGCAAGCTTTGGATCTATGCGGGGGGCAGGCAGTGGTATCACGAGCATTCGCCGGTGCGGGGCTATCTCTCTACGGTAGAACCCTATGTTCATATCGGCCTGGGGGCGGCTGCCCAGGTGGATTCGGTCCGCATCCGCTGGCCGGACGGGCACGAGGAGGTGCAGTACGCCCTGCCGGCAGATCAGGTGGCATCGCTTTCCTGGGCGGATGCGCAGCCTGTGCCGGCACCGGCGCCGCAGCCCCGGCAGACCCGCTGGACGGAAATCACCGGCAGCCAGGGGCTGGACTTCCTGCACGAGGAAGACGACTTCATCGATTTCAACGTCCAGCGCAGCCTGCCGCACAAGCTCTCCCAGTACGGCCCGGCGCTGGCCTGCGGCGATGTGAACGGCGACGGGCTGGAAGATGTGTTCATCGGCGGGCCCTACCGCTTTCCTTCGGTCTGGCTGATGCAGCAGCGGGACGGAAGCTTCCGGAAGGGAGCCCCGCTGCCGGGTGCGGCGCCGGGCAAGCGCGAGGAGGATACCGGGGCCCTGCTGTTCGACGCAGACGGCGACGGCGATCTGGACCTCTATCTGGCCAGCGGCGGCAACGAGCATCCTGCCGGCGATACCGCCTACCGCGACCGCCTTTATGTGAACCTCGGCGCAGGCCGCTGGACCTTGCAGCGGCAGGCGCTGCCGGATCTCCGGAACAGCAGCTTCGCGGTCAAGGCCGCAGATATGGACCGCGACGGCGACCTCGATGTGCTGGTTACCAGCCGGCTCATTCCCCAGCAGTATCCCCAGCCCGCATCCTGTGTTCTATTGCGCAACGACACCCGCCAGCCGGATGCGCCGGTCTTTACCGACGTGACGGCGTCCTGGGTGCCTGCCCTGCAGTCTATCGGGCTGACTGCCGACGCACTTTGGACCGACGCCAATCTGGATGGCCGCATGGATCTGCTGCTGGCGGGCGAATGGATGAGCCCGGTGCTGCTGCTCAACACTGGCGAACGCCTGGAGCCGGCAGGCCCGGCCACAGGTTTGGATGCCTATCCGGGCTGGTGGAACAGCATCAGCGGCGGCGACATCGACAACGACGGGGATACGGACTACCTGCTGGGCAATCTGGGCCTCAATACCTTGTATCAGGCCTCGCCGGAGATGCCGATTCAGGCGTGGTCGGCGGACTTCGACGCCAACGGCTCCGAGGACGTGATCGTATCGGCCTGGCTCAAAGGTGCGGACGGACGCCAGGCACCGTATCCGGTGCCTGCGCGCGACGATCTCATCAGCCAGCTGGTGCACATGCGCCGCCGCTTCGAGGGGTATGGCGCGTATGGGCGCGCGCAGATGGATCAGGTGCTGACGGCGGAGGAACGCGCGAAGGCGCGCGTGCTCCGGGCCACATGGATGCGGAGCAGCCTGCTGCGCAACCTGGGCGCAGGCCCGGACGGCGTGCCGCGCTTTGAAGTCATCCCCCTGCCTGCGGAAGCGCAGATCGCGCCGCTGTACGGAACCAGCCTGCTGGATCTCGACGGCGATTCCTGGCTCGATGTGATGGCGGTGGGCAATGCCTTCGATCCGGAGATTTTCCAGGGGCGCATCGATGCGCTCAACGGCTGGACGGCGCTGGGCGACGGCCGGGGCGGCTTCCGGACCGAACCGGTATACGCGAGCGGCTTCTGCGTGCCGGGTGACGGCAAGTCGCTGGTGCTGCTGCCTTCGGCTGGCCGCTGGCTGGCCCTGGCGGGCCAGAACCGGGGGCCGATGCGCAGTTTTGCGGTACCGCTCCAGCCGGCGCGGCTGATCCCCCTGCAGCCCGGCGATGCCTGGGCGGAGTTCACCCTGCCCCATGGCGCCCGGCGGCGCCAGGAATGCTATTACGGATCTTCTTTTTTGTCTCAATCCGCCCGCTGTCTGCAGGTGCCCGAAGGCGCAAGCCAGGTCCGCATTGCAGATTTTCAGGGCAATATCCGCACGTGGGAGCCATGATGTGCCGACTTGTACCCGCCGCATGGGCCGGGATGCTGCTGATATGCGCCGGATGCAGCCAGCTGCGGCAGGAGCCGCCGCTGCTCGAACGCATGGATCCGGGCCATACTGGCATCCATTTCTCCAACCGCATCGTCGAAACCGATACGATGAACATCCTCATCTTCGAGTATGTCTTCAACGGCGGCGGGGTAGGCGTGGCCGATTTCAACCAGGATGGCCTGCAGGATCTGTATTTTTCCGGCAATCAGGTCCCGAACCGGCTGTATCTCAATCAGGGCAATTTCCAGTTCCGCGATGTGACGGAAATCTCCGGCACCGGCGCGCCGCACCGGTGGTCGTCCGGGGTGACGATTGTGGATATCAATGCCGACGGCCTGCCGGACATCTATGCCTGCGCCACGGTGCAGCGGCGGGGCGAAAACCGGGCCAATTCCCTGTTTGTCAACCAGGGGATGAATGCAGAGGGCATTCCGGTCTTCCGCGAGGAGGCTGCCCGCTGGGGCATCGCCGATACGGGCCATACGACGCATGCAGCCTTTTTCGACTACGACCTGGACGGCGATCTGGATCTCTATCTGCTGACCAACCAGATGGAGCCTACCCGTACCCCCAACCTGTACAAGAAAAAACAGGTCAACTCGGAAAATCCGAATACGGACCGGTTTTACCGCAACAACGGCGACGGGACCTTTACGAATTATTCCCGGGAAGCCGGCATCACCATTGAAGGCTACGGCCTGGGCCTGGCGGTAGCCGATTTCAACCAGGATGGCTGGCCGGATGTGTACGTGACCAACGATTACCTGTCCAACGATTTTCTCTGGATCAATAATCAGGACGGCACCTTCACCAACCGGCTTTCGGAGTATTTCGAGCATCAGAGCTACTCGGCGATGGGCAACGATGTGGCCGATGTCAACGGCGACGGCCTTCTCGACCTGACGACGGTGGATATGCTGCCGTACACGAACGAGCGCAAAAAGGCCCTGATTCCCGCCACCAATTACTCCAACGTCATCAACAGCGATTACTACGGCTACGATCAGCAGTATGTCCGCAATACCCTCCAGATCAACCGGGGCACAGGCCCGGACGGGCATCCGGTATTCACCGAGGTGGCGCAGATGGCCGGCATCCACGAAACCGACTGGAGCTGGAGCCCGCTCTGGCTGGACCTCGATCACGACCGGGATCGGGACCTGCTGATTACCAATGGATTCCCCCGCGACATTACGGACCAGGACTTTACCGTGTACAACACCGACGCCCGCCGCATCCTCAGCCCCATGAGCATGCTGCCCGAAGTGCCGGTGGTCCGGATTTCCAATTTTGCCTTCCGCAATGAGGGAAACCTGCAGTTTTCCAATGCCACCCAATCCTGGGGGATCGAATATCCCAGCTTTTCCAACGGTGCGGTCTATGCCGATCTGGACAACGACGGCGATCTGGACTATGTAGTCAACAACATCAACGACAGCGCGCTGGTGTACCGCAATATGCTGTACGACCGCCCTGCGGAGCAGCGCCCGCACTATATCCGCTTCGTTCCGGAGGGCCGGGCCGGCAACCGGATGGGCCTGGGCGCGAAGGTCTGGATATACGAAGGCGGGCAGGTGCAGTTTCACGAATGCAGCCCCTACCGGGGCTACCTCTCCTCGGCGCAGCAGATGGCGCATTTCGGACTGGGGAGCGCAGCCCAGATCGATTCGGCGCTGGTGGTGTGGGCAGACGGATACCAGCGGCTGGGCCGCACGGCAGCAGACCAGACGGTGGTGCTGCGCCAGCAGGACGCGCAGCCGCTGCCGCCCGGCGGGCTCCAGGCCCTGCTGCCGCCGCCGCCTCAGGCTCCACTGCTGCAGGAGGTGTCTGTAAATCAAGGGATTGCATACTTGCACGAAGAGGATGAGCGCATCGATTTCAATATCCAGCGCACGCTGCCGCACAAATTTTCCCAGGATGGCCCGGCCCTGGCTGCCGGTGATCTGAACGGCGACGGCCGCGAGGACCTGCTCCTGGGCGGTGCAGCCGACCGGCCCAATGCAGTCTGGCTGCAGCTGCCCGACGGGCGCTTCGAGCGCAGCGAGGCAGGCGATTTTACCCGATCCCCCGATACGGCGGAGGTGCAGCACCTGGCGCTGCTGGATGCCGACGGCGACGGCGATCTCGATGTGTATGCGGCCACAGGCAGCTATGAATTTCCCCCCAATCACCCCGCGCTGCGCGACCTCTTCTACCGCAACGACGGCAGCGGGCGGCTGATGCTGGATCCCGGCGCTATTCCGGAAATCCGGTCGGCCAACAGCTTTGCCATAGCAGCCGATCTGGACCGCGACGGGGACCCCGACCTGATCGTAGGCGGCAAGGTGCGCGCAGGCGCCTATCCGCTGCCGGACAGCAGCATCGTGCTGCGCAACGACGGCGGTGTATTTACCGATGCCACCGCCGCATGGAAACTGCCGCAGGGCCTGTACTGGGATGCTGCGGTGAGCGATCTGGACGGCGACGGCTGGCCTGATCTGGCGCTGGCGGGCGAATGGATGCCGTTGCGCCTGCTCCGCAATGCGGAGGGCAAGCGCTTCGAGCCTTTCCGCAAGACCGGGCTGGAGACGGAGGCCGGCTGGTGGCGCAGCATCGAAGCTGCGGATCTCGACGGCGACGGCGATCTGGACCTGCTGGCGGGCAATCTGGGCCTCAACAGCCGCTTTCAGGGCAGCAGCCACGGCCCGGTGACGCTGCTCTACGGCGACTTCGACAAAAACGGCAGCGTGGACCCGCTGCTCTTCTGCTACGGCTACAACGAGGCCGGCGAGCGCAAGCCCTATCCGGTCTATCCGAGGGAGGACCTGATCAAGCAGCTGCTCATCATGCGCCGCCGCTATATCACCTTTGCCGATTACGGCAAGGCCAGCATCGACGACCTGCTGACACCGGAGGAGCGCAAGCTGGGCAAATCGCTGGAGGCCGTGCAGTTTGCCTCGTCATATGCGGAAAACCTGGGCGGCGGGCGGTTCCGGCTGGTGCCGCTGCCGCCGGAGGCGCAGGTGGCGCCGGTGCAGTGCATCCTGATCCGGGACCTGAACGGCGACGGCGCTCCCGATGCGCTGCTGGCCGGCAACGACTTCGGCGGCGAAGTGCTCAACGGGCGCTACGATGCGCTGGGCGGCCTGGTGCTGCTCGGCGACGGGCGCGGGGGCTTCCGCCCGCTGCCGCCGGGGCAGGCCGGCCTGTGGGTTACCGGCGATGCGCGCGCCGTGGCGCCCCTGCGCCTGGCCGATGGCCGCGAGCTGTTCTGCATAGGCCGGAACCGCGACTCGCTGCGGGTATTCGTCCGGGCCGGGCCGGCTCAGTAGCCTGATCATCAGGGGTTTGCGGCTGCAGCCGCCGCGTCGGCGCGCTGCAGCCGCGCCCGGAGCACTTCCAGGGCTTTTTCGTAGTACCTGAACTTGAGCTTCGCGCGCACGCGCACGTGGCCGGCTTCGCCGGGGTTGATTTTGGAGCCGCCGATGGGCTGGAGGGCTTTGCCCAGCCTGCCGTCGCCGGCTACATCGAAGTCTTTCTCGCCCAGGCCGCTGTGCGCCACCCGGTCCATCCATCCCTCTTTGAGGCCTACCGGCTTGCCGCCTTTGTACACCTCGCTCTGGCGGGATTTGTAAAAGGCTGCCGAAACCAGAAATGCGTACTCCGGCAGGCCTGCCTTGCGCGGATCCTGCCGGATGGCAGCAGCCGCGTCGCGCAGGGTTTGGGCGTCGGCGGTGCTGCCTTCGGCTTCCAGCTCGGCGGCGCGGTTGTCCAGCGTCACAATCGACTCCATATACCCGCGCTTGAAGGTGACCTGCACGGTGCCGCGCCCCAGAAAGGCGTATTTGTCGCCGACTTTGATCTTCTTGTTGCCGTCGTAGCGGGTCAGGCCGCTTGTGTCCAGCTTGCCGTCGTCGCCGAAGGAGGCGGCGTCATCGTATTTCCATTTGTATTCGTCTTTTGCCGCTTCGGTGAATTTGGCCAGGCCGCCCGTTTCGCCCAGGGAATGGGCGATGAACAGCGCCTGCGCCTCGACGGTGTCCAGCTGCATCAGGCGGAAGGACTCGTTGAAGCGCTGCGCGAAGCTGCCCAGCAGGGCATCGTCCGGTTCGGCTGCCGATGCGGCGGCAGTATCCTGTCCCTCTTTCGAGATGCTGAGGATGCTGCGCAGCTCTTCCTTGGTCAGTTCGCCGACCGCCAGGGTGTGGGGGCCGCCGTAGGCGGAGGATTTTTTGGCAGTCAGGGATTTGGTGACGAGGTTGCTGGCGAGGGACTTATCCACCTGGCCCGGCCGGATCTCATATACGCTGTGCCAGGCCTCGTCTTCGGCCATCTGCACCGGGGCGTGCTGTCCGAAGGGCGGGGGCGGTTTGCCGGGCGTTTCTTCGCCTACGTGGAAGGCATTGCCGCGGGACTGCAGGACGGGGGCGTAGAACCGGCGTTTGGGCAGCATAGTATCAAGTAGAAAGTATCAAGTAGAAAGAGGGGGTAGTGAGTAGCGGGTAGTGGGTAGTGGGTAGTGGGTAGTGAGTATTGAGTATTGGGTATTGGGTCTTGGGTCTTGGGTATTGGGTCTTGGGTCTTGAGTCTTGAGTATTGAGTATTGGGTATTCAGTTCAGTATGAGGTCTTTGGGGTTTGATATTTTTCATTGTGCAGCGGGTATTGCGGCTGCACATGATGGGGCGGGCGGAATGGAACCGGAAAGCAGGAAGGGATTCCTGCTTTCCGAGGTGCCGGACCTGGCTGCAATCTATCACATGCAAGGCCTTTCGGTCAAGCATGGCTGAGTGAACGGGCGGTCTTCGGCCGCCGGCTGCCGGTCTGCTGCGCTTCAGGCGCTGCACCGGGGTGCGGTTTCCTGCCCCGCTTACACGACCGGATACTTGAAGGAGGACTTCAGCGCGATGCGCTTGCCGGTGGCCTGCGACTTGCGGGCAGCTTCGATCACTTCGAGCACATGCAGGGCATGTTCGGCAGCGATGAGCGGCTCGTCGCCGGTGGCGAGGCTTTCGGAGATGACCGAGGCGCCTTGTTCCCAGACATATTCGCCGGGATCGGGCACATAGCGGACCGGTTTTTCGCTTTCGAGGGTCGCCAGGTCCACGCCGAAGGGCGCCCAGTCGTAGCCGATCAGGTTCATGTTGCCCTTGGTGCCCCAGATGGAAATGGTGGGCTTGTCCTGGCCTTCGCCTTCGTGGCCGTAGGGGTCGAAGTAGTTGAACCCGCACTGCACGTGCGAGAGCACGCCGCCGGCATGCTCCATGATGACCATGGCATTGTCTTCGGCCCGGACCTGGATCTCGCCTTTATTATCGGTCTTGCGGCTGGGGGTGACGATGCTCGTCATGGCGACCACGGAGCGTGCAGGGCCGAGCAGGCCGGTGAGGGTCGCGAGGTTGTACACGCCGAGATCGGGCAGGCTGCCGCCGCCGGGCTCATAGAAAAATGCCGACCAGTGCGGGCCGAGGTGGCCGTAATGCGCATGCGCAGCCGATACCTGGCCCAGCTTGCCCTCGCGGATGGCGCGGGACATGAAGGCAAACTGCGGGCTGTTGACCACGGCCGGCGCGCCCCAGATGCGGAGCCCTTTGGCGATGGCCATATCCAGCAGCGCACGGCCTTCCTGATAGGTGTTGGCCATGGGCTTTTCGCTCCAGACATGCTTGCCGGCAGCCAGCGCTAGCTTGTTGAGACGGCCGTGCTCCTGCATGTCCGTGAGGTTCACGAGCAGGTCGAAGGGCGCGCCGGCCAGCATCTGGTCGATGTGGGGATAGTGGTTCGGGACCTTGAACTCCTGGGCGCGGCGGGCAGCCCGTTCGGGGATGATGTCGCAGACGCTGACGAGCTCCACGTAGGGCGACTTGGAGAGGTGGGGCAGGTACATGCCCGATACGCTGCCGCAGCCGATGAGGCCGACGCGGATTTTTTTCTGCGGGCCGGCAAGGCGCGCAGCTTCGGCAGCCAGCGGGGCAAGCAGGGCGGAGGCAGCCAGTGCGCTGCTGAGTTTCAGAAATTCCTGGCGGTTCATATGCGGAGTGTAGTCGGTTTACAGCCTGAAATCCGGATGAAATTGTGAGGGAATATACAAAAAAGCCATTGTCCTGCACGGAGCAACGGATTGTGCAATCGATCAATTGGCCATCGGCCTGCCGCTGCGCTATCTTTGGCGGTTTTTCCAACTCCACGGTTCAAGCATATGGGCATACGTGTGATGAAGTTTGGCGGCGCTTCGGTGAAGGATGCCGCGTCGGTGCGGAATGTAGCGTCGATTATCCGCCGGTTTCTGGATCAGCCGCTGCTGGTGGTCATTTCGGCGATGGATAAGACCACCAATCACCTCGAAACCCTGGCCTTTCTGGCGCGGGACGGCAAACAGGCCGAGGCCCTGGAGCAATTTGAGCGGATCAGGCGCTTTCATACCCGACAGGTGCAGGAATTGTTCGCTGACGCAGCGGCGGATTCAGCCCTGGAACGCATTCAGCCCTATTTTCAGGAAATGGAACGCCTCGTGCAGGGGATTTTGCTGCTCGAAGAGTTTCCGCCCCGCATCTACGACCGCATCGTGGCCTACGGCGAGCTGCTTTCCACGGTAATTGTGGCCGAATACCTCCGTCTGACCGGTGTTCAGGCGCAATGGCTGGACGCCCGCGAGCTGATCAAGACCGATGCCACCTGGAAGCAGGCAGGCGTCATCTGGTCGCTCACGCAGGAGCGGATCCGCGCCGGCACCGCGCAGTATCTGCACGCCGACCAGGCTGTCATTACCCAGGGCTTCATCGGCTCCACCACCTCCGGCCAGACCACTACCCTGGGCCGGGAGGGCTCCGACTATTCGGGCTCCATCTTCGCGCATTGCCTCGACGCCGATTCGTTCACCGTCTGGAAAGACGTGCCCGGCATCCTCAATGGCGATCCCCGCATCCGCGAGCACACTGTGAAGCTGGATCAGCTCTCGTATGAAGAAGCGGTGGAAATGACCTTCTACGGCGCCAGCGTCATTCACCCCAAGACCATCAAGCCGCTTTACAATAAGCAGATTCCCCTGAACGTCAAGTGCTTTCTGGATGTGGACGCCGACGGTTCGGTCATTGGCAACGTGCCGGCGCCGGAGCAGATTCCTGCCTACATCGTCAAAAAAGCCCAGACCTTCATCCGCATCAAGCCCCGGGACTTTTCCTTCATGGAGGAGCGCCTCATGCGGCAGATCTTCGACCACCTCTACAAGAGCAATGTCAAAGTCAATCTGGTGCAGAATTCGGCCATTTCGCTGATGCTCTGCGCAGATGACCGCCAGGCGGAAAACCGCGAGCTGGAGTCGCTGCTGATGGACGAGTTTCAGGTGGAAATGGAAAATGGCCTGCAGCTGTTTACGGTGATCAATTTCACCCTCCAGGATCTCCGGGAGGCTGCCGGTGCCGTAATGGTGCAGCAGCATGAAAACAAACTGTTTATTGTCAGGAGAATGTGACCGGAAAAAATAATATCAGGCAAACGTGCAGAAGCATATGTCTTTTTGTTAACTTGTGCATCGGCATCTGGCAGTCAAATCTTGCTCCTGAAAGATCAGGGTGCCGGATAGGCCACCTGCGCCCCGGAAGCATTGGCGGACTGGCAGCGTATGCCAGACGGCAGAATGGCATGGGTTGCAGATTGCAGTTGCCCGGATGCACCCCAATGCAGATATTACGGAATTAAACGTAAGACTTTGCATATGCATCTCGACCGGCTTGCTCTGATTTCGCTTGCAGGCATATTCGCCTCCTGTGCTTCCCCTGATACAATGAAGACCCTCACCTATCCCCCCACTCGGCAGGAGCCGGTGACCGACACGTATTTCGGCACCACCGTCCCCGACCCCTACCGCTGGCTCGAAGATGACCGCTCGCCCGAAACCGAGGCCTGGGTTAAAGCCCAGAATGAAGTCACCTTCGGCTACCTCTCCCAGATTCCGTACCGCGCAGATATCCGAAAACGCCTCGAAGCCCTGAGCAACTATGCACGGGTGATGAATGTGTACAAGGAAGGCCCGAATATTTTCTTCAACAAAAACGAAGGCCTGCAGAATCAGTCGGTGCTCTATATCCAGGCCGGGCTCGATGCCCAGCCGGAGGTGCTCATCGACCCTAACCAGCTCTCCGACAAGGGCACGGTCAGCATCTCGCTGGCCGGCTTCTCCGAAGACCACCGCTATGTGGCGGTCCTGCGCCAGAACGCCGGCTCAGACTGGGGCGAGCTGTCGGTCATGGACCTCAGCACCCGCCAGATGCTGCCGGACAAGCTCAGCTGGATCAAGTTTTCGGGCGCAGCCTGGTACGGCAACGGATTTTTCTACTCCCGCTACCCCGAACCGGCCAGCGGCAAGGAGCTGAGCGCGGCCTCCGAATACCAGCGCGTGTACTACCACAAGCTGGGCGATGCCCAGGAGCAGGATCAGCTTATCTTCGAGGACCCTTCCCAGCCCAACCGCTACCACAACGTGGACCTCACCGAGGACCGCAAGTACCTCATCCTCTATAAGCGCTCCGGCACCGACGGGTTCGAGACCTGGTTCAAGGCGACGGATCTGAAGCCCGGCGGCTTCAAGCCGCTCTTCACGGGCTTCGATCATAAAAACACCGTCATCGACCACGCCGGCGGCAAATTCATCGTCCAGACCGATGTGGATGCGCCCCGCTACCGCGTCGTGGCCGTAGATCCGGCCAATCCGGCCCCTGCGGCCTGGGAAACCGTGATCCCGGAAAAAGCGGAAACCCTCGACGGCGTGACCACCGCCGGCGGCAAGCTCTTCGCTTCCTACCTCAAGAATGCCTGCTCCAGCATCATCCAGTACAATACCGACGGCAGCGGCGGGCGTGAAATTCAGCTTCCCGCCCTGGGAACCGCTGCCATCAGCGGCGGGCTGCGCGAGGACAGCATCACGTTCTACAGCTTCAGCTCCTTTACCTTTCCGCCTTCGGTGTACCGCTACAATGTGAATACCGGCGAGTCCTCACTGTTCTTCCGCCCCCAGGTTCCCTTCGATCCGGAGGCCTACGAGACCCGGCAGGTTTGGTACCCCTCCAGGGACGGCGAGCAGGTTTCGATGTTTATCGTGCACAAAAAAGGCCTGAAGCCTGGCCCCGGCACCCCTGCGCTGCTGTATGGCTACGGCGGTTTCAATGTCAACCTGACGCCCGGATACAGTTCGTCCCGGATTTTCCTGCTGGAGCAGGGCGGCATCTATGCCATGCCCAACCTGCGCGGCGGCGGCGAATACGGAGAGGCCTGGCACAAAGCCGGGATGCTGGAGAAAAAGCAAACCGTATTCGATGATTTCATTGCCGCCGGCGAATACCTGATCCGCGAGGGCTATACCAGCTCCGCGAAGCTGGCCATTGCCGGCGGTTCGAATGGCGGCCTGCTCGTGGGCGCCTGCGCCAATCAGCGCCCCGACCTGTTTCAGGTGGCCCTGCCCGCCGTGGGCGTGATGGATATGCTGCGCTACCACAAGTTCACCGTCGGCTGGGGCTGGATTCCGGAATATGGCTGCGCCGACAGCAGCGAGGCGGAGTTCAAGTACTTGTCCGCCTATTCGCCCTACCATAACCTGAAGCCCGGCGTGCACTATCCTGCCACCTTTGTCACCACCGCCGACCACGACGACCGCGTGGTGCCGGCGCATTCCTTTAAATATGCCGCCCGGATTCAGGAGGTCCAGTCCGGCCCCAGGCCGGTGCTGATCCGCATCGAGACCGATGCCGGCCACGGCGCCGGCAAGCCGATTTCCAAGGTGCTGGATGAGGACGCGGATGAATGGGCGTTTATGCTGTGGAATATGGGCATCACGTCCCTGGCCCAGCCGTGAGCGGGACCTTGCCGGCCTCCGGCCGATGAGATGCGGTGCGCCAGACGGCTCCGGACTTGCCGGGCGGTCTGGCGCACGCCGGTGTTAAGAATGTGTGAAGGCTGGGGAAGGCGCTGGCAAAGCAGGCGGCTGCGCCTATCTTTGCCCGGGTAATTCCCTTGATTCTGCCCCATGCATCCTGAATTCCAGACGGATACCGTCATTATAGGCGCAGGCATTGTAGGCCTTGCGCTGGCGTACACCCACGCGCGCGAAGGGCGCCGGGTCACGGTTTTTGAGCGCGAGGCGCGCCCGGTCGGCGCTTCGATCCGCAACTTCGGTATGGTGTGGCCCATCGGCCAGCCGGCGGGCCCGCTGCTGCGGCGCGCGCTGCGCAGCCGGGAGATCTGGGAGCAGGTGGCCGTGTCGGCCGGGATCTGGCATGAGCCCCTGGGATCGCTGCATCTGGCCTACCGGGAGGATGAATGGGCAGTGATGGAGGAGTTTGCCGCCGCCTCGGCGGAGCAGGGCTATGCCTGCGAGCTGCTGAGCCCGGCCCAGACGCTGGAGCTGAGCGCTGCTGCCCATCCGGAGGGGCTGCTGGGCTCGCTCTGGAGCCGCACGGAGATGATCGTGGATGCGCGCGAGGTGCCTTCGAAGCTCATCCCCTGGCTCCAGGAAACGTACGGGGTGGAATTCCGCTTTGGTACGGCAGTGACCCGCATCGGGGAAGGCCGCATCGGAACGGCAGCCGGAACCTGGCGCTTCGATACGGCCTGGGTGTGCAGCGGTGCGGATTTTGAGACGCTGTTTCCGGAGGTGTTTGCGGATTCAGGTCTGACGAAGTGCAAGCTGCAGATGATGCGCACGGCGCCGCAGCCGGGCGGCTGGCGCATGGGCCCTGCGCTCTGCGGCGGGCTGACGCTGACGCATTATGCCTCGTTTGCTTCCTGTGCCACCCTCCCCGCGCTCAAAGCGCGTATCCGCACCGAGACGCCCTGGTTTCCGGAATGGGGCATCCACGTGATGATGTCGCAGAATGGCCTGGGCGAGCTGGTGATCGGCGATACGCATGAATATGGCCCGACGCATGATCCCTTTCTGCGGGAAGAGCTGAACCAGTATATCCTGGACTACCTGGCCGGCATGGCCCGGATGCCCGATGCGCAGATTGCGGAGCGCTGGTATGGGGTGTATGCGAAGTCCACGCGCGGCGGTTCGGAGTTTCTGGCGCATCCGCTGCCGGGGGTGACGGTGGTGACGGGGGTAGGGGGAGCAGGGATGACGATGTCGTTCGGGCTGGCGGAGGAGCTGGTGCAGGGGAGCTAAGGGCCGGATTTCGGGCGGCGGGCGGGGCTGCGGGTAATCCGGCGCGGCCGCGGGCCTGCCAGCCAGGATTGCGATAGCAGCCCGATCTTGCGCAGGAAAAATGGCATGATGCTTCCGTCTTTTTCTATATTGCGCCATGCACAGGCGCTTGATCCTTTTGCTATGGGCCGCCACCGGCGTCCTCTTTGCGCAGCCCGATCCTTCCGGCAGCCCCCAGACCGTGTACACCGGCCTCTACCTGATGAATGTGTACGATCTCAACATGAACGAGCACTCGTTTCATGCCGATTTTTATCTCTGGTTCCGCTGGACGGGAGATAAGGATCCCATGCAGATCGAATTTGTCAATGCGGTCGAAAAATGGAGCATCACCCAGACCGTATTTTACGATTCGGCGGTGGTCCTGCCGGACGGATCGTACTACAACGGCATGCGCATCGAGGGCCGGTTTTATCATCCCTTCGTGCTGAACCGCTTCCCGCTGGACCGCCACCAGCTCCAGATTCAGATCGAGCACACCGATTATCCGGCAGATTCGCTGCGCTTTGTGCCGGATACGGCCCGCAGCCTCTACCGTCCGGATATGCAGCTTCCAGGCTGGAAGGTGCAGCACGCGGAGGTGCAGATGGTGGACAACCGCTATCAGACGGATTTCGGACGTGCCGATGAAGGCATGCGGGCCTTCAGCGAGATCACCTTCCGCCTGCGGCTGGCCCGTCCGCTGAGCTATTTTCTGCTCAAGCTCATGCTGCCGCTGACGGTCGTGGTGCTGGCCAGCCTGGGCGCCTTTCTCATTACGCCTTCCTACATCGATGCCCGTATTTCCCTGCCCATTGCCGGGCTGCTTTCGGCGGTATTTCTCCAGCAATCCTACAGCGCGGCCCTGCCCGATGTGGGATACATGGTGCTGATGGACAAAATCTACCTGCTGAGCTATGTGCTGATTGCCGGGATGCTGATGCGCATCATCATCTCCAGCAATCAGGCGCGGCTGGCGCCGGAGGAGGCAAGCCTCGCGCGGATTCTCCGCCGCGACCTCCGGCTGGGATTCCTGTTCTTCGGGGTCTATATGCTGATCTGGCTGGCGCTGGTGCTGGGCGGCTGAGCCGGGACTTCTGAGTCCCGGCTCCGGTACACCCCGTCGAACACCCGTTCGGCAGGCCCGGTCAGCAAGACCCGCTCGGTTTCCGCGCCGAAATCCGATACCCGCACTGCCAGCTCCCCGCCGGGCGTGCGGATCTGCACGCTGCCCTGCCCGCCTGCTGCCAATCCGCTGCGGATGAGCCAGGTATACGCGGCTGCGGTCACGCCGGTGCCGCAGCTCAGGGTCTCGGCCTCCACGCCGCGCTCGTACGTGCGCACCCGCAGGGCCTGCGGCCCGTCGGCCTGCACGAAGTTCACATTCAGCCCGCCGGGCGCAAACGCAGCATCGTAGCGGATGCGGCGGCCTTCAGTATCCACCGCCAGCTGTTCGAGCCCCTCCGGGAGGAAAGCCACATAATGCGGCGATCCGGTATGGAGAAATACACGGTCTTCGCCCAGCACCCGGTACCCGTAGGGCCGGATCATCTCCAGCTCCACCAGCCCGCCAGGCAGAATCCGGTAGGCATGCGGGCCGTCCACGGCCAGAAAGCGGCCTGCTGCACCTGCTGCGCCGATGGCGGCGGCGAAGGCCGCCAGGCAGCGCCCGCCATTGCCGCACATGGTGCTCTCATGGCCGTCGGAGTTGAAGTACTGCATCCGGAAATCGGCCTCCTGCGAAGGCAGCAGGCAGATCAGGCCATCCGCGCCGATGCCGAAGCGGCGGTCGCAGAGCAGGGCCACCTGCTCCGGGGCCGTCCAGCGGGCATCGACGCCCGCGCGCCCGTCGAGCAGGATGAAATCGTTGCCCGTGCCCTGGTATTTGGAGAAATACAGATCCATGCGCAAATATGCACCTTGCCGGCTTAGTAGAGAAAAATCCGCTCCCGGAAGATCTTCCGGAAGCCTCCGCCGAAAATCCGAAGCCGGCGCTAACCTCCGGCCTGGCCCAGGCGTTTAATCGGATGCCAGATTCGGATGACAGAAAAACAGCGTGATGAAAAAGCTTGTACTGCTGGGGGTAGGTCTGTGGATGGGATGGGTGCATCTGGCTGCGCAGCCGGGCGGTGCCGCCGGCGGGCCGCCATCTGCGGCCCGTATTCAGGGGCTGGTGCAGGACGCAGCAAGCGGCGAGCCGCTGGAATACGCGACAGTGACCCTGATCCGGGCGCAGGACTCGGTGCTGGCAGGCGGCGGCCTCACCGACAGCGAAGGCGCTTTTACACTTGACAACCTGAAGCCGGGACAGTTTTACATCCGGGTGGAATATCTCGGCTACAGCCGCAAGCTCATCGGGCCGGTACGGCTGGGCCCGCCGCCTGCGGGCGACGGCTGGGAGCTCCGCCTCGGAGAGATTGCCCTCGAAGCCATGGGCATGGAGGCAGATGAGGTCGAAATCACGGCCAGCCGCTCGTTTGCAGTTCAATCCATCGATAAAAAAAGCTACGACGCCGGGCAGGTGATCGCGGCGCAGGGCGGAACGGTTCTCGATGTGCTCAACAACATCCCTTCCGTATCCGTCGATATGGAAGGCGGTGTCAGCCTGCGCGGCAGCCAGAATGTAACCGTGCTCATCGACGGAAAGCCCTCCGGCCTCACCGGCGCCAACCTGCAGTCGCTGCAGGCCAACCTGATCGAATCCATCGAGGTCATTACGAACCCCTCCGCTAAATACGACCCAGACGGCACCGCCGGCATCATCAACATCATCCTGAAGAAAAACCGCCAGCGGGGCAGCGGCGGCACCTTCAGCGCCGGGGCCGGCAGCCGCAATAAATACAATTCCGGCCTGCAGCTCTTTTACAATCAGGGAAAATGGGGCTTCTCCGGCAATTATTCCTTCCGCTATGACGACCGCCGCATCCGGCGCGAAAGCTACCGCGAGGTGTTCAGCCCTGATGGCAGCACCGCATATGATCAGCTGACCCTGGGCAATTTCATCTCCTGGAACCATACGGCTCAGGCCGGCATCGACTTCAATCCCGACGCCCGCAACTCCCTGTCGCTCCGCGGAGTGTACAGCCAAGGGCCCCGCGACCGGCGGGACAGCACAGACTACGAAACCCTCCTGCCCGACGGAGCGCTCACCGACCGCTTCCGGCGCAGCTCGATCGAGCTGGAAACCGATGTCAATGTGGATGTAACCGCTGCCTACCGCCGTACCTTCGGCTCGCCGCGCCATACCCTCGGCCTCGACGCGACCTATTCGCTCAATGATGAGGTGGAGGACAATGACCTTGTCAACCGCTATTTCAATCCCGACGGGACGCCTTCCGGGGTGCCGGACCTCTTCGAGTCGATTCTGACGCCCTCCCGCGTGACCAACACCACCCTGCAGGCCGATTACGTGCGGCCTGTCGGTTCTAAAGGCGTGCTGGAGGCTGGCGGGAAGTCTATTTTGCGCAGCAATGACACCGACCTCCGGTATTTCAGCTGGAATACCGGCGCCAGTCTCTGGGAATTGGACCCCGTCCGCAGCAACCACTTCCGCTATGCGGATCAGATTCATTCGCTCTATGCCTCCTATGCCGGCGAACGCAACAAATGGGCCTTCAAAGCCGGGCTCCGCGCCGAGCAGACCTTCCTCGAAGGCAATCTGATCACCACCGGCGAAACGATCCGCAACCAGTTCTTCAACCTCTTTCCCTCCGCTTATCTCGGCTACAGCCTCTCCGAAAGCTCGCAGCTGCTTTTCAACTACAGCCGCCGCATCAACCGCCCCCGGATTCAGATGCTCAACCCCTTCAACGACGTCTCCGATCCCTTCAATATCCGCCGGGGCAATCCTGAACTCCAGCCTGAATACGTCAGCTCGGTCGAGGCTGGCTACAACCAGGCCTTCTCCAAGTGGTCTTTTACCGGCAATCTCTACTTCCGGGACACCCGGAACGCATTCACCCGCTTTGTGGATGTGGACAGCAACGGGGTCGCCACAACCTTCATGGTCAACCTTGGCAGCAACCGCAGCTATGGGGCGGATGTGACCTTCAACAGCACTCCCGTCTCCTGGCTCAGCCTGACCTGGAACATCAATGGCTTCCGGAATGACGTGGATGCCTCCAACCTGGATGCAGACCTCTCCAACGGTGCCTGGGTGGCCAATACCCGCCTCAATGCCACCGTCAAGCTGCCGCACAGCATAGACCTGCAGCTCACCGGCAATTACAATTCGCCCCGCAATACCCCGCAGGGCATCTCCATCGCCACGCGCTCGCTCGATCTGTCGGCGCGCATGCGGGTCCTGAAAAACGCCGGCACCCTCGCGCTCTCCTGCACCGACATCTTCAATACCCTGTACTTCGGCAATGAGGCCGAAAGCGATGCGTTCGTGCAGCGCTTTACCTTCAAGCGGGAAACGCGCGTGCTGCTGCTCAATTTCACCTACCGATTCGGCAAAGTCATGGAGCAGCGCCGCCGGAACGGACGCGAGGATGGCCGCCAGGACGACGGCGGAGGCATGGGCGATTTCTGAGGGGGCTCAGGCCCGGACCGGCTCGGAGGCTTCCTGCTCCCGGCGGAGCTGAGGCTCCAGCCAGAAGGTGCCCAGCGGAATCAGCGACGCGATGAATGCTACGATGCCTTTCCATAGCGTCCATTTCCGAACCCACATCACCTGGGCCAGTGCTGCACAGTAGAGCACAAAGAGCAGGCCGTGCATCCAGCCCGTCACGGTAACGGCCTCGGGAATGCCGGCGAAATATTTGAGCGGCATGGCGATGCCCAGCAGTACGAGGTAGGAGATTCCTTCGATAAACCCGATGACCCGGAAACGGCCCAGGGCGGTCTGCATCAATGCTGTCATGCGAATATGGCTTCAGTAATCTGATATGCTTCATACTGCCGGAGCCCGGCGGAGGTTTCCGGATCGGCAGGAAAATCGTCTGCGTGCAGCAGATTCTTCAGGAGCCGGCCTCCAGGCGCAGAAAGGTGCGCCGCCGGAGCGCCAGCAGCAGCTGCGGCAGATCCAGCGGCACCCGGCGCCCTTCGACGATCAGCGCCTCCGCATGCCCCTGCAAGCGCATCCAGAACCATGCGGCAATCTGCTCCAGCGAGTCCTGCTCGCCGAAAGTCAGGTACAGCCGGACCGACTCGCGGAAGCCGATGCCCCGCCCCTGATGCGACTCGTCTGCAATCAGATACGCCTGCGTCTGCGGAATCCGGTACTTTTCCCCCCGCAGCAGCAGGCGCCAGCTGGTCTGGAACAGGTGATACTTCAGGTCCGGATCGCTCGTCAGAATCTCGATCCGGAGATCCTGGCCCGCAAACCGCGCACGGGGGTCGGCCAGCCGGCTGTCCGGATCCGCCGCCTGCGGGATAGGCGTGCCAGGGCCGCTCAGCCGCAGCTTCAGCATCTCCTGCGCCTTGGCCGCCAGCCGTTCGATAGCCACGAAGCGTGCGTGCGCCATTTCCCGCACCACCGGATCGCCGTACTTCTCGAAGTTGTCGGGATGGTATTTCTGCCGCAGGGCCTTGTGCAGCTCCGCCAGCGCAGCCTCATCCTGCACGTCGGCCAGCTGCACCCCGAAGAGCTGCGCAAATTGTTCCTGTTCTTCCGGAGTAAAAACGGGAGGAGTCATAGGGCTGAAAGTGGAACAGCAAGATACTGACTTCTGATCGATCTGCTGCGGAAACTGCCGAAAGTCTGACCCGGCTGAAGCAGAAATGTGACACCTTCAAACGCGCAGCGCCTGCCGGAGAGGCAGGCGCTGCGCCGGAATTCGGATTGAGGTGCTTACCGCACGAGGGTGACCTGCCCTCTGTAGGCCTGTCCTGCGACGGAGAGGGCGTAGAAGTAGACGCCGGCCTCGGCGG
>JANRID010000051.1:0-19101 GCA_033765305.1 Bacteroidia bacterium
GAGTGCGAGGGGATAACACGGAGAATCGGAGGCATGGAGGGGCACGGAGGGGGCTGATTCAACGCGCAGAGCAGCTATGCTGGCTCCGGTGTATTACCACTTAGACACGGAGAACACATAGAACCACGAAGAAGAAGGGGCAGGCTTGCCCGGAGATGCGCTGGCGGAGTGCGAGGGGATAACACGGAGAATCGGAGGCATGGAGGGGCACGGAGGAGGCCTGGATATCAGCCTCCACAGGCAGATAAGCCAAAGATGCAGGCTGCGGGCGTGTTCACGTATCTCTATGCTGCTTGTAATTATAATCGGGATCAGCGTCTATCTTGCCAAACAGATCGATCAGAATGCATGGACGGACAGACCAACCACCCGGTTGAACATGGCGTCATTGCTCAGCAGGGTGGCTTGTTGCCGGATGGCACACGCCGCAATCATTGCATCCGGCATTTTGATGCCAAAGGTCCTTCGGAGACGAATGATTTCCAGCTTCGTTTCGACATCTGCCGGGTCCAAGCCAAGGACAGATACCCGGCGTTTGAAGGCTTCAAATAAGGCAATGTCTGAAGCAGCAAGCCCGCCGAAGGAAAGAAACTCAAGCTCGACAATGAGCGGCACCCCTACCCAGGTGGCTTGTTTCAGCAAGTCCACGAGCCCCATGTCGCCCTTTAACAGGGCAATCACCGCATTCGTATCAAGGATATACCTACCATTCATCCCGCATCATCCGTTGCTGCCGCACGGCGTCTCCCTGCCATTGGAGCTGGCCGGCGAGATCCGAGAAATCATAGCCAGACGCAAGACGATGCTCGGCCTGGCCTCCCGCCGGAGCGACGGAGACATAATCGAGCGATTCCAGCAGTTTCAGGAAGCGCTCATAGTACTGCGGGAGAATATGGACCACTACCTGCTTCATGGTTTCAATATACGAATATGGAAGCAATCGGACGGGGCCGGGCGAAAAATAATCCGGGGCTATTGCACAATGCGGATCTGCCGGGCCGATGAAGACGGGTGCCGGGGCAAGCGGGTGTTTGCGGTGTGGGTGTGAAATGGGGCGAGGGGGAAGAGCAGCTATGCTGGCTCCGGTGTATTACCACTCAGACACTGAGAACACATAGAACCACGAAGAAGAGGCTGGCTTGCCCGGAGATGTGCTGGCGGAGTGCGAGGGGATAACACGGAGAATCGGAGGCATGGAGGGGCACGGAGGGGGCTGATCGGGATCTTCTGCGCAGGGCTGTTCACCGGAGGGCCGCAGCAGGATGCTGTACGTCAGCCCGATAGGCAAAAAAAATTCGACCGGCTTCGCCGGTATTCAAAAAGACCGCTCGCTGTCTCCGAACAGGCTCGTCCCTCGCCTCCCTCCCCTGTTCTTCGACACCTCGCTCAGCTCGTAAGCAAAGCCGGACAGCCGCCACCGAACTACGGGACGAACACCAGGCGGAAGCCCACGTAGCTGTTGCGGTAGGGAGGCGGACAACCGCTACGCGAGGACACTCGGCTGTTCTTAGCACTTGTGCGCCAACTGCCGCCACGGCAGATACGACCCAGGCTATGAGAAACTTCTAATTCCACCCAAGCTATCGCCTGACTTGGGGCCTCTTCATAGCTCATGTGGAAGTGATCCTCGCAAATCTCTTCCACGTTGCCATTCATATCGTACAATCCCAGCGCGTTGGGTTTGAGCAGGCCTACAGCCTGGGTAGTAAACTCGTGATGGCCTGCCTTTGCATGAATAAACTTTTCCCAATGCCAGGCAACTTCTTTTGCATCCGGGTCTCCCGCAAACTCGTATTCCCGGACTATATTTCCCGCTTCATCCCGGCACCCGGATGCCTGCCCGCCGATGGCGGCGTACTCCCACTCTGCCTCGCTGGGCAAGCGCCAGGTCTGCCCGCTGCGCCCATTCAGCCACGCGCAATAAGCCTCGGTATCGTGCCAGCTTACATAAGTTACTGGGTACCAGGCAAAAGCCTCGTCCATCTTTCCGCCATACACATCGCAAGTCCAGTCTACGCCTATACACAAAAACTCCTTAAGTGTATTTCCAAGTGTATTTTCCTCCCAAAACGTTGACTCCGTCCATCCATCCCGCTCAGCTATGGTCACATAGCCCGTGTCCCGGACAAAGCAGGCAAACTCCCGCACCGTGACCGGGTACTTGCCGATGTGAAAGTCTCCGGCCTCGACTAGATGCTGGGGTTTTTCATAAGCCTCTGCTTGCAGATCATCATCTGCACTACCCATCCAGAATCGGCCGCCTGCCACAGGCAGCATCTCGGGCAGGGTTAAACCCTCCCCAGCCAGCCTGCGCACGAGGGTTTCGCGGAAGACGGCCTTATCCTGAAATCCGGGGGGAAGACGGGTTCCATCCCGCTCCGAAAGCAGGACCTGCTCCAGCGAAGGCGGCAGCGCCGTCAGGCGAAGGCCAGGGTTGCCGGCGAGGCGGAGTTTCTTCAGGGCGGTGAAGTGCGCCAGCGAAGCCTGCCCTTGCAGGGCATTGTGCGACAGGTCGAGTTCCTCGATCTGCTCCGCAAAGGGAATGCATGCCAGGAAATCCAGATCTGGCGGCGCCTGGGTCCGGATGCAGAGCCGCCAGCCGCCCCGCTCCAGGCGGGGATAAAAATCAGGAAAAGTAGCAGAAGATTTTAATTTGACGTACTCGGGCCACAGCAATGAGCTAATATCTTCGCCAAACCTCCTCAAGTGATCCTTGGCCCCCTCGTACAATTTCCAAGTATCTAAGAAGGCCTTTTTGTCAAGATTTTTACCCAGGTCTGCTGGAGATATTTCATAATTGTCCAGCCTCAGCGCCACCGACTCGCCGTAGCGCCGCAGCAGGTCCAGCCAGCGCAGTTCTTCCCGGAAGAGGCGGGTGAACCGCAGCTTGTCAAGGGGGAAATGGGACGCTGCTTCGGCAGGCTTAGCCTCCGAAATCAGGTAGCGCAGACACAGGTGCTCCGCAAAGGCCCGGTGAATGAAGCCATAGCGTTCGCCGGTCTTGCGGAAGAAAAAAGCCTGAAGCAGATCGCCGATGGATACCCGATAGTTCGTGCAGATCTCTCTCAGGCGCGCTTCGCTCACGGAATCGAGGTCTTCCGTTACCAAGTCGTAGGCAAGCGCCACAAGGCAGGCTTTGTGCCGCTCATGCAGCCCCCCGCGGGATAAAAAATCAGAAAATATCCCCCAGCTATCGCTGGAGCGAGGGATCTGCTCCAGTTCGCAGAATGCCTGCACAGGCCTGGGCAGCAAGGAGCTGGCATGAAAGGCGAGCTCACCGGGCGTATGCCCACGCGACAGCCGCCTGCGGGCAGGATGCTGAAAGTACCTGACCTCGCCCATCTGGCTGTAAAAGCGTCCGGCATCTTCGTAGGCATCAAAGGGAAACTCGTCCTCGGGGATCAGCCCTTCGTACAGCAGATGGGCAAAGAAAAACTCCTTGAAGGTGCGGTGGGCAAAGCTGTAATTCCCTTGATCATCGCGCCGCAGGAGGGAGCGGTCGCGGAGCAGGGTCTCGCTGATGGGCAGTTGGTGCTGGTCTATCAGGCTGGGCAGGTCGGCATAATAGACATGTTTCCGGCCTTCCGGATAAAAGGCAGCTAGTGCCAGCTTCTTAGATACCTCGAATATGAGGTTGCGGTAGTCGCCGGGCAAGTCTGGATCGAGCAAATTCTCCCGCATCAGCCATTTGTTCAGGATAATTTCATAGATCTCTAACTCGGTAACAGCCCCAATTACCTGTCCGCTTACGGTGTTGACTCGAAAAAACAGGAGATCTTCCCGTTTTTCCACCATATCTGGCAAATATGAAAACAAGAGCGGGCGGCGAAACAGCGTACCCGTCTGCTTGGCAATCGACATAGCCGATACGTATTCCGTTGTGCCCAGACGATAACGTTTCTCGGCTTGTTTCCGGACTAGTTCCAGATCCAGCAGTTCGAGATATATCTTCTGGTAGGACTTAGTCGGGCGGGTGTTGGTCTGGGCGCGCTCGTCAGCTTTGTTTTTGAAAAACTGCGTGCGGCAGCTGATGATGACCTTGGCAAAATTCTGCACCTGGGTCTCGACTTTTGTAAAAAAGCCGTCGGGGTCGCGGAGCAATTCCTGCGTTTCGTCTATGCCGTCCAGGAAGAGGATGGTCTGCTCCGGATTGGGCAGCGCATATACCGCGCTCAGATCTTTGTGGAACGAGACCAGCACGATATGATACCGCCGCTGAGCCAGGGCATAGCGGGTGAACAGTTCGAGCAGGGCCGTGGACTTTCCGGTGCCCGTCTCGCCCAGGAGCAGATAGATGCTGCCGTTGTGCTCAGGCTGGTCGAGGATTTGAAAAAAGGTATCCGAAAAAGGGCGCGCCTGCGTCCCCGATCCATCAGTACAGTAGATCGGAAACTGCGCGCCGAGGCTTTTCAGGCGGTCATTCCGCTCGCTCGCATCGAAGAAGCCCTGCACCTGGAGCGCATATTCCTGGCGTTTTCTCTTGTCCAGCAGCCATCCGAACAGCAGCCGCTGGTGCCAGCGCAGCGGCGCCTGCTCCCGGATGATGCGGCGGTTTACGGCCTGGACCCGTGCAGGCGCAGCATGCGAGAAGCCAGGAGCTGCATATTGCGGGTGGCGCTCGATTTCCTGAAGCAAATCCAGCAGCCCTGCCCGGATCTTGCTGCGCGTAAGCGCTGCGTCGGCGCTGCTTACCGTGCCCAGGCGAATTTGCTTGCGGATATCCGCAAAGCTGCCTGCATGCAAGATCGCCTCATCGAGCAGGGGGCTGCCCTCGAGCAGCAACTGCAATTGCTTCAGCGCGCCGTCCAGATCGTCGCGGGCGATCTGACTGCGGATGCTATCTGTTATAAGTTTGGGTTGCATCGCCAGAAATGTGCTATTGGGTCCGGCAGAAGTTTTCCCCTTTTCCGGGAATCTCCTGTGATTGGCTCCCAATTTCAGAAAAATATCCCAATAACCTGTCCGCATACCGGAGGGAATTCTCCCTTCCTCCCCCATGCAACGTTCTACCCGCCGGATGCGTTTTCTGTCATAGCATCCCAGACAGATCCTTTGTATCTTAGGGCCTGTATTTCCGTGTCACGCATGCCGCTGCATATGAACCTGAACCTGAACCCTGCCCTGTTTTCCCGCATGATGCGCAGGTGGCTGCTCCTGGCGGCGGCCTGCCTCGCGGCGGCGCCCCTGAGCGCCCAGCATTCGGTGGCCCGCCAGTGGAACGAGGTCCTGCTCTCGGCCATCCGCCGGGACCAGGCCCGGCCTACCATCCACGCCCGCAACCTGTTTCATGTCTCCGCCGCCATGTACGATGCCTGGGCCGCCTACGACGGCACGGCGCAGCCCTTCCTGCTGGGCCGCGTGCTGCGGGGCTATGTCTGCGACTTCGACGGGGTGCCGGCACCGGCCGATGTGCAGGCCGCCCGCGAGGAGGCCATCAGCTATGCCGCCTGGAACCTCATCCGCCACCGCTTCGAGCGCTCCCCCGGCTGGCCTGTGACCCGCGTCGTCTGCGACTCGCTGATGAATGCCCTGGGCTACTCCACCAGCATGCGCAGTACCGACTACGCCAGCGGCGACCCCGCCGCGCTGGGCAATTTCATCGCAGCCGAATACATCGCCTTCGGCCTGCAGGACGGCTCCAACGAGGGCGACAGCTACCGGAACCAGTATTATGCCCCGGCCAATGCGCCGATGCCCATCGATTTTCCCTCCACCGCCATGACCGACCCCAACCGCTGGCAGCCCCTGGCCTTCGAGGTGTACATCGACCAGAGCGGACAGGTCTTTCCCGGCGCGACCCCGGCCTTTCTGAGCCCGGAATGGGGCAACGTGACGCCCTTCGCCATGACCGGCGCGGAACGCAGGGCCTACAGCCGCGACGGCGATTCCTACTGGGTGTACCACGATCCGGGCCCCCCGCCCTACCTCGACTCGGTCAGCGGCGCCGGCATCGAGGACGACTATAAATGGAACTTCGCCCTCGTGGCCGTGTGGTCCAGCCACCTGGACCCGGAGGATACCACGATGTGGGACATCTCCCCCGGCTCGTTCGGCAATGCGCCCGCCCTGCCGGAGACGCCTGCCGACCTGCGCGCCTTCTACGACCTGATCGACGGCGGCAATCCCAGCCAGGGCCACCCCGTCAACCCGCATACGGGCCAGCCCTACCCGCCCCAATGGGTCCGGCGGGGCGACTACACCCGCATCCTGGCCGAGTTCTGGGCCGACGGCCCCGATTCCGAGACGCCGCCCGGCCATTGGTACAGCATCCTCAACTATGTCTCCGACCATCCGGCCCTCGTCAAGCGCTACAAAGGCCAGGGGCCGGTGCTGGACGGCCTGCAGTGGGATGTGAAGGCCTACCTCGCCCTCGGCGGCGCCGTGCATGACGCCGCCATCAGCGCCTGGGCCATCAAAGGCTGGTACGACTACGTGCGGCCCATGTCGGCCATCCGCTACATGGCCAGCAAGGGCCAGTCCTCCAACCCCAACGACCTCTCCTACCACCCCGCAGGCATCCCGCTCATCCCCGGCAAGATCGAGCTGATCCGGCCCGGCGACCCGCTGGCGGGACTTGAGAATGAGTTTGTGGGCAAAATCAAGCTGAAAGCCTGGCGGGCGCACGCGTACATCCCCGATCCGGATGTGTTTTATGCGGGGGTGGACTGGGTGTACGCCGACCAATGGTGGCCGTATCAGCGCCGCACCTTCGTGACCCCGCCCTTCGCGGGCTATATCTCCGGGCACTCCACCTTCTCCCGCGCAGCGGCGGAGCTGATGACCCGCTTCACCGGCGATGCCTATTTTCCGGGGGGCGTGGGCGAATTTAACGCGCCCAAAAACGAATTCCTCGAATTCGAGGCGGGGCCGTCGCAGGATATCACCCTGCAGTGGGCTACCTATACCGATGCCTCCGACCAGACCAGCCTCTCGCGCATCTGGGGCGGCATTCACCCGCCGGTGGACGATATTCCGGGCCGCTTCGTCGGGCGGGAGGTGGGCATCGAGGCCTTTGAGTTTGCCGACAAGCTGTTTTCCGGGCAAATCCAGCCGGCAGACGCGGCTTCGCTGCCCCTGGCCTTCCCCAACCCCGTGCATCCGCAGGAATATCTGACCCTGGTGCTGAACGGACCCGCATCGGACGGGCAGATCCGGCTCTACGACCTGCAGGGCCGCCTGGCGGCCCAGGCCAGCTTCGAAGCCGAGCCGATGGTGGTGCGGCGCCTGCCGATGCAGGGCATTGCACCCGGCCTCTACGCCCTGCAGGTGACCGGCGAAGGCTGGGAGCAGATGCTGAAAGTGGTGGTGCAGCCCTGACCCGGAGCCGGTTTTCGCCGGAACAGCGCCAGCAGCAGGCCGGAATTTCCGCATATTCACCCCTTCACCCCGTCTGCCCGATGAAAACGGCCCTCTTCTGCTGTCTGCTTGCCGGTTTTGCTGCCCTGCGGGCACAGCCGGGCTCCCAAAGCCTGGATGAATGCCTGCAATCCCATGCAGCTGCCATCCGGACGGATGATTTCGGGCAGTTTGCAGACCTTCAGCCGCTCAAATCCCTGCTGAAAGGCAAACGGGTGGTGCTGCTGGGCGAAAGTTCGCACGGGATCGGCGGGTATTACACCCTCAAAAGCCGGCTGGTGCAGTATCTCCACGAGGAGCTCGGCTTCGAGGTCCTGGCGATGGAGAGCGGCCTGGCCGATGTGTATTTCCAGTACCGCCGGATCGACTCGCTGAGCCCCCGGCAGCTGCGGGACCGCACGGTGTTCGGCAATTTCCAGTGCGAAGAGATCCTGCCGCTCTTCGAGCATCTCCATGCGGCGCGCACCCGCGCCAGGCCGCTGCATTTCACGGGCTTCGACTCGCAGAACTACGGCTCCTCGCTCGAATTTCTGCAGCAGATCCTCGAGCGCTACGAGCCGGCGCAGGCCGGCGCGATCGTGGCCGGCCTGACGGCCTACTACCGCATCCCGGCGGTCCTCTGGGCGCCGGACCGGGCGCCGCTCTTCGCCCTGAGCGACACCATCATGCAGGCGGCGGATGCCGCGATGCGGGCCTTCACTGCGCATCATGCTGATATTCAGGCCCAGTACCAGCTGTCGGCAACTGATATGCAGGTGATCCGCCGCGCCATCCGCAATTACCGCGACGCTGTGGACCTCGACTGGCATACGCAGGACGTGACCGAGCGGCGCGACAGCCTCATGGCGGACAACCTGTTCTGGCTGATGGACAGCCTGTATCCGGGCAAAAAAGTCATCATCTGGGGCCACAACGGGCATATCGGCAAAACCTCGCCCGAGGGCAATCCCTTCACGTGGATGGGCGAGCGCGTGCAGGCACGCTACGGGGCAGAGAGCTGCCACATCGGCCTGTTTGCCCGTGCGGGCGAGACCTACACCTGGTGGACCCGCAGCACGGATGCCTTCGAGCGCAGCGGCCCGGAGGATCTGGAGCAGCTCGTGCAGCTGCCCGGCGCGGAGGCGGTCCTGCTGGATCTGGGAAGGCCCTGCGCCCGCATGCAGGAGCCGGTGCAGGCTTTTGAGGTAGAAAATGGCGGCGTGCTGCGCTTCATCCCCAGCCGGCGCTTCGATGCGGTCATCTGCCTGCGGCAGGCGCGGGCGCCGGTGTACCGGAAGTAGCGCGGTCCGCCTCTGTGAACAGGGATTTAGCAGCCGGGCGGAACCTGCCGGGCGCAGCAACGAATTCCCAGATAATCAGTTGATTATCCCCACGAAACGTTGTATCTCCATGCCTCCGTGCGCCCCCATCCTCCCGGCGGATGCCCTCGTTTGCCCAAAAAAACCGCCACCCGGCAGTTGTTTTTGCTAACCGGATTACCCAACTTAGCACTCCTTTTGCCCCTTCCTGTACCATGAACACCGCCCGCCCCACCCGCATCCAGTCCATCCTGGACCTGATCCGCCAGTCGCTCAACGGCGAAGAGCAGGACTATACCGAAGGCAGCATCCGCCGCGCGGTATTCCTGCTGGCCATTCCCATGATCCTCGAACTCAGCCTGGAGAGCGTCTTCGCGGTCGTGGACATCTTCTTCGTGAGCAAGCTGGGCGAAAATGCCATTGCCACCGTCGGCCTGACGGAGTCGGTGATCACGATCATTTATTCGGTCGCGATCGGGCTCAGCACCGCGGCTACCGCCATCGTAGCCCGGCGGATCGGGGAGAAAAACCCCGAAGCGGCCGCGCACGCAGGCGCTCAGTCGCTGCTGATCGCCCTGGTCATCACCCTGCTGCTCAGCATTCCGGGCGCGGTCTATGCCGACCGCATCCTCGCGCTCATGGGCGCCAGCGAGGATGTGGTGCGCGACGGGGCCGTCTTCACCCGGATCATGCTCGGCGGAAGCGCCGTGATCATCCTCATCTTCCTCATCAACGGCATCTTCCGCGGCGCCGGCGATGCCGCCATGGCCATGCGCAGCCTCTGGATCGCCAGCATCATCAACATCATCCTCTGCCCGGTGCTGATCCATTTCTTCGGGCTCAAGGGCGCCGCCATCGCGACGGTGATCGGGCGGGGATCGGGGGTTGCCTACCAGTGCTACCATCTGTTCAAAGGCAGCGGAATCCTGAAGTTTTTCGCCCGGCATTTCCGCTTCGACCGGCCCCTGATCGCGTCCATCGTGCAGATCGCCTCGCCGGCCACCCTGCAGTTCATCATCGGCAGCGGCAGCTGGATCGTGCTGGCGCGGCTGGTGGCCGAAACCGGCGGCACCACGGCCTCTGCCGGCTATCAGCTCGCCATCCGCAACGTGGTGTTTTTCATCCTGCCGGCCTGGGGCCTGAGCAATGCCGCCGCCACCCTCGTGGGCCAGAACCTCGGCGCAGGCAAGCCGGAGCGGGCCGAACAAAGCGTGGCGCTCACCGCCCGGTACAATGCCATCTTCATGGCCTTCGTGACGGTGCTTTTCACCTGTTTCCCGGAGCCCATCATCCGGATTTTCACCCAGGACGAGCCCGTCATCGGCTATGCGGCCCAGTCGCTGCGCATCATCGGCGCAGGGTATATCTTCTACGGCATCGGCATGGTGATGACCCAGGCGCTCAACGGCGCAGGCGACACCCGCACCCCTACCCTGATCAACTTCGTCTGCTTCTGGCTGTTTCAGATCCCGCTGGCGTATTTGCTGGCCAATGTCCTGAATATGAAGGCAGTCGGCGCTTTCATCGCCATCCCGGCGGCGGAGACGCTGATTGCGCTCGTGGCCTGGTATTATTTCCGCCGGGGCAAATGGAAGCTCACGCAGGTATGAGCCTGGCTGCTTGCCCGGATCGGGGGGAATGAAGAACTTCGTCCCATGAGACCTGCATTCCTGTTCCGGCTGGCGCTTCTGGCGCTTGCGCTGGGATCGCTGGCGGGCTGCCGCAGCAGCCGCTACTTCTTCGATGCGCCTGCGGCGTATTTCCGGTACTCCAGCCAGACGGTGCCGGCCGTCAGCGCGCACCGGGGCGGCGGCAGCTATCCGGGCTACCCGGAAAACTGCACCGAAAGTTTCCGCATGCTGGCGAAGCGGATGCCGGTGGTCATTGAATGCGATATCCGCCTGACCCGTGACAGCGTGCTGGTGCTGATGCATGACGAAACGCTGGACCGCACGAGCACGGGGGCCGGCCCGGTGCAGGCGCAGGACTGGCAGGCGCTGCGCAGCCTCCGGCTCGAAGACCATGAAGGCCAGGCGACCCGCTACGGCATCCCTACGCTGGAGGAGGCCCTCCGCTGGGGCCGGGGCAAGGTTGCGTTCACGCTGGATGTCAAGCGGGGCGTGCCCTACGAGCGGGTGGTGGAGCTGGTGCAGCGGACCGGTTCCCAGGGCAATGCCGCCATCATTACCTACCAGGCCGATGCGGCGGCGCTGGTGCACCGGCTGGACCCTTCGCTGATGATCTCGGTGACGGTGCGGAACGAGGCGGAATACGAGCGGCACCGCGCCCTGGGCGTGCCGGACAGCGTGATGGTGGCCTTCGTGGGCACGCGCGCGCCCGACCCTGCGTTCTGCCGGCAGCTGCACAGCAAGGGAATCCGCTGCATCCTCGGCACACTGGGCAATCTAGACCAGATGGCGGAGGCACAGGGCGACCATCTGTACCGGGAATGGGTGCAGGCAGGGGCCGATCTGCTCAGCAGCGACCGCCCGCTGGAAGCCTGGCGCGCGCTGCAGGCGCCGGAATGAGGCCGACGCATCTGCCCGCTGCACCGTTCTGAAACACCGGACTGTTTCATTCTGAAACAGCGGAACAGCAGGAATCGGCATGATTTTTCGATCAATTTACTGAAAATCAATTACTTAAACATATGGCACGAGGCTTGCCTGCATCCTGCAGACAACCTTGCGCCCTATGGACCGAGTATTGGAAAAGCCCCGGCGCCCGCTGCGCCGGATTCTCATCTACGGCGGCCTGTCCGTGGCAGGCCTGCTGCTGATCGGCTGGTTTTGGCAGCAGCGCCATACCAGCCGCCTGCGGGTATCCCGTGAGCGCCTGAGCGTAGGCGAAGCCACGCAGGGGCCGTTTCAGGAGTACATCGCCGTGCAGGCGGAGATTCTGCCCGTCACCACCCGCCTGATCGACGCGGCGGAGGGCGGGCTGGTGGAGGAAATCTACCGCCGGGGCGGCGAACAGGTCCGGCGGGGCGAGCAGTTGCTCCGGCTTTCCAATCCGGATCTGGAGCTGAACTACATGAACCTCGAAACGAACCTGCTCGAACAGGCCGACCAGCTGCGCAACACCCGGATCAGCCTGGAGCAGAACACCCTGGATCTGGAGGAGCAGCTGCTGCAAGTGGAGGCCGACCTGACCGCCCAGCAGCAGACCTACGAGCGCAGCCGGAGGCTGTTTCAGGACAGCGTGATCCCGGAGGCCGAGTTTCAGGCGGCGCAGAACCCCTACGAATACAGCCTGCGGCGCCGGGAGCTGATCCGCAAGCGGATCTACAAAGACTCCATGCTGCGCCTGCAGCAGCTGGGGCAGGTGGAGACCTCGCTCGACCTGGTGCAGCGCAACCTCGGCGCGATCCAGCGCAACCTGGACAACCTCGTAATCCGCGCGCCGCTGGACGGCCAGCTGTCCGCCGTGCGGGTGGAGGAAGGGCAGATGGTGCGCCAGGGCGACAACCTGGCCCAGATCGATGTGCTGAACGGCTACAAGGTCCGGGCCCGGATCGACCAGCACTATCTGGCCCGGATCCGGGCCGGACAGGAGGGCGAGTTTGTATTCGACGGGCAGCGGGTGCCGCTGCGCATCTACAAGGTGTATCCCGAAGTGCTGAACGGCGGCGTGTTCGAGGCGGATCTGGAATTCATTTCGCAGCCGCCGGCGGCAATCTCCCGAGGCCAGAATGTGCAGGCCCGGATCGCGCTGGGCACGGCTGAGGAGGCCCTGATGATTCCGCGGGGGGGATTTTTCCAGCGTACAGGCGGCAGCTGGGTGTATGTGCTCGATCCCGGCGGCCAGGCCGCGCGCAAGCGCAGCATCCGCCTGGGGCGCCAGAGCGACCGCTTCTTCGAGGTGCTCGAAGGCCTCCAGCCCGGCGAGCAGGTGATCCTCTCCGGCTACGAAGCCTTCGGCGATGCCGATGTGCTGGAATTCGACTGATGTGCCTGCGGGGCGGCTGCCAGGCCGCCCGTGCGGAAAGATGCGGGGCCAAAGCAGCGCATGCCTCATCGAGCTTCCCTTATCCCCGCTTCTTGCTACGCTCCTCTTGTTACTACTGCCTAATCCTTGATACTCCATACCTGATACCTCATGCTATGATCCGCCTCCAAGACCTCGTCAAGCACTACCGTACCGAAGAAATCGAGACGACCGCGCTCAACCACCTTTCGCTGGAGGTGCGCGAAGGAGAATTCCTCTCCATCATGGGCCCTTCGGGCTGCGGCAAATCGACGCTGCTGAACATTATCGGGATGATCGACACGCCTTCTTCGGGGAGCTATTATTTCCTGAGCCAGGAAATCGCCAAGGCTTCCGAGCGCGTGCGCGCGGGCCTGCGCAAGTCCACGCTTGGCTTCATCTTTCAGAGTTTCAACCTGATCGACGAGCTGACGGTGTACGAGAATGTCGAGCTGCCGCTGATCTATACCCGGATGCGCGCGGCCGAGCGCAAGCAGCGGGTGGAGGCTGCGCTGGAGCAGATGAACATGACCCACCGCCGCAATCATTACCCGCAGCAGCTCTCCGGGGGGCAGCAGCAGCGCGTGGCAGTGGCCCGCGCAGTGGTGCACAGCCCCAAGCTGCTGCTGGCCGACGAGCCTACGGGCAACCTCGACACAGCCAACGGCGACGAGGTGATGCGCCTGCTGGCTTCGCTCAACGAGCAGGGCACGACGATCATCATGGTGACGCACTCGCTGCGCTGCGCCGAATACGGCCGGCGGGTCATCCACCTGCTCGACGGCAAGATTATTTCCGAAAATCACTTCTCCCCCAATCCTGCCTGACATGCTGCGCAACTATTTCGTCACGGCGCTGCGCAACCTGCTCAAGCAGCGCATGTACACTCTCATCAACATCGGCGGGCTGGCCGTGGGGATCGCCTGCTGCCTGCTGATCGCGCTGTTTATCGCCGATGAGCTGAGCTATGACCGCTACCACGAGCGGGCAGACCGGATCTACCGGGTGGCGGCCAGCATCAAATTCGGCGAGATGGACGGCAATCTTGCTGTTACCCCCGCACCGATGGGCCCTGCGATGCTGCAGGATTTCCCCGAGGTCGAAGCTTCTGCCCGGTTCCGCACCCGGGGATCGCATCTGATCAAAGCAGAGGGCGCGGAGCAGAACCTGAAGGAAGAAGATGTGATCTTCGCCGACCAGCAGATCTTCGAGATCTTCAGCTTCCGCTTTCTGGAAGGCGATATGGGCAGCGCGCTCCGCGAGCCTAATACGGCTGTCATCAGCCGCAGCGCGGCGGAGCGGCATTTTCCCGGCCAGTCTGCGCTGGGCAAGGTGCTGATTCTGAGCAACCGGTACAGCTACCGTGTTACCGGGGTCTTTGAGGACATGCCGGCCAGCTCGCACATCCGGATGGACTTTTTCCTCTCCATGACCAGCGATGAGGAAGCCCTGAACCCGATCTGGCTGTCGTTCAACTTTTATACGTATGTGCTGCTGAAGCCCGGCACGGATCCCCGTGCGGTAGAGGCGAAATTCGGCCAGATGATCGATACGTATGCCGGACCGCAGCTTCAGCAGTTTATGGGGGTCAGCATGACCGATTTTCTCGGCTCCGGCAACCGCCTCAATCTGTACCTTCAGCCGCTGACGGATATTCACCTGTATTCCGACCTGATGGCCGAGCTAGCGCCTAACGGCAGCATCCAGTATGTGTATATCTTCTCTGTGGTGGCGCTGTTCATCCTGCTCATCGCCTGCGTGAATTTCATGAACCTCTCCACGGCGCGCTCTGCCAACCGGGCCAAGGAGGTGGGGGTGCGCAAGGTGCTGGGGGCGATGCGGGGCCAGCTGATCCGGCAGTTTCTGGTCGAGACGCTGCTGCTGACTGCCGCAGGATTTATGGTGGCGCTGGCGCTGGCGGAGCTGTTTCTGCCGGTTTTCAACAACCTGTCGGGTAAATCGATCCGCCTGCCCTGGCATGAGCCGGTGTTCTGGGCATCCATCGGGGGCGGCATTCTGCTGATCGGCTGCCTGGCGGGTCTGTATCCGGCATTTTTCCTCTCTGCCTTTCAGCCGGTTCAGGTCCTCAAGGGCAGGCTGGCCAGCGGCGCCCGCAGCGGCAGGCTCCGCAGTGCCCTGGTGGTGTTTCAGTTTTCGGCTTCTATCGCCCTGATTGTCTGCACGCTCATGGTGAACCGGCAGCTGAATTTCATCCGCAGTAAAGAGCTGGGCTTCAACCGGGAACAGGTGCTGATTCTGCAGGATACCTATCTGCTGCGCGACCGCTTCGAAGCATTCAAAGAGGCCCTTGCGGGGCTGCCGCAGGTGTCGTCGGTCAGCGGCAGCAGTTTTATTCCGGTGCGGGGCACGAATCTGGAGTACGAAAGCAATAACAATGCGTTCTGGCCGGAGGGGCAAAAGGTGGACAAGACGGTGATTCTCAACAACTGGTCGGTGGACCATGCCTATGTCCGGACGCTGGGCATGCAGATTGTGCTGGGGCGGGATTTTTCGCTGGAATTTCCTACCGATTCGCAGGGGGTTATCCTGAACCAGACGGCGGTCGAGTCCTTCGGGCTGGGCCCGGACCCGCTGGGCAAACGCATCAATACGTTTGCCTTCGGTGCCGATCCTTCTCTGCCTGGACCTCCGCCGGAGAATTCCTATACGGTCATCGGGGTGGTGAAGGACTTTCACTACGAATCGATGCGCGAGCGCATTGCGCCCCTGGGCCTGTTCCTGAACCGGAGCACGGGCTGTATCATGCTGCGGCTGCAAGCGCAGGATCTGCCGGGCACGATCGGCGAGGTGGAGGCCCGCTGGCGGGAATTTGCGGCAGGGGTTCCGTTCACCTACCGCTTTCTGGACGATGAGTTCGACCGCATGTACCAGAATGAGCAGCGGCTGGGGCAGATTTTCCTGAGTTTTGCGGTGCTGGCGATTCTGGTGGCCTGTCTGGGGCTGTTTGCGCTGGCTTCATTCATGGCGCAGCAGCGGACGAAGGAGATCGGCATCCGCAAGGTGCTGGGCGCTTCGGTGACGGATATTATTGCCTTGCTGTCGCGGAATTTCCTGGGCCTGGTGGGGATCGCGATGGTGCTGGCGTTTATCCTGTCCGGGGTGCTGATGAACCGGTGGCTGATGGAGTTTATGTACCGGGCGCCGATGGGCGCGGGGCCGTTTGTGCTGGCCGGTGTGCTGGCGGTGGCGATTGCGATGGCGACGGTCAGTTTTCAGGCGGTGCGTGCGGCGACGGCGGATCCGGTTCAGGCGATTAAGGAAGAATAACCGGCTCGGGCGAGACCCGGGCCACTCCCCCTGTTCCAGCCGGACGCGATGCGTCCGGCTGTTGTGTATGGGGGATTTTGCCGGACTTCGTCTGCGGGGCTGGGCTGGGAGGGTAGTCCGGCGTGGGCAGGGTTTTGGCCTGTAGCTTGCCGGACTTCGTCTGCGGGGCGGGGCCTGGCAGGGTAGTCCGGCGGGAGGCTGCGCCTACGCCAGCGCCGGATTACGCACAGGCCCCGCACAAGCCCAAAATCCGGCTGGGTTGGAATTGTGCCGCATCTTTCGCCGGACTTCGTCTGCGGGGCGGGCCTGGCAGGGCAGTCCGGCGGAAGCAGGGCGGGCGCACAGTTCCGCTGGTTGTGTCAGCCCCCCAACAGCCCGGCGGCCAGACCTTCCCGATCTTGCCTTAAATCTCAAGCCTATGCGAACCATCTGGAAGATGCTGATGCTGGCAGCTGCTTTGCCAGCCTGCATCGGAGCCGACGAACTCGAAGACACCGTTGTAGCCATTGTCATCGCTGCAGCGCCTGCTTCGATCGAAATCGGCGACTCCCTGGCGCTCGAAGCCCGGCTGCGGAATACCTTCGGCGATGAATTCGAGGGCCATGTGGAATGGCGGAGCTCGGCGCCCGGCATCGCAGCCGTCTCGGCAGGCGGCATCCTGCGCGGGCTGGCCCCCGGACAGGCGCGCATCACCGCCTCGAACGACTCCCTGACCAGCGCGGAGCTGTTCGTGACGGTCATCGCCGATCCGGACGATGTCGCAGAGGTGACCGTGCTGATCGGCGACCCGCTGCTCAGCCCGGGCGACAGCGTGCAGGCCACCGCCGCAGCCCGGAACGCGGCGGGCGATTTGATTCCGGGGCTGGCCTTTACGTGGACCAGCAGCGATCCGGCTGTAGCCACCGTGGATGCGCAAGGATGGATCCGGGCCATCTCGAACGGCAATGCGCAGATTCAGGCCGCCGTGCAGGGGGTGCTCAGCACGCCAGTGGCAGTCAGTGTAGGCGCACAGCCGCGCAGCGGCATCTTCGCCGGGCTGAACGGCTATATGGTGCGGGGCAGCGTGACCCTGCTGCCAGCATCCGGAGGGGTGACCATCCGGATGGAATCCGACTTCCAAAGCAGTTCGGGGCCCGGCCTGTATGTCTATCTGAGCAACAGCGCCACAAGCGTGTCAGGCGGGCTGGAGGTGGCCAAGCTGCGCAAAACCAGCGGGATCGATACCTACGAAGTGCCCGGCGTATCGCTGACCCAATACAGCCATGTGTTCATTCATTGCAAGCCTTTCAACATTCCATTCGGCGCAGCCCGGCTCCAATAACCTCCCTGCTATGCGACTACGCATGTTCCGTATGCTGGCCCTCCTGCTGTGTGTGCTGACGGTTCACCCCCTGCACGCAGGCGGCCCCTGGCCGGCCGGCACCGGCCACGGCTACCTCAAGCTCGGCCAGCGGCTGATTTCGGCCCGCTACTTCTTCAATCTGGACGGAGACGTGATCCCCATTACCACCACCCGCGTCTGGACGAGCAGCCTGTACGCAGAGTATCGCCTCAGCGAACGCCTGACGCTCAAGGCCTATGCGCCTTTTTTCTTCCGGACTACGCTCAATGAAGTGCGGTATCTGCAAAGCGGACGCATCGAGCCGGGCGATGCCCTGAGCAGCTTCGGGGATTCGGATCTGGGTGTTTCGTATGCACTCATCAAGGACAAGCCTTTCGTGCTGGGGACGACCGTGATGCTGGGCCTTCCCCTGGGCAATCCGGGCGGCGGAGAGACGGGCCTGCTGCAGTCCGGCGACGGAGAGTTCAATCAGCTGGTGAAGCTGGAAGCGGGCTATTCGTTTTACCCCAAGCCGGTGTTTATCAACGGCTCGCTGGGATTCAACCACCGGACCAGGGGCTTCTCGGAGGAGTTTCATGCCGGGTTCGATGCGGGGATTATGCTGAAAGACCGGGTTACGCTGATTTTCAAGAGCTATCTGGTGCGGTCTTTTCGGAACGGAAGCGCGCCTGCGGCCGGCACGGGGCTGTTTTCGAACAACATTCAGTACCTGTCGTTCGGGCCGGAGGTGAATGTGCGGCTGGGGAAACATCTGGGGCTGAGCGGCGGGGTGTACGGCGCTCAGGCGGCAACCAATGTGCTGGCTGCGCCATCATTCGATTTGGGTGTGTTTGCGAAGTTCTGAGCACAAGCGGCGGGGCGCCGGACTTCGTCTGCGGGGTTGGGCTGGTGGGCAGTCCGGCGGGAGGCTGAGCTTACAGGAGCTTGTCCACTGTCAGCGGTCCTTTCAGGCCTGCATAATCCCGGGCTGAGGACCATACATACTGCCAGGGCTCGTGCACGGTCCCGGCTTTGACGGGCGCCTCATGAATGTCGTGAATCTTTTGCCGGATTCCCTCCACGCTGTAGCACACCTGCGGCTGGTATCCCGCCTGCCAGAACTGCGCGTGCCGGATTTTCGGATGCTGCGCCGCGTGCTGCCGGAAATGCAGCGTCAGCCAGTCGCTGCGGTTTTCGGGCATGTCCTGCACGGCGTGCACAATCGATCTTGAGGTGAATTGCTTGAAGTCGCGCATCACATTGCTCAGCTTCTCCTCCGGGCTGCTCACGAGCATCTGCAAATAGCTGGGCATGATCACGTAGGCATGAATGCGCAGCCCCCGGGACTGGCGGGCAAACTCCAGCGCGCCCGTCAGTATTTCGCAGTATTCCCTCCGGGTAAACACATCGATCCAGTCCACCACTGTGCTGGTCACGAAGTGTTTCACTCCAGGATATGCATAATAGCCCGACATGCGGGCAATCTGCCGACGGAATGCATGTTTTTCAAGCCGGATTGCGCCAGAGCATAACACTGCCGGACTTCGTCTGCGGGAGGGCCTGGCAGGGCAGTCCGGCCGCAGGCTGCGCCTCCGCAAGCGCCGGATTACCCGCAGCCCAGCACACCCCCCCGAAATCCGGCCCTTACCCTGCCTGCTCCGGCCCGGCTGCCGCCGCTCCCCCCAGTTCCACCCCCTCATACACCTCTGCCAGCGTCAGCCGCAGGCCGCTCAGCTCCAGCACTGCATCCCGGTCCGTGTGCACGCTGTACACCCACTCGTCTCCCTTCCGCACAAACAGCTCGGCGTGAACCTCCGACTGCGAAACCAGCAGCAGCGCCTCCAGCGACGGCAGCGCCAGATACCGCGGCAG
>JANRID010000073.1:0-151571 GCA_033765305.1 Bacteroidia bacterium
GCACCGCCGAGGGGCCGAAGTTCCAGAGGTAGGTGTCGGCGGGGTCGCCGGCGGGCACGAAGGTGAAGCTGTTGCCCGGGAAGCACTGGTTGGCCTCCGGCTCGATGGACACCGAAGGCCGCGCAAAGACCGTCACCGGCTTGGTGACGAGCGGAGACGGACAGCCATTGTTCGTCACCTGCAGCGTGACATTCCGGACTCCGCCCGAAGGCCACACCACTTTATAGGGCCCGATCGTGGAGCCAGGCGCGCTCATATTCTGAGTAAAAGACGCTCCCGGGAAGTTCCAGATAAACGCTGCCGTAGCCGGCGCATTGCCCTGATAGGTAAATACAGCCGTATCTCCCTCGCAGACATCATCGGGGCCGGTAAAGACCGCAGCAGGGAGCAGGTTTACCTGAATGGTCTGGGACAGGGTGGGGCCCTGGCAGCCGTTTTGCAGAATGCTGAGGCTGATGGTTTTGGGGCCTACGGTATTATATACGGCCTGGAAGGGGCCGGGGCCCGTCCCGAGCAGGATGTCCGGTGCATCGAAATCCCAGCTATATGTGGCGAACGGCGTCGCATTGCCGGTGTACACGATGCCGACCGGCTGGCCCTGGCAGGCCTGCGGAGGCAGGGAGAAGGCCGGCTGGGGAGTCGGTTTGACAATGACGCCTACGGTCGCGGTCCGGGCACAGCCGGCAGGATCCGTTGCGACGACGGTGTAGAGCGTAGAGGCCGCAGGCGAGACTTGAATGGTGCCGCTGGTAAAGCCGCCCGGTGTCCAGACGAAGGTGTAGCCTGGCGTGGAAGAGAGGTTGGTGGTGAGGGTCGTCGGCTGCCCGGCGCAGATCGAGTCGGGCGATGCCGAAGCGGTCATGACCCCCTGGCCGATGAAGATATCTTCGGAGCTGAGCGTGGCCTGGTTGCCGCAGTTGTCTTCGACCGGGCCTACGAGCGCTACGTTGTAGGTGCCGCTCAAGGTAATGGCCGGCGAGATCACCAGGTCGAACACGTTTTCAAAGGTGCCTCCTGTGCAGGAGCCGCCGACCACGCCGGTGACTGTGTAAGGACCGCCGGGGCCGGTAATCACAAAATCGGACGGATTGACTGTCGCGCACTTGACATTTTCCGAAAACTGCACGGTAATATTCGCCGATCCGCAGCTGGTGAGCACGGTATCAAGCGTCGGAGGCACGTTGTCGAAGATGGTCGCGGTGGATGCGGAGAAGTTGATGCTGTAGCCGGTGGTGCTGCCGGTGAAGTTGCTGACGTTGATCACGTAGGTTTCGCCCGCCAGCACGGGGATTACGGGCTCGTTCTGGCTGCCGGGAAGGCCATTGGGGCCTGTCGGGCCGGAGGCGCCGGAGTAATTGCAGCTCACCTCGAGCGCGGGAATGTTGAAAATATCCGAGCAGTTGGCTGTCGTCAGGTTGTACACCGCCCAGTCGTAGTCATTGGAAAGGGTGACCGGGGTAATGGTGAAGGCGACGTTGCCGGAGGTCTGAACCGTGAAGATATACCACGTATCATTCCGTTCGCCGCTGCCGAGACAGGAAGGGCCCGAATTGATTTCGTTGGGATTGAGGCCTTCGCCCACATAGGAGTTGGCCTGGGTATAAATGTTTTGGCAAACCGGCAGGGCGTTTATGCAGTCCTGCTCCGGCTGGTTGGGGGGCAATTGCGCCCAGGCGGGCAACGACCATATCATAACCATCCCGGCAAGCAGGGACAGGCGGTATACGTGGTTCATACACTCTGCTGTTGTAGGATATTCAGCACACAATTCAGAAGCAAGGGAGAAGCAGCCGGAAACAGCCCGCAGGGCAATCAGCGGCGGGTCAGTTCGGCGGCAGGGATGGTAAGGGTCACCTCATCCGCAAACCGGCCGGCAAGCGGCGCAGGCACGTTCAGGCCGAGGTCTGCGAGGTGCAGGGTCACGCTCAGGTCCAGGGTAAACGCAGCAGGTGTGAGCTTGAGCGAGGCGGCGGCGGGCTGGCGCACGGAGCGGTCGTTGGCGAGGATGGTCACGGGCAGCTGCGGGATGTCCACCTCCTGGGTGCTGCCGTCCTGGAGCGCCCAGGGCGTCAGATCTGCTTCGATGGTCCAGAGGGTGCTGGAGGCTGCCTCGAAGATCCCCTGCATGACCGGGGCATCGGCAGTGCCATCGGCACGGAGCAGGCTCTCGGCCTTGAATAGCAGGAGCACGCGGCCCGTGCCGGGCGTAAAGCGGCAGGAAAGCTGCTCGGAGACGAGCGCCGTAGCAGACGAACTGCCGGAGGAGGCGATATGCAGGGTGCCGCGGCCGGCATAGATCTGGGCCGCTGCCGGCAGTGCCGCAGCCACCAGAATCGCCATCAGACAAATACGGATCATAACAAACAGATGCTCATCGGTTAATGTCCGGGTAAAAATACACTTTTTTTCATGCCTCTCTGCGGATGTGCGCAGGATTTCCGCAGGCAAATCTGCGGATGGCCGGGATTGCACCGGCGAAAGCCGCATCCCGGCCCTGCAAAAAGGCCCTGCCGGTATCCGGCAGGGCCTGCATACGGACGGGCACGTCCCTTATTTCGCGTAGGCGACGGCCCGTTTTTCGCGGATCACCGTCACCTTGATGTGGCCCGGATACTGCATTTCCTTCATGATCTTCTGGGAGATGTCGAAGGCGAGCTTGTCGGCTTTTTCGTCGCTGACCTTCTCGCTTTCCACGATCACCCGCAGCTCGCGGCCGGCCTGGATGGCGTAGGTTTTCATCACGCCATGATAGGACAGGGCGAGGTCTTCGAGGTCTTTGAGGCGCTGGATATAGCTCTCCACGATCTCGCGGCGGGCGCCGGGGCGGGAGCCGCTGATGGCGTCGCAGGCCTGGATGATCGGCGAAATGAGGGCCGTCATTTCGATTTCGTCGTGGTGGGCGCCGATGGCGTTGCAGACTTCGGGGCCTTCGCCGAATTTTTTGGCCAGCTCCATGCCGAGCAGGGCGTGGGGCAGCTCGGAGTTTTCCTCGGCCACCTTGCCGATGTCGTGCAGCAGGCCGGCACGCTTGGCTTTCTTCACATCGAGGCCAAGCTCAGCCGCCATGGTAGCGCAGAGGTTGGCGACTTCGCGCGAGTGCTTGAGCAGGTTCTGCCCGTAGGAGGAGCGGTACTTCATGCGGCCGACCATGCGGATAAGCTCCGGGCGCAGGCCGTGGATGCCCAGGTCGATGACCGTGCGCTCACCGGTTTCGATGATTTCCTCCTCGACTTTCTGGGCGGTCTTTTTGACCACTTCCTCGATGCGGGCGGGGTGGATGCGGCCGTCCGTGACGAGCTTGTGCAGGGAGAGGCGGGCGATTTCGCGGCGCACGGGGTCGAAGCCGGAGAGGATGATGGCCTCCGGGGTGTCGTCCACGATGATTTCGATGCCGGTGGCCATTTCGAGGGCCCGGATGTTGCGGCCTTCGCGGCCGATGATGCGGCCTTTGACCTCGTCGTTTTCGAGGGGGAAGACCGTCACCGTATTTTCGATGGCATGCTCGGCGGCGGTGCGCTGGATGGTTTCGATGATGATCTTTTTCGCATCCTTGGAAGCCGTGAGCTGGGCTTCCTCGACGATGGTTTTCACATAGGCCGAGGCTTCGGAGCGGGCCTCTTCCTTGATGGCTTCCATCATCTGGGCACGGGCCTCGTCTGCGGAGAGGCCGGCGAGGGTTTCGAGGTCGCGGATGTGGCGCTGGCGCAGCTGCTCGACCTCCTCCTGCTTGCGTTCGGCCACTTCGATCTGCTTGGCGAGGTTCTGCTGGAGGGTTTCGGTCTGGGTTTCGAGGTCTTTGATCCGCTGGGCGTCTTTCTTGACCTTTTCTTCACGTGCTACCAGGCTCTGCTCGCGCTGTTTCTGCTTGTTCTGCTGCGCATCGAGGGCTTCTTTGCGCTTGGAGGCGTTTTCTTCGAAGCGCTCCTTGAGCTGCTGGTACTTTTCGTTCGCTTTGGCGAGCTGTTCCTGCTTGATGTTTTCGCCTTTCAGTTCGGCCTGCTGGATGAGGCTGTCGGCCTTGACCTTGGCTGCTTCGATCAGTCGTGCGTTGGCGGCTGCGAGGAGGTAGCGGTTGACCATGTAGCCGATCAATGCGCCTGCAAGCAGCCCGATACCAATTCCTGCCAATAATTCCATATGAGATGGCGGATTAGGAAAACGGGGATGCGGGCGGATAGCAGCAACGGCGCGTCGGCCATGCAGGCAGGGCAGGAAGCGGCTTACAGATCGTCGGGCACCGGAGCGGCGGGCACAGCGGGCATTATCCGGGCAATCTGCTGCTCCAGCTGAGCAACGGCTTCGAGGGCTGTATCGAGCTGCTGGGACTGCATCTGCCGGTAGCTGAGGTACTCGGTCATGATGTCCAGGCAGCACATGATGGCGATGTCGAGATCGCCCTGGGTTTTATACACAGCCTTGAAGGCCCGAATCTTCGCGTTTATAGATTGGGCTGCCTGTTCGATGACAGCCGCCTCTTCACGATCCACGCTGGCCGGAAACTGCCGCCCGAATACGGAGACGACGACGGAACGCTTTTCCAATGAGTTCTTCCTGTTGCCAGTTGATGCTATTCACCCAAAAAACTCAGACATGCGTCAATTTCTTTCAGATACGCGTCGATTCTCGCGCGAAGAGCTTCGCGCTCACGGGGGCTCATCGCAGCAACGGAATCGGGAAGCGCCAGCGGCAATGCAAGCACCCGGCTCTCCCGCTTGTGCAGCTCCAGCTGGGTTTCGAGCGTCCTGACCCGTTGCTCCAACTCAAGCTTATCTTCCTGAAGCTGAGCAATCCTGCGTTCAGTCGCCGAAAGCTGTCGCCCTGCTTCCTGCACCCTGCGGACAAGCTCCTCCATGTAGTATATTCACCAAAATCGACGTGTCTTCCAGTGTTGACGGATCAAAGAACGTACTCCACTTATCCTTCTGCTTCAAGTCAACGCTTTAAATGTACTAACTTCCAGCCAAATAGCCAAACATCGTCCGCACATTGGCCGGAAGTTGCGCGGCAACGGCTCAGGATGTGCGGATTTCAGCGCCTGCGCCGCGTTTGAGCGCTGCTATCACCTGCTGCATCGCCTGATCCACCTGCTTGTCCGAGAGTGTCTGGCGGCTGTCCCGCAGTTCGAGCGAAATCAGGTAGCTCTTCTTGCCTTCGGGAATGTTTTTGCCCTGGTACACGTCATGCAGCCGCGCCGACCGGATGAGCTCCGGCGCTGCTGCCTGCGCCAGCCGGCGCAGCTCCGCAAACGGCACGCCCCGGTCCAGCAGCAGGCTCAGGTCCCGCTGCACCATCGGATACAGGGGGATCTCCTGGTACTGGGGATCCGCCGTGCTGTAGCATTCGAGCAGGTATTCCCAGTCCAGCAGCAGATAATATACGTCCTGCCGCAGGTCGTAGCGCTTCGCCAGCGCGCCGGCGGTCTTGCCGTAGCGCAGCAGCTGCCGCCCGCCGGTGATCACCTGCATGCCGTAGTCGAATTCGGGATCCTCGCATTCGGCCAGCTCGCCGCTGAGCCCGAACCAGCGCAGAATGCGCTCCGCCTCGCGTGCCACCGTCCCCAGCCCCGAGGCGCCCGGCTTGACCTCCCAGTGCATGGGATGGCGCAATCCGCTGACAGCCAGTGCCATCCATTCGTGCTCGCGGAATCCGTGCTCCGTGCGGGCATAGGTCTTGCCAAACTCGTACACCGCGAGGTCTTCCTCCTGCCGGTTCTGGTTGTGGCGCAGGGTCTCCAGCACGCCGTGCAGCATCGACTGCCGCATGATGCCCAGGTCCTCGCTCAGGGGATTGAGCAGGTGTACGGCGGATTCGTTGCCCAGGGACTTGCGGGTGAGGGAGTTGTTGAGAATTTCGTAGAAGCCCGCCGCGGAGAGCTGGCTGGCGTAGAGTTCCCGCAGCCGGAAGCGGTCCTGCCGCTGGCGGAAGACGAGGGTCTGCGACATGAGGGCCGGTATCTCCACGCTGTTGTAGCCGTACACGCGGAGCAGGTCTTCGAGCACATCCACATCGCGGTGCACGTCCACGCGGTAGGGCGGCACGAGCAGGTGCAGCAGGTCGCCGCCGGCGTCTTCCTCCACCCCGATCTCCAGGGCGCGGAGGATGCCGATGATTTCTTCGCGCGGAATGGCCTTGCCAATGAGGCGGTGTGCCTTGGAGACGGACAGCGCAACCGGTTTCGGGGGGAAATCGGCCAGCCGGACGTCGGAAACCTGGGAGGCGGTGCCGCCAGCCACCTGCAGGATCAGGCCTGCGGCGCGGAGGGCTGCCGTGACGGTCATGTTGGGGTCGGCGCCCCGCTCGAAGCGCCACGAAGAGTCGGTGCTGAGGCCCATGCGGCGGGCGCTGCGGCGCACCGTGCCGGGCTCGAAGTAGGCCGATTCGAGAAAAATGCTCCGGGTCTCGGCGGTGACGCCCGAATTGAGGCCGCCCATGACGCCGGCAATGCAGAGCGGGCGCTCCGCGTCGCAGATCATCAGGTCCTCGCCAGCCTTGAGCGTGCGCTCCGTCTGGTCCAGGGTCACGAAGGGCTCGTCGCCGGCTGGGGTGCGCACCACGATCTGCCCGCCCCGGAGCTGGCCGGCGTCAAAGGCGTGCAGCGGATGGCCCAGCTCATGGAGGACGTAATTGGTGACGTCCACGATATTGTTGATCGGCCGCAGGCCGATGGCTTCGATGCGCTGCCGGAGCCAGGCGGGGCTTTCGGCTACGGTGACGCCCTCGATGTGGATGGAGGAATAGCGCTTGCAGCGGCTTCCGTCCTGGATGGAGACCGGAATGGGGTTGGGGCGGCTGAGCGAAGCGGGGTCGATGCCCGGATCGGGCAGGCGAACCGGCTTGCGGAGCAGGGCCGCCAGATCGCGGGCTACGCCGTAGTGCGAGGCTGCATCCACGCGGTTGGGGGTGAGCTCCACTTCCAGCACATAGTCTTCCTGGAGGTCGAGCGTGCTGGCGAACGGCGTGCCGGGCACCAGGGCCGGATCCAGCACGAGGATGCCGTCGTGGCCGGGGCCGAGGCCCAGTTCGTCCTCCGCGCAGATCATGCCGGCGGAGCGCTCGCCGCGGATCTTGCCTTCCTTGATCTCGAAGGCGGCCTCGGGCCCCTTGCCCCAGGGCTGAAGCGTTGTGCCGATGGTGGCCACGGGCACCTTCTGGCCTGCGGCCACATTCGGCGCGCCGCAGACGATCTGAACCGGCTCGCCCTGGCCCAGATCCACCTGGCAGATGCGGAGCCGGTCGGCGTTGGGATGCTTCTCCGCCGAGAGCACCTCGCCGACGACCACACCGTCGAGCGATGCGGGCGCCCCGCCGATGCGCTCCACGCCCGCCACTTCGAGGCCGAGCATGGTAAGGCGTTCCTGCAGTTCGGCAGGGGTATAGTCGAATTCGACGAATTCTTTGAGCCAGGAATAGAGGATGGTCATGACGCGGGCCTGAGAAGAAGGGTCAGTAGATCAGGATAATCGGGTGCAAAACAAAGGGAAAAGCGGCAACGGGGCAAGGACATCGGCGAAACTTGCTGCCTTCAGCGGTCCACCTCGCCCAGCACGATGTCGATGCTGCCGATGATGGCGACGAGGTCGGCGATGAGCACGCCGCGGCCCAGCTCGGGCAGGACGCTGAGGTTGGAGAAGCTGGGGGCGCGGGCCTTGACGCGGAAGGGGATATCGCTTTTGCCGTCGGCGATGAAGTAGTAGCCCAGCTCGCCGCGCGGATTTTCGGCGCGGACGTAATATTCCTGCGCTTTGGGGCGGACCTTGGCCGGGCAGAGCGCCCGCGGGTCGAAGTCTTCGGTCCGGGGGTACTGATGCTCAAGCCGTTCGAGGCATTGCTCGATGATGCGCACCGACTGGTACACCTCGTCGGCCCGCACCTTGAAGCGGTCCCAGCAGTCGCCGGTGGTGCCCATTTCGCCCTGGCCGATGGGGATGTCGAATTCCAGTTCCGGATATACCGAGTAGCCGTCCACCTTGCGGAGGTCCCAGCGCAGGCCGGAGCCGCGCAGCATGGGGCCGGTGCAGCCGTAGCTGAGGGCCGTTTCCAGCGGCAGCACGCCTACGCCCGCCGTGCGGCGGATGAAGATGTCGTTGCCGGTGACGAGCTGGCCGAGTTCGTCCATCTTGGGCCGGAAATAGCGCAGAAACTCCGCGCAGCGCGTCTCGAAGCCCGGCGGCAGGTCGTAAAACAGGCCGCCGATCCAGATATAGTTGTACAGCATCCGGGCCCCGGAGGCCCATTCCAGCAGGTTCATGATGTGCTCCCGGTCGCGGAAGGTCCACAGAAAAGGCGTCACAGCGCCGATGTCGAGGGCGTAGGTGCCCAGGGCGATCATGTGCGAGGCGATCCGGTTCAGCTCGCAGACCAGCACGCGGATGTATTCGATGCGTTTGGGAATCTGGTCCTGGATGCCCAGCATGCGCTCTACCCCCATGACAAAGGCCAGGTTGTTATTCATGGAGGCCAGGTAGTCCATCCGGTCTGTGTAGGGGAGGATCTGGGGGTAGCTGAGCGCTTCTGCATGCTTCTCGAAGCAGCGGTGCAGATAGCCCAGATGCGGACGGACCTCGAGCACCAGCTCCCCGTCTGTGACGACTTCGAGCCGCAGGACTCCATGGGTGGAGGGGTGCTGCGGGCCGATGTTGAGGGTCATTTCCTGGGTGCGGGGGGCGGACATGTTTTGCAGGGAGTAGGAAGTAGAAAGTATGAAGTATCAAGTCGTAAGACTTCGGAATTGGGAGTAGGAAGTATGAAGTATCAAGTCGTAAGACTTCGGAATTGGCTGCGCTGCTGCTTGCTGGCTGCGTCTTACTACTTGCTACTGACATCTTACTACTTGTGTCTTACTACTTGTGTCTTACTACTTACTACTGACATCTTACTACTACTTCTTCACATCCTGGAGCAGCCCTTCAAAAAGCCAGTTGGCGATGAGGTCGCGGTTGCCTTCGATCACGAGGCGGGCCTGGTCGTTGCGGTTGCTGATGTTGCCCAGCTCGATGAAGACGGCGGTGGGTTCGCATTCGCGGAGCATAAACAGATCCCGCTGGGATACGGTGCCGGTGTAGCCCCGGCCTTTGCGGTAGGTGTCGTATTTTTCGCGGATGGTGGCGTGGATGCGCTGCGCAAACTCCTGGCTGGCTCCGACGCCGGGCTGGTAGTAAAAGAACATGTCGATCTGCTCGCTTTGGCTGCCGGAGTCGATGTGAATTTCCACGAGGCGCTGGTACCTGACGCCCTGGGCGGCGTTTTTGCGGTACAATTCATTGATTACCTCGGAGCGCCTGCCGAGCCGGTCGGCCTGGCTGACGGGAATTTCCTCTTCCACCCAGGAGACTTCGTCTTTGTCGCAGGGCAGGATTTCGCCTTCGCGGATGCCGTCGTCGGGGTCGCGGACGATGATGTACACCGTCGCGCCGTAGGAAAGCAGCACCCGTGCGAGGCGGAGGGTAATGTCGTAGGCATATTCATCTTCGCAGAGGCTCTGGGTGCCGAAGCGCCCCACGGCGCCGGGATCGGGACCGCCGTGGCCGGCCACGAGGTAATACACGCAGCCGTTGAGGTCGGTGCCTTCGAGGGGCACGCGGGCGTATTTGGGCCCGAAGATGGGGTAGGTGCCCCGTGCGGGGCGGCTGGCCGAGGAGGTGCCGGCGGGGGTGCGCTGGGCGGCCTGTACTGCCGGGGTCTGGGCCAGGGCCGGGCCCGGCTCGCGCAGTTCGAGGTCCTCGGCGCGGCAGTACAGCTGGTGGTAGGGCACCCACAGCTGCTTGTCGGTGCGGTAGTCGGCGGGCTTGAGCTGCCAGGCCAGCATCACCTCGTTGTAGCGCTGGATCTTTTCGGCCCAGGGGAGGTCATTGCTGCCCAGGGTGCTGCGGATGCTCTGGCCGTTGTAGGCGTACACATACACGGGCAGCTGGTAGGTTCTGCCTGCCACAAGCCCCTGGCCTTTCTTGAGCTGGTTGATTTTGTAGAAATACGCCAGATTGCAGGGCGTCCGCACCTGGTAGCGGTCGAGGAAGGTATAGACCCCGTCGCCGGCGCGGGCCTGGGCCTCCAGGTGCTGCTGCGCGGCGGCGGAGCCGGGAGCGGCGGCCATCCACAGCAGCGGCAGCCACCCGGCGGCGAGGAAAAAAGTAGGCAGTCTGCGGTTCATGAAGGACACGGTTCTGCTGCCCCGACCCGGACGGACGGCATTGGGATGCAAGTTAGGGCGGAATGCGGTGGAATTCAACCCCTGCGGAGGGGTTCCGGCGCGGGGTCAGCCGGGAAGGCGGAGAGCAAGCATCAGCCCGTCGCGGACGGGCAGCAGCAGGGGCATCATGCGCGGGTCCGCGCAGAGGCGGTCCGTGAAGCGGCGCAGGCCTTCGGTTTCCTTGTCCTGCACGCGGTCATCGAGCACCTTGCCGTCCCAGAGCACATTGTCGGCGATGAGCAGGCCGCCTGCGCGCAGCTTGGGCAGGCCCAGCTCGTAGTATTCTGGATACTCGGCCTTGTCGGCGTCGAGGAAGATCAGGTCGTAGGGGCCTTCGAGGGCCGGCAGCAGGCTGCGGGCGTCGCCGTAGCGCACCTGCACGGTTTCGGCGAGCCCGGCGCGGGCCAGTGCCGCGCCGAGGAGGAAGTCCAGCTCCGGATTGCGCTCCAGGCTGTCGATGGCGCCGCCGGGCGCCAGCCCTTCGGCGAGGCAGATGGCCGAGTAGCCCGTAAAAGCCCCGATCTCCAGCACCCGCCGGGGGCGCAGCAGCCGCGAGAGCATCGCCAGCACCCGGCCCTGGTAGGGGCCCGACAGCATCTGCGGATAGAGCGTCTTGAGGTGCGTCTCGCGGCGCAGCCAGCTCAGCAGCGGCGGCTCCGCCGCGCTGTGCGATTCGATATAGGCCCGCACAAGCGGCTGGAGCAGCTCCATGGTGAGGAAATTTCTTGGCGAAGTTCCGGCAAAGATTCTTAGATTTGTCGGTACAGCAAAAATGGCTTTGGGTATGAATTTCATTGTATCGTCCACGGCGCTGCACAAACAGCTCAGCCGGATCTCAGGCGCGATTCCCTCCCGCTCCGTCCTGCCGATCATCGAAAATTTCCTCTTCGAAATCGGCGGCCAGACGCTGACCATCTCCACCACCAACCTGGAGACCTCCATGCAGACCAAGCTCTCCGTGGAGTCGCGCGGCAATGCCGTCAAGGTGGCCATCCCGGCCAAGATCCTCCTGGACATCCTCAAAGCCCTGCCCGAGCAGCCGCTGACCTTCATCGTGGATGAAACCACCTTCGGCGTCGAGATCAGCTCGGACAACGGCAAGTACAAGATCAGCGGCGAAAACGGCGAGGATTATCCGCCCATTCCCCGCCCCGAGCATACCGAGTCCATCCGCATGCCCGCGCATGTGCTGCTCAAAGCCATCAACAAAACCCTCTTCGCCGCTTCCACCGACGAAGACAAGGCCGCGCTCAACGGCATCTACTTCGATCTGCGCGAGCACAGCGCCACCTTCGTGGCTACCGATGCCCACCGCCTGGTGCGCTACCGCCGCCTCGATGTGACCGTGCCTACGCCTACCACCTTCATCGTGCCCCAGAAGGCCCTGACGCTGATCAAAAACTCGCTGGATCCCAACGACAACCGCGATATCACGATCCACTACAACGAAAACAACGCATTTTTCGTCACCGAGCAGCTGATGCTCGTCTGCCGCCTCATCGACCAGCGGTATCCAGATTACAACAACGTCATTCCTGCCAACAACCCCAACAAGCTCTTCATCGCCCGGCAGGAGCTGGCCGGCTCCCTGCGCCGCGTGAATATCTTCGCCAACAAGAGCACCCACCAGGTGCGCTTCGCCGTCAAAGGCAGCGAACTCGAAATTTCCTCCGAAGATCCCGACTTCGCCAACGAAGCCCGCGAAAACCTGAAGTGCCACTACGAAGGCAAGGATCTTGAAATCGGCTTCAATGCCGCCCTGCTCCTCGAAGTGATCGGCAATCTCGACACCGACGAGGCCGTGGTGGAGCTTTCCGAGCCCAACCGCGCCGGGATCATCCTGCCCAATGTGCAGGAGGAAGGCGAAAACATCCTGATGCTCATCATGCCCATCATGCTCACTTCGTATGTGAGCGTGTAAGCGGTTCTGCGGCCGTTTCGGCTCCGCTCAACGGCCGGGGACACCTTTATTCAGCGCATCTACCTGCTCCACCCAAAATACAGGACGCTCCCCCGCAAGGAAGGAGCGTCCTGATCTTATATGCGATGTGTGCGCTTACTGCGCCTGCGGCGCCAGCAGGTCCACGCTGCGGTGGATGAAGTCGGTCAGCGGGGCGCCTGTGAGCATGCCCTGGGAAAGCAGCGCCAGGTCGGCGAGCTGGCTGGCCAGCGCCTCGTGGCCTTCGCCTTCGGCCATGCGCATCACCAGCGGGTGGCGGGTGTTGACGATGACGTTGAACGAATCGGGCAGGTCGCTGAGGTAGCTCATGCCGCCGGTAGCTGCCATTTCGCGCATGCGGCGCATGAATTCCGGGCGGGTGATCACCACCGGGAGCGTCTCATGCTGCAGCGCCTCGGCCTTCACGACGGCTTCCTTGCGGTCGAAGGCCTTGCGGAAGAGGTCCTCAACGCGGGCCTTCTGCTCGTCGGTCAGGAGGACTGCCGGCGGCGCTTCGGCGGATTCCTTGGGAATGAGCTTATCCAGCGTATCCGAATCGACCCGCACCCAGCGGCTCTGGGCGATCTTGCGCTCGGTCAGGCCGATGAAGTGGCTGTCCAGCACGCCGTTCATCAGCACCACATCGTAGCTGCGGCTGGCTGCGGCGCGGATGAACATATCCTGCGCCTGGCGGTCGGTGGCGTAGAGATAGACCACGCTGCTGCTGGAATCGGTCTGCTCGGGCGCGATTTTTTCGCGGTATTCAGCCAGGGTGAAGAAGAGCCCGTCCATGTTTTCGACGAGGGCAAATTTCTCCGCCTTTTCATAGAACTTGTCATCGGTGAGCATGCCGTATTTCACGAACACCGAAATATCGCGCCATTTCTCCTCGAATTTGCCCCGGTCGTCGCGGAAGATCTCGTTGAGGCGGTCGGCCACCTTGCGGGTGATATAGTCGCGGATTTTCTTGACGTTGGGATCGCCCTGGAGGTAGCTGCGGGAGACATTGAGGGGAATATCGGGCGAATCGATCACGCCCTGGAGGAGCATGAGGTAATCCGGCACGATCTGGCTCACCTCGTCGGTGATGAACACCTGGCGGGAGTAGAGCTGGATCTGGTTTTTGCGCGGATCGATGTCCTGGCGGATGCGGGGGAAATAGAGGATGCCGTTGAGGGTGAAGGGGAAATCCACGTTGAGGTGGATCCAGAAGAGCGGGTCTTCGGCGGCGGGGTAGAGTTCGCGGAAGAGGCCGAGGTAGTCCTCGTCCTGGAGGTCGGCGGGCGCCTTTTTCCAGACGGGGTTGGGGTTGTTGATCACCTCGCCCTCGAACTCGATCTCGACGGGGAGGAAACGGCAGTATTTTTCGAGGATTTCGCGGATGCGGGCGCTTTCGAGGTATTCGAGCGCATCTTCGGAGAGGTGCAGGATGATATCGGTGCCGCGGGATTCGCGTTCGGCGGTGTCAAGGCTGTAGGAAACGGTGCCGTCGCAGGTCCAGCGGACGGCTTCGGCGCCGTCCTGCCAGGAGCGGGTGAGCACTTCCACGGTGCCGGCCACCATGAAGGCGGAGTAGAAGCCCAGGCCGAATTTGCCGATGATCTCGCCGGCGCTGTTGCTGTCCTTGAATTTCCGGACAAATTCCTCCGCGCCGGAGAAGGCCACCTGGTTGAGGTATTTTTTCACCTCGTCGGCGGTCATGCCGAGGCCTGCATCGCGGATGGTGAGCGTTTTCGCGTCCTGGTCGGCGGCGATGGTGATCTTCAGCTCGCCCAGTTCGCCCTGAAATTCTCCGATAGAGGAGAGGTGCTTGAGCTTCTGGGTGGCATCCACGGCATTGGAGACCAGCTCGCGGAGGAAGATTTCCTGCTCTGAATAGAGGGATTGCTTGATAATCGGAAAAATATTTTCCGTGCTGACTGAAAGGGTACCTTGTTCCATACGCTTCTGGATCGCTTTGTACGGGCTTCGCAAACGGAGTGCCCTGCCAGCGGAAGCTGCCAAATTGACGCGCGCGGCGCAAAGTGTCAGGAGTGTAGCAAGTATCAAGCTGTAAGCAGAAAGACTTGGATGCAGTTGCAGGAGAGTAGCAAGTATCTGGTCGCAAGTAGAAAGACTTGGATGCAGTTGCAAAGCGGCGGCTTTCGGGGCGGCCTGCCGGCGCGCGCCTGCGGCGCTCATACAGCGTAATTGATTATCAATACATTGCGAAAGCAGGCGCAGCCATACACCCCCAACCCCCTCAAGGTGGCTCTTACTCAATACCCACTACGCACTACCCCCCAAAAGCCCAGTCTTCCGACTTGATACTTGCTACTTCCTACTCTTCAAAAGCCCAGTCTTCCGACTCGATACTTGCTGCTTTCTACGCCCCAACATGACCCCGCAGCCCCCGCTGCATCTAAACCACAAACAGGAGCCGCATTGCGCCGCAGCGCATTTCCCCCTATCTTGGACCTATGGTATCCGCACCGCCAGCCAAGCCCGACGCATCGGAGCGCCTCGACGCGCTGCGGGAGCTGCTCCTGCATCCCGACCGCATGGAGCAGTCGGCGCTGCGCGCGCGCCTGCAGGAGCTCGAAACGCTCCTGCGCGACGAGCCGGCCTTCGCCCGGCTGCTGGAGCCCCACCTGATGCGCCAGCTCGCCGAACTGCAGGAAAATTTCCCCACTCTTTTCGGCAAATCCCTCGCCACCGCCATCAAGGTCCAGATCCGCGACGCCCAGGCCGAGATCATCGATGCCCTCTATCCCATCATCGGCAAGCTCATCGCCCGCTACCTGCGGGCCGAGCTGGAGCGCATCAGCCAGCAGATCGACCAGCGCCTCAAGGACCCCTTCTCCTGGGAAAGCCTCAAGCTGCGCATCAAAGCCCGCCTGACCGGCGTGCCGTATGAGGAGCTGCTCTTCCGCGAAGGGCTGGCCCTGCGCGTGGAGGCTGTATTCCTCATCGAAAAGGAGACCGGCCTGCCCCTGGCCCATTGCTCCCGCGCCGGGCTGGCTCAGCCGGAGGTGGTGGCCGGCATGCTCACCGGCATCAAATCCTTCATCGAACACGCCTTCCAGACCGAATCCCAGGAGCTCGAAACGCTGGTGTACGAACGCTACACCATTTCGCTGCACAATTTCGAGACCTACTACGCCGCCGTCGCCCTCAGCGGGCCGCCCGACGCTGCCTTCCGGCAGCGCCTGCGCGATCATGTGCTGCGCTTCAGCGAGTCCGCGCCCGTCCACACGGGCGAGCCCGTCACCCGCGACCGCCAGGATGCGCTCTCCGCAGCCCTGGAGGCCCACTTCACCTCCTTCGCCTGAATCCCCGCCCCGCCTGCATGGACCCTTCGCAGATCATCAGCAAAAAAATCACCCTCCTCGGCAGCTTCGGCGTGGGCAAAACCTCGCTGATCAGCCGGTTCGTCGAGGGGGTGTTTCCAGAGAAATACCTGACTACCATCGGTCTGAAGGTGGACAAGCGCACCGTCGTCCTCGAAGACGCGCAGCTCGACCTGATCATCTGGGACATTGCCGGCAACGAGGAGATGACCCGCGTGCCGCAGTATTACCTCAACGGCTGCCACGGCGTCATTTTCGTGACGGATCTTTCCCGCCCTTCCACCTGGAATCAGCTCGACCAGCAGCTGGCCCTGCTCGGCAGCCTGGTGCCCGGCGCCGTGGTGGTCACGGCTGCCAATAAAACCGACCTGCTTACGGAATCCGAACGCAAAGCCGCGCTGCGCGCCTATCCGCGCCAGCCCGATTTCCTCACCAGCGCCAAAACCGGAGATCAGGTGGCGGCCGTATTCGAGCATCTGGCCCGTCAACTCCTCGACCGTCATGCAGCTCAAAACGCTTAAATCCCGGCTGATGCCTGCCGACGCCCAGATCCTGCTGTTCCGGGCCGGGGACGGCATCCTGCTGGACTCCTGCCACACCCTCGCCGACGTGTCGGCGCAGCTGGGCCAGCCGGTGTACGAGCTGTATCCGCTGACGGCGGCCTTCCGGGAAGCCTTTCCGCTGATGCATGCCGGCTCGGAACCGGTGGTGCTGCCGACTGTGGAAGGCCGCATCGGCTCCCGGGCCGGGTTCTTCGATATGGCATTTTACCCGCATCCCCGCCAGCCGGGCCTCATCGCCTGGATGGCGCAGGACCAGTCGGACCGCTACCGGCAGCTCCAGATGCAGCAGCAGGAGCGCAATGTGCGGATCATGGAGCAGGAGTACCGCAAACTGGGGCGCCAAATCCGGATCGAAGGATGAATACCGGCTGGCTCAAGCCCTTCTCAGCGCTCTACGGCCTCGTGCTTGCCGCGCGCAACCGGGCCTACGACCGGGGCCGCGGCATCTATCGGGCGCCCGTGCCTGTGATTTCCATCGGCAACCTCTCCGCTGGCGGCACCGGCAAGACGCCGATGGCCGCCTGGATGCTGGACTTCCTCCGGCAGCAGGGCGTAGCTGCCGCCTACCTGAGCCGGGGCTACGGGCGCAGCAATCCCGGCTACCACCGCGTGGACCCGGAATTCGGCCGGGCCTGGCAGTACGGCGACGAGGCGCTGATGATTGCGCGGCGTTTTCCGGATCTGCCGGTGGCAGTGTCGGAATCCCGCCGCACCGGCATCGCGCGGCTGCTCCGGGAGGCTGCGCCTCCGCTCATCGTCCTCGACGATGCCTTTCAGCACCGCCGCGTAGCCCGCAGCCTGGACCTCGTGGTGCTGGACGCCGGCCGCATGCCCTGGGACGACCGCCTGCTGCCTGCCGGACGCCTGCGCGAGCCCATTTCCAGCCTCAGCCGGGCAGATCTGCTGATTATCAATAAGCTGGACGATCCGGCGGAGATCCCCGAACTCAGCCGCCGGCTGGAATCCTGGGGCAAGCCCCTCGTGTTTTCCCGCCCGCGCTTCGAGACCCTGCACATCGCGGGGGAGGAGCCGCAGCCTGCGGAGGCCCTGCGGGGCCAGACCGCGGTGCTCTGCTCCGGCATCGGCAATCCGGCGTATTTCCGCCGCCAGACGGAGGCGGCCGGGGTGCAGATTGCAGCGGAGTTCGCCTTCCCGGACCACCATCCCTTCTCGCCCGTGGACCTGCGGCGCGTGCGCGAGGCCGCCCTGGCTGCCGGCCCCGATGCCCTGGTGCTGACCACCGAAAAAGACGCCGTGCGCCTCCAGCATCACCCCTCCATCGGGCGCTGGAGCCGCCAGCGCTGGGGCTTTGTGCGCACGGGGCAGCAGTTCTGGCAGGGAGAGGCGGTCCTGCAAACGGCTGTCAGCCAGCTGCTGCGCTGAGCCTCACCAGCGGACCTGTCCGCTGCCCGTCACGACCCATTTCTCCGTCACCAGCTTTTCGAGGGCGAAGGGGCCCCGCGCATGCAGTTTCTGGGTGGAAATGCCGATTTCCGCCCCCAGGCCAAAGACGCCGCCGTCGGTGAAACGGGTGGAGGCATTGGCATACACCGCGGCGGCATCCACCTCCTCCTGGAAGCGGGCACAGGCTGCAGGGTCCTGGGAGACAATGGCTTCGGAGTGTTTGGAGGAATAGCGGCGGATGTGGTCCAGGGCCTCTTCGAAGCCGCCGGTGACCTTGACGGAGCATTGCAGGGAGAGGAATTCCCGCCCGAAATCGGCGGGCTGGGCTTCGCGCAGGTCGGGATAGCCGAGCGCGTGCAGGATGGCATAGGCCTGCGGATCGGCGAAGATGCGCACGCCGTAGTGCGCCAGCCGGGGGGCCAGCCGCTCCAGCAGGCCCTGGGCGGCGGGGGCATCCACGAGCACCGTATCCAGCGCATTGCAGACGGAAGGCCGGGAGACCTTGGCATTCAGCACAATCGCTGCTGCCTGGTCCAGGTCGGCGCTGGCCTCGACGTAGGTATGGCAGACGCCGGCGCCGGTCTCGATGACCGGTACGGTGGCATGGCTGCGCACGAAGTCGATCAGCTCCTGCGAGCCGCGGGGGATGATGACATCGAGATATTCGCGGCTTTGGAGGAAGGGGAGGACCCATTCGCGTTCGGGGGGGAGGAGCTGCACGGCAGCGGGGGGCAGCCCGGCGGCATCGAGGGCTTCGCGGATGCAGGCGCAGAGGGCCTGGTTGCTGTCCCAGGCGTCGGAGCCGCCGCGCAGCACGGCGGCATTGCCGGCGCGGAGGCAGAGGGCCGCCACATCGATGGTCACGTTGGGGCGGGCTTCGTAGATGATGCCCGCCACGCCGAGGGGGACGGTGAATTTCTGGACCAGCAGGCCGTTGGCAGGCCGGGTTTCGTAGAGGAGGCGGCGCGTAGGGTCGGGGAGGGCGGCCACGTCGCGCACGGCAGCGGCCAGGCTGCGGATGCGGCCCTCGTCGAGCAGCAGGCGGTCGCGCTTGGGGTCGTCCGCGCGCATGCGCGCGAGGTCGGCGGCATTGGCGGCGAGCAGCGCCGGGATGGCATCTTCCAGCCGGGCAGCCAGCAGCAGCAGCAGGTCCCGCCGGGCTTCATCGGAGCAGCGCTGGATGGCGGGGGCGGCGGCCTGTGCCGCCTGGAGGAGTTCGCGGAGGGTGTGCATGGGGCAAAGGTAGGAAGGATTCAGCAGCTGGCAGAAGGTATTCAGTATCAAGTCGTAAGTACCAAGTATCAAGTCGGAAGACTGGTCTTTGGGTGGTATTGGGGAGTGCGTATTGAGTAGTGGGTAAGGGTCTTTGCGGGGGTGGATGCAGGCGGGCTGCGCTGGATTACGGGGGTGATGGGCCTGAAATGCCGCGCGCCGGCCTGGAAGGCCGGCGCGCATGCGGGCTTAGGGGCGGATCAGCGGAGGATCAGGATGGGCTGAGACAGCTGCTGGCCTGCGGCAGTGATCCGGAGCAGGTACGTGCCTGCTGGCAGTTGTGCCGGCGGGACCCAGTCGAAGGCATGCACCCCTGCAGCCAGCGGCTGGCCTGCGAAGAAGGTGGCGGCGCTGCGCCCTTTCAGATCCAGGAGCTGAGCCGTGCAGACTTGGGCTTCCTGGAGTTCAAACTGGCAGCGGAGCCGGTGCTGCACAGGATTGGGAGATATCCGGAGGTTGGCTTGGGCAAACAGCGGATCGACTGCGGTCGAAGCGCTGTCGGCAAGGCTCTGGAAAAAGGATACGACGGCGCTGGTGGTGGACCGGATCTGGCGGAAGTTGGCGGCGAGTGAAAGGTCGAAAAAGAACGAAAGCACCTTGGAGCTGCCGTTGTCGTACCATGCGGCCGCGACGCTGTCGGCCAGGACGTAGGAAGGGCCGCCCATGCGGTAGATGGCAACGGCGCTGTCGCGCAGGCTCACCCCGTCTGCCCACCAGAGCGTAGGAAACTGCCAGGTAAGTGCGGTCAGCCCGGAGATCGGCTGGAGTGTATCCGGCAGCACGGTCGGAACCCCCAAGCTGCCGTCGCTGCCGTAGGACTGCACATCGTACGAGCTGAGGCCCAGGTATTCGTATGCAAAATCGCCTGCCTGAAAAGCGGCAGCGGGCGCGCCGTAGCGGTCGAAGAGAAAGTCATTGCCTACTACCCACAGGAAGCCGCCCTGGTCGAGGTAGGCTTTCAGCCGGGCATTGTCCTCATCCAGCCCGTTCCAGAACCAGAGCCCCGAGTCGTCGGTGGAGGTATGCCAGATGACCAGATCGAAACCAGCCAGATAGGTATCGAGCGGTGCCTCGGCGCTGTCGACAGCATTGTAATAGGTATACGTGTACCCCAGCGAGTCGAGCGCTGAGGCAAAATAGGGCGCATTGCCGAACGCATCGTCTGAATCGTCCACAAACAGGATGGATATCTGCGCCTGGGCCTGCAGACCGCCCATCATAGCCAGCAATGCCAGCATCCAGCGTGTCAAGTTGTACATCATATTGGAGAATGGTTAAGGTGAATGGAGCAAATGACGGAAATGGCCTAGGTAATCGGGCCGAATCCCGAAATTAACGCAACTGAATGGTAACATGCATCGATTTGCCCCCCTGCACCCGTAAAAAATACCAGCCTGGAGCCAAATGGCCCAGGTCCCAGGCCAGGGTCTGCGGCGCAGCCTGGGGGATCAGGCCCTGGCGCATCAGGACCCGTCCGGATAGATCGCTGAGTATCAGCGCTCCGTTAGCCGGCACAGGCTGAAGCAGCTGGAGGTGCAGGCGCCGCCCGTCCTGCCAGACCCGGACCGCAGGCGGCGCTGCCGCCGGATCCAGCCCTGCCGGCACAGGCGCCGGCACGAAGGTCTGTACCGGAGATGCAGGCGTGCACGTATGGCCCGGATGATAGGCCCATACGCGCCAGTAGTAGGTCTGGTTTGGGAGCCAGGCAGCGGCCAGCCAGGCCGAGGTATCGGCCAGCAGCCATTCCTGCGGATCGAGGCTGAAGGATGCCGAACGGTCGGCCTCTACGATATAGCCAGCGGCGCCTGCCGCCGGATGCCAGCTGAACCGGATCGAGTCGCCCATATACCGGACCGTATCGGCCGGCAGCAGCAGGACCGGCTGCCCGGCAGGCAGCGTATCGCCGGGCGTCTGCCCGCGCAGATGCGCCCGGTCCGGCAGGCTCAGGCCGGCCCGCATCAGTGCCTGCTGCTGCGGGCTGAAGACAGCCCGGCAACTGTCATTAAAGTAGCTCATAATCAGCGTCTCATCCGGATCGAGCGGCTGACCGGCCGGGTCCTGCACGGGTCCTGCGTACTGGCAGGACTGCTGCCAGCCGAGGCCGTTGTTGTAGTCGGGCGGGGTGTCGCAGAGCTGGTCGCCGGCAGTCTGGCAGTTGGAGCCGTCCATCCGTTCGGTGGCCGTGACGCCGTCGGAAGCCAGGGCAGGGGCAGGCCCCGCCTGGGTCCGGGCTTGCGCGTCCCAGCCGAAATGCGGGTGCAGCAGCCCGAAAAAATGCCCGCATTCGTGCGCCAGGGTCTTGTTGCCGCTGCGCAGCATGTCCCGCCGCAGCACCAGCCAGTCGTCGCCCGGATCGAAATAGCCTGTCACGCCAGACTCGCCCGCAGGCCCGGCATTCTGCACAACAAAGATATTCAGGGCGGAATCCGCTTTCAGGCTGCGCATGGCCTGCTGGCTGGCGCTCAGGTGGTGCTGGGAGAAGATGCCGGTGCTGCGCACCTGCCGGATGCCCTGCGGCGCCAGGAAAAAGCGGATACCCGCCGGACGGAACTGCGCATTCAGCTCGCAGAGGGCCTGGAGGACCCGCGCGGACGGCGTCTGGCTGCCTCCGTCGGAGCGGGCTGCGAGGTGGAACACGGCCGGGATCTGATACAGCGTATCGCTGCGCAGGGCACCGGCTGCTGCCAGGCGCAGGCGCGCTTCATGGTTTGGAGGCAGGCCTGCCTGCCCGCAATGGTCCTGCCCCGGAAGCCTGGCGGCCAGCACGGCCAATAGGAGCCAGCAGATGACAGCGCTTCGCATAGTTTGAGCGGCAGTTGAATGGGAATGGCCGGGAAATTACGGAATTCTCCGCAGCGGCAGGCGAGCGCTGTCCATTTCCGCTCCGGTGAACAAGGGTACAGCGGAAAGCCCCGCCCTGGCCGTGCCATGAATCAGCAGTTTGCCTGATGCAGAGAATCGCCCCATACCGCCCGCCGATCTGGTCTTTTGTCAAAGGACCGGTCTTTGCGCACCGCCTGGTTGCAGTCCGAGGACGAGTAGCGCTCCGAGGCGCCCAGGGCATTTTTTGCTGCAAAATAAATCTGATCCCGCCGCAAGTACTGAGTCTATGGGGGTCATCAGCCGCGACCACCAGCTGCCCGCCATTTCGGCTGGTCTCCGGGTCCTGAAACAGGCGTATGATCGAGCGGGCCGGCAGGGGGTGCAGTTTGGCGTCCAGCTCATCCACAACCAGCACCCTGCCGTTCAGCAGTGTAGTGAAGATGGGCCCGGACAGGTCGATGACTTTATTGGTGCCTGCGCTTTCCTGCCGGCCGGCATCGAATTCGACCGGGGCCGCCGGAAAGCCTTGTGCATCCGCTGCCGCATGCAGGGGTTTGAGATGAATGAATACATATCCAAGTAATTTCAGTATCTTGTGCTGAATTTACTTGGATCTATGCTGTACATCCCCCGGAAAGCGGAGGCCTCTGTACAAGATCTGCTCGGCTATTTCCCGGTGGTGGGCATCCTGGGCCCCCGTCAGGTGGGCAAGACCTCCCTGGTGAAGGCCCTTCAGCGCCATCTGCCCCGGCCGAGCCTGTACCTGGACCTCGAAAACCCCGACGACCGGGTGAAACTGACGCAGCCGGCCCTGTTCCTGGAGCCTTTGCAGGATTACACTGTGATCCTGGACGAGATTCAGCACGTGCCGGATCTGTTTCCGGTGCTCCGGGGCATCGTGGACCGCCATCGGGTACCGGGCCGTTTTATGCTGCTGGGCTCGGCTTCGCCCGAGCTGATCCGGCATGCGTCCGAGTCGCTGGCCGGCCGGATCGCCTACCTGGAGCTGGCGCCGCTGATCCGGCAGGAGCTGCCGGATACCTACAACTTCCGCAGCCACTGGCTGCGGGGCGGTTTTCCGGGCTCGCTCCTGGCGCCGGATGATGCGCTGTCGCAGGTGTGGCGGCGGAACTTTGTCCGCACCTACCTGGAGCGCGACCTGCCCATGCTGGGCCTGGGTGCCGATCCGGTGCTCGTGGGCCGGCTCTGGCAAATGTGTGCGCATCTCTCCGGCGGCCTGCTCAACATGGAGACGCTGGCGCGTTCCCTGGGCATCGCGGGCAGCACCGTCCGCCGCTACCTCGACTTCCTGGAGGCAGCCTACCTGATCCGGCGGCTGCCCAGCTTTTCGGCCAACCTCGGCAAGCGGCTCGTCAAATCCCCCAAGCTCTACGTGCGCGATACGGGCATCCTGCACCAACTGCTGGGCATCGGCAGTTGGGACGAGCTGCACGGCCACCCGGTACTGGGCGCTTCCTGGGAGACCTATGTCATCGAGCAGCTGGCGGCAGCCAAGCCCGACTGGGCAGAGCTGGCTTTTTACCGTACGCAGAACGGCGCAGGAGCTGATCTGCTCATCCTGCGGGGCGGCAGGCCCGTGGCTGTGGCTGCGATCCAGTATGCCAGTGCCCCCAAACCCGGACGCGGCTTTTATCAGAGCGTCGCCGACCTGGGCCATCCCCCCGCCTGGGTGCTTAGCCCCGTGCAGATGAGCTATCCCCGCTCCGAAACGCTCCGGGTGCTGGGAATGGGCGATTGGGAAAAGGTGTGGGGGTGAAGACCTGTCTAGCTACGGTGCTGTCGGATGAGAGCTGCTAAGTAGCCCCTTTCCAAGGCTTTGGGGATCGCCGGAATTTGTGTAGTTTGGCAAACAAACTGGTTATATGGATGTCGTTGCAAACCAACAGAATCTCAAAGGAGGATTCAAAAGGCATGGAGATATTGCAAAGTCCGGAAGTGATAGTACACACTACTTGTTATACTTTTATGCGAACGAGTGCGGTCTGAAATATCTTTTTCTCAGAGAAAACAGGCTCCAAAATACAGGCCGGTTTGCAGCACATTCCGGGTTGTCCGGTCAGAAATATGGCCATGGCCATGATTTGCTGAAGTGGGTTGGAGAGCTAAAAATTCCCAATTTCACCTATAAAGATGAAACCGGCCACCCGGTGCCACTAAGGCAGGCACATGAAGCGCTTCGTTATGGTCAGGGCATTCACGAAGACCAAAAGAAAGTACTGAAATCGTTATTCATCACCCTTGCCACTAAGATCCAATGATTGCAGGCAAAATCAAATTTTACAGTTGGGTTGATATACAAGATCGGCTCATTCAATATCTGGAAGGTCGCACCCTTCCGGCAGGCATGCGAATGGAGTTGTTTTCCAGTGGCCTTTTCATCACGTATCACCCCGCCATGCTGCCGGAAGATGATATTCGCAAGCTTCTAAGGAATGTACTGCCCAATCGCTTGAATGATCAGGGAAACATCATTCTCGACTCCCTTCCTGATGTCCCGGCCACCTTCCCTGTGTATATTGAGGAAACAGAGGAGGAGATAACCGCGCCCGATTTTTTGCCAAGTTTTGCACGGCCCTCCATTTTTTCTCAAACCACCCCGTCATCTGTTGTAACTGCAAGCCGCGACCTCAACACAAATCCCGTGATGATCGCCACTCACTCCTTCAAGGGTGGCGTGGGCAGGACACTTCACGCTATGGCCCTGGCCATCGGTCTTGTAGAAAGCACTGGAAAAAAAGTGCTCCTGATCGATGCAGACTTCGAGGCGCCAGGTATCACATTTACCGTTCACAACCCAGACATATCCTTTGTGGACTTCCTGAACCTGATTCATGGAAGTGAAAACCTTAATGCGGCTATTGAGCTGGCAGCCAAAGAGTTGCTGAACCAGCAAAAGGATCAGCTCATTTTCATGCCAGCCTTCCGGCTGGACGAGCAAATGAGAACCCTCGAAATCAAACCAGAGCACATCTTCCGCTTCTCCCCCAACCCCTTCATCATCACAGATCAGGCCGCTGAACTGGCACGAAAAGTTCAGGCAGACTACGTTATTATTGATCTGCGGGCAGGGATTTCGGAACTTTCCTCCTCCTGGCTGCTCGACCCTCGGGTAGCCAACGTATTTGTTACCACGCTGGCCAGCCAGTCTGTGGAAGGGACCTGCCTCCTGATTGATTTATTGAAAAACCAACAGGTAAAACATAGATTAATCCCAGCGATCTTGCCATCCCTGATCATCTCACAGGTAGAAAATGATCGACTCCGCGAAATTCAGCAAATCTGGTCTTCCCCGGAAGACCGGGGCTCTAACACATCCTCTGCCAATACAGCCCGGCTGCGCGATGCCTTTCAGGATTATATCGAAACTCTGGAATTTCACGACCAGGAGGTTCCCCTGGCTATTAGCCCCATGTATTCAGAGCTGAGAGTACTTCCCAACGACTGGAATGATATCGTCAGAAGCATTAAAACCAGCGGTATGATCGAACGCCTTGCCGATGTCAGGGAGCTGTTCCAGTCATCCGCTTTTCAGCCTGCACCAGCTAATATGGAAGCAGATATTCGGGAGGCGAGACGAAAACTGAACGAAATAGTACCCAACCTGCTGTTTGCAGAGAAAAATGAATCTCAAAAGTTCTACAAAAGCGAAGCCATCCGCAAACTGGTGGAGCAAAATCAATCGAGCCTGCCCAAGCGGGTCATCATCGGAGCCAAAGGTGCTGGAAAAACTTTCCTGTACAGGCAGTTGGTGAACGCTAAAAATTGGCGGGACTTTTCAGAAGCTGTAGCTCGAAATGGGCATCAGCCGCCATCTGCTGCCATTGTTCCGGTTACCTTTCCTGAAAACCTCCCAGACGCAGAAAAAACTACCGTCTGGGTGCAGATTGTGAAAGATCGCTTAAACCTATTCGTTTCAAATGGCCAAACCGATGCGATCCCCTGGCGCTCCCTCTGGCTCGACACGATTGCCTGGAGTTGTGGATTTCAACCCGGACAGCCAGATGTTTTTACTGCCTTTTTGCAAGACCTAATTCAGCGCGGGGAAAAAATAATCGCTATTTTTGATGGACTTGAAGACCTGTTTTCCGGATACGATCAGTCAGAACCCCAAAAAAGAGCCATCAAAGCCTTAATTCAGGATACACTGGAATATATAGCTATCCTGCCTAACGCCCCATTGGGCTGTATCATCTTTGTGCGGGGGGATATTATCGACCACGTTATTGTTCAAAATAGCGAGCAATTCAGAGGTAAGCACCGCGAATACGAGCTGAAGTGGAACCGGGAAGAGGCCTTGCGTCTTATCCTGTGGATCCTCAGCGAGTATGATATCATTGACATGCCCGGCCTGAATGCAGATTACCTGCACGCCCTGAGTGAAAACGAGCTCAAGTCTCATTTGTATATTTTGTGGGGGGTAAAGCTTGGGAGTAAAGATTCCAGAGAGGCTTTTTCGGAAAAATTTGTCCTGAACGCACTGTCAAATTTTAAGGGAGAAATTCAATCCAGAGACCTTATCCGATTTCTGGAGCAATCCATCAAACTCACCATCAACACGCCGGCGCCCGGCGAGGTCATGGACCGGATTTTACGGGCTACTGCCATTCGCTCCGCCATTCCGGAGGTAAGCAAAAAGAAAATACAAGAGTTGCGGGAAGAAAACCGAAACAACCGGTTTGCTGAGATTTTGAATAAGATTCAAGTCAAGGCTTCGGAGATCAGGGTGCCTTTTGAGACCAGTGAGGTACTGACCCAGGAGGAAATCGCACTGCTGGACGCGCAAGGGGTGCTGAAGCGCGCAGAGGACAGATATTACATGGCCGAAATCTACCGGGCAGGCCTGGGCATCTCAGCAACCCGAGGCAAAAGAAGGACTGCTTTTTAACCCCTCAAACACCGCCCCATCGGACTCCCCCCCAGCCCCTCCACCGCCACCTCCTCCTGCGCTTCGATGGCCTGCGCCCGCGCGGCGAAGGCTTGCCGCAGGGAGCCGGAGGCATCTCCCCTGCCAGCCTGCCGGCAGCTTCCATACGCCCGGCAGTTTCGGCAGGCGGCCCGCAGGCCTGCAAAGCCGCAGGAAACCCCGTTCATTGCTCCCGGCAGCCCTTCCTGAAAGAAATGAGCAGGGCAGTCAAAAAACAGGCGGAGAACTGCGGACAAAACCGGAAATTGCAGTTGTCTGCAACACCCCTAATGATCCATCGGCATATGAACCGTATCGCTTTGCTGGCTGCCGCGCTGCTCATGACGGCGCTGGCGGCGCCCGCCCAGACGCCTGCTGTCCGGCGCTCGCCCATGCTGGCGGAGGGAAGCCCCGAGTCAGCGGGCATGTCCCCGCAGCGCATGGCCCGGATCGGGCAGATGTGCGAGGAGGAAACCGCTGCGGGCCGGGTGCCTGGAATGGTGGCGCTGGTGGCCCGGAAAGGCAAAATCGTGCACTGGAAAGCCTACGGCATGGCCGACCCCGGAACGGGCCGCAAGCTCAGGCGCGACGATATCTTCCGCATTGCCTCCCAGACCAAGGCCATTACTGCGACTGCGGTGATGATGCTCTGGGAGGAAGGCCGCTTCCGGCTGGACGACCCCATCGCCAACTACCTCCCGGAATTCCGGAATATGCAGATCCTGCGGGATTTCAGCCCTCAGGATACCACCTGGACCGGCGTGCCGGCGCAGCAGGCCATCACCATCCGCCATCTGCTCACCCATACCTCCGGGATCGGCTACGGCGCCATCGACAGCGATGAGCGGATGCGGATGATCTACCGCAAGGCGGGGATTATCGATGCCTGGACCACCGAGCCGGTTACCCTGGCGGACAATATCAAACGGCTGGCTGCCATGCCGCTGCATTTCGAGCCTGGGACGCGCTATTCCTACAGCGAAGGGCTGGACGTGCTGGGCTATTTCGTGGAAGTCATCTCCGGCATGCCGTTCGATCAGTTTCTGAAGACCCGCATCTTCGATCCGCTCGGCATGGCCGATACCTATTTCTATGTGCCGGCGGAGAAAGCGGGGCGGCTGGCGGCGGTCCAGTACCGGGACAACGGGGTGTGGACCCGGATGCCTGCGGCCCTCTTCAACCCCGACTTTCCGGTCAGCGGCGCCAAAACCTATTTTTCCGGCGGCGGCGGCCTGTGCAGCACGGTGAAGGATTATGCCATCTTCCTCCAGATGTACCTGAACGGCGGCGAGTACAACGGCACCCGCCTCCTGAGCCGGACCACGGTCGAGACCATCATGCGCAACCAGACCGGCGACCTGTTTGAAAATCCGGGCCAGTATTACGGGCTGGCCTTCGGCGTCGTCGCGCCCGAGGGGCAGGCCATCGGCGGCCTGGGCAGCCCGGGCACCTTCGACTGGGGCGGGTTTTTCAATACCCTGTATTTCGCCGATCCGCGCGAGCAGGTGATCGGCCTGCTGTTCAAGCAGACCATCGGCCCCATCGACGACCAGACCGGATGGAAATTCCGGCAGCTCGTCTTCCAGGCCATCGACGACTGAGCACTGCCGGACGAGCAGCAGGGCCTGTGCAGCAGGCCTGATTATCAGGGAGAAACATCGGAATGCGCGCACAGAGGCCCCATCATTCCGGAAATGCGACGGACAGCTGCGGTTTTTGTATACTTGGAGCCGCAACAATCTGTAGCTTTACCGTATGATTGCTCATCTGCCTGCATTTTCATTCCGGTCGATCATGGAGTCGGATCTGATGTACTTCGACTGGGCGGAGGAAGAACTGTGCGCACGTTTCTGCCGGGAACTCAATATCTCCCAGATGCCCTGCATCCGGGACCGCACGCAGTATTACCACTGGGACGGCGCTGCATTTCAGGGTCCGTTTGCCGTATCGGAAACCCTGCCGCTGCGGGTGGATGAGTTTCCCTTTGCGATCAAGGTCAAGGACCACTTCCGCAAGCGCGGGCACGAGGCCGCCTTCGTCACCGATGCGCACAGCCGGGTGGTGGGGGTGGTGCATATTTCCGACTACAACAAGCCCGCCTCGCTCAACTACCAGTATCTGGCCGTGCTGGAGTTCGAGCAGCTGCTGCGCAGCTTCCTGTACCTGTCCGGCATATCGAATGCGGAAATCCTGAACTGGGGCGAAACCAAGGCCGCGACCAACGACTTCATTGCCAACATGATGAAGCGCCTGCGGCAGGAAAACTACCAGGAGCGCATGCAAGGGCTGAGGCCCCTGCAGGCCTTCCACCTGTCGGACCTGCTCAATTACATCCACCATACCAAGATGATGCGCTTCGACATGAAGAAAATCAAGCGCATCAAGGCCCTGCGCGACCGCATCATGCACAGCCAGGATTCGGTGGCGCGCAGCGGGGAGCTGTATGACCTCCGGTCGCTGGAGGACTGCATCGACGAGTTTCAGCTGCTGCAGGGCTGGCATCAGCAGGTAGCTGCCGAACTGTGGAGCATGACTGCCCCGGACCGCCGCGAGCGCAACCGCATCCGCCTGTCCCGGCCCGATCTCTTTCTGCCCTGGATGGCCCGCGAATCGATGAACCGGCGCGGAGGCGGGGAGCCTGAGTAATCCGCCCCTGGCGGCACAACGCAAAAAAGGCGATCTGCTCAGACCGCCTTTGTATCGGGATGCGCAACCGGATCAGGCGAGCGAGTTCACGTAGCGCGTGAGCTTGCTCTTCAGGTTGGCGGCGTTGTTCTTGTGGATAATTTTCGACTTGGCTACGCGGTCGATGGTGCTCATGACCTTCGGCAGCATGGCACGGGCTTCCTCCTTATTGGTCGTCATGCGCAACTTCTTGACAGCCATCCGCATCCCTACTTTTTTGTAGCGGTTGGCAAGGCGACGCTTGGCGTTCTGACGAATGCGCTTTAAAGCTGACTTATGATGCGCCATATGAAAAATGATCTGATGAAGCGGTGTTTTGCAAACAGGATTGCAAATATACGAACCCGCTCCCGAAAGACAAGCGGAAGCAGGAATTTTTTGTGGGCCCGGCGCGGCCTGCCCGGATTGGATTCCGCAGCCTGAATTCGTAAGTTGCTCCGGGACAATCTGCCTGTATGAACCGACCTTTCTACTCCCGGCTGCTTTGGGCCCCGGCGGTTCTGCTGCTGCTGACCTGGATCACCTTCGCGCTGGGACGGGCCATGAAGCAGGACCCCGCCGCAGCCAGCTGCGGCGGCCTGGACCCGGCCAGCTCTCCCCAGGCCTTCCGCGAATGCCGCACCCGGAAGCTGAAGGAATACGGCCTGGACCTTCCGGTTTTCTACGTCTCGGTCTCGGCCTGGGCCGACCAAGGCATCGCCCGCCTGGAGCCGGACCCGGAAAGCCAGGATGCCGCAGCCCGGCTGCTCCACCGCTCCGGCGACTGGGGCGCAGTGGAAGCCTGGGTCGCCGCCCGCCACGAGGCAGAAGCCCTCAACGAGGCCCCGGCGCTGCCCCCCGGCATGGCCGCCGCCCGCTGGCGCATCCTGTATCCCCTCTCCCGGTCTTCCGACCCCGCTGCACTGGCGCAGTTCGCAGACAGCCTGCTGCTGCAGGACCGCCTCGCCGGCCTGCCCGAAGACCCTGCCCGCCGGCTCCAGGCATCTGCCGCCCGCTTGATCCCCGGCGCATCGCGCTGGAAAAGCTATGTGCCCTGCATCCGCTGGCATGGCACCCGCAGCCAGTACCACCGCTGGATTTCAGGCATTCTGCTGCGCGGCGACCTGGGCCGCAGTTTTCAGAATCAGGACCCCGTGGGCAAAAGCCTCCGCGATCCGATGCTCCGCACCCTGAAGTTCAGCCTGGCGGCGCTGGCCGCTTCCCTCGCCTTCGGGCTGCTGGCCGGCTTCCTGGGCGCCCGCTACGCAGGCAGCCTGGCCGACCGCATCCTGACCCAGTTCATCCTGCTGCTCGAATCGGTGCCGGCGGTCTGGGGCGCTACCCTGCTCCTGATTGCGATGCCGGTCACGGGCCGGACTGCTGCCGGACTGCTGGACTGGCGCCTGGAGGATGTGCCGCCCCTGCTTGCCTATCTCTACGGCGGCTTCGGCTATCTGGCCCTGGCGCTCCGGACGGCCCTGCTCGAAGAAACCCGGAAACCCTGGTTCCGCACCGCCCTCGGCAAGGGCCTCTCCTTCGGGCAGGCGCTCTGGCGGCATGCCATGCCGCAGGCCCTGCTGCCCTGGATCGCCCTGACCGGCGGGATCTTCCCCGCGCTGGTGAGCGGCTCGGTGGTGATCGAGCGCATCTTTACCCTGTATGGCATGGGCTGGCACATGGCCGATGCGGCGGCTGCCAATGATATGATGATCGTGGCAGGCTTTGCCCTGCTGAACGGCCTGCTTTCGATTGCGGGCTACCTGATTGCCGACTGGCTGCATCACGCCCTGGACCCGCTGATCCGCTATGCCCATGCCTCCGCAGCCTGAAGCCCGTATCCTGCTCCGCGTGCGGCTGGCCTGCGGCTGGCTGATGCTCTGGGCTGCAGCTGCCATGCTGGCACCGCTGATTGCCGGCGATCTGCCGTACCGGGCCGATGCCGGGGGCGGGGTGTGGTATCCGCTGTTTCAGCCGGGGAAGACGGATCCGGTACGGCCCGGAGAGCCGGCCCTGCGCCATAGCCTGAAGAAATGGGAGGCGCTGCCGCTCCGCGCGGCCTGGTGGCCGCCGCTGCCGGGGATCCGCAAGACGTACACGCGCAGCCTGCCGCCGGGCAGCAGCTCCCGTCTGGGAGGCCGCACCGTCTGGCACGGGCTGGGCACAGATGCCGCCGGGCACGACCTGCTGGCTGCCATGCTGCATGGCGCACGGGTATCGGCGCTTACCGTCCTGACTGCAGGGGGGCTGATCCTGCTGATCGGCGTGGCCGCCGGCGCGCTGGCCGGCTACGCCGGCGACCGCCGGCTGTCGCTTTCCCGCCGGGGGGTGGCTGCCATGCTGACGGCGGTGCCGATGTGCGGGTTTTATGCGGGATACCTGCGGCGCTTCGCGTGGGAGGATGCCCTCGCGGCCCGCGCCCTGGTTCCGGAGCTGCTGATCCGGACAGGCCTTTCGGCGGCGCTGCTGGCAGGCTGTGCGCTGCTGGCGCGCATGCTCCTGCGCAGCCCCTGGTGGTGCCGGAGCGTTCGGATGCCGGTGGACAGCCTGCTGCTGCGGGTGCTGGAGCTGATGCAGGCGCTGCCGAAGCTGGTGCTGCTGTTCGTGATCGCGCTGGCAGCCGGCTCCGCAGACCAGAGCGGCTATTTCCTGATGCTGGCCGCCATTGCCCTCATGTCCTGGGACGGGGTGGCGCGGCTGGTGCGGGCGGAAACACGCAGGATCATGGAGCTGCCCTATATCGAAGCAGCCCGCGCGCTGGGCCTGCCGCCGGCCCGGCTCTGGCTGCGGCATGTATGGCCCAATGCGCGGGCCAGCCTGCTGGTGGTGGCTGTGTTTGCTGCGGCAGGCATCCTGCTGCTCGAATCCGCCCTATCGTATCTGCAGGTGGGCGGCATGCAGGACGGCTGGGGCAGCCTGCTGACCGAAGCCCGGGGACGCACCGCCGACTGGCGCGTGGCAATATTCCCGGGCCTGGCCATCTGCTGCAGTGTGCTGGCATTCAACACCATCGGGGGGCATCTGCGCCGCCGCGCCGCCGGCATGCCCGGCGCGCCTGCCTGAATGCTAAACATCCCGGCGCACGGAAGGTTGTACCGTCTGTAATCTGTTGTCAGGAATGCCTGTACTGCTGCCGCTGTTTCCGCTGAGCCTGGTCGTGTATCCCGGAGAAACGATCCGGCTGCATATTTTTGAGCCCCGCTACAAGCAGCTCGTCCGCGAGGCGCTGGAGCAGGGCACGACTTTCGGCATTCCTGCGGTGCTGGACCAGAAGCCTGCCGGGATTGCTACGGAGATGCAGGTGGTCCGGCTGGACCGCGAATACGGGGGCGGGGAGCTGGATATCACCTGCCAGGGGAGCCGGAAGGCGGCTGTACGGGAGTTTTACCGGGCGGTGCGCGGCAAGCTCTATCCGGGCGGCGCGGTGGAATGGATCGCGGATGAGCGCAGCGAAGCGGGTGCCGATCTCCAGTATCAGCTGGTGCAGCTGTATGAGTCGTTTCAGGATGCGCTGGGCATCCGGCGTCCGCTGCCGGAAACGGGGCAGCCGCTTTCGTACCGCCTGGCCCATCTGGCCGGGATGACGGTGCATCAGGAGTATGAGGTCCTGTCGCTGCACAGCGAGGCTGCGCGGATCCGGTACCTGATCGCCCATCTGGAGCAGGCTTTGCCGATTGTGCGTGAAACAGAGCGGCTTAAGTCGCGCGTCAAGCTCAACGGCCACTTCAAGAACCTCGTTCCGCCTGACTTTTAGGCGGCCTGAGGCCTGACGGGCAGCACAACCCACCACGACATGTAGCGGCCTACGATGCGCACCGGCGTGTGGCGGGCTACGTAGCCCTGGCGGCAGATGACGTCCAGGCATTCTCCGTCAAAGTCGGCGATCCCGCCTGCGTTGAGCGGAGTTGTGGTGATGCCGGTACGTCCGATCATGTGGTCCGGATGGGTGCCACCCGGGAGGATAGCAGCGTCCCGTGGGAAGAACGCGCGTATCCAGGAAAACAGATTCATGGCGGCAGACTTGGGTTGGTTGGTTCGCTCGGGGGAGAGCAAGCATCCTGCATTCGGCCAATGAGTCCCGGTAATTGAACGGAAAACCCGGGGTGCGGGTTGCGGCGTGTCGGGGAATCCGGGGGTCGGGCTGGGGCAGGTGCGGATGAATGGGGCGGCGCCGCCGATGGCTTGATCCAGGACCGCTGCTTGGGCTTCCTCCGCCGGATTTCGTCTGCGGGGGGCCTGCGGGTAATCCGGCACCGGCGCAGCGCAGCCGCTTCGGGACCGCCGCACAGCATCTGCTGCTGCGGAACCTAACTTTTGGTATCTTTATCTGCGAATCTCCCCGCCTACATCAGCCCCTCCCCATGCAGGAAACCCTCAATGCCGAATTTGCGCAGTTCCGCCCCCAGCTGCGGTCCTATCTGCTGCGCATGACCGCCAGCGCCGAAGACGCCGACGACCTCGTCCAGGATACCTACCTCAAAGCGCTTGCCCGCCTCGAATCTTTCCGCGGCGAATCGTCCCTTAAAACCTGGGTCTTCGCCATTGGCTCCAGCCTTGCTAAAGACCACCTCCGCGCCAAAAAACGCTGGCCCGAAACCGTCACCGACATCTGCCGCAGCGCCGCCCTCGCCAACCGCGAGTTCCTCGGCGAAATGATGCAGATCCGCCAGCACTCCCCGCAGGGAGCCTTCGAGATCCGCGAGCATATCGCCTTCTGCTTCGCCTGCATTTCCAAATCCCTCCCCCTCGAACAGCATATCGCCCTGCTGCTCAAAGAGGTGTACGAGTTCAAAGTCCGCGAGATCGCCGAAATCATGGAGGAGACCGAGGCCATGGTCAAATACTACCTCCACACCGCCCGCAGCCGCATGATCCAGATCTTCGACGGGCGCTGCTCCCTCATCAGTAAGGAAGGCGTCTGCCACCAGTGCACTGAACTCAACGGCATCTTCAACCCCAGGCAGAAAGCGCAGGAGGAAACGGCGAAAATTGCGATGGCCCGCGCTGCCGAATCGGGCGATAAGGAGCACCTCTTCGACCTGCGGATGGAGGTAGTACGGGGCATCGACCCCTTCGAATCCGGCGCTGCCGAGCTGCAGCTGCATCACCTGGCGCACAACCGAAAGGTGATCGAAACTTTTTTGGAAAAAACGGAAGAATAGCCTATCGGTTTGCGCTGCCCAAGCGTCAAAAGCATAGATTCCTCCCATACCCGCTCCATCCACCGTCACCCGTATCCCAATGTCCGCTCCAGCTTCCGCATCCGGCAAAGCCGTGACCGTAAAAAAACGGTTCAGCCGCCAGACTTCTGTCTCCGCCACCATCCATGCCGCGCCCGCCATCGTCTGGGCCCTGCTCACGAATGCATCCGATTTCCCCCGATGGAACTCCACCGTGATTTCCATCGAAGGCGAGATCCGCCCCGGCGCGCAGATCCGCCTGAAGTCCACCCTGGACCCCAAGCGGGTGTTTACCCTGAAAATCAAGACCTTCGAGCCTGAGAAACAGCTCGCCTGGGGCGATCCGATGGGCACCCGCGTGTACACCCTGAGCCCCGCAGGGAACGGCGCAGTCACGTTCTCGATGACGGAGAAAATCGGCGGTCCGCTCTTTCCGCTCTTCTCCGGCATGATCCCGTCCTTCGACCCGTCCTTCGAGCAGTATGCTGCCGACCTGAAGAAAGAAGCCGAGCTGATCCAAAACACCAAATCCTGACCGCCATGCAAGCCGGAACCAAGGAAAATCCCTGGAAACTGAAAACCCCGCCGCTGACCGCCGACTACGAAATGTACCGCGACACGGTCAACGGTCAGGACGTCATCGTCTGCACAGTGGGCAAGACCGTGCTGCTCTACGACGCACGCTGCCTCGAAGACCTCCATGCCATGCTGAAAGCCCATGGCGACTGGATGGACCTGGGCGCTGCCGACGAGCAGAAACCCGCCAAAGCAGGCACCGTCGAGGCCTGGGGCCGCGACCCCGGCAACCCTGTGGGCGGCTGGTACGGCCTCAAAAAAGGCCTGCGCGGCCGCTTCGGGATGTACGTTCCCCCGCTCATGGAGGCCCTGGGCCTCGCAGAGGTGGAGCACAACCCGAAAAATAACCGCATGCGGGCCCTCTGAGGGCCCCCTTACTCCGCTGCCTGCTCCCAGTACGCGCGCACCCGCGCCAGATCCCGCTTCATCGCCTGGAATACCTCCGAAGCTGGTATGCTCAGCGCCGTATGGCCCTGGTCCGCACCGCCAAGGGGGTATTCCACATGCAGCGACATGGGCACCTCGATCTGCTGCTGCCGGAGGAAGCGGAAGAAGCGCACAAAATCCACCATGCCCTCGCCGATGGGCACGCTGGCAGCTTCCCAGCCCCGGCTGCTTTTCTGCCAGATGAAGTCCTTGATGGCCAGGCTGTTGATGTAGGGGGCAATCAGCCGAAGGCTGTGAAACCATGCGTAGCCGCCTTCGGCAGTGGCGTGCCGCACGTCGTACTGGCTGCCGAAGCGCCCGGCGGGCAGCCCTTCCAGCACGCGGTGCAGGTCCCAGATGGCCGCGCCGAGCGACTGGCCGGTATGGTTCTGGTAGGCACCCCGGATGCCCAGCTCCGCATTCAGGTCCGCCAGGCCCCGGATCCGGGCCCGGAAGCCTTCCAGGGCATCGGGGATGGAGCCCGTATCGGGGTAATGCAGCCAGCCGCTGCGGTACAGGCTGAATCCCTGCGCCCTGGCGGCTGCCAGCAGGGGCCGCGTGAGCGGATCGGCGGCATCGGTGATGGCCGTGACCATCATCCGGGGCTCGAATCCGGCCTGCCGCAGCGCCGCTGCGGCACGGGGCAGATCGTCGGCGGCCCGCTCCGGCAGCACGTGGCCGCCGGGCCGCACGGTAAGATCCAGCCCGTCGAAGCCCATCCCGCGGGCGGCATCAGCCATGTCCGCATAGCCGAGAAACTGGAGGTGCTTGGAAAACAGATAGACCGGCGGCATCCCGGCATGCCGGGGTGCGGCGGCGGGCAGCTTCGGCAGCAGGGCCCCCAGGCCCAGGGCAGCACTGCGCTGCAGAAATTCACGGCGGGTAGCAGACATAGGCATTGCATGATATGCAGAGAGGCAAAGATAAGGTATGCCGTCCCAATCGCCGCAGCTTCCGGCAGGGGAGTCTGCTGAAACCAGCATTTTGAAAATCAGCCAGTTGGCGGGTTTGGAGCCTGCCGGCCATCTCTGCGGGCAGCGCCCGGCTTGCTACTTGGCGTCCGATCCGCTATCATTGCACCGCACCTGCAACTCCAGCAAAATGAAAGCCCTCGTAACCGGCGGATGCGGATTCATCGGCAGCCACCTCACCGACGCCCTGCTCGCCCAAGGCCTGGAGGTCACCGTCCTCGACAACCTCTCCACAGGCCGCGCCCTTAACCTGGAGCATGTCCGCCATCATCCCAATCTGACCGTCCAGATCTGCGATATTTCGGAGTATGGCGCCATCGATGCCTTTTTCGAGGGCGTGGACTGGGTATTCCACCTCGCAGCGCTGGCCGATATTGTCCCTTCCATCCAGCAGCCGCTGCTCTACCACTGCTCCAATGTGGACGGCACCATCAATGTGCTCGAAGCGGCGCGCAAGGCCGGAGTCAAGCGGCTGATCTACGCAGCTTCTTCTTCCTGCTACGGCATCCCCGACCGCTATCCCACCCCGGAGACCGCCGAGATCCGCCCGGAATACCCCTACGCCACCACCAAGTGGATCGGCGAGCAGTACGCGCTCAACTGGCACAAGGTGTACGGGCTGCCCGTTACCTCGCTCCGCTTCTTCAATGTCTATGGCCCGCGCTCCCGGACCTCCGGAACCTATGGCGCGGTGTTCGGGGTCTTCCTGGCCCAAAAACTGAACAGCAAGCCCTTCACCGTCGTCGGCGACGGCACGCAGACCCGGGATTTTACCTTCGTCACAGATGTAGCGGATGCCTGCATCGCGGCGGCCAAGTCGGATGCCGTGACCGGCGAAGTGATGAACGTAGGCAGCGGCAATACCTACAGCGTCAACCGGCTGGTGGAGCTGCTGGAGGGCCCGGTAACCTATATCCCCAAGCGGCCGGGCGAACCCGACTGTACCTTCGCCGATATTTCGAAGATCCGCAGCCGCCTGGGCTGGGAGCCCCGCATAACCCTGGAAACCGGTGTGCGAACCATGCTGGAGCACATCGACTACTGGCGAGAAGCGCCGCTCTGGACGCCTGACTCGATTGCCGAGGCGACCAAAGACTGGTTCAAGTATCTGGGGAAATCCTGAACCGGCTTACTGCCCCAGGTCCAGGATCTGGCGGAACAGCTCTTCCTCGTCGCCGTCGGCGTAGGAGGTGTGCTGGTACACAATGCGGCCCTCGCCGTCGAGCAGGAAGGTGTGCGGCACGTTGACCACATTCATCGCCCGCTTGAGGTCGCTGTTGACATCGAGATAGATATCGTATTCCCAGCCTCGGCCCAGCGTCATGCTCCGGACCATGCCGCTGGTGCGGCTGTCGTCGATGGAGACGGCGATCAGCTTCACGCCCGTTTCTTCCTGCCAGTCGCCGTACACCTCGTGGATGTTGGCGAGTTCCTTGATGCAGGGCTTGCACCAGGTGGCCCAGAAACTGATGATGATCGGCTTGCCGTCATTGGCCCAGGAGGCAGTATTCACCATCGAGCCCCGGAGATCCTGGACATTGACCTGCGGCAGGGCATTCTCGGTCTGGGCGAATGCTGTGAGGGAAAAGAGGGAAAGCAGTGCTGCGGAAAAAAAACGAACGGACATACGCATGAAGTTCTGCAATACAAGATGCAAATATAACGCATCCGGACCGGTTTCGTTGCAAGGGCTGGCAGCCCTATTCGCCCGGCACTTCGGAGATGCCGTCTGCCGCAAGCCGGATGAGCCGCTGGCGGTATAGGGCGCCCACTGCTTTTTTGAAGCTTTTCTTGCTCATTTCCAGCCGCTTGTAGATTTCGTCCGGCGGGCTGCTGTCGTGCAGGGGCAGAAATCCGCCGGCCTGCTCCAGCGCATCCAGGATGCGCCGGGCATTGGGCTCGATCTGGTCCGGGCCGGGCTGATGCAGGGAAATGTCCAGCTTGTGGTCGCTGCGGACCTGCCGCACATAGCCCCTCCGGCGCTCGCCGGGCTGCACCTGCGTGAACAGCTCGCTGTGATAGACCATGCCGCTGAACTGATCCTCCACAATGACCGGATAGCCCAGCTCGTTGGGGCCGCAGATGAGCACCTCCACCGCGTCGCCTTCGGCGTAGGGCGGGGCCTCGCGGCTGAGAAAGCGCCGCACACGGGCCGAGGCGATCAGCCGCTGGCTGGCTTCGTCCAGGTACATCCGCACGAGATGCCACTCCCCGGCTGCCATCCGCACAGGCTGCTCGCTGAAGGGCACAAACAGATCCTTCTCCAGCCCCCAGGCCAGAAACGCTCCGTATTCATTCGCATAGGCTACCTGCAGCCAGGCAAACTGGTCCCGCAGGATCGCCGGCTTCAGCGTCGTGGCTACCTTGCGGTGCTGCCCGTCTTTGTACACAAATACGTCCAGCAACGCCCCGGGCGCTGCTCCTGCCGGCACGTACTTCCGCGGCAGCAGCACTTCCTCCCCCTCGTCGTCCCCCAGATAGAGGCCCACAGAGGTATCGCGCAGCACCCGAAGGGCCTGATAATGCCCAATTTCAATCATTCGGCAGGCTTGAACCGGCAAATTCCGGGAATACGCGCAGATTTCCAAACCGGTTGACAGCATAATCCGGAATGCCTATCTTTATCCGGCCCGTTTGAATCTGTCTCTCCTACTGCATCCGATGAATCCGCAAGACCGCTCCCAGCTCTACGGCTACGCCGACGGCAGCGCCTTCGCAGGCGAATCTGCCGAGGCCATTTTTACCCGCATTGCCCGCAGCAACTTCTGGGGCGAGCCAGAATCGCGCTCCGGCTACGGGTCCTCCCTGGAGCAGACCCGCAAGCTGATCGCCGAACTGCCTGCCCTCTGGCGGCACCTGGGCGTGCAGCACCTGCTGGACGCGCCCTGCGGCGATTTTCACTGGATGCAGCACACCGACCTGAGCGGCATCCGCTACACCGGCGGCGATCTGGTCGCTGCGCTGGCAGAGGCCAATGAACGGCAGTACGCCGCTGAGCACATCCGCTTCCGCCAGCTCGATCTGATGGAGGACGAATTGGGCAGCCACGACCTGCTCTTCTGCCGGGATTGCCTTGTGCATCTGTCCTTCGGGGACATCGGGCGGGTGCTGCGCAACCTGAAGCGCAGCGGGATCCGCTATTTCATGTGCACCACGTTCCCCGGCGAGCCGGTCAACCGCGACATCCAGACCGGCGGCTGGCGGCCCCTGAATTTCAGCCTGCCTCCGTTTTCCTTCCCGGAACCCCTGCTGCTGCTGAATGAGGGCTGCACCGAGATGGATGGCGCATTCGCTGATAAATCACTGGGGGTCTGGCAGGTATCCAGCCTGCCCTGAACCGGCTCAGGGCAGCGGCGTGAAGGTCAGGGGGCGGCTGTAGTAGATCTGGCCTGCAATTTTGGCAGCGGCGCGCGCATAGTAGCGCTGGCCCGGCGTGAAACTGGGGATGACGACTGCCATAGCAAACACGCCGTCTCCCTTGTACGAGGGACCGTCCACGTCCGGCAGCGAGTCGGTCTCCGACCAGCAGACCGCCGTGTACTCGCGCGGCGCTTCGCGGTCCACGCTGAAATCCGCTACGAACCCTCCATAGCCGTTCTCCAGCCCATTGGCCTGGAAATCGAACTGCTCCAGGATGCTTGGCTGCATCGGCGCCGTCGTCACGGCGACCGGCTCGCCGTACACATTGCCGTCGTTGAAGTTCACGTAGGCGCGCACATAATACGTTTTTCCGGGCTCCACGGGCGCCAGCAGCTGGCTGAAGGCCTTTCCGGGCTCCGGCGCGCCCGCTTGCCCGACGATCAGCTCGCAGGGCGCATCCGGGTCCGGGCTCAACGACAGGCAGAATCCGTGCCGGTACACCGTGCCCTCGGGCAGGGCGGGCATCACGCCCGAAGGCCTGACCCAGAACAGGCTGCGGGCCGGATTGGGCTCGGTTGAGACCAGCGAAGGGGCAGGGGCATCGGGCTTGCAGGCGCCGAGCACCAGCAGCACGGGGAGGAAGGGCAGAAAACGGATACGCATCGGAGCCTGTGCAAGTGGATGGGGAATGAATCGCTCAATATACGCAATTATTCCGGACTGCGCACAGTCTGGCCAGGCCGTTGCCGCTGTTATTCAGCACCTTGCCTCAGATGCGCGACTGGTAGGTGTACAGCTCGTAATAACGGCCCTGCGATGCGATCAGTTCGTCGTGGGTGCCGCGCTCGGCAATGCGCCCCTGCTCGATGACCAGGATCTGGTCGGCACGGCGGATGGTGCTCAGGCGGTGCGCGATCACAAAGGTCGTGCGCCCTTCCAGGAGGTTGGCAAGGCTTTTCTGGATGTAGGACTCGCTTTCGGTGTCGAGGTGCGAGGTGGCTTCGTCCAGAATCAGCACCCGCGGGTCGGCCAGGATAGCCCGCGCAATGGCGATGCGCTGGCGCTGGCCGCCGGAGAGCTTCACGCCCCGCTCCCCGATGACGGTATCGAGGCCCTGCTCGAAGCGGTCGGCAAATTCATGCACGTAGGCCGCCTCCACCGCTGCGCGCAGCTGGGCTTCCGTCGCGTGCGGGCGGGGGAAGAGAATATTTTCGCGGATCGTGCCCTCGAAGAGAAAGTCGTCCTGCAGGACTACGCCCAGGCGGCTGCGGTAGCTGTCCAGGATGACGGTGGAAAGATCCGTCCCGTCGAGGGTGATGAGCCCCTGGCTCGGATTGAGGAAGGAGGCCGCCAGGCCGGCGATGGTCGTCTTGCCCGATCCGCTGCTGCCGACCAGCGCCGTGATGCTGCCCGCCGGGGCGTCGAAGCTGATGTCATGCAGCACTTCCTTGCCCTCGTCATAGGCAAAGTGCACACTGCGGAAGGTGATATGCCCCTGAATCTCCGGCAGCGACGCCGTACGGCGCTCGTCCTGCGTCTCGACCGGCGTGCGCAGCAGCTCTTCCGTGCGGTCGAGCCCGGCAAAGGCCTCCGTGATCTGGCTGCCGATGTTGCTCATCTGCACAATGGGGAAAATGAGGAAGGCCAGGTAGAAAATGAACGAGATCAGCTCGCCCTGCGTCAGCGCTTCGCGCATGATCATCGGCCCGCCGATGCCCATGATGCCCACCGTGGTGAGGCCGGCCAGCAGGCCGCCCAGGCTGGTCACGAAGCTGGTGGTGGTCAGCGAGCTTTTGATGTTTTCGTAGAGGCGGATGGCGCCTTTGCGGAAAATATCCACCTCCTGCTGTTCCGCATTGAAGCCCTTGATGACCCGGATGCCGCTCATCGACTCCGTCAGCCGCCCGGTGACCTCCGCCTGGATTTTGCCCCGGTCCCGGAAAATAGGCCGGATGCGGCCAAAGGCGTTGAGCGACACAAAGCCGAAAATGCCCATCGGCACGAGGGAGAAAATCGTGAGCAAGGGGCTGATGGACAACAGGATGACCAGCGAAGCCACGGCAGTGGCCACCCCGCCGATCAGCTGCGTGAAACCGGTCCCGACCAGGTTGCGCACGCCTTCCACATCATTCATGATGCGCGAGACGAGGTTGCCCGACTTGGTATTGTCGAAAAAGCGCACCGGCAGGCGCATGACATGGGCCTGCACCTTGGAGCGCAGCTCGGCGATCATCCACTGGCCCTCCACGCTGAGGATCCGGACGAGATAAAACGAGGTGACGGCCTGGACGGCGACCGAAGCGCCTACAACGAGGAGCAATTTCCAGAGCAGGTCCAGGTCGCGGGCAGGCACCACCGTATCCAGCAGGTACTGGCTGGAGCCGGGCAGGATGAGGCCGGAGGCGCGGTTGATGAGCACCAGCAGCAGCCCCAGCGCCAGCATGCGCCGGCGGGGCCAGATGATGGTGCGGAAAGCATAGCGGATGCTGGCGAGATTGTTCGTGGAGCGGGCCATTGGAGGAGGGTTGTTTGAACGGCGTGACACCCGCGCGGGGCCGGGCGTGACAGGGCGAAGCGGAAAAGGCCCTGCAAATTGGGAAAAATGCGGGAGAATCGGGGGATTACTCCGCCAGCAGATCCGGCAGCCCACATGGCATCCGGTGTTCCGGATGATCCCTGCAAATTTGAATGATTTCACGAAAATTGCAGGGATATTTCAGCGGGGTTTCTGTGCATCGGCAGCATCAAGATGTGTTTGTATGCTTGATTATCAAGTATGTATATCTATGCATGCGCCTTTGGCCATGCGCGCAGAACCTCAGCAGCCGATTCAATTCCTTTGCGTAGCGGTTCCGTTGTCCAAGCCTGTCTTCCCCCGCCTCCCAAACATCTTTCAATATTTTCTGAAACTTTCGCTGCAAATCCCGGTATATTGCAGCAGATTGTCTTCTGGTTAACCGCCGCCGCGCGACGCTCATGCAAACTGCCGATCTGCTCCTCAAAGCCCTCGACCTTCAGTTCCTCTCCCAGGAAGAAGGCATATTCCTCCACCACCACGCCGGCACCGACGAGCTGATCTACACCGCCGACCAGCTCCGCCGCTACCACAAGCGCGATACGCCGGGCATCGTCACCTGGCAGATCGACCGCAACGTGAATACGACCAACGTCTGCGTGGCGAACTGCAAATTCTGCAACTTCTTCGTGCCGCCCACCGACAAGTACAAGGACCGGGCCTATATCACCGACGACGAGACCTACCGGCGCAAGGCCGAGGAAACCTTCGCCCTCGGCGGCGACCAGTTTCTGCTCCAGGGCGGCCACCACCCGGAGCTGGGGATCGAGTTTTACGAGGACACCTTCCGGAAGCTGAAATCCTGGTTTCCCAGCCTGCGCCTCCACGCCCTCGGCCCGCCGGAAATCGTGCACATCTCCGCCCTCTCCGGCCTGACCTACGAGCAGACCCTCCGGCGGCTGATGGCCGCAGGCATGGACTCCATGCCCGGCGCGGGCGCCGAAATCCTCAACGACCGCGTGCGCCGCATCATCTCCAACGGCAAGTGCAGCGGCCAGGAATGGCTCGATGTGATGCGCGTGGCGCACCGCCTGCACCTCACCACCAGCGCCACGATGATGTTCGGCCATATCGAAACCGTCGCCGAGCGCTTCGAGCACCTGGTCTGGATCCGGCAGGTGCAGGCCGAAAAGCCCGAAGGCGCCAACGGCTTCAAAGCCTTTATCCCCTGGCCCTATCAGGACGACGGCACCCTGCTCAACCGCACCCGCGGCGTGCGCAACAGCGTCAGCGCCGACGAATACGTGCGCACCATCGCCCTGAGCCGCATCATGCTGCCCAACATCGAAAACATCCAGGCCTCCTGGCTCACCGTGGGCCCGCAGGTGGCCCAGATCTGCCTGCACGCCGGCGCCAATGACCTCGGCTCCATCATGATCGAGGAAAATGTGGTCTCGGCTGCCGGGGCGCCCTACCGCCTCAGCGCCGGGGAAATCCAGGCGGTCATCCGCGAAGCAGGCTTTACGCCGCAGCTGCGGAATCAATTGTACCAGTTCCGGGAGATGCCGCAGGCCCTGCAGCCCGCAGCTGCCTGAGCCGCCGCCGCCCGCAGGGCCGAAACAATCGGCCGCAGGCTTGTATATCTCTTTGAGAATCCCCAATTTCGCCCCACGAACCGAATACTGATACGCCAACGCAAAGCCCCTATGGCCAAGACCAAGGAGAAGCCCGCTCCGGAAGCGGTATACAGCAAAGCGCTGTTGCTCAAGTGGTATGAGCAGATGATGCTGGTCCGCCGCTTCGAGGAGCAGGCCAGCCAGCTCTACATGCAGCAGAAATTCCGCGGATTCTGCCACCTCTACATCGGCCAGGAGGCCGTGGCGGTGGGGATCGAGGCGGCCATCCGCCCGGACGATCAGGTGATCACGGCCTACCGCGACCACGGCGGCGCGCTCGTGCGCGGCGTATCGGCCAATGCCTGCATGGCCGAGCTCTTCGGCAAGGCCACCGGCTGCTCCAAGGGCAAGGGCGGCTCCATGCACTTCTTTTCCAAAGAGCACAACTTCGTGGGCGGGCACGGCATCGTGGGCGGACAGATCCCCCTCGGCACCGGCATCGCCTTCGCCAACAAATACCAGAACACCGACCGCCTCTGCATCTGCATGATGGGCGACGGCGCCGTGCGCCAGGGGGCCTTCCACGAGAGCCTCAACCTGGCCATGCTCTGGAACCTGCCGGTGATCTACATCATCGAAAACAACAACTACGCCATGGGCACCTCCGTGGAGCGCACCTCCAACGTGACGGAGCTCTACAAGCTGGGCCTTTCCTACGACATGCCCTCCAAGGCCGTGGACGGCATGGACGTGACCGAGGTGTATGAGGAAATGAAAAAAGCAGTCCGCCACGTGCGCGACGGCAAGGGCCCGATGCTCATCGAGATGAAAACCTACCGCTACCGCGGCCACTCGATGTCGGACCCCGCCAAGTACCGCACCCGCGAGGAGCTGGAGAAATACAAGGGCAAGGACCCCATCGCCAACCTCAAGATCTACATGCAGGAGCACGCCAGCGCCACCGACGAGGAGATCGGCGTCATCGATGCCCGCATCGAGGAGATCGTGAATGCCAGCGTAGAATTTGCCGAGACCTCGCCCTATCCCGATCCCAGTGCCCTGTACGAAGAGGTGTACGTGGGGGAATACCCGTACCTGATGGAGTAGTGCGTATGGAGTATTGAGTAGTGCGTATGGAGCCCGGATTGCCGGGAGCGCAGATACACATGCAGGCGGGCCACTGGCCCGCCTGTGCTGTTGACAGGGAGGCCCTCATCGCAAACAAGCCACCCAGGCCACCCCTGCCAGTCTTCCTACTTCCTGCTTGATACTTACTGCTCCCATCCCCTCCGCAGCGCAGCCCCTGGCAGTCTTCCTACTTCCTGCTTGATACTTACTACTCCCATCCCCTCCGCAGCACAGCCCCTGCAGTCTTCCTACTTCCTGCTTGATACTTACTACTCCCATCCCCTCCGCAGCGCAGCCCCTGGCAGTCTTACTACTTCCTGCTTGATACTTACTACTCCCATCCCCTCCGCAGCGCAGCCCCTGCAGTCTTCCTACTTCCTACTTGATACTTACTACTCCCATCCCCTCCGCAGCGCAGCCCCTGCCAGTCTTCCTACTTCCTGCTTGATACTTACTACTCCCATTCCCTCCGCAGCACAGCCTCTGCCAGTCTTACTACTTCCTACTTGATACTTACTACTACGACTCAATACTTCCGCATATATTTGCTAACTCGCAAATCCTCCCATGCCCAGCCGCAGCCTCGTACCCGACGACAGCCCCCACGGACCGCCCGCCCCCCGCCGCAACCACCTGCTGGTAATCGGGGTGGATGCGTATGTGCATCTTCGGCCGCTGAACAATGCCGTCCGCGACGCGAAAGCAATCCGGCAAGTGCTGGAATCCCGCTATCAGTTTGATCCGCAGCATATCCATGAACTGTATGACCGGGACGCATCCCGGAGAAATATTCTGCGCCAGCTGCAGCACTATGAGCGGAGCCTGAGCGCCGACGACAACCTGCTGATTTACTTCTCCGGACACGGCGACATGAAGGCGGACGGAACGACCGGATTCTGGATTCCTGCCGAGGCCGAAGCAGGAAGCCATGAAGACTATGTTTCCAATTCAGATGTCATGGACCGGCTGCGCAGCATGCAAGCGCATCATATTTATCTCATCTGTGATTCCTGTTTTGCCGGGACACTGATCGTACGGAAGGCCGAGCTGGAAGAAAAAGTGGAAAGCAAGCCTTCGCGGCGGGTACTGGCCTCAGGCCAGAAAGAACCGGTGATGGATGGCATAGCGGGCGGCCACAGCCCGTTTGCAGCAGCATTGCTGGAATGCCTGAATGAGATGCGCGGGCAACCTGTGGCCGCCGAAGAGATAGAGCTGGAGGTAAAAAAATACACCGCGCGCAACAGCTACCAGCTTCCGGATGCCGCATATCTATTCGGGCTGGGGGATAAAGGGGGGCAGTTTGTGTTCCACCGCCGGGTCAGCCTGCGCGATGAAATGGATCGGCTGCGGACGGCAAGGGATATTGCAGGCTTCAGGCGGCTGATCGAGCTGGAAGAAAACGGCCTGCGCAACGAAAAACTGCTCGCTGCTGCCGAAAAAACCCTCGAAAGCCTGCGTTGGGAGCAAGTGAAAGCGCAGCGCAATCCCTGGGATCTGGCGGAGTTTCTGGAGATATATCCACGGAGCGAGCATCACCCTGCTGCCGTAGATCTGGTGCGGGAACTCATCCGGGACCACCAGATACAATTGGAGGAACTGGAAAAACTGGAAGCGGAAAACCGGAAACTGCGGGAAAGCAAGCTGTCGCAGCGGGACGAAATAACAAAGCTGAACACAGAACTCAAAGCGCTTGAAACCCGGCTGCAGGAGTCCCGGCAGGCTGAAAAAGACCACACCCAGCAGCTCCAGACCCTGGAGCAGGCCCTGCAAGCCGCCGCAGCGGAGCTGGAGTCCCAATCCGCCAGCCACACCCAGCAGCTCCAGGCCCTGGAGCAGGCCCTGCAAGCCGCCGCAGCGGAGCTGGAGTCCCAATCCGCCAGCCACACCCAGCAGCTCCAGGTCCGCGATACGCAGCTCCAGACCCTGGGGCAAGCCCTGCAAGCCGCCGCAGCGGAGCTGGAGTCCCAATCCGCCAGCCACACCCAGCAGATCCAGACCCTGGAGCAGGAGATCGCCGCCCTCCGGGCCGCCCCGCAGATCCTCATCCCCAAGCCCGGCATCCTCTTCCCGGAGATGATCTTCATCCGGGGCGGCACCTTCCAGATGGGAAGCGAGGCGGGCGACAGTGATGAAAAACCGGTGCGCAAGGTCACGGTGCCGGATTTCTTCCTGGGGAAATATCCGGTGACGGTATCGGAATACCTGGCGTTTTGCAGGCAGACAGGCGGCAACTGGCCGGAATGGATGGAACAAGGAAGCAGCTATCACTACCAGAAAGGAACGAATGATTACTACAAACAGCTGGGGGATGCCCTGACAGCAGACCGGAATCCGATCGTTGGGGTGTCGTGGGACGATGCGCAGGCGTATTGCCGCTGGTTGGCGGAGCAGACGGGAACAGCATTCCGGCTGCCGAGCGAGTCGGAGTGGGAATACGCCGCAGGCGGGGGGGCGGAGGGGCGGACGAAATGGGCACGCACGGATGAGAAGCAACTGTTGGGCGAATATGCTTGGTACGACAAGAATTCAGGTGGCCAAACGCATCCGGTGGGCCAGAAAAACCCGAACCGGCTGGGGCTCTATGACCTGAGCGGGAACGTCTGGGAATGGTGCGAAGACTACTGGCACAGCGATTACAAAGGTGCTCCATCCGATGGCAGCGCTTGGGTGGAAACCGGGAACACGGGCCTCGACCGCGTGTACCGTGGCGGCTCCTGGGGCTACGATGCGCGGGACTGCCGCGTGTCCTGCCGCGGCCACGCTTCGCCAGGCCGCCGGAGCACCTACCTTGGCTTCCGGCTTGCTGCGCCCCCAGTTCAGCAGAGGTGAGCTATAGCCGGAGGGCTGGCAGGGGCAAGGCGGTCCAGCAAGCGAGCGAGGGACGAGCGAAGCGGCGCAGACCGCCTTGCCCCTGCCAGCGGGGGTCTGGGGGCGGAGCCCCCAGCGCGCCCGGGGGAAGCAGAATCAAGCCGCAAGACCGGAAGGAGTATCAAGTATGCAGGATCAAGTCGTAAGACCCTCAGGTTGTCCCCCTGCGCCGCAGCGCAGCGGAGTACATCAGCAGCGGGAATGTCACCCTGAGCCGCCGTCCGAAGCGCAGCGGAGGACGGCGTACCGAAGGGGGACACCACATGCCCTGCGGCCCCAGGCCGCCCCGCCAAGTCTTCCTACTTGCTACTTCCTACTTCCTACTTACTTGCTACTTACGTCTTCCCTCCATACACTTGCACCGTACGATCCCAATCCCTCCGCATGCGTTCCGCCCTGCTCCTCCTGCTCCTCGCCGCCGCCTGTACCCCCCCGGCCGGCCCGCCGGCCTCCGCACCGCCGCCCGCGCCCCGCGGACTGACCGCCAGCCAGGCCATGGTCGTCAGCGCGCATCCCCTGGCCTCCCAGGCCGGCCTTGAGATCTTGCGGCAGGGCGGCAATGCCGTGGACGCCGCCATCGCCGTGCAGTACGCCCTGGCCGTGGTCTTTCCCGCAGCCGGCAATATCGGCGGCGGCGGATTCATGGTCGTCCGCAAGGCCGACGGGCAGGTGCTGACCCTCGATTTCCGCGAAAAAGCGCCGGCAGCAGCCACCCGCGACATGTACCTCGACGCCGCCGGCAACCCCAGGGGCGACCTGAGCTGGCGCGGCCACCTCGCCGCCGGCGTGCCCGGCTCGGTGGACGGCATGCAGACTGCGCACGACTCGCTGGGCTCCCTGCCGATGGCCGCCCTCCTGCAGCCCGCCATCGGGCTGGCAGCCAGGGGCTTCCCGCTCACGGAGCAGGAGGCGGAGGGCCTCAATGCCCACCTCGACGACATGCGCCGCGTCAATACGCAGCCCAGCGTATTCACCGCGCGGGAGCGCTGGCAGCCCGGCGATACCATCCGCCACCCGGAGCTGGCCCGCACCCTCGAGCGCATCCGCGACCAGGGCCGGGCCGGCTTTTACGAAGGCGAAACCGCCGCCCTGCTCCTCGCCGAAATGCAGCGCGGCGGCGGCCTGATCACCGCCGCCGACCTGCGGGCCTACCGCTCCGTCTGGCGCGCGCCCGTCCGCGGGCAGTACCGGGGGCATACCCTCTACTCGATGGGGCCGCCGTCGAGCGGCGGCATCGCGCTCATGCAGCTGCTGAAGCTCGTGGAGCCCTATCCCCTCGCGCAGTGGGGCCGCTACAGCGCCCGCACCCTGCACCTGCTCTCCGAAGCGGAGCGCCGCGTCTATGCCGACCGCGCCGCGCACCTCGGCGACCCCGATTTCTGGCCCGTGCCCGCTGCGGGGCTCATGGACAGCGCCTACCTCGCCGCCCGCATGGCAGACTGCTCGCTGCTGGCGGCTACGCCCAGCGCGCAGGTCCAGGCCGGCAGCCCGCCCGCCGAACACGAGGAGACCACCCACTTCTCCATCGTCGATGCCCAGGGCAATGCCGTGGCCGTCACCACCACCCTCAACGGCGGCTACGGCTCCTGCGTGGTGGCCGGCGGCGCCGGATTTCTGCTCAACAACGAAATGGACGACTTCAGCATCAAGCCTGGAACCCCCAACGCCTACGGCCTCGTGGGCGCCGAGGCCAACGCCATCGAACCGGGCAAGCGCATGCTGAGCTCCATGACGCCTGCCATCGTCGAGCGGGAAGGCAAGCTGCTGATGGTCCTGGGCACGCCCGGCGGATCGACCATCATCACCTCGGTCTTTCAGAACGTGATCAACGTGCTGGACTTCGGCATGGGCATGCAGCAGTCGGTGGCGGCGCCGCGCTTCCACCACCAGTGGCTGCCCGATGCCATCCAGATCGAAGACAGCCTCGCGGCGGTGCCGGTGGCCGACAGCCTGCGGCTGCTGGGGCATGCCCTGCGCTACCGAGGCCCCATCGGGCGGGTGGATGCCATCCTCGTGCTGCCGGACGGCCGCCTCGAAGGCGGCGCAGACCCGCGCGGCGACGATGCCGCCGCCGGATACTGAGGGGGTTTCCATATTTCCCGAATTTCCCGTATGTTTCCTCCATGTCTATCCTGATCCGCAACGCACGTATCCTGAACGAAGGACAGATCACCGAAGGCGACCTGCTGGTCCGCCGCGACCGGATCGACCGCATCGGCGGCGCGATCTCCGCACCGGCAGCCGTCGAGATCGACGCCGCAGGCGCCTGGCTGATGCCCGGCGTCATCGACGACCAGGTGCATTTCCGCGAGCCCGGCCTGACGCACAAGGCAGATCTGACGACGGAATCGCGGGCTGCCGTGGCCGGCGGCATGACCACGTACATGGAAATGCCCAATACGCAGCCCCAGGCCGTTACCCAGGAGCTGCTGGCCGCCAAATACGCCCGCGCAGCGGAGGTTTCCCGCGCCAATTACTCCTTCTTCATGGGCGCCACCAACGGGAACCTGGATGAATTGCTGCGCACCGATCCGCAGTCGGTCTGCGGAATCAAGATTTTCATGGGCTCCTCCACCGGCAACATGCTCGTGGACGAGCCGTCCACGCTGGAATCGATTTTCCGCGAATCGCCTGTGCTGATTGCAGTGCACTGCGAAGACGAACAGACGGTGCGCACTGCGCAGGCGGATTTTCAGGCACGCTACGGCGAGGCCATTCCGGTGGAGGCGCATCCGCTCATCCGCTCGCGGGAAGCCTGCCTGCGCTCGTCTTCGCTGGCGGTCTCGCTGGCGCAGCGCTACGGCACGCGCCTGCACGTGCTGCACATTTCGACGGCGGAGGAGCTGGCGCTCTTCCGCAATGACCTCCCGCTGGAGGCCAAGCAGATCACGGCGGAGGCCTGCCTGCACCACCTCTGGTTCAGCGACGAGGACTATGCGCGCCTCGGCAGCCGCATCAAGTGGAATCCGGCGGTGAAGACCGCCGCCGACCGCAGCGCCATCCGCCAGGCGGTGCTGGATGGCCGCATCGATGTAATCGCGACCGACCACGCGCCGCATACGCTGGAGGAGAAGGCCCAGCCCTACCTGCGCTGCCCGTCGGGCGGGCCGCTGGTGCAGCACAGCCTGGTGGCCATGCTGGAGCTGGCCCGCGAGGGCTGGATCACGCCGCTGCAGGTGGCCGACAAGCTCAGCCATGCGCCGGCGCGCTGCTTCCGCATCCGCGAGCGCGGATTCATCCGCGAGGGCTACTTCGCCGACCTGGTGCTCGTGGATCCGGACCGGCCCTGGACCGTAACGCCCGATACCTTATTATACAAGTGCGGCTGGTCGCCGCTGGAGGGGCAGGTCTTTCACGCCCAGGTGCGGAGCACCGTGGTCAGCGGGCAGCTCGCCTGGCACGAGGGGCAGGTGCAGGATCAGGTGCGCGGCCAGCGCATCAGCTTCGACCGCTGAGCACCTGCTCGACTGTGGAGCCGCTCAGCTTGACCATCGGATGCCGGGGCAGGAAGCTTTCCGGCGAATAGGCGCGTATGAGGGCCTGGAGGTCCTCCGGGCATTTGATATCGCAGCTCAGGACATAGCCGACGGTCTCCATGGAATGCCCGGCGCGCTCCAGCATTCCGAGGATGACATCGAGGTGATCCGAGCTTTGCAGAAATCGGAAGAATAGGGCGCGCTCAGCCTCCGTGATGTGTTGGCCCCGCTTGTCCAGGATCTCCAGCAGGCGCTTGCCCTCGATAAAAAAGGCCCAGCCTGCATCCGGGATAAAAAACAGGAGCGCATGCGCGGGGCAGATCACCGGTTCCGCGTGTTCGTCCGGCTGGGCCGCGCTCAGCCGGGTCAGATCCATGGGCTCCTGCGTGAGCATCCAGCCCCGGCCTCCGGTAAGCTCCATCGCCAGGGGCTCCTGTCCGCGGATGATGCCCCGTGTGTGCTCCAGCAGGTCCGGCATGAGGGCAAAGGCCCCCTGCTGCATCTCCAGCGCGAGCTGGTGCAGCTTGTTTGCCGCATCCGGGATGTCCCGCTCGCTGAATGCCTGAAACGGCCCGGAAAAGTGCCAGCCCTGCTTCCAGGGCACGAGGCTGCCGAGGCAATACGTGCCCGGTGCCGTCATATGCGGGGACGGCGCCGGATCATCCGGCTCGAACTGCACGATGCAGGGCGGCAGGCCGAGGACCGGGCGGAACCGCAGCCGGGTATGCGATGCATCTTCCCATCCTTCCGATTGGTACAGGCTGGTCCGGAGCGGCGCCCAGTTCAGGAGCATCTGCGTATCTGCTTCGTCGGCATCGATGATATGAGGCAGCAGCTGCAGGGCAGTCACTGCCGACCAGATGCTCGGGGTATCGTGCGCGTCGCGGTCCAGCTCCATGAGTTCGCTCATCTGATCCTGCGGACGGCCGGCCATCTGCTGCTCGGCGCGGTGCAGCATCTGGCTGTGATGCCGGGGGCCGAAGAGGTACGAGTTCGTGTGCAGCCAGAGCAGCCGGTCCTTGAGCGACTGGTAGCTGCGGTTTTCGTCGAGGAGAAAGTCCGCGAGATAGTCGTTGGAGGGGGCCTGCATCCAGTAGCGGTCGATTACCCGCATGCAGTCGTCTGCCGGGATGATGATATGGAAGGGGGAATGCGGCGGTACAATCAGGCCGGGCCGCAGGATCCGCAGCAGGCCCCACAGGAGGTAGGAGACCGCATATATCGAAGGCTCCGACTCCAGTTCGGTATCCTCCGGGACTTCCGGGAAAAACGGCACCTGGTAGTCCGGCCCGTAGCAGGCTGCATGGTGCTGAAGCAGCGCGCTCCAGATCCCCAGATCGGTGGCCAGATCCTCCACATAGCCGGAGAGGGACATGCCGATCAGCATGGCTTCGTACGGCTCCAGATCCAGGTCCTCGTCTGTGTTCATGGATTTCAGGGCCGTCTGAGCCAGTTCGTCGGCCAGGCGGCAGTAGAACAGGTCGCTCCCCCGCATCTTGAAGCCGGGGCGGGTGGCCGAGAACAGATCTTTGGAGACAATCTTCATAGGGCAGGCATCGGAGGAAATGGGGCGGAATCTGGATGCGCAGGATGCGGAAACGGCCTGCACCAGAACGGATGCAGGCCGTCCGGCAGGGAAGGCCCAGGGGTCAGCGGGCGAGCAGCCGGTCCACGACGGCGAGCGCCTTGTCGTACTGCGGCTCCTGGCCGATGGCGGGCACCAGCTCGGAGTAATGAATCTTCAGGGCTTCGTCCAGCACCAGCACGGCACGGGCCGAGAGGCCCTTCATGGCGCCTTCCTTGATCAGGGTGTTGTACTCCTGCACGAAGTCGTTGTAGCGGTAATCGGAGGCGACGCTCACATTCTGGATGCCTTCGGTCTCGCAGAAGCGGCGCATGGCGAAGTGCAGGTCCATCGACACGACGAGGCCGGTGACGCCTTCGCGCTGTGAGAGGGCTTCATTGAATTTCCGCGTTTCCATCTGGCATACGCCGGTATCGAGGCTGGGCACGGCGATGAGCACCTTGACCTTGCCTTTCACATCATCCACCAGGGTGCCTTCGGATCCGTCCGCTTTGACATAGGTAAAATCCGGGGCCGTTTCCCCTACGGCAGGCAGCTTGCCTTTGATCTCGACCGGCTTGCCTTTAAATTCGACGGTTGTCATGACAGTCTTGCGCTAAGGAATTTAAACGATGCGGCTAAGCTACTGAAATTTTTCCGTGCGAGGCATATCCGCCGGCCAAATCCGGCGGCACCGGATGCAGGAAGCAGTACCTGTTTGAGTATCAAATCATTGCAGCTGAATGGTTTTTTAGTAGCTTGCTGTAAGATTCCGGTGTCCCGGACGACTCATATTCCGGTTTTCAGCTTGTTCCTGTGAATCATCGCGAGCGCGAATTCGTCCAGCTGGTCACCCTGCACCAGGGCATCATCCACAAGGTCTGCAGCATGTACGCCGCGGACCGGGATGAGCGCAAGGATCTGTTTCAGGAAATTGTGCTGCAGCTCTGGCGGGCCTTCGATTCGTTCGAAGGCCGCTCCAAGGTTTCCACGTGGATGTACCGCGTGGCCCTTAATACTGCCATTTCCCGCCTCCGCAGCGCCCGCCGGCGCCCGCAGCCCGATGAGCTGTCGGAGCTGGCAATGGGGCTGCCCGCCCCGGAGCCGGACCCGGATCTCGCCGAAAAGCGCCAGGCGCTCTACCGCGCCATCGAGCAGCTCTCCGAAGTCGAAAAGGCTGTCGTCATGCTCTACCTCGAAGAGCACAGCTACGAGGAGATCAGCGACATCATCGGCATTACCGTCAACCACGTCGGCGTCATGCTCAACCGGATCAAGGGCAAGCTCAAGAAAATTATGGTCCCGCTCTTTACCTAACCCTATGAACGTCAGGCCTTAGGCATGGAAATAGAAGAACTGAAAGCACTCTGGCAGGCCGATACGGCCGCCCAGGCAAGCGCCCACCGCGTCAGCGAGCAGGATGTCCTGCATATGCTGGAGCGGCGCGCTTCCGTGGCGATGCGCCGGATCAACCGGAGCATCCTCATCGAGGTGGTGCTGCTGGTGATCGTGACCGGCCTCTCCGGCTGGTGGATCGCCGGCATGCCCGACGCCGAGCAGCCTGTCCGGATGCGCTGGGTGCTCGGCGCATTCGCCGCCGCGATGGCATTTTACGGATACAAGTACTTCGCCCTCAACCGCATTCCCATCACGGAGCGGAACCTCTCCAGGGTGCTGCAGCGCCTCACGCGCCTGCTGCAGGTGTACATGAATGTCTATTATGTCCTGATCGCCCTGCTGCCCCTCTCCTTCGGGTTCGGCATGTGGCAGGGCTTCAACATGGCCCTCGAAGCAGACGGCCGCGGCCTCGGAGATGTCTCCGCCAAAGGCTGGCTGCTGCTCGGCGGGGTATTCCTCGCCGGCAATGCGGTCTATCTGCCTTTCTGCCTCTGGTATGTGCGCATGCTCTACGGCCGCCACTTCCGCGAACTGAAGCGCTGCTACCGCGAACTGATGGAGCAGCGCTGAGCAGGCTGCATCGGCAGGGCTGAAAGTCAGTCGGCCAGGCTGATGCGCCAGAGCGTGATGCTCTGCTCCGCATAGCTGACCGTCACGGGCAGGTCCGGCGGGGTAATGGGCCGCGCCAGCACGTCCCGGTTGTCGAAGCCTTTGTAGAGCCGAAGCTCCATGCGGTTTTCGTAGCCGTCGTAGGTGTTGAGATAGGCTTCGGCAGCCTTGCGCACGGTCTCGAACGAAAACCAGTTGTCCGCATCGATCCGGTACAGCCAGAGTCCGAAGGCAAAGGAGCCCAGGTGCGCATCTTCGAATACCTCGGCATAGGCCGGCTCCAGCAGACGCGCCGCCAGCCGGGCCGCCTGGGCATTGCCGAAGGTCTCCAGGCAGATGGCTTCCACCCGCAGCGCCAGCAGGCGCTGCAGCCGTCCCGGGGTCTGCACCGTATCCTGAAATTTGCGCGGATCCTCGATGTGGATGGAGTCGTACTGGAAGTCGAAGTTTTCGCCGATGATCCCCGCATACATCTGCCGCCGGAACAGCTCCGCAGCCGGAAAACGCTGCGCTTTGAGCAGGTCTTCGAGCTTGTCCTGCCCGAAGCCGGGCACTTCCTGCAGCTGGCTGAGGTGGGTGAAGCGGCGGCCCGGCAGCCGTCCGCGCAGTTCGAGGATGCGGGCAGCGACCATTCCGCCGATGCCCCGCTGCTGGGGCGTCTCGCCGCGCTCCTCGGCCGTAAGCATCAGGTCCTCAGGGCTTTCTGCCCGGTTGAGAAAGGTCAGGACGCGCTGCAGCATCCAGGGTTCAGGCTGGCTGGGGATGGCAAATGGCATAGGGGGAAGATTGCGGATTTCAGGTAAAGATAGGCTGCCCAGATGAAGGGAGTATTAAGCCAGGCCAGGATCTTCCCGGAACCGTCCCTTCCGGCCCGCCCCTGCCCGCCCATTTCGCCCAAAGCAAAACCCGCAGCACCCTTCCGGGCCTGCGGGTACCGAACACAGCAATCTGTATCGCAGGCGCGTCAGCCTCCATTCATCCGCATCATCATGCGCGGCCCGCCGGGCGGTCCGCCGCTGTTGCCGAAGCCGGACAGGCTGTAGCTGAGCGTCAGCAGCGCATAGCGCGCCAGCGTGACCGTGCGCACCTCTTCCACATACGTCAGATCGGCGGAACGGGAAATGCCCTGGTTCTGGTTCAGCAGGTCGAAGGCCGAGAGCTCCACCGCCAGGCGGTTTTTCATCAGGTAGCGGCTGATGCCGGCCGTCAGCAGGGGCACCGACTGGGCCTCGCCGAAGGTTTCGCCGCCGTAGATGGACCAGTCCAGGCCGCTGCGGAGCATCCACCTGGAAGCAGGCTTCACCATCAGGTCGGCGGTGTAGCGCTGGTTGAGGAAGCTGCGGTTGAACTCCGCATTCTCCGAGTAGCGGGCGGTGTTGTAGCTCAGATTGGCCGCCGCCGACACATCGACGAGCTTCTTGTTGCGGTTTTCCAGGCGCAGCTCGCCGGAGGCGGTCACCCGGTCGGCTGTATTCTGGCGCTGGTTTACAAAGGCGATGCCCCGGTTGTAGGAGAGGTTGGTATTGAGCGACATGCGCAGCTTCAGGGGCTTGACGGGCGTGCTGAACGACGCGAAGGCCGTCAGGCGCCAGGCCTCGTCGGTGTTGACCGGCGTGCGGATCTGCCGCAGCAGCGAATCCACCGAGATGGCATCCACAATGCTCTGCTGGGTGTAGGTGGCGCGCACCATGGCGAAGAAGCTCATGAACGTAAACGGATCGTAGAGCATGAGCCGGGTAGAGAGGGTATGCGCATATTCGGGGCGCAGCTCCGGATTGCCGGCATACACATTCAGCGGGTCGCGGTTGTCCACGGCAGGCGAAAGCTGCTGCACGCTGGGCTCGGTGACCTGGGTTTCGTACTCGGTGGAGAGGGATTTGGTATTGGCAAAGCGGTAGGTGTACTCCATGCCGGGCAGGAGGTAGCTGAAGGTCTGGCGGATGGTGTCGCCGAGCGAGATCAGGTCGCCGCGCAGCAGGGCGCGCTGCCCGTCGAGATTGGCCTGGAAATTGGCCTTGCTGCCGCTGAAAATCAGGCGCAGGCCGCCGCGGTCATAGGTAAAGCCGCGCAGGTACTGGTTGCTCAGGCCCGCATTGAAGCGGCGCTCCGGCAGGAGGTCGTACACCTCCTGATCCGATTCGTCGGTGTAGTTGCGGTGCGCGTAGGAGCCCTGCAGGTAGAGATTGCTGCCGAGGGGCTCCATATACGTCAGCTCGCCGCCGTAGGCGATCTGGCTGGCGCGCTGGCTTTGGTCCTGAAGCAGGGTGTCGAGCAGCGGGGTGCCCTGCGGCGGAAACAGGCGGTTGATGGACGACAGGCCGCTGTGCTGGCGGCTGAGCTGCCCGCTGGCCAGGGCTTCGACGCCCAGGTTGCGGCCGGCTTTGCCGAGGCGGAGCTGGTAATTGAGGCTGAGCTCGCCGTCCATCCGCGTGCCGTCCTGATCCGTGCTGCGGTCGTTGCCGGACTGGATCTGATTTTCGGGCGTCAGGGAGATGCGGCTGGCGGAGGATTCGGAATAGCTGTCGTTCCAGCCCAGGCGGGTGCGCAGGGTAAGGCGCTGGAGGGAATCGGCCTTGTAGCGCAGGGTGGAATTGAAGCGGTGGTTGTAGGCGGCGGAATACTGCGCCGAGGTGTCCTGGGTAATAAAGGAGCGTTCGCCGGTGAACTGCTCGCGGTAGGTGTACTGGTCCAGGGTGCGGCCCACGCCGCTGAAGAAGTAGCTGGCGTTGAATTCGGTTTTTTTGCTGAGGTCGTAGCTCAGGTTCAGGCCGCCGCTGCCGGTGGTCACGAAGCCGTTGCCGAGGCCGCTGCCGAGCGGCAGCCCGGTGGCGTTGTTGCTGCCGTCGATGCGGATGATGCCGCCCCGGCCTCCGCCCATGCCCTGTCCGCCCATGAAATTGAAATAGTCTTCAAAGGTGAATCCCTGCTGGTTGGTGTTGTTGAGCATGCCCAGCGCGGAGATTTTGACCTTCGGGGCGAAGCGGTTCACGTTTCCTTTGAAGGTAAAACGGTTCGAAGTGCCGTATCCGCCCGTTGCATTGCCGAATACGCCCTGTTTTTTGTCGTCTTTGAGGGTCAGGTTGATGGTTTTCTCCCGTTCGCCGTCGTCCACCCCCGTAAACCGGGCGGCTTCTGAGCGTTCGTCGAAGATCTGCACCTTGTTGATGGCATCTGCGGGCAGATTCCGGGTGGCGATCTTGGGGTCGGTCCCGAAAAACTCTTTTCCGTCCACCAATACCCGTCGCACGTCTTCGCCCTGGGCCTTGATGCTGCCGTCGGTGGCTACTTCCACGCCCGGCAGCTTCTTCAGCAGGTCTTCCACCACGGCATTGGGCTGGGTGGCGAAGGAGCCCGCGTTGTACTCGACGGTGTCCTTGCGGATGAGGATGGGCGTCTGTTCCGCTTCGATGGTGACGGCATCCAGGGTGACCGCCCGGCTCAGCAGGGCGATGGGCGGCAGGGCCAGGGTACCTTCGGTGCCGGCGATGCGGAGGGGCTGGGCCGCCTGCTCATAGCCCATGAGGCTGACAATCAGCCGGTACTCGCCGGCAGGAGCCCGGCGGAGGAGAAAAGTGCCTGCGGCATTGCTCGCGCCGAAGCTGGTCAGCACGGAGTCTTTCGCGCGCAGGAGGGTCACGGTGGCGCCCGGAAGCGGGGCGCCGGTACTGTCGGTTACCGTGCCGGTGAGGGTCACGGTCTGGGCGCCCAGGCGCGCTGCTCCGAGGAGCAGCATCGCCAGCAGCGCAAATATCAGGCGGGAGTTCATGGAAAAATCGGGTAAGGATGAGGGAAACTGGAGCGGAACGGCAGGTTAGGGGCGGCGTATGATCCAGGTTCCGCCGTTTCCGCCCATCTCCGACTGCATTTCTTTCATTTTCTGGTCCACCATGGCCCGGAATTCCTCGCGGGTTACGGTCTTGCCCTCCGAAGGCGGCGCCAGCAGGGCTTTGTCGGGGGCTTTAGTCTTGATTTCACGGGCTTTGATCACCCGTTCGCCCTGATTGAGGTCCACTTCCAGGATCAGGCCGGGAAGCTGCCCGAAGCCTTCGGGCCCGATGGGCACCGGAATTTCAGTCGTAAACCAGGCGCTCACGCTGCGCAGGCTGTCCTGGAACGTTGCTTCCTGGCACACGAAATTGAGCACCTGCTTCTGCTTGCCGGTCAGTTTCCACTCGTACACGGGCAGTTCGTCCTGGATCAGGAACTTGCGCTCGAAAAACACGCGCTGCTCGATGAGCTGATTCTGGGCCTGGTCCAGGTACCACACGGCTTCGGCGCGGTTGAACATCATGCGCATGGGGCGGCCTTCGCCGCCGGCTCCGGGCGGCGGGGGCGGCGGAGGCGCCTCGGGGCCGGCCACATAGAGGGAAATATCGCCATCGAAGCGCAGGATCTTGGCGATGGTGCGGGTAGGCGGAATCATGGCCTTCATCTGCGCATCCTGGGCAGGAATGCGGCGGTGCAGGTCGATGGTTTCGTCGTAGGCGATCTCGCCGGCGGTCTGCTGGGCCCAGCCTGCCAGGGCAGTCATCATCAGGGCGCATGCAAGGGTCTTTTTCATCTGGGAATCGGTTAAGATAGGCATGCAAACGTACGCAGCCCCGGCGCGGAAGTGGGTTAAGGAACCTTGATTTAAGGTGAATTAAGGTTAACGCCTTCCGGAAGGCCTGCCGATCCGTACTTTTGCGTACTTTGCGCCTGTTTCTGCAATCGAACCCCGGATGAAACTACTGGAAGGAAAAACCGCCCTCGTGACCGGCGCTACGCGCGGCATCGGACGGGCCATCGCCCTCGAATTTGCCGCGCAGGGCGCTGCGGTCGCATTCACCTACCGCGCCTCCGCCGCCAAAGCGCTGGAGCTGGAAGCTGAAATCCTCGCCAAAGGCGTGGCATGCGCCCATTATCAGGCCGATGCGGCGGACTTTGCCGCTACGCAGGCCCTGGTGGATGACGTGATCCGCCAGTTCGGCAAGCTGGACATCGTGGTCAACAATGCCGGCATCACCGCCGACAACCTCCTGCTCCGCATGAACGAAGAGCAGTGGAATCAGGTGATCCAGACCAACCTCAGCAGCGTGTTCTACACCACCAAGGCCGTGCTCAAGCACATGATGCGCCGCGGCGGCTCCATCATCAACATCAGCTCGGTGGTGGGCATCCAGGGCAATGCCGGCCAGGCCAACTACGCCGCTTCCAAAGCGGGGATGATCGGCTTTACCAAGTCCCTGGCCCGCGAGATGGGCTCCCGGGGCATCCGCGCCAACGTGGTCGCGCCGGGCTTCATCGCCACCGAAATGACCGACAAGCTGCCGGAGAAAGAACTCCAGGCCTGGCTGGAGAATATTCCCCTCAAGCGCGCCGGCGAAGCGCAGGATGTCGCAGGGCTGTGCGTGTTTCTGGCTTCCGATCTGTCTTCCTACATCACCGGCCAGGTGATGAACGTAGACGGCGGCATGGTGATGGCCTGACCCGGGCCTCCGCTGGCGGATTCATGTCCGGAGCGGCGAAACACCCGCCGCTTCATTTCCGTTCCATTGTGCAGGCTGCCAAGGCAGCCGATTAACCGGAGCCTGTGAACCTGACCTTCGCCTCTTCGCCTGCCTGGCTGCTGCTGATCGTGCCCGCTGCGGGCGCGCTCACCTGGTGGATGTACCGCCACGAGCGCGATGCGCTGCCCCGCGGCCTCCGCTGGCTGCTCATGGGCCTGCGCTTTCTGGCCCTGGCGCTGGCGGGCCTGCTGCTGCTGGGGCCCCTGCTGAGCCGCCTCCAGCGCGTGACCCGCATTCCGGTGATCGCGGTGCTGCAGGACAATTCGGAGAGCCTTGTGGTGCAGCGCGATTCGGCCTTTGTCCGCAACGAGTATCCGGCGCTGCTCAAGGAACTGATCGGATCGTTCAATCCGGCTGAATATCAGGTAGATCTGTATGCCTTCGGCGAGGCGCTGCAAAGCGGCGCCAGCCCCGACTCGCTCCGCTTCGACCGGCCCGGCACCAACCCGGCGCTGGCCCTGCGCGAGATCCGCAAGCGCTACCAGGGCCAGAACCTCGGGGCAGTCGTGCTCATCAGCGACGGCATCGCAACTGCAGGCGAACAGCCGGTGTATGCCGTCGAAGGCATGAAGCAGCCGGTGCATACCGTGCTGCTGGGCGATACCACGCCCCAGCGCGATGTGCTGATTCAGGAGGTCCGCTACAACGAGATCGCCTACCTCGGCAGCGACCTGCCCGTGCGCGTCAAGCTCCAGGCCAGCGGCTATCCCAATACCCCGGTGCAGGTGAGCCTCTCCGACGGCACGAAGGTGCTCGGCACCCAGACCGTGACCTTCGGCGGGCGCGAGGCCAGCGCGGAGGCCAGCTTTGTGCTGCGCCCGGAAACGGCTGGCCTGCAAGGCTATACCGTCACGGTCAGCCGGCAGGAAGGCGAAGTCTCCTACCGCAACAATGTGTCGCGCTTCTTCATCCAGGTCCTCGAAACCCGGGTCAAAATTGCGCTCTTCGCCGGATCGCCCCACCCCGATGTGGGCGCGCTCCGCCAGGCCTTCGACCGGGAGGACAGCTATGAATACACCGAGTTTGTGCTCCGTCGGCCCGGCGAGTTTTATGTCAGCCCCGCTTCGGCGGATCTGAGCGAATACCAGCTGTTTATTCTGCACAATTTCCCCCAGAGCAGCGCCGACCAGGCTACGGTCAATACCCTGCTGACGCTGATCCGCGATCAGAACAAGCCTGCCATGTTTTTCACCGGCGCCTTCACGGATCTGCGCACCCTGGCGCCGCTGTACGACTACATGGCCATCGCCCCCAAATCGGCGGCGCCTGCCTCCGAAGAGGTGACGCTGCAGTTCAAGCCTTCCTACCGCAACCACTCCACCTATACCTTCGGCGACGACTGGATCGCGTGGGCAGGCGCATCCCCGCCGTTTTTCCGCAACATGTCGGCCTGGGAGGCTAAATCCACCGCCGAGGTGCTGGCTACGCTGCGGATCAAGAATGTGCCGCTGGATTACCCGATGGTCGCGCTCCAGCAGCAGCTGGGGCGGAAGAATATGGTCTTCCTCGGCGAAAACTTCTGGCGCATGCGCGCGCACAGCTACGCCGAAAAGCAGTCTTTCGACTACTTCGACGACTGGCTCTTCAACTCGGTCAAGTGGCTGATGGCGGCCGAGGATCAGCGCCGCTTCAAGGTGGAGACCAACCGCCGCCAGTACCAGGCAGGGGAGCAGGTGCTCTTCCGGGGCCAGGCCTACGACGACAGCAACAATCCGCTGGACGGGGTGGAAATCAAGGTGCTGCTCCGGAGCCCGGGCGGGCAGGAGGCCGAGTACTTCCTCAGCGGCCAGGGCAGCGGGCAGTACGGGCTGGGGGTGGATAATCTCACCGAGGGCCTGTACACCTTCAGCGCGGCAGGCACGAAGGAGGGCCGCAAGATCGGGGAGGACCGGGGGCAATTCACGGTCGGGCGCTCGGCGATCGAACATTTCCGGCTCCAGGCCGACCGGGGCCTGCTTCAGCAGCTGGCCCTGCGCACGGGCGGCAGTTTCCGCCATGCCCGCGAGCTGCCGGCCCTGGCGGACGAACTCAAAGCCCTGCCGGCGATGAAGCCCGTCATCGAGTATCAGCGCAGCCGCAGCTCCTTCCACGAACTGGCCTGGCTGCTGGCGCTGCTGCTGCTCCTGCTGGGCGCGGAGTGGGTGGTTCGGAAGGTGTACAGCCTTTCGTGAGCAGGGAGTAGCAAGTATCAAGTATCAAGTATCAAGTATCGAGTATCAAGTCGGAAGACGGGTAGTGAGTAGGAGGTACTGGGTACTGGGTAGTGAGAAGAGCTTCCTTGAGGGGGTTGGGGCGGAATACGTTTTCGATTGAATAGATGTAATGTGCCGGGAAAGCCGCAGGCTTTTGTATCTTGGCCCGCAGCTGTGCCGCGCAGCGCATCAGGTCCTGATACGCAAGCCCTGATCCCGGATACTCAGACCTTGTACGCACTACTCAATACGCACTACTCAATACGCACTACTTAATACGCACTACTCAATACTCAATACGCACTACTCAATACTCACTACACAATACGCAATACCCCGATGAAGCGCATACCCCTCCTCCCCGCACTCTGCTGCGCCCTGCTGCTCGGAAGCTGCGACGCACTCTACCAGGCCGCTGAAGGCGTGCTCTACGGATCGGCAGATCCGACCGAAACCGAAATGGCCGGCGGCCTGAAGGAAGCCCTCGCCAACGGCGCCGCCAACGCCGTGCTCGGCCTGAGCCGCCAGGGCGGCTACAGCAACGACCCGCTCGTGCGCATTCCCTTCCCGGAGGAAGCCCAGTTTGCCGCCAACACCCTGCGCGACATCGGCATGGGCAGCCTGGTGGACAACTTCGAAGGCCGCCTCAACGAAGGCGCGGAGCAGGCCGCCGATCTGGCGCTGCCCATTTTCCGCAACGCCATCACCTCCATGACCTTCGCCGATGTGAAAAACATCCTCCTGGGCGGCGAAAATGCCGCCACGGAGTACTTCAAGTCCGCGACCCGGGATCAGCTGGTGTCCGCATTTTCGCCGGTGATCAAAGGCAAGCTGGACGAAGTGCATGCCACGGAGCTGTGGTCGGAAATCACGACCCGCTACAACTCCATCCCGCTGGTGCGCAAGAAGGTCGAGACGGACCTGGTCAAGTACGCCACCGGCAAGGCGCTCGACGGCCTGTTTCTGAAGGTGGCGGACGAGGAGAGGAAGATCCGCGAGCAGCCCATCGCCCGGACCTCGGAGCTGCTGAAGAAGGTATTCGGCTACGCCGACCGGCAGAAAGCGGCGGGCAAGTAAGCGGCAGGCTGCCTATGATCCTGATTACGGGGGCTGCCGGGTTCATCGGGAGCCGGCTGGCCCATCGCCTGGCCGCCGAAGGCGCGGGGACGCTGGTCCTGGCCGACGATTTTTCGCGGGCGGACAAAGCGCCGAACCACGAGGCCCTGCGGGATGCCGTGCGGGTGGACCGCACGCAGCTCTGGGACTGGCTCCGGGGCCGGGCGCATGCGCTTGAAGCGGTGTACCACCTCGGAGCGCGGACCGATACCGCCGAGCCGGACGAAGGCATCTTCGACCAGCTGAACCTGCAGTTTTCCAAAATCCTCTGGCGCATCTGCACCGAGGCGGGCGTGCCGCTGATCTACGCCTCCAGCGCCGCCACCTACGGCGACGGTTCGCTGGGATTTTCGGACGATGTGTCGCGGCTGCCGCAGCTGCGCCCGCTCAACGCGTATGCGCGCAGCAAGCACGCCTTCGACCAGTGGGTGCTGGAGCAGGACCGCACCCCGCCGTTCTGGGCGGGGTTCAAGTTTTTCAACGTATACGGCCCCGGCGAGCAGCACAAGGGGCGCATGGCCAGCGTGGTGTGGCATGCCGGCCGCCAGATTCTGGAAGGGGGAACGCTGCGCCTCTTCCGCTCGCACCGGCCTGACTGCCCGGACGGCGGGCAGCGGCGCGATTTCATCTTCGTGGACGATGTGGTGAAGACCATGCGCTGGATGCTGATGCAGCGCAGCGCCTGCGGCCTCTACAACCTGGGCAGCGGGCAGGCGCGGACCTTTCTGGACCTGGGGCATGCCGTGTTTGCGGCGATGGGCCGGGTGCCGGACATCCGCTTCATCGACATGCCGGCGGATATCCGGGACTCGTACCAGTACTTTACAGAGGCCGATATGACAAAACTGCGCAATATTGCTTTTCCGCTTCCGTTCGTTCCGCTGGAGGAAGGGGTGCGGCGGTACATGCAGGAAATCGGACTGGCAGCAGGGTAATGCGGCGGAATGGCCGGATTTGCTCACATATTGCAAACTTTTACTTTGAATATTTCGTTCTTACCTGTAACTTACCGCTAGTTTCGTCGGATATGATACTGGTCAAGCTCATGCTGAATTTCAGTCTGCTGCTATCGTTGCTGATAGCGCCCTGTATGCTGCTGATGGCGTACTGGTATCGCCGGCAGATGCTGCATCCCCTGATGATCTGGAAAAATCCGGAGATGGTCATTGTGACCATCACCTTTTCAGTCGCGGGGCTGATTCTGTTCATTGTCGGGGCTTCGTGCCTCTTCACGTACTTCGACGTGCTGGATTCGCGCCAGCTCCGGATTCTGGACAAGGACAAGTTCAGGCTGATCGGCTACATCTGCGGACTGTCGCTCATCGGGCTGGCGTTCGTGTATGCGGCGATCCGGATGCTGCTGGTCCGCATCATCACGGAGCGGGGCATCGTGGTCAACGACCGCCTGCTGCGCATTCCGGATTTCCGCCAGGTGATCGAATGGCACGAGATTTCCGACTTTTATCTCGTGTCCGATTACCCGAACGTCATTTTCACCCTCATCGTGCAGAAGAAGCCGCTGCAGTTCGAGCGGATGACGGTCCGGGTGCCGGTGTACATGCGGGATGATTTCGAGGATCTGCTCGAAACCAAAATGTACAGCGCGCATACCATCCGCACCCGCGAGGATATCGGCAGCAAAATGTCCGGCTCCTGAGCCGGTTCGTTCCCTGAAATCTGCGTTACCGTTCATAAGGGAGGATGCAAGGATCACCCTTCGTTAAAGGCCTGCCCTGGCTTCTGGCCGGGATTCTCTTGCTCATTGTCAGTGCTTCGCTCTTTCTGTTCGATGCCGACCGCACAGATGCGGAAATCATCGCCGATGCCGGCCGCACCCTGCAGTCGGAATTTGACGCGTGCGTAGCCTATTACAGCCTGCCGCCCGCGCAGCGGCCTCCGGAGCCTCCGGAGGGCTGCACCGCCTGCGAACTCGCCTACGCGCCCAACCGCCACCTCGTGCGCTGGACCAGCAGCAGCTACCTGCCCAGCCAGCGTTTCATCGACCGGCTGCCCCAGGTGGCAGATACGCCGGTGGTCCGCTTCGAAAACCGCCACTTCTACCAGATCCGGCGCAGCAGCAGCGACAGCGTCTTTGTGTCGCTCATTCCCCTGTACATTACCTATGCGGTAGACAATGAATTTCTGCCGCCGTTTATCTTCCTCGGCAGCTGGCACGACCTGCTCGCGCGCAAGCCGTTTTATCTGCGCAGCCTGCGCGTGAGCTTCGGCGACCAGGAGACGGATGCCGATTTCCGCATTGTGGGGTCCGAAGGGCATACGCTCTTTATGATCGATCAGGTGCCTCCGCTGCCGTTCCGGGCCGGGGTGCGCTATGCGGTGCTGATCTTCATCCTGCTCGGCGGCATCAGCCTGGCGCTCTTTCTGCGCATTTATGCCCTGCACCGCTGGCGCTACCGCTATTATATCAATGCGTCGCTCTTTTTCGGCATTATCCTGCTCCGGCTTCTGCTGTACTGGGTGAACCTGCCGGGCGAGTACATCGACCTGGAGCTGTTTTCGCCGGATATTCTGGCCTTCCACCAGCTGGCGCCTTCGCTGGGCGAGCTGACGATCAACATCATCACCCTGGCGGCGCTGGTGGGCATCGCCTACATGCACCTGATCCGGATTACGAACAAGCTCTACCGCCGCCTGATTGCAGTGCCCTGGCTGGCCTGGCCGGCGATGGCCCTGACGCTGCTCCTGAGCACCGGCCTCCTCCGCTGGTATGGCAATGTGTTTTTTACCATTACGGAAAACTCCCAGATCGATATCGAGTTCGCCAACGTCTTCAAGGCGGACATCTATTCGTTTATCATTCTGCTCGATACCGGCATCCTGCTGCTGAGCCTGACGCTGGCCATGATGACGATGCTGAAGCTGAATGTGCTGTATGCCAGACGGTTCCGCGTTCCGGGCGCGTTTGTGGCCCTGCATGCCCTGGGGCTGGGCCTGGCCGTGCTGTTCTGGTTTCCGGAGGCGCCGGTGCAGGCGTCGATGGCGGCGGTGTTTGCGGCGGCGGCAGGCCTGGTGGTGTACCGCATTCCGTTCAAGCCGCTGCTGCATCATGACCTGATCAACTACACGGTGCTGACGGCCTGCTTTTCGATGCTGGTGACCTACCACGTGACGCAGGGGGTGAACCAGAGCAACCGCTATGAGGCCGAACGGGTGGCACGGCAGGCGCCGGGCAGCCAGGCTGCCAATACGGTGCTGAGCTTCAACAAGTCGGTCGATGGCCTGGAGCGCGATATCAGCCTGGTGAAGGACCGCCTGGAGCGCAACCCGGATCTGGCACGCTTTCAGGCCTGGCTGGTGGACGAATACCTGCGCGATAATTTCAAGGAATTCGAGGTCAGGCTGTTCGGCTTCGATTCGCTGGGCAATCCCCTCTCCGGCGGCACCGCCACAACGAGCTATGGCCCCGGCGCGGAGCTGCGCCTCGAAGACCTGGGCACCCGTGTGGATCCGAAGGAGGATCTGTATCAGCTGCCCAGCCCGGAGACCAAATACCTCGATCTCTATGTGGGGCGCTTCTCGCTGAAGCCCGGCCTGGGCCTGGTGGCGGAGCCGATGCAGTTTGTCCTCGAACTGACTCCCAACCGCCGCGAGGCCGAAGGCCTTTATCCGTCTCTCTCGATGGATCAGGAGGTGTATGACGATATCAAGCTGATCAATTCCTTCGACCATGCGATCTACCGCAACGGGGTGCTCTACAATGCCCGCGGCCAGACGCCGTTTCCCCTCCGCAATGAGGAGTTCCGCTCGCTGACGATGCCGGAGCACCGCAGCATGCCGGAGTATGAGGAGTATGTGGAGCCGATCGGCTCGGACCGCCTCGTGGTGGTGCGCTACCCGCGCCAGGATGCGTTCAACATCGTGACGACGTTCTCGTTTATTTTCTACTTTTTTACCCTCGCAGCCCTCGGCATGCTGGTGCTGCCGGTCTTTGTGTTCCGCACGCTGCGCTCCCGCGCCCTGAACTACACGGCTCCGCTCCGGGCGAAGATCCGGTTTGGCCTGCTGACAATCAGCGTCCTGCCGATGCTGGTGATTATTGTCCTGCTGTATCCCTTCGTGTCGCGCCGCTATGCGGAGGATGCGATCCGGGAGCTGAATGTGGAATCGGCCCGCATGGCGGATCTGCTGCAGCTCAACTACCTGCCGCCTGCTTCCGACCGCATGGCCCGCAGTGCGGTGTACCCGGCGCTGCGCGAGCGCCTGCGCGAACTGGCGCCTACGATCCGGAATGATGTGAATGTCTTCGACGAGTCGGGCCGCCTGCTGGCGTCTACGCAGCCGGCTTCGATGGAGATGGACATCGGCACCGACCTGATGAATGGCGAGGCGCTGGAGAAGCTGCGCAGCGGCATCTACTCGGATCTGGTGGTGCAGGAGCAGCTCGGCGAGCTGGAATACCTCTCGGGCTACCGCCCGATTCTGGGCAGCAATGACCAGATCGTGGGCTTTGTGAATATTCCGTATGTGGAACGGCAGGATGCGCTGGAGGATCAGGTGATCGACTTTCTGGCGTATCTGGCGAATATTTACCTGATTGTCTTTCTGCTGCTGAATGTGGTGGCGGTGCTGGTGTCGGGCGCGGTGACGAAGCCGCTGAGCATGATCCAGCAGCGCCTGGCTGCGACGCGCCTGGGCAAGGCCAATGAGCCGATCCGCTATGAGTCGGAGGATGAGATCGGCGCTATCGTGCATGCCTACAACCAGATGGTGCAGCAGCTTTCCGAGTCGGAGGACCGGCTGAAGCAGAACCAGCGCGAACTGGCCTGGCGGCAGATGGCCCGGCAGGTGGCGCATGAGATCAAGAATCCGCTGACACCGATGAAGCTGAGTGTGCAGCACCTGAGCCGCGCCTGGTCGGAACAGGCGCCAAGGCTGGATACGATGTTTCCGAAGGTGATGAAGACGCTGCTCTCGCAGATCGACTCGCTGGCCCGGATCGCGAATTCGTTCTCGGAGTTTGCGAAAATGCCCGATCCGGTGAAGTCGCGGGTGAATCTCAATGAGGTGCTGCATGAGGTGATCGACCTCTATTCGCAGTCGGAGGAGGCAATCTGGCTGATCGATATGCCGAATGAGGAGTTCTGGACGCTGGCCGACCGGGATCAGCTGTCGCGCTGCTTCAATAATATCATCAAGAATGCGCTCCAGGCGCTGGATGGGAGCGGGATTATCCACATTACGATGCGGATTCTGCCGGACCGCGCACGGGTGGAGGTGAAGGATAATGGCAAGGGGATGACGCCGGAGGTGCAGGCGCGGGTGTTTGAGCCGAGCTTTTCGACGAAGACGTCGGGGATGGGCCTGGGGCTGGCGATCGTGAAGCGGATTGTGGAGACGACAGGCGGGAATATTTCGTTCCAGAGCAAGCCGGAGGAGGGGACGACCTTCTTCATCGAGATTCCGGCGCTGGATCAGGCGGCCGGGGAGCCGGTACGGACGGAGGCGGCGGTGGGCGCGGGCCGCTAAGGGTTCCGGGGGGCTGTTTCGGGATTGGAATGCTGGGCCCGCAGGGCGTAATTGGGGTCCGGATGGGATCTGTACGGAGGAAACGGGCTTGCGCTCCGGAACGGAGGGGGTTGGCTCCCCCCCTTGAAAAGGGGGGGCCGGGGGGGGATGTCTGGTCTTGGGCGGCAGCGCTGGCCGGGCTCCTGATCTGCTGCATGCCCGCTTCCGCGCAGACCTTCCGCACAGCCGATACCCTCCGGTTTACCGGCGCAGATACGCTCTCCCTCCGAAATCCGTCGCCCGTACCCTTCTCGGACAGCGTGCAGTGGCTCTCGGACCAGCCGGAAGGCGTATCCCTCCGGATCGAATACAGCACCGGCCAGGTCTGGCTTTCCCGCCCCGCCGCCGCCGTCCTGATTCTGCATTACCGCTGCTGGACATCCGCCCCGCCCCCCCGCATTGCGATCCGGTCTGCCCCCCGGCCGGATTCCCTGGCGCCTGAGGCGTATCCGGATGTGTTCCTCGAGGCCTCGCCCCGAAGCCCGGTCTGGGATCCCGGCGGCAGCCTCACCAAGAGCGGCAGCCTCACCCGGGGACTGACAGTCGGCAACAACCGCTCCGCTTCCGTTACCAGCGGCCTCCGCCTTCAGATCGAAGGCGACCTCGGCGACGGGCTTAAAGTCGCGGGCGCCGTCACCGACGACAACCTCCCCGTCCAGCCCGACGGTACGACCCAGCAGCTGTCCGACTTTGACCGCGTATTTCTCCGCGTCAGCAAGGATGGCATCGGCGTTACCCTGGGCGACTTCGAGATCAGCCGGAAAGGCTCGGCATTCGCCAGCTACTACCGCAATGTCCAGGGTCTCCAGGCAACCTACGACCGCAAGGAAACCCGCCTCTGGCTCAGCGGCGCAGTCGCGAAAGGAAAATTTCACACCAATACCCTGACGCCTATAGACGGGGTGTCCGGCCCTTACCGGCTGACGGGCAAAAATGGCGAACGCCTCTTCATCGTCCTGGCCGGCAGCGAACGGGTCTATCTCAACGGAGCCCTGCTCCAGCGCGGGGAAAATCTCGACTACGTGATCAATTACAATACGGCGGAGATCACCTTCACTGCCCGCCATGTGATTGCCAATATCTCCCGCATCGTTGTAGATTTCGAATACAATGACCGCTACTTCAACCGATCGCTGGTGGTAGCCGGCCTGGAGCAGGAACTGCTCGGCGGACGGGTGAAGATTCAGGCTTCCTATGCCCGCGATGCCGACAATCCCCGTGCGCCCTTCGACGATCCGGAGGCCTTCTTCGCGGTCCGGGATACGCTGCGCAGCATCGGCGATGCGCTGAGCCAGGCCCGGACCTCCGGTGTCTTCGAGGCCGGATACGATCCGGGCGAAGTACGCTATGCCCGCCGCGATACCCTGATCGGCGGGATCCTGTATGAACGCTACCTGCGTTCCCGCGACCCGGCACAGGCCATCTACGCGATCCGCTTCAGCTTCGTAGGGCCTGGAGCAGGGTTCTACGAGCCCGATCCCGGCGACAACGAAAACGTCTTCCGCTGGGTGCCGCCCGACGCCGCCGGCAAGCCGGCCGGCACCTATGCTCCCGTCCGCAGCTGGGTGCTGCCCCGCAATCTGCAGGTCGCAGACCTCATCGCCGATGCACGCCTGAGCCGATACCTCCGCCTGCGATCCGAGTGGGCCCTCAGCTCGGATGACCTCAACCGCCTCTCGCCCTTGGATGACCAGGACAACCTCGGCCTTGCGCAGCGCAGCAGCCTGGTGCTGGAGCGGCTGCCGGCAGGCGATTCGTCCTGGATCGATGCGGAAGCCAGCGTGCAGACCGTCAGCCGTCGCTACACCAATCTCGACCGGGTGTACCGGGCCGAGTATGGCCGCTACTGGAACTTCGACGAGTCGGAGCCGCGCCGGGATGAGCAGATCGCCCAGGCCCGGGTACAGTACCAGTACCGCAGCCGCCTCAGCCTGCAGGCCGAGACCGGCGTCCGGAATACCGGCCCCGGCCGGCTCAACGTCCGCCAGGTGTACACCCTGAACAGCCGCATGCCCTGGATGCTGCAGGGCACCCTGACCTATACCCGCCTGCACTCGCGCAACGACTCCGCCGCTGCCCGGTCGCGCTGGAACCGCTATGAAGGCGAGGTCTTCGCCCCCGTCCGCTTCCTGAGGCCCGGCATGACCCTCTGGATCGAAGACCGCGAGGAACGGCTGCGCGACAGCCTCCGGGCCGGCTCCTTTGCCTTCTACGACCTGAAGCCGTATCTGCGTACCCATGACCTCAAAACCGTCCAGGCAGAAATCTCCGCCAACTGGCGCCTGGACCAGGAATGGGCCGCAGGCATGCAAAGGCCGAAATCCGAAGCCTGGACCTGGCAGGCACGGGGGCAGTTCCGGCCCTCGCCTGCGCTGAACCTCCAGGGCACAGCCGCCTGGCGCAGCCTGCGGCCGCTGGATTCCGCATTCGCTGCCGGAGGCCTGGTGCCTTCCAAAACCTTCAACACCAACCTCCAGGCTTCCGTAGCCCCCCGCAGCCGGCTGGTGTATTTCAATGCGCTCTACGAGGTCAGCTCCGAGCGGATCGCCCGCCGCGAAATCCGCTACGTGGAGGTCATGCCCGGCCAGGGGGAATATGTCTGGCTGGATTCGCTGTTCAACCGCGACGGGGTGCAGGATATCGAAGAGTTTCAGCTGGCTAACAACCCGCTCCTGGGCAATTTCATCCGCATCACCCTGCCCAGCCGCGAACTCTTCCCGACTACCCGCAGCAGCCTCAGCGGCACCCTGCGCTGGGAGTTTTCCCAGGTGATCGGCCAGCGGAAAGGACTGCCGGGCCTGCTGCGCCAAACCCGCATCCAGACCGTTTTCCGCCTCAACCAGAACCGGAGCCAGTCTGCGGCTGCGCCGGCGCAGTTTCCCAATCCTTTCCGCCCTTTCGCCGATACCGCGCTGCTCGATGCCGCGTACACGCTCCGGCAGGAGCTTACCTTGTTCCAGAACGACCCTGTCGGCGATATCCGCTGGATCTACCAGGACCAGTCGGCCAAGCTGTTTCTGACCACCGGGGAGGAACTGCGCAGCTGGCGCTACCATACCTTCCAGCAGCGGCTCAACCTCGGCGAAAACAAAAGCCTGGAGCTCGAAACCCGTGCAGGCAGCAAGCGCACCCTGGCGCCGGAGGTGCCGGTCCGCAATTTTCATATCCGCTTTGTCGAGACGCAGCCCCAGTTCAACCTCCAGGCCGGACGGCAGCTCCGCGTCTCGGCTGCATATGCCTATAAGTTCCGCCGGACCGTGCCCGATCCGGCCCAGCCCCAGGTGCGCCTTCATGCCCATAAGCTGATCCTCGACGGGCGCTGGAATATCGCCGACCGCAACAACCTGTTTGTCCGGATGGAGCTGGCGCAGCTGGGTGAGCAGGGCGAAGCCGGTCCCTCAGCCCTGTATGAGCTCCGCGAGGGCCTGCAGCCGGGGCTCAATGCGATCTGGCAGGGCGTGCTGTCCTATTACCTGCTCGAAAATCTGGAGCTGTCGCTGACCTATGACGGGCGCATTGCCCGCCAGGCGCCCCCGCTCCACACGGGCCGCGTTCAGATCCGCGCCCTGTTCTGAGCCCCGGGTTTGCCCACGCTGCTTCGCCCGCTGCCAATCCGGGAGAAACAGCCGATTCCTTACACCCGGCTATTTCGCGACTTGCGGCGGCCCGCAGCAGCCGGTCCCCTTATCCAACGGGCTGAGAAATATTTCAAAAGTAAGAATAGACCGGGCGGGAACGATTGCCGCCAGCTGATGCGGTTTTTTTATCAAATACGGTACAGTTCTTACAATTTGTTAATTTGCCTGGCTTGTTTCGCAAAGGAGCAATAGTGTATTTTTGCCCGAAACCCAAATTTGCCATGAAGAGCGTGCTGTTTCTGTTAGGCGCTTCCCTTTTTTCCTACTTGCTCAACAATATCCTCCTGCGGTTTTCGCGCAACTTCGGCGTGTCCAGCCGGCAGGAACAGACTGGCATTGTCCGCTGGGCCAGCACATCCAAACCGACAACGGGCGGGATTTCCTTCTACATCACCTTCCTCGTCGGCAGCCTCACGCTGATGCTGCTGCGCCCCATCGCGATGGGCGCCGGCTCCGCGCCGTTCCTGGCGCTGCTCTTCGGCGCAACCATGGCCTTCCTCATCGGCTTCGCTGACGATGCCTACGGCACGCACCCCCGCCTCAAGCTCCTCGGACAGGTCTTCTGCGGGGTGATTCTCATCTATTTCGATGTGTACATCGCCTATTTCTCCCTGGCAGATGCAGGGCTGATCTGGCTCGACTATGCCCTGACCATCTTCTGGGTCGTCGGCCTGATGAACAGCCTGAACATGCTCGACAATATGGACGGCGTAACGGCTACCATCGCCCTGACCATCATCATCTCGACCATGACGATGCTCATCTCCCGCGAGGGGATTCATCCCTTGTTCTATATGCTGATTGCGATTTCAGGCGGATTCATTGGGTTTCTGTTCTGGAACTGGCGCCCGGCCAAGGTCTATATGGGCGATACCGGCAGCATGTTCATCGGCCTGGTGCTGGCATTTTTCGGAATCCTCTACTTCTGGAATTCCCGGCCCGCACCCGATAACATTTCCCATGCCCGGATCGCGCTGATTCCCATCATGGCCTTTATTGTGCCGATTATGGATACGACCTTCGTAACCGTCGCCCGGATCGCGCGGGGCAGCTCGCCCTTTGTAGGCGGCAAGGATCACCTGACCCACAACCTGGTCCGCATCGGGATTCCGGAGGAATGGGTGCCGATCACCCTGGGCATGGTATCGACCGTCTCCGGCGCGCTGGCCTTCTTCGCCTATAAGCTCACGCCGGAGTGGCGGCCCTTCTACTCGGTGATGTTTGCGGCATATCCCATTGTGCTGACCGGCATTTTTGCCATGCTGTACATCCGGGGCGCACGCATCCATGCGGTCAAGGAGCGCCTGGACCGGGAAGCCCGCCAGCGCGAACCGATCGGCATCGAGACCCTTGAAGCTACGGCCAGCGCCGCCCGCACGTAAGCAGCCTGCCCGGTGCATATACTCTATCTGCAGCAGCTGCTTGTGCCGCCCGGCGGGCCAGGCAACAGCCGCTGCTGGGAGTTTGCAGCCCAATGGGCCGCGCAGGGGCACCGGATTACCTTTGTATCGTCTGCAGCCCATATTCCGCCGCAGCATCCTGTGCGCCGGGGTCTCAGCCTGCCCTGCTATGCGCGGATGGACGGGGTGGAAATGTACCTGCTCGATGTGCCCTACAGCCATATGATGCCGCTGCCCCGCCGGGCGGCGGCTTTTGTGCAATTTATGCTGAAAGCCCGGCGCCTGATCCGCTTTCTGGATGCGGATGCCGTGCTGGCCTATACCGCGCCGCCATCTGTGGCAGCGCTGGGCCGCTGGGCGGCCGGCCTGCTGAAGCGTCCTTTTTTTCTGGAGGTGGCCGATGTGTGGCCGGATGTGCCTCAGGGCATGGGCCTGCTGCCCGGCTGGGCAGCTGCTCCGCTTCAGCAGCACATGCGGACATGCTACGCGGCAGCCGAACGGATCTTCGCCTATTCGGAGGGCATGAAGGCGCAGATGGTCTCGCAGGGCGCGGACCCGGAGCGGGTGCTGGTAAGCCCCAACGGCGTGCGGCTCGGCCGGTTCGGGCCGCAGCCCCTCCCGCTGCACAGGGGCCTCCGGGCGCTCTATGCCGGCACGATGGGCCGGGCCAATGGGGTGCAGTTCCTGCTCGACGCTGCTGCACGCCTGCACGCCCGGGGCCGGGACGACATACGTCTGACCCTGATCGGAGATGGCACCGAAGGCGCCCGGATCCGCGATGCGGCTGCCCGGCTGAACCTTCCGAATCTGGAAATCCTGCCTCCGGTGCCCTCCGGCGACGTGCCGGGCCTGATGCGCCAGTTTGAGGCCGGCATCGTATGCTTCGCGCCCTATCCGGTGCTGGAGGCCAACAGCGCGACCAAGTGGTTTGAGTACCTCGCCGCCGGGCTGCCCGTGCTGATCAATTACGGCGGCTGGCAGGCTGAGTGGCTGGACCGCCATGCCTGCGGCCTGGCTGCGCCTCAGGGGGATCTGGAGGCCTTCGTGCGCAATCTCATCGCCCTGGCTGATGATCCGGCGCGCCGCCGGGACATGGGCCTGCGGGCCCGGCGCCTCGCGGAGGCAAGCTTCGGGCGGCACGTGCTGGCTTCCAGGATGCTGGAGGAAATGCAGGCTGCCGTTCAGGCGGGCAGCTCGCAGGCTGCCAGGGCCAGGTAATCGGGCCGGTCGGCGGCATGCGCATGGCGGAAGGCGCGCAGGATCTGCCCCTGGTAGAGCAGGAAGGCCCCCGGCATCTGGAAGCCATCGCCTTCGAGCCAGCCGATGCCATGCCCGTTCAGCACGCCTGCCATGGCGCCCCGCAGCCAGGAGCGCCAGCCCAGCACCTGCCCTACACGGCCCCGCCGCAGCTCGAAGGCTTCGTAGAGCTTGCGCTCCGGATCGGAAATGTGCGGGACCTCTGCCAGCCCGTACCGGGCCAGCACCTGCCCGGCCCGCACGCGGTCCGACTGATGCGCCAGGCAGAGCTGAACGCCGGAAGCCTCGAGCTGCGCCCGGCGCGCGGCCAGATCCGCGAGGGCTTCGCGGCAGAAGGTGCAGCCGAAGTGGCGCAGAAACACCAGCAGCACCGGCGACTGCCGGCTGAGGGTATCGGGATCGCGGCCGTGCTGGTCGCGGAATTCAGACGAGGGCGGAATGGCAGGAAACCTGCCTGCCGGGAAGGCGGACATAGGGGCGGACTGCTGCATGCAGCATAAACCCGGCGGCGATGCCGCTTGTTTGCGCGAAAGCGCGCATCTTTGCATGCAACTTTCCGCCGGGTGCGCTGCTCTATGCGATCGATGAAGTGTTCTGGAATCCTGCGCTGCATGGCGCTCGGTGCGGTGCTGGCTGCGGTGCCTGCTGCCGCGCGTGCGCAGACGGACAGCCTGCCGGCAGCGGATACGCTCCGGGGGCTGCCCCTGCCCGATACTGCGGCGGCGCAGCCGCCGAGCCGCCCGGGCAAGGGCGGTGCCCTCCTGAATCCCGCTGCGGATACGCTGCCAGCCGCTGCGGACAGCAGCCGCAGGCGCGTGCAGGAAGTGCTGCTGGGCATCGGCAGCCGCCTGGAAAGCTATGCGCCCAGCACTTTCCTCGACTCCGGAAGGCTCCGGCTCCGTATCCGCATTCCCTGGCACGAGTCCGATGTGGTCATCCCCTTGCCCAAAGCCCTGCTGCCGCCGGGCCCCAGGCCGCCCTACGATCCTACGGTCGCCTGGCAGCGCAGCCTGATTTTCCCCTGCTGGGGCCAGATCTACAACCGCAGCTACTGGAAAATTCCCATCTTTTACGCTGGCTACGCCGGGGCCGCCTGGTACCTGAATTTCAATCAGGTGCAGTACCGCCGCTTCGGGCAGGCCTACCGCTGCGCTACGGGATCGCTCAACTGCCAGCCTCCCGACGATCTGTCGGATTTCGACACCCAGGGCCTGCGCAGCAGGCGGGATTTTTACCGGAAATACCGCGACTACTCCATCATCGGGCTGGCGGGCTGGCACCTGGTGCAGGTGGCCGAGGCCTATGTGAATGCGCATCTGAAAAGTCTGGATGTATCGGACGACCTGAGCTTCCGGACTGCGCCGGCCTTTCAGACAGGGCCTTTCGGGAGGCCTGCGCCGGGAATTGCGCTGGGCTTCGTATTTTAGCGGCATCCGAAGGATTTTGTTACCCCTGTTCTGCACATGCTGCGTATCGCACTGCTGGGCTACGGCAAAATGGGCCGCGCCATCGAGGCGGAAGCCCTTGCCCGCGGCCATGAAATTGCCGCCCGCATCGACCGGGACAACCGCGCCGAGCTCCTGCGCCTGAGCCCGGAGACGGCGGATGTGGTGATCGAATTCACCCACCCGGATGCGTTTTTCGACAACCTCAACGATACCCTCTCCCTGGGCCTGCCCCTGGTGAGCGGCACTACCGGCTGGTACGCGCACCTGGACCTCGTGCGCCAGCAGGTGCAGGCCCATGCGGGCACGCTCGTGTACAGCAGCAATTTTTCCCCCGGCGTCAACCTGCTCTTCCGCCTCAACCGCGAGCTGGCCGCCCTGATGGCGGGCTATCCGGAGTATGACTGCTTCATCGAAGAGCGGCATCACCGCCACAAGGCCGATGCGCCCAGCGGAACGGCAGTGAGCCTGGCGCGCCAGATCGTGGAGCGCCTTCCGCACAAAACCCGCATGGCGGATGAGGCGCTGCGCAGCCGCCCGCCGGAAGCGGATGAGCTGAGCGTGGGATATGTGCGCGCCGGCGAAATCATCGGCCTGCACCGCGTCGTGTACACCTCGGCCATCGACCGGATCAGCATCGAGCATGAGGCGCACAGCCGCCAGGGCTTTGCGCTGGGCGCGGTCATCGCGGCGGAAAAAGCGCCCGGCCTGCGGGGATGTTATGAATTTTCCGATATACTTTGAGAATTCGGAAGAAACGTGCAACGCTTGTTGCAAAAAATTCAGCGCATCTGGCATTGACTTACAAACTTTTCTTCCTATACTTGCTCCCGCAAGCATCAGATCATGTCAGCGAGCCGCCTGTACTTTTGGTTTTACTTTAGCTTCCGAGCGTATGCCAGGGGCCTTGTGTTGCGCTGAGTTGATCGACCATGAGCAATAAACTCGCAAGCGTCCCTGGACAGAGGTTCAGGGACGCTGTGTTTTTACCAGGAATGAACCGTTATGCAGTATCCGACTCAACTGGCAGAAGCCACCCGCATCATCGCCATCCAGGGCGTACAGGGCTCGTTTCATGAAATTGCCGCCCGGAAATTCTTCGGAGATTCCATCGGCTTCAGCATGTGCGACTCGTTTCCCGATCTGTTTCAGTCCCTGCGCGGGGGCGAAGCGGCTTTTGGCGTGGTAGCCATTGAAAATACGGTAGCCGGTACGCTGATGCCCAACTACGCGCTGCTCCGCGAATCTTCCTTCCAGGTGATCGGGGAGGTGTATCTGCGCATCGAGCAGCATCTGATGGCCCTTCCCGGGCAGCAGCTGGCAGATATCCGCGAGGTGCATTCCCACCCGATGGCCCTCCAGCAATGCCTGAAGTACCTCTCGGGGCTGCAGGGCGTGAAGCTGGTGGAAAGCGTGGATACGGCAGCCAGCGCGGCCTGGATCCGGGCCGGCGGCATCCGGGGCATGGCCGCCATCGGCAGCGAGCTGGCCGCCCGCACCTACGGGCTCGAAATTCTGGCGCCTGGCATCGAAACAAACAAGCGCAATTTTACCCGCTTTCTCGTCATCGCCAGCCCGGAAGCGGCGCAAGCCATCCCCCGCGAAACGACCTCCAAGGCTTCGCTCTGCTTCAACCTGGCCCATGCCGTCGGCAGCCTCGCGCAGATCCTGCTCATTCTCAGCGCCCACGGCATGAACCTCACCAAAATCCAGTCGCTGCCCATCGTGGGGCGGGAATGGGAGTACTTTTTCCATATCGACCTGGAGTACGATGACTACGAACAGTACCGGCGCTCGCTCGCGGCCATCCGGCCGCAGGTGCAGGAGCTCCGGATTCTGGGCGAATATGCCCGCGGCCCCAAACCGCAGGAGGAGGCCGCCTGAACCCATCCGATTCCGTTTTCAGTACGCTAACCTGACGCGCAGACGATGATCATTTCCACCGCGGACCGGCTTGCTCAGGTATCTGAGTATTATTTTGCCCGGAAACTGGCCGAACTCCGGCAGCGCGAGGCTGCCGGCGAGTCCATCATCAATCTGGGCATCGGCAGCCCGGATCTCCCGCCCTCGGATGATACCATCCGGGAGCTGATCAATGCATCGCTGGAGCCCGGCGTGCACGGCTACCAGTCCTACCGGGGCCTGCCGCAGCTGCGCAAGGCGCTGGCGGCCTGGTACCTCAGCACCTACGGAGCCGCCCTGGACCCCGAGCAGGAAATCCTGCCGCTGATGGGCTCCAAGGAGGGCATCATGCACGTTTCCATGGCCTTTCTCAACCCCGGCGATCAGGCCCTGATTCCCGATCCCGGCTATCCGACCTATACTTCCAATACCCGCCTGGCGGGCGGAGAGCCCTTGTTCTACCGCCTCAGCGCGGAAAACGGCTGGCTGCCCGACCTCGACGCCCTGGAGCAGATGGACCTGCGCCGCGTCAAGCTGATGTGGATCAATTACCCCCACATGCCGACCGGCGCCAGCGCCACGCCGGAACTCTTCGGCGCCCTCGTCCGCTTTGCCCGCCGCCACCGCATCCTGCTCTGCCATGACAACCCGTACAGCCTCGTGCTCAATCCGGAGCCGCGCAGCCTGCTGGCGCTGCCCGAAGCCCGGGGGGCGGCCATCGAGCTCAATTCCCTGAGCAAGTCGCACAATATGGCCGGCTGGCGCATCGGGATGGCCGCCGGCGATGCCGCATACATCAATGCCATCCTGCAGGTGAAGAGCAATATGGACTCCGGCATGTTCCTGCCGCTGCAGCGTGCAGCCGTGCAGGCGCTCAAAAGCAGCTATGCCTGGCATGCGGAGCGGAACGACGAGTACCGCCTCCGCCGCGAAACCGTCTTCGGGCTGCTGCGGGCCATCGGCTGCACGTTCGATCCCGGACAGTGCGGCCTCTTTGTCTGGGCGCGCATCCCGGAGGATGCCGCCAGCGGCGAGGCCCTTTCCGAGAGCATCCTCAACCGCACAGGCGTATTCATCACCCCCGGCTTCATCTTCGGCAGCGCCGGCGAGCGCTACGTGCGCGTGTCGCTCTGCGCCAGCCAGGCACGGCTGCGGGAGGCGCTGGAGCGGGTGCTGCGGCATCAGATCGCATGGAGCAACTGACCTGAAACGACCGGAGCGTATGACCATCAGCATTGTGGGACTGGGCCTGATCGGCGGATCGCTGGCGAAGGATCTCCGCGCCAACGGGCTGGCGGACCGGCTCATCGGGGTGGAGGCAGATCCTGCCCATGCCCGCACAGCCCTGGAGCTGGGGCTGGCCGATGAGGTGCGGCCGCTGAAGGCTGCCTGCGCCGAGGCGGATCTGGTGGTGCTGGCGGCGCCGGTAGGCGCGCTGCTCGATCTGATGCCCAAGGCATTGGATGCCATCCGCCCGGAGGGCGCGGTCTGCGACATGGGCTCCACGAAGGCCGTGCTGGCCCGTACCCTGGCGGCGCATCCGCGCCGCAGCCGCGCCGTGCTCGCGCATCCCATGGCCGGCACCGAGTTTTCGGGGCCGCAGGCTGCCGTCAGCAACCTCTTCCAGGGCCGGGTAGCCATCCTCTGCGAAACCCAGCGGAGCGACCCCGATGCCGTGCAGCGGGTGGAGCGCCTCTTCAAAAGCCTGTTCATGCGCATCGTGCAGATGGACCCTGAAGAGCATGACCGCCACGCAGCCTATGTGTCGCATGTGTCGCACATTACGTCCTTTGTGCTGGCGCTGACCGTGCTCGAAAAGGAGAAAAGCGAGGCGCAGATTTTCAACCTCGCCGCAGGGGGCTTTGCGTCTACCGTGCGCCTGGCGAAAAGCTCCCCGCGCATGTGGCGCGACATCTATGAGCAGAACAGCCGCAACATCGCCGATGTGCTGGACAGCTACATCGAAAAGATGCAGCAGTTCCGCGACCACATCCGAGGCGGCGCCTTCGACGCCACCTACGAGCTGATGCATCAGGCCAACGACATCGGCCGGATTCTGAAATAAGCTACCAAGGAATTTAACCTGCCAATTGAACCGAACATGCATCGTCTGGACATCATCCCCATGCAGGAATGGGGCCTGAACATCGGGGAGCGGATCCATATTTTCGGCCCCTGCAGCGTAGAATCGCCTGAGCAGGTCATGGAAACCGTGCAGGGCCTGGCCCAGCATCCGGTGGATGTGATCCGGGGCGGAATCTGGAAGCCCCGCACGCGCCCGAATACCTTCGAGGGCGTGGGCAGCCCGGGCCTGAAATGGCTCAAAGATGCCGGCAACGCCGTCGGCAAACCCGTCGCGACGGAAGTCGCCAATGTCAAGCACGTCTACGAGGCGCTGCGCACCGGCATCGATATCCTCTGGATCGGAGCCCGCACCACCACCAACCCCTTCGCCGTGCAGGAGATCGCCGATGCCCTGGAAGGGGTCGATATCCCGGTGCTGGTGAAAAATCCGGTCAACCCGGACCTGGAGCTGTGGGTGGGCGCCGTAGAGCGCCTCATCCGCGCGGGCATCCGCAAGGTGGCCGTGATTCACCGGGGCTTTTCGTCCTACGGGAAATCGCGCTACCGCAACCCGCCCCAGTGGGAAATGCCCATCGAGCTGCGCCGCCGCCATCCGGAGCTGCCCATCATCTGCGATCCGAGCCATATCTGCGGCAACCGCGAAATGCTGGCTTCCGTAGCGCAGAAGTCGCTCGACCTGGACCTCGACGGGGTGATGATCGAGGTGCATATCACCCCCGATAAGGCCCTCAGCGATGCCAAGCAGCAGATTACCCCCGACCGGCTGGGCGAGCTGCTCGCCGGACTGGTGCACCGCCACGCCGAATCCGACAACCCGGTATTTCTGCACAAGCTGGAAATGATGCGGGAGGAAATCGACGAGCTGGACCACAAGCTCATCGACCTGCTGGCGGAACGGATGAAAATCTCCGAACGGATCGGCGAATTCAAACGCGACAACAGCATCACCATCGTGCAGTACTCCCGGTGGAATGAGATCCTCCAGGACCGCCTGCGCTACGCCTCGCCCAAGGGCCTGAGCGAAGATATCCTGACCGAGATCCTGCAGATGATCCACAAGGAGTCGATCCGCCATCAGACCCGCGTGATGAACAGCGCGGCGGAAGCCGAAGCCTGACCCGAAACCCGCTGCAGACGGCCCCAGGGCCGTCTGCAGCAGATTATGCGGCCTGCCGTTGCAGCTTGTGCAGATGTTGACTTAATTTGAAGCTGAATCAGCCTGCTGCCCTTCAGCCATTTCTGCCATTTACAGCCGCCTCCATGTCCAAAAACAGTCCCTCCTTCCTCAAAAACCTGATCTTCGCAGTCGTCGTGCTGGGCGCTGTGTTTTTCTATTTCCGCCGCTCCGGAAAAGAGATCCCGCTCATCGACAAGCCGATTTTCGGGCAGACGGATGAGCCGGATGAAGCGGTCGACGCAGAACCCGGCACCGAAGTCTATGAGCCGGAGGAGTCGCCGGAGCAGCTGGCCTTCAAGCTCAACCCCTACACGGAGGCGGTCAACTACCTCTCCGGCCGGGCCTTCGACAGCTACAACCGCTACGCCTCCTGGGTCAAGCAGATGCAGCGCGGCCCTACCGGCCAGGAATCGACGGTGTACGGCCTCTATACCCTCTACGATCCCAAGACATACTTTGAAAAGCTGGACGGCGCCCAGCTCCTCGACCCGGAGCTGCCGCTGATCCAGGCGGCAGCGGATTCGTTCCGGCAGTCCTATCTTCAGCTGTACCGCCTCGTGGAAGACGTGTACCGCTATTACGACCACGAGGACTATAAAGACGATCAGTGGAAAAAGGGAAAGGCGGTGCATCCGGAACTGGTCCAGGCGTTCCGGAACTTCTTCCGGGCCGAGCGTGCCCTGCGCGAAGCCCTGCGCGCCCGCCAGGCCGGCCTGCTCGCCCTGTACCAGTCCGAAGCGCTGGATTCGGTGGAGCATCCCATTCAGTACCAGATGTATACGGCGCAGCGCCTCGCCAACGGCATCATGGACCTCGCCCTGATCAAAGACCTCAAAGAGCTGAGCCTGCAGCCCTTCAGCGAAAAACTCGACAGCCTCGAAGCCCTGGTATCCCAGATCCGCGAGGCCTCCGAGGGGTCGGAGGACAGCTACCTGCAGAGCTACGGCAAAAGCTTCGCCGACAGCTACGACGGCTTCCTGAAATCGGCCAAGGTGATGCGCCGCCGCGTCCGCGACCGCGCCCCCCTCGAATCCCATGAGCGCTGGATGCTCGAATACATGGACGAATCGTCCGTGGAAGGCATGCCCGGGCATCTGATGAATGCCTACAACCAGACGGTCGGCGCATTCAACCGCCTCGATTTCGAAGGGCTGCCTGAAATGCCGGAGCTGATCGAGCAGACGATGTTCCACGTCCATTACCGCTGACCGGCGCGCACCGCATGAAAGCGATCATCCCCGTGGCGGGCATCGGCGCACAGCTCAGGCCGCACACCCATACGCAGCCCAAGCCGCTGATTCCGGTGGCGGGCAAGCCGATTCTGGGCCATATCATCGAAAACCTGATCCAGGCAGGCGTGACCGATCAGGTGTTCGTGGTCGGATACCTGCGGGAGAAAATCGAGGCCTTCGTGCGCGCGCGCTATGCGCAGGAGATCCGCATGGAGTTTGTGGTGCAGGAGCCGCGCCGGGGGCTGGGGCATGCCATCTGGGTGGCCCGCGAGCAGCTGCGCGGCAACAGCGAGATCCTGATCGTGCTCGGCGATACCATTTTCGGCGACGATACCCAGAAAATGCTGGACCTGGAAGGCTCGGTGCTGGCGGTGCATCCGGTGGAGGACCCCCGCGAATTTGGCATCGCCGTGCTGGACGCCCGCCAGGAATTTGTCGCCAAGCTGGCCGAAAAGCCGCAGATTCCCACCAGCAACCTCGCCCTGGTGGGCATGTACAAGCTCCGGGAAGTGGAGGCGCTGATTGCCGCCCTTGAAGGGCTGGTGGCCCGTGCCCCGGAAGATGACCTGGAAATCCCGCTGACCGACGCGCTCATGGAGATGATCCGCCAGGGCGTCCGCATGCGGACGCTGAAAGTGGAGAACTGGTTTGACTGCGGGCGGCTCGAAACCCTGCTGCAGACCAACCGCATCCTGCTCGGGCGGCGCCCGGCCGCCGATCCGCCCCGGTTTCCGGGCAGCGTCATCATCCCGCCTGTGGACATCGCCGAGGGCTGCCAGATCGAGCATTCGATCATCGGACCCTTTGTCGCCGTGGGCGAGCACGCCCGCATCGTGCATTCCATGGTGGAGGATTCCATCCTGGGCGCCTATTCGCGCCTGGAAACCGTGGCCCTGAAAGACTCGGTCGTCGGCAACGACACCTCGCTCAGCGGCCGCCGGCTCAGCATCAACCTGGGCGACAATACGGAAATCGACTTCGACCGCTGACATGGGCCTCGTATACCACCTCATGCCGCCCGCCGACTGGGACCGCTTCCTGGCTTCGGGCGAATACAAGCCGGACTCGCTGGCCAGCGAGGGCTTTATCCATTGCTCCACCCGCGAGCAGGTGCTGGATACGGCCCGGCGCTTCTTCGGCCATCTGCCGGACCTGCTGGCGCTGGAAATTCCCGAGCGGGCCGTGAAATCCATCCTCAAATACGAAGCAGCGGAATCCGGCGGGCTGTTTCCGCATCTCTACGGGCCGCTGAGCCTGCATCAGGTCGAAACCCTGCATATGCTCGTCCGCAAGCCGGACGGCAGCTGGGAGTGGGTGCGCTGAGCTACTTGCCTGCCATCGCTTCGATGCCGGCCCAGCCGGGCGGCGCGCCGTCTCTCAGATATTGCAGGGTCTGGGCTGCAAAATGGGCTGCCGCGCCATCCGGCGCTCCCGCAAAGGCCTCCCACTGCTGCATTGCCGCAGCGAAATCGGCGCTCAGATACGCGTCCAGCGCCGCATGAAAGGCGTCCAGCGAAGCCCGCTTCCGGCTCCGCTCCGGCTCCGGGTCGCCGCTGAAGCACTCGTACACCTGCAGCGGGGTTTTGCGCCCCTTTACCAGCACCTGTCCCAGCCGCCGGATGTCCTGCCGCAGCGCCTCCGGCAGCCCCGCATAGACCGATTCGCTCAGGATAATGCCCGCGCCGTAGTATTTGGTCAGCCCCTCCATCCGCGAGGCGGTATTCACCGTGTCCGATACCACGCCGGTATCCATCCGCAGCGTGTCGCCGATCATGCCCATCATCAGCGAGCCGGTGTGCAGCCCGATGCCGATGCGCAGGGGGGTACGGCCCTTGGAGACCCGGTAGGCATTGTAGGTTTCGATAGCCTGCTGCATGCCCGCAGCCGCGCGCAGGGCGTCGGCAGGCTGCTCCATGAAGAGCGCCATGATCCCGTCGCCGTAGTACTGGTTCACAAACCCGCCGTGCGCCTGGATGATGGGGCCGATGCGGCCCAGGTACGCATTCAGAAAGTCGAAGTTGTCTTTCGGCGTCATCTGCTCCGACAGGCTGGTGTAGTCGCGGATGTCGGAGAAAAGCACCGTCACCACCCGCTCCACCTGATCGCCCAGCTGCGCCTCCACGGCGCTGGCCTTGCCCAGGCTGCGCAGAAACTCATGCGGCACGAAGCGGCCGAAGGCCGTGTTGACTTTGGTCAGCTCGGCATTGAGCGCCAGCTGCGCATCCAGCTTTTCCTGCTGGGTTTTGCGCATTTTGTAGCCCAGGCCCAGGGAAAAGATGAGAATTTCGGCCAGAATAGCCAGCGAAAACACAAAGAACGGATTGAAGTAATGCACCATGTTGTTGATCACCACGGTGAGAAAACCCACAAAAAACACCATCGCCGATCCGAAAATGAAATATCTGCCGATTGCCGAGCCGGATTTCCACACGATCCGGAACAAGGCAGGCAGCAGCAGGACCAGCAGCAGGTTGTCCAGGAAGATGAAGCTGAATGCAGCAGAAAAATCTGCCTGGAAACCGCTGTATATCAAACCTGCAGCCAGCACCAGCCACTTGATGGGGATGAGCCAGTTCATGATCCGGTTCCAATTCGGGCTCAGTGCGGGCAGATCGATGAAATATTTGCCAAACAGCAGGTAAAAAATAAAAGAGGCCCCGAAGCACAGGCTGCCGGCCAGATAATTCAGCGCCGGCAAGTCGAAGCCCAGCGCCGGCATAGCCCGCACCATGCTGTCGAAATACAAGCCTGCCCCGAGGCACAACAGGTAGAGGCAGTAATAGAGGTAGGCCCGGTCGCGGATACTGAGAAACAGGATGAGGTTGTACAGCATCATGATGATCAGCATGCCGATGAAAATACCGCTCGGGGTGAGGCCGTTGATCTGATTCAGTTCGACGATTCTCCGGGTGTACCGGTCCTGCAGATAGGCCTCGATCCGGGGGCGGGAGCCGTCGGGTTCGGCTGTGCGTATATACAGCGATGCCCGTGCGCCAGGGGCAAGCCGGAAGGCAAATGCCGTTCCATCGCCGGTTTTGACTTCCCGCTCGGAAATCCGCCGCAGCATCCCGCCGCGTTTGTGCATCACTCCCGTATCGGAGATCAGATACAGATCCACGATGCCTGGCCTGTAGAGGGTCAGATAGGCATGGAGGGTATCAGATGCTGCACTGCGCAGCGGGAGGCGGAACCAGCGCGGCCCGGCAGGCTGGCCGGGCTGCAGGGCCGGTCCCTCGGATGCACTCCGGCCTTGCAGGGCATAAGGCTGGCGGCGGGCTTCGTCCAGGGTCCATTCCGTCCCGGCCGGCTCGTCTGCCTGCGCCCAGCGGGTGTCCAGCGGCAGGCTGAAATGGATGTCCGAAATCGCCAGGGTATCCTGGCTTCTTCCGCACAGGCACAGCAGGGTCAGGAGCAGCAGCGTCGGGATTCGCAGCATGGACAAGGATTCTGAGGGAAAGGTACGGATTTTTGCAGACGGGAAGGCAACTGCGCACACGATGCGGCATCGTCAGGCTCCGATGGCGGCCCGCGTGATAAATTCCCCTATATTTGCCTGCTGTTCAACCCGCGCCGGAGATGCTGAACTTTTTTAAACGCAAAGAGAATACCGACAAGCTCGACCAGGGCCTCGAAAAAACCCGCCAGGGTTTTTTTGCCCGGATCGGCAAAGCCCTGACTGCCAAGGGCCGTGTGGATGAATCCGTCCTCGACGAGCTCGAAGAGGCCCTCATCGCCAGCGATGTGGGGGTCGATACGACCATGAAAATCATCGGGCGCATCGAGCAGCGGGTCGCGCGGGATAAATACAGCTCCACCCAGGAACTCGATCAGCTGCTGCGCGGCGAGATCGAGCGCATGATTCTCGAAAATCATCCCCAGGCGCGCGACTACTTCGATATGCCGCTGCGCGCCGCCACGGGCCATCCGCATGTGATCATGGTCGTGGGGGTCAACGGCGTCGGCAAGACGACGACTATCGGCAAACTTTCCTGGCAGCTGATCCAGCAGGGCCGCAAGGTGCTGATGGGCGCCGGCGATACCTTCCGCGCTGCCGCCGTGGACCAGCTCAAGCTCTGGTCCGAGCGGGTGGGCGCCGGGTTTTACAGCAAAGGCATGAACACCGATCCCGGCGCGGTGGCCTACGAAGCAGTCCGCGAAGGCGTCAATCAGGGCTATGACGTGGTCATCGTCGATACGGCAGGCCGCCTGCACAACAAGAAGCACCTCATGGACGAGCTTTCCAAGATCCGCCGCAGCATGGACAAGGTGCTGCCCGGCGCGCCGCATGAAGTGCTGCTCGTGCTCGATGCCTCCACCGGCCAGAATGCCATCGCCCAGGCCGAGGCCTTCACCCAGGCTACCCAGGTCAGCGCCCTCGCCCTCACCAAGCTCGACGGCACCGCCAAAGGCGGCGTGGTGATCGGCGTCTCCGATCAGTTCCGCGTGCCGGTCAAGTTCATCGGGGTAGGGGAGGGCATGGAAGACCTCCAGGTCTTCGACCCCAGCGCCTTTGTGGAGTCGCTGTTTAAAAAAGTGGAGTAAAAACGCATAGGCACCTGTCCGGGCCTGCCTGATTCAACGCCTTTCCTGATCCATGCGCACCAAACCGAATGCTGCTCCCCCCGCGCGCACCGCGCCGGTCCATATCGTTACCCTCGGCTGCTCCAAAAATCAGGTGGACTCCGAGGTGCTGCTCGCCCAGCTTCAGGGCAGCGGCCTCCAGGCCGCGCACCGCGATGCCCCCGCCGAAGGCGGCATCGTGGTCATCAATACCTGCGGCTTCATCGACCGCGCCAAGGAGGAATCTGTCAACACCATCCTCGAATATGTGGACCGGAAAGAGCAGGGACTGGTAGATAAAGTCGTCGTAACCGGCTGTCTGTCAGCTCGCTACAAAGACGATCTCATGGCCGAGATCCCCGAAGTGGATGCCTGGTTCGGCAATCACCTCGATCTGCCCCAGCTCGCTGCCTACCTCGGCGCCGACTACAGGCACGAGCTCGTCGGCGAGCGCCGCAACACCCAGGAAGGGCATTTTGCCTACCTCAAAATCGCCGAAGGCTGCAACCGCCCGTGCAGCTTCTGCGCCATTCCCCTCATGCGCGGCAAGCACCAGTCCCGCAGCATCGAGTTTCTGGTGGAGGAAGCCCGTCACCTCGTGTCCCGGGGCGTCCGGGAGCTGATGCTCATCGCCCAGGATCTCACCTACTACGGCATCGATCTCTACGGCAAGCGCCGCCTCGCCGATCTGCTCCACGCCCTTGCAGATATCGAAGGCCTGCGCTGGATCCGCCTGCATTACGCCTATCCCTCCGGATTCCCGCTCGAAATCCTGCCGGTCATCCGCGAGCGCGACAATATCTGCAGCTACCTCGACATTCCCTTGCAGCATATCTCCGACCATATGCTCAAAACCATGCGCCGCGGCATCAGCCGCAGCCGCACGGAGGAACTGGTGGCCCGCATCCGCGAGGAGGTGCCCGGCATCGCCCTGCGCACGACCCTGCTCATCGGCCACCCCGGCGAGCGGCCCGAAGACCATGCGGAATTGCTGGAATTCATCGCCGCCGCCCGCTTCGACCGCCTGGGCGTATTCACCTATTCCCACGAGGAAAATACCTACGCCGGCGACCGCATGGCCGATGAGGTGCCCGAAGCGGTGAAAATGGCCCGCCGCAATGAGGTCATGGAGCTGCAGCAGGAAATTTCCCTCGAACTCAACCGCGCCCGCATCGGGCAGGAGCTGACCGTTGTCGTGGACCGCGAAGAGGCGGGCTTCTGGGTGGGCCGCACCGAATACGATTCCTACGAAGTGGACAACGAGGTAATCCTGCACAGCGCGCAGCCCCTGCGCGTGGGGGCATTTTACCACGCCCGCATCACCGATGCCATGGAGTACGATCTGGTCGGCGAGGTGCTCCGGGCGGAATGAAAAAACCCTGCCGGACGGCAGGGCAGAAAGGTACGATACCGGCACAGCAGCCGGCGGATTCACAACCGCCTGGATGTCACAGGCTTCAGCAAACAGGGCGCACGTTTGGGCTTGCAGATGCAATACCTACGAATCCTGTAGCCTGCTGGATGGGAGTCCGCAGTTATTTTTCTGCATCCCGGTCCCGCTTCCGGCGGAATCCGACGATGATTTTTTCCTCGTGTACCTGCTGAAGCACTGCGTTGAGGCGGATGAGCGATTCATCCAGCCGGTCGGCGAAGGCGGGGTCGCTGAGCATGCGTCCGGCCAGCCCTTCAGGCGACTCCAGGGCCCGGAGCAGGGTTCGGGCGTCCGTGAGCGAAGCTTTAAAGAGGGGGATGAGCGCTGCGGCCTCGCCGGCCAGGCTGTCGGCGCGCGGCAGGAGGCCCGTTTCCGCTTCCGCCGTCAGGCGGTCCAGCCGCAGGAGCAGGGGCTCGGAGGCAGCCATCAGGCGGCTGGTCGTTTCGAGGGTGCTGTCGAGGCGGGCCGTCAGGGCGGGCACATCGAGCTGCGAAAGGGTTTTCCGCGCGCTTTGCATCAGACTGCGGGTATCGTCCAGCAGCGGTTCGAGCGGCACGGACTCCATCCGGGCCATCAGCCGGCTGAGCCCGCGGGTGATGGTGTCCATGCGCTGGAGCAGCAGGGTAATCTGCTGCGCGTCGGCTTGTTTCATTGCCTCTCCGATCTGCGAGAAGGAAGAGGCAAAGTCGAGGGAAATGCTGCCCGGCAGTTCGGCGCCTTCCGGCAGTGCCGGGGCGGCAGACGGGCCGGGCGTGAGCAGGATCTGCTTGCCGCTCATCAGCTCCTTGATCTGGATTTCGGCTGTCGCGCCTTCGTGCAGCACCATGCTGCGGTCGATGGCGATCTCCACCCGCACCGCCTCGGCGCTGGCCTGAATATCAGTGACCCGGCCGGTCTGGTAGCCGCGGACATTCACCGGATCGCCTTCGAGCAGGCCGTTGACATTGTCGAAGCGGATAAAATACCGGGCTTCTTCGGAGGCGAAGGGCTGCAGCCTGCGCCCCCAGGCGATGAGCAGGTAGGCGCCGAGGATGGCGCCCATGACCGTCAGGCCGACTTTGAGGATGCGGGAAGTATTGGGGTCCAAGGGCGTAGAATCAGGTGCAAGGCATACGCAGGAGCGGTCAGGCAGGTTTCCACAGCACCTCTTCGGCGCCGTTGCGGTGGCTCATCAGCCGGCTGAACACGAAGAGCCAGTCGGAGAGGCGGTTCAGATACTGGAGGATGGCGGGATCCTGTGGCACCGCCTCGTGGAGGGAGGTGACGCAGCGCTCGGCGCGGCGGCAGATGCAGCGGGCCAGATGGGCGGCGGAATTGGCCGGGTGTCCGCCCGGCAGCACGAAGTTGCGCAGCGGCGGCAGCTCCGTCTCCATCAGGTCGATGGAGTGCTCCAGCGCTTCCGTAGCGCCGGCAGGCAGGCCCGGCAGTTCGAAATGCGAACGCTCCGGATCATTGGCCAGCACGGCGCCGATCGCGAACAGATGGTGCTGAATCTCCCGGATCAGGGGGATAAATGCTTCAGTGCCAGGCTGGTCCGAGAGCCAGCCCAGGGCGGAGTTCAGTTCGTCCACCGTGCCGTAGGCTTCGATCCGGTCGTGGTGCTTGGGCACGCGGGTGCCGCCGAGCAGCGCAGTTTCTCCTTCGTCTCCTTTTCGGGTATAAATTTTCATCTGCGGAATGCGCTAAGGTGCGGAAAACAGGCGGCTGGTACGCGGGGGCTCAGTCGCCTGCGGGATCGCCCGATCCTGCGTCCACAAAATTGACCGTAATCCCCTTCTTATCCTCATGCAGGCGGAGAATAATTTCCATGTCGGGGGTCAGTTTGCCCGGGCTTTCCCAGGAGTATGCGCCGTAGCGCCCGCTGGCCACCCCGTACCGCTGGTTGAAATGTGCCACCAGCTCGCTGTACAGCCGTGCTGTCTCAACCTCGTCCTCCATCAGAATGTTTGCCACGATGGAGGCCAGCCCGCTGGGATTGGCCGGGTCTTTAAGATAATTGGCATAATAGTCGAGCAGCAGCAGCGATCCTTCCGACAGCTGCACCACATAGGATGCGCCCAGGCGGTCCTGATAGCGGAGCGAGGCTGCCGGCTCGCGGGCAACGGCTGTTTCTACCGGCTCGCCCAGGTATAAGCCCCGGAACGTGCTGCTGTCGTCGCGGAATACCTCGTAAAACAGGTCGCTTTGCGCATACTCCTGGCTTCTGCAGCCTGGCAGCACCGCACTCCAGGCCAGCAGCAGCAGGACCAGGGTACGGAGCCGGATGCCGGAACGGGCTGCCATCAGGTCTCAGCGTTGGACAAAAAAGGAAGTATTGCCGATCAGTTGGGTCTGGCCCGATTCCCCGTCCTCGCAGATGACGCTGACGTTGTAGTTGCCGGCCTGAAACTCGGTCTGGGTAAATTCGAGGCAGGGCTGCGGCGTCGTGCCGGGCTCATACGGCAGCGTCGCGCGGGCGCTGTACACCGATTCGCGCCCGGCGTAGAAAAACCGCCCCGACTGCCCGAGGGTATTGGTGCAGACCTTGCCGCTGGGATCGACCACCAGCAGATAAAACCGCTTCTGGCCTTGTTTGACCGCCTCATTCGCGACCATGTCGAAGCACAGTTCGAGTTTGGTCAGGTCTTTCTGCGAAACGCGGAACTTGTTGAAGTTCCCTTTCTGGAAAGGAGCCTTGAAATTGAAGTTGTCGGCCTTGATCTGCGGAAGCACGCCGGCAGCGGGTGCCGTGCCGCGGGTATTCTGGCAATTGTCCAGGGCAAAGCGGATCTGGTCGCGTTCGCCGGTCATGGATGTCAGCAGGCTGTCGCGCCGCTCGATGGCAAATACCAGGCTGTCCACCGTCTGGGTCAGTCCGGAATTGTCCACCACCAGCTGGTTGATTTCGATTTTATACGCTTCGAGCAGCTCGGTCCGGGCGCCGGCCAGCTTGCCGCGCAGCTCGTTGATCGTAGACTGGTCGGCTTTGCCCTGGCGCTCGAGCTCTTCGAGCTGTTTCTCCAGGAAATTGATGCGGTCGTATTTCTCGTCCAGCAGCGACTTGATGTCGGTAATTTCGCGCTCCCGGGAGTCCAGCACCACTTCGAGCTCCATGACGGTGCCTTCCAGATCGAGGATTTCCTTGGTCACATCATCCACCGTGAGCGTCTCGGACGGGGGCTTCCGGGCGTTTGAAAGGGTGTTGATGATGAAAAATGCCGCAACGGAGGCAACTGCGAGACCCAGCAGAATGAGCAGGTTCTTCCGTTGTTTAGATTCTGGTTTCATATCGTACGTCGATCGCAGTGCAATATATGCAAAAAAAACGCCAGTTTTGGCGGTTGACGCAGGGGAAACCGAAATAAGGCAGGCTCAGTAGCGGCTGAGGGCATACAGATGCACGCGGTGGCGGCCGCTGCTGCCGCGCACAGCTGCCAGGATGCGCTCGCCGTCCGGCGTAAAGGCTGCTGCCCGCACAGCAAAGTCGAATCCGAGCTGCAGCACGGTCTCCCGCGCTGCGTTCCATACCCGGATGCTCCGGTCGTAGGATGCGCTGAGCAGATACTGCCCGTCCGGAGAAAAGGCCACCTGGCTCACCCAGTCGCTGTGCCCGCTCAGGGTGTAGAGCGGCTGCACCGGCGTCCGCTGGAGGCCGAAGACCTGAATGCCCGGATTCCGGCTCCCGGCAGCCAGCCGCTTGCCGTCGGGCGAAAACGCAATGCTCAGCACGACCGAGCGCACCGGCACACGGGTCTGCAGCTGGCCGTCGAGGCTGTAGATCCGGATCCAGCCGTCCTCGCTGCCGGCTGCGATGCGCCCGCCGGACGGGTCGAAGGCCAGGCTCGTAAGGGCGCCGCCCGCGTCGCGGACGGTGCTGAGCAGCCGGCCCTCCGGCACGCTCCAGAGATACAGCACCCGGTCGTCGCCGCCCGCCGCCAGCAGGCGGCCGTCGCGGGAGAAGGCCAGCGTGCGGATGGCTCCGCGCGCCTGCGCAAACGTGCGCTGCAGCGCGCCGTCCACGCTCCATACCCGCACCAGGCTGTCGGCGCAGCCGGTCGCGATGAGCCTCGAATCCGGCGCAAACCCCAGCGCATAGACGGCGGCCGGATGCCGCAGCGCGTTCCGCATCTGCTCGCCCCCGGGCCCGGCGAGCTGCACCATGCCGCTGGCCATGCCTACCGCCAGATACGACCCGTCCGGCGAGGCGGCTACCGCCTCGGCTTCCGTCCGCATGGCCGCCAGTGCTGCCGCAGGCAGTTCGTCGGCACGCCAGGTTTCTGCCGGGCAGCGGCGCCCGGGCAGGGAGGCAGGCACGCAGGCGCCGCTCCGGTCGATGAGGTAGGATACGCCCCACCGGCTCACCCGCGCATATGCGCCCTCGAAGGGCGCGGCCCGCTCGAACCGCTGGCCGGGAAAGGCTTCCGCACCGCTGAAATCCGCATACAAATAGGTGCCGTTCTGCGAAACCACCGCCAGGGGGCGCTGGCCCGCCGGGGTCTTGCGGCGGTCTTCAGGCTCCGGAGCGGCATCGTAGCGCGGCGGCAGCACCCATTGGCCCTCCGGACCGATCAGGCCCCAGCGCCCTCCGGACTGCACGGCGGCTGTTCCCTGCCGGAAATCCCCGGCCGCTTCGTATGCCGGCCGGATGAGCATCCGCAGCGATCCGTCGATGTAGCCCCAGGCGCCGCCGGTGCGCACCGCTGCCCTGCCCTCCGAGAAGGGCTTGGCCTGGTCGAACAGCTGCTCCTGCAGGGTGCCCGCCTCGTCGATATAGCCGTACTTGCCGCCCCGCTTCACCAGGGCCCATCCTTCGGAAAAATCGCTGATGTACAGCAGGTCCTCCGGAGCATTGGAAATGCCCTCGGGCGCCTCGTCGCTCACCAGGGCCGGCTCCGCTGCCGGCGCCTGCCCGTCGAGGACCTGCAGGATGCGGTCCAGCCCTCTCCGGGCAGTCTCGTCCACATTGCCGCGGGTTGCCAGCTCATCCACCCGCGGGCGCAGCGCCTCGCGGCTGGCAAGAAAGGCGGTGGTGTCCAGCCGCCGGATCCGGTCCAGCCGCTCCACTGCCAGGCTGAACTTGTTGGCCTGCTCGTTTCCCTGGGTACGCAGGCCCTTTTCCGCCAGGATCATAGCTTCGGCATACAGGGCCTGCGGCGGGGGCGCATCGGCCTGTGCCGCCGCACGGAAGGCGGCCTCCGCCTTGACGGCTTCCTGGGCTGCGGCGAGCAGCAGCCCCTCGTTGAACCGTGCGTGCGAGGCGATCCGTTCGAGTTCGCGCCGGCCCTGCGCCGACTGGCTGCTGTCTGCGCCGAACGACTCGGCTGCCAGGGCGATCTGGTCGAAGCGCTGAAGTGCGCCTGCGCTGTCGCCCGTCTGCCAGCGGATCCAGGCCAGGTTGTAGTCGGGAGCCAGATAGGCACGGCGGCCCAGCTGCTCGCGCAGGGCTGCCGACTGCTCCAGCAGGCTTCGGGCCTCCTCGTACTGGCCGGCTTCTGCCAGGCGTGCGCCGGCCATGTTGAAAAACCGCATGCGCTCCTGCCGGGTGGAGAGAAAGTAGCGCTCGCCCCCGAAGTTGTACAGCCGGGTGATCCGGGCCAGATCCAGGGTGGCCAGCAGCAGCAGGGTGCAGAGCACCGCCAGGGCGCCCCGCGCCCAGGTTCGCAGGCCCAGGGCGGGAATGCCCTGCCAGAACAGCGCCTGCCGGAGCCAGCCCGGCCACACCCAGCCCAAGCCTGGCAGCGGAGCCTGCGCCAGGTACCGGATCAGCGTTTCGTCGTGGATCTCGTGGTTGAGGGCGTAATCCTGTGCCCTGAGCATCAGCCTGAGCCGCTGAACGAGCCGCCCGGAGAGCTGTGCCTCCTGCGCAGCTACGCGCAGGCGGTGCTCTTCGGCGGCGTAGGATCCGGCCGGCGGCGGCGACTGCCGCACGACGCGCAGAATGGTTTCCCGCGCCAGGCGGAGCCCCTCGGGATCCAGTTCATCCACCAGCCGCAGGCGGATGTCCTCCGGAATAAGCCCTTCCTGAAACCACGGCAGGCTGATCAGCTTGAAGAGCCGCTGCGGCTCGATCAGGAGCTGGCTGCTGCGTTCGCCGAAGGCTTCGCCCAGGGCCAGGGTCAGGTTCCAGGACAGCTCCGGGTATACGGCACAGGCGCAGAGCCAGTGGTATTCGGCCTGTCCGCTGAAGGGCGAGCGGACGAGCGCGCCGCGCTCGGTGCGCGAGTCGAAGTATCCCTGCAGCGCAAGCTCAGGCTGCGGGCCTTCAGTATCCGGGAGTTCCGGGTACGGATTCTGGAGAATCCAGTGCTGAGGCGGCGGGGCGGCACCGCCTTCGAGCAGGGCCGGCAGCAGGGCAAAGGCTTCGGCCGTGGTCGGCAGCACGCTGAACAGGCTGCCGAGCTCCTGCTCGTGCCGGCCCCAGCGGGCCGGATTGCGCGGCGTAGCAAGCACCCGCACCGGCCATTGGGCAAATACGCTCGTCCAGCCTGAACGCTCATCGGTCACCGGATCGAATAGCGCCTCGCCTGTGCCGATCAGGATCAGCCGGGCATCCGGATGCTGGCGGGCCAGCGTATCCAGATACACCTCCGATTCGAAGCGGGTGTGCCAGCAGATCCTGGGGTCGCCTTCGTAGAAATAGCGGGTCACCGGAACGGCCTGCCGGCCCAGTTCGAGCACCAGCTGGTCGAAGAGCATCGTCTGGTGATCGCGGGGACTGCGCTGTTCGATGAGCACGAGGTATCCCGGCGCGTCTGCTGCAGCTGCCTGCTGGAGCTGCCGTGCCGCCTCCTGAAACCGGGCTTCCGAGTACAGCGGGGCTCCGTTTCCAGGCTGCGGCTGCCAGACCAGCGGCGGGTGCAGCGCCCGCTCCTGGCGCAGGATGTAGGACCGTCGCTGCTTCCGGTACACATCGTAAAACCAGAAAGCGGTGAACATCAGGAAAATCAGTGCCAGCTTGAGGACAAATCCGTACTGCTGGTACCAGTCGGCCTTCAGGTGGTTCAGATCTTCATAGACAGGCGGTGCAGGCTCCAGGGTCCGGGAATCGAAGAGCAGCCAGGGGCCGGAGGCAGCGGCGGGCGGCGGCTGCTTCCGGGGCGGCACCGGGTCCTGCGCAGCGGTGGAGGCATTCCCGGAGCCCAGCATGCAGTTCCAGACTGCGGCCACGCTGGCCTGCTGCCTGCCTGCGAGGAGGTCGAGATAGCAGTCCATCGCCCGGATGCCTGCCCAGCCGAAGGCAGCTGTGAGCAGCAGCTGCAGCAGCAGGTAAAACCGGCGCCGCACCAGCAGGCGCGCAAGCCAGTGCTGCCTGGGAGGCGCAGCGGCTGCCGGGCTGGGAGGGGAGTTCGGAGTCATGCGGAGCACAGGGTCATCGGTCCGGGATCAGATTTCGCTGGGGCGTCGTTCGAGGGCTTCCACGGCTTCCCGCAGCTTGCGCTCGACCTGTTCCATCGGCAAACGGCGGTGCACATCTGCGCCGAACAATTCTCCGGGCAGCGACTGGAGCGTATCGGGGTAGTATTCCTCCACCCATTCGGCTACTTCCTCATAGGTGATGGGCTTGAGTTCTTTGAGCATGGTCACCCGGTCGGGGTAGCGGGATTCCAGGCGGTAGAGCGCATCCTGAATACGCTGCCGGCGGTTGGGGCGGGCAAAGACGCGCTCCAGCCAGTTGGGGGCCTCGGCGGGGTAGGTCAGCAGCAGAAAGAGCAGGATGCGGGGCCCGTCGGCCTGCGCTTCGAGCCCCCAGAATTCATTCAGGTACCATTCGAGCAGCAGCGGGGCGGTGAGATCCCATTTTTCGCCCGAAATCTGATGCTGAAACAGGATGGTGCCGCTGCGCATGCCGGGCATCGGCAGCAGATCGGCAGCTTTCCACCCGTTTCCATAGGCGGCGGGCAGGTCCAGGGAAATGGCCAGGCTGCGCAGCAGGTTGCGCTGGCGCATGCCCAGGTCGCCGGTGGAAGGCCAGTCGCGCACCTCGTACCGCCGCACAATGCCGCCTTCGGCGCCGAAGTGCCGCTCGGAGAAATAAGCCGCTTCCACCCGGCGGAAGCGCTCCGCCAGGCTGCGGGGCCGCTCAGCCCGTTCGCCATGGATGACCACCAGATGCGGCTGGGCCGGCTGGCCCGAGAGCAGCCCCTCCAGCCGCTCGCGGAACAGCTCCACCTGCCGGTCGCGGTTGCACAGCAGCGGCACCACCAGCCCGTTGTGCCAGGCGCGGCCCGAAGCCAGCCGCCACGTGAAGTGGCTGCCGAAGCGCATCCACGGAAAGCCCGCCTCCTCCGGCTCGCCGTGAAACAGGCTCCGAAGGTCGCTGCCCTGCACCAGCTCCGTCTGAACGCGGATCTCCGCATCCAGAAACGCCCGGTCCAGCGTCTGGCCCTGGGCAAGCCGCTCGTAGAACCGCATCGCGAAGCGGGCCGCAGCCTCGTCGCTGATGGCGGCGGAGGTCCCCACCGCCGCCGGAATGCCCGCAGCTGCCAGCGCCTTGCCGTGCGCAGCCGTGCTGCATCCGTTCAGAAAAACGAAACGGAGCCCCTGCTGCTGCGCCAGCAGCCGCGCAAAGCCTTCCAGACCGGCTGGCCCCGATTCGAGCATCAGCCGGAGGCTGTCCGCATGGCCGGCATAATGAAACAGCTGGATCTGCCCGGGATAGAGGTCGAAGGCCGCCGTCAGGTCGTCGAGCGTGGCATTGGGCCGCACGTCGATCAGGTACTGGCTGCCCAGCTGCTGCTCCAGGCTGCGCCGGATGCCGCGCACCTCTGCCGCCAGGTCGCGCAGATAGCGCGCCGGATCGTGGCGTTCGTTGGCGTAGGCCAGCAGGAGGACAGGACGGCGGGACTCTGGCATAGGGTCAATTCCCGAATAAAACGAATTTTTCCGGCACGCTGTCAGCAGGACTGCAAAATTGCGCCCCGCCTGCACCTGCAGGGTGCTAAACGGTTCACTTTTCTACGGCAAAATCGTACCTTTCGATCGGATTCAACACCACCTGTTATTCTGATCCGCATGAAATTTTTCATCGATACCGCCAACCTCGACGAGATCCGGGAAGCCAGCGAAATGGGCATTCTGGACGGTGTCACGACCAACCCCTCCCTCATGGCCAAGGTAGGCGTGCAGGAACCCCGCGCGCATTACCTCCGCATCTGCGAACTCGTGGACGGCGATGTGAGCGCCGAGGTGATCTCCACCGACTACGAAGGCATCATCCGCGAAGGCCGCGAGCTGGCTGCCATCCACCCCAACATCACGGTGAAAATTCCCATGATCAAGGAAGGGGTCAAAGCCATCAGAACCCTTTCCTCCGAAGGGATCAAGATCAACTGCACCCTGATTTTCACCCCGATTCAGGCCCTCGTGGCAGCCAAAGCCGGCGCCAAGTACGTGAGCCCCTTCATCGGACGTCTCGATGACATCGGCCACGATGGCATGGAACTGATCCACGACATCCGCGAGATCTTCGACAACTACGGCATCGAGACCATGATCCTCGCCGCCAGCGTCCGCCACAATCAGCACCTGCTCTCCTGCGCCCTGGCCGGCGCCGATGTGGCTACCATGCCCTTCCAGGTCATCGACGGCATGCTCAAGCACCCCCTCACCGACAGCGGGCTGGAAAAATTCCTCGCCGACCACGCCAAGGCCAAGGCTGCCATGAAATCCTGATCTGTTGCGTATCTTTGCAGCGCAGGCGCCGCCTCCGGGCAGCCGCCTGCGCTGACATATATATACAAACTCGCTATGCAGCAAGCTGTCCGATGGGCCCGCGGCCTGGGCGCGATCTTGGGACTGACAGGGGTGATCGCCGGGGCGCTCGGCTCGCACGCGCTCGAAAACAGCCTTTCTCCGGATCAGCTCGATGCCTTCGAGACTGCGGTGCGGTTTCAGCTGTTTCATGCCCTGCTGCTGCTCATCCTGGGCCTCTGGCTGGAGCGCCGCCCCGACGGCCTGCTGCGGGCCTCGGTCTGGCTGACCGTTGCAGGGGTGCTGGCGTTTTCCGGCTCCATTTACCTGCTGACCCTCACGCCGCTGCGTCCGGGCCTTGTGACGCCCCTCGGCGGGCTCCTGCTCATGGCGGCCTGGGCCTGCCTGATTGCCGCCGCATTCCGCCCCCTGAAATCCTGACGCATGGCCTCCAGCTGGATCGAGTGGACCGCCGTGGTCACGGGCGTGCTCTGTGTGATCTTCAATACCCGCAACAGCGTCTGGGGCTGGCCTACCGGCCTGATCAGCGTCGGGCTGTATATCTATGTCTTCTTCGCAGCCAAACTCTACGCCGATACCCTGCTGCAGGTGTACTTCGTCGCAACAGGGATCTACGGCTGGCACCAATGGCTGCACGGCGGCCAGGCGCATCACGAATTGCCCATCACCCGCCTGAGCCGCCGCGAATGGCTGCAATGGATGGGGCTGGGACTGGCTGGCAGCGTTTTGCTGGGCTTTCTCTTCGATACCTACACCGATGCAGCGCTGCCCTGGCCCGATTCCTTCGTCACGGCCTTCAGCTTCATCGCCCAGTTTCTGCTGGCCCGCCGCAAGCTCGAAAACTGGATCTTCTGGCTCGCCGTGGATGTGGCAGCCATCGGGGTATACTGGGCTAAAGATCTGAAACCCACAGCCTTGCTCTATCTCATCTACCTGGGGCTGGCCAGTTACGGGCTGGTGCACTGGCGGCAGCTGGCCCGCAGGACGGAATCGAATCCGAAGCCGCTGTGATCCGGCGCATCGCCATCGTAGGCCCGGAATCTACGGGCAAAAGCCTGCTGTCCGCACAGCTGGCGGCGCATTTCGCGGCGCCCTGGGTGCCGGAGCATGCACGGGAATACCTCACGCGGCTGGGCCGGCCCTATGCGGAAGCCGATCTGCTGGAAATCGCCCGCGGCCAGCTGGCCCTGGAGGCAGAGATGGAGCAGCAGGCCGCCGGCTGGCTCTTCTGCGACACCAACCTGCTGGTGATCAAGGTGTGGAGCGAATACAAATACGGGCGCTGCCACCCGGAAATCCTGCAGCGCATGGCGCTGGACCGCTATGCGCTGCACCTGCTCGCCGACATCGACCTGCCCTGGGAGGACGATCCGCTCCGCGAGCACCCGCACCGCCGGGCGGAGCTGTTCGGTATCTACCATGCGGAGCTGCGGCAGTCGGGCCTGCCTGCGGCGGTGGTGCGCGGGCTGGGGGAGGAGCGGCTGCAGTCTGCGCTGGAAGCCCTGCGCCTGCATGGCTTGTGCTGAGACCTATTCCGCCATCGCTTCTCCTGCGATCCAGCCGCCGGTCCAGGCCGCCTGGAAGTTGTAGCCGCCGGTAATGGCGTCGATGTCGAGGATTTCGCCGGCCAGAAACAGGCCGGGATGCAGCCGGCTTCCGAAGCGCCGGAAATCCACCTCCTCCAGCGCCACGCCGCCGGCGGTGACAAACTCCTCTTTAAAGGTGCTCTTGCCCTGCACGGGGAAGGATGCGGCGGTCAGCTGGGCGGCAAGCGCCCCGGCCTCCTGCTTGCCGAGGTCCGCGCAGCGCCGGTCCGCCGGAATGCCGGCAGCCTCCGCCAGGCGCTCCCAGAGCCGCAGCGGCAGCCCGTGGAGGGGGCAGCTCCGCAGCAGGCGCCGGGCTTCGGTGCGCCGCAGCGCCGCCAGATCCGCCTGCACCGCATCTGCCTGCACGCTGGTCCAGCTGATGCGGACCTCCGTCTCATAGCCGAGCGCATGCAGGCTGCGGGCACCCCAGGCCGAAAGCTTGAGGATGGCAGGGCCGCTCAGGCCCCAGTGGGTGATGAGCAGGGGCCCCTCGGCCTCGATGCCGCAGGCCAGCAGCGAAGCCCGCGCCGCTGCCGCCGAAATGCCCGCCAGCCCTTCGATGCGCGGGTCGCGGATGTTGAAGGTGAACAGCGAAGGCACCGGCAGCTCGATGCGGTGGCCCAGGGCCGCCAGCTGCGCCCAGATGCGCTCGCTGCTGCCCGCTGCGATCAGCAGCCGGTCCGCCTCCAGGGTCTCGCGGCCCGCGGTGACGAGCCAGCCGCCTGCCGGCGCAGGCTGGATGCCCGATACCGGCATCTGCGTGCGGACCTGCACGCCGGCGGCCTGCGCCGCCAGCATCAGCGCATCGGCTACGCTTTCCGAGCGGTCGCTTTGGGGAAACATCCGGCCGTCGGCCTCGGTCTTCACGGCGACGCCCTGCGCCTCGAACCAGGCCGCAGTGTCCGCCGGGCCGAAACGGTGGAAGGGCCCCAGCAGCTCGCGCCCGCCGCGCGGGTAGGCACGGACGAGGGTTTTGGGGTCGAAGCAGGCGTGGGTGAGGTTGCAGCGGCCGCCGCCGGAGATGAGCACCTTGTTCAGGCAGGTCTTGCCGCGCTCCAGCAGGGTGACCTGCGCGTCCGGGCGCAGGGATGCGGCGCGGACCGCGCCGAAGAAGCCTGCGGCGCCGCCGCCGATGACCAGAATGCGCAAAGGGGACGGCATAGGCAGCAGGTTAGGCGGAATGCGGCGCAAAGATCGCGCACGCCTGCGCGCCGCGCAAGCGGCTCAGAGGGCACGCAGCACCTGCCGGGCAAAGCCGGGCCCGCCGTACACAAATCCCGTGTAGGTCTGGATGAGGGCGGCGCCGTCGGCCAGGCGCTCGCGGGCGTCCTGGGGCGTCATGATGCCGCCGGCGCCGATGAGCGGCAGGCTGCCGCCGCTGCGCTGGTGCAGGTACTGGAGCACCGTGCGGGCCTGCGCGCGCAACGGCGCGCCGCTCAGGCCGCCGGCGCCGATGGCTTCGGTCCGGCGGGCGGGGCTGCGCAGCCCCGCGCGGCTGATGGTGGTATTGGCGGCCACCAGGCCGCTGAGGCGCGTAGTGCGCGCCACGTCCACAATGTCGTCCAGCTGCGGCTCCGTCAGGTCCGGGGCAATCTTCAGCAGCAGCGGGCGCGGACGGCTCAGCTGCTGGTTCAGCGCCTGCAGGCTGCCGAGCAGCTCCGTCAGCGGCCCTTTTTCCTGGAGGCTGCGCAGGCCGGGGGTGTTGGGCGAACTGACATTCACCACAAAATACTCCACCCATTCGGCCAGCTCCTCGAAGCAGATGCGGTAATCCTGCGCAGCCTGCTCGTTGGGGGTGTCCTTGTTCTTGCCGATGTTGGCGCCGAGGATGAAGGCGCCGCGCTCGCGCCGGCGCAGCCGGGCGGCGAGGGCTTTCACGCCCGCGTTGTTGAAGCCCATGCGGTTGATGAGGGCCTGGTCGGCCGGCAGGCGGAAGAGGCGGGGCCGGGGATTGCCTGCCTGCGGGCGGGGCGTCACGGTGCCCAGCTCGGCGAAGCCGAAGCCCAGGTGCTGCCAGCGGTCGGCCAGCAGGCCGTCCTTGTCGAAGCCTGCGGCCAGCCCCAGCGGATTGGGGAAGCGCAGGCCGAAGACCTCGCGCTCCAGGGCAGGTGCTGCCAGGGTGAAGCTGCGGTCCATCCAGCGGCGCAGCAGCCCCTGCCGGGTCGCCAGGTCCAGGACCCGGAAACTCAGGTGGTGAACCCGTTCGGGGTCCAGGGAAAACAGCAGGGGGCGGAGGATCTGGCGGTACATGCCCGGCGCGTAGCTATGAGATGCAAGCTAGGGGATTCGGCTGGCATGGGCCAGCCTGCGGCAACGTTTGTAGGCGGCCTCAGGCGCCGGCCAGCCCGATGGGGAAGTCGGGGACGCCGGGCGTTCCCGCTTCGCCTCCCGAAAAAATTTCTCTTCCCCGCGTTGCCATTCCCGAAATCTGTATTACCTTTGCAAGCCCGAAATCAATGTGCAAGTATGTTCGCGGTTGTCAATATTCAAGGATTCCAGTTCAAGGTCGAAGCGGGCCAAACCCTCTACGTCCAGCGCCTGCCGAATGAGGCCGGCGAGACTATCGACCTTAACGAAGTGATGCTCGTCTCCGGCGAGCAGGGCGTGTCGGTAGGCAAGCCCTACGTGGACGGCGCCTCCATCAAGGCCCGCGTGCTCGATCATGTGAAGGATGACAAGATCATCGTCTTCAAGAAAAAGCGCCGCAAGGGCTACCAGCGCAAAAACGGCCACCGCCAGCAGCTTTCCCAGATCGAAATCCAGTCGATCGGCGTCTGACCGGTTCGGGTTTCCCGTTGTTCCATCCACCAGCATCTCTCTGATCCCATGGCACATAAAAAAGGAGCCGGCTCTTCCAAAAACGGCCGCGAGTCGCAAAGCAAGCGCCTCGGCGTAAAAGTATACGGCGGACAGGAAGTCATCGCCGGCAACATCATCGTCCGCCAGCGCGGCACGGGATTCCGTCCCGGCAAAAATGTCGGCATCGGCAAGGACCACACCCTCTATGCCCTCAGCGACGGCGTGGTGTCCTTCGTGTCCCGCACCTACAATGAGAAAACCCGCAAGGTCGTGCATGTGCTCCCCGCCCCGGCGGAGGCCTGAGCATCGGATACCTGCACCAAACTTCAGCGCAGCCCGGTTTCCGGGCTGCGCATCTTTTTTTGGCCGCTGCCCCGGATTTGCGTAGGTTCCGGCATGCGAACCGCCGTGTTTTCCACCCAGCCCTACGACCGCCAGTTTCTCGATGCGGCCAATGCCGCCGGCCACGAACTCGTCTATTTCGAACCGCCCCTGAATCCGGAAACCGCCGCCCTGGCCCTGGGCTTTCCGGCCATCTGCACCTTCGTCAATGACCACCTCACCGCGCCGCTCATCCGCAAGCTGGGCGATTACGGCCTGAAGCTCATCGCCCTGCGCTGCGCAGGCTTCAACCAGGTGGACCTCGCCGCCGCGCATGCGGCAGGCATTCCCGTGGTGCGCGTGCCGGCCTACTCGCCGCATGCTGTAGCCGAGCACGCCGTGGCCCTGATCCTTACCCTCAACCGCAAGACCCACAAGGCCTACAACCGCGTGCGCGAAGGCAATTTCTCCCTGGAGCGCCTCGAAGGCTTCGACCTCTTCGGCCAGACCGTGGGGGTGGTGGGCACCGGCAAAATCGGGCGCGTATTTGCCGGGATCATGCGCGGATTCGGCTGCCGGGTCATCGCCTACGATGCCTATCCGGCACAGGATGCGGTTGATATTCAGTATGTTTCGCTGGAAACGGTCTTCCGGGACGCCGACATCCTTTCGCTGCATTGCCCCCTCACCCCCGAAACGCGCCACCTCGTGAACCGGGAGACGCTGGCCCTGATGAAGCCTGGCGCCATGCTCATCAACACCGGGCGCGGCGGCCTCATCGACACGGCGGCCGTCGTCGAGGCGCTCAAGCACCGCCGCCTCGGCTACCTGGGCCTCGACGTGTACGAGCAGGAGGAATCGCTCTTTTTCCGCGACCTGTCGGAAACCATCATCGAAGACGACCTCATCAGCCGGCTGCTGACCTTCCCCAACGTGCTCGTGACGGCGCATCAGGCCTTTTTCACGCGCAACGCCCTGGAGCAGATCGCGTCAGCGACCCTCGGCAGCATCAGCGATTTCGAAGCCGGGCGGCCGCTGGCGCATGCCGTGCCGCTGCCCGGCTGACGGAAGTCCTTCCGCAGGCTGCGCGCCGCAGTTGGCCGGGCTGCTGCCGCCGGCTAGTTTTGATCCCGGTACTGCATCATCCCGCCAATTGCCCATGCATAACGAATCTTCGCTGCACCGCACCTCCCGCTTTCAGGATTACCTGGGGGAATTTGTCTACGGCAGCATCGACGGGTCGGTGACGACCTTCGCCGTGGTGGCGGGCGCCGCCGGGGCCGATCTGCCCATCTCGACCGTGCTGATCCTGGGCTTTGCCAACCTGCTCGCCGACGGCTTCTCGATGTCGGTGGGGGCCTATCTGTCCAGCCGCTCCGAGCGCGACACCTACGAGAAGCACCGCCGCATCGAATACCAGGAAGTGGAGGACATTCCGGAAATGGAGCGGGAGGAAATCCGGCAGATCTACCGGGCCAAGGGCTTCGAGGGCGAGCTGCTGGAGCAGGTAGTGTCGGTCATCACCGCCGACAAGGACCGCTGGGTGGATGTGATGATGAAGGAGGAGCTGGAGATGGTGCCGGACCACAAATCGCCGCTGGGCATGGCGGCGGTCACCTTCTCCGCCTTCGTGACGGTGGGGCTCGTGCCGCTGGCTGCGTACCTGTTCAATGCAGGCGGCGGCCTGCCGCCAGGGCGGCTCTTTGCCATTTCCTGCGTGTTCACCTCGCTGGCGTTTCTGTTCATCGGCTGGCTCAAGGCGCGGGTAACGCAGACCAATTACCTCAAAGCCATTGCGGAGACGCTGTTTCTGGGCGGCTCTGCAGCGGCGGTTTCGTACGTGGTAGGGGACCTGCTGGAGAAGCTGCTGGGGTAAACAGGCCGGTCAGGCCGTGCCAGCAGGGAGAAAAAGCAAAAAATCTGCGGAGATCCGAAGTATTTGCCGTATCTTTGGGGCGGTTGATACTGTGATCGCCTCATAACGGTATTTGAAATGCGAGCATATTTCCGAGGACCGCGGTTGCGCGCACGGTTTATCCTGCTAAATTCGTTCTCTAACCAGCGATTGTATTCCAGATGATTACCAGAAGGCAAATACGGGCCAAGGTCATGCAGGCGATCTACGCGTGTATCACGTCGGGACAGCCGCAGGAGTATGTCTTCAACCTGCTCCTCAACGACCTGGAGAAAGAAGTCCAGGAACTGGAGCGCCAGAAGCAGCTCGCCGGCGACAGCCGCCTCCTCCAGGCTCTGTATTACGAATCGCTGAAGAACGGCGAGCAGTACGATGAACTCATCAAAAGCAAGGCTGAAAACTGGGAACTCGACCGCATTGCGCGGATCGACCGCATCCTGATGCACATGGCCATCTGCGAGATGCTCAATTTCGAGGAAATCCCCGTCAAGGTCACCATCAACGAATACCTCGAGCTCGCCAAGACCTACAGTACGCCCAAGAGCAGCAAGTTCATCAACGGCATCCTGGACAGCCTCTACAACGACTTCCGCGGCAGCGGCCGCATCGTCAAGCGGGGCCGCGGCCTGATCGACTCCTCCCAGCGGGGCGCTGCGCCGGAGCCGCCTGTGGAAAAAAATCCCACCGTCGAGAAAACCTGACCCGCACATTTGCGTACACCTGCTTGAACTAATGTTTTCGTTACTATATTTGCACTAAGGTTTTAGTTCAATTATTCCTCAACGAAACCGGTATGAAGGTTTTTGCTTATTCTTTTATGGCAATGCTGGCAGCAGCCGGCATGGCATCCTGCAAGGATGATGCCTCGACCACGTCCGCTGCTGCCGGCACGTCTGTGACCCCTGCCGCCCAGCCTTCCACGCCTTCCGGCCCCAACCGCCTGCCTGAGGAGCTGGAGCGCGCCCAGTCCATGGAGCAGACGTCGGTCGAATGGGTCAGCGAGGAGTTCAACTACGGCACGGTGCCTGCCGGAACGGTCGTAACGCACCGCTTCCGCTTCAAGAACACCGGCAGCGCGCCCCTTACGCTGACCAACGTGAAGGCTTCCTGCGGCTGTACGACTCCGGAATGGTCCAAGGATCCCGTCGCACCCGGTGCAGAAGGCTTTGTTGAAGCAAAATTCAACTCCACCGGCCGCTCCGGCGCCAACAACAAGACCATCACGGTCACGGGCAACTTCCCCGAAAACCGCAAGGTGCTGAAGCTCACCGGCATGGTTCAGGGCGAAGCGGGAACTCCCCAGTAAGCCTGCTTCCGCCGGTCTGCGCCCCCGGATGCGCCGCTGGCGGTTCCGGGGGCGTTCCCCGTTGAGAAAGGCAGCATCCTGCGGCCTGCGATCCGGGCAAATTGCTATATTTGCCGCCAGTCATTTACGTTATCCGACATGCATCTGATTCTGACTTTGCTCCAGACGCAGAACGGCGGCCCCCAGGGCGGTCCTGCCGCGTTCATGCAGCCGCTGTTCCTGGTGGCCATTATCGCCGTTTTCTACTTCTTCATGATCCGTCCGCAGCAGAAGCGGGCCAAAGAAGAGAAAAAATTCCGCGACGCCCTGGCCAAAGGCGACCGCGTCATGCTCCAAAGCGGCATCTACGGCACGGTATCCTCCATCGAAGACGCCGCCATCATCATCAAGGTGGATGAGAATACCCGCCTCAAAGTCAATAAGTCGTTTGTCTTCCCCGTGCCGCCGGAAGCTGCCGGCACGGTCTGAGCCTGAAAGTCATGCTGCGGGATCAGGTCCGGCACTGGCTGACTGCCCTGATCGCGCCCGCGCCTGAACAGCGGCAGCGGCGCCAGGTGCTGGCGCTGGCATTTGTGGTGTCGGCCCTGTCCTGGCTGTTTGTCACCCTCAGTGGCGACTTTGCCCTGCGGCTTTCCTATCCCATCGAGTTCACCGGAGTGGAGGACCACGTCACGATCTCCCGGATGCAGACGACGGATCTGGAGGTGGAGGTGCGCGGACGGGGCCTGGACCTGATCGGGCTGCTGCTGCGCTCGCGCGGCGACACGCTCAGGCTGCAGTATAAGCCTGAGTATCAGCGCAACGGAGCTGTATCTGTCAACCAGCACGCCCGCGAGGTGGACAGCCTCGCAGGCAGCCGCCTGCGGGTGCGCTGGATGAAGCCCGATTCGATCCGGCTGTTCGTGGAGCCGCTCGAAGAGCGGCGCGTGCCGCTGCGCCTTGCCGTGCAGTTCCGCCTGAAGCCCGGATACCACCTCGAAGACGAGCCCCGGCCCGATACGGACAGCATTACCCTCATCGGCAGCCCGGCCAAGCTCCGCCAGTACCGGGAATGGTCCACCTTCAGCCGCACCGTGCCGCTCTCCGAGGAAATGGCTTCGGTGACGCTGCGGGTCGTCGATACGGTGGAAGGCATCCGCATTTCGCCCCACGAGGTCGAAGTGCAGGTATCGCCCAAACGCTACACCCAGGCGCGGATTCCTGTGCAGCTGCAGGTCGTGCACCAGCCTGAGCAGGTGCAGGAGGTACGGCTCATGCCGCCTTCCGTCGAGGTCGACTGCCTCGTGCCGCTGGAAGCCTACGACCGCATCGCAGGGCCCGGCCAGGCCTATACCCTCAAGATCGACTTCCGGGAGCTGTCGCCCGAATCCCCCGGCATCATTCCCCGGATCGATACCCTGTTTCCCCAGGCAAAAATCATCCGCCAGTCCCCCCTCGTAGTTTCGTATGTAATCGTGTACCCATGGCGATAATCAGTATCGGGATCACCGGCGGCATCGGCAGCGGCAAAACCCATGTATGTGAACGGTTTGAGGCCCGCGGATTCCGGATCTACCACGCAGACGCCCGCGCCCGCGCGCTGATGAACAGCGACCCGGAACTGGTGGAAGGTGTCACCCGCCTCTTCGGCAAGGAAGCCTACCTGCCCGACGGCACCCTCAACCGCCCCCTGATCAGCAGTGTCGTGTTCAAGGACCGGGACCGGCTGCAGGCGCTCAACGCCCTGGTGCATCCGGCTACGGGCCGCGATTTTATCCGGTGGTCGGAGGAGGCGCGCGAGGGATACGGAAAGCCGTTTCTGCTCAAAGAAGCTGCCATTCTGTATGAAAGCGGCTCGCATCTGCTCAACCAGGCGGTGATCACGGTATATGCGCCCAAGCACCTGCGCCTGAGCCGGGTCGCCGGCCGCGACGGGCTCAGCGAAGCGGCGGCCCTGGCCCGGATGGATAAGCAGTGGCCGGAGCTGGAGAAGCTGTCCAGGGCCGATTTTGTCATCTATAATGACGGGCGGCATGATCTGGAGGTGCAGATCGACGAAGCAATCCGCTTTTTTTCCTGATCCCGCTCAGGCGGGGTCCAGCAGCGGAACCGAAACGGTAAATACCCCTCCGGCATCGGAAATCTGCACCGGGCGGTCCGAAAGCAGCCGGTAGCGCTGGCGGATATTGTCCAGCCCGAGACGGGTGGATGCCACAGGGCTGCGCTTGAGCCGGATTCCGTTCCGCACCACCAGGGTATCCTCCGGGCCGGCTTCTATGCTGACTGTAAGCGGATGGGTACGGGAAATGACATTGTGCTTGATGGCATTCTCGATAAGGAGCTGCAGGGTCAGCGGCGGCAGCCTGCGGGTCCGGGCCGCCTCCGGCACGGCAAGCTCGATGCGCAGGCTTTCGCCGTAGCGGCGGCGCTGGAGGTAGATGTAGGTTTCGGCGAGCTGAAGCTCTTCGGCCAGGGATATGAGGGGCTTTTCCCGGTAGCTGAGCATGTTGCGGAACAGATCCGAGAGCTTGTTCACATATTCCACCGCTGCGGCCGGCTCCGCTTCGATGATGGCGGCCAGGGTATTGAAGGCATTGAAGAGGAAGTGCGGGTTGACCTGGCTGCGGAGGGTTTCAAATTCAAAGCGGATATTTTCCTGCTCCAGCCTCGCGCGCTCGCGCAGGCGGCGTTCGCGCAGGCGCACCCAGGCCCAGGCTACCGCAGCTGCGGCTGCGGCGCAGAGCCCCAGAAACCACCAGGTGAGCCAGAACGGCGGACGGACGCGGAAGCTGTAGCGGATGAGGTCGGACGGCTGTCCGTAGAGGGCGCAGCGCAGCTCGAAGGTGTAGCTGCCGGCCGCAAGCCGGGGGTAGGTGACCTGAAAGTCCCGGGTATCGGTCCAGCCGAGGTCGTAGCCCAGCAGGCGGTACTGATACGTTACGGCTTCCGGCTCGCGGAACCAGAGGCCGGAGAAGGAAAAGGTGAGGTGGTTTTCCGAATAGGCGTAGGTATGCCGGGCGGTATCGCTGTATTCGGTCAGGAAGATGCGGGGCGGCGCCAGGTAGAGCCGGGGAGCGGTGCGCAGGACGGGGTAGGCTGCCTGGTAGCAGAGCAGCCCTTCGCGGGTGCCGATCCAGATGTGGCCTGCGCTGTCCAGCGCCGCCGCATTCAGTTCGGGGCTGAATGTGCTGCCGGTTTCCGCCGTGAAATACTGCCACTGCCTGCTGGCGGGGTCGTACAGGTCCAGGCCGCCGCTGTGGGCGGCGAGGATACGCCCTTCCGGGTCCTGGGCGATGCTGGCAATGAGCCCGCTGCGCAGCCCCTGCGCAGGCCCTGTGCGTGTAAACTGCTGCCCGTCGTAGGCGTACAGCCCTGAATCCGCCACGTTGAACCAGATGCGGCCGCTCCGGTCCTCGAGAATGGAATAGACCGTGGCATTGCCCAGCCCGGCCTGTGCGGCATAGCTGGCAAACTGTCCCTGCTCGTAGCAGACGATGCCTTTGCCGTCGGCGGCAAACCACACGCGGCCCTGGCGGTCGGGGTGGATGTCGTAGAGGTAGGCGGCACCGGTTCCCGGCTCGTGCCTGAAGGCCCCGAACGGCGGCTCCTGGCTCCGGGCGGCGCCGCCGAGCGTGGAGAGCCATACCTGCTGCCCGTCGCCTGCAATGGCCCACACGCTGCCGTCGGGTAGCCCTTCGCGTTTCCGCAGGGAGCGCATAGGGCCCCGCTCCGGATTCAGGCGGATAATCCCCTGGTCGAAGGTGCCCAGCCAGAGCTCCTGCGCTGCGTCCTGCCACATGGAAATGACGCCTCCCGGCCCCGGTTCGATGGCGTAGCGCTGCATATCAGGCTGCATCGGATCGCCGCGCAGGGCGTAGAGCCCTTGCGGATCGGCAGCCCAGAGGGTCTGCCGGCCGGCATCGGCCAGCAGGGCCTGCATGCGGGCGGGTGCGCCGGGCACACGCTGGAGCCGGAGCAGCGTCCGCTGCAGCCCGCTGCGTGCCGCAGCCGCCCACAGGTTGCCTTCCTGGTCGTATTGCAGGGCATGCACAGCGCCCCGGCTGAGGGTGTCGCGGCGGCGCAGCCGCAGGGTTGCCGCATCCAGCGCCAGCAGGCTGCCGCTTTCGGTGCCGGCCCAGATCTCGTCCCCGGCGCGGGCCAGCGCAGTCACGGGCCCGTAGGTCCAGGGCTGATCTTCGGGAAGATAGGTCCAGGTATTCCGGCCGGGGTCGTAGCGGCACACACCGGCGTCATAGCCGCCCATCCAGATCTGGCCGTCGGGGCCTGCCAGCACCGACCGCACGATATGATCGGGCAGGCCCTGGGCCGGGGCGAGGCTGCGCACAGTCTTGCGGCCCGACGGGTCCAGGCTGCAGGCAGCGGCACCGGCATCGGTGCCGCACCAGACCTGGCCGCCGGGCCCGGCAGCCAGCCCGTATGCCACGAGGTCCGGCAGGCCATCCTCGGTTCCGAACTGGTACAGGTGGATACCGTTGAAGCCGTACACCCCTTCGCCGTAGGTTGAGATCCACATGACGCCGGTGCGGTCGAAGGCAATGCCGGTAATCCGGCGGGACGGCGTGCCTTCCTCGGGCTCCCAGGCCTGGAGGCTGTCGCGCACCAGGCAGCATACCGATCCGTCTTCGCAGCCGGCCCAGATGCGGCCGGCGGCATCCTGGCCCAGGGCCGTTACCGGCCGGCTGCGGCTGGAAGGAATGAGCCGCAGCCGGGCGCCGTCATAGCGCCAAAGCCCTTCCGGGCTGCCTAGCCACAGAATGCCGTCGGCATCCTCGAGCAGGGCGCGCGGCACCGGGAGATGGTCGGGCTGGAACAACGGAGCAGGCGGATGCCAGGCATACTGGGCCGGCAGTACAGACCACAGCACCCCCGATACGGCTGCCCAGAGGCCTGCGGCAACGCTCCACCGCAGGAGCCTCCGTCCGATAAGCTGTACTGCTGCCCTGTTTCCCACGCGCATCGGATGGCATTCAGGAGCCACCGGGTTCAATATGGCAGGATTGGCGGAGGATGTCAATGCCTGGCGGACCAATGCAGGGATTTCACCGACGAAACGCCGCCGATACGCTCACCTGGATTTCTTCCGCTACTTTCTCCGTGACCAGCTTGGGAATGGCAATCTGATGCTCGGCCAGGGGCACGGTGAAGCTGGTGCTGACCTGCAGGGTATTCCCCTTCGACACGATGCTGGCCCGGATGATGCGCTCCGCCGCGACGCCGTGCACGGTGAGCAGGCCTTTGGCCCGCACCGTGTAGGAGCCCGGCTGGGTAACGTCGGTGTCCTCGATGATGCGCCCGGTGAAGGATGCCTGGGGAAACCGGCCAGCTTCCATGTACTTTTCCCGGAAATGATCGCGCTGCAGCTCGCTGTTGAACCCTGCAAACGACTGGATGTCCACAGAAAATGCGAACGAGCGGGCCGCAGGGTCGATCACGCCGGCCAGCGCGCCGGATGCTGCGCGGATCACTTCCAGCGGCGCGTCGGACACGAAGGACACCTGGCCTGCGGTACAGGTATATTTCAGGGTTTGGGCAGCTGCGGGCGGCAGGCAGGCACCCAGCAGGATGCATAGCGCCAGTCGGAGGTTCATTGCACGGGTAGTCTTGATCAGATGTACCTGTTTAACGTACAGGCGGGCCCGCTGGTATCAGTGCCGGAAGCTCAGCTTGCGCATAAACGCATCGAACTCCTGCACCCAGGGCTCGTAGTAGCTGACGCGCTGGCGGAATGCGGGGGTCAGGTCGCGGAGGGTGCGGCTGTAGGGCTGATTGAGCAGCGCGCCCAGGAAATCAGCCACCTCCTCGGAAGAGGCGTAGCGCTGCCAGCCGTCGAACTCCCGGCTGATCTTTTCAATGGCGGTTTCATTGTCGAAGTAAAACCGCCGGATATGCGCCATTGCCGAATCCTCGCGGGGAATGCTGTAAGCCTCCTGCAGCAGCTGGGCGGTTTTCTCGGCCAGGCGCAGGTATTTTTTTTCGGTTTCGAGCGAAGAATGGGCCACGGCATACAGTTCGCCGCGGGCTTCGGGCGAAAGCGCGCCCCCGCGCGGGCTGTAGCAGGCGGCAGCCAGCAGGCAGAGCGGAATCAGGAGCCGGTACATCGGGCGCATGCGGAAGGCAGACCAGGGTTCAGTTGCCCGAAAGTGCCAATTGCATTGCTTCTTTCCAAATCCCTCCCGTACTTTCCGGACATTTCCGTATGTCCCCATCCCTATGCGCAGGATTCTGACTCTCTTCTTGCTTGCAGCAGCCCTGGGAGGGCTTGCGCAGCCCGGAGCCACCGCCAAACCGAAGAAACCCAAGAAAATGAAGACCGACTTTCTGGTGACGATTTCGACCTCCTTCGGCGACATGCAGGCCATTCTGTATGATGCCACCCCGAAGCACAAGGCCAACTTCATCAAGCTGGCCCAGGAAGGCTACTTCGACAGCACGACCTTCCACCGGGTGATCCAGGATTTCATGATCCAGGGCGGCGACCCGAACAGCAAGCCCGGCGGCAATGCCGCCCAGATCGGCAGCGGCGGGCCGGGCTACACCGTGGATGCCGAATTTGTGCCGGGGCTGAGCCATGTCAAGGGTGCCCTGTCTGCCGCCCGCCAGGGGGACCAGGTCAATCCGAAGCGCGCCTCCAGCGGCAGCCAGTTTTACATCGTGCACAACGGCCAGCGCTGCGTGCATCTCAACGGCCAGTACACCGTGTTTGGCCAGGTGATCAACGGGCTGGACGTCATCGATGCCATCGCTGCGCAGCCGGTGGACCGCCGCATGGGCGACCGGCCCCGCACCGATATCCGCATGACGGTGAAGGTGGAGGAGATGAAGCGCAAAAAAATCACCGAAGAATACGGCTACACGTATCCGGAGGAAAGCGCGCAGTAAGCGGCCTGTCCGGATTTTCGGTAACTTGGCTGGACCATGATTCCACGATGCGGGTCCGGCTGGCGCTGCTGCGCGGCGGTTTTGAGTGCCTGGGTGCTGCTGCACGCGCATGCGCGCGCGCAGGTGCTGGATATTGAATACACCCGGCCTGTGCCGGCAGCATTCCGGCGCGACGCGGAGGCGTGGCTGGCGCCCTTCCGGCCCAGTCTGGCCGCGGGTCTGGTGCCTGATACCGCATGGGCAGCCTTCCGGGCGGCGGGGCGGCTCGAATGCCGGGCCGATACGCTGCTGCTGAGCGAAGGCCGCATCCGCCTGCGGCTCGACCCCGGGCCGCTGTATCTCCTCGATTCGCTCGAACTGGCAGGCCTGGATGCCCCGCATCTCCAGCGCCACCGCCTCGAAACGCCCCGGCGGCCTGCGCCGCTCGACTGGCAGGGCCTCGAAACGCGCCTGCGCAGCTGCCTGGACGGCTTCCAGCAGGAAGGATACCCGTTTGCAGCCTTCAGTGGCCTGCGCCTGCGCTACCGGCAGGGCGGCGGCGATACCATCTACTGCACGGTATCCTACCGCTTCGATCCGGGGGCCCGCGTGCAGATCGACAGCGTGCGGATCGGGGGAGAGATCCGCGAGCGCCCGGCCTTTGTGTATGCCTACGCCCGGCTGGCGCCGGGCGATCTCTACAGCCAGCAGGCCATCGAGGATGCAGCCCGCCTGCTCGGCAATTCGATGTACTATGAAATAGCCGGGCCGCCGGAGGTGCAGTTCCGGCCCGATGCCGGCGCGGTGGTGACGCTGCCCCTCGAACCGCGCCGCGCAGGCCGGCTGGACGTGCTGCTGGGCATCCTGCCCGCATCGGGCCCGGACCGCTCGCTGCAGGTGACCGGCCTGGCGGACATCCTGCTGGTGAGCCCGTTCCGTGCCGGGGAGGTCATCCGGCTCAAGTACCGCAAGCTCACCCAGACTTCGCAGCAGATGCAGGCCGGCTTTTCGTGGCCCTGCCTCTTCGGCCTGCCCCTGGGGGTGGAGGGGGAGCTGGAGCTGCTCAAGCAGCTGGAGCAGTTCCTCAACGTGGACTATGCCGGCGCGGCGACCCTGTCGGTCGCCAGCGGCCTCAGCGTGCGGCTCTTCGCGCGGCAGCGCGCCACCCGGCTGCTGTCCGCAGCCCTGAGCGATACCCTGGACGCCGGGCAGCTCGACAGCCGGCGCCGGACCTTCGGCGCCGGGCTCGCGTACGAGCAGCTCGACTACCGGATCAGCCCGTCGCGGGGGATCAGCTTCCGCCTCGATGCCGGCATCGGCACCCGCACCATCCTGCGCAATGTGCTGCTGCCCGATGCGCTCTACGATACGCTGGACCTGACGCAGGGCCTCCGGGAGGTACGGGCGGAGGCGGCCTGGTATTATCCGCTGGCCAACCGCCATATCCTGCACCTGGCCGGGCAGGCCGCCTGGCTGGGCCTCGACCGCTACCTGCGCAACGACCAGTGGCAGCTGGGCGGGGCCCGCAGCATCCGCGGCTTCGACGAAAACCGGTTTTTTGCCGATGCGTACGGGACTGCTGTGCTGGAATACCGCTTCCGCCTGGAGCGCGACTCCTACCTGTTTGCCTTCACGGATGCCGGAGGCCTCCGCGACCGGGTGGAAAGCACCAGCCGCTGGCTGTGGGGCTGGGGGCTCGGCATGCAGTACGGCACCCGCGCCGGGCTGGTCAACCTCACCTTCGCCGCCGGAAGCACGGCCGGCGAGCCCTTCCAGCCGGCCCGGGGCAAGATCCATGTCGGGTTCATCAACCAGTTCTGAAGGGCCGCCCGCAGCAAACTTTCATTTGTAAAATGCAGTTATTAGCGTGAAATTTGCCTGTTTACCGGACTCCGGGGCCGTATCCTACCGGGCCGAAGCTATCCTATGAAGCACATTCGCAACTTTTGCATTATTGCCCATATCGATCACGGGAAAAGCACCCTGGCCGACCGCATGCTCGAAGCGACCAACACGCTCTCGAAGCGCGAAATGATGGACCAGGTGCTGGACAATATGGATCTGGAGCGGGAAAAGGGCATTACCATCAAGAGCCACGCCATTCAGATGGTGTACGAGCATGCAGGGCAGTCCTATGTGCTCAACCTGATCGATACGCCCGGCCACGTGGACTTTTCCTACGAGGTCTCGCGTGCCATTTCCTCCTGCGAAGGTGCGCTGCTGGTCGTGGATGCAGCCCAGGGGATCGAGGCGCAGACCATTTCCAACCTCTACCTTGCCCTGGAGCACGATCTGACCATTATCCCGGTGCTCAACAAAATCGATCTGCCCAGTGCCCGCATCGAGGAGGTGAGCGATGAAATTGTGGAAATGCTCGGGTGCAAGCGCGAAGAAATTGTGCTGGCCAGCGCCAAAAACGGCATCGGCATCGATGATATTCTGGAGCACATCGTGCGGGTGATCCCGCCGCCCAAAGGCGAGCCTGAGGCGCCGCTGAAAGCCCTCATTTTCGACTCGGTGTTCAATTCCTACCGGGGCACGATCGTGTATTTCCGCGTATTCGACGGCGCGATCCGCAAAGGGGATTCGGTAAAATTCATGGCTACCCAGGCCGAATATGTCGTGGACGAGGTGGGCATCCTGCGGCTGCACCAGCATCCGGTGACGGAAGTGGGCGCCGGCGACGTAGGCTACCTGATCGCCGGGATCAAAAACCTGCGCGAGGTCAAGGTCGGCGATACCATCACGCACCGCAGCCGCCCTTCCGAATCGGCGGTCAAAGGCTTTCAGGAAGTGAAGCCGATGGTCTTTGCGGGGATTTATCCGGTGGATTCCGAAGAATTCGAAGAGCTCCGCGACTCCCTCGACAAGCTCAAGCTCAACGACGCCTCGCTGGTGTACCAGCCGGAGACCTCGGCAGCGCTGGGCTATGGCTTCCGCGCCGGCTTCCTGGGCATGCTGCACATGGAAATCGTGCAGGAGCGTCTGGAGCGCGAGTTCAATATGACGGTCATCACCACCGTGCCCAACGTAGGCTTCAAAGCCATGCTGACCGACGGCACGGAGATCGAGATCAACAGCCCCGCCGATCTGCCCGAAGCGACCCGCATCGACGAGCTGATGGAGCCCTTTATCAAGGCGCAGATCATCACCAAGTCCGAATTCATCGGCCGGATCATGGAACTGTGCATCGAAAAACGGGGCAAATTCAAAAATCAGGTGTATCTCACCCCTGAGCGGGTCGAGCTGAGCTTCGAGCTGCCCCTGGCCGAGGTGGTGTTCGACTTTTTCGACAAGCTGAAGACCATTTCCCGGGGCTACGCCTCCTTCGACTACGAGCTGATCGGGTTTCAGCCTTCCAAGCTGGTCAAAATGGACATCCTGCTCAACGGCGATCCCGTGGATGCCCTCAGCTCGCTCATCCACCGCGACAAAGCGTATGATTTCGGCAAAAAGATCTGCCTGAAACTCAAGGATCTGATTCCGCGCCAGCAGTACGAGGTGGCGATCCAGGCCGCGGTGGGGGCCAAGGTCATCGCACGGGAAACGGTCAAGGCAATCCGCAAGGACGTGACCGCCAAGTGCTACGGCGGGGACATCTCCCGGAAGCGCAAGCTGCTCGAGCGCCAGAAGGAAGGGAAAAAACGCATGCGCCAGGTCGGCAGCGTCGAGGTGCCGCAAAGCGCTTTCCATGCCGTGCTGAAGCTGGACTGAGGCGCCGGGCAACTATTGTACTGTCCGGGCGCAACTGTGTCCGCGAACTGACGTACCAGACAGCAGGATTGCCCCTTCCGCTTCAGCCCCTTCCGCATGCAGACCATCCTCGGCGCCAACGGCGTCATTTCCAAAAACCTCGCCCAGGCCCTCGCCGGCCACACCAGCCAGATCCGCCTCGTCAGCCGCAGCCCCCGCGCCGTCAATCGCGGCGATGAGCTGTTTGCCGCCGACCTCACCGACGCCGCCCAGACATCCGCCGCGGTCGCCGGCTCCGAAATTGCCTACCTCACAGTCGGACTGCCCTACAAAACTGCCGTCTGGCAGGCCCAGTGGCCCGTGGTGATGCGCAACGTCATCGACGCCTGCAAGCAGCACCAGGTCAAGCTGGTGTTTTTCGACAATGTGTACCTCTACGGCCCGGTCAGCGGCCCCATGACGGAGGAAACGCCCATCCGCCCCTCCAGCAGGAAGGGTGCCGTGCGGGCGCAGATCGCGCAGATGCTGCTCGACGAGATGCGCCAGGGCAATATCCAGGCACTGATTGCCCGCGCAGCCGATTTTTACGGGCCCGATACGCCGCTGAGCTTCGTCACATCCACGGTATTCGTTCCCTTCTCCCAGGGCAAGGGCGCGATGTGGTTCGTCAATGACCAAGTCAGGCACAGTTTCACCTACACCCCCGACGCGGGCAAGGCTACAGCGCTGCTCGGCAATACGCCTTCGGCCTACGGCCAGTCCTGGCACCTGCCCGGAGCGCCGGGGCCGCTTACCGGACGGGAATTCATCGCGCAGGCAGCCGAAGCCTTCGGCGTGCCGGCCAGGCATCAGACCCTCGCGAAGTGGATGATCCGCATGGCCGGGCTTTTCGACCCCATCGTGCGCGAGAGTGTGGAAATGCTGTACCAGAGCGAAGCCGAGTACCTCTTCGACAGCAGCAAATTCGGGCGGGCTTTTCCGGACTTCCAGGTGACCTCCTACGCAGCGGGCATCCGCACAACAGCCGAATGGTACCGCAAAGCGGGCGGATGATGGAAGTTATGCAAGACTGTCAGCTGTCTTCCTCCAGTACAAGCCGCCCAGCACGATCAGCCACAGCAGCCAGAGGGTGCTGCCGATGAAGCCTGCGGGTTCCCAGACCGGGAAGCCGGGGATGACGGTGGCGAAGAGCTCCGCCTGCGCCATCAGGTAGATGGCCGAGACCGCATAGGCCGCATAGCTCAGCCAGGCCGGAAAGATCCGGCCCTGCCGGAAGATCCATGCCATGAGGACGGTCCAGAGGATTGTGAAGAGCTGGCCCAGGTGCTCGCCCAGGATCACGCCGCCGAACTGATGCAGGGCCTGGAAGGCGATCTCGGCGGCGGCGCGGACGGCCTCGCTGTCCGATTCCGCATAGGCACGGGCCAGCACCGGCACCACAAATACCCAGCGCAGCAGCCCGGCGACCTGCAGGATGCCGGCGATGATGCCCAGCACCATCGCGGTCCGCGTCCAGGGGCTGGCAGACTCATGCAGCTGGCCCATCCGGATGAAGGCGGGCAGCAGGGGCAGGCCCGACATGGCGAAGCTCCACCAGATCCAGATCAGGGGAGGACCGCCCGCGTGAAACCGGGCCAGGACCGTGCCGGCCGGCTCGCGCAGGATGTCCGGATAGTCGAAATACACCGTCAGCAGGGTGTAGGGAATGAACAGCAGCAAGGCCCCGGCAATCAGCAGCAGGGCAACGGGCCGTCCGGCAGGCAATTCAGGCAGTCGCATCGGTCAGGGCAATCAGGCGTGACGATGCAAACTTCGGAAGCGGCAGCGGAGCCGATGCAGGACAAATGTCCGGAAATGCCTCAGCGGATCTGATTCCGGATGCGGCTGAGGTGGCGCGGCGTCACGCCGAGGACGGAAGCCAGATACTGAAGGGGAATCTCCCGCAGCAGATGCGGCTCCTCGCGCAGGAGCCGCGCGTAGCGCGCCTCGGCGCTGAGGGTGAGCAGCTGCAGGCGGCTTTCGTCGATGCAGCAGATCTGCCATTCCAGCAGGTAGGTGTAGAATGTGCGGAATGCGGGCAGTCCGTCGGTCAATGCGCGCAGGCCCTGTTTGTCCAGCTCCAGCACCGAAGCGGGGCTGATGGCGCGGATCGACTCGCGGGCGGGGGTTTCACCGAAAAAACTCGCAAGCGAAACGGCAAAGCTGCCGGCGCCGCATACATAGGTCGTGCGCGCCTCGCCGCTGTCCGGAACGGTGTAGAACTGGAGCACCCCGCTTTCGACAAAGACCAGTCTGCTGCATACCGCCCCGGCTTCCAGCAGGTGGGCACCCCGCGGATACGCCTGGCGCACAAATGCGCCCATCACGCGCTGCCGGTCTGCCGGGTCGGGAAAGTGGGGTTCGAGGAAGGCATTCAGCATAGCAAAGCAAACGGGCAGCCTGCGCAGCCCAGCCGGCAGGCTGCCCGGATGCAGATTATTTCTTGATGATATCGTCCAGTTCCAGCTCCACCACCTGCCCGTAGGCAGCCAGTGCAGCCTTGTCGAAGCGGCGGGCGTCGCCCAGCACCGTGATCACCAGCGGACGGCCCTGGATCTGGCTGCGCCAGAAGCCCAGGAGGTCGTCGAACTGCATCGACTGGTACGCCTGGTACTTGGAGCGGTTGGGGTCCTCGGTGAATCCCTTGAGCATCCAGGCATCCCAGGTCTGGGCCATGTCGCGGAACTCAGGCCGGTTGCTGTACACCTCCTGAATCAGGCTGTTGCGGATCAGATCCATCCGCTCGCGTTTTTCGGGCAGGGCCCGGATCAGGCCGCTGACCACTTCGAGCGCTTCGAGCGTCTTGTCGCTCTGGCAGCCGACGTAGGCGCTCAGGTAGCCCGGATGGCCGGGCCGGAGCGGGGTGCGGTAGGCACCGCCTGCGCTGTAGGCCAGCGCGCGGTATTCGCGCACTTCCTGGAGCATCAGCCCCGAAAATCCGCCGCCGAAGTAGGTGTTGAACGCATCGACCGCAGCCTGCTGCGCAGGCGTATAGGCATCGCCCTGCACATAAAAGTAGATCTGGCTCTGGATGGCGTCTTTGTCGTCGATGAGCAGCACCTGCGGTGCTGTGTAGGACTGCACCGGGCGCACCTGCGGGGCGTCGTGCTGCTTCGGGGCCGCAGGGTAGGGGAGGTGGCGGCGCAGCAGGGCCTGCACCTCGGCGGCGGGCAGCTTGCCGGCATAGTAGGTCTGCGACTCATAGCCCAGTGCCTCGCGGAAGGCTGCCAGCAGGGCTGAGGGTTCGAGGGCTTTCAGCTCTTTGGCGCCGTAGCGGCGCAGGTAGCTGGATTCCGGGCCGTAGAGCATGTATTCCTGCAGGGCGCGGCCGCGGGCGTCGGGCTCGCGCTCTTCGAGCTTGCGGCCTGCGATGGCATCGTTGACCACGGTCTCAAGCTGGTCTTCCGAAGCGCGCGGGTCGCGGAGCAGCAGCCCCAGCAACTGGAGCGCCGGCTCCAGGTTGGATTCGATCCCGGAGAGGGATACGGTGAGGTATTCGCGGGAGGCGCCGACGGAATAGCTGCAGCCGAGGCGCTGGAAGGCGCTCTTGAGCGCCAGCTGCGAGGAATCGCCGGCACCGGCGTAGCCGATGAGCGGCACGGCAGCCTCCAGGGCGGGGATCAGCCGCTCGCCGGCTTCGAAGCGGACTTCGAGGCTGAAGAGGCCGTTGAGCGGGTTGGGCGTTACGGCCAGGGATGCCCCCGATGCGATGGGCAGGCGGGCGAAATCCGTTTCCGGGTTCACATAGCGCGGCTCGTAGGACTGTTCCGGCAGGGCCTTGAAGCGCCTGGCGTAGCCGGATTCGGCGCCTTCCGCCGGCAGCACGGGCTTGAAGCCCGGCTTGTCGAGCTTGGTTTTCTTCGGAAGGCCGCGTCCGGCATGGATGGCAAGAAAATCATCTCCATAGTAGCGCTGCGCTGCTGCCACCACCTGCGCCTTGGTCAGCGCCTGGATCTGAGCCGGATACGCGAGCACATCCTCCCAGCGCTGCCCCATGACGAAGGCCTCGCCGATGGCGATGCCGCGCTCGGTGAGGTTTTCGAGCTGCTGCTCGAAGCTGCGGATGATTTCAGACTTCGCGGCTTCCAGCTGCGCTTCGGTAAAGGCGCCCTCGCGCAGCTTGCCGATTTCGGCCAGCACGAGCTTTTCCGCCTTGGGCAGCGACTGGCCGACGAGCTTGGTTACATAGAAGAAGACGCTTGCGCCGTGGTCCTTCTCGGCCTGGGGAAAGCCCCCGGCGAAGGTGAGCTGGTTGTCCAGCACGAGGCGGTTGAGGAAGCCGGTCTCGGCTTCGTTGAACAGCAGGTAGTTGCACAGATCCAGGGCCGGCTCGTCCGGGTGGCCCGAGGGCACCGCCCGGTAGCCGAGCACCCCGATTTTGACCGGCGCCACGCGGATATTCACCTCTTCGCGCCCGCTGAAGGGCGCTTCGGGATATTCGGGAAACGGCGGCGCCTCGCCGGGCGGCAGCTGGCCGAAGGTTGCCTCGATGAGCGGCTTGACCTCCGCCGGCGAAAAGTCGCCTGTCAGGATGAGCGCCATGTTGCCCGGCACGTAGTACGTGTTGAAAAACTCGTACATCTTGCGCAGGGAAGGATTCTTGAGGTGCTCCACCGTGCCGAGAATGGTCTGCTGGCCGTAGGGATGCTGCTTGTAGAAGTGCTTGCCGAAGGTCTCGAAAATGGTGGTGCCGAAATTGTCCATCGAGATATTCTTTTCCTCATACACCACCTCCAGCTCGGACTGGAAGGTGCGGAAGACCGGCTTCTGGAAGCGGTGGGCATAAATATCGAGCCAGCGGCGGATCTGATTGGGCGGAAACGAATTGTGGTAGAAGGTCATGTCGCTGCTCGTAAAGGCGTTCACGCCTTTGCTGCCGATGAACTGGAGCAGGTTGTCGAACTCGTTTCCCAGGCTGAAGGCGGCAGCCTTCGTCGACTGCTCGTTGATCTGCGCCTGGATGGCCTGGCGGGCTTCGGGGTCGGAGGTTTGGCCGAGCTGGTCGTAGAGGGCGGTAATCGAGTCGAGATGCGGCCGTTCGAGGGCGAAATCGGTGGTGCCCAGCGCTTCGGTGCCTTTGAACAGCATGTGCTCGAGGTAATGGGCAATGCCGGTGGCATCGGCGGGATCGTTTTTGCCGCCGGCATTCACCGCCACCGCTCCGAAGATTTCCGGGCGGCTGCGGTCTTCATTCAGGTACACGGTGAGGCCGTTGGGAAGCCGGTAGGTTTCCACGGCCAGCGGGTTTTGCGCAGCCAGGGGGGCCGCAGCCAGCATCAGGGCAGCGAGCAGCAGTACAGGACGGTTCATGAGCATCTGGAAAACATGAGCAAACATGATCGGAGATATACGCATTCCCGCATACAGACGGGAAAGGGGCTGGACGGGTTGGCTGTTCAGGAAAGAAACACACAGCCTGCGGCGCTTGTTTCGGCACCCGCGCTCAATCTGGCTGTTCGCCCGCCCGGAGGACCACACTGTACTGGTATTCGCCTTTTTCCCGTTCTACGATCACCGGTACGCGGGAAAGCTGAACTTCCACAAGGAGCCGCTCCATCGCGGCATATCGCGGGTCCGGAATCTGGAACGGCAGCCAGTAGGTCACCGACAGGTAGTCTGAAACCGATTCATCGTACACCATTCCGCAGCAGTCGAAGGAGACCTGGTTGACCCGCTCCGCCAGCTGCCGGTACCAGCGCTCCGCTTCGGCAGCATCGTAGGTCTGGCCAAAGTCTGCAACCACGACCTGCCGCCCGCCCAGCCGGGATCGGCTGATGTAGGTTTGCTTCGAGCCTTCGACCTGAATGCGCGATTCCCACTCCTGGCTCAGAGACACAAACCCGCCGGTTTGCGGGATGGTATCGCCTTTCAGGCTGCTGAAACGGTCCGGAAAGGCGGCGACGATGGCATTCAGCTGCGATTCAAAGGTCCCGGGCACAGCGTCTGTGCGCAGCGCAGCGGCCTGCGGGCTGTCTGCCAGGGCCGGAACCGGCACCCCGGCCCCGCCGGGAATCAAGCTGAAGCCGCTGAGGCCGATATTCCAGAAGATATCCCCGGTAAGCTGCAGCGATTCGGGCATATGCCGGTTTTCAGCCGCAGGCAGCATCAGAATGGCCGAATAGCCGTCCGGAAGCTTCAGCAGAAGCCATGCATGGTAGTCCTGCAGGAGCGGGCGGCTGGTATTCCGGGCGTCGAGGGTGGCGATGCCTTCCGGCCAGCTGTCCTCCTCGATGCGGGAGAGAATGACCTCGGTCCGGGCGGGGCCGAGATGATCCCGCAGGGCCGCTACCGCCTCGGCATTGCTGCGCAGCCGGGGCGTAGAGTACAGCTCGCCGGTATTGGTCAGGCGGACCGGATACATCTGCTGGCCGTAGAGGCAGCATCCTGCGGCCAAGCCGGCTGCCAGCAGCATCGTACGGAAACATTCGGACATCATGATGCGAAACATGGAGGGGGCACTGGAAGGGAAGCCGGACTCAGTCCTCGGGCCCGGCAGACATGCGTTTGAGAAATTCAGCCTTTTTGCGGGCCGCCACATCGATGACGGTGCCGTCCATCAGCTCCACGTAGCCGCCCCGGCCGCGGATGTAGTTTTTGAGGAATCCGAGGTTGATCAGGTGGGACTGATGAATGCGGAAGAAGTTGTAGTCCTTCAGCATCTCCTCGTATTCCTTGATGGTGCGGGAGACGAGAATGCGGCGCCCATCCTTGAGGAAGATAAAGGTGTAGTTGCGGTCGGACTCGCAGCGGATGATGTCCTCGGGATTCACGACGGTGAATCCGTTGGTCGTAGGGAGCACGATGCGCTTGAGCGGCTGGGAGAGGCTGCGGATGTTCTGGATCAGCGCCTCGAACTGGGCGGCCTGCTGGCCGGATTCTGCGGGCTGCTCGCGGCGCTTCTCGGCTACGCGCTCCACCGCCGACTGCAGCTCTTCGATATCCACCGGCTTGAGGAGGTAATCGGTCGCGGCAAACTTGAAGGCACGCATGGCGTACTGGTCATAGGCGGTCGTGAATACGACATCGAAGCCTTTCCACCCTGCCTTTTCCAGCACCTGGAATCCGTCCCCGTCCGGCAGCTCGATATCCAGAAACAGCAGATCGGGGCGATGCGCTTCGATCGCGGCCAATCCCTCGGCCACGCTGCCGCCGATGGCAACTACCTCTACGTCCTGGCAGTACTCGGTGAGCAGATCCCGCAGCAGCTCCTGGCTGTTTTTCTCATCCTCTACAATCAGCGCCTTGATCATGTGCGTATGCGTCAGTCGGCTTATCCGGAGCAAAAGCGGGCAGAGCAGGCCCGGCTTGCCGCCCCGGATATGCAAAGATATTCAAATGTGCGGAAAAGCCATACGGCTGAAAAAACCGCCTGCGGGATCATGCGGGCCGGCCCATCCAGCAGGCGAGCCCGGCGGCGGCTTCGCGGAGCAGGGCGTAGGCATTGCGCCGGGCTTTGCGGAGGGGCATAGGTCCGGGCAGCATGGAGCAGGCGTAAGCCAGCCCGAGGGACTGCCAGGCCTGCACGGGCAGGTCGAGCGTGCCGCAGACTGCCACAGCGGGCACGCCCGCGTGCTGCGCCCGCGCGCACACGGCTGCGATCAGCTTGCCTTCGCCGGTCTGGGCATCGAGGCGCCCCTCGCCGGTGAGCACCAGGCTGCAGCCCTGCAGCAGCGTGTCGAAGCCGGCCGCATCCAGCACCAGCTCGGCGCCGGAGACGAGGCCGGCGCCGAGGAAGGCTGCCGCGCCGCCGCCCAGTCCGCCGGCTGCGCCGGCGCCGGGCAGGTCCGCGGTGTCGCGGCCCAGATCTGCTGCCCAGCAGGCAGCCAGCTGCCGCAGCCCGCCGTCGAGCAGCGGAAGATCTTCCGGGCGGGCACCTTTCTGGGGGGCGTACACCGCAGCAGCGCCCTGCGGCCCGCAGAGCGGATTGCGCACGTCGCAGGCCGCCCGCACCTGCACCCGCCCGCCGAAGGGCCAGTCCGGCGGCAGCAGCACCCGGCGGATCTCCGCCAGGCGGGCGCCGGAAGGCGGCACCGGCCGCCCTGCCGCATCGAGCAGTTGCACGCCCAGGGCTGCGGCCATGCCGGCCCCGCCGTCGTGGGTGGCGCTGCCGCCCAGGCCGAGGAAGATCTCCTCCGCCCCGCCCGCCACGGCATGGCGGATGAGCTCGCCCACACCGTAGGTGGTGGTATGCATCGGATTGCGCTCCTGCGGCGCCAGGAGCTGGAGCCCGGCGGCTGCAGCCGTTTCGATGAAGGCCCTGCGGCCGTCTGCGGCACGCAGGTAGCGGGCCTGGATGGGGCGCATCAGGGGATCGTGGACGCCGCAGGCGGCCCAGCTGCCGTTCCAGCGGGGCAGCAGCGCTTCGGCGGTGCCTTCGCCGCCGTCGGCCAGGGGGCAGAGGACCAGCTCCGCTTCCGGGCAGGCCAGGCGGATGCCCTCGGCCATGGCGCGGGCGGCGTCAGCCGCCGTGAGCGAGTCCTTGAATTTGTCCGGGGCGATCAGCCAGCGCATAGCAGTCCGTTGCAGGCGTCAAAATAGCGAGGCGCTGGCAGATTTCCTGCTGCCGGCCCCGGAAAAACCAAACCGGATTGGCATTGAACAAAAAATGATCAAAAAAATCGTTCCAAATTAGTTTATTTACTAAACCCTTTATATATTGCTAAATATTTCCCGGACCCCTCGCTAACTGGCTTGGGACCTCAATGATACCGCCATGAGTGATAGAGAGAAACAGATTATCGGCAAGAATCTGAAGCACCTGCGCCGGATCCGCAACATGACCCAGCAGGAGCTTGCGGACGAGCTTGGCATCCGCAGATCCAACATCGGCGCCTACGAGGAGTGCCGCGCTACCCCGCGCTACGAAACCCTGGAGCGGATCTCGGAGTATTTCAGCGTCTCCATCGACATGCTGGTCAAGGAAGACCTATCCTCCATGCCCGAAAACGAGTGGAAGAATGTGACCCCCAACGGGCGTCCCGACTACGAGGGCAACAAGCTGCGCATTCTGGCCGTGCCGGTCGGCGCCGACGGCAAGGAGAACATCAGCGTGGTGAACAGCAAGGCTTCCGCAGGGTATCTCAACGGGCTGGCCGATCCGGAGTATATCGAGCAGCTGCCCAATTTCCACCTCCCCATGCTCGGCACGGGCACCTACCGTGCCTTTGAAGTCAAAGGGGACTCGATGCTGCCGATCCGCTCCGGGACGATGGTCGTCTGCGAATACGTCGAAAACTGGCGCGACATCAAGGAAGGCCAGACCTATGTGGTCATTTCCCCTCGCGAAGGGATCGTATACAAGCGCCTCTCCCTCCGCAATTCCCGCGAGGGGGCCCCGGTCCTGATTCTGCGCTCCGATAATCCGCTCTATCCGCCGCAGGAGCTGCCGCTCGACGAGGTGAAGGAGATCTGGAAAGCCAAGCTCTATATGTCCGAGCAGTTTCCGGAGCCGGACCTGACCCTGGAGCGGCTGTACGCCATGGTGCAGGACCTCCAGCAGGAGATCGGCCGGATCAAGCACCAGCGCTGAGCCGGTCCGGGATGCGCTGCGCCGCCTCCGGAATGCGCTTCCGCCGCACGCGGGCCGCATTCCGGAGGATGCTGCGGGGCAGGGCGAAATGTGTACCTTGCACAGGCAAACTGCCTTCCCATGATGCATCCGCTCCTCCAGCTCTGCGCTGCCGGCCTGATGGCCCTCGCATGCCAGTCTCCGGCGCCGGCGGCTCCGCCCGTCCAGGCTTCATCGCCTTCCCAAGCCTCCGCGCCTTCCGCTGCTCCGCCTGATACGCCGGCGCTGGAGCGCCAGATCATCGCCCAGGGGCTTGTGGAGATCCGCCAGGTATCGCCGGAGGTGGTGGTGGAGATGAAATACTCCACTGAGGACAACTTCCTGCGCCGGGATGTGTACGGCGAATTTGACGCCTGCTATCTCCAGCCGGAGGCCGCCCGGATGCTGAGCCGTGCGCAGGATGCCCTGACTGCAGCCCATCCCAAGCTGCGGCTGATCGTCTTCGACTGCGTCCGCCCGCGCTCCGTGCAGCGGATCATGTGGGACCTGGTGAAAAATACCCCGCAGGAGCCCTATGTCGCGCCGCCGGGCGGCGGCGGCTCCATGCACAACTACGGCTGCGCCGTGGACCTGGGGCTTATTCACCTGGATACCGGCCTGGTGGACATGGGCACGCCCTTCGATTACTTCGGCGAGCTGGCGCATCCGGCGCTTGAAAGCCGCTTTCTGGCATCCGGCGAGCTGAGCCGTGCGCAGGCATCCAACCGCGCCATTCTGCGGAGCTGCATGCGCAGCGCAGGATTTCAGGGCATTCCCCATGAGTGGTGGCACTTCATCGCCTTTTCCCGCGAAGAGGTCATCCGGCGGTACCGGATCGTAGAGTAGTTCAGGGCTGCGGCGCGTTGCCCTTCAGCGTGCGGGGCCCGGCAGGAGCGGGTGCTTCGGTCAGGGGGGCTTCAGGCGGAGCAGGCGCCAGCACCGGCCGCTCGGGCCGCTCGTCCGCCCGCCATTCCATGCCTTCCAGCCGGTTGTCCTTGCCTGCCACTTCGAAATACGGGAAAAAGGTGCCCTGCGGCTTGGACTTGAAGACGACCTTGCGCGCCTCGTTGTCCCGGAAATAGATCAGCATTTCCTGCGAGCTGGCCTGGTTCATCCCCTGGTACGATATGCGCGCAGTGTCCTGGTCGTCCCGGATGAAGAAAATGCTCTCGCTGTTGCCTTCCACCTCCAGCCGGTGGATCTTGTTGTCCATAAACTTGGCTTTCAGCTCCTTGCCTTTGATCTGGTTGAAGCCCGCCTCGCCTTCCTGCGCCACCAGGAAGCCGTTTCCGCCTACATACAGCGAATCGATCTGCTTGCGGCGCATCCAGATGCTGAGCAGGTCGCCGCTGAGCTGCTGGGTCTCCGACCACAGCACGGGCGTGCCGAAGAGGCAGATGAGCGAGTCGTCGAAGAAATAGACCATCGAGTCGGCGATGCCCTGGAAATCGCGCATGAAAAAGCGCACATTCCGGTAGGCCTTGAACACCCGGACCCGGACGGTGTCCTGGAGGGTGTCCTGGCGCACAACCCACTGCCCGTCAGGGGTTTCTGGCCGGGAGACCGTGTCGGCGCGGATGCGCTGCACGGGCCGTTCGAGGTGGGTGGAGAACAAGGTGTCTGCGAAGATGAAGAGCGAGTCGCCGTCGAAGCGCTGGATCGCTACAGGATTTTCGGCCAGCAGGCTTTCATCCAGCTCGCGGCTGAAGCGCCCGTAATTGCCCCGTACCTCCAGGCTGGAGTCTTTCTGGACCACGACCACGCGCCCGCGCGCGATGCCGGTGCTGGCATTGTCGGTGTAGCGGAGGGTATCGGCGGTGAGCGTGTAGGACGAGTCGCGTACAGTGGCCCGCTGGAACAGGTTCACGCGCCGGGCCTCGGTGTCGTATTCGCCGCTGCGGGTCACGATTTCGCCGTCCCGGCTGTTGATGACCGTGTAGGTAACAAACTGGGCTACTTTGGTTTTGACATTATAGCCGAGGGTGTCGGTCTTGAGCGTGTAGTCGGGGTTGACCAGCTCTACCCGGCGTTTGAAATAGGCTTTCTGTTCGTTGGGATAGTAGTAGCCATACACCGAAGTGAGGGTAGTGGAGTCGTCCACCAGCTTGCCGCCGCCCTGGTAGTATCCGTAGTCTTCGTTGCGGAAGTAGGTCATGCGCTGGGTGGTGAGGACGACCTCGCCGTCGGTCAGGCGGATATTGTTGAAGACCTCCGCGATGCGGGTATTGGCATCGTAGGTCATGCGGGCAGCGGTAAGGGTCACGTTGTCCGGCATGTCGGCGCGCACCCGTCCGAAGGCTTCCACGCGGTTTTCGGCATCGTAAAAGAGGGCGCTGTCGCAGTAAAACAAGGTGGAATCCTGTCGCAGGCGCACCTGCCCCACCAGTTTCTGAACGGACAGGCCGCCGCGCTGCTCGAAGGTCAGGTATGCGGCATTGAGGATTTTGAGCCGCCGGGACTGTGCGGCGCTGTCCTGCAGGGGAAAAGGCTGCTGGGCACGGAGTGCGCCCGCGAGGCTCAGGATCAGCAGGAGGGTCAGCGGTCTCGGCATGGCAGCGGAATCGGGACGCAAGTTCGGAAAAATGTCCGGATTGCGCAGGCATAAAGAGGCGGCTCCTGCGGATGCGGTTGTATGGCTCCGGCGGCAGGGCCGGAAAGGAATGCAGGATTTTTTGGCCCCGGCTTGGAATATTTTCAGATTTGCCTGCATATTTGGCCCCCGAATCCGGATAAGATTCGGAATAAATTGTTTGCCTTCTTCATCTCTTTCTGCGTTACTTTAAAGGCCTCAGTTCCCTGCGTCAAGCTTAGGTGTCTGACCGTCAGCATGATTCCTCCTCATGCAGCGTCAGGCGGGACGGCCAAATCTGAAAGCCATGAGACTTCGGGTTTCTTCGATCGATCACACGGTGACTAAAACCAGGCTCCAGGAGATATTCGAGGAGTTCGGGGAGATCGCATCCCTGCGCTTCTTCCGGAGTGTGGATGCGGGCAGTCCCGCCCTGGCATTCGTGGAGATGAAGCGGGAGCGGGATGCGCACATCGCGCTCAACAAACTCAACGGCCTGCTCGTCGGCGGGGCCAAGCTCCGCGTGGAAATCTCGACGGATACCTTCCGCTCCAATTCTCCGGTCAAGCCGGTTCCGTACGACCGCGACGAAGAGGAGGAAGAAGAGGAGGAAATGGAGGATGAAGAGCAGGAAGAGGAAAGCGAAGACGTGGAGGACAGCTACGAGGACGAGGTGTCGATCGACGACATTGCGGACGAGTACTGAGGTGTGCCGGCTGCGGCGTTTCAGGTCGCTACCCGGCTGTCGGGCAGGTATTCCGGGGCCAGCTCTTCCATCACCAGCCAGGTGATGCCCTCCCGGATGTAGGAATAGGAGTGCCGGTATCCGGCTTTCTCGTAAGCGCGCACGGCACGCGGGTTGCGGGAGACCACCTCGATGCGGCAGCGCCGCACGCCCATTTCGCGGAACAGATACTCGGTCAGCAGGCGGATGGCCTCGGTCCCGTATCCCAGGCCCTGGTGCAGGGCGCTGGCAATGAGGATATCCAGCTCGGTGGAGCGGTCGCTGTTTTCGATTTCGTTGTAGTTGATCTGGCCGATAGGCTTGCCAGCCAGCATGATCGCAAAGCAGCGCCCTTTTTCGGGCCGGCTGCCGTCGAAGTAATAGTCCTGCCAGTCGGCTTTGAAGGCAAAATAGCTCGGCGGCTCGTCGCCGTACAGATCGCCGTACCAGAACGGCGCCGCATCGGACCGGGTTGCCCACCGGAAGAACAGATACCGCTCCCGGATGGTCATGGGCCGAAGGAAAATATGTTCGCCGTGCAGGATCATAGGGCGCAGGGGTCAGTTCCCTGCATGCGGTAAGTTACTATTATTCCTGCATAAATGTTACGGATTCGTATTTTTAACATATATGAAATTTTTCATACTCGAAATCCCGCATCCGGCCCGGCGGGAGCATCCCGGCAGACCGGGCCGCATGCTCCCGGCCCATGCTGCTCCGGGCAGCAGGCAGGCTGATTATCACGTATATGCATAAAAGCTGCCGCCGGTGTGCGCAGGCTTCGGAGCAGGAGCCGCAGCGGCCACTACTCGTCGTTGTTGCTGTTCTGGGCGCTGCCCGTACCAGGCGGCGGCTGGGTGCCGGGCTGGGATCTGGGGGGCGGTATGGGCGGCAGGGCCTTCGCAGGCGGCTTCCGGGCTGCTGCTACGGGCTGGTCTTTCAGCTCATACTGAATCCGGAGGGAGTTTCTGCCGTAGATCACCCGGCTGATCCTGGTAACCCCCATCGACACCCCATGCGTAAGCAGCAGAATAGGGGCAGAGCGGCCATTTTCGGAGCCCAGCAGGGCCCAGAAGTCCGGATGGCCTTCTGTGATTTCGGCAGTTTCCGCATATGACGGGAATGCCCCGTTCTCGCTCCAGAAAATCGTATCCTTGGTAGGCTGGTTGATGATGGTTTCCCGTTCGATTTCAATCAGATTGCCTTTCTTCGCCGCCTTGGGCAGGCCGGCTGCTGCGAGCGCCTGCTTATACTGGTGCCAGATCATTTCGGCATTCGAGGCGGTATTTGCTTTGATCGGTTCGCCGTCCGCATTGGTTTCCTGCTCGCTGTCGCTGTCCCTGAAGTTCCATGCAGCGACAAATTTTTTCTTTCTCGGATAAAATTTATTCCGGTAATCCGCCTTGCGGTCGTCTGCAGGATCGACCTTCGGGTCCGGATTCGGGGTATGGCGGAGCCTGCCGGTGGCCAGCGAGACATTCGCATCCGGGTCCGGCGTATTGAGGCCGTGTGTGGCTGTTTTAGTTGTATAGCCTTTCTGCCGGATCGTCTCGTTGGTTCCCTTTTTATCTTTTCTCTCGGTTTCGGCCTGCTGTTTCCAGGCTTCATACTGCGGCTGAATGCCCTGGCCGAATGCGAGGCTTGCGTCGTAGTTGCCTTGGGACTTCGCGAAATCCTGCGCATTCCCCAGTCCGCAAGCAAGATACTCGGCTTCCGTGGCGCCCTGGCGCTTCATCTGCACCGGCATCTGCGCCAGGGCATGGACCGCAGCGCTGCGGCCCGCCTGCGGGCTCCGGTTGGCCATCTCCTGGTAGGATTTGAGCTGAAGCACCTGCGGGCTCTGGTTGGCCATGGCCTGATAGGGCTGCGCCTGCGGCGTGCGGAAGGTCTGCATGGGCCCGGCTGCCGGCGGCGGTGCTGCCAGCGGCACCGAGGGGCTGCCCTGCTGCCCGGAGCGCAGCAGCTGCTGCACCGGCAGCTCGGCATGGCCGGATGCGGCAGCCTGCGGCGATGACTTGGCTTCCTGGGCTTTGGGGGCATGCATACAGGCCGGGGGTGAAGCATGGCGCACACGCCTGTGTGCAGAAGGGCAACATAGCGATTTCCGGCTGCAATCCCAACCGGCAGGCGTATTTTCCGGTTGTTTGCAGCATATTTTTCCTGCTGTCCCGCCCCCCGTGCCGAGCTTCGAATACTTGCTACTCTCCCTGTCCCTCCGTAATTTTCCCCCGCCAACCCGATCACCCATGCGCCTGCCCATCTCCCTCCTGCTCTGGCTCCTCGTGGCTGCCCAGGCCCTGCACAGCCAGGTTGCCGACGACTTCTCCGACGGAAACCTCAGTGCCAATCCCGCCTGGAGCGGCGAAACGTCGCTGTTCGCCATCGTCAATGGCGAACTCCAGACCGCCGGCAACCCCGCCAGCGACACCCTTTACCTCTCCACCCCCTTCGAGCCGGGCGCTGCCGCCGAGTGGCGCCTCTACGCCCGCTACGCCGAAGCGCCCAGCACCTCCAACTTCATCCGCTTCTACCTGGCCTCCGATCAGGCTGATCTGGAAGGCCCCCTCAACGGCTACTTTGTGCAGGCCGGCGAAACCGGCTCCGCCGACAGCTACGACTTGTTCCGCCAGAACGGAACCACGGTCACCAAGCTCATCGACGGCATCGCAGGCCGCGCCGGCTCCGCCATCGACGCGGTCATCCGCGTGCAGCGCGATGCCGCAGGCCTCTGGACCCTCTCCACCAGCCAGGGCCGCAGCGGCCCCTTTACCGTCGAAGGCTCCGTTACTGACAATACCTTCCCCGGCGGCCAGCACCTCGGCATCTGGGTCCGCCATTCCGCCACGCGCAATACCGCCTACCGCTTCGACGACCTCTACGCCGGCACTCCCATCGTGGATACCCAGCCGCCCCAGCCGCTGCAGGCGATTGCCGAAACCAGCCAGCAGATCCGCGTCCGCTTTTCGGAAGCGCTCGATCCGGTATCGGCGGAGAACGAGCTGAATTACCTCATCAGCGACAACATCCTCAATCCCAATACTGCCGCGCTCGATCCGCTCGATCCCAAAGAAGTGGTGCTGACCATCGCCGCCGTGCTGGCGAACAATACGCCCTACTTTCTGACCGTCAGCGGGGTGGCGGATGCGGCCGGCAATGCGATGCCTGCACCGGTGCAGCTGCCCTTCTCATACGTGGTGCCCGATGAAGCAGCGGCAGGCGATGTGATCTTCAATGAGCTGATGGCCGATCCTACGCCGACGGTCGGCCTGCCCGATGCCGAATATGCAGAGCTGTTCAACACCAGCCAGAAAACCCTCAGCCTCGGCGGCTGGAAGCTGAGCAACGGCAGCACGGTGGCAGCCCTGCCTGCCTACACGCTGGCGCCCGGCGCCTATGTCCTGCTGGTCCGCAGCGCCGATACCGCCCTCTTTCAGCTGCCCAACGAGCTGCCCCTGGCCGTCTGGCCTGCCCTTACCAACAGCGGCGACAACCTCGGCCTGCGCTCTGCTGCCGGGGTGCTGATCGATACGGTCGATTATGCCCTGTCCTGGTACCGCGACCCGGCCAAGGACGACGGCGGCTACTCGCTGGAGCGCATCGACCCCCATCCGACGGCCTGCGCTCCCCGCACCAACTGGACCGCTTCGGAGGCTGCCGCAGGCGGCACCCCCGGCGCGCAGAACAGCGTGTTCTCCGCCGATCCGGAGACGGAAGCCCCGAAGGTGCTGAGTGCCAGGGTGCTGAACCCTTCCCAGATCGAGGTCTGCTTCAATGAGAGCATGGACCTGGCCTCGGCCTCCGATCCGTCGCGCTATGTCCTGCCTGCCTTCGGGCCGGCAGCCTCGGTGCAGCCTGCAGACGCCGATCTGCGCTGCTTCCTGATCGGGCTGGACGGCGCCCTGAGCGTGGGCCTGCTCTACGAACTGCAGATTTCCGGCGTCTCCGACTGTTCGGGCAATCTGCTGGCCGCCCCGGCATCGGTCCAGGTCGGGCTGGCGACGCCGCCGGCGCCTTTCGAAGTGGTGATCCATGAGCTGCTGCCCGACTTCGAGCCCTCGCGCGGCCTGCCGGAGGCGGAATTTGTGGAACTGATCAATACCACCGCCCGCCTGCTCGACCTCAGCGGCTGCCGCCTGAGCGACCCCAGCTCGGAAGGCGTGCTGGGCACGGCCCAACTGCTGCCCGGCGAGGCGGCCATCCTCTGCGCACCGGCCGCTGCGGCGGAGTTTGCCGGCTTTGGCAAGGTATTGCCCATCAGCAGCCTGCCCTCGCTCAACAACAGCGGCGACAGCCTGCGCCTCCTCGCGCCGGACGGCACGCTGCTCGACTACGTGTTTTACAGCAGCAGCTGGTACGGCGATGCGGCGAAAGCCGACGGCGGATACAGCCTGGAGCGCATCGATGCCTCCTTTGCCGACTGCAACAACCCCGGCAACTGGCGGGCGTCCCAGGCCGCCCAGGGCGGCACGCCCGGCGAAGCCAACAGCGTCGCCGGCACGTTCACCGATGCACAGGCCCCGCGGATCGAATCGCTGGCCGTGCCGGATGCGGCAACCGTGGAGATCCGCTTCACGGAGCCGATGGATCTGGCGCTGCTGACGGACCCTGCACGTTATATCGTGACGCCCGTGCTGGGCAATCCGCTGGAAGCGGTGCCGGCAGATGCCTCCGGCTCCTCTGTCCGGCTGACCTTCATCCCGATGGATGCCAACCAGCTGTACCAGCTAAGCTTCGACGGCCTGACCGACTGCAGCGGCAATTTGCTGACCGGAATCGTCAATTTCGGCCTGCCGCAGCCCGCGGAGCCGGGAGATGTGCTGATCAACGAGATGCTGTTCAACCCCTACACCGGCGGCAGCGACTTTGTGGAAATTGTCAACGCATCGGCTAAAGTGTTGGATCTGAATGGTATGCGGATCGGGGAGGTGGTGCCGAATACCGACTCGGTGTTCAACACCGATCTGCTGAGCGCCGGCAGCCGGCTGTTTCTGCCCAATGAAATCCTCTGTCTGACTGCGGACGCAGCAATTCAGATTCAGACCTACCTGCCGCCTGCCGATGCAGGCTTCCTGCAGCTGAGCGGCTTTCCTTCCTACGACGACGACGAAGGCGAGTGCGCAATTACCGATGCGCAGGGCGTCATCCTGGACCAGTTTGCCTACCGCGACGACTTCCATTATCCCACCCTCCGCGACGACGAGGGCGTATCGCTGGAGCGGATCTCCCGCCAGGTGCCCACGCAGCAGGCAGACAATTGGCATTCAGCTGCTTCCACCGTACGCTACGCTACGCCTGGCTATGCCAACTCGCAGGCTTTCGAGCCGGACGGGGCGGGGAGCGAGGTCCTGCTGGAGCCGCAGACCATCTCGCCCGACGGCGACGGCGATGCCGACGTGCTGGCCATCCGCTATGCCTTTGATTTCCAAGGCGCCAATGCCCGCGTGACCATCTACGACGCGAGGGGCCGGCTGGTGAAAACGCTGGTGCAGAATACCCTGCTGAGCACCCAGCCGGGCGTATTTTTCTGGGACGGCTCGGACGATGCGCGCAGCAAAGCCGACGTGGGCATGTATGTGGTGCTGTTTGAGGTGACGCGGGCCGATACGGGCGAGCGCCGGTCCTACCGGCGGGTAGCGGTGGTGGCTGCGCGGCTCTGATGCTTGGATGACGGGCGAAGGAAAGCGTATCTTGCGGAAAAACGGGATATGGGCTGGGAATGGCGTATCAAGGCGGCAGCTGAACAGATCCGGGCGGCTGTCGTGCCGCGCTGGAACAGACTGGCAGCCTGGGTGCGGCCCTGGCTGGACCGGAGCCGGCAGCACCCGTGGGCGCAGGCGGCCTGGACCCGCACTGCGCCGCTCCGCGCCTGGGCGCACCGCCGCCGCAAAGTGCTGATTCCCCTGGGGGGGCTGCTGCTGCTGTACCTCTTCTGTCTGCCCGACCCGCTGTTTACCGATCCGGTCTGTACGGTGGTGGAGGACCGGAATGGCCGCCTGCTGGGCGCCCGGATCGCGGCGGACGGGCAGTGGCGCTTTCCGGCGCGCATGCGCGCGCCCGAGACCTTTGCGCAGGCGCTGGTGGCCTTCGAGGACAAGCGGTTCTGGTACCATCCCGGCGTGGACCCGGCGGCGCTGGCGCGGGCGGTATGGCAGAATGCCAGCAGCGGCTCCGTCGTAAGCGGCGGCAGCACCCTCAGCATGCAGGTGATCCGCCTGGCCCGCAAAGGCAGGGACCGGACGGTGCTGGAGAAACTCATCGAAATCGTCCTTGCCACCCGGCTCGAACTGCGCTATTCCAAGCAGGAAATCCTCGGCCTCTATGCTTCGCACGCGCCCTTCGGCGGCAATGTGGTGGGGCTGGATGCGGCTGCCTGGAAATATTTCGGGCGGGAGCCCGAGGCCCTGTCCTGGGCCGAGGCCGCGGTGCTGGCTGTATTGCCCAACGCTCCGGCCCTCATCCATCCCGGCCGCAACCGGGATGCGCTGCTCAGCAAGCGCAACCGCCTCCTGCAGCGCCTGGCGGAGGAAGGCAGGCTGGACGAGATGACCCTCCAGCTGTCTGTGGCCGAATCGCTGCCCGGCGAGCCGCTTCCGCTGCCCTCGCATGCCTATCACCTGCTGGAGCAGGTGCATGCCCGGCGCGGCCCTGCCGAGGCCGAGGCACGCGTCCGCACGACTGTCGACCAGGCCATTCAGCTGCGGGTCAACGAGATCGTCGCCCGGCACTATGCCCTGCAGCAGCAGCGCGGCATCCACAATGCCGCGGTGCTGGTGGCCGATGTGGCCACCGGGGATGTGCTGGCCTATGCCGGCAATACGCCCTGCCAGGCTCCGGAGCATGGCTGCGATGTGGACCTGATCCGCGCCCGGCGCAGCACCGGCAGCATCCTCAAGCCCTTGCTCTACGCCGCCATGCTGGATGCCGGCGAGCTGCTGCCCGATATGCTGATCGCCGATGTGCCTTCCTACTACAGCGGCTATGCCCCGATGAACTACGACCTGACCTACGGCGGAGCCGTGCCGGCCTGGCGTGCGCTGGCGCGCTCGCTCAATGTGCCTGCGGTGCGCATGCTGCACAGCTACGGCATCGCCCGCTTCCAGGGCACGCTGCAGGCGCTGGGCATGACCACCCTGCACCGTCGGTCGGAGGAATACGGCCTCTCGCTGGTGCTGGGCGGCGCCGAAGCCACCCTTTGGGATCTCGGCGGCATCTATGCCGGCATGGCCCGCCTGCTGCGCTATTTTCCCGAATACAACAGCCGCTACATCCCCGACGCATTCCGTCCGCTCAACCTGTATGCCGCCCGCAGCCGCCAGCCGCTGCCGGCGTCCGGCCTGCGCCGCGGCGAGACCCACAGCCTGCTCAGCGCGGCATCGGTGTGGTTTACGCTGGAGGCCATGGCCGAGGCTTCCCGGCCCGATCTGGAGGAATACTGGCGCAGCTATGCGGCTGCCGGCAAGATTGCGTGGAAGACCGGCACCAGCTACGGCTACCGCGACGCCTGGGCCATCGGCTGCACGCCGGAGTATGTGGTGGCGGTCTGGATGGGCAATGCCGACGGTGAAGGCCGTCCCGGCCTGATCGGGGTGCAGGCCGCCGCGCCGGTCATGTTCGACGTATTTCAGGCGCTTCCGCGCCGGATTGCCTGGTTTTCAGCTCCGTATGATGAGCTGACACCGGTTCGCCTCTGCCGCCGGAGCGGCCATCAGGCTGGGGATCATTGCCCCGATACCTATGAGTCCCGGATTCCGGAGCCCGGCCTGCGCGTGCCGCCCTGCCCGTACCACCGCGTGGTGCACCTCGATCCGGCAGGCGCCTTTCAGGTGCACAGCGACTGCGTGTCGCCGCAGGATATGCGGCATGAGCCATTTTTTGTGCTGCCGCCGGTGCAGGAGGTATATTACCGCAACCGCCACCCCGACTACCGGCCGCTGCCGCCCTTCCGCGAAGACTGTGTCGCCACCATGGCCCAGCAGGCCGACCGTCAGCGCATGGAACTGATTTATCCCCGCCCCGACTCGAAGCTGTATGTGCCGGTAGATCTCGACGGCGAAGCGGAAGCCACCGTGTTTGAGGCTGCGCACAGCGATCCGGAAGCCACCGTGTTCTGGCATCTGAACGAAACGTTTCTCGGCGAAACCCGCCGCTTCCACAAGGTGCAGGTGCGGCCCAGGCCCGGCCGTCAGGTGCTCACGCTGGTCGATTCGTATGGCGAGACCCTCGTGCGGGAGTTTGAGGTGCTCGAACGGGAGCAATAAAAAACAGCTGGCGGAAGATCCGGCCAGCTGCCCTTTACCATTGGTTCTGAGAAATATGCCTTAGAACGCGTTCTGGTGCACTTTTTTGCCGAACACGGTCAGGAAGATGATCTTGATATCGAGCCAGAAAGACCAGTTTTCGATGTACCAGAGGTCGTGCTGCACCCGGCCCATGATGGCCTCCTGGGTTTCGGTGGGGCCGCGGTAGCCATTCACCTGCGCCCAGCCCGTGATGCCCGGCTTTACATAATGGCGTACCATGTACTTGTCCACGGCATTCTGCAGCTCGTCGTTCAGGTTCACGCGGTGCGGGCGCGGGCCCACGACGCTCATGTTGCCGAGCAGCACGTTGATGAACTGCGGCAGCTCATCCAGGTTGGTTTTGCGGATGAACCGGCCGATGCGGGTCACGCGCGGATCGTTCTTCGTCGTGGACTTCGTGCCGGCATTCGTGCTGGTGTCCACATACATGCTGCGGAACTTGTAGCACTTGAAGGGACGGCCGCCCTGGCCTTTGCGGGTGGGCTTGTAGAACACCGGCCCTTTGCTGTCGAGCTTGATGAGCAGGCCGATCACAAAGAAAACCGGGAAGAAGAAAATCAGCACCCCAGCGGCGAAAAGCGTATCGAATACCTTCTTCAGCATGAAGTTGTGGAAGCGGTCCAGCGGGGTCTGCTTGAGCTGGAGCACCGGCATCTCGCCGATGTTGTAAGCCTGGTAGCGGTCGCGGAGCATCTCCGGATAGTCCGGCACGATGTTGACGCGCACACCGTGGAAGTCGGCGATTTCGATGGCTTCGCGCACCTCCTTCTCGTTTTTGTCGAGCGGCAGGGCAATGACGATCTCGTCGATCGGCTTGGTTTTCAGCACTTCCGGCAGATCCTTCAGCCGGCCCAGCAGGTTGATGCCGTTGGAGCCGGGGTAATAATCGTCCAGAAACCCGATCACATCATAGCCGAGGTGGCGGTTGCGCTGGGTGAAGTCGAACACATCCTTGCCGCTGCGGCCTGCGCCGAGCACCAGCAGCTTCGCGCCGAAGTTGATCTTGTCGCCCGATTTGCCCACCACGCGCTGCACAATCTGGAAAGTAAGCAGGTGCAGGAAGGAAAAGACAAAGATCGGCCCCAGCAGAATCGAGATCGGAAATTCTTCGAGATTGGTCAGCAGGATCAGGGTGGATGAAATGCCGAGCAGGATAAACGAATTGATCAGCAGCTCGCGGACCCGGTTCGAGATGGGCCGCCGGAGAAAGGACTCCTGCGTGCCGTTGAGCATCACGATCAGGATCCAGCTCAGGTTGAAAATCAGGCTGAGCTTCAGGTATCCTTCCTCCAGGAAAAGCTCATACTTGCGTTCGGTGAGGAAAAACGACTTCAGGTACACAACGGCCAGCATCGAAAGATTCAGCAGAACCAGTTCGAGCAGGATGTAACTGAAAATAATGCGCTGTTTTTTTACCTTCATGGCGCAGGGATTGGTTTCTCAGAACGTGATACAGCTCCGGTATCGGAACTGCATCAAACATACGTCCTGAAAAGCCCGTTTCAGGGCTTTCTGCGCCGAACGGTCAATTCTATCCGCTTAACGGCAGGATCGCCCGCACTCGCGGCAGGCGTTTCCGGCAGCCTCAGGCGGCCTTGGCGGCCTCCCGCGAGCGGGCCTTGTCCTTCGGAAAGAAGAAGCTGTAGCCCAGCGCCACCAGCACCGCAAAGCCCGCCGGAATCAGCCAGATCGTCATCCAGTCGTGCTGCACAGGGTCGCTGCCCGTTTTGCCCATTTCCACCAGCACCCCCGACACCAGCGAGCCGAGAAACATCCCGATCCCGTATGTAGCGAAAGTCATCATGCCCTGCACCGAGCTGCGCAGATTCAGCGGCGCGCGCTGGTCGGCATAGATCTGGCCCGTCACGAAGAAGAAATCGTAGCAGATGCCGTGCAGCACGATCCCCGCGTAGAGCATCCACATGCCGTCCGCCGCATTGCCGAAGGCAAAGAGCACGTAGCGCAGCGCCCAGGCCAGCATGCCGATGATCATCAGCCGCTTGACGCCCAGCGTCATGAACAGCGCCGGCATCAGCAGCAGGAATCCCAGCTCCGACATCTGCCCCAGCGTCTGCTTGCCCGCCGCATTGACCACGCCGATCTCGTTCAGGAAGGGATTGGTAAAGGTATAATAGTACATCAGCGGAATGCAGATCAGGACCGATGCCAGAAACAGCACCAGAAAGGGGCGCTGCCGCAGCAGGCTCACGGCGTCGAGCCCCAGCACCTCGCGGATGCCGATCTGCTTGCCTTTGTCCTTGGGCGGGGTGTGCGGCAGGGTGAAGCTGTACAGGCCCAGGAGTACTGACGCGGCAGCAGCCAGCTGCAGCGGCAGCACCTGCTTCTCCACCTGCATCCAGCCGATCAGCAGCCCTGCGCCGATCCAGCCGATGGTGCCCCAGACCCGCACGTAGGGGAACTGCTTGCCGGGATTGTCCATCTGGTGGAAGGAGACGCCGTTGCTCAGGGCAATGGTGGGCATGTAGCAGATCGTATAGCCCAGCAGCAGCGGGTAAAAGGCGCCGAACTGCTGCGCAGTGGAGGCGGCATACATCAGCGCCGCGCCCAGCAGGTGCATCACGCCCAGCACGCGCTCCGTAGGAAAGAAGCGGTCCGCGATCAGGCCGATGAAAAAAGGCGAAATCATCGCCGCAATGGCGCCGGTGCCGTAGGCGCCCGCTACCTGCACATCGGTGAAATTCAGCCCGTTGAGCAGGTAGGTCCCCATCGTCACATACCAAAGCCCCCAGACGAAATATTCGAGGAACATCATGGCCGAAAGCCGTGCGTAGAGGACTGGACGCATAGGGTAGGGGATTAACAGGGTGGAATGACCCAACTTACAGAGTTTTTGCGCATTGCACAAGTCTTTGCCCGGCTGGAATGCAGATGGCGCCGGATGCTCAGCGCCGGGCGGCGATCCGGTCGATCTGCCGGCCCGCATACGCCGCCGCCAGGCCCGCAGCGGCCATGCCCCAGGCCGCCTGCACCATGAACGCGGATACCCATACCGACCCCGCCGCCAGGGCGGCAGCGCCCAGCCATGCCAGATGCCCGGGCAGGCTCAGCGGCGGGTCCGGCTCCGGAAACGCGGCCGGCTGCCGCGTCAGCAGCGGCAGCAGCAGCCGCCGCTCCGCCCAGAGCAGAAACAGGTTCATCGCCAGCAGCACCGCAATCACGTAGGGCGTGCCCTGCCAGTGCAGGGAGACCGTCACCAGCAGGATGCCGAGCAGCATGGGCACCAGCATCACGGCGCCCAGCGCCCGGAAGCGCTGCGTCAGCAGCAGCCAGCCGATGAGCGCCTGCGCCCAGGCAATGAACCGCCCCAGCAGCCCCAGGCCGTGCTCCGCCAGCGCATCCTCCAGCCATACCGGCCCGATAAAGCCCGGAAAGCGGTGCCCTGCATAGAGCTTGGCCATGCCGGAGGAGAAAAATACCAGCCCCAGCAGCACAGAGGCCAGGGAGGCGGCCGGCGGCGTAAGCCGCCCCATGAGGGAGCGCAGCAGCTGCATGTCCGAAGATGCCGGAGGTTCAGAATTTCAGGGCCTCAAACGTACCGATTTTTTCCTTGCGCCCGCCGCCTGCGCCTGCGCGCAGCGCCATGCAGACCCAAATCTTTTCGCTAATTTCGCCCCGTTCCGCAACACCGACCTCCATGCCAACGACCGTACCGGTAGGACTTGTCCAGACCTATTGCACTGCCGATGTGGCAGACAACCGCGCCCGCACCCTCGCCGGCATCCGCGAAGCCGCCGCCAAAGGCGCGAAGATCGTCTCCACCCAGGAGCTGTTCTGCTCCCTCTACTTCTGCGATGTGGAGGCCTACGGGAACTTCGCCCTGGCGGAGCCCATCCCGGACGGCCCTTCGGTCCGGGAGCTGCAGGCGCTCGCCGCCGAGCTAGGCATCGTGATCGTCGCCTCGCTCTTCGAGCGCCGTGCCCAGGGCGTGTACCACAACACCGCCGCCGTCATCGACGCCGGCGGCGAATTCCTCGGCATCTACCGCAAGCAGCACATCCCCGACGACCCCGGCTACTACGAGAAGTTCTACTTCACCCCCGGCGACCAGGGCTATAAGGTCTTCCGCACCCGCTACGCCGCCATCGGCGTGCTCGTCTGCTGGGACCAGTGGTACCCCGAAGCCGCCCGCATCACCAGCCTCATGGGTGCGGAGATTCTCTTCTACCCGACGGCCATCGGCTGGGCCGTGGGCCAGACCCCGGAGGTGAACGACGAGCAGTACCAGGCCTGGCAAACCATCCAGCGCAGCCACGCCATCGCCAATGGCGTGCACGTGGTATCGGTCAACCGCATCGGGCGCGAAGGCGACATGCAGTTCTGGGGCGGGTCCTTTGTGTCCAATCCCTTCGGCAAGGTCCTCTTTCAGGCTTCCCACGAGGCAGAAACCGTGCATGTGCAGGAACTCGACCTCCAGGCCTCCGATTTCTACCGCACCCACTGGCCCTTCCTGCGCGACCGCCGCATCGACACCTACGAGCCCATCCTGAAGCGTTTCATCGACTAAGCCGAACCGCGCGCGTCTATGCTGCATCCGAATTCGCCTGCCCAGATGGGCTATGCCTTCCCCGCCGAATGGGCGCCCCATACCGCTACCTGGCTCAGCTGGCCCCATAAAGAGGCCTCCTGGCCCGGCAAGCTCGCCAGCATCTACCCGGTGTATGCGGAGTTCGTGCGGCTGCTATCCGAAGTCGAGCAGGTGCATATCAATGTCTGCGATGCCGGGATGCAGGCCCGCACTGCGCAGATGCTGCGCGATGCAGGCGCACGCATGAGCCAGGTCTTGCTGCACATCCACCCCACCAACGACGCCTGGTGCCGCGACCACGGCCCTGCCTTCGTCGTCAATCCCCGTGCGCCCCAGCCCAAAGCGCTCGTCAAATGGAAGTACAACGCATGGGGCGAAAAATATCCGCCCCATGACCTCGATAATGAAATTCCCTACCACATCGCCCGCTTTCTCGAATTGCCGGTGTTCGAGCCTGGCATCGTCATGGAAGGCGGGTCGATCGAGGTGAACGGGCGCGGCACGCTGATGACCACCGAGGCCTGCCTGCTCAATCCCAACCGGAACCCCCAGCTGAGCCGCCAGGAAATCGAGTCGTATCTCAAAGCCTACTACGGCCAGACGCGGGTCCTGTGGCTCAAGGACGGCATCGTCGGCGACGATACCGACGGGCATATCGACGACCTGACCCGCTTTGTGGACCCCGAAACGGTGGTGACCGTCGTGGAATCCAACCCCGACGACGAGAATTACGAGGTGCTTCAGGAAAATCTGGACCTGCTCCGGGGATTCACCCTCGAAAACGGCCATCCGCTCCGCATCATCGAGCTGCCCATGCCGGATCCCGTCTGGTATGAAGGCCAGCGGCTGCCCGCGTCCTATGCGAATTTCTACATCGCCAACGGGCTGGTGGTGGTGCCGGTGTACCGCTGCCCGCAGGACGGGCTGGCGCTCGAAATCCTGGCTTCCTGCTTCCCGGACCGCCGTGTCGTAGGGCTCGACTCCACCGACCTCATCTGGGGGCTGGGCAGCTTCCACTGCCTGAGCCAGCAGGAGCCTGCGGCAGATGGAATGAGCTGATCATCAGGCCGCCAGCCCAGGCTGGAATGCGCCCGACAGCAGCAGGATCGTCAGCAGGACGAGGATGAAATACGAGACCAGCGTTGCCGCGCCGGCGTAGTCCTTGGCGATCCGCTGCCCGAAAAAGAGCATCAGGATGCTCAGGCCCGACAGCTCCGCGCCGATGAGCGCCAGCGTAGGCGTGCGGAAGAAGAGCAGCGCCAGCGCGCCCAGGGCTGAAAGCGCCCCCGCCGAAACTTCCGTCACCGTCACGACGCCCAGCATCAGGGTTACCATGCCCCCCAGCGGCGTCCGGGCAAAGTGCCCGCTCAGCCAGGACAGGTTGCCCTTCCAGTCGAATACCTTGTCCAGGCCGGACTGCAGAAACAGCACGGCCAGAAACGACGAGGCCAGGATCTGTGCGACGAACAGGCAGCCGTGCAGCAGATCGGCGTCCAGCGGGCTGTTCAGCAGGAGAAATGCATCCATACAGGGTTCAGCGTTACAGGTACCGCAATATGGCGATCGGATCTGCGCCATGCAAGCCGGCCCTGTATGCTGCTGCGTCCGCTGCCTGCACAAATTCCCGGATCTGTTGAAGAAATTCCTCCCGCGCCTGCCCGCACAGCCCCGGCACATTTCATACCTTTGCATATAAAGGACTCCGCAATGAAAGACTTCCTCCCCATTCAAGGCGTCGATCACGTAGAACTCTACGTCGGCAATGCCAAACAGGCGGCTCATTTCTATAAAACCGCCTTCGGCTTCCAGTCGCTGGCCTACTGCGGCCCTGAAACCGGCGTGCGCGACCGGGTTTCGTATGTGCTGGCCCAGGACAAAATCCGCCTGGTGCTCACCACCGCCCTGAGCCCCGTATCCGAGATCGCTGCGCATGTGCACCTGCACGGCGACGGCGTCAAGGCCATCGCGCTGACCGTGCCCGATGCCGAAGCTGCCTTCTACGAAACCCTCGCCCGCGGCGCACGCCCCTGGCTCGAACCCCAGACCCGTGAGGATGATGGCGGAAAGGTCCGCTTTTCCGGAATCCACATCTACGGCGACACCGTGCACGTGTTTGTCGAACGCAGCGGATACGCCGGCCCCTTCCTGCCCGGGTACCGCAGCTGGGAAAGCGCCTACGCGCCCGCCAGCACCGGCCTGCGCTACATCGATCACATGGTGGGCAATGTGGGATGGTTCGAGATGAACAAATGGGTCGCGTTTTACCGCGATGTCATGGGCTTCGACCAACTGCTCTCCTTCGACGACAAAGACATCTCCACCGAGTACAGTGCCCTGATGTCCAAGGTGATGAGCAACGGCACCGGCAAGGTCAAATTCCCCATCAACGAGCCGGCCGAGGGCAAGAAAAAATCGCAGGTGGAGGAATACCTCGATTTCTACCGCGGGCCCGGCGTGCAGCACATCGCCCTGGGCACCGGCAACATCATCGAGACCGTGTCTGCGCTGCAGGCGCGCGGGGTCGAGTTTCTCAGCGTGCCGGCCAGTTACTACGATACCCTCGCCGAGCGGGTAGGGGAGATCGATGAGGAAGTGGAAGCGCTGCGCCGCCTCGGCATCCTCGTGGACCGCGACGAAGACGGCTACCTGCTGCAGATCTTCACCCGCCCGGTGGAGGACCGCCCCACGCTTTTCTTCGAAATCATCCAGCGCAAAGGCGCCCGGTCCTTCGGAAAGGGAAACTTCAAGGCGCTGTTCGAGGCCATCGAACGCGAGCAGCTGCTCCGGGGAAATTTGTAGAACCTCATCGCTAAATCGTTTTCGCAAAGATGACTATCACATATGATAGTGAAACTTTTGCTGCTGGGCCGCTGTACAAAGGCACATGCCGCAGCGGTTCGGACGAACAGTTTACCTCCTTCATATTTCATGATGCTTCCTAGTATGAGAAACCGATCAGTGTTATTCCGCCTGTCCGGCTCCGGGATGCGGATGCTGGGGATTGCCTTCATGGCGGGCGCCCTGCTTCTGACAGGCCCGGTAGGCTGCCGCTCCAAAAAGAAGCTGGCCGAAGAGCAGGCCCGCGCCGAAGCTGAAGCCCGCATGCGCGAGCAGCAGGAGCGGATCAATGCCCTCAAAGCCGAGCTCGAAACCCTCATGGCCACCCCGGTGCGCGATCTGGCCGACCTGGAGGCCCGCGAGCGCCGTCTGGCCGAGATCAAAGCCCTGAACATCGGCGATACCTCGGTGCAGGTGCTCATCCGCAAGGCAGAAACCTTCCTCAGCCAGGAGCGTGCCCGGCTCGAAGCTGCTGCCCGCCCGCAGCCGCAGCCCGAAGCCCCCGATCCTGCCGTCAAGCTGAAGGCGGATCTGGAGCAGGCCTTCTCCCGCATCGCCTCCGCAAGCTCCGTCGAGCAGGCCAACCAAGCCATCGCGCAGGCGCAGGCCCTCTTCGCCAGCTCCGAAACGCCCGTGCTCATCGTCATCAGCCAGTCCGGCGAAATCAAGGACTACGACCGCCCCACGACGGCGGGCCGCTACCTCAATTACCTCAAGGACCAGCGCCGCAATCCCAACAAGGTCGGCTCCGTGCTCCTCGATGCCTCCGGCAAAATCCGCGAACTGGAACTCGTCAAACCCTGAGCATCACCCCTAATCTGATTCCCCCATGCGTCTTCACAGACTGATCTGGGCCCTAGCCCTCATTGCCCTGCCGCTGATATCCCGCGCCCAAAGCGAAATTACCCCCGAGCGCAAGCGCGCGATCGACTCCCTGGCCCTCGAAAAGGTCCGGGACCTCGGCCGCTATATCTCCATCATCGGCAATAAAAATACGCCCTTCTCCGAAGGCAACCGCGTCATCGAGCGGGCCGTCGAGCTCTTCGGCGCCGGCGCCGAGATCGGCGTCTCCTCCCTTTCCCGCACGGAAATCCAGTATTTCCCGGCACGCCGCTACTTCGAGCGCCTCATGGCCCTCAACTACGACCGCGTCAGCATCGAATGGTATAAAGTCCAGTACGTCAGCGACCTCGAGCTCCAGCCCGACGGCCGCTATGTAGGCGTAATCACCATCTACCAGCGCTTTCAGGGCGAGACGGACGAAGGCCTCAAGTATTCCGACGTCACCAAGAAGGACATCACCGTCTATGTCGAGAAAAAGCAGACCCAGATCGCCGGCCGGCTGATCGACTTCTGGGATGTGCTCCTCGGCGATATCCGCGTGACAGAAACCCTCCCCTGAGGACAACTCCTGCGGTTAGGGTGCGTAGATTCCACCGGGATTCTGCGCACCTTTTATATATAAGGTATAGCCGGCAAGCGGCGCAACAGCAGCATGGTATGCGATTCAGCACGTTCTTCCTCGGCATCTGGGCCTGCCTCGCGTGGGCAGCCCTCGCCGCGCAGCCCGCAGGCGCCTACGCGCCCGGCGAGGCCAACCTCTATGCCGAAACCAAGCAGCTCAACCAGTTCTTCCGCCGCTTCAACGGCGAGGAGCTGCCCGACGGCACCCGGATCTATGCCGGCGACGCCCGCTTTCAGTCGCGCAGCCTCCGCGACGCCTACCTGATGCAGCTGATGGACCAGCAAAACCCCGAGCTGACCCCCAGCCTCCGGCGGACCTTCGCCGATCAGGTGCTCGATGCCGGCTGCGTGCTCGATTTTCATGGAGGGCACTGGTTTGCAGAAGTGGAGGCCGAGTTCCTCATCGGCGGCCGCCCCGAAACCGTGCTGCTCTTCATGGAGCTGCAGCAGGAAGCGGTCGGCTCCAAATGGGTCATGGCCTCGCTCTATGCCGCCTGCTACGACCATGCGCTCGATCCGCCCCCCGGAGCCCCGCAGCCTGATCCGGCCTTTCTGCATCCCCTGAGCCATGAACTCGATTTCATGAACCTCTCCAAGGCCTTCAGAACCCCCGAAAACCTCGGCGGCTTTGTCAGCCGCTCCTTCAGGCCGGATCACCTGACCCTCTTCCTCGCAGACGCGCAGGATAAGAAAGCGGTGTTCCGCTCCGTTACCCAAGTGAAATTTCATTTCTTTCAGGTCGAAGGCTGGTACTTCGAAGTGACAGAGTTCAACAGACCCGGCCCCAACCGGGGCTGGCTCATTTCCCAGCTCTTCCCCCTGGCGCCCGGACAGTCCGGGGCGCTTCTTAACGCGATTTACAGACGATGACCCGCCGGTTTGCTGTCCGGATCCTGCTTGTGGCGAGCTTCGGCGCTGCCCTGCCTGCCCAGGCGCAGCAGGACACCGCTTCCGTTTCCATCTACCGCGAAGGCGCCCGCCGGATGGTGCAGTTTCTGGAGTTTACGCTCAATACCCTCGGCGACGCCCGGACGCCTGCGCGGGAAAAAGAAATCATCATCTTCGAAAGCTACCGGAAAATCTTCCGCGACGAGCGCGTCCAGATCGAGGATGACCTCGTCGAGCACCGCTCCACCGCCACCCGCAAAGAGGTGAAAGCCTATCTGCAGGATGTGGACTTTTTCTACGAATCGCTGACGTTTGCCTTCGAAATCGACTCCATCAGCCATGAGGTGACCGAGAAGGGCGAACTGTTTTTTCTCGTATCCACCCTCTGCACCCTCCAGGGGCGCACCTCCGCCGGCGACAGCCTGTATGCTACCCGCCCCCGCTACCTGGAGATCAATGTGGACGAGGCCGCCCGCGACCTGAAGATCGTATCCATCTACACCACCCGCCAAAGCGAGGAAGAAGAGGCCATCGAATGGTGGAACAGCCTCGGCTACGCCTGGCGCGAAGTCTTCGCCCCCCAGCTCCGGCTTTCCGATTCGGTGCCGGTATCCCGCCTCATGGAGATATCGCCGGATTTTGCCGTCGGCGATACCCTGCCGATGGAGGCCCGCTTCGAGATCGTGATGAATGACTCCGCCGTCTGGCAGACCTACACCCTGCTGGACAGCAGCATCCGCTGGGGCGATACGCTCCGGGTATCAGGCACCGACAGCGTTGTGGCCTATTCGCCCCGTCTCATCCGGGACCTGCGCCGCGTAATGGCCTCGGAGCGCCTCGACCTGTCTGGCCGCACGGGCCTCGCCAGCCTGGAGCCCCTGGCCCGGCTCACCCAGCTCCGGGAGCTGAACCTGAGCGGCCTTGACGCCGCCGACCTTACGCCGCTGCGCTACCTTACCCGCCTCCAGCGGCTCACCCTCGATCATGCCCGCGCCGTCAGCCTCGACCCCCTGCGGTACTGCATCGGGCTGCGCGAGCTGAGCCTCGCCTACATGCCCGTGTCGGATATCCAGATCCTGTCCCAGTTTTCCAGCCTGAGCAAGCTCGCCCTCGACGCCACCGGCGTTCAGGACCTTTCGCCCCTGCGCACCCTCGTCTCCCTGCGCGAGCTGACCTTCAACGCCACCGGGGTGGCGGACCTCAGCCCCCTGGCAGGCCTCCGGGAGCTCGAAGTGCTGATGTGCAGCCGCACCCGCATTGCAGATCTGGGCCCGCTTGCCGGCATGGCGCAGCTGCAGCTGCTCGGCATAGAAGAAACAGCCGCTGCCAGCCTGGCGCCGCTCGCAGGGCTTGCCCGCCTGCGCATCCTGTATGCCGACGGCGCCGCCGTCGCCTCCCTCGAAGCCTTGCACCGCCTGCCGGAGCTGCGCCGCGTGTACTGCGACCGAAGCGGAGTAGGGCGGGAGGAAGCCGCGCGCCTGCGCACAGCCAATCCCAATTGCCTCGTCGTGTACGAGTCTACGGCGCTCCAGCACTGGTGGCAGGAAATGCCCGCACCCTGGCGCGCCTTTTTCCGCTCCGCTGCACGGCTGAGCCCCATTCCTACCCGTGAAGAGCTGCACAGCCTGGCTGCTACCGCCGCACTGGACCTCGGCGGGCACACAGAGCTGGCGGACCTCGCGCCCCTGTCGATGATAACCGGCCTCCGCAGCCTCAGCGCTGCCCGCACCGGAGCCGCCAGCCTGGCCCCGCTCGAACCGCTTACCGAACTGGAGCAGCTGGATCTCAGCCGGAACCCGGTGACCGACCTCGGCCCGCTGCGCACCCTGCGCAAACTCCGCATGCTCGACCTGACCGGGACGCCTGCCGCAGACCTGGAGCCGCTGAGCGCCTGCCTGCGGCTCGAAGTGCTCGCCGCAGACAGCACCGCCGTCGAACGGCTCGACGCGCTCGGCCGCCTGCCTGCGCTGCGGAAGCTCTACGCCGATGGCGCCCGCATTTCAGATTCGGCTGCCGTCCAGCTGGCCGCCTCTTCCCCGGAGCTGCTTATCTGCTACCGCACTGCGCGGCTCGGCGCCTGGCTGGATACCCTGCCGGCGGACTGGAAAGCGCGGCTCCGCCGGATTGCGGCCTGGGGCGATACGCCCGGCCGCGAAGCCCTGCATGAACTCACCTTCCGCCAGGCCCTGGATCTGGGGCAGGATCCAGGCCTCGTATCCCTGAGCCCGCTCACCGTATTCGTACGGCTACGTTTTCTGCGCTGCTCAGAGGCAAGGGTCGCCAGCCTGGCCCCGCTCGGCACACTTACGGCCCTCGAAGTGCTCGAATGCGCCGGCAATCCGGTCGAAGACCTGACGCCGCTGGCCGGCCTGCCCAGGCTCAGCTACCTCGACGTCCGCAATACCCCGGTCCGGAGCCTCAAGCCCCTCGAAGCCGCAGGCCGGCTTGAAGAACTCTACTGCAGCGGCACCCGGATCAAAAAACTGCGTCCGCTGGCAGCCGTGCAGACCCTGCGCCGGCTGGACATCTCCAACACGGGCGTAGGTTCGCTCAAGCCGCTTGCGGCAGGCCTGGAGCATCTCAAGTGCTTCAATACCAAGGTTTCGCCCGGGGCGGTCCGCAAGTTCCGCGAGGCCCGCCCGGCTTGCGAAGTGGTGTACTACTGAAGAACCGGGCAGACGGTGGATAACCATGTGGAAATTTGTTTGCGGGCGGCACTTGCGCCGTATAGCAGCCATGCTGTACCTTTGTCATCCCTTCGTCGCTCATCTGCAGCGAAAGGCGTTCTGAACAAAAAATTTTCACTTTTTTTTGGTGTTGTTCCGGTGTACTTCTACCTTTGTCGTCCCGGTTCAGCGCTGGGGATCCTGCCCGGTCCGATCCGAGCAAAAGCAAAGAAAACGACAGGGTGTGGATAAGTTCTCAGGCACAGATGTTGCACGGATCAGAAAAAGCCGTAACTTTGTGCTCGCTTTTGAAAAGACGCCGCGAGGCATCTGAAAATATCCGAGGAGGCCGCTGATGGCGGCAGGTTCTGAGGGGATGATGACGAGTTCCTTGACATACTGAGGATGCAGTTCTGAGCGTAGATCGGATTGAGGCTGGATATATGGAGGCGCAGGCTTCTGTGGATCTGGCCGAGGGGATCCGGTATATGAAAAGATGGACAGAAGCTGGCCGGGATCGTAT
>JANRID010000007.1:0-147140 GCA_033765305.1 Bacteroidia bacterium
ATATGGCCCCACCCAACGCACCCATTGTGGCAGCAGTGGTACCTCCGATCCAGCCTGCGGATGCTGCGCCGGCCAGAGCTGCGCCACCTGTAAGCCCCCCTACCCCTCCGGCAACCAATCCAATCCCAAAAGCAACCACTCCATCCTGCCAGCTATTGATGTTGCCTTGGTATGCCTGAACGCCAAGGTTAATAACACCGCCAATAGCTGCTCCAATTAACACAGCAGCTATCGGTATAATCTCCCCGCTCGGATCTGTAAACCGCATCGGATTATTGCCCGCATAGCTGTAGCGGTTGTACCCCTGCGTGCCGAAGGCGGCCTGCTGCTGTCAAAGAACGTACCGTAAGCTACGCTTTTACCCCCGCTTCACCAACTTTTTCTCCCACACCCGCTCCCCGCTGCGCAGCCGCAGGAGGTAGAGGCCGTCGGGCAGGGCGCGCAGGTCGAGCTTGTGGGCCTGGCCTTCAAATACGTCTGTGCGGATGAGCCTGCCATCGGGGGTAAAAACCTCCAGCAGCAGGGACCGGTCGCGGCCGGTCCCTGCTGCGCTGCCGGAGCGCTGGATGAGGAAGACCGCGCCGGGGTTGGAGCTTACGCTGAACGCCAGGCTGTCGCGGCCGCCGAGCGGAACGCTTCGCCGCTGCTGCTGTTGGTGCCGGCGCCGCCGGGGTCGCAGACCTCCTTGCGCTGGATGCGGTTGCCGGCGGCGTCATACGTAATGACCAGCTGCGGCGTGCAGGGCGGACCGACTTGGGCTGCCGCAAGGATAGGCAGCAGAAGGAGAAGGATGAAGACGGGTTTCATAAGGAAAAATTTGGAGAATGGGTGATTCAAAACTTATGTTTTCCAGAAATGTGGTTCATAGTTAGTTTGTAATTCACTTACACTTGTAGGAATATTCCTTCCGAATATCCATGACATGCCTGGGTTGCTATTTATTGCACTCCTCATACTCTTATATCTGAAAGCTTCGACATGGGTGTTTTGGACTAATACTTTAACTAAATCAATCGTAGTCAAGGGATTGAAACCAAGAATAGCCCACTCAAATTCTTTTTTAACCAAAAATATCCATGACTGCGACTTGGAAAAGATAACCGCTCGGTTTTTATGTTCAAAATAACTTTCAAGAATATAACTCCCATCACTAAACTCTAGCCTTTCATACAACTTACTTTCGATCACTGTAAGTGGATGAATCTGAGAGGACTCCCAATCAAGATACTTTACTTCTGAAATATTAAAACCATCTGAATGCTCAGTTATTTCCCCTACAATGATTGTACCTGAATTACATCTTCTTTCATACTCCATAAGCTCAGCCACCAAAATTTCCATTTCATCATGTTGATGAATCAGAATATCAGATTCATAGATCATGCAGTATGGAAAAAGAACTGGATTTAACGGATAATCAAACTGAGATCCTTGATTAAGCATAGAAAATAAGATATTGGTATCATTCATAGTGAGAAATTTGTCTGGTGTAATAAAAAATTTAATTTTTAGTTTCCGATTGGGAAGCGAAACTTCAAATATGGAATAGCCTTCTGGACATGGTTTAACTTACCCCAAATTATCGTTGTGCCTCCAGTTGAATTAGCACCAAGATACATTGTAAATCTATCTGTCGCTGTTCGGATTATTAAATCCCCGTTTTTGCTGACAACTTGATTCCCCTGAGCAAGGTAATTAAACACCTGATCAGGCGTGTAGTCTCCAATTAACAGGTTTTGAGTGGTAGCCTCAGGATTTGAAACGTTTTTTACCCAAACAGCTAAATTCTCTGAGGCGTTAGGATTTGAAATTATCTCTTGAAACCATCCATTTTTAGGATCATACATATTCTCCCACCTTCCCCGGCTCCAATCCCATTCACCATCCTTACCCAGTTTAGGAACTTTTGCATAATGCCCCATCTCTGATACAGGTGTCCCCCAAAAGGGCTTGCCCTGAATTTTGGCAGAGACTCCTCCAATCACTCCACCGACCAGCGCACCGGTCCCCAAACCAATCAATCCGTCCACCGAAGCACTCCCCAGATTTCCCCAGACTGATTTTTGCTGATCGTACTGGAAATATAGTGAATTTCCAAAACCACCCACTAAACCACTTGCCCCACCAGAAATAGCTCCTGGCACAAACCCTGCGGCAACTCCACCAGAGGCAGTAGTCAATCCAATCCCTCCTGCTACACCGATAACTTGAGGAACCAACACCCCAACTCCCCCTGCTACTGCTCCAATACCAAATGCAACTATGCCGTCTTGGAGGTTACCGACGTTTCCAACAACCGCTTGTATGCCCAGGTTGATTAGCCCTCCGGCAAGTGCCCCAATCAAGATCGGCACCCAAATAATCTCCCCGCTCGGATCGGTAAACCGCATCGGATTATTGCCTGCATAGCTGTAGCGGTTGTACCCCTGCGTGCCGAAGGCGGCCTGCACGTAGTTGTCGGGCGAGAGCATGCGCCCCAGGACGGGATCCCTTCGGCTCCGCTCAGGGCAGGCATAGAGCCGCCCGTTCATGTGGGTGATGCCAAACTCTCTCAGATCCCTTCGACTCCGCTCAGGACAAGGCTCATGCCCGGTGTAACCCCGGTAGAGCCAGGCGGGAGGCGTGGGGATGGCGCTGTAGGTCCACCCTTCGAGAGCCTCAGGGCGGCGGGTACTGGGATTTCGGGCGCGGCCCCGGGTGTCGAAAGGGTGTTCTGAGTGCTGCGCCGAACTCCTGCGCTCGGCGTAGCCGAAGTGTGCAGAAGCGCTGCGCCGTGTTCCTGCGCTGAGCGGCACCGCAGCGTGCCGAAATGTGCCGCCTGCCGAGGGGCACCCGGCTTGGATAATCCCAGTGCGGTTGGCGGAGGCAACGGGCAACGGGGTAAAAAAGGACAAAAGGGGCGCAAAGGCCAGAAGTAAGCGCAATAGGCAACGGTGCCTCATGCCGTAAGAAATGGATTTTGAATCTGCACGCCGCGGATCAATTGTCCGTGCCGGAGGTCTTCTGTAAACAGCACCCCGCAGCCCGCCTCTATGCCCGCAGCAAGCATCAGGCTGTCGTAAAACGAGTATCCTGTTTGTTCAGCCAGCGAGGCGGCGAGTTCTGCCGTGTCGACACTGACATTCCATATCTGGAAGTTTGTCTTCAACTCTGCCAGCACTCTCCGTACAGACGGCCAGTCCTGCCGGAATTTGCGAAACAGGATATGGGACAGCTCATTGCATACCTGCGTGCTGATCCACGCATCTGGCAAACCCGCAGCGACGAGCGCCTGGCTTCGCTTGACCGGCTCAGTGCTTGTATAGCAGTACACCAGCACATTCGTATCCAGGAAGATTCTATCGTTCATGTGCCTCTTCCCGGTTGAATCTGAAGCCTCGAGTGTCGAGGGCGATTGCCTCGAAGGTGCGGGCAGGCTTGCCGTCTTCGCCGGCAGCGGATGCCGTTCCGCTGCTCAGACGGATCATATGGAGGGATTCCAGCGCCCGAAGCAGATCGAGCGCCCGGCTGTGAAGGATTTCAATGGTAAAGGTCATGGCATCCGGATTAGCTGCTCTAAGCTACCTGTTTACCGCCTTTTCTCCAACTTCTTTGCCGCCTGCGCCAGCGGGCCGCCGGAGCGCTGAATGAGGAAGACCGCGCCGGGGTTGGGGCTCACGCTGAACGCCAGGCTGTCGCGGCCGCCGGGAAGCATCTCCAATTAATCCAACCTGACTCATTCCATACCCAAGCGCAAGCAGTTTGCGAAAACCGGAGCATTGCCTCCCAGGCCAGGAGGAGAATATCCCTCCTATGAAAAACCAGAAACGCACAGACTTCCCGATCATGCGTATATTGCCCGGCGGCTCAGCATCATGCAGGGGCTGCGTCTGCCGAACAAAATCTGCCCGGTTTCCGCCATGCGCAACATCCCCGACGGCCCGCCCTCCGACCCGGACAGCTATCTGCAGTCCGTCCCCGAACCTGCCCGGAGCACGCTGGAAGCCCTCCGCCAGCAGATCCGCGCCCTCGTGCCCGATGCGCAGGAGGTCATCAGCTACCAGATTCCCACCTTCAAATACCTCGGATCGCTGGTCGGCTATGCCGCCTTCGCCTCGCACTGCAGCTTGTTTGTGATGAGCAAGGCCGTCATGGCGCAATTCGCAGCGGAGCTGCAGCCCTACCCTACCGCGACGGCGACCATCCGGTTTCCCCATGAGCAAGGGCTGCCGCCGGAGCTGGTGGAACGGATCGTATGGGCGCGGATGCTCGAAAACGAGGCCATCGATCTGGCGCGCCGGGAGAAAAAACGGAAGCGCGCCTTATGATTCGTTCCGCTTGCGGCGCTCCCGCGCCTGCTGCCCTGCTTTGAGCCGGTGCACCGACATCGCCATCCGCTCCTGCTCCTCCTGCTGGAATTTGCGGAATTTGACCGACTTGCCCTTGATTGTCAGCGGATCGGTGCGGCGCATCAGCGAATCCAGCACCCGCTGCGGCAGATCGACCGTCGTATAGGCGTCGTACACGGTGATAACCCCGATCTGTCCGGCTGCCAGGCCAGCCTGCTGCGTCAGAAAGCCCACGACATCGGCATTGCGGAGCTTGTCGCGCTTGCCGCGGCTCACGAGCGCCTTCACCCACTTGTCGCCCGGACCGGCCTGCGGCGCCTCCGCCTCGACCTGGAGCCAGTTCAGCGGCAGATCGATGAGCCGGTGGTGGTTGCGGAGGAAGTGCTGGTCCTGATCGCTCTGGATCAGGTTGAATACCAGGCCGGAAAGCCCTGCGCGGCCCGTGCGGCCCACCCGGTGCAGGTAGTATTCGTAGGATTCCGGAACGGACAGGTTGATCACTGCCGGCAGCGCCTCGATGTCCAGGCCCCGCGCAGCCAGATCGGTCGCGACGAGGTAGCCCGCATCGCCTGTTTTGAATCGGCGGAGGATATTCTCGCGCTCGGTGTGCTCCTGGTTGCCGAAATAGGCTTCGGCCCGGAAGCCATGGTTGCGGAGAAAATTCACCGTAGCAAACACGCTTTCCCGCCGGGGGCAGAAAATCAGCGCTTTGCGGATCTGCTGCGCCCCGATCAGGCCGGCAAGCGCAGGCTCGCGCTTCCCCTCTTCGACCTCCACCCCGAAAAACCGGATATGCCGCAGCGTTTCGCGCGGACTCAGCCGCAGGGTCATTACCGGGCTGAAGCGCTCCCGGATCAGGGCTTCGCTGTCTGCGGAGATCGTAGCCGAGAAAAATCCGGTCTGGATGGTGCTGCGCAAGTGCTTGCGCAATTCGTCGAAGTCCTGCTGGAAGCCCATTTCCATGAGCTTATCCCCTTCATCCACAATCAGATAGCGGACATCCCGCCACAGGTAGTCGTAGCGGTAATGCGCGGCCAGGTCGCGGAGCCGGCCCGGCACGGCCACCAGGATGTGCGGCGCAGCCTTGATTTCGGCGAAGCTTTCCTCCATCGAAACCCCGCCGAACACCGCTCCGATCCGCAGCTGATTGCCATCGAAATACGAGGCGAGCGCCGCGGCGATCTGCATGGCCAGCTCCCGCGAAGGAGCCAGCACCAGCGCCTGGGTGCTGCGTTTGAGGAGGTCCAGCCGGCTGATGAGCGGAAAGCCGTAGGCAGCCGTCTTGCCGGTGCCCGTAGGCGCCTCGACGATCAGGTTGCGTTTCTGGAGCCACAGGGGAATGACCTGCTCCTGCACCGGAGTCGGACGGGCAAAGCCCAGGGCAGGCAGCCGCATCAGAATCCGCTCATGCAGCTCAAACCGGTCGAACGTTGCTTTCCGCTTCATGCCGCAAAGGTAGGCATTCTGCCGGTGGAAAGCCGCATTCCGCCCGAAATGCCTGCCGGCGCCGGATGCAGCGGGCGGGTCAGAAGGGCTTGGGCGCCTGGTAAATCCGGCTCAGGCCGTTCTCGTAGCGGCTGAATTCCTCCAGCAGGCTTCTGAACGTCTGGCGCTGGGGAAAACGGCTCCGGACCTGGCTGCGCTTGCTGGTGAAATAGAGGGTCTGGCCGGCGACGGACGGACAGTAGTCCATCTGCGGGGAATTGTATTCGGGGCCCAGGTTGCGCACCCGGCCCCAGGCGCCATCCGGCCGCCGCTGGCTGAGATACAGATCGCCGCTGCCCAGCCCGTCCGGACGGCCGTAGCAGGTATAGATCAGGTGCGATTCATCCGGCGATACCCAGGCATTGAATTCGTAGCCGGGCGAATTGACCGAATCGCCCAGCAGCTGCGGCGGCAGAAAGGCACCGTCCCGGAAATAGCTGACATAGAGATCGTCCTGGCCCGGCCCGCCGGGAAGCACTGCGGTAAAGTACAGATTGCCGCTGGCAGTTGCTGCCGGGTAAAACTCATCGGCCGCACTGTTGAGCGGCGGGCCGGGATTGACAGGCGCAGACCAGGCGTCCCCCGCCCCGGACCGCTGGACATACCAGAGATCCATGCCGCCCTGCCAGTCCGGGCGCCGGGGATCGGGCCGGTTGGACGCGAACCACAGGGTCCGCCCATCCGGCGAAAAGGAAGGCTCCAGATCCTGGTATTGGCCCGAAAAAGGCGCGACCTCCGGCTGCGACCAGCGGCCCCGCACCCGGCGGGTGTACAAAATGGCGGAAGACTCCCCCTGGTAGCTTTGCAGGGTGAAATAGGCCTCGGTACCATCGGGCGAAAGCGCCAGGTCCCGCACCGGCGGCAGCTGGCCGAGCAGTTCGGGCATAAACGGCTCCGCCAGCGAAGGCTGCGCCGGCATCCGGCAGGGCAAGGCTGCCCAGACGAGCAGCAGAAGCATCGAAGGGGTGCGCATATTCGGACTGTATGGAATGCTCAAGCTAATCCCGATTCTCCGGCTGCACAACGCACTGGCAGAATCTGCGGCCCCGCTTGCAGGGATTCAGGCATCCTGTGCACGCGTTCACAGCCGCTGCATGCGGCTTCACCCGCCTCCTTCCCAACCTCAGGGCGCTTCATTCGTACTGTACCGGAGTATGACAGACCCGATCCGGGCCGCTTTATCCTGTTGATACCGCTATGAAACATATCACATCCCATCTCCTGGTCTCGGCGCTGGTCAGCCTGGCCACCCTTGGCATCTATCACGCTACCGGCATCGGCCGCCAGTCCGCCGCATCCGGAAGCCCGCAGGCTTCCAATCCGAATTTCGTGTACAACGTAAGCGAGGAAATGCCCGCCCTCGCGCCCGGCGAAGCCCGCCCATTCGCCGACGCGCCGGCCAATTTCACCCAGGCCGCCCAGATGGCTACGCCTGCCGTGGTGCACATCAAGTCCAGCCGGACCGTTACCCAGACGTTCTACGACCCTTTTTATGAGTTCTTCGGCGTAAAACCCCGCCAGCAGAACTCCCGGCAGATGTCCAGCGGCTCCGGCGTCATCCTCGGCGCCGACGGCTACATCGTCACCAATAACCACGTGATCAAGGACGCAGACGAGCTGGAGGTCATCCTGCACGACAACCGCACCTACAAAGCCACCGTCATCGGCACAGACCCCTCCACCGACCTGGGCCTGATCAAGATCGACGCCCAGAACCTGCCGGTGCTCGAACTGGCCAATTCCGATCAGGTCGTGGTCGGCGAATGGGTGCTTGCCGTAGGAAATCCCTTCAGCCTGGCGTCGACGGCTACTGCCGGCATCGTAAGCGCCATCGGCCGCGATCTGGAGATCATCAAAGATCAGATGGCCATCGAGTCCTTCATCCAGACCGATGCCGCTGTCAACCCGGGCAACAGCGGCGGCGCCCTCGTCAACCTCAGCGGCAAGCTCATCGGGGTGAATACCGCCATTGCCTCGCCGACCGGCGCCTACGCCGGCTATGCCTTCGCCGTACCCGCCAATATTGTCCGCAAGGTCGTGGCCGACCTGCGGGAGTTCGGGCGTGTCCAGCGCGGCTTCGTCGGCGTTACCTACGCCCGCAACCTCAACAGCGATCTGGCGAAGGAATTCAGCATCCCCTTCACCGAAGGCGTGCTCGTCGACGGTCTGAATGCGAATATGGCCGCCGAAAAAGCCGGCATCCGCAAAGGCGATGTGATCGTGAGCATCGATGGGGCTGCGGTGAAATCCGATGCCAAGCTGCTCGAATTCATTGCCCGCCACCGCCCCGGCGATGTGCTGGAGGTGCGGGTGTACCGCGACGGCGGCTATAAAAACTTCAAGGTCCAGCTGACAGACGAACAGGGCCGCACTTCTCCTTCCACCGAGGCCCGCAATCCGGTGCTGATCGAGCTCGGCCTCGACTACCGCGACCTGTCGCGCGAAGAGCTTGGCCGCCTGGGCCTGGAAAACGGCGTGCTGATCACGCGCCTTACCGCCGGCCGCATCCGCCAGCAGACGGATCTGCGCGAGAACTTTGTGGTGCTCAAGTACAATGAAGAGCGGCTTGGCTCCGCCGCCGAGCTGACCCGAAAACTCGAATCGGCCCGAGGCAAGGTCCGGCTCACCGGTTTCTATCCCGGCTCCAACCGCCTCCTGGCGGTCGAATTCGAGCGCTGAGCCAGCGCATATGCCCCTCATGCGAAACGGCGCCCCCCTTCCGGGAGGCGCCGTTTGCAGTATATCTGCCCAGCCGGCTTACTTCACCGAAATGCTGCGGTAGGCAGTCCCGGCGTCCGTACGCACCTGCAGCACATAGAGACCTGCCGGCAGCTTGCCGAGGCTGAGGGTCTCGGAGACTTGCATCGTCTGCGGCACGCGGCCTTCCACGACAGCGCGGCCCTGCGCATCCAGCAGCGCATACTGCACCGCGCTCATGCGGCTCAGCTGGAGATCGAGGGTCAGCAGATCGTCTGTGGGGTTGGGGAAGGCGCGGAACATGCGGATGCCTGCCGCCAGCTCGTCAACTGCGGTTTTGTTAGACACGGTGACCTGCCTGACCACTTCGCAGCCGTAGTAGTCGCGCACGCGGACCTCGTAGTCACCGGCGGGCAGGCCGGTAGCCAGTGCCGTCGTCTGGGCAGGCGTGCTGTTCCAGAGGTAGGTGTAGGGGAAGGAACCGCCTGCGGCAGCCACACTGGCTGCGCCGCCGCTGCCGAAGTCGGGCTCGGCCTGCGCCAGCGCCGTAAGTTCAGCGGGGGCCGCAAGCGTAGCCGATGCAGTAGCCGTACAGCCGGCGGCATCGGTCACGGTCAGCGTGTAGGCGCCGGGCGCCAGGTTTTCAATCATGCTGGTGCTGCCGGTATTGCTCCAGGCATAGGTCAGATCGCCTTCGCCGCCTACGACGAGGGCTTCGATCCGGCCGTTGTCCGAGGCATGGCAGGTCGGGTTCGAGGCGGCCAGCGCCAGGTTGGGCGCAGCCTTGCGCCCGATGCGGACAGGCACTTCAAAACTGCAGGTGCCGTCGGTTACCGTCACTTTGTAGTTGCCGGGGGCCTTGCTGGCAATGCTGGCGGCGGTTTCGCCGGTATTCCAGACGTAGGTGGCATTGCCGGAGCTGCCGCTCAGGCTGATGGAAGCGCTGCCGGTATTGCCGGTGCAGGCGGCATCGTTCACCGTAACGGAGGGCGTGATGAGGCTGCCGTTTCCGCAGATATAGATCCCGCCGGAACGGGAAGCCATGAGGACTTCCTGCGTAGCATTGTCCTGCACCCAGGCCACCACGCGCACGAAGCTGTGGGAGAAAATCGGATCGATGGGCCGCGTGCCGCTGACAGTCGTTTCGACGCCGGGCAGCGTCGATACCGCAGTGCCATTGGCATTGGGCAGGGTGTAGCGCATGATGTGATAGAAGTCCGTCTCGCCATTGCTGCCGGGCGGCGCATTGTAGTGCAGCTCGTCCTGGATGATGGCCACCTGGAGCACCGGGCTCGTTGCCGCTACCGGACGCACCGGGCTGGCTTTCACCGTCACGCTGATGGAGCCGCTGGCTGCCGACTCGGCGATATCGAGCTTATACAGGCCTGGCTTGGCGGTTTCGGTGTTGATCAGCGAGCCATTCACCCCGGCGGGGCTGCCCTGCCAGGTGCCGGCCAGCACAGTCGTGGGCACGCCGGTCACATTGTAGTAGACGCGGCGGGTGCTGTTGTCGGTGGGATTGAAGAAATAGCGGGGATCGTCGTTCGGAGCAGGCCAGGTCACGACCCATTTGACAGCCTGCGCCGTATGCGGATGCTGGCCGAGGGTAGCTTCGAGCGCCGGGTTCTGGGCGGCGCAGGGGCCGCAGTTGTGCTGGGTAAAGGACTCGATGAGCGCCAGGCGGTCGGGATATTCCTCCGCTACATACACTTCGCGCTCCACGGCATTGTTGGTGGGATTTGCATCCGCTTCGCCATTGATCCCGTCCACCCACATGCGGATAGCGTACACGCCCGGCGCCGCAGGTACCCAAGGCTGGAAATGCGTCAGCGTCAGGGGGCCATTGTAGTAGCTGTAGTGCTGCACCGGCGCCTGCACGCCATTGACAGAATAATGGAGATCAAAAGACTTGAGCGGAGCGGCGCCGAGGTTCAGGAACGTGCCGGTGACCGATACCGGCGCATCGCTGTACTGGATGCTGGCAGGTATCTGAAGCGAAACGGCTTCCATATCGTTGTCCGGCTGCACGCCGGGGATGAAGGCGTAGTAGCTGTTGTCGGCGGAGGTGGAATTGGTGCCGGAGAGGTTGTTGAGGCTGGGCGAACCGGCCACCTGATAGGCAGTGCTGGCATCGACCTGCACGCCGAGGGTCAGGCCTGCCTGGCAGGTGGAGATCAGCGAGCCGCGCTGGTCCACGAGGTAGATATTGTGGGTGCTTTCTTCCAGCACGATGCTCCAGAACAGGTTGCAGATCGGAGAGCCGCCTTCGTATTCGTAGGCATTGAACATGATCCACAGCTGGCGGTTCGGCGCGGTACCGAAGATTTTCCGGACAATTTTATCATTGCCGGTGCTGCCTTTGAGGCCCCAGATGCAGATGGACTGATCGGGAATGGCAGCAGAAGGCAGCTCCTGATTAATTCCGCCCGGCACGGCTGCGGCATTCACCGAAAAGGTCAGCACGCCGGAGGTAGATACCTTGTACTGAAAGGCAGGCTGGCCATTCAGCATAAACAAAAACGGCATATCCTGCACCTGACTCCAGGCAGGCGTAGCGGCACCGCCGGGATGGATCACCTGCCAGCCCGGATCGAGGCCGCCCGAAAGCGGCACTTCGGCGTCCGTATTCAATCCGCCGGGGTTCCGGCCGATATTGGGATACGACAGCTGATAGTATTGCGCCTGCATGCCCAGATACATCAGCATGCAGCCTGCCAATAGTACAACGTTTCTCATAGAATCATCAGATAAAACAGGGTGAGTAGGGAAATGGATGATACGTAGCGGGAAGAACACGCTTGTCATATTTCGAGCGTTTTCAAAAGTAATGAAAAAGCACTATTTCATTCGCATTCCGTCATACGCGCAACAGTTTTCGCTGGATCAGCCTCTCCGTAAAACGGCAGCCGCCCCTGACACCGGAGTATCAGGGGCGGCAAGCGGATGCATCCGGGATCAGTTGTCGCGCGGCGCAGCCATCAGGCGCAGGTAGCGGCGCTGGAAGAACACATTCCAGGCCAGTACTGCGGCTGCAGCAGTCAGCAGCATAAACAGCGGACCGGTGAACTCATCGGCACGGCTACGGAAGAAATCTTCAGTCTGCGCAAAGAAAACCAGCACCATTGCAGGCGTGGCGAGCACGGCGGCGGAGAGCGACGCGGTTTTCCAGAAGTTGAGCAGGCGTGAATTGGACCGGCGGAACGCCATGAAGAGCACCAGCCCGTACGCCGTGAAAGCCAGGAACGTAGCGGCCTCATCCTCTTTGCTGCCGAAACTGACGATTTCACTGGCAAGCACATACACCATCACCGATACGAGCGAAAGTGCTCCGCTGCCCAGCAAGGCTGCCGCGAGCACCTTCCACGGCGTCTGCAGGGCTGTCATGATGACGAGCCACAGAAAGGTAAACGCCAGCACCAGACCGGAAAAATTATCACGGGAAATCCGCGTGAGATACGCCAGCATGGACGGGCTGCCGGCCACATCGCTATGTGCCGACGCGATGCGCCGGAGATTATCTGCACTTTCATCGCTGATCTCTTCGATGGCATCGTCGCTGGTCATGTCGATTCTGGCCAGAAACTGCTGCTCGATCGTGCCGACGGAGAAGGGGAAACGGTCGTCGGTATATTTGCTGACCGCAGCCACATAGGCTTCAAGATGTTCCCGGCGCTCGGCAGCATGCGCATGGCGGACCATTTCGATGATTTCCTCATGCGTATAGCCCTGCGGGCCTTCGGGATACGCCATATAGGTATGGTGGTCATCTGTACCGCGAAGGCCCTGCAAATACACATGGCCTCGGTTCAGAATCCCGTAGTCCTGCCGGATCTCCTCGCGGCTGGTCAGCTGGGCAATCCGGTACTGCGTGATGCGGAAGCTGACGAGGGGGGTCATGCCCATGAGCAGCAGCACGGCCAGCACGGCCGCCTGATCCCGGAGGAGATCCGCGAAGCGGAGCTGGCCATAGCCGTTGCGGATTTGGAACTGCGCGCGGAAAAAGATCCAGATCAGCACCCCGGCGGCAGCGGGCAGGAACGAGAGCGTGGTTTCCAGCGGCATATCCGGTACACTGCGCGTGCTGAGCGGGCGGAAAAGGCTGTAGATCAGCAGCAAGGCGGAAAAGGCCCCGCCGTACACAAGCACATAGTGCAGCCGGGTGGACCAGAGTCCGGGGCGGCGGATCAGCAGGGCATGATCCCAGCGTTTGAGAAAATCAGGCGTCAGCCCGTCGAGGAGGCGCATCATAGGGATTCAGATCGTGGGAGTTCCGGTTGAAACGGCTGTGCATGCATGTGTACGAAGATACGCTGTACGGGATTCAGATTCAAGGGAAAAAACATGCCCTGCGGCGCTCAGCGCCGCTTCACCCATTTGACCGCCGCCTGGCGTCCGCTGCCGTCCGTCACAACGGCTACATACACCCCCGGCGGCAGCGCATCGGTAGCCACCCGCCCCGCCGCCGACCGCAGCTCGGCCGACTGCAGCAGCTGCCCCCGCAAGTCGTACAGATCCAGCCGCGCCGGATGCCGCAGTTCGCCCAGGGTGTACTGCAGTGCCCCAGTCGAAGGGTTGGGATAGATCCTCAGCCGGATCGGCGGGGCCGGCGCGCCGGCAGATACAGCAGCGGGTGCGCAGTCGCAATCCGTCGTATAGACCTCAAACTCTGCCAGCCGGTAATACCCTGCATTGTACCGGGTCAGCTGAAGCTGCACATAGCGCCCGCTCACCTGCTGAAGCTTCGGATACAGATCCACCCGTCCGTTTTCGCCCTGCACCCCGGCCAGCACCTGCCAGTTCAGGCTGTCGTCGGAGACGCGGATCGTGTAGTCTTTCCCGAAGAAAATCCAGTCCCAGTGCAGCTTGACCGCCGAAATTGTGCGCACACGCCCCAGATCGAGCGTAATCGAGGCTTGCTGCTGCCCGAAGGCGCTGCTCCAGGCGGTCTGGAGGCTGCCGTCGTTGGCGTTGAAGGCCTGGTTGACCGGGCTGGCATCCAGTGACGAGGAGGCGTGAAGACTGCCCAGCTGCGATGCGGCAGGCCCTGTACGGCTGAAGCCGCTGTCCACCCAGCTTGGAATGCGGGCTGCCTGCAGCCCGGCGCCCAGCGCCTCGAATTCGGCCCGGCTCATATAATGCACCTGCGGCAGGTAGCACTGCATGAATCCATGCCGCCAGTTCACCCCGATCAGGGTGCTGTCGTACTGCGTTGCGGCCCAGTCGCTCTGGCTCCAGCCCAGATGATGCTCCTGCGGCGCCTGCGGGAAGGTCCATCCGGGGTCTACGTTCACCCAGCGCATCAGCAGGCCCATGGACGACTGGGTGCCCCAGTCCACCCACGAAACGCCGTTGGCAGCGGTCGCATTCGCCGGCCGGTCGCCCGGACGCGAATAGGCGATGATGTAATTCCGGTCGGCATCCAGCACCACCTCGTCGTCGGAGATGGCATGGATCGTGGTGGCCGGCAGCGGCGAAAGGGCATCGTCATCGATGCCGCAGACACTCCAGTAGCGGATCTGGCCGCCAGCCATCACGGCCTGGCCCTGGCGTGTTTCGGGGAACAGGGGCATTTTGCCGGTCAGCACGGCCACCATGCCGGGCTCCACCGTCACGCGCCGCCCCAGGTAGCTGGCGTAGTTGTTGGTGGTGGCATGCGGCTCGATGTTGCCGGGCGCGGGCTGAAAGGCACCCCGGCCGGTCCAGCCGAGGTCGATGGCGCGCACCCGTGCGCCGCTGTCGCGCCGGCTCCAGCCATTGACCTGGCAGATTCCGCTGAGCATGCTCCGCGTAATGCCCCAGGACTTGTACCAGCCGGCATCCGGCCCAAAGTACGGGTTCACCTGGCCGCCCGTCACCCGGTTGGCGATGGTCGCATCCGCACGGCGCTGCAGCGCGGAGAAGTTGGAGCCGATGAAATACCGGGCGCCATTGGGCAGCTCGTAATACACCCGGGGCATGGGAACACCGCCGAGCGGCCCTGTTCCGTCGTCCGGACGGTAAATCCGGATCCAGAGGGCGCCGAGGTTCCAGTCGCCGGGCACCGGCAGCGGCGTGCCTGCCACCGTTTTGAAGCCCAGCGGCCCCTGCAGCACCAGCATCGCCCCCCGGAGCAGATTGCTGCTGCTGCGGTAGGGATACTGATGGGCCTGGGGGTTCAGCGCTACCGGATCGCCGGCAGCCAGCTCGATCTCCAGGCGGTAGCTCCGCAGGGCCGCATTGCGGCTGGCCCCGATGCGGAACGGATTGGTATGGCCCGGCAGCGGCTCGATGTCCGCATCGGCAATTGCTACTTCAGCCGTCCCAAACTGGCGCTGGGCATAGTACTCCTGCCCGTTGAGCGGCGGCGTGACCTGGATGGAGAAGAATCGGCAGTGCGGAAACTCCCCTTCGATGACCAGCTTGCTGCCAAAGGGCGCCAGGGCTGTGCCCAGAAACAGGTAGGTCACATTCGGATCGGGAATTCCGCCCCGAAGCGAGTCCTTGCGGATGGGCCGGGCATAGCGTACCGCCCAAGTCTCGGCAGGGGTGGCCGCTGCGGGATCTTTGAGGTAAAAGTCCCGGCTGTCCTCGATGCCTGCCGGAATCAGGCGGTCCGGGATGCTGTCGGGCACCAGGCCCTGGGTCCAGCGCAGAATATAGGCCTCCAGGCTGTCGGAAAGTTCCCGGGCCTGCGCCACTGCGAGGGCGGGCGGCATCTTCGGATAGGGATCGGCTGGCGGCAGGCAGGCGGTCAGCCCGCAAAAGCATGCAACCATGAGCAGAATAGCGGGAGAGGTACGCATACGGAGTCTTGGGGATGCTTGCATCCTGTGGTGGTTGAAGCAAATCCGTGATGCGGGCGCAGCCAGCACCGGGAAAGCCCGGCTGCATCAGTATAACGCAGATGCCGCCCGGATCGTATGCTGCATCCGGAGTCCGGGGCGGATTTGCCCCGTTTGTCCCTTTTGCGTAGCTTGGCCTGTCATTGCAACCTAACCCCTGCACGTGTTGAAAATCAGCAATGAAGTAAAATTCGGCTTTGTCGCCGTAGTGACCATCGCACTGATCGTATACGGGCTGAATTTCATGGCCGGTTCGCAGGTATTCGGACCGCCGCTGGTGCTCTATGCCAGCTATCCGAACGTGGACGGGCTGGGCAAAAGCAGTCCGGTAACCATCAATGGCTTGCGCGTGGGCAAGGTGCGTACCCTCGACCTGGACCTGAAGCAGGGCATCATCACAGCCACCCTCGAATTCGATGACCGGCTGAACATTCCGGTCAATTCCGTAGCGGAGATTTACAGCGTAGATCTGCTGGGTTCCCGCGGCATCCGGATTTTTGTGCCGGATACGGTGGAGGCTGCCGCTGAAGTGTTCAAAACCAACCAGGAAATTACCGGCACCCTTGCCTCGGGGCTCTTCGACCAGGCGGAAAACCTCGTCAAAAACGAAGGCGCCAGCATCCTGCTCGAAGTCGCCCGCCTGTCGGTGCAGCTCAACGAGATCGTATCGGAAATGCGCCGGGCCCTCAACGATCCCTCCAGCAAGGCCAACGTGGAAGGCACCCTGTACAATATCAAGGCCTCTTCCGAAAACCTGACCAGCATCACCCGCGAAGTGGACAGCCTGGCGCGTGTGATCACGACCATCGCCGGCAATGCGTCCAGCATTGTGGGGAACTTCGAGGGCAACAACCAGAATTTCAACGAGATCATCACCAATATCCGCAAGACCAGCGACTCGCTCGTGACGGCTTCGACGGAAATCAAGACCCTCATGGCCGATGCCTCCACGGCCGTAGGCCGCGTGGAAAATCTGGTCTCCAAGGTTGATACCGCAGGCGGCACCGTAGGCCTGCTGATCAACGACCGCCAGCTCTACGACAGCCTTACCCAGACCACTGAGCGCATCAACTCGCTGCTGCGGGAGGTCAACAACAACCCCCAGCGCTTCTTCGACGACATCAAGATTTACCTCATCGAGCGGCGTCCGCCCAAATCTGCCGCCCGCAAGGAAGAATAACGCCTTCAGCACCCTCAGATCCGACCCCGATGAAACCTGCGTATCTCCTCCTCGCCGCTCTGGTGCTGCTTGCTGCCTGCCGCGGCAAAAGCCCTGAAGACCTGCCGAAATTCAAGAAAAAATTCCGCGCCCAGATCGCCAGCTTCGAGAATCAGAAAGTCCAGGCCGACAACAAGGTCGAGGACGGCGTGAGCACCCTCAATGGCCTCCAGCAGGCGCTGGAAAATGCCAAAAATGTGGATGCCGAGTTCAAAGAAGTCTATGGGAAATGGGAGCAGGTCAACAAGCAGGTCGAAGACCTCAACCGCGAATACGAGCAGCTCAAACAGGACGCTGCCAACCTTTTCAGCGCGATGGAGCGCCAGACCGGCAGCCTGTCCGATGCCAAAACGCGCAATGAGCTGACCGCTGCAATCAAAACGACGCGCAGCGAATACGACAAAACGCTCGCCAAGACCTCCAAAGCCATCGAGCAGCTCCGGGCGCTGCACAAGGATGCGGTGGAAGTGATCAAAGCGCTGGAGGTTGCCATTGCGCTGGGCCAGATCTCCCAGATCAACAGCGGCCTGCAAAGCATCGAGTCGCGCGTGGCCGGCATCATGGCCGAACTCAACTCGACCATCGCAGCCAGCAAAGACCTCTACGAAAAGCGGATCGGCGCATTCTGATGGGCATCCTGCTGCGCAATATCCGCCGCCTCTACCAGGTAGCGGCCGGCAGGGAACGCTGCAAACGCGGCCGGGCCATGCAGGATGCGGCCGTCATTGAGCATGCCTGGCTGCTGGCAGAGGACGGCCTCGTCACCGGGCTGGGACCGATGGCGCATCTGCCCGCAGATGCCGTCCGGCATGAGCAGGTAGACTGCAGCGGCAGGCTGGTGCTGCCCGGCTTTGTGGACAGCCATACGCATCTGGTTTTCCCGCGCACCCGCGAGCAGGAGTTCGTGGACCGGATCCGGGGGCTCAGCTACGAGGATATTGCGCGCCGGGGCGGCGGCATCCTGAATTCGATGCAGCATTGCGGCGAGATGAGCGAGGAACAGCTGCTGGAAGACGGCCTGCGGCGGGCTGCGGAGATTCTGCGCAGCGGCACGACCACGGTCGAAATCAAAAGCGGCTACGGGCTGACACTGGAATCCGAGCTGAAGCTGCTGCGGGCGGCCCGCCGGATCGGGGAGCTGACCCCGCTCAACGTCAGGACGACGTTTCTGGGCGCGCATGCCATTCCGAAGGCATATCAGCATGACCGGGAGGCCTATATCCGGCTGGTTTGCGAGCAGATGCTGCCCGCTGTGATGGCGGAGAATCTGGCCGATTTCATCGATGTGTTCTGCGACATCGGGTTTTTCACCCCGGAAGAAACGGAGACCATCCTGCGCGCCGGGGCGGCGTACGGGCTGCCGGCCAAGATCCATGCCAACGAACTGGGGATTTCCGGCGGGGTGGAGGTAGGCGTCAAGATGCAGGCCTACTCGGTGGATCATCTCGAACGGATCGGGGCGGCGGAGATCAGCCTGCTGCGCGATACCGACACGGTCCCGGTGCTGCTGCCCAGCGTGGCGTTTTTTCTGGGCATTCCGTACGCGCCTGCGCGGGCGATGATGGAGGCAGGCCTGCCCCTCGCGCTGGCGACGGACTACAACCCTGGCTCCTCGCCGGGAGGCAGCATGCCGTTTGTCATGTCGCTGGCCTGCACACAGCTGCGCATGCTGCCGGAAGAAGCCCTGACGGCCTGCACGCTGAACGGTGCCTTCGCGCTGCGGATGTCTGACCGGATTGGCTCGCTGGAGCCAGGCAAGCAGGCCGATCTGATTCTTACGCATCCGGCTGATTCCATCAGCCTGCTTCCGTATGCCTACGCGTCCAACCTGGTGGACCGGGTGATGACCCGGGGCAGCTGGGTCTGATTACAGGCATGGGAGCTACTGGCCAAGCGGCGGAGCAGCCAGCCGATCAGCCAGCTCCAGCGGAATCCCCAGCAGATCGGCAGCGTCTGCAAGCGTGATCCCGCGCCCGAGCATCCGGGTAATGCTCTGCCTGAGGGCCTCCTCCCGTCCGAGCTCCTTGCCGAGTTCCTTCCCGATCTCCTTCCCGATCTCCTTTCCGCGCTCCTCTCCCTCCAGGAGCCAGAGATGCGCCATGGAGCCTTCCTCATAGCCCCAGGTTTCCATCAGGGTCTTTGCCTTTTCCATCGGCATTCTGCTTATCGTCAAGACTCCGGTTCAGGGCGGGCTGCAGCCAGCCGCTCGGCCAGCTCCAAGGGAATCCCCAGCAGATCGGCAGCGCCTGCAAGCGTGATCCCACGCCCGAGCATCCGGGTAATGCTCTGCCTGAGGGCCTCCTCCCGTCCGAGCTCCTTGCCGAGTTCCTTCCCGATCTCCTTTCCGATCTCCTTTCCGAGTTCCTTTCCGCGCTCCTCTCCCTCCAGGAGCCAGAGATGCGCCATGGAGCCTTCCTCATAGCCCCAGGTTTCCATCAGGGTCTTTGCCTTTTCCATGAGTTTGCCGTGTGAAGGTGATGCGCCATGTACAATGTACGCGCCTAACATACGAATATATCCCAGCACTTGTTCCCCTTCCCGGCTTTTGGCGTCCATCTCCTTCAGCAGCTGCGCAATATGCGCTGCTGCACGGGGAGCAAGCGCGTATTTCATCAGGAGCAGCCCCTTCTGCAGAAACCAGTCGGCAAACTGCTGCCGGATCCAGGATTCCGGCGCGGTCCGCAGATTGGTGAGCAGGTATTGAAACGAGGGGATAAACGAAGCAAAGCCCTCCGCCTCCGGCCCAAAATAAGCCGTCATGGGGCCGCCTTTCCAACGGTCGGCGCCGTGGTAGATCAGGCAGGGAATAATCAGGTTCAGGCGCCCGTCCGCAGCAGCCTGACGCTCCCAGATATTGAGCATGTACCGGAGCAGCTGGAGATGCGGATACTTCGCCGGATAGCTTTTGTGTTCGAGGAGAAATACCACATAGGCATCCCCGCCGGCCCGCAGCGGGCAGCGGAATACCGCATCCGCAAAGTGCTCCCGCAGCTGCTCATCCACATAGCTGGCCGGATCCGCCTGCAGGCCGTCCAGCTCCAGCCGCTGCAGCAGCTTCTGCGGCAGCACGCCCTGCAAATAGCCCGCCGCCTGCTCCGGCGCCTGAAAAAGCAGCTTAAAAAAATGATCGTGCGGGCGGGGCACCGGGGCGGAATCAGCAGACATACATATTGGTTGAGATTGCCAATATGCAAATAATACAATCCAAAAACAAATTTTATTTGCATTTTGGTATTAAAAATAGTAATTCTGCTGCTCTGCACATCCGCGGCAAGCCCCTGCTTATCCAGCCGCTCCCAGGTCGAAGATCCGCTCCATCCGGACCCATTTTTCCCCCGGCCCTGCCCAGGGCAGCGCCTGCTGGAAGGCCCACATACGCTCCTCCCATGCCTGCACCTCCGGATCTCCCGCATCCAACTCCGCTTTCCGTTCAAAGCTGAACGTCTCGTCCGCTTCCAGGATCATGCAGAGCCGGTTGCCCGTGAGGTAGATCTCCAATCCGGTAATGCCTGCAGCCCGGATCTGTCCGATCACGTGCGCAGGCGGCCCGCCCGGCTGGTGCCAGATCCGGTAGGCCCCGATCAGCGCCGGATCGTCCTTGAGATCCAGCGCCAGTACGTACCGCTGTGCTGCCTTCATCCGGCTGTCCGTTTGCTGCCCGGCCCGGCGTACCAGGCCACCACCCCAAAACAAACTGCCGGCACCAGCATCGCCATCCGGATCGAACTGCTGTCCGATACATAGCCCATCAGCGCAGTCAGCACGGCCCCGCCAATGATGGCCATCACCATCATCGACGAACCCAGCTTGGTGCTGCTGCCCAGGCCATCGAGCCCGGTCGCGAAGATGGTGGGAAACATCACCGACATGAACAGGCTCGTCAGCATCAGCGGCGCCAGCCCCCACCAGCCTGGAGCAGTTACGGCGATCAGGCACAGCAGCACATTGACCAGCCCGAAGATCAGCATCAGCCGCACGGGGCGGACCCGCCGCATCAGCGCCGTGCCGATAAAGCGCCCGGCCATAAAGGCAGCCAGGGCAAGCGTCAGATAATCTGCGGCTATTTTCTCCGGTGTGCCCGGCAAGGTCATCTGGGTGTAGCGGATCAGATAGCTCCAAATTCCCACCTGCGCGCCCACATAAAAAAACTGGGCAATTACTCCGTTTCGGAAATGCTTGATTTTCAGAAGTTTTACCCAAGATTCCGCCGGCGTATCCGCACGGGCTTCATCCCGGACCGCCGGAAAGCGCGTCAGCAGGATCAGCAGCGCCCACAGCAGCACAATGCCGCCTACCGCCAGATAGGGCCCCTGCACCGCACGCGCCTCCGCTGCGTAGTAGGCCTCCAGCGCCGCCTGCGGCATCGCGGCCAGCTGTTCGGGGCTGTATTCGACCCCGGAAAAGATGAAGTTGCGCCCGATCAGGATGCCGCTGATCGCGCCGATCGGATTGAAGGACTGGGCCAGGTTGAGGCGGAAGGCCGCCGATTCCGGCGGGCCCAGGGCGATTACGTAGGGATTGGCAGCTGTTTCCAGAAATGCCAGCCCGCTGGCAATGACGAAGAGCGCGCCGAGAAACACACCGTATACCCGGATTTCTGCCGCCGGATAAAACAGCAGCGCCCCGGTGCCGTACAGCACAAGCCCCAGCAAAATTCCGGCTTTGTAGCTGAAGCGCCGCATAAACAGCGCAGCCGGCACCGCCAGCAGGAAATACCCCAGGTAAAAGGCCGACTGCACCAGCCCCGACTGCAGGTCGCTCAGCTCGAAGGCCTTTTTGAACTGGCGGATGAGGATGTCGTTGAGGTTGTTGGCGACGCCCCACATAAAGAAGAGGCTGGTAATCAGAATCAGCGGCAGCAGGTAGCTGCGGCCCGCCGCCGCAGGCACGGGCGGGTGCTGGCCGGGTTTGACAGGAACAGAAGGCATGGGGATAACCGTAGGAGGTGACAGGGGGAAATATATGCAGCCGGAGCTGCGGGTCAGGTCAGTGCGCGGTCGAGGTGCACATAGCCGCCGTCCACCACCAGCCATTGGCCGGTCGTATGGGATGCACGGGGCGAAAGCAGAAATACGACCGTATCGGCGATTTCCTCCGCCGTAGTCATGCGGCGGCCCAGCGGAATGCGCGCCGTGATTTCAGCTTCCTTGGCGGCGGGATCGGCAAAGGTCGAATCGAGCCAGCTGCGGTAGAGCGGGGTCATCACCTCAGCGGGCAGCACGGCATTGACCCGGATGCCGTAGGGCAGCAGTTCGGCGGCCCACTCGCGGGTGAGCGCAAGCTGCGCCCCTTTGGACGCAGCATAGCCGGAGGTGCCGCCCTGGCCGGTGAGGGCAACCTTGGAACTGATATTGACGATGGCGCCCTGCTGCGCCTTGAGGTAGGGCAGGGCATAATGTGCCAGCTCGTAGTAGTGCAAAAGATTGGTTTTCAGAGAATTATAAAAAACATCCGGACTTCCGCGCTCCAGCCCCGCCCCGTCATTGACGCCTGCATTGTTGACGAGGCCGTCGATCCGCCCGAAGCGGGCTGCAGTCTCCTCCACAATCCGCCGGCATTGTCCTTCCTGCGACAGATCGCCTATGACTGCCCAGGCCGTATGCCCCTGCTCCTGGAGGCTGCCGACCAGGCTGGCCGTTTCGGTGCTGCTGCGCGTCGCGATTACGGGGACTGCGCCTTCGCGCGCTAGCGCGAGCGTCACCGCCCGGCCGATGCCTTTCGAGCCGCCGGTTACGATGTATACCTTGTCCTGAAGTTCCAGATTCATATGCAGCGGGATTATGCAGGTCGGTGCGGAAGCTGATACCAGTGCAGGGCATTGCGGTACAGCACCTGCTCCTGTTCGGATGCGCTCCACTGCGCAATCTGCTGCTGCACGATTCCCAGCACGTGCTGGTACTCCGCCGCCAGCAGGCAGACCGGCCAATCAGAGCCGTAGATCAGCCGCCGGGCCCCGAAGGCCTCCGCCGCATGATCGAGGGCCGGAGCCAGCGTGTCGTAGCTCCAGCCAGTCCACGCGGCCTCGGTCACGAGGCCGGAGAGCTTGCAGCAGACATTGGGGCGCTGGGCCAGCTCGCGGAGCTGCGCTGCCCAGGGCTCCAGCACGCCGCCGCGCAGCCGGGGCTTGGCCAGGTGATCGAGCACAAAGCGCTGATCCGGAAACTGGTCGGCCAGCCGGATGGCCGATTCCAGCTGATGCGGATAGATCAGGATATCATAGGCAAACCCAAACCCGCCCAGGGCCGCGATGCCGCGGCAGAAATCGGGCCGCTGCATGAATGCCGGATCCGGCTCGGACTGCACGATGTGCCGGAAGCCGCAGAGCCGGCGGTCCTCCGCCCAGTATTCGAGCCGCGCTTCGATGCGGGGCGAGCAGAGATCCGCCCAGCCTACCACGCCCCGGATCCACGGATGCTCCGAAGCCAGATCGAGCAGAAATGCCGTTTCCGCCTCCGTCTGATCGGCCTGCACCGCAATGCAGCCCGCCACCTCCGACGCCTCATAGATCGGCGCCAGATCCTGCGGCAGGAAATCCCGCCGCAGCAAAGCCATTTCGTCCGAGATCCAGCTGTGACGCAGCGGATCGTAGCGCCAGAAATGCTGATGAGCATCCAGAATCATACGCGTAGCAGGCAGTCCGAATCGGTGAAACAAGCTACGGATTTTTTTCCGGAAGGGCCAAATGCAACAGCGCCCCCGTCCGGGGGCGCTGTTCAGCTTATTCATCCGTTGCTGCGGATCAGTAGCCGGAGTTCTGGGCCAGATTGGCGTTGACTACGATTTCGCGCTGGGGAATCGGGAATACCAGCTTGTCGTCGTTGTACGGACGGTTGCCGACATTCTGCTTCAGGCGGCGCACATCATGGATGCGGAAGCCTTCGAAGGCCAGCTCCAGGCGGCGCTCCAGGAGGATATCCTCCAGCGTCACCCCGGTAGCGGCAGCCAGGCCGGCACGGGTATGCACCTCGTTGTAATCGTCGAGCGGGGTGGCGCCGGTAGCAGTGCTCAGGCGCTGATTGCACTCGGCGCGGATGAGGTACATTTCCGCCAGGCGGAAGATGGTCACATTGCCGTAGAGGTTGTTCCACTTGCTGGTGAAGAAGGTGCCGCCATCCTCGAAGAACATCGTGGCGCGGTCGTCATCCTCCTCGTACAGATCCAGGTGGGGCTGCTCGATCACGATGTCGCCGTCGCGCCCGCCGAATTCGCGGGTCGTGAAGAAGGTATTCATGTAGTTGGTCCCGTCCTGGGCATCCACCTGGATAGAGAAGATGTCTTCGGAGGAGTTTTCGTCGCGGGCAAACACGGCGGAGAAGTTGCTCAGCAGGCTGTACTCGCCGGATTCGATGACGCGGCTGGCGGCATCGCGGGCCTGGGCGTAGTCGCCTTTCTGGAGATACACACGGGCCAGTGCCGCGCCTGCGGCGCCTTTGGTCGCACGCCATCCGTCGGGCGCATCGATCTGCAGCGGCAGCACTTCCTCGGCGCGGGTCAGGTCCAGGATCACCTGGGCATACACCTGCTCGACGGTGCTGCGGGCCACGTTGTTGGCATCGGTCACGCCGCGGGTCGGATCCAGCACAAGCGGCACGCCGGGCTGGCTGTTGGCCTGGCCGGCCTCGTACTGCTTGCCGAAGTAGCGCACCAGATCGAAGTAGCACAGGCCGCGGATGAAGAGGGCTTCACCCTCCACACGGGCGCGGTCATCGTCGTTCACCGTCGCCAATGCAGACAACACGTTGTTGGCGATGTTGATCGTCTGGTAGGCATCGATCCAGAGGGCTTCTGCATCGGTATTGCCCACCGTCATATCCTTGTTGTAGATCTCGCGCGGGCCGCTGAAGGTACCCACCCAGCTCAGCTCATTGTCGGTGCCGAGCAGCTCTGCATTGCGCAGGATACTGCCGCCGTAGAGGTCCTGGTCGGAAAGCGCATCATAGGCGCCGGCCAGTACCGTCTGGACATTTTCATCCGTGCTCAGCGCCACTTCTTCGGCGATGCTCTGGGCAGGCTTGAGGTCGAGTTGTTCGATGCAGCCGGCCGTTGCCGCAGCCAGCACGGCCACAGCGAACAGGCGGACGATATACGATTTGTTCATATTGGCAGAGATTGGCTTGAAACAATGCATCAGAAACCGATGTTGATGCCGCCCACGAGGGTACGCGGCTGCGGGGCAGAGTAGAAGTCCAGACCCTGGTTGACGTTGCCGGCCAGGAAGTCTGTCGTCACTTCGGGATCCCAGCCTTCGTACTTGGTGAAGGTGAGCAGGTTCTGGCCGGTCACAAACACGCGCAGGGTGCGCATGGAGAGGCGGTCCGTGATGCTCTTCGGCAGGGTATAGCTCAGCGATGCATTGCGCAGGCGGAGGTAGGAGCCCGAAGAAATGTAGCGGCTGGAACGGGAGTTGTCGCCGTTGCTGTAGCCGAGGCGGGGCTCAGGCACATCCGTCACATCGCCGGGCTGATCCCAGTATTCGAGCTGGTCGCGGGTCTGGTTGTCGAACCAGCAGGCGTTGCAGGACATGAAGAGGCCGCCTGCATTGTGGATTTCATTCCCCTGAACCCCCTGGAAGGTGAAGCTCAGTTCGAGGCCCATGAAGCTCAGGTTGTTGGTAACCCCGTAGATGACATCCGGAACCGGGCTGCCGATCACCACGAATTCGGCTTCGTTGAAGTCGTTGGTCGTAGAGGTTTCATCGATCACGTTGCCGTCGTCATCCTTGGTATTCTTGAACCAGAGGGCGTCGCCGGTCTGCGGATCCACGCCGGCGTATTCAGCTCCCCAGAAGACCCCGATGGGCTCGCCCACCTTCACCACGTTCGGGTAGCGTTCGCCGTTGACGTCGATAATGTCCTGTCCTTCAGCCAGCGACACCACTTCGTTGCGGTTGATGGCCATGTTCAGGTTCATCGACCAGGAGAAGTCGCCCGTGAGGATGCGGGGGTTGAGCACGAACTCGAAGCCGCGGTTGCTCACTTCGCCGATGTTCCGGAACTGGGTGGTGAAACCGGTCGTAGCGGGCACCGGCACTTCGAGGAGCAGGTCGGTGGTGCGCTTGTTGTAATAGTCGATTTCACCCGTGATGCGGTCGTTGAACAGGCCGAAGTCGAGGCCGATATCCACCTGTGCGGTGCGCTCCCAGCGGAGATCCGGGTTGGGGATCTGGGTCGGGGCCAGACCGGCGAGGCCGGCGTAGCTTGCGCTGCCGTAGAGGCCCAGCGAGGGGAAGTTGCCGATTTCGGCGTTGCCCGTGAAGCCGTAGCTCGCGCGCAGCTTCAGGAAGCTCAGCGCCTCGCTGTTCTGCAGGAAGCTTTCCTCGCTGATCACCCAGCCGGCGGAAGCGGCGGGGAAGAAGCCGAAGCGGTTGTTGGTGCCGAAGCGGGAAGAACCGTCGGTACGGGCGCTCAGCGAGAGCAGGTACTTGCGGTTGTAGTTGTAGTTCAGGCGGGCGAAGTACGACAGGAAGGAGAACTCCGTCAGCGTGGACGTGCCCAGCGTAATGCGGGCGGCGCTGGCGAGGGTCTTCAGGTCGTCGATCGGGAACTGCTCGCCTTCCGTGCGGGTAAAGCGGGAGGTGGACTTCTGGAACTCCATGCCGCCGGTCAGATCCACGCTGTGGGCGTCGGCCAGCACGCGGTTGTAGTTGATAAAGGCGCTGGAGCGGTAGTTGAGCACCTGGCTGTAGGTAGAACGTCCGAAGCCGCCGATGCCCTGGCCGGCGAGCGCTTCGCGGCCCGAGAACTGGTCGTCGTTGCCGGTGTAGAGGTCGATGCCCAGATCGCCGCGCACGGTCAGGCCTGGCAGCAGCTTCAGCACGGCGTAGCCGTTGGTGAGGTTGCGGTAGGCGGTGAAGTTGCGCACGGTTTCCTCCAGTTCGATCAGGCCGTTGTAGTACGTCGTCACCGGGACGTCGTAGAGCTTGCCGTCCGGATCGCGGGTGGGGGTAATCGGCGAAAGTGCGATCAGTTGGAGCGGGGTGTTGAAGCCGTTGTCGTCTGCCACCTGATCATACGCTGTGCGGGAGAGGGCCATGGAGAGCCCCAGGTCCAGCCACTTGGTGGGGGTATGGTCGAGGTTGAGGCGGCCATTCATCCGCTCGAAGCCGTTGCCGACGAGGATGCCTTCCTGGCGGCTGTAGCCGCCGCTGATGTAGAAGCGGGTCTTTTCAGCGCCGCCGGCTACGGAGACATCGGCGTTGCGCATGTTGCCGGTGCGGAAGGCTTCGTCCTGCCAGTCGGTATTGGCGCGCTGGGCGGGATCGTTCCAGGGCAGGTGGCCGTCATAGCGGTTGAAGCGGCGGGTCACAAACCCATCCCACCAGTCGAGGGCTTCCTGCTCGGTATCCCATTCGCCATTGCGGAATTCATACAGCGCTGCGCCGCGGGCGGCACGCTGAAACATGGAGATAAACTCCTCCGTGTTAAGGAATTCGCGGTAGCCGGTCGGGTTGCTGACCCCTGCGGAGAGGTTGAAGTTGACCTGCGTGCTGCCGGTGCGGCCCTGCTTGGTGGTGATGAGCACCACGCCGTTGGCGGCGCGGGAACCGTAGATGGCAGCAGCGGAGGCATCCTTCAGGATCTCGATCGAGGCGATATCATTGAAGTTGATATCGTTGAGCGGGTTCAGCGGAGCGCCGCCGGTGTTCTGCGAAGCGGTCGTGATGGGCACGCCGTCCACCACGAAGAGCGGCTGGTTGCTGGCATTGATGGAGGAGGCGCCGCGGATCCGCATTTTGATTGCGCCGCCGGTTTTGCCGTTGGTCGATTCGATGAATACCCCGGCAGCACGGCCCTGGAGCGTCTGCTCCACGGATACGACGGGCGTATTCTCGATGGCCTTGCCGTCCACCTTGGCGATGTTGCCGGTCAGCTCGCGCTTGATCTGGGAGCCGTAGCCGGTAATGATCACCTCGTCGAGGTTGAGCGCATCTTCATCGAGGACAATGTTCATCACATCGCCCGTGACCGGCAGCTCTACAGTCTGGTAGCCGAAGAACGACACACGCAGCACGGAGCCGCCTTGCGGCACCTCCAGGCGGAACTTGCCATCATTTCCCGAAAACACCCCCACTGTGGTGCCTTTGACGATGATGGAAGCCCCGGAGATCGGTTCTCCATTCTTCCCGTCGGCCACCGTGCCGGAGACCGTGCGCTGAGCGAAGGCCGAAACCGCCCCCATCAGCAGGAAGAGCAACATTACAGGTAGTTTATACTTCATAGAGAAACGGGTTAAACCAGCTTTGATAACGTATTATGGATTCGTTACGTGGTCAAACAGGCGGCAAGTTCATAAAAAATCAGAATTTCACGAAGCAATCCCCCCAAAATCAGCCCAATACAGCTGCCAATTTCTCCACAGCCCCGCAATAGCTGCCGCATCCGAGCGGAAAACGGGGCTGCAGCACACCGGCAAGTTACTGCCGCAGCGCAAGTCAAATCAGTATAAACAACTGAATTTCAATTATTTATATTCAAAATACCGCAAAGTCGCCGGGAATTATCCCGGAAGCCGGGTCTGCGCGTCTGCGGACTTCTGCCCTGCTTGCAGCCCAAACGGGGGGCTCCTTATGCGCATTATTCTGTTTACCGGCAAAGGCGGGACGGGCAAAACGACCCTCGCGGCAGCTACGGCCCTCCGGGCAGCGGCGCTGGGCTACAAGACCCTGGTGCTGTCCACCGATCCGGCGCACAGCCTCGGCGACTCGCTGGGCCGTCCGCTGGGGCCGGAGCCGCAGGAGGTTGCCCCCGGCCTCTTTGCACAGGAGCTGGACATCTACTACTCGATGCAGAAGCACTGGAGCCACATCCGCCAGCTCCTGCTGACTGTCTACGGCTGGCAGGGCGTCAGGCGGGTGGTGGCCGAGGAGCTGTCTGCCCTGCCGGGCATGGAAGAAGCCAGCGCCTTCCTCTGGCTGGAGCAGTACTACCGCGAGCAGGCCTTCGACACCGTGATCATCGACAGCGCCCCCACCGGCGAAACCCTGACCTTCCTCACGCTGCCGCAGGTCACGGAATGGTGGCTGCAGCGCACCATGCCGCTCCAGAAAGCCTGGGTCCGGTCCTTCGGCTCCGCCGTGCGGATGTTCACCGGGGTGCCGCTGGACAAGGGATACGAGGAAATGGAATCGCTCTTCGACAAGCTGAGCGTCATCCAGCAGGTATTCACCAACCCGGAGGTCACCTCGATGCGCCTGGTGCTCAACCCCGAGCGGATGGTGATCCAGGAGGCCCGCCGCGCATACACCGCCCTGCAGCTCTACGGCTACCATACCGATGCCGCACTGGTCAACCGCGTCTTTCCGCAGGAGGCCGGCAAGGGCTTTCTGGCCGGCTACCTCGACGCGCAGCAGGGCTACCTGCAGGAAATCGAGGAGAGTTTTGCACCGCTGCCCATCCTGCGGGCGCCGCATCTGGGCGAGGAAGTATTCGGGCTGGAGCGGCTGGAACGGGTCGCGGAAGCGCTCTACGGCACCCAGGATCCCGTGGCCGTGCTGCACTGGGGCAAAACCTTCGAACTCGTGGAGTCGCCGCCCGGCTATCTGCTGCGGCTGGCCCTGCCGCTGGCTGCCCCGGAAGACCTCCGGCAGGTGACCCATACGCAGGATGCGCTGCTGCTGCAGGTGCTCAGCCGCCGCCGGCATGTGGTCCTGCCCCGCTTCCTGGCCTACTATACGCTCGAACACTACGCGCTCGATGCCGGGACCCTCGAACTCCGATTTGCCCCCAGGAAGCCATGATGGCGGCTTGAAGGTTTTTCGCGCGCATTCTGCGATCTTGTGTAACTTGCTCCTGCCTGGCAGGCTTCCCCTGGCGGGCACTGCATCCTTTGACCTGTGATTGGCTGTTCTGTATGAAGCACGCTTACGCGCTCGCATTGCTCCTCGGCACCGGCGGCATGACCGCCCTCCACGCCCAGTCTGTTCCTTCGCCCGAAGCCTTCCTGGGCTATGCGCCCGGGGCGCAGTTTACCTACCATTACCGCGTGGTCGAGTATTTCCGGGCGGTAGATGCGCAATCGCCCAAGGTGCAGGTATTCTCGTACGGCAAAACGAATGAGGACCGGGAGCTGATCGCCGCTGCGGTCTCCGCGCCGGAGCACCTGGCCCGGCTGGACGAGATCCAGCGCAATCAGCGGATCATCGCCGGACTGGAGCCGGGCACGGTCAAAGGACCGGTGGTCCCGGTCGTCTGGCTGAGCTACAACATCCACGGCAACGAGTCGGTATCCACCGAAGCGGCAATGGCAACGCTGCACTACCTCGCAGCTGCCGACACGGGCAACTGGCTCAACGATCTGGTCGTGATCCTGGATCCCTGCGTCAACCCCGACGGCCGCGACCGCTATGTCAACTGGTACCGCCAGGCCGCTGCCAATCCGCCCAGCGCCCTGCGGGCTGCCTACGAGCACCACGAGCCCTGGCCCGGCGGGCGCTACAACCATTATCTCTTCGACCTCAACCGCGACTGGTGCTGGCAGACCCAGGCCGAGTCGCGCCAGCGCGCCGACCTGTACCGCCAGTGGATGCCGCATGTGCATGTGGATTTCCACGAAATGGGACCGGAATCGCCCTATTTCTTCAGCCCGCCCGCCCGGCCCTACCACGAAGTGCTGACCCCCTGGCAGCGGGAGTTTCTCCAGCTTGCCGGCCGCAACCATGCCCGCTATTTCGACCGGAATGGCTGGCTCTATTTCACCAAAGAGGTCTTCGACCTGTACTACCCCAGCTATGGCGACACCTGGCCGGCGTACCAGGGCGCGATCGGCTTCACCTACGAGCAGGGCGGCAGCGGGCGCGCAGGCCTGGGCATCCAGATTTCCAACGGGGATACGCTGACCCTCGCCGACCGCATCGCACACCATTACACCACCGGCCTTTCGACGGTCGAAACGGCCTGGCGCAACCGCGACCGCCTGCTGCGGGAGTTCGAAGCGTTTTTCAAATCTGCGCAGCAGAATCCGGAAGGGATGTACAAAAGCTACATCGTCAAGGGCAGCCAGGACCCGGCCCGGCTGCGCCGGCTGCTGGAGCTGATGGACCGCAACCAGATCCGCTACGGCTATCCTGCCGCCGCAGGGCGCACCCTCAGCGGATGGTCCTATGCCCAGACCGCCAATGCCAGCTTCCGGCTGGAGGCCGGCGATCTGGTGCTGCCGATGCATCAGCCGCAGTCGCGGCTGCTGCGCGTGCTCTTCGAACCGGAGAGCCGTCTGGAGGATTCCCTCACCTACGACCTCACCGCCTGGGCCCTCCCCTACGCATACGGGCTGGAGGCCTTCGCTGTCGCGGAAGCGGTCAAGCTCTCCGACAAGCCGGTGAGCCTGGCCTTCGAGCCCAACCGTATCTCCCCTGCCCGCCCCTATGCCTACCTGAGCGCGTGGAAAGACGTGCAGGATGTGCGCTTTCTGGCGGCACTTGCCCAGGCCGGCATTCAGGCGCGGAGCGCAGCAGCGCCCTTTACCCTCAACGGCCAGCAGTTCGACCGGGGCACCCTCATCATCACCCGCACGGACAACCCCGGCGGCGATTTCGACGAGGCCCTTGCCCGGATTGCCAACGAGCTGCAGCAGCCGCTCACGCCGGCGCCTACCGGCTTTGTGGACGCAGGCCGGGACTTCGGATCAGACGCCGTGCAGCTGACGCGGCGGCCCAAGGTAGCGCTGGTCAACGGCCCCGGCGCCGCAGCCACCAGCTTCGGCGAGCTGTGGCACTATTTTGAGCAGGAGCTCCGCTATCCGGCGACCGTCATCCACACCCAGTATCTCGCAGAAGTGGATCTGGCGGACTTCGATGTGCTGGTGCTCGGCGACGGCAACTACCGCCGCTTCCAGGAAAAGCTGCTCGCCTTCGCGCAGCAGGGCGGCCGGATCGTCGCGCTGGAGGGCGCGGTAGAGCTCTTTGCCCGCCTGCCCAAAGGCGCCGAAGAAACTGCGCTGGCCCAGGCCTATGCGGAGCAGCAGGAGGCCGAAGCGAAAGCAGCCAAGGAGAAGCCCTTCAAGCCGGAGGACAAGCTCCGCCGCTACGAAGATACCGAACGCGCCTCGCTGCAGGAGTTTACGGCCGGCAGCATCTACCGCGTGCTGCTCGATGCCAGCCACCCCCTGGCCTTTGGGGAAGACAGCGTATTCTTCGCCCTGAAAAACAGCAGCAGCGCCTACCCCTGGCTGGGAGAAAACGGCTGGAATGTAGGGGTTATCCGGGATTCGCTGCCGGTTGCGGGCTTCACGGGGCACCTGCTCCAGCGCAAGCTGTACAACTCGCTGGCCATCGGCGCCGAGTCCTACGGACGCGGCGAGCTGGTCTATTTTGCAGACTCTCCGATCTTCCGGCAGTTCTGGCACGGCGGCAAGCTGCTGCTGGGCAATGCCGTGTTTCTGCCCTTCTGAGACGCCGCGCAGCGTCATGCATCAGGGGCCCCGGGTCTGGCACAGGCCGGATCCGGGGCTTTGCGCAGCAGCAGGGTCAGCGGGCGGCGGCGGCGCAGCTCTCGTACAGCACCGCCTGAACCCAGGCCGGGGTATCGATCATGGCAAAAAACTCGCCGAGGTAGGCGGTCATTTCCCGCTGGTCACGCTTCGGCAGCAGGCTGGTATTCAGCACCTCCATCAGCGCGGGGCGCGCCTGCCGGAAATCGGCCAGGGCTGCGTCGTACTCCTCGGGGGCGCGGCAGAGCCCGCGCAGCGAGCGCCGCTCGAATGCCGCGTCGAGCCCGGTATAGGGTGCGTCCACGGCCTTGCTCCAGTCGAAATCGTAGGGAATGGGCACCGGGCGCGGATCGCCGGGCAGCACAAGCCACTTCAGGTTCTTGCCGCTGCGCACATCCCAGTCTGTATTGCCGATCATATACTCGAAAAGGTGCACGCGGGTAGCCGCCTCACGGCTGCAGCTGTCGGGGTGCATCAGGGGATGCTTGAGCAGTTCGCCGCCGCAACGGGCGGCCATGGCATCGGGGTCCTCGACGAGAAAACCCAGCTTTGAGATCGCCAGCTCCGAGCCGGATACATCGGCAAGCAGCACCCGCACAGGGCGGACCCGCAGGCTGTGGGGGGTGAGCGCGTTGTAGAGGCGGTAGACGAGGTACTCGCGCATGACCAGCGGCTCGCCCTGGCAGGGGAGCACCAGCTTGATCTTGTGCTGGCCTTCAAACAGCGGCTGCAGGCCGGTTTCCGGCAGGCGCAGCCGGAGCGGCGGCAGTTCGCAGTTGGCTTCCCGGAGGCGGAAATTGCCGCCGGGCTTGATCTCGGCAGGCTGCATCATGCGCGTGTCGCCGAGCTTAAAGAAAATTTGAGCAAACTGATAATCAGCCGTATCGGTACGGTTGCCGAGGAGCGCAGCGAGATCGGTGCGGATCTCGATGCGGAGCGGCTCGGCGGCATCGAACAATCGTTCCTGGGCGGATATCCACCCGGAGAAGCACATCAACGCAAGCAGCAGGGTACGCATGAAACGGGGGATTTCGTCCATAAATGAACGCAATCCTTTGTACGAAGGCAAATAAAAAACGGCAGCACATGGCCGCCGTTTTTTCTGTGAACTGCGGAGCAGATCAGGCGAGTTTCTTCACCAGGTCGGCCACACGGTTGGAGTAGCCCCATTCGTTGTCGTACCAGCCGACCACTTTCACCATGTTGCCATTGGCGGAGGTGAGCTTGCTGTCGAGGATGCAGGAATGGGCGTTCCCGAGGATGTCAGTCGAAACCAGCTCATCCTCAGAGTATTCGAGAATGCCTTTGAGGCTGCCTTCAGAGGCGGCCTTCATGGCGGCGTTGATTTCGGCCACGGTCACCTCGCGGTCGAGGATGGCGGTGAAGTCGGTCACGGAGCCGTCGGGCACGGGCACGCGGATGGCATTGCCGTCGAGCTTGCCTTTCAGTTCGGGGAGCACCTCGCCTACAGCCACGGCAGCGCCGGTGGTGGTGGGCACGATGTTGACGGCAGCGGCGCGGGCGCGGCGCAGGTCGCGGTGGGGGGCATCCTGCAGGCTCTGGTCGGCGGTGTAGGCGTGGATAGTGGTCATGTAGCCTTTCTGCACGCCGAATGCTTCGTGCAGCACTTTCACCATCGGCGCGAGGCAGTTGGTGGTGCAGGAAGCGTTGGAGATCACCTGCATGTCGCTGGTGAGGGTGTTGTCATTGACACCGATCACGATGGTTGCATCCACCTTGCCTTTGGCGGGGGCGGTGATGATCACCTTCCTGGCGCCGGCATTGAGGTGCAGGCCAGCCTTGACGCGGTCGGTGAATACGCCAGTGGACTCGATGACGATGTCCACGCCCAGGTCACCCCAGCCGAGGGCTTCGGGGTTGCGCTCGGCGCTGGCGATGATGCGCTTGCCGTTGACGGTGAGGGATTCGGCGTCGTGCGCGACGGTGCCGTTGAAACGGCCGTGCACGGAGTCGAACTTCAGCAGTGCGGCGAGGGTTTCGTTATCGGTGAGGTCGTTGATCTTAACGACTTCCACTTCGGGGTTGTTCAGCAGGGCGCGGAACACCAGACGGCCGATGCGGCCAAAACCGTTGATTCCTACTTTAATTGCCATGATGCGTAATGTTGCAGGATAAAGAGGTGCCCATAAAGCGGGCCAAAACTACACAGCGCCCTATTGAAAAACAAGGAACAGCACTGGGCAAGCTGGGCAAACGCTGCGATGCGGCAGCGGGGCGGCACGGGCCTGCCGCAGGCTGCTTTCCGCCCGGAAAAACGCAGATTCCCGGACAGGCCGGTAGCCGGACCCTCCGGGAATCTGCCGCGGCATTCCTCCGCCCTCAGCGCTTGTACACGCTCCGCGAAAACTGCTCCGTGCCGCCCTGGCTGCTCAGGCGCAGCTGGTACAGGCCGGCAGCCAGCCGGTCCACGGGCAGCTCATAGCGCCCGTTCGCAAAGCGCAGGTCCCGCACATGCAGCACCACCTTGCCGGCGCCGTCGGTGAGGGTCAGCTCGTGGCTTTCGCGGTTGGCGGAGGTGGTCTCGATGGTCAGCGCCTCGTCCGCCGGGTTGGGATAGACGATCATCCAGTAGCCCGGCTGGCCGGAAAAGTTGACCTGGCGGATATCGGAGTAATGGAAGGATCCGTCGATGTCCACCTGCCGCAGGCGGTAGTACAGCGACTGGCCCAGGGCGCGGCCGTCCACGAAGTAGTAGCTGCGCGCCTCCTGGCTGTTGCCGGCGCCGGCTACCTCGCCGATTTTCTCGAACAGCTGCCCGTCCAGGCTGCGCTCGATGTCGAAGCGGGCATTGTTGAATTCCGTGGCGGTGATCCACTCCAGGCGCGCCGCCGACTTGCCGATCTGGAAGGCGTCGAAGCTCAGCCATTCCACCGGAAAGGAGCTGCCGTCGTTGACGATGTTGTAGGCAATGCGCTGGCCCAGCTGGTTGGTGATGTCGTTGGCGATGTTCTCGGCCCGGTTTTCAAGGTATGCGGGCGTTCCGCAGCCGTTGTTGGAAAAAACGATCTTCATCATCAGCTCGAAATACCCGCTGGCGGTCAGCGGCACCGTCGTGGGGCTGAGGATATTGGGGCTCGTGTTGCCGTACTGCCAGCGGCGGTTGTAGGCGACGCCGGCATAGCTGCGGGTCACCGGGTTGGCGCTGCTGCTCTCGAAGGTGCTGCCCCACTCGGCGGCAAAGCGGTTGCCCTGCACCGACACATAGGCATTGCAGGCGCTGCGGAAGACAATGGAGGTATTCACCGACCCGATCTGGAGGGTGGCGCTGGTATTGTTCCGGAAATAGAGCAGCACGGTATCCTGGCCGCCGGCACCCGGCACGATGCTGTATGCGAGGCTGAGCGGGGGCGTCTGGGCTGCAGCCATCAGACAGGCCAGGAGGCTCAGGGTGAAAAGCTGAAGTCGTTTCATTGGAGGTCGAATGAGCCTCCGCCCTGCGGAGGGCGGAGGCGGTTGAGGGAGAACGTCAGTTTTGCTGAGGCACATGGGTACGGCGGAAATAGCGCAGCACTGCCCGCTGAATGTCGGCAGCATTGGTCACGCCGCTGCCGTCGAGATCGCTTTCCAGATCGCCCACCAGGAAGTAGCGCAGGACGATATTCTGAATGTCGGCGGCATTGACCACCCCGCTGGCATCGATGTCGCCCTGGACCATGGCAAACACTCCTGGCAGCAGCTCCTGCACCGGATCGCCGTAGGTATTGTCGTCCGCGTGGTTCGCATCGGGGCTCGTGAAGTCGTAGAGGAATACGCGTCCGTACTGCTGGGCCGGCACGCGGCTCATCACGCCCAGGTGATTGCGGGAATAGACCACCACGAAGTAATCGGCGCCGGAGGGCACTCCGATCTGAGCCAGCGAGAATCCGTCCAGGGCCCGGATTTCGCCGGTGCGGGTCAGCAGCGCGGCAAAACGCCCGAAGATCTGCGTGGAATCCGCTGCATTGCGGACCTCGATGAGGATCCAGCTGGTGATGCTGTCCGGCATCACTGCCACCGATTCCGTGCCGGCGTAGTTCCACGGATCGGTATTGAAGGGCTGGCTCAGCGGCAGGAGGTCCTGCGCAGCCAGATCGGTGCTCATCATGCCCAGCGAAGGATCATAGGCGCCTTCGAGCAGGACGCGGCTGGCCATCAGCGGATCGGGGGTACAGACGTTCTGGCACTCGCCGAGACTGCTGCGGATCGTGCCGCTGCCCGTGTAGGAGCCGGTATAGGTGAAGGCGCCGAAGAAGCCGAAAGCCGAGTCCACGGAATTGGCGCCCCAGCCGACCTGGAAGCCGCTGGCAGCCGAAACCGGCGCGAGGGACAGGGTCTTATTCTTGAACTTCTGACGGCCCGTCAGCGTGCTGCCGGACGGATCGATCACATAGTAATCCCAGGTCGGGTGCAGGCCATTGGCCGCGCCGCCCTGATAGCTGCCGCCCGCAGCGGACCACTGGCCCCAGTCCTGCTTCTCGATCAGGCGGATCGAGGCCTTCCAGCGCTGGTTGGAGTTCTGGGTGTGGATGAAAATGCCTTCGAGCACGGCGGTCCCGTCCGCGTAGGTGATGAACTTGCGGTCGTCCGGGCTCATCACGTAGCGGCCGGTGCTGGTGCCTTCCAGCAGCGCGGGAAGCTCCAGGCTGAAGCCGTTGACTGGCAGGGGCTTGCAGAGGCTCAACGCATTGGGCACCACCTCCACCGTCACGATGTTCGACTCGAAGAAGCTGCCGCAGCCCGCCCGGCGCACGCAGCGCACATAGTAGGTGGTTTCTGTGACAGGCCCCGGATCGTAGTTGGGCGAATTGGTATTCGGGATCGGCGTCCACTGGTTCTGCGGCAGGGTGGGATCGGTGGTGAAGAGCCACATGAACTCATAGGCGCCGGAGCCGCCGGGCGGCAGGTTGCCGGTAATCGGATCGGGATCGTAGGGCACGATGCAGGTGGCATCGCCGCCGGTGATGCTGCCGCCGCCATTGACATTGGCGCAGATGGTGCAGAGATCGATCACGATTTCGCGCTGCAGCACGCTGTCGCAGCCGTCCTGGCTCACCGTGAGGGTGAGGCTGTAGGTGCCGGGGGCAGGCCAGGTCACATTCACGCTGGCGCCGGCAGCCGAGGCAGGGCTGGCGCCGGGGAAGGACCAGGTGTAGGCCGCATCCGGATCGGGCGTATCCACAGCGATGGCGGCAGCTGTGCCTGCGCATACGCCGGCAGGCGGCATGAAGGCCATCGGCGGCTTCGATTTCACCAGCGTGGCCGCCACATTGGAAAACCCGCCTTCATTGCTGCAGCCCACCCGCCGCGTTGCGCGGACCCACCAGGTGCTTTCTTCGATCAGCTCCGAGGGGGTATAGGAGGGGGAATTGGTATTGAGCAGCTCCACCCATTGCAGGTAGGGCAGCCCCGGATCCAGCGAGTAGAGCCAGATATACTCGAATACGCCGCTGCCGCCTTCGGGCAGGCTGATGCTGGCCAGCTGCGACGGGACATAAGGCCCGCACTGGGCCTGATTCGGACCGATCGTGCCGCCGTCGTTGATGGTGCAGTTGAGATAGATGCCTGCATCGACGTCGAGCCTGGTCTCGCCCGCAGCGAGCGTCACGCAGTCGCTGACGCCGTTGGGATTCACATCCGAGTCGAGGGTCGGGTCGCCGCCCAGGCCCTTGCCGGTGAAGGCGTAGCCGGCAGGGAGGCTGCTGAAGACTGCCTGATAGCTGCCCGCAGGCAGATTGGGGAAGAAATACAGCCCGCTGACAGTGGTGTCGGCGGCGACCAGCTGGCCTGCGCAGGTGTACAGGGTCACGATCACTCCGTTGACCGGCGCTTCGGTGATGTCCTGTACGCCGTCCTCGTCTTCGTCATACCATACATAGTTGCCCAGCGCTGCGCAAGCCGTGCTGCCGACCGTAGTCGAAGCCTGGACGGAGCAGCCGCCCGCAGGGTCGGTCACCGTCACGGTGTACAGGCCCGGCGCCGTTACCGAAGGATTCTGCTGGCTGGACGTGAAGCCGCCCGGTCCGGTCCAGCTGTACTGGAAGCCATTGGGCAGGGCGCTGAGCGTGGCAGTGCCGGTGCAGGCGATGGGGCCGCTGTTGGAGGCCTGCACGCCCGTGGGGCAGACATAGCAGTCTTTCAGCTTGCCCAGCTTGACGCCGAAGTTGATATTCGACTGGGTGGGCATCGCATTGATCCAGGCCATATTGGCCGTACCGGTCAGGGTGAAGCCGTTGTACAGCGCAGCGCCCTTGATCATCAGGTTGTCGAAATCCTGGGCCTGGTTGGCGGCTACGCGGGCGGAGTCGTCCACGGGCGTGCCGTTCAGCACGAGGTTGTCAATTTCGATCGATCCGCCGGTGCCGTTGGTGGCGCGGGTGAAGATCCAGATGCCGTCGAAGTTGCGGACGAAGGGCGTGCCGCTGACCGGATTGAGCGGGTCGAGCTTGAGCACCTTCTGCGTAGGGCCGGTGCTGAGCGTAAAGACAAACCGGTTGTCGCCGCTGGCAGCCGGGTCATACACGATGGTGAAGGGCACATCGGTGCCGTTGGGCCAGACAAACTGCTGCTGATTGAACACCACGAAAGGCGATACGCGGTGGATATCCATCTCGTAGGTCGTCACCCCGCCGATGCGGCCTTCGGCCGCAAAATGCAGAAAGTCGAACTGGCCCTGCGCCGCCGCGACACTGGCCGCATGCGAGGTGCCCACAGCGCCGGAGGGCGGACAGGGCGCCACGAGGCCCAGGTCCCAGCTGAAGTCGTTGACGCCGGCGGCGAGCACGATGGGACCGGTGCGGCCCGTCTGCGGATTGGGATCGCTGTCCTTCTCGTCGTTCACAACGGCATTCTGCGGCGATACGCTATAGCCGGAGGGCGCCGTAAAGCCGACGAGGTAGGTGCCGGGCGTGAGGTTGAGGAAGTTGTACGTGCCGTTGGGCGTGGTATTCATCTGGGCGATGGGGGCGCCGTCGGGGGTTCCGTCGCTGTTGGCATCCTGGTACAGGAACACCGGCACGCCGGGCACGCCCTGCTCCGTCTGGTCCTGCTCGCCGTCTTCGTCCAGGTCATACCAGACGAAATTGCCCAGCGAAGCGCAGGCCTGCTGGGTCACCTGGACCTGGGAGGTAGATTCGCAGGCATTGGCATCCTTGACCGTGACGGCATAGGTGCCGGGCGCGAGGCCGGTAAACGTACTGCCGGACTGGAATGCGCCGTTGCCGAGCTTGTACTGGTAGGGCGCTGTGCCATTGGAGACCGTGCCGACCGTAATGGAGCCGTTGGAGCCGCCGTTGCAGGTGGCGGGCGAAGGCGTAGCGGTGAAGCTCAGGTTGCAGGTCACGGCGCAGGGCGGCAGGCCCGGCACAAAGTTGAAATAATGCACCTCCCCGCCGATCTGCCGGTAGCTTTTCGCGATCACCTGTCCTTCGATGTTGTTGGACATGTTCTTGAACACGTAGGCATCCGGCGCGAAGACGGTCCCCTCCACCATGCTGGAGTTGTTGATGTTGACCGTCGTGGCGTTGTAGAAGTTGAAGAGGATGTACGGCGCCTCCTGGTTGGCGATGCCGGACATATTGAAGTTGGCCCAGTTAAACGTGCCTGCGGCGTTCACATTGATGATCAGCCACTTGGCCGCATTGGGCTTGCCATTGTTGCTGAAGACCAGCGTCTGGATCTTGTTCAGGTTCGCGCCGGTGAGGTTGAGGAAATTGAATCCGGGGCTGAGCGAATTGATATAGACCTGCGAATTGCTGGGGATGTTGTTGATATCGACGGGGTTGCCGTTCGCGTTGGTGAAAGCGACTGTGTTGGTGCACAGCGAGGTGGCCAGGGAGCGGGCCCGGAATGTGGTGAACGCGGTGCCGAAGTTGATCAGCGAGCCGGGCGTAAAGCCCACGCTGTTTGCCGGCTGGCTCCAGGCCAGGGTGATCCGGGGGTTGGCATTGTAGGAGCCGGGCGTGAGCTGGGTGTTGACATTGGTGTTGTTCTGGGTGGAATACACCGTCGTGCCCGTCAGGTTGCCGACTTTGATGCCGGCAGGCGCCTGGCTGGAGGAGCTGCCGATGTTGCCTTGCAGGAGGTTGGTGCTGCCGCCGCCCGTATAGAAGAGGCGTCCGTTGATCAGCAGGCCGATGGGATTCGTCACACCGGCAGCGTAGTAGGTGCCGACGTTCTGATTGGCCATCTGGCCCGTGCCGTCCAGGGTCAGGTTTCCGCCCAGAGCTACCGGACCGTCGATGTCTCCGCCGTTGAAGGTCATGTCCGTTTCGACAAAGACACTGAACGTCAGTGCTTCGGCAGTGTAGCTCTGCGCGCGGCTGCGGTGCTGTCCGCCGATCAGCAGCAACGCGAGCGCCAGCACAGCCTGAAATACGGGTAATGCGTTACGAATCATAGGGGAAAACTGGTTGGGGGAAAACACAAAACCATACAGGGGACTGAAGACAGTCCCGTGCAATTCATTGTCGGTGTTTGAAATAGGCAGCTAGGGGGCAAGTCCCAGGCGCTGCGCTTCCATCGGCACATCAGCCGCCCGTCCCTTGCATGGCACAATATTAAATACGGATTCAATCAAAAACAACCTGACAGCAGCGGCCTGGGATCGCTTCACATCATACACGATATATTCAATATATGAACCCGCAGGCGCAGATCAGGGGTCTCGTATCTCGCGATTGTTCCCCGGATTTTCGGGCAGCCTGCCGCTGCCGCCGCAGCACTGGTTTTTATCCGCCCTCAACTTCTTGTATATCAAACCCGTACAACCCTGTATAGCATTCGGGGCGGCAGCATATTCCGCATTCCGGTTCTGGACGAAATGCGGGTATTCCGGCAGATAGAATTATCCGAAGCCCCATGCAGCCCGGTATGCTGCGGGATGCGCGCTCTGAAAAAGCTGCTTCAACGGGGGAAAATCCAGCACGAACCGCAGGCGGCTGCCGCCCGGAAAATTTCCGTATGTTGCTGCCCTGAACTGCTGCTATGCGTATCCTGCTTCTGATCCTGGCAGGCCTCCTGGCCTGCGCAAGCGCCCAGCCCTGGAGCCTCCGCTCGCCGGACGGCCGCTGCGAGCTGGTAATCCAGTCTGCGCCGCTGCGCTGGTCGCTGCGGTACGAAGGCCGCGAAATACTGCCTTCCGCCCCCCTCGCGATGGTGCTCGAAAGCGGCGAGCGCTGGGACGGCACGCCGGGCTCCGCCCGGCCCCGCACCGCCGCCCGCAGCATGCGGGACACCATCCGCCCGCGCGTGCCGCTGAAGCGCAGCGTCATCCCCGACCACTACAACGAGCTGAGCATCGACTTCCGCCAGGGCTACCGCATCGAGTTCCGTGCCTACAACGACGGCGCGGCCTTCCGCTGGATCGGCGACCGGCCGGGCGAGCTGGTGGTCCGCAGCGAGGAGCTTGCCTTCGCCCTCTCCGATACGGCGCGGGTCTGGTGGCCTGAGATGCAGCCGCGCGAGGGCCTGGACCGCTTCCACAGCTCCTTCGAGGAGCCCTACCTGGAGCGGCGGCTGGGCGAGCTGCCCGCCGCCAGCCTGGCCTATGCGCCAGTCCTGGCCATGCAAGGCGGCCTGCGCATGGTGATCCTCGAATCCAATCTGCGCGGCTACCCCGGCCTGCTGCTGGACCGTGCCCCCCAGGGCGGCATCCGCGGCGTCTTCGCCCCCTATGTGACCGAAGAGCGCGTCCAGGGCGGCGAGTTCCCCCAGCGGATCGCAGCGGCGCGCGCGCCCTACATTGCCCGCACCCAAGGACAGCGCAGCTTTCCCTGGCGCGTGCTCGCCTTTTCCCCCGACGACCGCGGACTCCTCGAAAACGACCTCGTGTACCGCCTCGCCGACCCCGAAACGCCCGGCGACTGGTCCTGGGTCAAGCCCGGCATCAGCACCGAGGAGTGGATCTGCGGCAGCAACCTCTACGGCGTGGATTTCCCCGCCGGGCTCAATACGGAAACCTACCGCTACTACATCGACTTCGCAGCCGACTACGGCCTCGACTTCGTGATGCTGGATGCCGGCTGGTCGGACTACGGCAACCTGCTCCGCATCACGCCGGGCATGGACCTCGGCCTGCTGAGCCGGTATGCGCGGGACAAAGGCATCAGCCTGACACTCTGGACCTTGTCCATGACCCTGGAGCGGCAGCTCGACACCGCGCTGGCGCAGTTCCGCGACTGGGGCGTGCGCTGCATTATGACCGACTTCATGGACCGGAACGATCAGCAGACCGTGGAATTTTACGAAAAAATCGCGGCGGCCTGCGCCCGCTACCAGATCATGGTCATGTTTCACGGCGCCTTTCCGCCGGGCGGCTTCGAGCGCACCTGGCCCAACGCCATCACGCGCGAAGGCGCGCTGGGCTCGGAATACAATATCTGGAGCGACAAGGCCACGCCGCGCCACGACCTCGTGCTGCCGTTCACGCGCATGCTCTCCGGCGCGATGGATTACGAGCCGGGCTTTCTGGACCATGCGACGAAGGAGCAATTCCGCCCCATCGGCATGAAAGTCATGTCGCAGGGCACGCGCACGCACCAGCTGGCGATGTTTGTGGTGTATGACAGCCCGCTGCAGATGTTTTCGGGCAATCCGGCGGACGGGCGGCGGGAGCCGGCATTTATGCAGCTGCTCGGCTCGATTCCGACCGTCTGGGACGAGACGCGGGCCCTCGAAGCGGAGATCGGATCCTATCTGGCGGTAGCCCGGCGGCACGGGGACGACTGGTATCTGGCGGCGATGAACGACTGGACGCCGCGCACCCTGGAGGTGCCGCTGGACTTTCTGCCGCCGGGGCGCTGGCAGGCGGAGATCTGCGCCGACGGCGTCAATGCCGCGCGCAACGCCCGCGACTACCGCCTCAGCCGCACCGAAGCCGGGCCGGAGGACCGCATCCGGATTCAGCTGGCGCCGGGCGGCGGCTTCGTCATGCGCCTGCGGCGGGAATAAGCGCCCGGATGCATCCGGACGGTGCGGCAGCTTGCCCCTTGCCGGGATTCTTCGCAACTTGCGCCCGATGGAACCGGTACACAAGCTCGATCTGTTTCCGAACGGGAAGCTGCAGATTACCCTGCTGCGCCTCTGCCATGAACTGATCGAAACCTACGGCGATTTTCAGGATACGGTCCTGCTCGGCGCCCAGCCGAGGGGCGTCTTCCTGTCGCGCCGCATCCGGCAGCTGCTGCGGGAACAGGCCGGCGCAGACCTGCCCCACGGCGAGCTGGATGTCACCTTCTACCGTGACGACGTGCGGCGGCGCTCCGCGCCTTTGCAGCCCAACCAGACCCGCGTCGATTTCCTGATCGAAAACCAGCGCGTCATCCTCGTGGACGATGTGCTCTACACCGGCCGCACCATGCGGGCGGCGCTCGATGCGATGCTTGCCTTCGGGCGTCCCCGTTCCGTGGAGCTGCTGGTGCTCGTGGACCGCAAGCACCGCCGCGAGCTGCCCATCGAAGCTTCCTACACCGGCATCACGGTCGATACGATCCAGACCCAGCGCATCCAGGTCTCCCTCCGCGAAAGCGGCGGCCAGGATGAAGTGTTTCTCGTCGATTATCCGCTGACCTAGTCCCCTTCCTGCCATGCTCAGCACCCGCCACCTGATCGGCATCAAGTACCTCACCCTCGAAGACCTCCAGCTGATCTTCGATACGGCGGACAATTTCAAAGAGGTGCTGAACCGGCCCATCAAAAAAGTGCCTTCGCTGCGGGATGTCACCATTGCCAACCTCTTCTTCGAAAACTCCACCCGCACCCGCATCTCCTTCGAGCTGGCCGAGCGCAGGCTCTCGGCGGATGTGATCAACTTCACCGCTTCGTCCAGCAGCGTCTCGAAGGGCGAAACGCTCATCGATACGGTCAACAACATCCTAGCGATGAAGGTGGACATGATCGTCATGCGCCATCCGGCTGCCGGGGCTCCGGTCTTCCTGAGCCGTCACGTAAACGCCCAGATCATCAACGCCGGCGACGGTGCGCACGAGCACCCCACCCAGGCGCTGCTCGACTGTTTCTCGCTGCGGGAGAAATTCGGCGAGCTGAAGGGGCTCAACGTGGCCATCATCGGCGATATCCTGCACAGCCGCGTCGCCCTGTCCAATATCCTGGCCCTGCGCAAGCTCGGCGCCAATATCCGCGTCTGCGGCCCGCCGACCCTCATTCCCCGCCACATCGAATCGCTGGGGGTGTCCGTCAGCTACGACCTGCGCGAAACCCTCCACTGGTGCGACGCCGCCAACATGCTGCGCATCCAGCTTGAGCGGCAGGACGTGAAATACTTCCCCAGCCTGCGGGAATACTCGATGCAGTACGGCGTCGGGCTGCCTTTGCTGGAATCGCTGGGCAAGCCGCTGGTGCTCATGCATCCCGGCCCCATCAACCGGGGGGTGGAGCTGACCAGCGAAGCTGCCGATTCCCCCTACTCCATCATCCTGGACCAGGTCGAAAACGGTGTTGCCATCCGGATGGCCGTGCTGTATCTGCTGGCAGGCGCTCAGGCCGCCTGAGGCCGCCCTGCCCGCGCAGGCAGGCGCAGCAGGTAGCCCAGCTGCAGGGCCGTGCCGGCAGCACTGGCCGCAGCAAACGCAGCTATCGCGGCATCGGCTCCGCCGTTCCGGGCCCCCCAGGCCAGCACAGCCAGCCGGAGCAGAAAAAAGACGGCATTGAAGCGCAGAAATTCGCCCAGGCGGCGGGTCACGTCCACGAGATAGGCCAGCGGCGAAGCGATAAACGCCAGATACATCCAGGGTGCCAGCCATTGCGCGTAGCGCCCGGCATCTGCCCAGGCATCGCCCAGGGCCATCCGGAAGAGCCAGGGCCCCAGCAGCAGCACCGGCACAAAACAGGCTGCGCCGATCAGCGCCAGACGCCGGAGGGTCCGGCGCACCAGGGTTTTCAGCTCAGCCGTTCCGGCGTGGGCGGCACGCCCGGCCTGCTCATAAAACACCTGTCCGATGGCCATGGCAATGACCGTCACCGGCAGGCTGAGGATGCGGTCGGCCTGGCTGAACTGGCCGGCCAGCGCCTCGCCGAAGGCAGGCAGCAGCAGATAGACCGGCAGGTAGCGGGAGGCCGTGTGCAGGAGCGACCCGGCGACGGCGTAACGGGGAAAATCAGCGAAGGCCCGGCGTTCGGCCCTTGCAGCACCGGCCGGCTGGCCGCGCAGCTGCGGCAGGAGCCGCCTCAGCAGGGGCAGCAGGCCTGCAGCCTGGCCGGCAGTCCAGCCGGCGGCCAGGCCCCAGGCCCCGGCACCCGCCCAGCCCAGCAGCATGCTGACGCCCAGCGTTCCCAGCGCCCGCGCCAGGCGGCTGGCGGAGAGCAGGCCGTAGGCCTGCTGGCGGTTGGCCCAGACCCGCAGGGGCTGATAGGCCCCCTCCAGGGCGAGGCTCAGCGGCAGCCACAGCAGCCAGGCGCCGGGCGGCACACCGGGCACCGGCCCCAGCGGGCTCAGGTGCAGCAGCGCCGCCAGCAGCGTCAGGCCGGCAACGGCGGCGGCGATGCGCAGGCTCAGCAGCACCAGGCGGCGCGCCGCAGCCGCGTCCGCCGGCAGCATGACTGCCAGGTCATAGCCGCCGTTGACAACCACGGCCAGCACGGCCAGCGAAGCGCTGAACCAGCCGTAGCGCCCGAAATCCGCGTCGGCGAAGAGCCTCGGCAGCAGCAGCACCGACAGGCCGCTGATCAGGTGGGCGGCAGCATTGCCGCCGATCAGGGCGCCGGCCTGGCGCCAGAACGGGGAAAGGCGGCTGCGGAAGGCCCCTCTCATCGCTCAGTAGCCGAAATGTTTGCGAAGCCTCGGCACCAGCGCCTGGTCGATGGGGAAGGTGAAATCCGTTTCGCGCAGATCGCGCAGGGCAATCCAGCGGAATACCTGCTCCTCCTCCTCAGCGGTCGAAAACTGCATGGGGCGCTCCGTGAAGCGCACGTCCAGCGGGCGCAGGGGCGTAACCCAGAAATACAGCCCGATCACCTCGTCGCTGGGGTTGAAGGCGGAAATCTGCAGGAAGGGGTTGACAAAGAAAATGTCTCCGACCCGGATCTCGGCATTCAGCTCCTCTTTCCATTCGCGCTTCAGCGCACGCTCCAGCCCTTCTCCGAAGTGCAGTCCGCCGCCCGGCAGCTTCGTCATGGAAATCCCAAACCGGCGCTCGTCGGTCACCAGCAGGCGGCCCGCCTGCACGCAGATCCCGTAGACCCGGATGTTGAACTGGTTCATTGTGTCCGGATTTCCTGTAACTTTGATGCAATAATAGCGATATGCAGCGGATCTTGTTCATTTCTGTGCTGAGCTTCTGGATGTCGCTTCCCGCGCTGCGGGCGCAGGAAGCCGGCGCGGACAACCTCGGCACCGACCGCCCGAGGAGTTTCAGCCTGGTGCTCAGCCGCGGCGTCATGCTGACCGGCCCGGTACGCGATACGGTGCCCGTCAACGGCGGCAGTTCGGGCTCCTACGGCCTGCATGCCGGCATCAAGCTGGGCATCCTGCGGAATGTGCTGGGGCTGCGCATCGCGCCGGGGATTTCGTGGACCCGGATCCAGTACGACCAGACCAAAATCAAGACCTTTCCGACCGTTGTGGACTCGCTGCCCTTTCCCCTCTCCTCCGAGCGGCACCACACCACCTTTCTGGAGCTGCCGGTGGGGGTGTATGTCAACCTGACGCGGGATGAAGACGGCGACGCGCGATTTTTCCTCGAAGGCGGCGGCTACGTCGGCTATCTGCTGGCTGCCAGCTACCGGCAGCGCTACACCAACAGCGACCAGCTCACGGTGCGGTACAAGCTCTCGGACCTCGAATCGCTGGAGGAGCCGGAATTCAGCCGGCTGCGCTACGGGGTGTATGCGCGCTTCGGCTACAAATGGGCTTCGCTGCACGGCATGTGGCGGCTGAGCGACGTGTTCGATGAATTCACCAATGCGTCGCTGCTGCCGAAGGAAGCCGAAGGCTTCCGCAACCCGAAGATTCCGCCGCTGGAGGCGGGGCTGACCATTTTCTTCTGATGCCGTTCAGCGTCCGCCGCCGCCGGGCGGCGGTGTTTCGGACGCAGGCCCGGGTGCAGGCGCGGCTTCCGCAGGCGGCTGCGCCGCAGGGTCCGGGGCAGGCGCCGGGCGGGGCTTCCGCAGCGGCCGGGGCGGCTCCGGGGCTGGGGCCACGGTATCGGCAGGCGGCGCGGGGCGCAGCGAATCAAGCAGCCGCAGCGCGGCGAGCGAATCCATGACCCGCACCGAGTCGCTCAGCGCACGCACCCGGAGCTCGTGCTCCGAGGGTCCGCAGGCCGCAAGCAGGGCTGCCAGGCCGGCTGTCAGGATCGCGATACGCATTTCCCCCGCAACATACGAGGAAAATTGATCGGAAGGTCGGTTTTATCCGGGCAAGCGTGTATATTGGGGCAGAATTGCGCACTGCGCATGCTCCCCGGATCTGTTCTGGAAACTTGCAAACTGACCTATGAACCCTTTGCTACGCTGGTGCATCGTATTGCTGGCAGGCTCGATGCTCTTTGCCTCCTGTAAGCCGGATGAGGAACTGGGGGATCTGATTCCCCTCGATGAAGACCCTGCCATCACCGTCACGGCACCAGCCAATACCCGTCTGCTCAGGCGCGCCGGCGAAAGTGTCACGGTATCGTTCCGCCTGGCCGACAAGGAAGCCCTCAAGCTCTTCCGCGCCGTGCCCCGCATCTTCGATGCCTCCAATACGCCGGTGGGCGATGCCCTTCCGATCGACATCGAAGTGTCGGGCCAGAACATCCCCTTCGATTTCACCCTCACGGTGCCTGCGCTGGACCCGTATTTCCGCATCCGCTACACCTGCTATGTGCTGGATACCAAGGGTGCCTGGGCCTCCACCGAGTTCTGGGTGACCATCCTGCCCGATCCGGCCGCCCCCGAACCGTACAAGGTGCTCAGCTACCAGCAGGACACCATTTTCAACCTGCGCAGCGGCACCCGCTACGCCTTCAACTTCACCGCCCGTACGCGGCTGCCGGCCCTGCCGGGCCAAAACCTCGATACGCTGCGCCTGCAGATGGACATCGCCGAGCTGTCGGGCAGCCAGGGGCTCTGGCTTCCGCGCCTGCATTCCCCCAGCAACAATGTCCTCGGGCTGGATTCAGTTTTCGTGATTACGAATGCCGAAAAATTCAATTACGAGGAGGCTACCTATACGACCATCTTCCAGGCCTTTTTCTCCGACCCGGCGCCGGCGCTGAACACGCCTGTCCTGAAAGTCGGCGACTACGTGATCGTGCGGCTGATCAAGTCGCCGAGGCCGCAGTTTGCGGTGATGCGCATCACGAGCCTGAAGGACGACGGCGCCGGCCTCAACATCCGCGACGAAATCCGATTCGATTATAAGGTGACTACGCCCTGAGGCGCAGCGCCCTCCACGGTCCTTGCCCGTGCTTGTACCCCCATCCCCCGCGGGATGGGGCTTTTTATTGCCTGCCGCCTGCGGCGGGGAACCGTTTGGCGTTTCCGTTCCTGCACCGAATCATGCATATTGCCTCTTATATTACCGGATCTACTGCTATGAACTCTCTCCTCCGCTCCGGGCTGTGCGCGCTGCTCCTGCTGGCAGGCGCCGGGCTTCAGGCCCAGCTTGTGACTGAAAACAGCGAGTACCTCAACACGGTGCAGCAGCACACCTTCCGCTGGTTCTGGGAATTTGCCCATCCTGCTTCGGGGATGATTCCGGAGCGCACGGCCACGCCCAACATCTGCACCAGCGGAGGCACCGGCTTCGGCGTGATGGCGATCATCGCCGGGGCCGACCGCGGATGGGTGTCGCGGGAGCAGGCTGTGGAGCGGCTGCTGAAGATGACGGCATTTCTGGAGCAATGCGAGCGCTTCCACGGCGCCTGGCCGCACTGGCTCAACGGCCATACCGGCAAGGCTGTGCCGTTCAGCCGATACGACGACGGCGGCGATCTGGTGGAAACCGCTTACCTCATCAACGGCCTCCTGGCCGCAAGGGCCTACTTCAATGGCAGCGCGCCTGCCGAGGCGGCCCTGCGCAGCCGCATTACCCGCCTCTGGGAATCGGTGGAATGGAGCTGGTACGTCCGCAACGGCCTCCTGCACTGGCATTGGTCGCCGCGCTATGAGTGGAAGATGAACCACCCCATCGGCGGCTACAATGAGTGCCTCATCACCTATGTGCTGGCCCTGGGCTCGCCTACCTTTCCCATTGCCCCCGAAGTGTACCAGCGCACCTGGAAGGAGCATGAGCCCGGCCATTACAAAAACGGCAAAACCTACCTCGGCTATACCCTGCCGCTCGGCTTCGACTGGGGCGGGCCGCTCTTTTTTGCCCATTACTCCTACCTCAGCCTCGATCCGCGCCTGATGCAGGACGGCGACGCCAACTACTGGCAGCTCAACGTGAGCCAGACCCTCATCAACCGCGCCTACTGCATCGAGCAGGCGCCGAAGGAATTCGGCTATTCCGAGCACAACTGGGGCCTGACCGCCAGCGATAATTTCAACTTCTACGGCGCCCATGCCCCGGTGGTGGAGGACAACAGCACCCTTACGCCTACGGCTGCGCTTTCTTCCTTCCCCTACACCCCCTGGTACTCGATGCAGGTCCTCAAATACCTCTACCGCATCGAGGGCAACCGCCTCTTCGGGCCGCACGGCTTCTACGATGCCTACAGCAAGCTCAAAGGCTGGTATTCCAACCAGTACCTCGCCATCGACCAGGGGCCGATTGTGGTGATGATCGAAAATTACCGCTCCGGGCTCTTCTGGACCCTGGGCCAGCGGACCGAAGCCCTGCAGACCGGCCTGGCCAAAATGGGCATCCGCCGGCCCGACTATCCGACGGGATTTTATATGTATATCCCCGAGGCCCGCACCCAGCGGACGGAGCTGATGAAGCACCCCGACTACGACCAGTACTTCCTGGACTTCTGGGTGAAAGGCCCGGCTCCGGTGTCGGTGGAGCTGCGCGACGCCGCAGGCAAGGCGGTCCAGACCCTGCAGGCGCCCGCCGTGCTGGCGCCGGGCCCGCAGCAGCTCCGTTTCCTGGCCGATCCGGGCCTGTACGAGGCGGTGATCCGACAGGGCAGCGCAGAGGTGAAGACGGGCCTGCGGCTCTGGTAGGATTCCGGCTGGGGGCAGATTTCCGGTTTGGCAAACGCGGAGAATTCACGCATATTACAGCAGTTTCATATATTGATCCTGCCCGCCATGCGATCCGCCCTGCTCTTCCTCCTGCTCTGTTCTGCTGCCCAGGCCCAGGTTCCCCATCTGACCGGAACCGTGACCCTCTCCGTCGGGGCCGGCACCATCAGCTGCGACCTGACCGTGACGGGCCTGCCCCAGATCCGGCCGTACCGACTCTGGCTGAATGCGGGGTTCAGCGTGGACATGATGGACGATGCCCGGACCCCAGCCAAACGCTATGTCCCCAGCCGGCGCTACGACGAAGGCGAAAGCTATGAAGCGTTTCAGTATCAGATCTTGACGCGGGACAGCCTGCTGCCCCTGCCTCCGGTCCTGCACCTGAAATACACCGGCGCCTTTCCGGTGTACCGCGACTCCGCGCAGATGTATCCGTGGGAAGACTGGATGGGCAATATGTCCTTCAACGGCACCACCTTCCGCGCCTCCAACCAGTCGGCGTGGTATCCCATCCTCTACGACCCCGAACGCCAGGTCATCCACGACCGGGTGACCTATGAGCTTACGGTGCAATGCAGCGACTGCAGCGCGGTGTATCTGAGCGGCGATGCGCCGAAGACGGGCACGCGCAGCACGTTCCGCTCGGAGGTGCCGGCGCACCTCCTGCTGTTTGCCGGCCGCTTCGGGTTTGAGCAGGAAGGGCCGCTGTGGTTTGTGAATACGCCGCTCTCCCGGGAGCAGATGCGGCGCATCGGGACCGAAAGCAAGCGCATCGTCCGCTTTTACGAGCGCCTGCTGGACCAGCCCTACGGCGCCAGCCTCAGCTTCGTCTCGGCGAAGGCCTCGGCCGTGCATCCCGGATTCAGCTTTGTCAGCTACCCCACCATCACCTTTGTGGGCAACCAGACCGGCACCTGGGACATCCGGTCGATGTTTGCGGAAGGCAGCAGCGAGCTGCAGGAAAACCAGATCCCTTTTCTGGCGCACGAGCTGGCGCATTATTATGTCGGCACGGTATTCAGGCCCAGCGGCAGCCTGTACTGGGCATTCAACGAAGGGCTGACCGAATACCTGGCCTCGCGCTATGTCCGCAGCGAGCTGCCGGACTCGGCGTACCGCCGCCTGCTGGGCCGCTACGCGGCCCGCACGGAGCAGATCGGCGATTTTAAGCCGCTGAGCGAGGTGCGCGAGCGCGGCGAGCTCGCGTTCGATGCCTACCGTTACCACTATGTGCCGCTGCTGCTGACGGCCATCGGCCTGGAGGCCGGCGACGGCGTGATGGACGCCTGGCTGCGCGTCCTGATGCAGGCCGGCAGCCCGGCCACCGACTATGCATTTCTGCGGAGCAGCCTGCTGGCCGCCGGCCTGCCGCCGGAACGTTTCGGCGAGCTGGAGCGCAGCCTGCTGGCAGGCCCCGGCGCCCGCGATCAGGCGATCCTGCGGGTCCGGGCGCAGTATCCCCCGGCAGGGCCGCGCTGAAGCCCGCCAGGCCGGTCAATCGACTGCATGCGGAGAAGACGGCAACTTGTGTTTACTTTGTGCTACCCATGATGGAACCGGTACGCATCCTCTTCGTTTGCCTTGGCAATATCTGCCGCTCGCCGATGGCTGAGGGCATTTTCCAGCAATTGGTCCGCGAGGCCGGCCTCGAATCCCGGATTGAGGCCGACTCCTGCGGCACCGGCGGCTGGCATGTGGGCGAGCTGCCCGACCGGCGCACCCGCCAGGTGTTCGAGGAGCGCAGCGGCGAAGCGCTGGCCTCCCGCGCCCGCCAGATTCAGCTGAGCGATTTCGACCGCTTCGACTATATCCTGGCCATGGACGAGGACAACCGCCTCGATCTTCAGGCCATGCTGGGCCGGAAGCCCGGCGCCAAAGCCCGCATTTTCAAGATGCGCCATTTCGACCCCGAAGCGCCCGATGCCAATGTGCCTGATCCCTACTACGGCGGGATCGAGGATTTTGAGGCCGTGTACGACATGCTGCTGCGCAGCAACCGGGAATTCCTCGGGTGGCTGCGGCAGGAGGAAGCTGTGTAACTATTTGATTTTCAGAACGCTGACAGCCACTCCATGCGCTCCCGCAGCCGCGCGGCAGCCATGAACGCCTGCTCCAGGCTGGGGTGGAAAGGCACCGGCGTATCGAGGGAGCCCACCCGGATCACCGGCGCATCGAGCGCGGTGAAGCAGTGCTCGGCGATGGCTGCCGCAATTTCCCCGCCGAAGCCGCCCGTAAGCGTGTCTTCGTGCAGGATGAGGCATTTGCCCGTTTTCCGCACCGATGCGAAGACCGTTTCCTGATCCCAGGGCAGCAGGCTGCGCAGGTCGATCAGCTCGGCATCGATCCCCGTGGCCTGGATAGCCTCCTGCGCCCAGCGCACGCCCAGGCCGTAGGTGACGAGGGTCATGTCGCTGCCGCTGCGCACGGTGCGCGCCTGGCCGATGGGCGTATGGTAGTAGCCTTGCGGCACCGGCCCCGATTCGGAGCGGTACAGCAGCTTGTGCTCGAAGAAAAGGACCGGATTGGGATCGTCGAAGGCGGCGAGGAGCAGGCCTTTGGCGTCCTCCGGGGTGGCGGGATACACCACTTTCAGGCCCGCCACATGCGTGAACCAGGCCTCGTTGCTCTGCGAATGGAAGGGGCCGGCACCGCTGCCGCCGCCCGTGGGCATGCGGATGACCACATCGGCGGCATGGCCCCAGCGGTAGTGGTTCTTGGCGAGGTTGTTGACAATCTGGTTGAAGCCGCAGGAGACGAAGTCGGCGAACTGCATCTCCACCATCGATTTGCGCCCGGCGATGGACAGGCCCAGGCCTGCCCCGGCGATGGCCGATTCGCAGATGGGGGTGTTGCGCACGCGCGCCTTGCCGAATTCTTCCACGAAGCCCTGCGTGATTTTGAACACGCCGCCGTATTCGGCGATGTCCTGCCCCATGAGCACCAGCCCTTCATGGCGGCGCATGGCTTCGCGCAGGCCCTCGCTGATGGCATCGATGAAGCGCCGTTCGACGGCGGGCAGATCCGGCGCTGCGGGCAGCGCCGGCGCCGGCGGGGCATACACATCGGCCAGCTCCGCCCCGGGCCGGACCTCCACCTCGGGCATGGAGAATGCGTCTTCTACGGCGCGGTCGATCTCGGCCTTGAACCGCGCCCGGATGGCGGCGACAGCGTCCGCATCGAGCACGCCTTCCTGCAGGAGCCACTGCTCGAAATTGGCCACGGGGTCCATGCGGCCCCAGTGGTCGAAGAGCTCCTGGGGCACGTATTTGGTACCCGAGGCCTCCTCGTGCCCGCGCATGCGGAAGGTCATGCATTCGAGGATCACGGGGCGGCGGTCCTCGCGCATGCGCGCGGCGATTTCCTGCACGGTGTGGTACACCTCCAGGAGGTTGTTGCCGTCGATGGTATAGCCTTCGATGCCGTAGCCTTTGGCGCGGTCGGCGAGGCGGGCGGCGCGGAACTGCTCCTGCGAGGGGGTGGAGAGGCCGTAGCCGTTGTTTTCGATGAGGAAGATCACGGGCAGATCCCAGACAGCGGCCACGTTGAGGGCTTCGTGGAAGTCGCCTTCGCTGGCGCCGCCGTCGCCGGAGAAGACAGCGGCGAGGTAGGAGCCGCCGTCGAGGTTGCTGGCCAGGGCCAGGCCGTCGGCTACGGGCAGCATGGCGCCGAGGTGGGAGATCATGCCGATGACGCGGTATTCAGGCGCGCCGAAGTGGAAGGAGCGGTCGCGGCCCTGGGTGAAGCCGCCGGCGCGGCCCTGCCACTGGCAGATGAGGCGGGTGAGCGGAATGCCGCGGGTCGTGAACACCCCCAGGTTGCGGTGCAGGGGCAGGATGTAGTCCTCGCTGCGCAGGGCGCGGGCGAGGCCCACGGAGATGGCCTCCTGCCCGATGCCGGAGAACCACTTGCTGACGCGCCCCTGGCGCAGCAGGATGAGCATTTTCTCCTCGACCATGCGGGGGAAGAGCAGGTCGGCGTACAATTCGCGCAGCAGTTCGCTGCTCAGGTCTCGGCGGTCGAAGGTCACATCCAAGTCGTTAAGCCGCAAAGGTACGAGGGATTGGGGGAATGGGGCAAGGGGAGGCTGTAATGAGCTGCGGGCCTTACGGAGGATACGAGGTTTGTGTATATTGCATAGCAGCAGTATCGCTTGCATCGATATGCAATCCCGGCCAGGCTGCCCGGCCGGCATTCTATCAAAAAAGGGATTGCAATGCTGCCTCCAGGATCTGGAAGTCTGCCAAAACACGATGCAACATGACCATAGTCATCAAACGTTCAGCCGATCACGCTGCTATCCAAGCGCTTCTGGGGAAGCTGACGGCTCCTAAGAAGTTCAACGCATTCAAATATTGCGGAGTATTCACCCGGCAATCGTCTCCAATCGAGATCCAGCAGATGCTCCGCGATGAATGGCAGCACCGCGGGGCTCCTCCTGCGCCCCATGCCTTGCAGACACCGCCCCTGTAACGCAGCCCCCGCTCACATCCCCCGCAGCACCTCCAGCACCTGCGGCCAGAGCCGCTCGCGCTGGGCTTTGCGGAAAAAGCCGAAATGCCCCATTTCCCGGACTCCGTACGCGGCGGCGCGCACTTCCTCCATCCGGATGCCGTGCGGGCTGCCGGCGTGGCTCCAGAACCGCCGGGTATTCCGCTCGTTGCTGATGGTGTCGTCGGGGGTCCAGTAGAGGTGGACGGGGAAGGGCAGCTGCGAATAGGCCTGCACCGGCACCGTGACGCCGGCGAACTTTGGATCAAACAGATAATCGGGGCGGCTGCACCAGTCCCGCCATTCGAGGGCCACCTGCTTCGGCAGGTCCTCCATGATCCCGAAGCGCCGGGCCGCCACATAGCCTGTGAGGGCGATGCTGACCGGCGCGAACACATAGAAGAAATAGGCGCTCAGCAGCCGGTAATGCAGGGGCATCGCAGGCAGGTACCCCGCCGAAACGGCGAATGCCACCATGCCCCGGATGCCCGACAGGTCCGGCATGAATCCGATCTGCTGCCCGCCTGCGCTGTGGCATACCAGGTACAGCGGCAGGTCCGGAAAACGGCGCTGCAGATAGGCCTTCACCGCCGGCATGTCCTGGAGGCCGTACTCGCGGAAGGTGTAGCCGCAGCCCCGCAGCGACGGCGGCGCCGATTCCCCGGCGCCCCGGTAGTCCCAGAGGCAGCAGACGTAGCCATGCTCCGCCAGGAACTCCAGAAAGGGCTGGTAGAACGATTTTTTGGCGCCGGTGCCGGCATTGAACTGTACGGCCCCGATGGGCTCGCGGGGGATGAGCAGCCGGCCCGCCAGGCGCACGCCATCGGCGCAGCGGGTCTCGAACGGCTCGGCGGAGAAGGAAGCATCAGTCGGCATAGGGTCGGATCATATGGCGGGCCCGTTCAAAGGCCTGGTAGGCATAGGTTTCGTCCTGGTGGAGCTGCATCAGTATCAGCGACCCCTCGATATCGGCGATGAGGCGCCGGGCCAGGGAGCCGGCATCGGCATCCGGCTGCGACAGGCGGATCAGGTGCACGAAGGCAGCCTCCCATTCGGCAAAAAAACTGCGGATGGCCGGCAGAAAAGTATCTTCGATATGGGCCGTCTCCAGCACGGTATTGGCAAAAAAACACCCGCCCGAGCCCTTGGTGAAGGCCTCGCAGGCCCGGTTGGCCATCTCGTCGATGCGGGCGCGCAGCGGCAGCGACGCATCGAAGGCGAGGGCAAAAATCCGGTTCCGGAAATAGGCCGCCGACATCTCCAGCGCGGCGAGCATGATCTGCTCCTTGCCCGCAAAATGGTGGTAAAACACCCCCTTCGTCAGCCCGGTCTCCTGCGCGAGGTCCGCCATGGAGGTGCGGTAGTAGCCCTGCCGCCGGAATACCCGGATGCAGTGGCGCAGCATCTCTTCGCGTGTGGTTTTCTGGACAGGCATGCGTACTGAACGGTCAGTATGCAAATATGCGCAAAAATATCACCCCCTGTTGGCCTGTGGAAAAAAAATCCGGATGTGCGGCAGCTTGCAGGGAAGCAGGCCTCATGCGGCAGCATTCCATCAGGTCCTCACATCCACCAAATCTCGATTTCGCGTCCCTCCGCCTGCACCGTCTCCCGCCGGATGCGCTGCTCCCAGGGCAGCACGCTGGAGGGCTGCTTCTCGAAGATCACCAGATGGCCCCGCTGCTGGCCGAGCTGGTCCATGTAGCGGCCCAGCTGGCGCAGGCCCATGTCGCGGGTGCGGGTATCGTGGTTGAGTTTGATCTCGATGGGGATCACCTGGTCTTGCCAGAAGACCGCGAGGTCCGTACGACCGTTGCCGACGGCCATCTCGCGCTCGATGCGGCCACCGCCGTTCATGATGCGTTATTTGCAGAGATTCAGCGAAATCCTCTTTCGCCGAAGGGCTTGTACCCCGGGGATCTGATAGATGCTGAGTTAGAAGCGCTTCATACAACCGCGTGGAAAGCTCATCTTCAAATTGAGCAAAATCATCCGCCATATTTGCCACAGACATCACCACCGCGCTATATTTCCCCTCCCGGTTGAGCCGCTTGGCGAAGGCATGCAGAAAGGTCGTCTTGCCGGTCTGGCGGGGGCGTGGATGAGGAAGTACTGCTTGGTCTCGATCAGGCGCATGATGTCGTCGTCCAGGCCCCGGAATGGAGGCACCATATAGTGGTCTTCCGGCACGCAGACGCCGGTGGTGCTGAAGTAGCGCTTCATGGGGGAAGATAGGCATTTTGGGAGGATTTCCCGGTTTGGCGCAGCTTCCGCCTTCAGCCCCAGGCCAGGGCCGCCTGATACACCAGCAGCCCGATCAGGTTGCCCAGGGCCAGGTTCAGGACCGCCAGCGTCATGCCGATCCAGGCCGTTTCCGGATTGCGCATGCGCGATGCGGCAGGCCCGATGAAGGGCACGCTGAAGATCCCGGCCACCTGCGTGATGACAGCCGTCTGCGCATCGATCCGGAACAGCGCTGCCAGCAACAGATGCAGCATGATGGCGCCATAGGCCACCACAGCCATCGCGCCTGCCGCTGCCGGCAGACCGCCCATCAGCAGATCCGGAGTCACGGCGCTCCCCACCGCCACGCAAAAGACCAGAAACAGATACTGCCCCAGGGCATAGGCGCCGGCCATCCGCCGCACTGCCGGCAGCAGCGAGCAGGCCAGTCCGCCCAGCGTCAGAAAAATCAGCGAAGCCGAAGCCGACAGCCAGCCTTGGGCATGGCCCAGTGCGGCGGCCCCCACCAGCAGTCCTGCGGGCAGCAGCGCGCGGAAACTCCGCAGCTGCAGCGGCGCCGGCGCAGCCTGCTGCGCGCCGGCGCCGGCAGCCCGGGCCGCATCCGGCAGCAGGCGCAGGCGGATCAGCACCAGGTGCAGGCCTGAAAGCACCGACAGGTAATACAATGCACTGACGATCAGGTCGCTGAGGTTCATTTCCACAAAGCGGGCCGCATCCGCCCCGAGTGCGGCATGCACCGCGGCCATATTGGCGGTGCTGCCCACATAGACCGCCGCCGACATGGCGGCCACCTCTTCGGGTGCATGCAGCTGCTCCCGGAACAGCAGCCAGGCCAGCATGGAGCTGGCCAGCACCGACCCCAGATACAGCGCCTGCGAGCCCAGGGCGCGTCCTGCGAGGCGGCGCATCGCGCGCACATCGGCCTCGAAGAGCAGCAGCGGAATCGCCAGGGCTACCGCCGCCTGCTGGAACTGCTCCCGCAGCGCCGCGGCTGGCGCGGACAGCTCCCACCCTAGCCCGATGGCAATGCCGGACGCATAGCAGAAAAACGCCGGGCTGAGCCAGCCCACCAGCCGCACCCGCGCAGCGGCATATTGCCAGCATGCAGGCAGGAGCAGATAGAGCAGCAGCGCAGAAATTCCCTCCACCATGGGCACAGGATCGTCACGGCCGGCCGGCGGCCGCAGGCAGTGCATGCAGCAGGCAATAAAGCACCGGAGCCGTTCGTAAATGATGGGCCAAGGTAAGAAGTATTTTTCTTTTCCTTAACTTGGTACATGTTCCGGGCTTCCGCGCCTTCCGACCGCCGGTGCAACGCCAGCTGCCGGAAGGAGTCTCTGGAAAAGCGGACGTCCGCATGATTCCGTTCCAGGAACCTGTTTCACCTCTAACTCAGATCCTTGCATGAAAAACCGGACGATTGTACTCCTCTTCACGATTGCCCTTTCCGCATTCACCCGCCTCAGCGCCCAGTGCACGCCCGATACGACGCTGACCACGGTGGGCCTCTCGCCCGACACCCTGCCGGTGGCCTACATCGGACAGGCCTATAACCAGGTGCTCTTTGCCGCCCTGCCGAAGGATACGGCCATTTTCCCCGGCGTGTCGCTGGCCTTCTGCTCCTACCGGATCGACAGCATCAAGCCCAATCCGGCGTCTTTCGGTCTGAGCTATGCATGCGACCAGCCCGGCTGCCAGTACACGGTCAACCACCAGGACACTGCCGACCTGCAGTTCGGCTGCCTGACCATCACCGGCACCCCGACCCTCGAGCTGGACAGCATCCAGGTCTATATCTCGGCGCAGGCAGGCACCTACAATCCCGCCACCAATACCTGCACGGTATCGCTGACGCTGCCGCTGGTGCGTTCGGTGGCCTTCCAGATCCGGGATACGAGCAGCACCAGCTCCCGCGACGCCGAACTGCGCAGCCAGCTTCAGGTGCGGCTGCGCCCCAACCCTGCTGCCGGCAGCAGCCAGCTCAGTTTCCGCCTTGCCGCCGCAGCCCAGACGCAGGCCGTGCTGCTCGACCCCACCGGCCGGCAGATCGCTGTGCTGCACCGGGGGCTGCTGGGCGCCGGCGAGCATCAGTTCTCCACGCCTGCCGGCCTGGCCGCCGGGCTGTACCTCGTCCGGATCTCCCTCCCCCAGGGCGATGTGACGGAAAAGCTCCTGATTGCCCGCTGAGCCGCGTGCCGGCCGATTTCCCCCATACGACTGCTTCCCTATGCATCTATCCCGTATCAGGCTTGTCCGCGCAACCGCGGCAAGCCTGCTGCTGTTGAGCGCGCTGCCCGGCATGGCCCAGGACCTGCGCCTCAGCGGCGCGGTCAGCGACCGCAGCACCGGATCCCCCCTCCAGGGCGCTACCGTCCGCGTGCTGGAGCTGAATAAGGGCGGCTACACCGGCGCCGACGGGCGCTATCAGCTGGCCCTGGGCTCCGCCGCCCGCAGCAGAGGCATTACGCTGATCGCCTCCTATGTAGGCTATCTCAGCGATACCGTCCGCCTCAGCCCCGGAACCGCACCCGATCTGCGCCAGGATTTCGCGCTCGAACCCCAGGAGGTCATGGCGCAGGACGTCGTCATCTCCGCTTCCAAGGGCCTCAGCCAGTCCCAGGCCGACGTGACCGTATCCATCGAAGTGCTCAAGCCCAAGGCGCTGGAGGTGCAGGCCCTGGCCTCGGTGGACAAGGCCATCTCGCAGATTCCGGGCGTGGACAATCAGGACGGCCAGATCAACATCCGGGGCTCCTCCGGCTATGCCTACGGCGTCGGAAGCCGGGTCATGGTGATGCTCGACGGCCTGCCGCTGATCACCGGCGATGCGGGTACAGCCTCGCTGGATCTCATTCCGGTGGACAACCTCTCGCAGATCGAGGTGGTCAAAGGCGCCAGCTCGGTGCTTTACGGCTCCTCGGCGCTGGGCGGGGTGATCAACGTGATCACCGCCGATCCCGGCGAGCGGCCCCGGACCTCCATCCGCCTGCGCGGCGGCGTGTTCGGCATGCCGCGCAACCCGGCGCTGGACTGGGACGGCGACAAAAGCCCCTGGTCGGCGTCAGCGCACGTCTTCCACAGCCGGCGCATCGGCAAGCTCGACCTCACGCTGCAGTCCAATTTCATCCAGGAAAGCGGATACCGGCAGGGCGCCGAATCGGAGGAGTACCGCAACATCCTGATGCTCAAGTACCGGCCTACCCAACGCCTGATTCTGGGGCTCAATGCCAGCGTCAGCGTGGACTCCAGCGGGCAGATCCTTTACTGGCGGGGCTATTATCCCGATACGGCCATCGTCAACGGCCAGCCGGTGGTCACGGGCGGCGCCCTGACGCCTACCCTCGACGACGGCGGCTTCCGGCGGCAGCTCAAAGCCGAGATCGCCCTCGATCCCAGCATCAAGTACATCACCCAGCGGGGCGATCTGCTCTGGTACCGGGGGCGCCTGCTGCGCAACACCAACCGCAACAGCACCAACCAGGAGTCGCAGAACTACATCGCCTACAACGACTTCATTTACCAGACCCTGCTGTGGAAGCGGATCAACTGGGTGAGCGGCGCCACGGTCTCCCTGGCCGGCGTGCAGGGCGACAGCCTGTACGGCGGCTCCTATGTGTTCAATGGCGACACCATCGAGAGCAGCGGCAGCCACAGCGGCAACTCCGTCGGCATCTACACCCAGCTGGACGGAAAATTTGGGCCGCTGAATACCAGCCTGGGGTTCCGCTACGAGACGGTGCAGATCGACGATGCGCCGCGCGAGGCGCAGCCGGTATTCCGGGCCGGGCTCAACTGGAAGCTGGCCGAGGGCACGAACCTGCGGGCCTCGGTGGGGCAGGCATTCCGCGTGCCGTCGGTGGCGGAGCGGTTTGTGAACACCTCCGGCGGCGGTGTAGTCATCGACCCGAACCCCGGCATCGGCTCCGAGCGGGGCTACAGCGCCGAGTTTGGCTTCCGGCAGGGCTTTCAGGCCAGCCCTGGCGCCTGGCAGCTGCGGGGCTTTGTGGATCTGGCCGCCTTTCAGATGCAGTATGAGGACATGGTGGAATTCGGCATCGCCACGCGGCGGCTCGCATTTCCCCGGATCGACATCCGCTTTTCGTCCATCAACATCGCCGATGCCCGCATCCGGGGCGCCGAGGCTACCACCCTGCTCGAAGTTCAGCGCAAGGCCTTCTTTTTCAACCTCTCCGGCGGGGTCACCTATCTCGACCCCATCAACCTGAATGCCGTGCCGGCCGACAGCCAGCTGGATCTGGTCAATGTGCCCACCGATATTCTCAACACGGCCAAGGTGGACCAGCCGCCGGTGCTCAAGTACCGCAGCCGCTGGACCGTGCGGGGCACAGCCACCCTCGGCTACGGGCCGCTGAGCCTGACAGGCAACTTCCGCTACAAGAGCTTTGTCGAAACCATCGACCAGTACCTCTTCATCGTCATCCCCGATCTGGCTGATTTCCGGGCCCGGTATCCCTCCGGCGACCCGGTGCTGGACATGACCCTCAGCTGCGACATCGGGCGAAGGCAGAATCTGGCGCTGGTGGTGGACAATGTGATGAACCGCGAGTACCTGATCATTCCGGGCCTGCTGGCCCCGCAGCGCAAAGCGACGCTGCAGTACCAGATCCGGTTCTGAGCAGCTGCATCATCCGTGCCGGGCGGCGCAGCACATACCGCTGCGCCGCCCGGCGGGCTTTGGGGCCCTGGCGGGCTAGGCCTGTGCGAAATCTGCCGCCCTGCGGCCTGACATTGCCTTCCGCCGGATTTTCTGCGTTATTTGCGGCGAGATCAACATACGCCGCTTATGGTCCGACTGGTCCCGCTCGACCGATACAACTGGGAATTGTGCCTGAATATCCGCCTGCTGCCCGAGCAGGAGCGCTTTGTGCCGCCGGTGCTCTACTCGCTGGCGCAGTCGCGCTTCGAAAACCTGATTCCGTTCGGGATCGAGTACGAGGAGGAAATGGTCGGCTTTCTGATGTACGGCAATTTCAGCGGGCTGTGCTGGATCAACCGCATCATCGTCGACGCTGCCTACCAGCGGCAGGGCATCGGGCAGGCGGCGATGCGGGAGCTGCTCATCCAGCTCCAGGTGCGCAAGGGATGTAAGGAAATCCGCACAAGCTACGCCGCCGGCAACCTCGGCGCCGCCGAATTTTTTGCCGGGCTGGGCTTCGAGCCGATGGCAGCCGCGCTGGAGGACGAGGTAGTCGCGGTGCTCAAGCAGAAGTGAAACCCATTGCCCATGTAATCTGATGCTGAAAACGTCCGATTCCCCTGCGGACTCCGTTGTAATATTGAATTCAGGACGGAACACCAGCCTTGCGCAGCAGACAGTCTCGCTGCAGCTGCCGCATATGCAGTGACCCTTCCGGAATATTTGCGTCTGGAATATATATTGCCTTTTCCGTTGCAGCCGCCTTCAGGGCAACGTGCTTGTTCTGATTCTTTTCCCCGTTTCACAACCATTCCGCCCCAGGTCGTATGCAGCGGCCCTTTCAGCCATTTCCCCCTGGCTGAAGGTTTTTTTTCTGTATAGCTAACCCTTAACACTACATGTTTCCTCGCTCTACCCGCAAGGCGGCTGCCACAGGACGGTACCGCCGCATGATGACAGCAGGACTGATGGGGATCGCCCTGCTGCTCTCGTTCAAGACCTTGCAGATCCAGCAGCACGGGCTGGATGCCCCTGTGCCGGTGGGGGCCTACCTCAACGGCGTGTTCCCGGATCTGACGCCCGGACAAGGGTCCGGCGCCTGGATCCTGCTCGACGCCTACCCCAATCTGGGCTTCGAGAAGCCAATCTTCCTCGCCGAAGAGCCCGGTGCCAACCGGCTGCTCGTGGCCGAACAGGGCGGCGTGATCTATGCTATCTCCCTGGATTCCACCACCAGCACCAAGACGCTCTTTCTGGACATCGACCCCAGAACGTACACCGTCACGGAAAGCGGCCTGCTGAGCTTTGCGTTCCATCCGCGCTATGCCCTCGACAGCAGCTACATCTACCTGTTCTACCATTGGCGGAACAACGGCACCGGGCCGGTGTACTGGCGGGTATCGCGCTTTACGGTCAGCGCGGGCGCTGCCGACCCCAATTCGGAGCTGGTGCTGATCCACCAGATGGACCGCGCCAACAACCACAACGGCGGCAGCCTCTTCTTCGGCAACGACGGGTTTCTCTATATTAGCGTAGGCGACGAAGGCGGGCAGAACAACCAGTACAACAACTGCCAGAGCATCAGCAACCGCCTCTACGGCGGTATCCTGCGCATCGATGTGGACCGCAATCCGGCCACGAGCCACCCCATTCTCCGCCAGCCCAACCAGATTGCCGGCAACGACAACAGCTTTACTGCCAACTATTTTATCCCGGACAGCAATCCCTTCAACAATCCGGCGGGGACGGTGCTCGAAGAGTTTTATGCCATTGGCCTGCGCAACCCCTACCGCGTGACCTATGACGGCACGACGAATGCTATCTGGTGCGGCGAGGTGGGGCAGAATGCGCGGGAGGAGATCAACCTCATCGAGGCGGGCGGCAATTACGAATGGGCTTTCGGGGAAGGGACGATCAACGGCCCCCAGGGCGCGCCCGGCGCGCCGCTCGGCACGCTGGAGCCGCCGGTATGGGCCTACGACCACGGCCAGGGCAACTGCGTCATCGGAGGCTACCTCTACCGGGGGCCAGCGCATCCCGATCTGCACGGCAAATACGTCTTCGCCGACAACGGCTCCAAGCGCCTCTGGTCCATGGCCTATACCCCGGGCCTGCCGCCTGTGGTCACACAGCTGATGACCCTGCCCTTCGGATCGAGCTACAACAGCATTTCCTCCTTCGGCACCGATGCGGACGGGGAGCTGTATATCCTGAAATTCGACGACAATACCCCCAACGGCAAGATCTACCGGCTGGGGCGGCAGAATCCCGGCGCGCCGGAGCCGCCGCCGCTGCTCTCCATGACCGGCGCTTTCCAGAACCTGGCCTCCCTGCAGCCGGCAGATTTCATGATCCCCTACAGCATGAACGTGCCCTTCTGGTCGGATGCCGCGCTCAAATCCCGCTGGCTCATCCTGCCCAACGACGGCACGCACAATACGCCTGCGGAGCGCATCCGCTATGCCGAACAGGGCAACTGGATCCTGCCCGCAGGCGCAGTCGTCGTCAAGCATTTTGAAATCCAGACCGATGAAAGCAATCCGGCGCTGACGCGGCGCCTGGAAACCCGCTTCCTCGTCAAAGGCAGCGACAGCAAGTGGTACGGCATCACCTACCGCTGGCGGGACGACCAGACCGATGCCGAACTGCTCGCCGGCGGACGGTCCGATACGCTGAGCATCAGCACCCCCAACGGCCCGCGCGAAACGGTCTGGTATTATCCCGAGCGCAGCGAGTGCCTCTCCTGCCACAACGAGCCTTCCGGCGGCACCCTGGGCCTCAAAACCCGCCAGCTCAACAAGGACCATCTGTATCCCCTTACCGGCAAAACTGCCAACCAGCTCACGACGTTCACCTATCTGGGCATGTTCGAGAACGAGCCCGATACCAGCGCGCTGGGCGCGCTGCTGACGTCCGCCCCTTCGGCCAATGCCGCCCTCCCGCTCGAAGACCGGGCCCGCTCCTACCTCGATGCCAACTGCAGTTCCTGCCACCGGCCAGGCACCGGCGTGCTGGCCGATTTCGATGCGCGGCTCATTACCCCATTCGCCAGCAGCGGCCTCTTCTATGCCCTGCCCCACACGAGCCTCGGCCTGGCCGACCCGCGGGTGATCGTGCCGCAGGATCTGGAGCACAGCACCCTGTTCCGCCGGCTGAGCGCCGTGCACGAGCCCTATGCCATGCCGCCTATGGCCAAAAACCTCCTCGATTCCGCAGGCGTGGACCTGATCGAAAGCTGGATCAGCTTGGCCGATCCGGCCTTCGTCACCGAATGCCCTACGGTCAACTTCGAGGATTATTCCATCCTCTCCTACGATGCCGCCCAGGATCAGGGCGATGCCCTTGTGCAGGACAACGGCGCCACGCTCCAGGTCAGCGGCAATGCGTGGAAAGCGATTTATCTGCCCTATACCATCGGCCCCAACACGATCCTCGAATTCGACTTCCGCAGCACGGTGCAGGGCGAAGAGCACGCAATCGGCTTCGATACTGACAATACTGCTGACAATCAGCGCTTTCAGCTGCATGGCACCCAGAACGGGCCGGGCCTGCAGGCGTACAACACCTATGCCGGCGCCACCTGGCAGCACTTCACGATCCCGGTCGGCACGTTCTTCACCGGGTCGTTCAACAAGCTGATCTTCAATGCCGACCACGATGCGGGACCTCAGAATGGAAATTCCTACTTCCGCCATGTGAAGCTGTACGAAGGCACCTGCAATTCCCTGCCTCACCAGCGGATCGAGTTTCCGGCGCTGCCGAACAAGACCACCGCCGATGCGCCCTTCCAGGTGCTGGCCAGCAGCTCATCGGGCTTGCCGGTCAGCTACAGCATCGTGTCAGGTCCGGCCAGCCTCAGCGGCAATACCGTCACCCTGACCGGCGTGCCCGGACTGGTGCGGGTGCTCGCCTCGCAGGCCGGCAGCGCCGCCTTCGAGCCTGCGCCTTCGGTAGAGCGGCGCTTTTTCGCGGCACCGCCGGGCAAAGCCACCGGTTCCGGCCTCTCAGCGATCTACTACCACGACGAAGCGCTCACGTTCCCGGCCCTGTACCGGGTCGATCCGGTGATCGACTTTTACTGGGGCAGCGGTTCGCCCGATCCGGCCATCGCGTACGGCACCTACTCCGTTGCCTGGCAGGGCGAGCTGGAGCCCCCGGTTTCGGGCACCTATACCTTCACCGCCACGACCGACGACGGCGTGCGGCTGTGGGTGAACAACCAGCTGATCATCGACCACTGGCAGGACCAGAAGGCAACCCAGCGGCTGGGCACGATCCCGCTGACGGCCTGGCAGCGGGTACCGGTGCGCATGGAATTTTACGAACGGCATGCGTATGCCTCCGCCCGGCTCGAATGGGCCTCCGGCAGCGAGCTGCCGCGCATGGTGATCCCGCAGGCATTCCTCTATCCGGATGCAGTGCTGTCGGCTTCGCAGTTCCGGTTTACTGCGACGCCGCTGGAGCGCTCCGTGCAGCTCGACTGGGAGACGCAGGACGACCGCAGCACCGTGCGCTTTGCAGTGGAGCGGTCGGCGGATGGGCGGAATTTCGAGGCCATCGCGCAGGTGCAGGCGGTCCGCGGCGGCGCAGGCCAGCGCTATGGCTACGAGGACCGGTCGCCTGTGACAGGGCTCAACTACTACCGCATCCGGCTGGCCGGCGCCGATGGCGCCTCCACGTATTCGGCGGTGGAGACGGCGCTGTTCGAGGCGGCAGACGGCATGCGTCTGCATGTCTGGCCGGTGCCGCTGGGCCCTGACCGCGTGCTGCACGCGGAGCTTGGCCTGCCTGCCCCGGCTGATGCCGAGCTGGTGCTCACCGACCTCCAGGGCCGTACCCTCCGCAGCCGCCGCATCGAAGCCGGCGAACGGCAGGTGCAGTGGCCGCTCGGCGGGCTGAGTCCGGGGGTGTATTACCTGATCGCCCGCGCTCAGGGCCAGGTCCGGATGCGGCAGGTCCTGCTGCGCTGAAGCAGCCGTTGGCAAGCAGGGGCTGTGTGGTACGCAGCCGTGCCGGCTCGTGCCGGCAGGCCAGCTGGATCTGAGCCTGCCGGTGATGCCCGTGCTTCGGATGCGGCAGTTTGCTCAGCGCAGAAGCGGGGCTGCCAGTAATCGGGAACAGAAAGGCGAAGGCCTCGGTCGGGGTGGTAAACATCCCGACCGCAAGCTTCGCCTTTCCTCAACTGCCGGGAACCTGGGCTTGGCAGATGCCCCCTTGCGTCCTCCGGCAAGGAAGGACGCTTCCCGGTTTTTCAAACAATCCTGGGGTACTCGCCCAATGGGCCGCAGGTGCTCCTTCACGCATCCGCGCCTAGGTCCTCCGGGCAAAAAAGATCGTTTGGGACAGCTTCTGCACGTTCGGACCTATACATCCGAACAGCGGACGCGGTTTTGTGCCTCAGTTTTGCTGTCCTGAACGCATCTCCATTCCCTGAACATGAAGCAACTGATTCTGATTACCTGTCTGCTGGCCTTGCCGCATTGGCTTTGGCCGCAACAACCAGAGCCCGCCCTGCCCCTGCCTCAGAGCAGCCTGCGGGTTGCTGCGTTGGGCTCCCTGATATATCCCGGCTTCAAAGCAGGGGTAGAGCGGCCCTACCGCGTGATACGGCCCGGGTCCGGGCGGAAATACCAAAAAGAGCGTTCCCTCAGCGCCAGCCTTGGCTATTATCACCATGACACCTTTCACGACAATCTGTTCCTGCTGCTGGAGCGCCGTAAACGCCTGCAATGGCAAAGCGGGTGGTTTGCTGAAGTTGCACCGGGGCTGGGGCTGAGCCGCACCTTTCTGGGCGGTGCGACCTACACGGTGTCGGCAACGGGGGAAGTAGAAAAACGGGCCTGGGCGGGGCATACCTATGCTTTGGTTTCGGCCGCTCTTGGCGGGGGATACCGCTTTGCCGCCCGGCAGGGTAAACCCGTTACCGTGTACAGCAATATCAGCCTGCTGGGCATGTTTCCCAGCAACCGGTTTATCTACCTCCGGCCCACGGTGGAGTTGGGTCTGGCCTGGAATGTTTCCCGTTTGTTTCCGTCCGCACCAACTGTAAAAGAAAAGAAAAAATGAAAAACACACTGTTCGTCCTGCTGGCCCTGTTGGCCTTGTCTGCCTGTCAGACCGAGCGCAATGACCTGGTTGTCAATGCCAATGAAACCATTTATGTACAAAGTGAGGGCGCCTCGATGCGGGTCAACCTGCGGGGTAACCTGGCCAGCAAGGTGGTGATGCTGGTGGTGCATGGCGGGCCGGGCGGGGCCTCCTATTTTTACCGCGCGCCCGCCGTCCTCCGGCTGGAAGAAAAATATGCAGTGGCCTATTGGGATCAGCGGGTGGCAGGTGCCTCTCAGGGCAACCCCTCCAAAGGTTCGGTAGTGATGGCGCAGTATGGAGAGGACCTGAAAAAGGTAATCCTCACGCTCAGGCACAAGTACGGGCAAGATTTGCAGGTATTTCTGATGGGGCAAAGCTGGGGTGGAATGGTTTGCGCCCAGTTTATGACCGAGGGCGACAACCAGGAAATGGTGAGCGGCTGGATTTCGGCCAATGCGACGCACAACTGGGCCCTTAACGACAGCCTGACCCGCGCCATGCTCCTCGAATTTGGTACGGAGCAGATTGGTTTGGGGAAAAATGTGGAAAAATGGCAGGAAATCGTGGACTACTGCCAGGCCAATCCGGGGAAGGTGACGGTGGAGATGTCGGCACAGCTCAATTATTATGCATGGGAGGCTCTGGAGCTGATCGAAGGATTTACCCCGTTTGATGAGGATGAGGTCCTTCGCCAAAACCTGATTTCGGAAAAGATCCCTTTTACGCAGGCTTTCCTGAACCTGCTCAATCCAGCCAATGGCAACCTGAACAACAGTGTGGTGGAAGTGGAGTTTTCCTCCCGGCTTTTCCGCATCACCCGGCCGGTGCTGGCCCTCTCGGGCAGATACGATTTTGTGGTACCGGAGGGACTTGCTATTGACCTGATCGACAAGGTGCAGTCCGCAGTAAAGGAGCGAAAACTCTTCCTGATGAGCGGCCACAACCTCGAAGAGCAGGATGCCTATGTGGACGCCTTCATTCAGTTTATCGACGAAAACAAATAGCGCCTCATGAAAACAACTGCGCTCCTGATCGTCGGGTTGCTGCTTGCTGCTTCGGTCCATGCCCAGCAAAAGCAGCCTTATGTGGCCCTGACTGCCTACAACCACAGTTTTTCTCCGAAACTGTTTCCCGGTTCATGGAATCCGGGCCTGACCGTCGAATACGGCTTTGCCCTGCGGGAGAAAGGGAGCCGCCGCTGGCACCTGCCGGTGCGCCTGCTGTACCTACACCACCGGCACCTGTACCGCGCGGTGGGGTTTGCAGCAGGTCCCCGGTACCAGCATGTTGGCCGTCTTGGCCTGATACAAGGCGCTGATTTTACCCTGGGCTACCTGCACAGCTTTGACCTGTACCGCCGCTATACCCAAACCCGCAGCGGCACCTACGAGCCCGCCCGGGACCCCGGGCGGGCCAGTCTGCTGCCTGCCCTGCGGCTAAGCCTCGGCTACGATTTTTCAGCCACCATGAACCTGCCGGCTGAGGTGCTGCTCAGCTACCAGCTGGCCCTTCAAAGCCCGTTTTCGGGTGTGCTTCCTTTTATTCCTCACGCTGGCTTTCAAATGGGAGCCAGCTTGTATCTTCCTTCAAAATGAAATACTACCTGTTCTGGGCGGCGGTTGTCTTCGCCTGCCTTTCCCCCGGCTGTTTCATCCGGGACGACTTTGCCCCCGTAGCCACCTGCACCCCCGTGGCGGGCGACAGCAGTGCCAGCCACCCGCAAGCCGCTGTTTTTCAGGGGATACTGACGGAGTTTACCCAGGAGAAAGGGCTTCCCGGCATTGCAGCCTTGGTATTTACTCCGGAGCACGGGGTGTGGATGGGAGCCGCCGGGATGAGCCAGGTGGAAAACAACCTGCCCATGGCCCCCTGCCACCTGTTCATGTCGGCCAGTGTGGCCAAAATGTACCATGCTGTGCTGACCCTGGAAATGCAGGAACAGGGAATGCTCTCCATCGATGACAATATCGACCAGTATCTCCCCGCCGAGCTGATCGAAAAGCTGCCCAACGGGCATACGGCCACCATCCGGCATCTGCTCAACCACAGCTCGGGCATCCCGAATCCTACCACCCGCCTTTCGTTCCTGACCAGCTACATCAACGATTTCAAACAGCCCATTGCCACAGAAACCTACCTGTCCTACATCTATGGAAAGGCCCCGCTGGCCGGCGCGGGTGAGGAGTTTACTTATTCCGATGGCAATTACCTGCTGCTGGCCATGATCATGGACCGCATTTACGGCGACCATGCCCGGGCCATGAGCGAACTGGTGATTGAGCCGCTGGGTTTGTCAAACACCTTGTACCGGAACGAGGCAGGCTATAAAAACCGCGCTGAGTTGGTGAATTCCTATGCCGATTTGTATGACGAATACGCGCTGCGCAACGTGTCGGAGGAGGAGCGGATTTTCAATGAAAGCAATATCGGCCACGATGGCGTTAAGTTCACGGTTCACGACGGGTATCTGTTTCTGAGGAAAGTATTCATCGAAAAGGCCCTGCTGACCCCGGAAAGCCTGGAGCTGATGCTGAACCATGACGCCAACCTGGTGAGCTTTTCGGAAAACGAACGGGCTTTGCTGGGGGCTTTTCTGCTGTCCGACGATCCGGAGGTGGTGAGCATCAGCCACGAGGGGCAGACCATTGGTTCATCGGCCTACATGGGCTACTATCCGAAGCAGCAGGGCATCCTGATCGTGTTCAGCAATTTCGGGGGCGCCGTGAGCCGACAGTTGTACGAGGCCATGTTTCTGCGCAGCGGTCCGGAGCGCTGTTTGCTCCAGCGCATGGAGGAGGCTGCATTTTAGGTCGAAGAAGGTTCGTCCAAAGCTGGCGGGGAGGCAGTTGCCCTTGTACGGGCGGGTTCGTTCTGTACAGGCGAAGGGTAATTTTCGGGAAAAGAAAATCGAAGGCCCGATGCGGGTTGGTACAGATGCCTGCCTGTGCGTTACAGCCTCCTTCATTTTCCGGAAAAAAAGGCATATACGATGCGTAAGCCAACTCCCCCCATATGCATCCGCGGTGCTGGCGGCCGGCCGGCTGACCGAGCCAGGAGCATCCGTTCCGGCGGCCAGGTCCGGATGCGGCAGGTCCTGCTGCGCTGAAGCAGCCGTTGGCAAATTGCACGCTGCGTCCTACCTTGCAGCACCGACACCCTCCGATATCGGAACCAGCGCTGGATCTGGGCATGCAGTCGGCATTTATCCCCTGATACCCAATGAAAGCGCAACTGGAAGCAGCAGGGCTGCACAAGATCCGGGCGGATTTCCGCTTCGTGATGGAGCTGTTTCATGAGGTCCTGGAGTCGCTGGGCGAAACGCAGGCGGCTGCCCTGATCCCGCTGCTGGGCGATCCGGCGCCGGAGGCAACCATTCCGCTGCGTCCGGATACCCCGAAGGACGTACAGGCGGTCAGCATGGCATTTCAGCTGATGAATCTGGTGGAGGAAAACGCTGCTGCGCAGTTCCGGCGGCAGGTAGAGACCCAGCTGGGCCTGCCGGCGATCCGCGGCTCCTGGGGCGAAACCCTGCAGCACTGGATCCGCCAGGGAATCGAAGAGACCCAGATGGCGGCGCTGCTTGGAACGCTGGAGGTCATGCCGGTGCTGACGGCGCATCCGACGGAAGCCAAGCGGATCACCGTGCTGGAGCTGCACCGCGAGCTGTACCTGCTGCTGGTCAAACGCGAGCACAGCACCTGGTCGGCGTCCGAGCAGCTGGCGATCCGCCGGGACATCAAGACGCTGCTGGAGCGGTGGTGGCGCACCGGCGAGGTGTACCTGGAAAAGCCGGATGTGCCGGCAGAGCGGAGCAATGTCATGCATTATTTTACCCAGGTATTCCCCCAGGCGCTGGCGCTGAGCGACCAGCGCCTGCGCGAAGCCTGGAGTCAGGCCGGCCTGGACCCTGCGCTGCTGGCGCAGCCGGAGCAGTTTCCCTTTCTGCATTTCGGCAGCTGGGTGGGAGGCGACCGGGACGGGCATCCCTACGTGACCGCCGAAGTGACCGCATCCACCCTGATGGAGCACCGGCGGGCGGCCCTGGCCCTGCTGGAAGCGCGGCTGACTGCCCTGGCAGCGCAGCTGAGCTTTTCCTCGCTCAGCAACCCGGTGCCGGAGCCCTTCCGGGCCGCCCTTGCGGCGCAGGCCGAAGCCCTGGGCGAAGCAGGCGCGCAGGCCCTGCGCCGGAATCCCAACGAGCCCTGGCGGCAGGGGGTCAACCTGATCCTCCTCAAGCTGCGAAATACCCTGCAGGAAACGGAAGGCGCGTCCCGCTATGCCTCCGCCGACGGCCTTGCAGCCGATCTGCGCGTGCTCCGCGAATCGCTCACGGCGATCGGCGCCAGCCAGATCGCATCCAGCCTGCTCTTCCCCATCGAACGCCTGGTGCAGTGCATGGGATTTCACCTCGTGCGGCTGGACATCCGGCAGAACAGCGCCTTCCACGACAAGGCCATCGGGCAGCTGCTGGCAGCGGCAGGCTTTGCCGATGCGGACTATCCGGCCTGGCCGGAAGCGAAGCGGCTCGAATTCCTGAACGCAGAACTGCAGATCCGGCGGCCCTTTGCGGCGGCAGGCGAATCCTGCGGCCCGGAAGCCGATCAGGTCATGGCCTGCTACCGGGTGCTGCGCACCCACATCGACCGCTGCGGACCGGAGGGGATTGGCTCCCTGATCGTGAGCATGACCCGCAGCGTGAGCGATCTGCTTGCCGTCTATCTGTTTCTGCGCGAAGCCGGTCTGCTGGAATCTCCGCTGCAGGTGGTGCCGCTCTTCGAGACCATCGGCGACCTGGAGCAGGCCCCCGAAGTGCTGGATGCCTTTCTGCGCCATCCGCTCACGCGGGCGCGCCTTACGCGCGGGGGTCCGCCCGTGCAGGAGGTCATGCTGGGCTACAGCGACAGCAACAAGGACGGCGGCATCCTGGCCAGCCGCTGGAATATCTACCGCGCCGAGCAGCGCCTGACCGGAATTGCGGACCAGCACGGCATCGAACTCCGGTTTTTTCATGGGATCGGCGGCACCATCAGCCGGGGCGGCGGCAAGTACCACCGCTTTCTCGAAAGCATGCCCGCCGGCACTGTCAGCGGGCGGATCAAGCTGACCGTACAGGGCGAAACCATCGCGCAGCAGTTTGCCAACCTGATCAATGCGGCCTACAACCTCGAAATGCTGCTTTCCGGAACGGCACGCCAGGGCATGCGGCGGCTGGCCCCGGAGGCGCCGGACGCCCATCCCGCCGAGGCGATGGACCGCCTCGCCAGGCTGGCGCTGGAACAGTATCAGGCCCTGACCCAGGACCCGGGATTCATCCGGTTTTACAGCCAGGCTACGCCGATCGATGTGCTGGAGCACAGCAAAATCGGCTCCCGCCCGGCCCGGCGCACCGGCCAGCGCAGCCTGGCGGATCTGCGGGCCATTCCCTGGGTATTCAGCTGGAGCCAGTCCCGATTCAACCTCACAGGCTGGTACGGCGCCGGGGCGGCGCTGCGTCAGCTGCGGGAGACGGAGCCTGCGCTATACAGCCAGCTGCGCGAGGCTGCCGACGCATGGCCTTTCCTCCGCTACACGCTGATCCACATCGAGACGAACCTGCTGAATATGGAGCCGGCGGCGATGCAGGCTTATGCAGCTTTGACCGATGATCCCGGCCTGGGCGAGCGGTTTCTCCGCCGCATGCTGGAAGGGCGCGAGGAAGGCCTGCGGGAAATCGCGCAGCTGTTCAGCGCGCCGCAGGCCGTGCGCAGGGCGAGCCAGCTGGACAATCTGGCGCGGCGCAGCAGTGCCCTGCGCGCCTTGCACCGGCTGCAGGCATCCGGGCTGCAAGCCTGGCGGCCTGCCGCCGCAGCCGGAGATTCCAGTGCCGGCGATCTGCTGGCCCGGCTGCTCCTCCTCACCAACGCCATTTCCGGGGGGCTCAAGCATACCGGCTGAGTTCCCGCCGTCCGCTTACTCCATCCGCCGCAGCACCAGCTCCTGCCCGGGGCGGCAGTCCAGCTCCAGGGAGGACCCATTGCGGGCCGCCCCGTCGAGCGTCCAGGCTGCCCCGAGGCCATGATGAAGCCGCAGCAGGCCGCCGGCCTCGCTGCGGACCCGGATTTCCTGCACCTGGCCCTCCTGCACCGCAGCCCCGATGAGAAACGCGCCTTCCGTGCGGATGCCGTCGAATTCGAGGTCTTTCCAGGCCATATGCAGATCCGGCAGCACGTGAATCCCGGAAGGCCGCTGCTGCACCAGCAGTTCCAGTACGGCGCTCAGCGCACCGAATCCTGCATCGAGCTGCATAATCTCGCGGTTTTCGGCACCGGGGGGCAGCTTGCTCCATACCGGGTGGTAGAAAATGCTGCCGCCCGGCGCGTTGGAGTTGTGCAGCGTGCCGCGGCCCTCGTTCACAAAATTGCGCTGCCAGTGGTGCAGATAGGAAACTGCGGCTTCCGTATGGCCGATCCGGCTTTGCAGCACAGCTGCCCAGGGCACGCACCATCCGGACCACATGCCCATGCCTTCATGCACCCAGCGGTTGATGCTGTTCCGCACGATCCCGGCATGCGCCGGATCTGCCGGGTCGTAGGTAATGAAAGGGTACATCCCGCCCAGATGGGAATGGTGGCGGTGGCTGCCGACGAGGTCCATGCCTTCCCAGAGTCCGATGCGCTGTCCGGTGCCCCAGGGCGATTCGTCGATCCAGGGCCCGTCCACGGTCGTGTAGGGCGGCAGCCGGCGGCTGACCTCTGCCCAGCGCGGGTCCGCCGGCTTGCCCAGCACTGCTGCCGCCTGCGGCAGCACGGCGGCGATCTTGTGCAAAGCCGCCAGCTGAAACGAGGCGTCGCGGCCCCAGGCATTCATTGCGTCGCCCCGGTACTCCGGGCTGACGGAAACCGGCAGGCTCAGCCGAGTATTCCCCTGATCATCAGACACTTCTTCCAGCATCGCCCAATACCCCTCAAATGCCCCCACCAACAGGGGCCAGGCGGTCTGCTCCAGCACCCGGCGGTCCATGCCGTAGCGGTAATGCTGCCAGGCCAGATAGGCCATCCAGGCGGTGCAGGCGTGGTCGATGGTGCCGGTCCAGAAGGTGCCCACCACCTGGCAGCTGTCATCCACCGCATGGGGCAGCATGAGGGCGCCAGGCTGGCCAAAGAAGGCTTCGCCGTTCCGGCGGAGCTGCGGCATCCAGCCTGCGAGCATCTTCCAGACCGGATCCAGATGCGCGAGGCGGTTGCTGGCCAGCGCCGGCGTGTAGATCATCTGGATGTTGATGTTGAAATGGTAGTCGTTGCTCCACGGCGGCAGCTGGTAGTCTTCCATAAACGGCCCTTGCAGGGCGCAGGGCAGCCCCTGGGGCGGTGTGGAGCAGGCCTGCTTGTAGAGGCCATAGTCCACAATTTCCTGCAGCACGGGATCGGGCAGGCGGATGGCGGGCACATCGGACCAGTACTGCGCCCACCAGGCATCTTTGCGCTGCGTCAGCGCGCCGGCATCGGCGGTGCGGAGGCGGCTGCGGAGCGGTTCGAGCTGGCCGGCGCCCAGGGCGGAGCCGAGCCAGATGCGGTCTGCCGTCTGGCGCCAGGCCAGGGTGAGGGGGGCATCTTCAGGCAGACGCTGAATGGCATAGCCTTCCGGGCCCTCCTGGCCCGTTTCAGGCGGCGAGACGCCCCATTTGATCAGGGTCTGCTGCACGGCCGGGCTTTCCCAGGCAGGGATCAGGCGCAGGGTGCAGCGGCCTTGCAGGGCTTTGGGCAGGGAGATCCAGGCCAGCTCCTGGTCTGGAGCCTGCGCCAGCGTCAGCAGGTGCAGCTTTCCGCGGGGATCGCGGACCTGGATGCGGATATCGGCGCGGTCGAGCAGCAGGTCGCCCTGCACGAGGCGCCAGCCGGGCGGAAACCGGAGCTCCAGGCGCCCGCCGCCGAGCTGCTGGGGGTGCGGCGGCTGGTTGTCCGCACGTTTGGGAACGGCAAATGCTGCCCGCAGGCCCGGCTCGTCGCGGGCTTCCAGCAGGGCACGCACCTCTGCAAAGGTCGTGCGGGTGGAAAAGGCGTTGCCGCCGCGGCGGTCCCAGAATCCCGCCCGTCCGATGGTCACATTCAGCGTGGAATCGCCCCAGACCATCAGGCCCTGCACGCCATTGCCGAGCAGGATGCCGGTATGGGGGCGCGGCAGCGGAAAGGTCCAGGAAAGCATCCGCGGGCCCTGCTGGGCATAGCTCCATACAGCAGAGATCAGCAGGCAGCAGCACAGTACTTGACGCAGCATAGGGGGGAGTTTGGCGGAAGGTAGAACCGGAAGCGGAAAAATGCAAGATGCAAGCCGCCTAAGCAGCCTGCTGTTGGGAGATACATACCAAAATCGAAAGATTTGCATGCAACCGCGCAGCATTGCCCAAAGCCATCTGCCGACACGGGCCGATTCGCTGCTCGAAGGCGCCGAGGCCGGCTCGAAGCTGAATGCGGAGGAATTGCTGGAACTGCTTCAATCCAGGTAAACCGAGCCCTTCTATCTCACCCCGCAGGGTGATGCGCGCAGGCCGCAGCTTTCGTAAGATGCAGGCCCAATCTCTGCTGTGTGCTCATGAATCTGCGACTGCTTTTCTTCCTGCTGCTGGCGCCCTGCGCCCTGCGCGCCCAGGGGCTGCTGCCCCGCGGCATTACCCCTAATGCTACTGTATTCAGCTACGCCACCCTCGGCGATACGGTGTTTGCCGTCGGCGATATGACCCGCGTCGGCTTTCAGACCGGTGGCGCCGCCTGGCTTGCCGACTCGCTGCCCGCATCCCAGTTTCCCATTACGGACGGGGATGTGTATGCCATCCAGCCCGATGGCCTCGGCGGCTGGTACATCGGCGGACTCTTCACGCTGGTAGATACCTTCGCCCGAAGCAACCTGGCGCACATCCTGCCCAGCGGCGCGGTGGACCCGCAGTTCAGCACCGGCACAAACGGCGAGGTCCGCGCCCTGGCCTTCAGCGGAACCCAGCTGTATGTAGGCGGAAAATTCACCCAGCTCGCAGGGCAGTCCCGGTCCTACCTGGGCCGCCTGAACGTACCCGGCGGCTCGCTGGACCCCTGGAGTCCGCAGCCCAACGGCTTCATCTTTTCCCTGACCCTGACGGCAGACCGTTTATACGCCGGCGGCAGCTTCACCCGGATTCAGGGGGTCAATCAGCCGGCATTTGCCGCATTCAGCCACCCCGGCGGCCAGCTCCTCCAGACTCTCGGCCCCGTCAGCGGACAGGTGACCGCACAGGCACGCTCCGGAGACCGGATCTATGCCGGCGGCACCTTCCTGGGCAATACCGGATATTACACCGGAAAAGGCACCTTGCTGAATGTCCAGACTGAAACGCCCAGTTTTGCCTTCCCCCGCTTCGGCGGCACGGTCTATGCCCTGATCCCCGACGGCACCGGCGGCTGGTATGCCGGCGGCGCCTTCACCGAGGTAAACGACCAGCCCTCCGGCAGGCTGGTGCACCTGCTGCCCGATCTCAGCATCGATCCGGCGTTTGCGCCGGTGCCCAATGGCACCGTGTATGCCCTGCATCTGAGCGGCGACACCGTATTTGCCGGCGGAACCTTCACTGCCATCGCCGGACAGGCCCGCAGCAACCTGGCCGCCCTGAAAATCAGCAACAACAGCCTGCTGCCCTGGCAGCCTGACCCGGACGGCAAGGTCGGCGTCATCACCTCCTACGGCAATCGCCTCGTCATCGGGGGACTGTTCACGCGGGTATCCGGGCGCCAGGCGCCCCGGCTCGCGGTGCTCGACCGCAGCAGCGGGCTGCCGTTTGCGATGCCGGCCCCGGCATCGGGCGAGGTGCTGGCCCTGCTGCATACGGCAGCCAACGGCGGGCACCTGTACGCTGGCGGCACGTTCGCAGGCACCGCTGGCTATCCGGCCCGCCGGGCCGCCCTGCTGAGCGCAGCCTCCGAGATTTCCCCCGCCAGCCTGCCCGACTTCAACGGCGATCTCTACGCGGCCGTGCCCGACGGCGCCGGCGGCTGGTATGTGGCAGGCGCCTTTACCCAGGCCAACGGCCAGCCCATCCAGCGCCTCGCCCACCTCCTGGCCGACACCACCCTCGATGCCGGGTTTTCGTTTGACCTCAACAATGCCGTCTATGCCCTCGCGCGGAGCGGCAACACCCTCTACCTCGGCGGCCTGTTTACCACGGTCGACGGCAGCACCCGCAACCGCGCAGCAGCCATCGACCTCAGCAGCAGCACCTTGCTCAACTGGCATCCGGATCTCAACGGACAGGTGGAAGCCCTGCTGGTCAGCGGCGGGCAGGTCTATCTCGGCGGCGCCTTCACCACCGCAGGCGGGCAGGCGCGCAACCGCCTTGCTGCCGCAGATGCCGCCACCGGCGCCATTTCCCCCTGGAATCCCGATGCCGGCGGCACCGTCAACGCCCTCGCCGCCGAAGGCGGCATCCTCTACGCCGGCGGCAATTTCACCACCCTCGGCGGGCAGCCCCGCAACCGACTGGCCGCAGTCGATGCCTCCGGAGCCGTGACGGCCTGGAACCCCAATGTCAACGGCGAGGTCAACGCGCTGCTGGCAGTCAGCAGCACCCTCTACCTCGGCGGCAGCTTCACGCAGGTCGGCGGACAGACGCGCAACCGCCTGGCGCAGGTCGATCTGAGCAGCGGCCTGCCTGCGGCCTTCCACCCCAACCTGGACGGTACGGTGGAAGACCTCGCACTGATGGGCGGCATGCTCTATGCAGGCGGCTCGTTCAGCCAGGCGGGCGGGCAGGCCTATGCCCGGCTGGTGTCCATCAGCCCGGCCACCGGCCTCCCGGCAGGCTGGCAGCCAGTTCCAAACGCGGCTGTGTACTGCCTGGCCTCCAGCGGCGGCAGCCTGCTGGCCGGCGGCTCCTTCGATGCGCTGAAATCCAGCACCCGGAACCGCCTGCTGGATCTGCTGGCGGGCAGCCTTGCGCTGCAGTCCTGGGCACCCAACCTCAACAATTCCGTCCACACCCTGGCCTTCTACCAGAACGACCTGATTGCGGGCGGACAGTTTACGCAGGCCGACGGGCAGGCGCGCACGCGCCTGGCGCGCTGGAATGCCGCTTCGCAAAGCCTGACAACCTGGAGCCCCAGCGCCGACGACCTGGTGAGTGCGCTGGCGGTGCGCAGCGATACCCTCGTCGCCGGGGGTGAATTTCTGACGCTCGGCGGCGCCAGCCGCGCCCGGATCGGCATGCTGAGCCTGGCCACCGGCGCAGCACGGAACTGGAATCCGCAGGCCGACAACCCGGTCCTGACCCTTGCGCAGGCCGGCAGCCGGATCGCCGCGGGCGGAAACTTCGATGCCTTCAGCGCACAGACGCGCAATCGGCTTTTCTGCCTCGATACCGGAGCCGATACGCTCACGGCCTGGGCGCCGGATCTGCCCGGCTTTCTCTTCGGGCCGCGCATCAATGCCCTGGCCGTATCGGGCGACTCGGTCTGGGTCGGCGGATGGTTCAGCGCGCTGAGCGGCGAGCCCCGGCGCAACCTGGCCCTGACCGACGGCCAGACCGGCGCCATTCTCCCGCCAAGCGCAGATACGGAGGGCGAAGTGTTTGCACTGCATGTGAAGGGGGCGGACCTCTGGGTCGGCGGGCAGCTGCTGGACAGCGTCAACCACGTCGCGCGGGAGCATGTGGCCGTGCTGGACCGCCATACCGGCGCTGTGCGGCCATTCAATCCCTCGGCAGACAACTACGTATTCACCATCACCTCCAGTCCCTCGCTGATAGCCCTGGGCGGGCGAATGGACCAGATGCTGTCCTTCCCGCGCGATGGCGGCTTCGCAATCGAATCCTCCTCCGGCCGCCTGCTGCCGTGGAATCCCGGAACGGGAATCAACTCCCTGATTGTCAGCATTGCCCTGGACCGCAAGCAGGGCCATGCCTACCTGGGCGGCAGCTTCAGTACCCTGCACGGCGAGCCGCGGCAGAATCTGGCGCGGGTCAGCCTGAGCAGCGGAGCGCCGGACGCCTGGCAGGCCGATGCCAGCCAGCTCGTGCAATGGCTGGAATGGGATGCCCGGCATGCGCGGCTGTATGTCGCCGGCAGCTTCTTCAGCCTCGGCGGGCAGCCCCGGACCTACCTCGGCGCCGTAGATGCCAGCGGCCAGGTGCTGCCCTTCAACCCGGCGCCAGACGGCGATATCCGGGATCTTGCGCTGCATGATACGACCCTGTATGTGGCCGGGCTGTTCACCGCCATCGGCGGGGAAGCCCGGAACCGGCTGGCTGCCTTCGGCCCGGATGGGCAGGTGCTGCCCTGGGCACCGGAGGTCCAGACGATGAGCGGCGGCGCCGGCCTGATCAATGCCCTTGAAGCAGGCGCCGAGCGCCTGTATGCGGGCGGCTGGTTTGCGCAGGTCAATGGAGCGTTCCGCTACCGGCTTGCCGCTTTCGATCTGCGCAGCGGCGAGCTGCTGCCCTGGGCCCCGCCGGTCGATCCGCTCTCCACGACCAGCCTGCAGCGCGTGGATCATATCCGCGAGCTGGGCAACAACCTCTTCCTGACAGGCAGCATCCAGGAAGTGAATGGCACTTCGGTGAACGGGTTTGCCTGGCTGGACCCCTACTCCGGGCTGGTACGCGGGATGCGCATCATTGCCCAGGGGTCTGTTTTCGATCTCGCAGCGGCGGACAGCCTGCTGTATCTGGGCGGCAATATGACCGCCATCAACCAGCAGCAGCAGTTCTACCACGCGAAATTCGGGTTTCCGGACAACTACTTCGCCGAGGGCTATACAGACATCGTGCCCCGGCGCGGCGGCAATACCGGCGATGTGACCGCCGCGATTTTTGGCAATGGCTTCCGGGCTGGAAGCAGGGTCCTGCTCCGCGCTGCCGGGATGCCTGACATTGCCGCGTATGACAGCCTGCTCTTCGTTACGAGCGGCCTGCAGCTTCGCGCCACCTTCAACCTGCGCAGCCAGCCGCCGGGGATGCGGGATGTGCTGGTGATTTCGGAGGGCGATACGCTGGTGATTCCCAACGGATTCGAGGTGACGGAAGGCGGACTGGCCGAGGTCTGGGCTGATGCGGTGCTGCCGGCGGGCATGCGGGTGCCGCGGCCGGGCCGCAAGACGCAGTACACGGTGATGATTCCCTTCGGCAACCGGGGCAATATCGATGCGGAAGGCGTGCCGATCTGGGTAGCCGTGGACACGACGCTGGACGTCGCGGGCTTCGACTTCGACTGGATTCCGCAGGTGGAAGGGGCAGGCAATCCTGCCGACAGCAATCTGACGTACATCGTGGCGGATACCGTGCTGGGCGATGCCTTCGGCGCGCGGGTGTACATCATCGTCATTCCGCGGATTCCGGCGGGCTTTGAGGGCTCTTTGGCGATGTTTGTCAATCCCCGCCGCACCGGCACTGCGCGCGTCATGGCCTGGGCTACCGATCCGCTGTATGGCTCGCCCCTCAAATACGCCATCGGCGAATGCAAAGACCTGCTGCTGGGCCAGATCGCCGGGCTGACCTTCACCGGCGGCTGCATGTACAGCGCACTGGATGCGGTGCTGAGCCCCATTCTCGATCCGATCTACGATCCGCAGAACTTCGGCACCTTGCAGTATGCCGGCAATTACTGTCTGACCCTCGCCAATGCCCTCGTGGACTGCGGAATTGTGCTGAGCGGCGGCGGCCTGGCGGCAGATCTGCTGAAAATTATCCTCGAAGCCGCCAACAGCTACAACGACGTCAATACCCTCCTGACGCAGTGCTTCAACTTTTTCCCCAACCCCAAACCGACCCCTGGCGGCTCGACGATTCTGGGCGCGGTGGACCCCAACCAGAAAAGCGGGCGCCCCGGCGCGGGCAGCCAGCGCTGGATCGCCGGCGGGGAGCTGATGCCGTATCTGGTTGAATTTGAGAATGTGGACACGGCCACCGCGCCTGCCCAGACGGTGATCATCCTCGACACGCTCGACGCTTCGGTCTATGACCTGAGCAGCCTGCGGCTGACTTCATTCACCATCGCCGACAGCGTATTCCCCATCCCCTACGGACGCCAGCAGTGGACTGCCTGGGTGGATCTGCGGCCGAGAATCGCATCGCTGGTGCGGATGGATGCTTCGCTCGACGGCAATATCCTGCGCTGGGAATTCGAATCGCTGAGCCCGGCGACGCTGGCGCCGCAGACCGGCCTGCTGGAAGGCTTCCTGCCGCCCAATCTCAGCGACCCCGAAGGACGGGGCAGCGTCTCGTACACCATCGACCGGCTGGACCAGCTGCCGACTTTCACGACGTTCAGCAACCGGGCTGCCATTTACTTCGATGCCAATGCCCCCATCCTGACCAATACCTGGACCAACACCCTCGATGTGGACCTGCCGCTGAGCCAGATGGCGCCGCTGGACTCCGTACAGCCGACGACTGCCATTCCGCTCAGCTGGCAGGGCAGCGATATCGGCTCCGGGGTCTGGTATTACCGGGTGATGGTGTCGGAAAATGACGGCCCCTACCGCCGGGCTTTCGAATATGTGACCGATACGGCGGTGGTGTTCCCGGGCAACTGGGGCTACCGGTACAAGTTCTATACCCTGGCCGTGGACAGCGCGGGCAATGTGGAAACCGCTCCGGCCCAGCCCGACGCCAGCACGCGCGTCACGGGCAGCCTGAGCATTCCGGAGCCGCAGTTGCCCGTGCTGGCCCTGTACCCCAACCCCAACGACGGCAGCTTCACCCTGGAGATTCAAAGCCCTGCGCCGCAGCGCGCCCAGCTCCGCATCCTGGACCTGACGGGCCGCACGCTCAGCCTGGAGGAAGTCCGGCTGGCAGCCGGGTCCAATGCGCTCCGCCGCAGCCCCGGCCTGCCGGCCGGCACCTACTTTCTGCTGCTCGAAGGCGCATCTGCCCCCGCCCGCATCCGCTTCAGCATCCGATGACCCATCCATGTACCGCCCTTGCACCCGCCCGCTTTCTGTATTTACCTCAATCCCAATCCGATGAGAATTCTGTATGTATCTGTGCTGATCTGCCTCTGCGGCCCCATCATGGCCCAGCCCGGAACGCTGGACAGCAGCTTCGGCCAGGCGGGCATCAGCCTGCAGTCCTTCCTCCCCACCCGCGACAGCTACGGCGGCATGACCCTGGCGCCGGACGGCAGCATCTGGGCGATGGGCAGCAGCGGCTTTACCTATGATTACCTGCTGGCCAAATACACCCCGTCGGGCATCCCCGACTCCAGCTTTTCCGGCGACGGCTGGATCCAGTTCGACTACAACGGCAATACCGACCAGGGGCGCTGCATCGAGCGCCAGCCCGACGGCAAGATCCTGCTCGGCGGCGGAGTGGTGCGCAGCAACCGAGACTGGGGCATCCTGCGGGTGGACAGCACCGGCACCCCCGACCCCAGCTTCGGAACCGACGGGTGGGTCCTGCTGGACTGGGATGGCTTCGACGAGGTGTACGATCTGGCGGTTCAGCCCGACGGCAACATCCTGGCCTCGGGCGGCGGCAATTTCAGCCTCGCCCTGGCCCGCTTCAAGCCCAACGGCACCCTGGACAGCAGCTTCGCCACGAACGGCCGCCTGCAGTACAGCGACGGCGGCAGCGCCCGCATCGCGCTCGATGCCAGCGGCAATATCTACTGCGCCGATGCCTTCGGGAACGGAGCCCTGGTGCAGCACGGTGTCCTGAAGGTGGATTCCAGCGGCGCCATCGTATCCGGCTTCGGCAGCAACGGCCTCCTGCTGTCGGATGTGACCAATTTCCCCAGGAATCCCATGATCCTGAGGGACCGGAACGGCAGCATTGTATTCGGCGGCACAGCCGGCAGCAGCTCGGGCAACGGCCAGGGCGTGGCGCTGACGCGGATCCTGCCCGGCGGCAGCCTGGACCTCAGCTTCAGCAGCGACGGCAAGGTGCTCATCAACAGCGGCAGCGCCCGTGAAGGCAGCGGCATCGCCGAGCTGCCCAACGGCCATCTGCTCGTGGCCGGGATGTCCACGCCCAACGGCAATGCGGACATGACACTCTTCTGCATCCGTCCGGACGGCACGCTGGATACGGGTTTCGGCAGCAGCGGCCTTGCACGGGTGAATATCGGCGGCGACGGCGAATGGGCCTACGACGTGGCGGTGCAGCCGGACGGCAAGATCGTGATTGCCGGCAACCATTCGGACGGATACTCGCGCTTTGCGCTGGCGCGCTTCACGAACGGCCCGCTGACGGGCATTGCGCGGGACGAGGCCGGCCCGGCCTTTACCCTCTACCCCAACCCGGCACAGGCGCAGGTGCGCATCCGGGCGGCGCTGCCGCAGGCAGGGCCGGTGGTGCTGCGCCTGGTCAGCCTGCACGGGCAGCTGCTTTGGGAGGCGCCGCTGGGCCTGCGCCCTGCCGGCGATCTCGACGAGGCGCTGCCGCTGCCTGAAGGGCTTGTGCCGGGATGGTACCAGATGCTGCTGGACTGCGGAGGGCAGATCCGGACGCAGGGCATTCAGCTCCGCTGAAATGCCTTCAGGCACGCACCCGCATGCAGCCGCAGGGCGCATGCGGGTGTTTGCGTATCGCGGCTCCCCCATGCGGGCCTCAGCCTGCGGTGCCCTTCCGAACCCCCCACCGGGATAATTCGCCGCCCAAAAACACTGCATAGACGCCAAGCACATCCGGGCGGGCAAAGCGTTCGCTGCGCATATACGCATCCAACTGCGCCTCGGCCTCGGCGGTCACGGCAGGCAGTGTATGCTCCGCCAGTTTTTTTACATATTTCAGCTCCAGCACGATGTCGTACCGCACCGGAAGGCCTGGCCGTTTTTCTAGGAAAATATCCGGGTAGCCTTTCCGCGCTTCGTATTCGCTGTGGATGTAATACGACTCGTAGGGAAACAGCAGCCCGATGATCAGCGTCTGCAGGTGTTTTTCCCCATAACTCAGCTCGTCGCGGTTGGAATGGTTTTCCAGCAGCACCTGCTCCACGATCCGCAGAAACGGCTCCGGGTTCCCCTCCCCGATGAGCAGTCCGATACTCTGGGCTATCGGGCGCTGCATCTGCGCGAAGTGCGTGTGCTCCAGATACAGTGCCGTGAAATACTCGAAGTACAGCTTTTTGATCACATAGTTCGGAATCCCGAAACGCCAGCCGATCACCGCTGTGTCCCGGAAGCTCAGCAGGCCCATATAAAAGAGCAGGCTCAGAAAGTCGTCCTGCGTGAAGGGCGCTTCCAGGTTGTAAAGCCGTGTCAGGGTAAAGTCGATATGCCCGTCTTTTACCACGCTTTCCAGGAGTTCGAACTTTGCATGCTCCTCTCCGCCGATCCGGAAGAGATTCCGCACTTTGCGGTAGTCCGAGATTACGTTCGTATCCAGCATCGCAGCCGGGTAGGTTTCCATGATGCCATATTCTTTGAGAAAATACAGCACCATATCGGGGTTGAAGAGCCATTGACGGGCATTTCCGGCAAATGCATATCCATTGTACCATGCAGCCAGATCGGCCATCAGGCCGGAAACCTTGTCTGCGGCGATCCCCGACCGATGCACAAGCGCCTCCACCTCCTCATGCGTGAAGCCCATCATACCATGAAAAAGCGGGTTGAGGGTGATATTGTCGCTGATGTTGAAACCGCTTGTCAGCGAGTCCAGCGTAATGGGCGAGACGCCCGTAATGAAGATCCGGTCCACGATACCCTCGCCGCTGGCAGTCTTGAAACTCTCGTAAAACTTCCGCACAAAGCCGTTGCGGCTCACCTCGGATTTGAACCGAGGCATGTCGAACGACAGCAGCTCATTGGCGAAGTGGTCGTACTCGTCGATGAGCACACAAACTTTGAAGGGAATTTCATTTTTTTTGATATAGCCAAAAATCGCTTTGAGCACTGCCTCCGGGCTGGTCTGATGCTCGATATCGTGCATTTGCTCCGGGGTGAACAGATGCTTGTAAGCCCCCAGAAAAAACCGTGCCCCCTGGATGACGTTGTCCAGAAAACCCTGATACGTGCTTTCATGCGTAGCCGTGTCGATGCGGCTGAATTCGAAGCGCAGCACAAGATAGCGGTTTGCCAGCGCGGTGGGGTGCCGGCCAATGTGCAGCTTGCCGAACAGCGCGTCGAACTCCGCTTTGAACTCTACGCCGTAGTAATACTGCAAGGTGCTGACGAACAGGCTTTTGCCAAAACGGCGAGGACGAAGGAAAACCAAGTATTTGGAGTTCCACCGCTCGAGTTTTTCGATGAAGTGCGTGCGGTCCTGATAGAAGTAGTTCCCTTCTGTCACGGTTTTAAAATCGCTCTCGCCGTAGGGGATTTTCAGCATTGCGGAACTGGATTTTGAGCCTAAATCTACAACGTCCTGCGGCCGTTTACAACCCGGCTGCCGGAATCCCGGCAGCCGCGCATGGCTGCCTGCCGCATGCAAGAATTTCCCCCATCCCCCTTCAGAAAACCCGCGGAAAATCCCGAACTTGAAGCCCGTCCGAGCAGTTTGTGTTCACCTTGCCCTTTCCACGATGTCGCGCCTCTTTTGCCTCGCCGTCCTCCTCAGCCTGGCACTGTCCGGGCTGGCCCAGAAGAAAAAAGAAGATCCGGCGGCCTTCGCAGCCCGCCAGATCCTGAAAGAGCAGTCGGTCCTGCTGCAGACCGATGAGGAAGCCCTGCGCCGGGAGGCAGAACTCACCATTCCCTTCCCCAACGTCAACGTCCTTCCGCTCTATTCCGACAAAAAAACCCTCGACCAGATCTTCGCCCTGAACCGCGAGATGAACCTCCGCGGGCCGGGCGACGCCGGCTTCGACCGGGCGCTGCGCGAGCTGGACCCGCTGCTGACAGGCTATGTGCAGCAGTTCGGCATCCGCAACTTCCGCGACCAGAACGCCCTGCTCTGGATGCTGGGCGGCGTCCGCGAGCACCAGGGCGATACGGCCCGCGCGCTGTTTTTCTTCGAGCTGGCCCAGACCCACCGCTACACCTTCGACTCGGTGCAGATGCGCTACATCGACTCTCTGCGCGCGCCCACCCGCTCCGAATGGCTGCCCATCGAGCAGTACTACGAGCTGCTGGAGCTGCGCCGGAGCATCGATACGCTGAAGCCCCAGAGCGTGCTGCTCAGCATGGGCACGAAAATCAATTCCGACGATGCCGACTACGCGCCCTTCGTGCATCCGAGCGACAGCGTGCTGATCTTCACCTCCCGCCGGGATACCTCCGGCATCCGCGCCGCCGACTACGTGGATCCCTTCAGCCGGCCCAATGAAGATCTGTACTACACGGAAATCGACTTCGTCACCGGGGAATGGCGCTACGCCCGCCGCTTCTCCGACTCCGTCAACAGCCGCTTCAACGAAGGCTCCGCCTGCCTCTCGCCCGACGGCAAAACCCTGTACTTTACCCGCTGCCAGGATACGCGCGGCTATGGCGACTGCGATATCTACACTGCCCAGTACAACCCCGCCACCGGCGGCTGGAGCCATATCCAGAACCTCGGGCGGGCGATCAACACCGAATACTGGGATTCGCAGCCCAACCTATCCTCCGACGGCAAAACGCTCTTTTTCACCTCCAACCGCAAAGACGGCTTCGGCGATACCGATATCTACTACAGCGTGCTCGATGAATCCGGCCGCTGGTCGCCGGCCCGCAACATGGGCCCGATGGTCAATACCCCCCAGTCGGAGGTGACGCCGTTTTTCCTCAAGATCAACCAGACCCTCTACTTCAGCTCCACCGGCCACCTGACCAACTTCGGCGGCTACGATATCTTCAAGGTCAACTGGCTCGGCGACCGCTGGGGCCGCCCCCGCAATGTAGGCCCCCTCGTCAACACACCCGGCAATCAGTACTACTTCGCCATCAGCGGCAAGGGCACCACCATTTTCTACGCCAATTCCCGCGACCCCGAAAAGGACCACATCCGCCAGAATTTCGACCTCTTCTCCTTTCCCATGCCCATGGAGGCCCGCCCGGATGCCATCGCCAAGCTGCGCGGAACCCTCCGCGACTCGATCACCGGGCATGTGCTCCAAGGCACCATCCTGGTCGTCGATCTCGAAGAAGGCGTCGAAATTGCCCCCAAAAGCATCTCCGAAACCGGCTATTTCGAGTTCGACCTTATCAACGACCGCCGCTACCGCATCACCGTGCTCGGCAACAATTTCCTCACCATCCAGAACGACCTGATTCTCAAAGGGGATACCACCTTCAATGTCTTCGTCGAAAGCTTCGAGCAGCGCAAGCCGCTGGTTTTCGAATCACTGGAGTTCAAATCCAACAGCGCCAAGCTCAGCGCCACCCTCAAGCCGAAGCTCGACTATATCGTCCGCTTCATGAAGGCCTATCCGCAGTTCAAACTGGTGGTGGAAGGCCATACCGACTCCGACGGCAGCGCCGAAAACAACAAATCCCTCTCCCAGGCCCGTGCGAATGCCATCGCCAGCTACCTCAAGCAGAAAGGCGAGTTCAAAGGCGACCGCTTCACCGCCATCGGCTACGGCGAAGAGATGCCCCTCGTGCCCAACGATACGGAGGAAAACAAGCGCAAAAACCGCCGGGTCGCCTTCAAGCTGGTGCTCGACGAGTCCTATTCCGGCGAATTCTGGCTGCCGACGGAAGAGGAACTGTCCTTTGCCGACAGCCTCGAATCGCTCCCTGACCCGAAGTTCGACAAGGAATTCGAGTGGGATCCGGGCGAACGGGAAGCCTGGGAAAGCGAACTCGACCTCGACGAAGAGCTGGACCTGGAGAAAGAGCTGGAAGAAGACATCCTGGCCAAATACAAGCCCGGCGAAACGGAACCCGCCGACGGCGAATCGCCGCTTCCCGCGCCCAAACCCGCCCCCGGCACCCCTGCCAAACCCGCCCCCCCCGCCAAACCCGGCACTTCGGCACCCAAACCTGCCCCTTCCGGCAGCGGCGGCAAACCCTGAACGGCCTTCCGCCGTTAATCAGGCATAGCTGATCCCGCACGGTGACCGACCATCCGCTGACGCTGCCCCTGCCTCCTGCCCTGATTGCACAACTTCAGGAGACGCCCCAGAACCCCCGCTACCACGCGGAGGGCAATGTGTACAACCATGTGCTGCTGGTCATGCAGCAGTTCGAGCAGCAGGCACCGGCGCTGGACCTCAGCCCGCGCGAGCGCGATATCCTGTACTGGGCGGTGCTGCTGCACGACGCAGGCAAGCCTGCCGTCACCCGCTGGGAGCATGGACGCTGGACCGCGCAGGGCCACGAGCTGGCCGGCCTGCCCATCGCGCGGGAGCTGCTCCTGCGCCAGAGCCCGCTGGATGCCGCCGCCCGGCAGCAGGTGCTGGAGCTGGTCAAATGGCACCACATTCCCCTGCAATGGGGCCTCCGCAGCACCCCCTACGACGCGTACCTGCGGCTGGCCACCCAGACCGACCTGCGCCTGCTGGGCATATTTGCCGGCTTTGACCTTGCCGGCCGGATCTGCGAGCAGCAGGATGCCGTCCTCGATCTCATCCGCCGCTTCAATGAGGACCTGGTTCCCCGCATCGCCTACGAGCTGGGAAGCTATGCAGACCTCCAGACGGCCTTCCGCCAGGCCTCCTTCAGCCGCCAGAATGCCCTCTGGCACGCCCTGAGCCACCACGATATCCGGCTGCTGGTCAAGCTGCTGCAGCGCGAAGCGCCGCGCCCCGACCCCCCGCACTTCCGCTGCGTGCTCACCCTGGGCCTGCCGGAGGCAGGCCAGGCCGACTGGACAGCGGAGTTCTATCCCGGATATACGCCCTATGACTGCGCGCAGTTGCCCCTGGCAGCAGGCAGCACGCACGATATGCAGCAGCAGTACCGCCAGCTTTACCACTTTATTTCGGTGTACGGGCAGGCACGGAAGCCCATTGCCCTGACCGGCCTGCCGTTGGACCCGGCACTCCGGCAGCCTGTCACCCGGTTCATCCGCCAGCAGGGCGGGCACATGACCGGACTGTTTTTCGACCGCATCCCGGCAGCCTGCGGCCCGGAAACGCTGCCGCAGGCCTGGGCACAGCTGGATCTGCCGCACCCCTGGGAAATGCACCAGCTCGAACTGATCGGCTGACCCTCAGGCAGCGGGATGCAGCTCGAACTGAAACTGCTCCGTGATGGTATTGGCCAGGAGCTTGCGGCATGCCGCCTCCACGGATTCCCGCGCCGCAGCCTCATCCGCAGCCTCCACCTCCATCTCGATCCGCTTGCCGATCCGGACCTGGTCCATCTGGGCGAAGCCCAGGTTGTGCAGCCCAAGCTGGGTGGCCTTGCCCTGCGGGTCCAGGATCTCCTTGCGGGGCATGATATGAATGGCGGCTTTGAACTTCACCGTGTGCGTCGATTATCGTGAGACGGGCGCAAGTTATCAAATATCCCGCTTCTGCGCAGCCTCTGTCCGTGCGGAGGCCAGATTTTCCGCTGCCGACAGCGCCAGGTACCAGCCGAAGGCCGGCAGCACCCCCCGGATGCCCAGCCAGCCCAGCAGCAGGGCCGTTCCGGCCATAAACAGGTAGCGGTACTCGTTGCCGGACCAGCCGTAGCGGGTGAATTTCAGGGCGATCAGCCGGACATTCGCCACCAGCCACCCGCAGGCGAGCAGGCTCAGCAGGATCAGCAGCACCGGCTCCTGCAGCCAGCGCGCGATCCAGGCATCCGGTGTTTCAGCCCAGAACCAGAGCGAAAGCACCACCGCCGCATTGGCCGGGGTCGGCACGCCGTAAAATACCTGCTGCTGGCGGTCATCCACGTTGAAGCGCGCCAGGCGCAGCGCCGAAAAGACCGGCACCAGCAAGCCGGCCAGATAATACGGAAATCCGCCCCCGGTGCCGGAGGCAAACAGCGTGCTCCCCAGCGAAGTATCGATCATCCGGGCCAGGATCAGCCCCGGCACCACCCCGAAGGATACCACGTCCGAGAGCGAATCCAGCTGCTTGCCCAGGGAAGAATGTACCCGCAGCAGGCGGGCGACCCCGCCGTCCAGAAAATCCATCAGCACCGAGAGCGACATCCAGAGCGCCGTTTCCTCCTGCCTTCCCAGAAAGACCGCCCGGACCGACAGCAGGCCAAAAAACAGGTTGGCAGCCGTAAGGGCATTGGGCACATGCTGTTTCATAGGCCGGAAGAAGGGGGCGAGGCCGGGCTGCGGAACAGCCCTGCACGGGTGATGTAGTCATATACAGCTTCCGGCACCATGTAGCGGATCGATTTGCCGGCCTGCACCGCCTGGCGGAGATAGGTGGCAGACAAATCGAGCAGCGGGGCGTCGAACACCGTCACGGCGGGATGACGGTCCAGCTCGCTGGGCGCCGCGCCGCTGCGCGGATATACATACAGGTGGTAGTGATCCAGAATGGTCTGATGCTTCTTCCACTTCGGAAAGTACTGCAGATTGTCCTGGCCCATGATCAGGGCGAAGTCGTAGCTCCGGTATCGGTCGCGCAGGTGTGTGAGCGTATCGATGGTGTACGAGGGCTGCGGCAGGGAAAACTCCACGTTCGATGCCTGCATGCGGGCATGATCGCCGATGGCCAGCTCCACCATCCGCAGCCGGTCGTATTCGGGCAGGAGGCTCCGCTTTTCCTTGAAGGGATTCTGGGGTGAAACGACAAACCAGACGTAGTCCAGCGGGGTCTCGTTCAGCGCAGTCTGGGCCAGGATCAGGTGGCCCGTATGCACCGGATTGAAGGAGCCGAAAAAGAGGCCTACATTCATAGCGATTTCACCGGCTGAACTCCCAGATGCGCCGAGACGAGCGCGCACAGCGCTTCGATCGCCTCCGGCAGGACGTCATTCACAATCACATGGTCGAATTGGCCCTCGTACGCCATTTCCTCGGAAGCCTTGGCCAGCCGCCGCTCGATGTCCTCCGGGCTGTCCGATGCGCGCCGGAGCAGCCGCTCACGTAAGGCATCCAGGCTCGGCGGACGGATAAACACCGCCAGCGCTCCTGCACCGAAGGTTTCTTTCAGCCTGAGCCCGCCTTTTACATCCACGTCAAACATCGGCACCTGCCCCGCTGCCAGCATCCGCTCCACCTCGCTGCGCAGCGTCCCGTACAGACGCCCCGGATACACTTCCTCCCACTCCAGAAACCGCCCTTCCTCCCGGTACCGCACAAACTCCTCCGCATTCAGAAAAAAATAATGCACCCCGTGCTGCTCATGCGGGCGCGGCGGGCGCGTGGTGGCCGAGACGGAAAAGGCAAAACAGTCGAAACGCTCCTGCAAAGCCCTGGTGAGCGTGGTCTTCCCCGATCCGCTGGGCGCGGATACGATCAGTACGGATGCCTGATGCTGCTTCATCGCACAAAAGTACACTTTCCCCCCGAAATCAACAGCGCCGGCCTCCGCCGCCAGGATTCCGCAGAAATGCCGCACAGCTTACATGCGTTACAATGATACGTAAATTACGTACAACGACTTATCCGAAAAATTGAAATTTGTGCAATTGCTCACAACTAACTCCCGGGCGTATGAGGCGAATCTCTCTGACCCTTGTGATGCTGGCCGCCTGCCTGAGGGCTTCCGCGCAGGCCGCCCCGGATTGGGCCTTCCAGGCCGCCTATCTCAATACCCAGATCGCTGCGCTGGGCGCGCTCCAGCAGGAGGCCCTCCGGCTGAATGCCGCGATGCTCGGCAAGCCGGCAGCCGCCGAATCCGCTGCTTTTTCCCTGCATGGATGGATGCCGCAGGAGCCGCCTCTCGCCGGCCTCCCGGCCGGCGACCCGCTCCGCCAGGAGCTGGAGTTTTTTGCGCGCGTGCTTGCGCGTGTGCACCGCATCGGCCTGGAGCTCGAAGCCGCTGCCGCCGTGCAGGACGCCGGCGCATTCGCCATGATCCAGCGGCTGGCTGTGGCGTATGAAGACGCACAGGCCATTCTGCTGCGCATCCGCGCAGCCATGCGCAGCCGCTGGGCAGCCGCCGATGCCGCAGCCGGCCGCACGCCAGCCCTGGCGCTGGCCTGGGAGCTGCAGGACCTCGTCGAATCCGGGCGGGATGCCCTGCAGGCCCTCCGCCAAGCCGACACGGCATCGCTCCGGCAGGTGATGGCCCAGCTCCAGCGGCAGATCCGCAGGACCGAGGCCGGCCTGGCGCAGCAGGCGCCAGCCTTCCGCAGCAGCAGCGAGCCTGTGCTGGCAAGCGCCTCGGCGCTGCACGGGCTGGGGCAGCGCGCCCTGCGCGAGCAGGCGCTCGATCCGCGCTGGAAGCCGTTCGGCAGGGCCTGCTTCTGGCACAGCCAGATGCAGCCGGTATTCGGCACAGGCCTGGCCGCCGCATACAATGCCTTCCTGCGGACTGCAGGCAGTCCCCTGCCGCCGGCCCTGGCCGAAATGCCCTGGATCAGGCCTGCCATGCCGCCTCCGGCCCTTTGCGCCCTGCGTGCCGAAGCGCAGGACATGCACCTCACCCTGCTCCTCGACGCCTCCGGCTCGATGAATCAGCCAGCAAAGCAGATGCTGGTAGCCGAAGCGCTGCTCGGGCTTGCCCGCAATGCCCGGCCCGGCGACCGCATTTCGGTGGTGGCATTTTCGGGCGAAGCCCGCATGGTGCTCGAATCGGCAATGCTGACGGATACCGTCCGGATGCTGAACGCGCTGCGGCAGCTTCCCGTGCAGGGCGATACGCGGCTGTACGAAGGGCTTGCGCTGGCGCAGGCGCTGGCCGAACGGCAGCGCGCCGCAGGCCGGCTCAGCCCCATCCTGCTGGTGACCGACGGCGGATTTGCCCTGAGCGACTCCCTGCTGCGCAGCGCCGAGCAGTGCGCGCTGCGGAATACGCCGCTGTCTGTGTGCTATGCCGGGCAGCAGGCGGCATCCGTTCTGCCCAGGCTCCGTACCCTGGCGCAAGCCGGCCGGGGCGCATGGGTGCCGCTGGGCCAGCTGCCGCAGCCGGGCATCTGAGGTTGCGGAGGCCCGGGCTGTGCCGTATCTTGGCTCCATGAACCCCCAGGAAGATCCGCTGGGCCAGGCGCTGCTGGCCTACCTTGCAGGCGACCCCGGCGCCAGCGTCATGGTATTCTCCGATGTCACCGTGCCGGACAAGCTGGAAGCTGCATACCTGTTCCGGAGCTACCTCCACATGTCGGGCTGGGAACAGCAGGCGCTGGCAGCCTGCCGGGGGCCGGTGCTGGATATCGGCGCCGGTGCCGGCGCGCACAGCCTGGCCCTCCAGGAATCCGGCATATCCGTCACTGCGCTCGACAGCTCGCCGGGCGCGGTGGAGGTCATGCGGCGGCGCGGCGTGGCCGATGTGCGCCTGGGCGCGTACCAGCACTTCGAAGGCAGCGGATACCAGACCCTGCTGCTGATGATGAATGGCATCGGCGTAACCGGCAATCTGCTCGGGCTCAATGCATTTCTTCAAGTTGCTCATCAGTGGCTCGCGCCTGGCGGCCAGATTCTGCTCGATTCGTCGGACATCCGGTATCTGTATGAGCACGAGCAGGGGTTTTCCCCGCCGGGCGACCGTCCGTATTACGGAATCGTACGCTACCGGATGGTCTACGGCAGTACCTCGGGCCCTGCCTTCGAATGGCTCTACATCGACCAGGCCCGCCTGCGCCGTCATGCGCAGCTGGCAGGCTGGCAGATGGACATCCTGGCCGAGGGACCGCACTATGAATACCTCGCACGGCTGAGCAGGGCATAAAAAATCCTGCACGTTCGCGTGGAGTTTAAAAACCCCGGAAGAAAAGATCAGCGGTTGCCGGAATGCCTTGGTAATCCTCCTGATGCCCGATGGCAAACGCGTATGCGTGGAGGCCCGCCCTCAGTAGTCCGAGCAGCATCTCAAGCGAATAGAAACGATAGGTTCAAAAACAAGTGCGCTCGTGCAGGACTATATTTTCCTGTGTCGTGTGTGCCAAAGAGCTGTTCTGTTACAATACCAAGATACGGACTCCTTCCGCAGCATGCAAGTGATTTTCGTCATCCGCAGCCCGGCAGAAGCGGCCGGCGCAGCCGCAGCGCGTTGGCTGAAAGCAGTACAATCCGTATACTTGTACATCTTATCTCCCATCTCCACTCAACACTACTCGCATGCATCCGAACCGATCCGCAGGCCTCCGCCTGGCAGGCGCCTGCCTCCTGGCCCTGTGCTGCAGCGCCGCCGCCGCCCAGTCGCCGGTAGGCAAATGGAAAACCATCGACGATGAAACCGGCAAGCAGCGTTCCATCGTGCAGATCTACGAAAAAAACGGAAAGCTCTACGGCAAGATCATCCAGCTCTTCCGCGAGCCCAACGAGGAGCAGGACCCGGTCTGCAATGAATGCGACCGCGACGATCCCCGCTACAACCAGCGCGTCGTAGGCATGGAAATCCTGACCGGGCTGGTCAAGGACAGCGAAACCTTCTGGGAAGACGGCGAAATCCTGGACCCGAAGAACGGCACGGTGTACGGATGCGAAATCGAGGTGCAAAGCCGGGACAAGCTCAAAGTCCGGGGCTACATCGGCTTCTCGCTGCTGGGCCGCACCCAGTACTGGTACCGGGTCGAATAAGCCCGGTCTCCGGCTGCGCGGCGCCCATTCCGGCGGGCGCCGCGTTCTTTTTTGCCCGGATCCCGCTGTAAATTGGATTTCTGGGGCTTTCGTGTGTATTATGGAGCGCGTATGAAAAAGTCGCTGCTGATCTTCGATTTCGACGGCACCATTGCCGACACGCCCGCTGTGGCGCTCACCATCTACAACGAACTCAGCGGAGGGTTCGGGCTGCCTCAGACCGATCACGATTCCTTGATGGACCTCAAAGACAAGCGCATCTCCGAACTGATGCGCATGACCGGGATGTCGTGGTTCAAGCTGCCCCAGTTTATCCGCCAGGCCCGGAAAGCCTTCACCAAGCACCTCCACCAGGTGTCTCCCATCGAGGGCATGCCCGAAACCCTGCACAGCCTCCGCGAACGCGGCTACCGGATGGGCATCCTGACCTCCAACTCCCGCAGCAATGTGGAAGCATTCCTGAACCGCAATGACCTCGCCGTCTTCGAATTCGTCAAAGCACCCAGCTCGCTCTGGGGGAAAGCCCGCGCAATCCGCCGGCTGCTCCGCGCCGAGCGCCTGGAGCGCTCCGAAGTGGTCATGATCGGCGACGAACTCCGCGACATCGAGGCAGCCAACAAGGCCCGCGTCGATGCCATCGGCGTGACCTGGGGGTTCAATACCGGCGAGCTGCTGGCCCAGGGCCAGCCCGCCCGAATCGTGCACACGCCTGCCGACCTGCTGGCCCTCCTCGCCTGATCAGGACGGCAGCACAGCCGGATACTGGAGCCGGATCTGCGCCAGCATCTCGTCCACCATCGCGTCGAGCGTATAGGCAGGCGCCCAGCCCCAGTCCTCCCGCGCAGCCTGATCGTCCATGCTGGCAGGCCAGCTGGCCGCAATCGCCTCGCGGAAGTCCGGCGCATACTGCACCGTAAACGACGGCAGACGCCGCTGGATCGCCGCAGCCAGCTCGGCAGGCGTAAAGCTGAAGCCCTGCAGGTTGTACGAGGTCCGTACCCGGACCTGCTCGGCCGGAGCCTCCATCAGCTCGATGGTCGCCCGGATCGCATCCGGCATATACATCATCGGCAGCCGGGTATCCGGGCCCAGAAAACTGGTATAGGTCTCCTCCGTCACGGCTGCATGGAAGATATGCACCGCATAATCCGTCGTGCCGCCGCCCGGCGGCGTCTTGTAGCTGATCAGGCCCGGATAGCGCAGGCTGCGTACGTCCAGCCCGTACCGGGCGGCGTAGTAGGCACACCAGTGCTCTCCCGCCAGCTTGCTGATGCCGTACACCGTCGAAGGGTCCATGACGGTGTGCTGCGGCGCGCCGTCGTGCGGCGTACCCGGCCCGAAGGCCGCAATCGAACTCGGCCAGAACATCCGCCGGACGCCCGTCCCGCGGGCAGCTTCCAGCGCGATGAGCAGGCTCCGCATGTTGATATCCCAGGCCTGGAGCGGATGCTGCTCCCCCTTGGCCGACAGCATCGCCGCCAGGTGGTACACCTCCGTTACCTGCTCCTGCCGGAGCAGCTCCGTGAGGCCCTCCGCATCCAGCGCATCCAGCTGCACAAAGGGGCCTTCCGCATGGGCAGGCAGGCGCACATCGGAGGCGATGACCCGCCCGGTGCCGTAGCGGCTCCGCAGACCGGCAGTCAGCTCCTGTCCGATCTGGCCCAGCGCCCCGATGACCAGCACGGTTCGGGGGCGCGTATCAGCAATTTCCATAGCTCAAACGTCTCGGGGTAAAGGTTTGGGCAATATGCAAACATACATAAAGCTGCGTAAGATCCCTCCGGAGCTTACGCAGCCTGTATAGGTAAGGCCCTCGATGGGGCTTATTCTACGGTCACCGACTTGGCCAGGTTTCTCGGCTGGTCCACGTCGCAGCCCCGCATCACGGCAATGTGATAGGAGAGCAGCTGCAGCGGAATCACCGTCAGGATGGGGGTCAGCGACGGGTGCGTATGCGGAATCTCGATGGTAAACTCCGCCAGATCCCGGATAGTTTGATCGCCTTCCGTGACAATGGCGATCACCCGGCCCTTGCGCGACACCACCTGATCCACGTTGGAGACGATCTTGTCATACGTCTCGTCCTGGGGGGCGATGAAGACCACCGGCATATGCTCATCGATCAGTGCGATGGGGCCGTGCTTCATTTCCGCTGCCGGATAGCCCTCGGCATGGATGTAGGAGATCTCTTTGAGCTTGAGCGCACCTTCGAGGGCCACGGGGAAGTTGTAGCCCCGGCCGAGGTAGAGGAAGTTGGTCGCATCCTTGAAGGTGCGGGCAATTTCTTCGATCTGCTGGTTGGCACTCAGGATCTGCTGCACCTGAGCCGGGATCTGCAGCAGGGCTTCGACCGCCTCCTGCGCACGCGGGGTCACGGTCTGCTTCAGCTGGGCCATGAATACCGCCATCAGCGACAGCACCGTCACCTGCGAGGTAAACGCCTTGGTGGACGCCACCCCGATCTCCGGTCCGCAGTGGATATAGACCCCCGCGTGCGTTTCGCGCGCGATGGACGAGCCGACCACGTTGCAAACCCCCAGCACGAGGGCGCCTTTCTCCTTGGCAATCTTGACCGCTGCCAGGGTATCGGCCGTCTCGCCGCTCTGGCTGATGGCGATCACGACATCGTCCGGCTCGATGATGGGATTGCGGTAGCGGAACTCGGAGGCATATTCGACCTCCACCGGCACCCGCGCAAATTCTTCGAAGAGGTATTCGGCCACCAGCCCGGCATGCCAGCTGGTGCCGCAGGCGACGAAGACGACCCGTTTGGCCGCCCGGAGCCGGTCATGCACATCCACCAGGCCGCCCACCCAAACCTGATGCTCGCCGGGCGTGATGCGGCCCCGCATGCTGTCGGCAATGGAGCGGGGCTGCTCCATGATCTCCTTGAGCATGAAATAATCGTATCCGCCCTTTTCCAGTTCCTCCAGCTCCATTTCGATGGTCTGGAGATAGGGGGTGCGGAGCACGTTCTGGATGGTCTTGATGGTGTAGCCGTCCCGGCCGAGGATCGCCATCTCGTCGTCGTCGAGGTAGATGACCTCCTTGGTATAGGCCACGATGGGCGTCGCATCCGAAGCGATGATGTATTCGTCGTCGCCGACGCCAATGACGATGGGGCTGCTCCGGCGGGCCAGGATGAGCTGGTCCGGCAGGTCTTTGCACATGACCACAATGCCGTAGGCGCCCACCACCTCGCAGAGTGCAAGCCGCACGGCTTCTTCCGGCGCCACCTGCTCCTGCTCGTAGATCATTTCGATCAGCTGCACCAGGATTTCGGTATCCGTTTCGCTCCGGAAGGTGTATCCGTTGGAAATCAGCTTGGCTTTCAGCGCGCTGTAGTTTTCGATGATCCCGTTGTGGATCAGGGCAAAATTTCCCGAACCCGACAGATGCGGGTGCGCATTGACGTCGCTCGGTTCCCCGTGCGTAGCCCAGCGGGTGTGTCCCATGCCTATGGAGGTGCGGGAATAGGTCTCGCCCACCAGTTTCTCCAGTTCGGCTACCTTCCCCTGCTTTTTATGCAGATGAATGCCGCTGTCCATCAGTGCCACGCCTGCGGAGTCGTACCCCCTGTATTCCAGGCGTTTTAATCCTTCAATCAGTATCGGGTACGCTTCGCGGTGACCGATATAGCCAACAATGCCGCACATAACTGAACAAAGATTTGGTAAGGGATAAAGAAGGGATGACAGGTCGGCGAGTAAGTAATCATCTTTCCTGCACAGAACCAATGCAAAAAGGAATCAAACGCTACACCTAGCGGGGCAAGGTCGAATAGGTCACGATAAACTTCGGGGCGTATTTCGGGTGATCGATTCCGCCGATCACAGCCCGGTTGACGGTGGTGCCGGTTCCCAGAGGGATGAGGTAGAACCCGGTATTGGGCTCATCCCCGTTGAGGATGCGCTGGAAGTAGTTGGTCAGCGAAATGGTGTACGTTCTCCGGGTCGCATCGTAGGCGATCTGGCTGGTCCGGGAATCGATGGCGGTCAGCGCGCCATCTGTCACGAGCACTTCGCCCTGGTCATCGGCTTTTACCGCCACGAGGGCGGAGGGGGGGGTATAGCGGTTGTCGCTGCCGAGCTGATCCTGATCGACGCGCAGCACCAGTTCGGCCCGGCTGATGGCTACACGGCCCAGGCTGGCGAGGTTGGGAACCTCGACAAACATGCGGACCTGCAGGCCGGCCTGCAGAAATTCGTACACTTCGCGGGTGCTGGGCTTGATCAGCTCTTCGCCGACCAGCTTGCCGTCTGTATCGGAGCGTACGAGGCGGTGAAAGCGGGAAGAGGAATTTGCGATGACAAAGGGCTCGGTCCGGGTTCTGAAGGTTGAGGTATCGGTGTCGCGCTTGCGGTAGTAGAGCAGCAGGCGGGTGGTGGTGCTGGTGCCGGCAAGCGAAAAGATGGCGCCGGGCTCGCGGGAGAGGTAGCTGACCGGATCGGTATAGAGGGCCAGGCCGGAGAAATAGTCGTCGAAACGCGTGCGGTCGGCCAGGACTGCGGAATCTGCGAAGAGCAGCCTGCGGCCCAGCCCGTCATCGAGGCGCACGCGCACGGTGCCGGTGCCGAGGCGGGCACCGAGGTCTATGCTGCAGCCGGGGCAGAGCTCATCGGGCAGCAGCGGCATGATGGCGGTGGACCAGAGGCTGTCATCCCGGGGAATGAGATCGGCCAGCTCGCGGACGTGAAGGGTCTGCACAGTCGCGGGGCGTCCGTACGCGCCGTCGATATCGAGCTGAAGCACCAGCGAATCGAAGATCAGGTTGCCGGCCTTGCCGAAGCTCAGGCCCGAACGCGGGAAAAAGGACGTATACGTCGTGGCGCTGATGCGCCCCATCTGGGGATCGATATAATTGCCGAAGAGCTGCACCGAGGTCCGGAAGGTGATGCTGCTGTCCACCCGGACACTCGTGAGGCGAAGCTGAAGCGAATCGCCGGAGCGGAATTCAATCAGCTCGTCGCCGGGCAGCACCTCCTCGCCGATGCCGCCGAGGGTATCCTCGCAAGCGGCGGAAAACAGCAGGGCTGCCAGCAGCATGCTTGCAGGCAGCCCTCGGAATGATGTCGGCGAAGAACGGAGATCAGTTTGAAATCTCGGCATAAAGCCGGTGATAGCCTTCCACATATTCATCTTTGTCGGCTGCATCGAAGTAGAGATTCTGAGAATGAACCTGCTGCAGATAGGATTCCAGCTTTTCATCCACCCGCGGATGGCCTTTGGTCACCGCATCCGAAAGCGCAATTCCGCCCCGTACGACCCCGACGTAGTTGTTGCCTGCGAAGCTGTGCAGCTTTTCGTCTGCGATCCCGTCGGATTTGACCTTGTCGAGGAAGTTGGAAGCCAGTTCGCAGTCGAACCCGTTGTTGTACACCGTAAACACTGTTTTGGTGCGCTTGAACATCGGGTCGCCTTTGTACTGGGTGCGCAAATATAGGGGAATAAAGGCACTCATCCAGTCATGGCAGTGAATAATGTCCGGGGGCCAGCCGAGCTTTCGGACGGTCTCGATGACCCCTTTGCAGAAGAAGATCGCCCGCTCATCGTTGTCCAGGTGGAACGTATCGCTGTTCGGGTCGGTCAGGACCGATTTTCGCTTGAAGTAGTCTTCATTGTCCAGAAAATAGACCTGAAGTTTGGCATTGGGAATCGACGCGACCTTGATGGTAAGCGGCTTTTCCTCGCCTGCAACCCGGATATTGATCCCGGAAAGCCGTACTACTTCGTGAAGCCGGTTGCGCCGCTCATTGATAACCCCGAACTTCGGCATGAAGATCCGGATGTCATGGCCTTTCTCCTGAAGGCGCTGCGGAAGGAACCGGATAAGATCTGCGGCGGAGGTAAGCTTGAGAAATGGATCGATTTCGGAAGTAACGTATAGAATTCTCAGCTTTTTATCCATATCGGGCACGAATTAGGGAGGTTCATCTACCAATTCCCCCCGGTCCTGCTGACGCATCCGGAGTCCGTACAAAATTACGCAATATAATTTGCATTCCCAATTTGCTTCATTATATTCGCCGCCTTTTTTCATACCGGAATCCTCCTAACATGCTGCTGATCACCGACATCGACTCGCTCAGACAGTTCCGAAACAGCTGCCCGCCCGAAGCCCGCATCGGCCTGGTGCCTACCATGGGCGCCCTGCATGAAGGCCATCTTTCCCTGGCTGCGCGCGCTGTGCAGGAAAACGATGTCTCCATCGTCACCATCTTCGTCAATCCGACCCAGTTCGGGCCTTCCGAAGATTTTTCCCGCTACCCGCGCACCCTGGAAGCCGACCTGGCCAAGCTCGCGCCGCTGGGAGTAGACGCAGTATTCGCCCCGGAAGTTGCAAGCATCTACCCGGAGCCGCCTGCCGAGTTTACCTTCCAGATCCGCAGCCTCGACCGCAAGCTCTGCGGCGCCAGCCGCCCCGGCCATATGAACGGGGTGGTGCAGGTGGTTTCGATTCTCTTCCACCTCGTACGCCCGTCCCGCGCCTATTTCGGCCTGAAGGACTACCAGCAGTGCCTGATTATCCGCCGCCTGGTCCGCGAGCTGCATTTCCCCCTCGATGTGGTCCCCTGCCCCATCGTCCGCGAGCCCGACGGCCTGGCCATGAGCTCCCGCAATGTGTACCTCGCGCCCGAAGAGCGCCGGCAGGCCGTGGCCCTTTCGCACACCCTGCGCGAAATCCGCGAGCGTCTCGGGTCATTCCCCGGCACAGCCGCCGCCAAAGCCTTTGCGCAGGATGCCCTGGCCGCCTTTCCCCTCGTACAGCTCGATTATTTCGAGATTCTGCACGGCGAAACCCTCGAAGACCTCGATTCCCTCGCGCCGGAGGGCAAACCGGTGGCCTTCATCGCAGCCTGGCTCGGCAAGACCCGCCTCATCGACAATCTGCAGCTTTTCTGAGCCCCGCGCTCAGTGCGCACCCGGAGACAGCTGCTGCTTTTCGCCGATATGCTCCCGCTGCCGGTACATGCGCAGCCCGTGCTCGAGCAGCAGCGCCTTGAGATCCTGAATCTTGAAGGGCTTCCCCAAATGCGCATCCATCCCGGCTGCGCGGCAGGCTTCCATATCCTCGCGCATCGCATTGGCCGTCATGGCAATGATGGTGACCTGATCCCGCTCGGGCAGCAGCTCCCGCAGGCGGCGCGTCACCGTCATCCCGTCCATCTCCGGCATCTGGATGTCCATGAGAATGAGGTCGTAGCGGGTACTCAGCGCCTTTTCCAGCGCAATGCGCCCGTTTTCGGCCAGATCCGCCTCGTATCCGAGCTTGGAGAGCATTTTAAGCACCAGCCGCTGGTTGACCGCGTGGTCTTCGGCCAGCAGAATCCGCATCGGGAAGGCATCTGCGATCCGCTCGTGGGGTTCTGGCATGGCAGGGGCCTGAATCTGCGGCTGCTCCGGGCCGCCGAGCGCAGACTGCATGGCATGGATCAGCCGCAGGGGCTTGACCGGCTTGCTCAGCACCGCATCGAAGTACAGCGCCGGGGCCTGGCGGCTTACGCCCGAACTCAGCAGCACCATCGGATAGCGGGCCCCGTAGCGGCTCCGGACCTGCCGCGCCAGTTCGGCCCCGTCCTGCACCGGCATATGCCAGTCGGTCAGGATCAGATCCACCTCGGGATGCACCGCCAGGTAGGTCATGGCCTCCGCCGCCGATCCGCAGGTAGCCGGATGCAGCCCCCAGGTATGCAGCTGCTGCGCCAGAATCCGGCGGTTGACCTCGTTGTCGTCCACAATCAGCACCCGCTTGCCCCGGAGCAGTGCCGGAATCTCAGGCTCTGCCGGGCCGGCGCCGGCATGCTTCCGCGTCCGGAACGTAAAGGTAAAGGTGGAGCCCTGGCCCGGTGTGCTGCTGAGCGAAACCCGGCCGCCCATCAGCCCGGCCAGCTTGGCCGAAATGGCCAGCCCCAGTCCTGTGCCGCCGTATTTGCGGGTTGTGGAAGAATCGGCCTGCGAAAATGCCTGAAACAGCAGATGCTGCTGCTCCGGCGGAATGCCGATTCCGGTATCCTGCACCTCCACCGCCGCCACGATCTCCTCCGGAGGCTGGCCCGGCTGCGGCGGCAGCGGAAACGCCCGGATGAGCACACTCCCGGATTCCGTAAACTTGACTGCATTGCTCACGAGGTTGCCCAGCACCTGCTTGACACGGACTGCGTCGCCCAGCATCGCGGCAGGCAGCGCCGGATCTGCGATGAGCACCAGATCCAGCCCTTTTTTCAGTGCACGCACCGAAAACAGGTCCGCAATTTCCTCTATGCAGTCGCGCAGGCTGAACGGCACCTGCTCGATGCTCATTTTGCCGGATTCGATTTTGGAAAAATCGAGGATGTCGTTGATGATGACCATCAGGCTGTCTGCGCTGGTGCTGATGGTCTGCACATAGCCCCGCTGCTCGTCGTCCAGCCGCGAAGCGGCCAGCAGCTCGGCCATGCCGACGACGCCGTTCATGGGGGTGCGGATCTCGTGGCTCATGACCGAAAGGAAATCCGCCTTTGCCCGCGAGGCGCTTTCCGCCTGGTCGCGCGCCGCCGCCAGCTCGGCCTGCTGCCGGCGCAGCAGCTGATTGGCGGAGAGGAGCTTGCGCCTGAGCACCAGCAGGTACAGAATCAGAAGCAGGGCCAGCGCAAGCCCTGCTGCAGTGCCGTACAGCCCCCGCCGCTGGAGCAGAATCTGCTGCGCCTGCAGGGCGTTGGCCTGGCGCTCCAGCCGGGCCGATGCATCCTGGCGCTCCTGCTCCATCTGCTTCCGGATATACTCCACCTCGGCTACCTGCCCCATGCCCATGGCCTGCTCGTTCCGCTCCTCCCGCTCGCGCATCCATGCATAGGCGGCCTTGTAATCCCCGATGCGGGCGGCGTACCCGGCAATCTCGGACAGCAGATATACCCGTGCCTCCAGGGTACTGTCCAGCTCGTAGGCCTGGCGGCCCAGGCGGTATGCCTCCTGATACCGGCCTTTGGATGCTGCCATCAGGGCCTTGACCCGGTAGTAGCTGGCTCGGAAGTACGATCCGGCTTCAGGATGCAGGAGGAAATAGGATTCCACCTCCTCCATGTAGCGCCGGGCCTGCTCCGCATCGCCGCGGCGGTCGAAGTATTCGATCAGATCGAGCATGGGCAAGATGCGGCTTTCTTCCGATACGCCCTCGAACAGCACCAGCGATTCCTCGGTGCTGGCCCGCCACGACAGGCTGTCGCCCTGCGCCAGGCGGATCAGGCCCAGGAAATGGGTGCTCCGGGCCAGGTAGTCCGCAGCAGCCGGATGCCGGCTGCTGCAGGCGGCGTCGATGGTGCTGCTGAACAGGCTGAAGGCATCCTGATGACGCTTGAGGTGGTAGAGCACCCAGCCGGTTTCGTACAGCGTCAGGTAGCGGGCCTGCTGCATGGCGGGATGCTTTGCAGGCAGATTCAGCTGCGCATAGAGGTAGGGAAGCGCCTGTACCCATTGCTCGCGCGTCATGTGCCAGTTGCGCATCAGGTCGAGCGCCTGCCAGTGCAGACGCTCGACGCGGGTGCCGGGCTCTTCCGGCAAGGCCCGGCAGGCATCCAGCAGCCCCTGCAGCACCGCCGTGTCCAGCTCGTGGCCGCTCAGCACGCGTATGACTTCCTCCCGCAGCCGGAGCTGCACCAGATCAGTCTGCTGCCATTGGGCCATCATCTCCCCGCGCAGGCCTTCGAGCCGCCGGAGCACCGAGTCGGAGGGGGCGCGCATGCCCCGCATATAAGTATCGAGCAGCCGCGCCTTCTGGCAGACCAGCGGATACACCCCTTCCGTATGCCGGATGATGCTGTCGAGCAAGGCCAGGGTGCCGGTGCGGTCCGTAAGCCGGGCCGAGTCCGCAATCCGCATCTGATGCTCCCAGTATCCGGCACCAGGCGGCCCCTCGTGTACGGGCTGCGCCGCAGCCCGCGGCACGCACAGCACCATTGTGATCAGCAGCAGCCAGATGCTGCCGGGTACTCCCGCTCCTGCTTGGTTCGCCATTACGCCTTTGCAACATTTTCAGCCCTATATTGCGCTTTATTCTGGCGTAATGCGCATCAGAATGGATCATTCTGTTACATCTTCCTGACGGCGCAGCGGTCTGGCTGCGCCAACGGTCAGATGCCGCTGCATGAGCCGCAGCAGGGGGCTGCAACAATCCCGGAGGATTCGCGTACATTTGCATCGCAATTCCGCGCCCTTACGCTCATCCCCACGGCATGTTGTTGCATATCTTCAAGTCCAAGATTCACCGGGTCAAAGTCACCCAGGCCGAGCTCAACTACGTCGGCAGCATCACCATCGATGCCGATCTGCTGGACGCAGCCGGAATTCTGCCCGGAGAACAGGTCCAGGTGGTCAACGTCAACAACGGCGAGCGCCTTGAAACGTACACCATTGCCGGAGAACGCGGTTCAGGCATGATCTGCCTCAACGGGCCTGCTGCACGCAAAGCCCAGGTAGGCGACATCCTGATCGTCATCACCTATGCGCTCATGACGCCCGAAGAAGCCCGTGCGCATACGCCGGCTATTATTTTTCCGGACGAACACAACCGGATTTGATCTCCGAAATTCAGCTTTGCCGCAGAAAATCCAACACGTACGGGTTGCTCCGGCGCTCGGTGCCGATGGTGGTAGCCGGGCCGTGGCCGCTGTACACCCGCACGCTGTCATCCAGCGGCATCAGCTGATCGATGAGGGTGCGCATGAGCACCCGGTAGGAGCCGCCCGGCAGGTCCGTGCGCCCGATGCTGCCCTGAAACAGCACATCGCCGGAAAACAGCACCGCGCCTGCCCTATGCAGCAAGCTGATCGACCCGGCAGAATGCCCGGGCGTGTATAGCACCTCCAGCACGATCCCGCCCAGATCGAGGGTATCGCCGGCCTCCAGCAGCCGGCCCGGCGCCGGCGAGGGCTCCGCCTCCATCCCCATCATCCGCCCCCAGGCCAGGGCTTCTTCCAGCTCCTGCTGCGCCAGCGCATGGCACAGCAGCGGAACCCCATAGCGGCCCGCCACGTAGCGGTTGCCCAGCATGTGGTCGATATGGCCGTGCGTATTGAGGAGGTAGCGGACCTGCAGCCCCGCCTGGGCGATGTAGGCGCTCAGCTGCTGCTGTTCCTGCGCAGTGTAGCAGCCGGGGTCGATAACGGCCGCCGTGCCGTCCGGCGCGGAAATCACGTACGTGTTTTCCTGATACAGGTTGAAGGTAAACTGGCGGATATTCAGCGTCATGGTGCAAAGGTAGAACTTCCGCCCGAACCAGGGAAGCCGCTCCGCCGTAGAGACCGGAATCTGAACACCAGACGTATGGCCACTTCTTCCGGCAACCCGAACGGGTCCGAACGCTACTTTCTCGAAGGCCCTGCCCGGCGCGGGGTAGAGCTGGGCTATGTGCTGCGGGTCGCCCGGCAGTTTATCCGGGGCTTCCGCAAGCTGCATTTCATCGGCCCCTGCGTGACCGTATTCGGATCTGCCCGCTTCAAAGCCGATCACCCTGCCTATGAGCAGGCCCGCGAGCTGGCCCGCCAGCTCTCCCTGCAGGGGTTCACCATCATGACCGGCGGCGGACCCGGCATCATGGAAGCAGCCAACCGGGGCGCGCGCGAGGCAGGCGGCCTTTCCGTAGGCTGCAATATCGTTCTGCCCCACGAGCAGGCCAGCAACCCCTATGTGGACATCGAGGTGACCTTTGAGCACTTCTTTGTGCGCAAAGTCCTGCTGCTCAAATACTCCTATGCTTTCGTCGTCATGCCGGGCGGCTTCGGAACCCTCGATGAGCTCTTCGAGACCCTGACGCTGATCCAGACCGGCAAGATCCACGATTTCCCGCTGGTGCTCTTCGGCAGCGGATACTGGGAGCCGCTCATCGCACAGATGCGCCTGATGGCCGAGGCCGGCACGATCGATCCGGACGACCTGCATCTGCTGCTCATCACCGATTCGGTGGAGGAGGCAGCCGCGCACATCGGCCAGGCGGCGGACCGTTTCGGGCTCAAGCGCAAGCCGTTCCGTCCGTCGTGGTGGCTGGGCGAGCGGCAGCCAGGGAGCTGAAACAGAACCGCCGGGCACAGGGCCCGGCGGCATGCAAATCGTCTGGAAACGCCTGCGGATCAATAATTCCACAGGTGATGCTCGTATTCGATCAGCTTCTGGCGGCGGTCTTCCGCTTCGTCGAGCGTGCGGAGGCCTTCGCCGGAGACATTGATGATATAGCTGTGGAACATCCGGAATTCAAAGATTTCACGGAAGTTTTTGTATTCCGCGTCGTTGAAGCGGTTTTTCCACTGCGTATTTTCGAGCGTTTCCATCACATCCTTATAGCGGAAGGTGCACAAAGGCTTCTCAGGCAGCGTCTCGCCCGGATCTGTCCAGATGATCTCGACGAACTGAATGTCGTAGACCATATCCGAACGGGTCTTGTCGAAGATGCGGTCTTCCACAAAGTGGAGCACATTTTCGTAGGGCGTCGGATCGAAGTCGCCGGAATACCCCGACCCTGCGGAGGGGGCAACGGAGGCCGACAGGTCATCGGCAGGCGACAGGGCGGCATCTTCTCCGATCGGGTCGCCCCAGCCGTCGTCGCCGGCGCCTCCCTCAAACGAAGAGAAGCCTTCCGCAGCGCCGTCGCCGGCCAGCTCGTCGTCAAAATCCTCGCCGGAGCCGGAGAGGCTGCCCTCGATCTCGCGGATGCGCTTGAGCACATCGTCGTAGTTGAGGGTTTTGGAGAGCGAATCCGGGTGGTAGGCGACGTACTTGCCGGCTTTGAGGCCGTTGAACAGGCACATGACCAGTCCTTCCTTTTCGGCATACTGTCCTTCGGTGTAGAACTTGTTTTCGCGCTTCACCAAGGGAGCATTGATCTTTTCATTCAGATCGATCCGGTTGACCACCTTGCGGCGCCAGAAATGATCGTCAGGCCGGGGAGGGAACTGAGCCATAGCCTGAACCGTCAGGAACAGACAGGCGGTTGCTGCCAAAGCGTGTTTGTGCATACGGGTCATAACTTATTCTACTACCAAAGAGAGGGTTCTCTCGACCTCGGTGAAGCGGCCGTCCACCACGCGCTGGTTTTTGAAATTGAGGCGCGCAATGTCGGAAATCTTCACATAGACCTTGGTACCCGGGCGTGCATCGCGGATCCCCTGCCCCAGCGCTACGTTGATGGGCTTGGTAGCATCCTGCCCGCCTGTATTGATGGAGTTGATGGGGGTCGGCGGCCCGAGGGAGAGCTGCGCGAGCACCTGCACCCCTCCGATGCTGTACCGGGCATCGGCAGGCAGGTTGGCGGCGAAGTCTTCATCCGGCTCCAGGCGGAGCTGGATGCGGCTGCTCTTGGGCACCATCTGCGAACCGTTGTAGGTCTTGCCGTTGATCGCCATGTTGATGGAAGGCTTCGGCGGCTCGATCACTTTGTAGTCCAGGTCGCCGATTTTGAGCGTCTGGCCGTTGGTGATGCTGTTTACCGTCACCTTGCAGGTCTTGCCGGTCGGCACGAGGCGTACTTTCTTCTTCGACTGCTGGTTGGTGATCACCTCCCCGCTCGATGCCGTGATCTGCGGGTTGTAGTTGTCGCCCAAAGCAGGCACGTCAATGTTCACGTCATTTGCGCAGTTGCGGTAGAGCACCTGCACGGCGGCGGAGGTCACCACGATCTCCGGGCGGCGGACCGTAAACTGGCCCTGCACGTTGAGCGTTTCGAAGCCGCCGGTAGCCTTGGGCACCTGAATCGTAGCGCTGTAGCTTTGCTTGCCCTCAGGCTTGTCGCTGGGGATTACGCCGCCGCTGGCACCTACGGTCAGGATGGCCGTCCCGTCGGGCTGGGTTTCCACCCGGCCGCTGCCGCTCGAATACGTCGGCTTGATCTGGGCGGAGGTCATCGTCACGAGGAGGCGGGTCTGAAACTGCAGGCCGGCAGGCACGATGGTCGCAAAAGGCGCATCCACGGGCACCACTTGGTCTACTTTGAAGGTTGCCGCACCCACACGGGTGTTGAGCAGGTCGAGCAGTTTCTTCTCTTTCTCGTACACGTCCAGCTTCATCGACTCCAGGATCGCCAGGTTGGCGGTCAGGGGGCCTTCGAAGATATAGCGCTCCCAGGTCTTGACCTGATGATCGATCGTCGTAGCGGGATCGGGGTCGTCGGTCAGGTTTTCCTGGTCGAACTTCAGCTGCTGGGACGGGTCCTTGACGTTCTTGTTGTGGACGGCGATGATGTAGTTGACATATTCGTCCAGCTTCTGGTGCAGTTCGAACGCCTTGCCGTTGCCGCGCTTGTCGTTCATGTCTTCCTCGGCACCATTGCCCATCCAGTACTGGTAGTTTTTCTCCAGCTCGTCGGCGCGCATGAGCTTGCCGGTCTCCGGATCGACGCCCGACACATCGTTGGTGAGGTAGTTGATGTGCGTATCGAGCAGGCCGACGATTTCAGCCGTCTTGCTCTTGATCTGGTCCAGGGTATCCTTGAGGCCTACGTTGCTGGTTTTGCCCTGGTTTTTCACCTCCTCGTCGATCTTGGTCTTCATCCCGTCCATGAAGGACTTGGAATTGAGCAGCGCGGTGTTGGCGGACGTATTCAGCTTGCCTTTGATGATCTGGAAGGCGTTCAGAATCTCCGCGCTCACGTTCATCGCCAGCAGTGCGAGCAACACGAGATACATCATGTTGATCATCTTCTGCCGGGGAGATAATTTGCCTGATGCCATAGATTTTTCCTCCGTTTGTTAGCAGTAATGCCTGGTTGACCAAAAGATACAGGAGAAAAAATCTCAGCGGGTGCCGCCGGCCATCGCAGAGAGGATGTTGCCGTACACGGAGTTGAGGCGCTGAAGGTTTTTGTTCAGTTCGGACATGCCCTGCTTGTACTGCTCGGCATCGCGGCTGGCTTCGGCCATGCTGGACATCGCCTGCGACATGGCACCGTAGAACTGGTTGAGCGACTTGAGGTGCGTTTTGGCATCCTGGAGCTCCAGTTCGTAGATGTTGTTGAGGGAGGCGAGGTTTTTGGTGATGGCCTGGACCTGCTCGTGGTAGGCACGGGCGTCGGTAGCGGCGTTGGAGAACTCGCTCATGGTGGAGACGGCGACACCGTAGCTGCTGTTGAGCGACTCGATTTTGGCCGTCGCTTCGCGGAGGCGGGCGGTGTAGTCGTTGGTGGCGCCGGCGGCGTCGGTCACGGAGCTGAGCTTGTTCACGTTGGTGTTGAGCCCGGCGAGGGTATCGGAGAGCTCGCCGAAGACATTGCCGTCGAGACGGGAGAGGGCGTTGGTCCAGCTCATGTCGGGCGCAGCCACTTCAGCCGGGACATAGTCTTTGTCGGCGAGCTGCGGATAGACGCGCTCCCATTCGTACTCGTCGGACGGCGGATCGAATGCGGAGATGAGGAACACGAAGGCTTCCGTAAACATCCCGATGATCAGCATCTCGTTGGCGCCGTTCCAGTGCAGAATCTTGAACAACGCGCCGACAATCACCACCGCAGCAGCGGCGCCGTACACGAAGTTCATCAGCACTTTACCGGTGCGGGACTTCAAAAATCCTTTCTTTGCCATGTTAGGACTTCCTTAAAGGTTAGCTTGTGCCTGATGCAACTGATAAAAAAAAGCAAATATGCCTGATAAGCCGGATGAGATCCGGCGAAGGAGCGGGCGTGAATCCCGCCCCTCCGCCGGGTAGAAAATCTTGAGGATCAGAATCCTGCGGCGCCGGAGCGGCCGATGACGGTCACTGCGCAGCGGAAGCCGATGAAGGACTTGGCCGTATCTGCGTACTCGTAGGAGCGGGTGCCGCAGGAGAGGAAATACCCGATGTCTTTCCAGGAGCCGCCGCGGATGACCTTGCGGATTTCGGCGCCGCCGGGCGTGCGGTCTTCTTCCTTGAAGCGCGGATCGAGGTAGCGCGGGTTCAGGTCATGGGCGTAGGCATAGCCCGTTTCCTCAAAGTCGTCTTCGCACCATTCGGCCACGTTGCCGGGCATGTTGTAGAGGCCGTAGTCGTTGGGGAAGTACGAATCCACCGGTGCGGTGTACTCGAAGTTGTCGGCGATGTAGTCGCCGCGGCCGGGCTTGAAGTTGGCCAGGAAGCAGCCTTTGGAGTTGCGCAGGTAGGGGCCTTCCCAGGGGTAGAGCTTGTGCTCATACCCGCCGCGGGCTGCGTATTCCCATTCTGCTTCGGTGGGCAGGCGGAAGCGCGGCATGGCCGGCAACTCGCGCTCGCCGCGGTAGTTGTTCAGGTGGGCAGTGCGCCACTTGCAGAACTCAGCTGCCGCGTACCAGTTCACCCCTACCACCGGATACTCGTCGAAAGCCGGGTGCCAGAAGTAGTTTTCCATCAGGGGCTCGTTGTAGGCGTACACGAAATCGCGCAGCCACACGGTCGTATCCGGCACGATGATCTCTGCGTAGATCGGATTGATGGTATCGATCGCGCCGCTTTCCTGTGCGGGAGAGCTTTCACCATCCGACGCGCCATAGAGGAACTGGCGGTACTCATTGTTCGTGATCTCCGTCTCGTCCATGTAGAATGCGCTGATGGTGATCTGACGCCGGTGCGCAATCTGGGAATACGGAACATCCTGATCATTCTGACCCATATGGAAGCTTCCCGGGGGGATATACACCATCCCCATCGGCTGATACTGATCCCACTCTGGCCTGTCAGATACGCCGGTCAGCTCGCCATGGTGCCCGGTGGTTTTGCCGCCAAACAAGCCGCAGCCGGTAGCAACCACGCTAAGGACGGTGAGCAAAAGAAGTGCTTGCTTCATATCTGCGCTTAATTTCGATTCGAAAGGTCTCCGGTTAAACGTCTGGAAGGGTACACGTCGTATATGCATGCAATGCTGATTCGGAAAAACTGAAGTGAGGACCGCCCCGGGTATTTACGCTACGATTTTAGGAAGAATACCTGGATGCTTAAAGGTAAAACTTCAGCATTCATAACACACAAGCGGAGAAATACCCTACCGCCTGCTGCAAAAAATGTGCTGAATTCTTTTCAGAGACCGTCGGGGTTCCGGAGAATGTCATGCTTCTTGCCCGGAGCGTTGCTATTGCCGGGGAAGGTGTAGGACAGGATCAGCTCATGCGTTTGCAAGTCGCCCTGTGCATTAAGCGCGCTGAGGGTATAGTCGTAGGAGTAGCCGAAGAAGGTCCGGTCGGAGACCTGGAAGCCGAAGATGCCGGAGAAGGAGTCGTTGAAGAAGCGGTAATTGGCTCCCACCACCAGGGGCTTGTAGTTCCAGTAGAGGCTGACATCGGCCTGGGGCGGGCGCACGCCGTCGGTGCGCAGGAAGGCCATCGGAGTGAGCGAGGAGCGTCCGGAAGCGCCTATATCGAAGCGGTAGCCGCCCATGAGGAAGAAGCTGCGCGGGATGCGCGAGGTGCCTCCGACCCCGAAGGTCTGGAGCAGGTTTTCGATGGAGGGCTCCAGCAGGTCCTGGCCTGAAAGGCCCACGAAGTATTTGTCGCGCTGCTCGCCGCCGCCGCTGAGGTAGACCCCGGCGCCGAGCGCCGGCACGACCTGGCTGCGGATGCCCAGGGGCACCACCGGATCGATGCCGCCGTCCTGGTTGTAGATCCACTGGCCGTCGATGACGTTGTTGCGCAGGCCGCCGTTGACCCCGATGCTGAGATAGGCAAATTTCAGGTCGAAGCGGAATGCATAGGCAGCTTCGATCCGCACGCTGCTCAGGGGCCCCACCTGGTCCACCGTGGCCAGGGCACCGAGGCCGCTGCGGTAGCCCTCTCCCAGAAACGTGTTGAACGAAAGCACCGCCGTGCGGGGCGCGCCGTCGATCCCGAGCCACTGGTTGCGGGCCATCAGCGTGAGGCTGGAGCCTGAACTCATCCCCGGCATCGGCAGGCCGGCGGCAGCAGGATTGTAGGCAAAACGATTGTACGTGTACATGGTGTTCTGATAGAACACCTGCGCACCGGCGCTTGCGCACAGCAATACAGTCAGACCAAGGGTAAGAAGACGCTTCATATCGAGAGGTTCACAGGGAATGCGCCTAAATTTGAAGATATTTCAGCAATAAACCAAAAAGCCCGGACCTCATCCGGGCTTCTGGCCGCTTTCCTGCAGGTAGTGCTCGATGGCCGAGGTCATCGAGGGGAGGTTGGGCTTGGGCGCCTCCACATCCACCCGCAGGCCTGCGCGCACCGCTTCCTGGGCAGTGCTGCTGCCGAATACCGCGATGCGGGTCTGGTTCTGCTGGAACCCGGGGAAGTTGTTGAAAAGCGACTTGATCCCTGCCGGCGAGAAAAAGCAGAGCATGTCGTACTGCTCCAGGCTCACATCCGAAAGATCGCTGTCCACCGTGCGGTGGATGATGGCGTTGGTCACATCCATGCCGTTTTTCCGCATCCAGTCGGGCAGCTCGCCGGGGTTCACGTCCGAGCAGGGAAAGAGAAACTTCTCTTTTTTGTGCTTGGTGAGGAAAGGCGCCAGGTCCATCACCGTCCGCTCGCCGACGAAGAGCTTGCGCTTGCGGATGACGATGTACTTGGTCATGTAGCGCGAGGTGGCCTCGTTGACGCAGAAATACTTGGTCTCCGGCGGCATTTCGGCGCGCATTTCAGCCAGCAGGCGGAAGAAATGCTCCACCGGAACCTTGCTGGTGAAGATGATGCCCGTGTATTCGAGCGGATTGATCCCCTGCTTCCGGAAATCGTTCAGCGATACCCCTTCGACCTGGATAAACTTGCGGAACTCCAGCTTGAGCTTCCATTTGTCCGCCATGGCCTGGTACGGCGAGTTGACCTCGGCAGGAGGGGGCTGGGAAATGAGAATATGTTTAACGGGCTTTTGCAGGCTCATACGAACGATCCGTTATGGGTTTTCCCCGCGTACTTCGGATTCAGGGGCGCTTCCCCGGAATCTTTACAGCCAGATCAGATACGGCAATAAATTGAAGGCGCAAATATACAAAATTTTCACACCCAAAGTAAAGCCCAGCGCGCGGTCCAGGCCGATGTACACCACATACAAATGCCTGATAATGAATCCGGCGATGAGAAGCGCCGAGCAAACGGCCAGCACGCCGCGCAGCGGGGGCCCCGCAAACAGCAGCAGCGCCGGCAGCAGCGGCAGCATCAGCACGATGGGATAGGAGCCCAGCACATCAAGTGCCAGCACGCGCGCAAGCATGTTCTTGATCCGGAAGAGGCCTCCGATCCAGCCCACCAGCAGGTACTTCAGCGCCATGCCGGCCCCCAGCACGGCAAAGCTTTTGGCCAGCAGGCTCAGCGCCGGGGAGTCCTGGTAAAACAGGCGGTGCAGCCCGCTGCCGCGGCTGAAGGCATCGAGCAGATGCCAGGCCTGCTCGTGATGCACGAGGTACGCCGACAGCGCGGCAAAGGCCGCCAGGGAGGCGACCCGCAGCAGGGTCAGCACGAGCAGCACGCTGGAATTGGTCAGGACATCGCCGCTGGCATCCACATACAGCTTGGGCGAAACGAGGATGGTCCACTGCGCGTGGTACATGCCGGGGCTGAGCACCTTGAGCAGGAAGAGGCAGGCGGCCGGCACCAGGATCATCAGCGCCACAAACAGCCGGTTGACGGGCCGGCCGGGCAGCCGGGGCGCCCGGGCATCGGCAAAGTCGCCGTAGTAGCTTGTGCGGCGCCCGCGCTCGTCGAGCCAGAAACGGGGCTGCGCAGGCATGCTTACCGGCTCGTAGGGGTAGGCATTGAGCATGGCGCGGTAGCGGGCAGATCCGGGATCGGTCACCTCCCGCAGGCCCAGCGCCGCACAGAGCTGCCGCAGCTCCGGGCCCGGCTCGAATGCGAAGGCCACGGTGCGCAGGCGGATGCGGGCAAGCGGCAGGAGCATCCGGGCCGCTTCGAATGCACGGAACTCGAAGCCCGATGCGCCGTAGTAGGGCGCGATGTAGGCAACCGTGTCGGCCGTGGCCTGCCGGGGCATGAGGGGGGCGCTGAGGCTGTCCAGCGCGGGGCGGGTGAGCAGCATCGGCGGCCGGAGCATGCCCAGAAACGCGGCGGGGGCGTAGGGAAACTGCCCGCCGGTGCGCAGGCGCAGCCTGATTTCGTTGGCGCCGGGGCGCAGCCAGGCCGGATGCACCGGCGCCACCCAGCGCGCCAGCGGGCGCTCCGGCACCCCCAGGTAGCGGTCGTTGACCTCCAGCTGGGCCTGCCAGGCGACGCCGTCCAGCACCAGGTACAGCGTATCTGCCGGCAGCGGAGCCGGCAGATCGAGCTGGTAGCGCAGGCTCAGGGCATCGAGCCTGCGGAGGGCAACAGGCACATGCACCGGCAGATCCGCCTCCTCCCACAGCCAGGCCTCGTCCAGCGTCATGCCGGCCGGCCAGCGGGCGGCAGCGCTGTCGGGCTGCTGGGCGCGCAGCCCGGCGGCAGCGCACAGCAGCAGCCCCGGCAGCAGGAGCTTCCAGGCCTTGCAGGACGCGATACGGGTGAAGGCGCGCATAGGCCGCAAAAGTAGGGAAAAACGCGGCATCCGATGCCGGAAGCGCGAAGAAAACTGCGCCGCACTGCCCTGGAAAAAACGGAACGCGCCGGCAGGGCCGGCGCGTTCCGTTCGGCAGAGAGAGGGGGATTCGAACCCCCGATACCCTTTTGGGGTATACTCACTTTCCAGGCGAGCCCGTTCGACCGCTCCGGCATCTCTCTGGGTCTGCGAATGCTTCGCAAAACAGGGACACAAAGGTAGCAACTATTCTGAATATGCCAACCATTTTTACCGGCAATCCTGCCCCAAACCGCAAAAAAATTTGAATTTTTATCCCCGCACTCTTGACACGTGTCCGCCAGGCCTCTATCTTTGTCCCCGTATTAGAGAAACGCCCTGTTCGTCTAACGGTTAGGACATCTCTCTTTCAAGGAGGAAATAGGGGTTCGATTCCCCTACGGGGTGCAAGAAAGCCTGTAAGTACTGCTTACAGGCTTTTCCGTTTTATATCTCCGCTCCTATGCGCGATTATTTCCGCCGCCTCTTCGAGTACGACCTCTGGGGCCACCTCCGCATCCTCGATGCCCTACTGGCCCATGAGGTGCAGGACGAGCGCTGCAGCTACTGGCTCAGCCACATCTTCAACGCCCGCCAGATCTGGCTCGAACGCATCCGCGACGGCCATACCGTGCATCCGGTGCACGAGGTTTATCCCCTCCACACCCTGGCCGCCCGTCTGGAAGACTCCCAGCGGCAATGGATGGCCTGGCTGGATGCCCAGCCCGAACACCTGAGCGGCACCGTCGCCTACCAGACCAGCCAGGGCGGCTCGTATGAGAACGCCCTGACCGATCTGCTTGCGCACGTCGTCAACCACGGCACGCACCACCGCGCCCAGGCCGCCGCACGCCTGCGGGAGCTGGGCATTGCCCCGCCCCCGACTGATTTTCTCTTCTACTTCCGCTGAGCAGCCTCAGATCCGCACAAAAATCTTGCGCCGGTAGAGGATATACACCAGCCCGAAGATCAGCGTGGTGTACAGAAACGCCCAGAGCATGGAGGCGAACCTGGCCGACAGGCCGAGGCCCGTCAGGCCGTTCATGAAGACCGCATTGAAGCCGCCCGTGCTTTCGGGGATGAACAGCAGACTGATCAGCACGCCTGCCAGCACATACGCTACGATGGCGTTGGTGCCGAATACCACGAAGGGCAGCGTCCAGCGGGTATAGCCCTGCACGTCCACCAGCCAGTAGATGGCAGCCAGGGTCATCATGGCAAGGCCGGAGGTGTAGAGCACGTAGCTGCTCGTCCAGAGGTTTTTGTTGATTTCGAAGAAGAAGCCCCAGAAGTTGCCGAGGGTGAAGGTGAGGAATCCGGCGGTGAAGAGCCAGGTCATTTTGCGCTCCACGGGCATCTCCATGAGGATCAGCCGGCCGGCCAGCATGCCCGAAATCCCCGTTGCAATGGCGGGCAGGGTGCTCAGGATGCCCTCCGGGTCCCAGGTGACCTCCCACATGCGGCCCGGCAGCAGCAGCCGGTCGATCCAGGCCTGCAGGTTGGTGCCCTGCTCCAGATTGGCGGCAATAAACCGGTCGCCGAGCGGAATCAGCCCGCTCACCGGTACCGGCCCGCCGCTGCGGGTCACCTCGCCCGTGGCCAGGGCCTGGCGGATTACCTCGTCCACAGGCACCGGAATCAGCGTCATGGCCAGCCAGTAGCCCACCAGCAGGATGCCGCCGGCCCAGGCCTGCCGCTTCCAGTCGCTGTACAGAAAGAGCAGCGCGCAGGCCAGAAACACGACCGCAATCCGGTGCAGCACGCCCGTGAAGCGGATCGCGTCGATCGAAAAGTCGAAGCCGGGAAAGATCCAGAGGAACATCCCGAGCGCGTAGATGATCAGCGAACGGGTGAAAATTTTGCGGACCATCTGGCCTTTGGGCGCGTTTTCCTGGATGCGGCGGGTATAGGCCAGCACGATGGAAACCCCCACCATAAACAGGAAGAAGGGAAATACGAAATCGGTCGGGGTAATTCCGTGCCATTCCGCATGCAGCAGGGGGGCGTAGACGGAGGACCAGGACCCGGGATCGTTGACGATGATCATTCCTGCAATCGTCAGACCCCGGAGCACATCGAGGGAGAGGAGTCGTTTCGGCATAGCAGCAGCAAGTTGAGGCAGAAAATTACGAAAAGAGGAACGGTTTCCAAGCGGAAACCGGACGCGCAGGATTTTTCGCCCTTGCCCGCCGGGAAATTGCGGCACCGGAGCCGGCACCGTATGTTTGCCCCGATGCTCCGATCCCTGCTGTCCGCGGCCATGAACCTGCCTGCCCGCCATCCCCGCCTGCTGCCGATGCTGCTTGCCACGGGGTTTGCCTGCCTTCTGTACGCAGGACGGGTGTGGATGTCCGGCTCCACCAAATTCAGCTTTCTGCTCTGGAACCTGTTTCTGGCATGGATTCCCTGGCTGATCTCGGCGTGGCTGGTCCGGCGGCCCCGCCCGCTGCTGCTGCTCGTGCCGGCACTTGCCGCCTGGCTGCTGTTTTTCCCCAATGCACCCTACATCCTCACGGACCTTGTGCATTTCCGCAAATACAACCGCGTGCCGCAGTGGTACGACCTGTCGCTCATCCTGGCCTTCGCCTGGGCCGGGCTGCTGGCCGGGCTGAACTCTCTGGAGCATATCCACGGCCTGCTGCGCAGCCGCTGGGGCAGCCGCCCCGCCTGGCTGGCCGCAGCCGTCCTGTTGCTCCTGGCCGCCTATGGCGTGTATCTGGGCCGCTACGGCCGGCGGAACAGCTGGGAGGTGCTTACCGAACCCGAATCGCTGCTCGGCGAGGCCGCCGCCCCCCTGCTGGATCCGCAGACCCACCTGAGCGCGCTGGGATTTTCAGTCGTATTCGGCCTGCTGCTCTTCACCCTCTACGCCGCATGGCACCGGCGGGAGCCAGCGTGAAAGGGCCTGCGGCAGGTCTTCGGGCCGCCGTGTCGTGATGTTGACCAGCTGAAACGGCGCTTCGCCGCGCAGGACCTCCATGCGCCACGCCCAGTTGCCGGCGGTCTGCATGCGGCCGTTGCTGTACCACCAGGCCGTGGAAAGCCGCTGCCCGTCCCGGACCAGCTCTGCCGTATAGTAGGGCCGGCCTGGCCCGGCACTGCGCTCCTGAATACGCCGGAGCTCGTATCCCTCTGATTTCCAGCAGATCATGGGCGTATGATCGGACACCCAGGGCGGCACCGCAGCCTTGACATAGACGAGTTCGTCCGCCGTGCTCAGCTTGGCGATCCCGCCGGGCAGCTGCTCCTGCCGGTACTCCGCTGCGGGATAGGCCCGGAGGTCCGGCTGCGGGGCAGGCGGCGGCTGCCAGGCGCCCGTAAGCCCGAATGCGCAGCAGCAGGCGGTCAGCAGCCAGGCACCGCCGGCAGACGCTTTCGCTACGGGCCGGGGCGCCGCAGGCGCCTTGCGCCGGGCGCTCCAGTACAGCAGCGCGCCGAGCGGCCCCAGGCCGTACATCAGCAGATACAGCATGCCCACCGCCCCGTGTGCGGGCGCTTCCGGCGGCAGCCGGAACAGCACCAGCGTCACGATCCGGGCCAGATTGGCCGCCAGCAGGCAGAGCAACGCGCCCGACAGCAGCAGCGCAGCCTGCGGCAGCGCATACGGGCGGCCCCGCCGCTCCCCGGCCATGGCGATCAGCGCCAGCCCCAGGACCAGCCCGGTGGTGACATTGTTGAAGCCTGCGCAGGACAGATCTACCGAAAATGCTTCGCCGTCCACCAGGAAGGTATTGCCCTGCACCTCCACCGGCAGCCCGCCAGCCCGGAGCACCGCTCCCGCATAGGCGCTGAAGCGCATCCGCAGCGGGAACGTGCTCACGTCGATCAGCAGGTCCGGCACCGGAGAAAGCAGCACCATCCACCCCAGCGGCAGCCAGCTGCTGCGGCCGAAGAGATGCGCGCTCCAGAGCCAGAGCGCCGAGCAGGCCCCCAGGAAGAAAAACACCCGCATGTGCAGCAGCAGAAACAGCCCCCAGGCTGCCAGACCGATCAGCAGCGGCCAGAGCGGGCGGACCCCGCCCGGCACCGGTTTCCAGACCAGCGGCAGAATCAGCAGGCACAGCCAGAGCCGCAGATTCCCGTAGATATAGGCATGCAGGGCCGGCCAGGCCGAAACGGCCAGCAGCGCCAGGCCGGCTGCCGCCGGCCCGTAGCTCCGCAGCCAGGGGCTCCGGAGCACCGGGAGCGCCCAGCCGGTCATGCGAACCGGCGTTTGAGATAGTAGCCCGCCACCAGCAGGGCTGTGAGCAGGATCAGCGCCCATTCATGGGGCTCCGGCACCGCGCCTTCATTGCTCCACGAGGCATTGCCCAGGGTGTCCTGGTTTTCGCCGATGCCGAAGCGCTCGTAGTCGGCCTGAGATTCCAGCACCACCAGGCTGGAGACCGGCGACACGATGTAGGCGGATTCGGCTTCGCGAATCCATTGCTCTTCCAGCCGCTCCCGGTCGAAGTACTGCCGCCCGATGAGCTGCATGAGGTGGCCGTAGGACCAGAGCCGGGCCAGATGATCCGGGGCGGAGCCGCCTGCGGCGGAATCCGGCTGCCGGTCCAGCAGGATGCCGGCATCGGCCAGCGCGATCTGGCCGGGCGCAAGCTGCGGCTCCGGAAATACGCCGGCGGCCAGCCAGCGGCCCAGCTGCTCCGCATCTGCCTCCGCGTAGCGGATGGCTCCGGTCTCGCGCAGGGTGCGCAGCAGCGCGTGATCGCCCGGATTCAGATTCACCCAATGCAGCTGCCCCCCGCCGAGCAGGAAGGGCTCCAGCGCCTGCACAAACGGCGTATGCTCCAGGTCGCTGAGCAGCGGCGTCTGCAGCGCCGTCTTGGAAATCACCAGCGCCGCCTGCGGCGCAGGAATCTCATGAAGCGGCAGCACGCTGAAATTCAGCGCAGAAAGCTGATCATAGCTGCTGCGCAGCTGCTCCTCCTGCAGCACGCGGACCGGATGCGGCATACATACGTACACCTCGCGGTCCTTCACCAGTTCCCAGACGCGCCGGGTTTCCGGCCAGGTCCAGGAGCGGTTGAGGTCCAGCACCACGCGCCCGGGCCGGAAGGGCTGCTCCTGCACCTCCAGGGGCCGGGCCTGGTAGCGGTAGCCGCCGAAGGAAAAAGTTTCCGAAGCGGGTGCCTCCGCCGGGAAGCGCAGCGTCCAGTCCGGATTGTACAGGCCGCTGTAGGTAAGCATTCCATCTTCCCGGCGCCAGTTGACCGGTGCCTGCACCGCATCCGGCGCGGCAGTCTGCACCCGGATGCGGGCCGGCGTCGCATACAGGCTGGGCCCTTCGAGCCACACGGGCTCCAGCAGCAGCTCCCCGTCCCGGAGAGCCATCGGCACTGTGACCCCGATCCTGAACTTGCGCTTTTCTTCCGGCGTGCAGGGAAATACCGTCACCGTCAGACGGTTGCCTTCCTGCCAGTGCAGCAGCGCCGGGTCCCGGCGCTCGATCCCGACGATGGCTTCGTAGGCGCTGTCGGCCTTCGAGCGGGTGGTGAGGCGCGAGCGCGACTCCTCCCCGTTGATCCACAGCGACAGCGATGTCGCGGTGCCGCCCTGCGGCAGGTGGAAGGTGTACACCGCCTCCTGCTCGCCCGAATGCTGCTCTGCCGTATGCTCGATCTCGATGAGCTGCTCCACATAGGCCATGCGGTACGCCGGCCAGGCCTGGATCTGCGTCTCCACGGAGGCCGTCCGCAGCTGGTCGCCGCTCCAGAGGCGGCGGTGCGTCATGTGCCGCGCATCGTAGCGGCTCTCGAACAGGCGGAGCATGGTCTCCGGATCCGTATCCAGCTGGCCGAAGAGCGCAACCGCACACACCGCCAGCGGCTCATGCACCTCGAATTCGCGGGCGACGAGGCTCCCGAACAGATCCAGGTTCCAGAAGCCTTCCTGCTGGCGCACGCCGCTCAGCAGCACATATTCCGTAAACGCGCCGTCCGGGATGCGCTGGCTCAGGTGCACCCACTCGGGCAGCAGCGGCTCCGCCTGGGCCTGAAAGTCCGTGTGCGCCGCGCGGATATCGCCCTGAATCTGCCCCCAATGCGCCGTAAAGGCTGCCAGCAGCATCATCGGCACCAGCACGCCGGCCCAGAACAGGCGCCGCCCCGGCCGGTCGTCGCCCATCCGGCGCAGGAGCAGGAGGTATTCGATCAGAAACCAGACCGGCACCGTCGCATGCAGCGAAAGCCCCAGGGCAATCGAAGCCGGGATGGCAATGAGAATCAGCGGCCCCAGATAGATGGTCATGTACAGGGCCAGCACGGCGCTTGCGCCTGCCGCCGTGTACACCGTGTAGCGCAGCCACTCGGGCAGCGAGGCCCGGAACGGCATGATCAGCAGCACGGCATGCATGCCGATCACGTACCCCTTCAGCCAGGGCGCATAGGGCGCAAATACCCGGATCTCGCTCATATTCAGCAGGTGCGCGCTGAGGGAAAAGGCCGTCAGCGCCAGCGCGTAGTTCAGTTCGTGGCCCGCCGCGAACCGCCGCCAGCCGTGCTTCCGGAGGTGAATGCCCAGGATCAGGATGAAATACACCGCCGAAATGATGAACGCGGCCATGAACGGCCCCATTTCATGCACCATTTCCTGTTCGGTCAGGAAGGACGCGCCGAGGAACAGTCCCAGGTTCAGCAGGACTGCCAGCACTCCGCCGAGCGTTCCTGAATCGATGTGCTGCCGCATAGCCATGATGTTTGATGCAAATTTATCAAAGAACTTTTAATTTCAAAGTAAAATTTTAACTCGCCCGCGATGCACAGCGCCCCGCCGGAACGGGTCCGGCGGGGCGCTCAGGCCTGCGGCTGCGGCTCCTTACTGCGGCTTGGGGCCGCCGGCAGGCTGGGGATTGTTCTGCACCTTGACCGCGAGGCCATTCTTGAGCGTACGGGAAAGCACCGTGAAGGGCCCGGTCACGACTTCGTCGCCCGGCTGGAGGCCTTCCTGGATGTGGATGTACGCATCGTCGCGGATGCCCGTGACGACTTTGACCTTGGACACCTGGCCGTTTCCGTCGAGCTTGAACACCACCTCTTCGCCGCCTGCGTTGGGATTGGCATCGGGGCTGGCCGGGGCGGCCTTCGCGGTGCTGTCGCCGTCTTTGGGACGGAGGGTGACGGCCTGGATGGGAATGCTGAGGGCCTGCGGCTCCTGCTTGGTATAGATTTCCACCAGGGCGGTCATGCCGGGGCGGAAGGGGCTTTCGCCGGCTTTGGCCGAGGGTTCCTGCGCGTACGAGCGCGGATCGATGCGGACCTTGACCTCGAAGTTTGTCACCTGATCGGAGCTTTGCAGGCCGGCGGCCACCTTGGCGGAATAGGCGATCTCCGCGACCTGGCCGTAGAAGAGCTTGCCGGCGTAGGCATCCACCTCCACGCGGGCAGAATCGCCGATGCTGACATTGACGATGTCGTTTTCATTGATTTCCACCACTACTTCCATGCTGCCGAGGTCGGCGATCTTGAGGATCTCGGTGCCGGCCATCTGCATGGTTCCCACGACGCGCTGGCCGAGTTCGACGCTGAGCTTGGTGAGGGTGCCGTCCATGGAGGCGTAGATATTGGTGCGGTCGAGGTTCTGGCGGGACTGCTTGCGGGTAGCCTCGGCGCTTTTGACCTGATAGAAGGCCGAGCGCACGTTGTATTTCGAGGCTTCCAGGTTGGAGCGGGAGACTGCGAATCTCAGCTGGGCATTTTCCAGCTCTGCCTGCGAAACCACCTGATCCTTAAAGAGCTTCTGGGTGCGGGCCAGGCTTACGGAATCCTGGAGATAATTCGATTCGGCCTGGGCCTCGGAGGCCTGGGCCTGCAGGTAGGCAGCCTGGGTGCGGTTGAGCGAGGCCTCGGCCTGTTCGAGCTGGGCGCGGTAGTCGTCGGGGCGGATGGTGAGGAGCAGGTCGCCTTTTTTCACCTTCTGGCCCTCCCGGACCGCAATAAACACCACCTCGCCGGACACGTCGGGCGCCACCGGCACTTCGACGGTAGGCTGAATGGTGCCGGACTCCGTCACGCGGGCGAAGATGCTGCGCACTTCGGCTTTGCCGGTCTGGACTTCGATTTCAGGTTTTTTGCAAGCATTCAGGCCCAGGCCTGCCAGCAGAAGTATACTGAACAGGCGGCGGTAATGGGCAGAGTTTCCGGACATATCAGACAGTTGGAGTTGCGGGGGACGAAGGTAATACAATTTTCGAGCAGCGCCTCTGACAGAAGTCAGCGGCGGGCGGGTCAGAATCCGATGGGTTTTCCCTGGTAGAAATCCAGCACTTTGAGGCGGAAGATGTAGGTGTACTTCGCGCGGACGAGGTCGAAGCGGGCGCGGTTGAGGTTGTTTTTCGCCACGAGGTAATCGAGCGAATTGACGAGCCCCACATTGAACTGCCGGTCGATGTTCTGGAAGTTCAGGGTCGCGGCTTCGGTCTGGCGCCTGGTGGCGAGGTAGCTGCTGTAGGCGCCGCGGGCATCCACGTAGGCCTGCTGAATGGTCTGCTTCAGGTTCTGGCGCTGGATTTCGGCTGCGTACACTGCGTTCTGCTGCCCGATCTGCGCAAGTTCGAGGCTGGTTTTAGCCTGGCGTCGGTTGTAGATCGGCACATTGAGCCGCAGCGAGAGGGAGGCGCTGATGTTTTCGCCGATCTGCTCGAAGTAGCTGATGGGCGCAGTAACGGGAATGAGCTGGGGAATTTCGAGGGTTGCGGGCTGGTCGTTGATCTGGACCGGGATGGGATTGCCGGGCAGCTCGGTGAACTCGCCCGTCTGGCCCCGGCGGCCGGAAGAGTAGCCGCTTCCTACCCCGGCCCCGAAGGAGAGGGTAGGATAATAGGCCCCTTTGGCCAGCTGCACATCCACCTCCGCAGCCTGCACGCTCAGGTCGGCGCTGCGGATAAAGGGCTGGGTATTTTCGGCCGACTTATACATGTCTGCGAGGGGCGAGGCCATAAATTCGCCTTCAGGATCCGGGAGGTCCACCCGCTCGATGGTAAAGGGCTCGGAGATATCCAGATTGAGCAGCTGCTGGAGGCTGAGGTAGGCCATTTCCAGCTGATTCTGCGCGGTGACCACATTAAGCTCCTCGGTCGAGATCTGGGCATCCACCTGGAGGAGGTCGGCGGGAGCGGCGGAGCCGGCTTCGACGAGCTTGCGGGTGCGCTCGCGCTGCTCTTTGGTAGAGGCCACCTGAAGGCGGGCGCTTTCGAGCAGCTCGGCATTCTGGAGGATCTGGAGGTAGGCCAGGGCGATGTTGAGCGCGAGGTCGTTTTCCTGCTGGTCGAGATCGGCGCGGGAGACGGCCAGGCCGAGTTCGTTGCGGCGGATGGTGTTGGTGATGCGTCCGCCGGCATAGAGGTCCACCCCGGTGCTGAGGTTCACATCCGAAGTCAGGACGCTCTGCTGCTTGAGGGTGTTGGTGAAGGGGTCCACGAAGAAGCCGGAGCGGGAGAAGGCCGAAGCGCCGCCGTTGAGGTTGGGGAGGCGCCCGTCGCGGGCCTGTTCGAGGTTGGACTGGGCGGAGCTCATCCGCAGTTCGGCCTGTTTGAGGGCGAGGTTGCTGGTGCGGGCATGCTCCAGGCAGCGCTGCAGCGACCATACCGGGCCTGCGGCAGGCTGCGAGCGGGCGATCCCCGCCGCGAGCATCCAGCAGGATGCCCAGAGTACACGAAGGAGGGTCTTTCGATTCATAGGGGTATGGGAAATGCCGGGCTTACCGGCTGCAAATTTGTACGGCTGGGAAGGGATAAGGTGAGGCAGCAGCCGGAATTTCCGGCAAATTGCCCAAAATAATCGGCATCATTCCGCAGGCGGATCCAGATAGATGACCTCGTGCACCCAGCTCAGGCTCCGCAGGTAGGACTGGGTCAGGGGCCGGATCTGCGAATCCAGCTCGAATACGAGCTTGGCCGTGTCATGCTTGCCGCTGCGGTTGACGGTGAGGGTGCCGATATTGACCTGCTCGTGGGCCACCACGCTGCTGATGAAGGCCACGCTGCCGTGGGTATCGCGGGCGGTGACGATGAGCACCGGCGACTGGGCGGAGAAATTGCAGCTGAACCCGTCGAGGGAGACGATGGAGATCAGGCCGCCGCCGCGCGAGATGCCGAGCACCTGCATGGAGCGCCCCCCGCCGTCCATCTGGATGCGGATGGCATTGGGATGGAGGTCGGCGGCATTGAATACGGCCTTGAACTGATAGAGCAGGCCGGCCTCGCGGGCATGGACGGGCGCCTCGCGGATGCGCTCGTCGTCGGGGCGCATATCCAGCAGGCCGGCCAGGATGGCGCGGTCGCTGCCGTGGCCCTCGTAGGTGCGGGAGAAGGAGTTGTAGAAGGTGATGACCGCCTGCGCGGGCTGTGCGCCGAAGAGGTGGCGGGCGGCACGCCCGATCCGGGCCACCCCGGCCGTGTGCGAGCTGGAAGGCCCGATCATCACCGGGCCGATCATATCGAAGATGCTGCTGCGTTCTGCCATAAGACGAGAAGAATGAGGGGGCAAAAGATTTCAGCGGAAAAATCAGGCCGGCGGTAGGGTATTTGCAGGCAGGATTGTATTGAGGAGGATTGCGGCGGAAAGGAGGAATCCGGAACGCCGGAATGTTGGACCCGCCATACAAATCATTGGTTTTTACGTTGAAAATCCCAGAGCTTGCAGGAAAATGTTGGAGCACCGGAAGAGGCCGCACAATATTTTACGTGAAGACTCGGTAATTTGGTTGTGCGGTTCCGGAAGTTCCGACCGTTTTGTCGAATGGTTCTGTTAAATTTGCGGCGTGATGAGACTTAGCACCGTAATCAAGCGTATTCTGCTCCTGTCCGGGCTGCTGACCGGAATGACCCAGCTCCGGGCGCAGGATCCCCAATATTCCCAGTTCTACTCCAACCTCGTGATGCTCAACCCGTCCTTCACGGGCTCCGGCATCGGGCCGAGGGTGGCCATGAACTACCGCGCCCAGTGGGTGCAGATTCCCGGGTACTACAAGCAATTTGCCGTATCCTACGACCAGCCGGTGTTCTTCTTCGGCTCCACCAACGGCCTCGGCGTGAACTTCAACTCCGACGTGGCAGGCGAGGGCAACCTCACGAAGCTCAACATGAACTTCAATTATGCCTACCAGCTCGACCTCAACGACGACCATACGCTGCGCTTCGGCATCGCAGCCGGCATTACCCAGGCCAGCATCGACTTCTACAAGCTCCGCTTTCCCGACCAGATCGACCCGCGCGACGGGTTTGTACGGCCTACCCTGGAGCCCAATACCTTCTCCGAAACGGTGTTCCGCCCCGACGTAAGCGCGGGCGTCTCGTATTTCAACCGCTATGCCTGGCTTGGCTTTACCGTCAACCACATCACCGAGCCTCAGGAGGTCTTCACCGTCCAGGGCGGCGGCGTGGAAGCCAAGCTGCCCCGCAAGTATACCGTGACCGGCGGCCTGCAGATCCCGCTCCGCGATTCCCGCAACCGCCGCGAGCTTTCCGTGTCGCCTGCATTCCTCTACAAAATGCAGGGCGAGTTTTACCAGATCGACGCAGGTCTCTATGTCAACGCCGATCCGATGGTCTTCGGGATGTGGTACCGCCACCGCGACGCCCTCATCGGCCTCATCGGCGTGAAGCAGGGCAACTTCCGCTTCGGCTATTCCTTCGACTTTACCGTCTCCGGCCTGACGCAGCGCGTGTCCGGCGGCTCGCATGAAGTGGCGCTCGTCATGGAGTTCGAACAGTACCGCCGTCCCCGGGGCATGAAGCACCGCCGGATGCCTTGTCCGAAATTCTGACCCCCGATGCATCTTCTCTACCCGCTCGTCTCGACAATATCCCTTCAGAACCGGGCGTATTATACCCGTTTAACTCTCAACGTATGAACAGGAGCAGTTTTCAGTTTGCACTCTCGGCTTTGGTAGTGTGCGGGCTTGCAGCAGGCTGTACCAGTCACAAAGACAAAATCAATACGGTAGGCAGCCGCAGCAGCAAGACCGGGATCAAATACAGCGACGAAACCTACAAGCCGGCCAAGTACAAGGAGTCCGCACCGGCTCCGGGCCTCGTGCTCATCCCCGGCGGTACCTTTATGATGGGCGGCGGTGAAAAAGACATCGAGTTCACCATGGACAACCGCACCCGCCAGGTGACGGTGCAGAGCTTCTATCTCGACGAGACGGAAGTGGCCAACGTGGACTGGAAAGAGTTCCTCGATTACACCCGCAAAAACTCCGGCGGCGACGCCAAGGCCGACGACCTCTACCCCGATACCACGGTGTGGCTCCGCGACCTCGCGTTCAACGACCCCTATCACGAGACCTACTTCAGCCACCCGGCCTTCAACACCTACCCGGTGGTGGGCGTCAACTGGCACCAGGCAAACGAATACTGCAAGTGGCGCACCGAGGTCATCAACAAGGCCCTGCAGGAAGAAGACGAAGCAGCTGTGCTGTATCCGTCCTACCGGCTTCCGACCGAGGCTGAATGGGAATACGCCGCCCGCGGCCTTCAGGAAAGCGAAGTGTATGCCTGGGAAGGCAAATCGCTCCGCAACCGCAAAGGCGAGTTCCGCGCCAACTTCAAGCGCGGCCGCGGCGACTACGGCGGCTGGCGCGGCGGCGACGGCCATCACATGACCGACGCCTACATGATCACCGCTCCGGTGCTCGAATTCTGGCCCAACGATTTCGGGGTGTACAACATGTCCGGCAACGTGGCTGAATGGACCCAGGACACCTACCGCGTACTGGCCTATGAGGACAATGAAGACCTCAACCCCTACCGCCGCCAGGGCATGACGGAGATCCGCCCGGACGACTGGCTCAACGACAACGAGTACGACCAGGAAGAATCGCTGCTCTTCAATCCCGATCCGAATGCGGAAACCGGCTCCGGCCTCTACGACAACGTGAAGGTGTACCGCGGCGGCTCGTGGAACGACATCGCGTACTACCTCTCTCCGGGGGTGCGCCGGTTCTTCCCCGCCGACTCGTCGAGCGCGATGATCGGCTTCCGCTGCGCGATGATCCGTGTCGGCAGCCCCGAATAAGCAGCTTACGCTCCAATCCCATACGGCGGGCGCCCCATCCGGGCGCCCGTTTTTTTGTGGCCGCCCCGCAGACGGTTGGCGGGCAGCGGCGCAATCGCCATCTTTGGCCTGCAACGCCTGTAGTATGCTGGGTCTCCCCTACACCATTCAGGAAATCGCCCAGGCTGCCGGGGCCCGCGACCTGTTCCAGGGCCAGTACGCGCCTGCGCCGCTCCACGAAGCGGCCTATGACACCCGCCTGATCACCCAGGGTGCAGCAGCACTGTTCATCGCGCTCAAAACCCCCAACCGGGACGGACACAGCTTCATTCCGCGCGCCCTGGAGCAGGGGGTTGTCAACTTCCTGTGCAGCAGTCCGGTGCAGGCAACGGGTGTCAACTACGCCGTCTGCGGCGATCCCCTGGATGCCCTGCAGCAGTGGGCGGCCTTTCACCGCAGCCGTTTCCGGATCCCGGTGGCCGGCATTACCGGCAGCAACGGCAAGACCATCGTCAAGGAATGGCTTTCCGTGCTGCTGGGCCTGCATCACCACATCGCCAAGAGTCCCATGAGCTACAACAGCCAGCTGGGCGTGCCGCTTTCCGTGCTGCGCCTGCATCCGCGCGCGACGCTGGGCCTGTTTGAGGCGGGCATCTCGATGGCAGGTGAAATGGAGGTGCTGGCGCAGATCATCCAGCCCGACCTGGGCATCCTCACCCATATGGGCGCGGCGCATGCGGAAGGCTTTGCCTCGGAGGCGCAGAAGCTGGACGAAAAGCTGCTGCTCTTCCGCAGCGCGCATACGGTCTTTGCCGGCAGCTGGCAGCCTGCGGTGGCGGAGCGGCTGCGCCGGGAGCCCTTCACCCTCAAGACAGCCGGGCCGCATCCCGGCGACCAGCTCTTTCTGCGCAGTGCCCGGCTCACCGCAGCCGGGCGCGAGGTGGAGGCCGTGTATCAGGACCGGGCGTACCGCATGCTGCTGCCCCTGGGCGGCGAAGCCGACCTGGAGAATGCGATGCTCGCGCTGCTGGCCGCGCTCGAGCTGGGCCTGCCGCCCGAGGCGGCGGCGGAGCGCCTGCTGCTGCTGGAGCCCGTGCACATGCGGATGGAAATGATCAGCGACCCGGCCGGGATTACCCTGCTCAACGACAGCTACACCGCCGATCCGGACTCGGTGCGCAATGCCTTCCAGGCCCTCAGGCGGACAGGCGGGCATCCGCACAAGCGCATCATTCTCAGCGACCTGGCGCACCAGGGTGCCCGGCAGGCCGAGCTGCAGGCGCAGCTTTTCCGCGAGGCAGAGGCCCTCACCGGCCCCGGAGGCGTGCGCACCGTGGGGCCCGTGTATGCCTCGCTGGGATACCCGCTCAGCTACCCCGATACCGACGCCCTGCTGCGCAGCATCCGATACGAGGACTATGCGGACAGCACGGTCCTGATCAAAGGCGCCCGCGCCTTCGGGCTGGAGCGGGTGATTCCGCTGCTGAGCCGGAAACCCAACGCGACGCAGTTCCGCATCAGCCTCACGGCGCTGGAATCCAATTACCGCAGGCTGCGGGCCGGCCTTCCCGCCGGGGTCCGGGCCATGTGCATGGTCAAGGCGAGCTCCTACGGCAGCGGCACCTGGGAGATCGCGCAGGCGCTGGAGGCGGCGGGCGCCGATTATCTGGCGGTGGCGTATACCTCGGAGGGCATCGAGCTGCGGCAGGCGGGCATCCGCATGCCCATTCTGGTGATGAATCCGGACCCGGACGGCCTGGGAGCGCTGCTGCGGGCGCGGATCGAGCCGGAGATCAGCTCGCAGGAGCTGCTGCGGCGCTATGTGCGCGAAGCCCGGCTGGCGGGGGAAGACGGCTGTCCGATTCATCTGAAGCTGGAGACCGGCATGGGCCGGCTGGGGCTTTCGGAGCCGGATCTGGAGCCGGTGCTGGCGCTGCTGGCAGCCAGCCCTGAAGTATCGGTGGCCAGTGTGATGACCCATCTGGCTGCCGCCGACGACCCGGCGGAGGACGAGTTTACACGCCTGCAGCTGGAGCGGTTTCAGGCCATGTACCGCACCCTGGCAGCCGGGCTGGGCTTCCAGCCGCTGCGCCATGCGCTCAATACAGCCGGCATCCTCCGGTTTCCGGAGTATGCGATGGAGATGGTGCGGATGGGCATCGGGCTGTACGGCATCGAACCGGCACCGGGCCGGCAGCTGGGCCTGACCGAAATCGGCGGGCTGTACACGCACATTACGCAGATTCAGACGCACCCGCCGGGCGCATCGGTGGGCTACGGGCGGTCGCAGCGCACGCAGCGCGAGAGCCGGATCGCGACGGTGCCGGTAGGGTATGCGGACGGCGTGCCGCGCAGCCTCGGCAACGGCCGGATCCCGATGCTGGTGCGGGGCCGCCCTGCCCCTACGTTCGGGCGGATCTGCATGGACATGCTGATGCTGGATGTGACGGACATTCCCGATGCGGCACCGGGCGACGAAGTCGCCGTCTTCGGCGCGCAGGGCAGCGCATTCCAGTCGGTATGCGCCCTGGCCGAAGCCGCCGGCACCATCCCCTACGAGATTCTGGTACGGATCAGCCCGCGGGTGCGCCGGGTGTATGTGCGGGAGTAAGGCGCACATTCTTCCCCGGATGCGCGGAATCCCTTGGCGGAATGGCCGAACTTTCTGTATCTTTGAGGATTCATTTTCAACTACCCGGATTATGCGGTTTGAAAAGAACGTGGAGGACCGGCACACCGTTATCAAACTCCTGGAAGAGAAACTGGATTCGAGGATCTCCGCTACGCTCAAAAGCGAGTTTGTCAACCTGAGCGCCATCGGTACCCGCAACATCATCCTGAATCTGGACCAGGTGCGGTATGCCGACAGTTCCGGCCTGAGCGCGATTCTGACGGCCAAGCGCCTCTGCGACAATGCAGGCGGGATGCTTGTGGTATCCAACCTCACCTCGCACGTCGAAAAGCTGATCAAAATCTCGCAGCTCGACACGGTGCTCAACATCCTGCCCACGGAAAGCGAGGCCCGTGAAGCCGTGTTCATGCACGAAATCGAGCGGGAAGTGCTCTCCGAGTCTATGGTGGGCGAAGAAGAAGGGGAAGAAGCAGAAAACTACTGACCCCGGACCTGCCTGCCTGTGTTCCGCCGCATAACCCACCACCGCATTGTCTAATTTTCAGGTACACATCCTGGGAACCAGTGCATCCATGCCGACGAACACCCGGATGCCGTCGGCACAGGTCGTAACCTTGAACGACCGGCACCATCTGGTGGACTGCGGCGAGGGCACCCAGATCCAGCTGCTGCGCAACCGGGTCAGATATGCGCGGCTGGACGCGATTTTCATTTCCCACCTGCACGGCGATCATATCCTGGGCCTGCCGGGCTTGCTGACATCGCTCAGCCTGTATGAGCGCAATTTCCCCCTGAAGCTCTTCGCGCCTGCCGCGCTGGCGACCATCTTGGAGGTGATTTTCACCCATACCTACAGCCACCTCGGCTACGAGCTGGAGTTTGTGCCGCTGGAGGACTTCGAGCCGGGCAGCGTCATTTACGAAGGCCCGCAGTTTCAGGTGCAGCTGCTGCCGCTTTCGCACCGGATTTTCTGCCGGGGCTTCCGGTTTCAGGAGGTAAACAAGCGTCCGCGCTTTGATTTTTACAAGGCCAAGGCGCTCGACATCCCCAACGACTACTTCCCCTTGCTCAAGCAGGGCAATTCCGTGAGCCTGCCCGACGGGCGGAGCATCAGTCCGGACGATGTGCTTTCGCCGCCCGATTCGCCCAAAAGCTACGCCTACTGCTCGGACACCCGGTACTACGAGGAGCTGGTGGACTATATCCGGGACACCAGCCTGCTGTACCACGAGAGCACGTTTCTGCATGAGCTGAAGCACCGGGCCGACGAGACCTACCACAGCACCGCACTGGAAGCTGCGCACATCGCGGCGCTGGCCGGCGCGGGCCAGCTGCTGCTGGGGCATTATTCCGCCCGCTACCTCGATCTGCAACCTTTGCTGGACGAAGCGCGTTCCGTATTTCCCAACACCTTCCTCGCGCGCGAGGGCGACTTCTACGATCTCAAGCGGATTGCCACCCAACACCCGGCCAATGTTTAAGAAAGAACATCTGCTCTTTACGGTGCTCGGCGGATTTTTTGTGACCAATGCGCTCATTGCGGAGTTCATCGGGGTCAAAATTTTCGCCCTCGAAGATACCCTGGGCATTCCGCGGGTCAACTGGAACCTGTTCGGCGAGCAGGGATCGATGAACCTGACGGCCGGGGTGCTGCTCTGGCCGATCGTGTTCATCATGACGGACATCATCAACGAATACTACGGGCAGCGCGGCGTGCGGTTCCTGTCGTATCTGGCAGCGGTCCTGATCGGGTATGCATTTATCATGGTCTATGGTGCCATCGGGCTGAAGCCCGCGGACTGGTGGCTGGGCAGCAATGCCGCTGCCGGCGTGCCCGACATGCAGCTGGCGTATCAGAGCATTTTCGGCCAAGGGAACTGGATCATCGTAGGCTCGATGACGGCATTTCTGATCAGCCAGCTGGTAGATGCCTGGGTATTTCAGCGGCTCCGTGTCCGCACGGGCCGCCAGATCTGGCTCCGGGCTACCGCCTCGACGCTCGTATCGCAGTTCTTCGACAGCTTCGTGGTCCTGTACATCGCCTTTGTGCTGGGGCCTCAGCACTGGAGCGTGGAGCGCTTCCTGGCTGTAGGGATTGTGCAGTATGTCTATAAATTCATCGTCGCGTGGCTGATGATCCCCGTTCTGTACGGACTTCATGCCCTGGTGCGCCAGTATCTGGGCGCCGGCCGGGCCGAAAGCCTCAGCACGCAGGCCGCCGACCCCCGTTCGCCGTTATTCGGCGCCGCCCGGACTTCCTGAAAAGCTGAAAATTCTTCGCGGGTTCTGTGCGGGGCAGTGCTATATTTACTGCCCTGCCGCTAGCTTTCCCCTTGCATGGATGTACTCGAGCGCATCATCGGCTCCTTGTCGGGAGATGAAGTCCGCCGCTTCAAGATCCTTTCCAACCGCTTCAAGGCGGAGGAGGAGAAAAAGCTGCTGGTCCTCTTCGACATGCTCCGGGAGGGCGGCGGCACCGAGGAGCAGCTGCTGCTGCGGCTGTATCACACCCTCAGCCCGCGGAGCAAAAACAGCTACTACCGGCTGCGCAACCAGCTGCTGACCAACCTGGAAAAGAGCCTGCTCTTTTACAGCACGCATACCAGCAGCCGCAGCGCCGTGGATGCGCACAGCACCCTGCAGCTCGCGCTGCTGCTGCGCAACCGCTCCCTGCACCGGGAATCCTATCATTACCTGCGCAAAGCCGAGAAGCTGGCCCAGGAGTTCGAGGCGTACAACCTGCTGGAGGTGATCTACGACGAGATGGTGCAGCTGGCAGCGCTGTACGACGTGGAGATCGAGCAGGTCATCGAGCGGCGGCGCGCCAACCAGCGCCGCCTCGAAGTGATCCGGCAGACCAGCGAGGTGCTGGGCATGATCACGCGGCAGCTCAGCCGCCGCAACTACGCCCGGAGCCAGCGCAGCCAGTCGGTGATCGACACCCTGGAGCAGATCCGGAGCCAGCTGGAGGAGCACGAGACCCTGTTTCAGTCCGCTTCGGGCAAAATCCTGATTATCCGCACGGTAGCTGCCATTCTGCTGCAAAAGAGTGCCTTCGGCGAGCTGGCGGAATACGCCCAGGGCGCATTCGAAGACCTGGAGCGCAGCGGGCTTTTCAGCGAGGAGACCCATCCACTGCGCCTCAACCTGCGGATCTGGCGCATCAATGCCCTCCAGAAGCTCCTCCGCCTGGACGAAGCCCGGCAGGCAATCCAGGGGTTCCGCGCAGATTTGGAGGCGTATCAGAGCCGCTTTTACGCGGAATATGCGTTTTATTATTTCTCCTCCCGGATCTTCAACCTCAAATATACCGGCAAGCTCGAAGAAGCAGCCGCCGTGCTGCAGGAGGCCTTTTCCTCGGCCGGCCTTTTCCCCAATCCCATCTATCCGCTGTACCTCCAGATCTCGCTGGCCGACCAGTATTTCTGCGAAGGCCGCTACCCCGCCTGCCTCGAAGCGCTGGACCAGCTGGCACAGCAGGCGAACTTTTCCATGCTGGACGAAGAAATCCGGTGCTATGCAGCGGTTTTTCAGCTGGTTGCCCTCTATGAAGCCGGCGATCACGAAGCGGTGGAAGCACATGCGCACACGCTGCGGCGGCAGTTCGGCGCGCTCCTGCGCGAATCGGCCGACGGGCGGACAGACGCCTTCGTGCACATCCTGCTCCGGATGAACCAGGCAGCACTGGCCGGGCGCCAGCCCCGCCTCCGCACCCTGGTAAGCCGCTACCTGGATACGTATCCCGCCTCGGAGGTAGGCGGCAATACCATTATCCGCTACGAAAGCTACCTGGAGGCCCGGATGAGCGGAAGGCCTTATTACGATGTGCTGCGCGAGGCGCTTGCCTGAAGCGCCCGGCTTCCGGCACTTCAGGTGACTTCTGTCACTGGATCTGTTTTTCATGCGGCGCAGCTTGCGTGTATTCCGGAACCGCAACAGGTTCCGCTCCGAGACCCGTTCTGTGATTCCAGGTGCTGCCGGCGCATTCCGCAGAAGTCCTGCCCGCAAGTGACTGGAATCACTGAACCGCAGCCCCCGGCGTGCTAGGTTTGCCCCCATCCTTACATGATCCGACCGCTCGCTATGAAAGTTGAACAGATTTACACCGGATGCCTGGCCCATGGGGCCTACTACATCGAGTCCAACGGCGAAGCCGCCATCGTGGATCCGCTGCGCGAAATCGCGCCCTATCTGGAACGTGCGAAGTCAGACGGAGCCTCGATCAGGTATGTGCTGGAAACCCACTTCCACGCCGATTTTGTCTCCGGCCACCTCGATCTGGCGCGGGCCAGCGGTGCGCAGATTGTATTCGGCCCCACGGCGCAGCCGGCATTCGAGGCCCATGTCGCTACAGACGGCGAACTGCTGCCCCTCGGAAAGGTGTTCATCAAGGTGCTGCACACGCCGGGCCACACGATGGAGTCGGCGACGTACCTGCTGATCGACGAAGCGGGGAAAGAACATGCGATCTTCTCCGGCGATACCCTGTTCATCAACGATGTAGGCCGTCCCGACCTGGCTCAGAAAGCCGGCGTGCTGACGCTGGAAGATCTGGCAAGCCATCTGTATACTTCGCTGCGCACGAAAATCATGACTCTCCCGGACGAGGTGATCGTGTATCCCGGCCACGGCGCCGGCTCGGCCTGCGGCAAGAATATGTCCAAAGAAACAACCGATACCCTGGGTCATCAGAAGCAGTTCAACTATGCCCTGCGGGCGGATATGACACGCGAAGCGTTCATCCGCGAAGTGACCGAAGGCCTCGTGGCGCCGCCCGGCTACTTCCCGCTCAATGCCCGGATGAACCGCGAGGGCTACGACAGCATCGACGACGTGCTGGCACGGGGCATCCGCCCGCTTTCGCCGGAAGCCTTCGAAGCTGCCGCCAACGAAACCGGCGCCCTGCTGCTCGATACCCGCAGCCCCGAAGTGTTCGGGCAGGGCTTTATCCCGAACTCGATCAACATCGGCATCGACGGCACCTTCGCCCCCTGGGTCGGCGCGCTGATCCCCGACATCCGCCAGGAGATGCTCATCATCGCCGATGCGGATCAGGTGCAGGAAGTGGTGACCCGCCTGGCCCGCGTGGGCTATGACTTCGCCATCGGCTACCTCGAAGGCGGATTCGAAGCCTGGAAAGCGGCAGGCAAGGAAATCGACCGGATTGAGTCGGTATCGGCTGGCGAACTGGCCCGCCGCCGGGCGGAAGACCCCGCGCTGCGCATCCTGGATGTGCGCAAAGCCAGCGAATACCAATCCGAGCACCTCGTGGGCGTGGACAACGTCCCGCTCGACTTCATCAACCAGCAGATGGCCCGGGTCCCGGCCGATACGCCTTGCTACATCCACTGCGCAGGCGGCTACCGCTCCATGATTTTCGTCTCCATCCTCCGTGCGCGCGGGTATGAGAACCTGATCAACGTGGAAGGCGGATTCGGCGCGATCAAGAAGACGGGGCAATTTGAAGTGACCGAATACGTCGCCCCGACGACGATGCTGTAACAAGAGTTATGTTGGGTGTCTATATGGCGATTGGGTCCGGAGGGCATGCCCTCCGGACGTTTTTTGCCCTCGAACAGTCCTTTTTTTTCTACCGGTTATCCTCCCTATCATGCTGAATTTCCTGAAAAACCTCTTCAAGCAGCCCTACGAAACGCTCAGCGGTTCCGAATTCAAAGCCCGGTTCAGCCAGACGAAAGGCGCGGTGCTGCTGGATGTGCGCACCCCGGCCGAATTCAAGTCCGGCGCGATTTCCGGGGCTAAAAATCTGGATGTGACGTCAGCCGGCTTTGCTGAAAAAGCAGCCAAGCTGGATAAGTCGAAGACGTACTTCCTCTATTGCCGCAGCGGCGCCCGCAGCGGCCAGGCCTGCTCCTTTCTGTCCCAGCAGGGCTATACGGTTTACAATCTGTCGGGCGGCATCGGCTCCTGGCCGCGCTGAGGCGCAGGCTTGTCCCGGGTAATGAGCAGAATGCCGGCCATCACGATGGCTGTGCCGCCTGCCTGCATCCAGGTAAAGGATTCGCCCAGCACCACATAGGCCATGACGAGGGTAGAGACGGGCCCGATCGCGCCGAGGATGGACGCGGGCCCGGCTCCGACCCGGCGGATGCCTTCGGACAGCATGAAGGTGGGGATGACCGTGGAAAGCATGGCCATCAGGCCTGCATACAGATACACCTGCCAGGGGTAGCGCCACAGGCTGCCGTCCAGCTGGAGGGCGGCATGCGCAAACATGCAGAGACAGGCGGCCAGCATTGACCAGGCGGTGAAGCGCAGCGTGCCGAAGCGGTGCACCAGCCGCCCGTTGGCGACCAGGTAGATGGCATACGTGAGCGCACAGGCAAAAATCCAGAGCGAACCCGTGATCAGGGCCTGCCGGTCGCCCGTTTCGATATCGCCCGTCATGACCAGCAGGATGCCCGCATAGGTAATGGCCAGCGCTGCGGCCTGAATCCGGGTGATCGGCTTGCGGAATACCGCCCAGGAGATGAGCACCACCAGGGTCGGGTACGAAAACAGAATCAGCCGTTCGATGCCTGCGCTTACGTACTGGAGGCCGAGAAAATCGAAGAGGCTGGCGAAGTAATACCCGGTAATGCCGGTAGCGCCTACCGTCAGGTAGTCGCGGGGCGTCATGCGGGGAGACTCGCCTTTGGGGCGGATCCGCCAGGCAATGGCCGCATACACCGGAAAGGCAAACAGCAGGCGCAGGGCCAGCAGGGGCACCGCAGTGGCGCCATGCTGATAGGCCAGCTTGACGAAGATGGCTTTGGTGGAGAAAAAAATCGCGCCTGTAAGCACGATCAGGGCACCCTGGAGGGCGCGGCGGTGCAGATTCATGCGCTGCGTCGTTTGACCCTGGCAGCCTGGGCCTGCGCAAGGATCTCGAAGTGATCCACAGCCTGGCGGGCCAGCCCCGGCTGATCGAGGTCGTAGATCCAGTGGTTGTCGAAAATGGGCAGGGGCAGGGTCCGCGAATCCGGCCTGCGGGTCACATACAGGCTGTGGAAGCTTACCCCGCGCGATTTCCGGAGCACCTCCACCCGGTCGCTGAGTTCGCGGTCTATGCGGGGCAGGATAAAATCGGAGATCACCAGCACATCGGCATAGCGGTAGGCCTCGCGTTCGAGCACATCGAGGGTTTCGCGGAGGGCCGGCTGCAGATCGGTGCCCCCGTGGAAGCTCATCCGCAGAAACTCCACCATGCGGGTCAGATCCTGCTCCATGCCGGTCATCTCGAAGGTGCTGATGCCGGTGGAAAAGGAAATCAGGTAGGCGCGGCGCTGCTGGCGCAGGGCCAGCTCCAGCACGGCCAGCGCCAGGGCCTTGGCCATGCGCTCCGGCCCGCCGAACATCGATCCGCTGGTATCCATGACGACGATGAAAGGCCCGCGTTCATCTACGGTTGTCCGCCGGAGGCGGGATTCCTGCTGGACCTCAGCCCGTTTGCCCTGGGAGCGGTACTGGAAGGTCAGCAGTTTTTTTTCCACGTACTTCAGCGCAAAGAGGGTCTCCGTTTCCGGCGTGCTGAGCAGGGCGATCTCAGAGGGGATCATGGCGCTCAGGTCGTCGCTCTGGTGGATGCCGGTAATCTCCGACTTGCCGTAGCGCTCGGGCCGCCAGGTCTCTTTGACGCTTGGCCCCAGCAGGCGGCGCTCCTCGTAGGCTTGGCGGGAAGAAGACCAGCGGCCCAGCAGCTCGGCCAGCTCGCGCAGGCTGCTGTCGCGCTGCAGCGTCTGCGCATACGCCTCCAGATGCTGCCAGCTCAGGCGGTTCCAGCTTCCCAGATGATCGCTCCAGACGTGGCCGATGAAGTTGTACACCGGCGCCAGCAGCTCGCCCAGCGTTTGCAGCTTGGCCACCTTGGAGTCCAGCTGGCTTGCATACCCGCTGAAATGCTCCTCCAGAAACGCATCCTCGACCGCCTGCACCTTGCGGGCGAGGCCGTGCCGCCATTCCTCCAGCAGGTTCTGCTCCAGAATCTCGCGCTCGCCGGGGTGATCCGGCCCGGCCAGCGCTTTGCGGTAGAAGCTCCAGGCCTGTGCGCGCTCCGGGTACCATGCATCCAGCTGGCCGAGGGTTTCCATCCACGACTCCGTATCCGCCTCCCGGGACAGGCTGCTGAAGCGCTTTTCCTCCTCCTGGTACGGATGGGATACCTTAAACTGGTGATAGGTCTTTTTGCACCAGGCCAGCGTCTCGCGGGCAACACTGAAAGCAAAGTCTTCATTGTTGCGCGTCAGGTGGCGCAGGTCCTCCTCATCGAGCAGCCGCAGCAGGATCCGGTGCCAGTTGGGGTACAACTCCGGGATGCGGGACTGAAGCAGCTTCGGCAGCGCCTGAAAATTCGGATCGTAGAGATGCAGATAGAGCAATTCTGCCGTCAGGCGGCGCAATGGCTCGTCCATCAGGCCGCCGAAGAGGATAAACCCGGAGAGTTCCTGCTCAATTCTGGCTTTCCGCATCATACAGGTGCCGGGTTTTCTGAATTTCGACGCGGAGGCTCATCAGATCGGCAGCCAGGTGCCGCAGGCTTTCGAGCGACTGCCGGGCCAGCTCGTCCGGCACGAAGAGATGCCCGTCCAGTGCGCCGGCATCCAGCGTGCGGCGCTCCTCCACCCGGTGCAGAAACTGGTCGCACTGGCTGAGCAGCAGCTGGATCTGGCTGTTCCAGATTTTGACGGTCTCGGCAGACGGCAGCCGCGGCAGCATGGTCTCGCGTTCCTCGGTTTCGGTCTCTACCGGCAGGGTGCGGCCCTTGTTTTCAAGGGTAAATTCATCCTTGCGCGTGAACGCATAGGTCTGAAACGGGCGGAAGGTATTGCCCGTCTGCTCAAATACCGGAATAAAGACGGCATCCTGCCCGACCCGCAGCTTGTCGAGGTCCGACTGGCGGATAAATACCGAGGTATCCCCCCAGAAATTCTGCAGCAGGCAGAATTCGGTATCGAATTTATCCCGGTAGGGCTTGCAGACCGTCACCGTTTCATGCCGGACGGTCTGGGTGCCCTGCTTGATTTCGTGCTGGAGGGTTTCCAGCTCTGCTTTGAGCGGGCCCAGCCGCACGAGGCGGCGGTAGCCTTGCCCGGCGATGGCGCCCAGCACCAGGGCCACGGCCTCTTCCGCCTGGCTCTCCCGGTCCCAGATGCAGTCTGCAATCAGAAAGCAGTCCACGATCTGCACCTCCTGACGGTCATGCAGATAGGCGCAGGCACGCAGCAGGTTGGCGATCTTGCGCCAGCGTCGGTCGGAGACGTAGAGCTTGTCGTCGGCAGTGGCATTGCGCGTCCGCAGGGTGCGGCGCAGGCTGCTCAGCAGGCCCAGCACATGCGGGGGCACTGCCACGGCCGCCATGCCGGCCTGCCATTCGGCGTATTCGGCATCGCTGAGGCGGTCCGTTTCCGGAATGGACTGGCTCAGGTCGTTGGAGGCGCGGCTGACGAGCATTTCCTCGAATGCGCTGTCCTCCTCGATGTTGCCCAGCACCATCCGGATCAGAAAGCGGTCCCAGAGGGCCTCCAGCCCTTCGCCCTTGAGCGGCAGCTCATTGGAGGCGGAAATCAGGCCCCGGAGGTCCACCCTGAACTCCTGCTCGCCGTTGCGGAAAATTTTCTCGTTGAGCACCGTCAGCAGCGCATTCTGGATCGGCGGGCTGGCTTTCCAGATTTCATCGAGGAAGACGATGTTGGCGCCCGGCAGGTAGCGGGCGGTGATGCGCTCGTATTTGTCCTCGTTCTTAAGCTTGCTGATGGATACCGGGCCGAAGACCTCATCCGGGGTGCTGAACTTGCCCATCAGGTACTCGAAGGCGCGTGCCTCGCGGAAGATGTACTTCAGCCGCCGGGCGATCATGCTCTTGGCCACGCCGGGCGGGCCCAGCAGGAACACGCTCTCGCCGGCCAGGGTGGCCAGCAGCGCCATGCGCATGGGCTTTTCCTTCTCGTAGAGGCCTTCATTCAGCTTGGCGAGCAGGCGCATGACCCGCGCCTGGCGCCCCGGCGCTTGCGGCTGTGGTTCCATGCGGGCAGCTTAGTCGGATTCGTCGGCATCGAGGGAATGGGCGCGCAGCGTCTCGTTTTCCTGCCGGGTCTTGGAGAGGTCGATGGCCATGAAGAGCGCCTGGCGGAAGGAGGTGGGGTCGGCAAGGTCCTTGCCGGCGATGTCGTAGGCCACGCCGTGGTCGGGCGAAGTGCGCACGATGGGCAGGCCCGCCGTGAAATTGACCCCGTTGTATCCGGCCAGCAGCTTGAAGGGGATCAGGCCCTGGTCGTGGTACATGGCCAGCGTAGCGTGGAACTTCTTGTAGGTCAGCGACCCGAAGTAGCCGTCGGCGGGATAGGGGCCCATGGCCATGATGTCCTGCGACTTCAGTTCTTCCACCGCCTGTACGATCATCTCCTCCTCGCTGCCGATGAGGCCCTTGTCGCCGGCATGGGGGTTGAGGGCCAGGATGGCGATGAGGGGGCGGCGGATGCCGAAGTCCATCTCCAGCGTCTCGTTGAGCATCAGGGCTTTCTGCACGATTTTATCCACTGTGAGCGCATCTGCGACCTCGCGCAGGGGCAGGTGGTTGGTGACGAGGCCCACGCGCAGCTCTTCGCTGGCCATGAGCATGAGGTTGTCGTCCACGTTGAAGGCGCGGGCGAGCAGCTCGGTATGGCCGATGAAGTCGGGGTCGACCTGCTGGAGGCTGGCCTTGTCCACGGGCAGGGTCACGAGGGCGTCCAGCTCTCGGTGCAGGGCATCGTCGATGGCGCGGCGCAGCGCCAGGTGGGCAGCGCGGCCGCCGATCTCGGAGGCTTTGCCGATGTCCACCCGCTCCAGGTCGGCCATGCATTCGATGATGTTGAGGCGCTTGGGCTGGGCCTGGGCGGCATTGGGGATCACCTGATAGTGGAATTTCTCCACGTTCATGATCTTGCGGTAGATGTTCACCGCGCGGGAGGAGCCGTAGAGGATGGGCGTGCAGAGGTCTTTAAGCCGCTGATCCTGAAACACTTTTATAATCAGCTCGGGGCCGATGCCGTTGACGTCGCCGAGGGTGATGCCGATGCGGAGTTTGTTGCTCATAAGGGGAGGCGGAAGGTGCAAGACGCAATTTGCGTAAGTTAAGCGGCAAATTACAAAACGGATGCAACACCTGAGGCCTAAAAAGCAGCTGGGCCAGCACTTCCTGCACGACCGGCACACGGCGGAGCGCATCGTGGGGAGCCTGGAAGCGCCTGCGGAGGCGCCGGTGGCCGAAATCGGCCCCGGCGAAGGCGCCCTCACCGGCCTGCTGGCGGCGCGCTTTGCGGACCTGCGCCTCGTGGAGGTGGACCCCGACGCGGTCGCGCTGCTGCAGGCCCGCTTTGCCGGCACGCCGGTGCAGATCCTCCACGAGGATGTGCTGCGCTGGGACCCCGCCGCCTCGCTGCCCGGACCGGCCTGGTTCATCGGCAATCTGCCCTACAACATCAGCTCGCCCTTCTTCTTCCTGCTGCTCGAACAGCGCCGCTGGGTGCAGGGCGGGGTGTTCATGATCCAGAAGGAAGTGGCGGAGCGCATCTGCGCCCCGCACGGCAGCAAGGTGTACGGCATTCTGAGCGTGCTGATTCAGAGCTACTTCGAGGCGAAGCTGCTCTTTTCGGTGCCGCCGGGGGCCTTCCGGCCCCCGCCGAAGGTGATGAGCGCCGTCATCCGCCTGCGCCCGCGCGCGGAGGAGCCGCCCGTGGGCTTCGAGACCCTGCGGCGGCTGGTGAAAGCCGCCTTCGGCCAGCGCCGCAAGACCCTGCGCAACGCGCTGCATGCGCTGCCGCTCGCGGAGTTTCCCGGAAAAGCCGAGCTGCTGAGCCAGCGGGCCGAGCAGCTCAGCCTGGCCGAGTTTCACCTGCTGGCGCAGCAGCTCCTGGAGCCCTGATCAGACTGCCGCTTTCAGCGCGCCCAGCTCGCGGCCTACGGCCGTGAAGGCGCCGATGGCCTGGTCCAGATGCGCCTGCTCGTGGGCAGCGGAAATCTGCACGCGGATGCGGGCCTGGCCCTTGGGCACCACGGGATAGAAAAAGCCTACCACATAGACCCCGTGGTCGAGCAGCTTCGCGGCCATCTGCTGCGCCAGGACGGCGTCGTAGAGCATGATGGGCACGATGGGATGCTCGCCGGGCTTGATGTCGAAGCCGGCCTCGGTCATGCGGCTGCGGAAGTAGCGGGTATTGGCCTCCAGCTTGTCGCGCAGGGCGGTGGTTTCGGTGAGCAGGTCCAGCACGGCGATGCTGGCGCCGGCGATGGCCGGGGCCAGGGTATTGGAAAAGAGGTAGGGGCGCGAACGCTGGCGCAGCAGCTCGATGATTTCGCGCTTGCCGCTGGTGAAGCCGCCGGAGGCGCCGCCGAGGGCCTTGCCCAGGGTGCCGGTGATGATGTCCACCTGGCCCAGGACCTGGCGGTATTCGATGGTGCCGCGGCCCGTAGCGCCGAGGAAGCCGGTGGCGTGGCATTCATCCACCATCACGAGGGCGTTGTAGCGGCTGGCCAGCTCGCAGATCCGGTCGAGCTGGGCGATGGTGCCGTCCATGGAGAAGACGCCGTCGGTGACAATGACGCGGAAGCGCTGGGCCTGCGCCTGCTGGAGCACGGCTTCGAGGCTGGCCATGTCGTTGTGGGTGTAGCGGTAGCGCTGGGCCTTGCAGAGGCGCACCCCGTCGATGATGCTGGCATGGTTCAGCTCATCGGAGATGATGGCATCCTCGGCGCCGAAGAGCGGCTCGAAGACGCCGCCGTTGGCGTCGAAGGCGGCGGCGTAGAGGATGGTATCTTCCGTATGGAGAAACTCGGAGAGCTTGGCTTCCAGGGTTTTGTGAATATCCTGCGTGCCGCAGATGAAGCGCACGGAGGACAGGCCGAAGCCGTGGGATTCGATGGCCTGATGGGCTGCCTCGATCACGCGCGGGTGCGAGGAGAGGCCGAGGTAGTTGTTGGCGCAGAAATTGAGCACCCGGCGGCCGTCCGCGAGGGTGATTTCGGCGCCCTGGGGGCCGGCGATGAGGCGCTCCTGCTTGTAGAGCCCGGCAGCCTGGATGCCGGCCAGCTCCTGGCGGATATGTTCCAGAAAATCAGCTTGCATAGTCCCGAAGATAGATAAGAGATGTGCTGAAAAGCACGGGTAAAATACGGGATTCCGCCGGGCCCGTGCAACGGAATTCTGCAGCCCGGCGGGCCGCTCTTCCGCTCCGGTTCCGCTGCGGGGCGGGCCCTATGCCTGTACCGCGAGGAAAATCACCATCCCGATGAGCAGAATGCCGAACATGATCACATACATGAGCACATCCACCGTGATGTACTCCTTGTAGCGGTTCCACAGGGCCCGGAGTTCGCGAAACATGCGGCGCGCAGTTGGTGTTGTGAAGAATTCGGGCAAATTTACAGCTTCAATCCTGCTTCTGCTATGAGAAACATCACCGTGCTGATCCTGCTGAGCATGTTTGGCCTGCTGGCGGCCCAGGACCGCGTAACGGGGCACAACTTCGCCACCCGTTCGGAGGTGATCGCCCGCCACGGCATGGCCTGCACGAGCCAGCCGCTGGCAACGCAGATTGCACTGGACATCCTCAAGCAGGGCGGCACCGCAGTGGATGCGGCCATTGCAGCCAATGCTGCGCTCGGCCTCATGGAGCCGACGGGCAGCGGCATCGGCGGCGACTTGTTCGCCATCGTCTGGGACGCGGAGAGCCGCCGGCTCTACGGCCTCAACGCTTCGGGCCGCTCGCCGATGTCTCTGAGCCTGAATTATTTCCAGGAAAAAGGCCTCAAGCAGATCCCCGCCAGCGGCCCCCTGCCCGTGAGTGTGCCGGGCTGCGTGGACGGCTGGTTCGAGCTGCACGGCCGTTTCGGCAAACTGCCGATGCGCATGATCCTTGCGCCCGCCGTCACGTACGCGCGCGAGGGCTTCCCCGTCTCCGAACTGATCGCCTATTACCTGGAGCGCAGCGCCCTGCTGTACAAGGACTGGCCCAATTTCGCCGATACCTACATGCCCGGCGGCCATGCCCCGGCCAAAGGCGAGCTCTTCCGCAATCCCCGGCTGGCCGCCACCCTGGAGCTGATCGCCAAACAGGGCCGCAAAGCCTTCTACGAAGGGGAAATCGCGAAAAAAATCGCCGCGCACATGCGCGAGGCCGGAGGCTTCCTGACGGAAGCCGATCTGGCCGCCCACCGCTCCGAGTGGGTCGATCCGGTATCGGTCAATTACCGGGGCTACGAGGTCTGGGAACTGCCCCCGAACGGGCAGGGCATCGCCGCCCTCCAGATGCTCAATATCCTCGAAGGCTACGACCTCCGCAGCATGGGCTTCGGCAGCCCGGAATATATCCACGTGTTCACCGAGGCGAAAAAACTCGCCTTCGAGGACCGCGCCCGCTACTATGCCGACCCCGCATTTGCCCAGATCCCGCTGGAGCGGCTCCTGTCCAAGGACTATGCAGCAGAACGGCGCGCCCTGATTCAGCCGGGCCGGGCCGGACGCAGCTACCCCGGCGGCATCCCCTCCGTGCCGCAGAACACCATCTACCTCACTGTGGCAGATGAGGCCGGCAACATGGTTTCGCTCATCCAGAGCAACTACCGGGGCATGGGCTCCGGCGTCGTGCCGGGCAATCTGGGCTTCATGCTCCAGAACCGGGGGGAGATGTTTTCACTCACGCCCGGCCACCCGAATGTGTTCGAGCCGGGCAAGCGGCCGTTCCACACCATCATCCCCGCCTTCGTGACCCGCGACGGCGAGCCCTTCATGAGCTTCGGCGTCATGGGCGGCGACATGCAGCCCCAGGGCCACGTGCAGATCCTCGTCAACCTCATCGACTTCGGCATGAACCTCCAGGAGGCCGGCGATGCGCCGCGGCTCTACCACACTGGCTCCTCCGAGCCTACCGACGAGGTCATGACCGACGGCGGCGAGCTCAATATGGAAAGCGGATTCAGCTACGAAACCATCCGCGCGCTGCGCATGAAAGGCCACCGGATCGGGTACAACATCGGCGGCTACGGCGGCTACCAGGCCATCCGCTGGGACCCCGTGCAGCGGGTCTATTACGGTGCCTCCGAATCGCGCAAGGACGGCCAGGCGGCGGGGTGGTGAGGAAAGAAGACACTTTTTGTGCTGCCGGATGCGGGCAGAGTGCAACCCGTCCGCTATCTTCGCGCCCGCCTGACGCGCAGAGCCCCGGATGCGGGCAGCAGGCAGGCATACACCCTATTCAACTGAAGAAAAACCAATGAAACGGAGTGCCGGACATATGGGCCGGTCTATGCTGGCAGGGGTATTGATGTGCTGGATGGGGCCGGCACTGGGCCAGAGCACAGCAGAGCCGGCGGCTTCGCTGCAGCTGCTCCTGGGCAGCGCGCTGGAGCTGGGCGGCGACAAGGTGGCGGAAATTTTCTTCACAAACGGCGAATCCCAGTTTGTGCGGGCAGCCCAGGGCATTACCGTTTTTGCCGGCGGGCAGCTGAAGTTCCGGGATCTGAACCAGCTCGTGCTGCGGGGCAGCGTCGGGATCAAATATGTGACCACCGCCGCCGACAACGCGCATATCCGGCTGACGCGCATTCCGGTTGCGGCATCGGCAGGCTGGATGGTCACGCCCGACATCCGCCTGAGCGCAGGCGTGGTGACGCACCAGTCGATCCGCTTCCGCGCCGACGGCGTCGGCGAAGACCTGGACTTCCAGCCGGCCGCAGGCCCGGTCTTTGAAGTTGCCTGGAAGGGCGTGGGCTTTTCGTTTACGCCCATGAACTACACCGACGAATTCGGGGATACCTACTCGGCCCGCGCCTTCGGACTCACCTTGTCGGGAGTCGTCCGGCTCAAGAAGCAGCCGGTGATGATGGATGTTCCGGCAAATTAAGGGGCGGCGTCAGCCCCCTCCACATTCCGGTACAGGTCCGCCATGCGGATCTCGCCGCCGAGGCATTGGATGGAAATGACTGCCTCCAGCCCGGCGTATTCCTGCATTTCCCAGACCCGCTCGTCGCGGCGGCAGAACACCTGCACCAGCGGGCGGTG
>JANRID010000023.1:0-104968 GCA_033765305.1 Bacteroidia bacterium
GGCTACTGCACCCGGCGGCCCTGGAACACGAAGTTCAGCCGCTTGTCCTGGCTTGCGGGGACGCTCCGGTCCATCAGGCTGTAATCGATGCGCACACTGTCGAAGTCCCCAGTTTTGGCAGGGTCCAGCACCAGCAGGCCGCGGGGATTGTCGCACATCACGCTCCCGCCGTTGCTGAATCTCATTTTGCGATACGAAAGTGCTTGGTCACCCCAGCCCCAACTGCAGCCACGCTTGAGGTTGATGGCTTTGTAGGCATGCTCGTCTTGACTGTTAACCAAGTCCGGAAAAAACAGGAAGCCGATGGTGATCGTGTCGGCAGGATTTCCGTTCAGGTAGCCATGGTAAGTACCTAAGATTTTTATGTTCTCGATTGATCTGGAACGCTTGTAAATCACCCTGGTCACCGTATCCCGCCCATCGTCTTCGGGAAAACATGCCGTATTCGGCGGCCCTTCTACAATGAGGGTCATCTGTACCGGGGCGCCATAGATTGCAGGACTGTAGTCGAGGGCCGTGCTTTTACCCTCATACTCGCCTGCGCCTATGATCCAGCGGTAGGTCCAGTCGTCATGCTGATGAATGGCCTCTGTGATCAGGTCTGGTGTGTAGAAGGTGTCGTAATACATGGTGTCGAGCACCTGTAAAAAGCCTGATCGGTCGCTCTCAATAATCCTGAACTCCGCACTCACCGGGGTCTCCGCTTTGCAGGGATCATAATTCGGGCATTTCGGATTGGTCTCGTCCGCGCAGTAATTCGGGCACTCCGGGTTGGCCGGATCGTCGCAGGGCTTGCAGGCGGCAAGCAGGAGCAGGGCGGGGAGAAGGAGATACGGTTTCATGGAACGGGACTGTAGGAAGTGAAACTTCAGCGTAGCTTGTTCGCTTGTGGTCTAACCTTGACGAAGTATCATATAGATAGGGTATACATCGCAATGCGTTTGAAAAAACGAAAACTGAATACATGAACAATATCAGCTATTCGATCCTGCTCCCTTTGAATACGATGGTGCCTGGAAGCAGTGCAGGCGGAGAGAAGGACTTGTATTTCCGGAACCGCACCTCCAGAGAGTCGCCGGCGGGACTGAGCATGGCTGCTCCCCAGCTGAGAAAGCAGCCCGTAGTCGTATCCGGGCCTCTGGTACTGAACACAAATCCCCGGAATGCGGCATCAGTTGTCATGACGTCATACCGCTCCGTATTGTCGCATCCGGGATGGACCCCTGTCAGCCGGTACCTGTCGAATTTCGTTGAATCCGCGAGCAGGTAGCGTCTGAAGATCTCCATCTCATACACCTCCTGCGGGGCGGCTGTTGCTGCACCCCGGTACACGCCGACGATGGCCGCCTGGTCGCGGGGAACGATGACCAGCCGCCGCCTGACCGTATCGAGCCCGTTGTCGCCGGGATAGCATTGAGTATTGGGCGTACGCTGAACGGCCAGGGTCACCTGCACCTCGGCTGGATCGCGGAAAAACAGCGCAAACTCCCGCTTGTTGAATATCCGGGAATCCGTGCCGATCTTCCACTCATAGCGCTCGGCTTCCTGCAGCGCACGGAACCAGACATGGTTGCCTTCGAGTGCCGTATCTGTAGCCAGGTAGTACAGTGTATCCACATATGCAAACGAGCCGACTTCTTCTTCCATAACGAAAGCCGCGCTAACCTCCAGCTGGTCCCAGCACGGATCATAATTCGGGCATTTCGGATTGGTCTCGTCCACGCAGTAATTCGGGCACTCCGGGTTGGCCGGATCGTCGCAGGGCTTGCAGGCGGCGAGCAGGAGCAGGGCGGGGAGAAGAAGCAGATAGGGCTTCATGGAACGGGACTGTAGACAGGCTGAGCAGGGCTTCAGGCGGGCAGTTTCGGCCTTCGGGGCTTCGATGCGCGGCATGCGCAGGCGCGGTTCATATGAACGCTATCTACTATCTTTTTATGGCATAAAAAAGTTCCGGGAATAATTTAATGATGACTTATGTCATGCATCAAGTATATTAAATACTATTTCAATCTATAAAAATCTGGTCTTGTGTTGAAGTATTGCTATTGCATCTGCGCGCAGCACGTGCAGATGCGATAGCCGCCTGCCGCGCCGGAGGCAGGTGCCGTATCCCCAATCCTTGCTATCTTTGCGGCTCCGCACCGCGCCAGCCTTGCCGCTGCCCGCAGCTGCGGAACAAGCATCCATGTTCCCGTATCTTTCCGCATGAATCCTGCTGCTACGCCTGCCTACACCGAGCCGCACCGCCTGCAGGTGCACTTTTCCCCGCCCAGCTCCTGGATGAACGATCCCAACGGCATGGTATATGCCCAGGGCGAGTACCATCTCTTCTACCAGTACCACCCCGGCAGCACCGTCTGGGGGCCGATGCACTGGGGCCATGCCGTGAGCCGGGATCTGCTGCACTGGGAGCATCTGCCCGTGGCCCTGGAGCCCGATGCGCTGGGGGCGATTTTCTCCGGAAGCGCCGTCGCGGACCCTGACAACCGCTCCGGCCTCGGCGACGGGCACACACCGCCCCTGGTTGCCTTCTTTACCTACCACGATGCCGAAGGCGAACGCGCCGGCCGCAGCGACTACCAGACCCAGGGCCTGGCCTACAGCCGCGATGCCGGCCGCACCTGGATCAAATACCCCGGCAATCCCGTCCTGCCCAACCGCGCTGGCATCCGCGACTTCCGCGACCCGAAGGTATTCTGGCATGCGCCCGCCGGCCAGTGGATCATGGCCCTGGCCGCAGGCGACCGGGTGCAGTTTTTCCAGTCGCCCAACCTGCTGCAATGGGCCTTCACGGGGGAATTCGGGGCCGGGTACGGCAGCCACGGCGGCGTGTGGGAATGCCCGGACCTGTTTCCGCTGCCGGTGGACGGCGGGCCGGAGGAGCGCTGGGTGCTGCTGCTGAGCATCAACCCCGGCGGGCCCAACGGCGGCTCCGCCACGCAGTATTTCACCGGGCACTTTGACGGGCAGACCTTCATCTGCGACGGCCCGCCGGAACAGGTGCGCTGGATGGATTACGGGCCCGACAACTACGCCGGCGTCACCTGGAGCGAGGTCCCGGACGGGCGCCGCCTGCTGATGGCCTGGATGAGCAACTGGGACTACGGCCAGCAGGTGCCTACCAGCCCCTGGCGCAGCGCCATGACCCTGCCGCGGGTGCTCAGCCTGCGGCGCATCGGCGGCGAGGTGCTGCTGTGCAATGCCTTTCCGGAAGAGCTGGCGGCGCTGCGGGCCGATCCGCAGCCGCTGCAGACGGCGCTGCTCGCGCGCGAAGACTTCGCGGCCCTGCCCCTGCCCTACCCTGCTGCGCCTGCCGAGCTGGAGCTGAGCTTCGGGCTGGAGACGGCAGACGCCCATCCGGTGCTGCGGCTTTCGTCGCCGGAAGGGCATCAGGTGCTCATCGGCTACGATGCCGCGCGCGGGGAGCTCTACATCGACCGGAGCTGTGCGGGGCCGGCGGATTTCTCGGCGAAATACCCCGGCATCGCGCGGGCGCCCTACCGCGCAGGCGCGGTGCTGCGCCTCCACGCGGTGCTCGACACCGGCTCCGTGGAGCTGCTGGCCGACGGCGGGGCCGTATCGCTGACGGCGCTCTACTTTGCCGGGGCGCCGCTGACGCAGCTCTCCGCCGGCATGCTGGCCGGGCAGGGCCGGATGCTGGAAGGCTCGGCCTGGCGGCTGCGCAGCATCTGGCAAGCCGGATAATTAGGAGAACCGGAAGAAATCGCTATCTTCCCTGCAAAACATCCCTGCATGCCCCGTACACCGGCTCAGCACCCCCCAGATCCCGCACAGCGGCAGGCGCCTGCTGCGGAAACAGGGTATGTTCCCGAGGCGCCCGCCGCCTCAGGCTGGCAGCTGGCCGCTAATCAAAGCCCCCGCACCGCATCAGGCGCCCGGATGCAGCAGCTGGTCAGCAGCAGCCCCCGCATGCATATGCAGCGCAAAGCGGCCCAGGCAGCTACCGGACGGCCCGTCGTGCAGCGGGTCGGCGATCCCGTGGAGCTGGGCCAGGACCAGGGCGAAGACATTACCCCGATCGGAACGCGGCCGGTGGCCCATCTGACCATGGGACAGGCCCTGGTGGCCCACCTGGGCCAGCTGATCCTGTTCAGCGATGAATTTTCGAGCTGCTCGCCCGTGGTGATGTTCAACGAAGACACCCTCAGGGGCGGGCTCATGCACTTCCCGGCAGGCGGGCTGAAGGGTCAGCGGGAAAATCTGCTCCGGATGTGCGGGCAGATCGTCCCGACGCAGATTATCCTCTTCAAACGGCCCAATGTGATGGCCGCATCCGGATACAACCTTGCGATGGCTCAGCCGGACGATGCGCGCTCGATTGCGGAATTCCTCGAAGACGAGGGGGTGTCGTCCGATATCACGATCAGCAACCTTGCATCAAGCCAATATTACGTCACCCTCGGCGAAGACGACAAGAGTCTGCTGTTCAGCGTAGCCATTCCGCATTCAAATGAGCGCCGCAGCCTGAGCATCATGCATGATCAGACGCCGGAGAAAGAAGCGCAAATCAAAGCGCAGTGGGCCAATGCCCCGGCTGCCGTCAAAATCGGGCGGGACGACTGGCACGACGACTGAGGAACTGTCTGTTTCGCCGATCCGCCGGCGCTGTCTGCCGTCTGCATATTTCCAGTTGCCGAACAGCTTTCATTCTGCCCCAACGCAACCCTGCCGCCGCCGAATACATCTGACATCAGCCGCATGGCTGTTTTATTGTATCCCTTGTGACCCCTTTTTCCCGATGGAACTCGTTATCCGCCACCTGTCCAAGACCTACGCCAACGGCGTCAAAGCCCTCCAGGATGTGTCGCTGCACATCCGCACGGGCATGTTCGGCCTGCTGGGCCCCAACGGCGCCGGCAAGTCCACGCTCATGCGCATCCTGGCCACCCTTCAGGAGCCCGACAGCGGCGAGGCCTTCCTCGGCCCGCACAACATCCTGACCCAAAAGGCCGAGATCCGCACCATGCTGGGCTATCTGCCCCAGGAGTTCGGGGTGTATCCCCGCATCAGCGCGGAGGTGCTGCTCGACCACCTCGCCATCCTCAAGGGGGTGACGGCCAAAGGCGAACGCAAAGCCCTGGTCGAGGCCCTGCTGCAGCGCACCAACCTCTGGGAGCACCGCCGGAAACACCTCGGCGGCTACTCCGGCGGCATGCGCCAGCGCTTCGGCATTGCCCAGGCCCTCATCGCCAATCCGCGCCTGATCATCGTGGACGAGCCCACCGCCGGCCTCGACCCCGCCGAGCGCAACCGCTTCCACAACCTGCTCTCCGAGCTGGGCGAGCAGGCGGTGGTGATCCTCTCCACCCACATCGTGGACGACGTCAAGGAGCTCTGCACCGATATGGCCATCATCAACCAGGGCCGTATCCTGATGAACGGCAATCCGCTCCAGGCGATCGAATCCCTCGGCGGGCGGGTCTGGCGCAAGCGCGTGCCCAAAGACGAGCTGGAGGCCTACAAGCAGCAGTTCACCGTCATCTCCGACAAGCTGATTTCCGGCCAGCCCCAGATCCATGTCCTCAGCGACACCCAGCCCGACGCCTCTTTCCAGGCGGTGGAAGCGGAGCTGGAGGATGTGTATTTCTCCCATATCCTGCAGTCCCAGCTGGTCCCGGCTTGAGGCGGAGGCGGCATGCCGCGTCTGCGGAATCCAGACCGGAGATGCCTGGAATTAATACCGGGGATGCGGAGACGGCCCGCAGGCCGTCTCTACGGAACCCAGACCGGGTTGCCTGGAATTAATACCGGGGATGCGGAGACGGCCGCAGGCCGTCTCTACGGAACCGATACTGGGATGTCCGGAATCCATGCCGGGGATGCGGAGACGGCCCGCAGGCCGTCTCTACATGACACAACTCATCCATAGACAGTCGTCTTTCTACTTGATACTCGATACTTTCTACTTGCTGCCCCATGCTGCGCATTATCCAATTCGAACTTCAGTACCGCCTCGCCCGGCCAGCCACCTACCTCTACTTCGGCGTCATGCTGATCCTGGGGTTCATGGCGTTCGGGGTGGAGGACTTTTTCAGCGCCGGCTCCGGCCAGGTGAAGGAAAACGCGCCCGTGATGCTGGCCATCGCCAACATCGCCATCGGTGCCCTGCTGGGGGTCTTTGTCGTATCGGCGCTGATGGGCGTGGCGGTGCTGCGCGACGCCCAGCACCGGACGGAGGCCATGCTCTTCACCACGCCGCTCAGGAAGCGGGACTACATCTTCGGCCGTTTCCTCGGCTCGCTGATCATCACCGTGCTGGTATTCTTCGGACTGCCCATCGGAATTGCGATCGGCACGCAGATGCCCTGGCTGGACCGGGATACGATGCTGCCGCTGAACCTCTGGCATGTGTTCCAGCCCTTTTTCGCCTTTGTGCTGCCGATGGTCTTCAGCATTGCCTGCCTCTTTTTTGCGGGCGGCACCCTGAGCCGCAATATTCTCTTCGTATATCTGCAAGGGATTATCCTGCTGGGGGTCTATCTGGCGGCGGATACGCTGAGCCGCAACCTGGAGCGCCGCGAGCTGATGGCGCTGGTCGATCCCTTTATCCTCAATACCCAGGAGGTGGTGACCCGCTACTGGACGGTGGATGAGCAAAACCGGCTGACGCTGCCGCTTTCGGGCGTCCTGCTGTACAACCGCCTGCTGTGGCTGGGCATCGGGCTGCTGGCACTGGCGGCGAGCTACTTCGGCTTTTCATTCAATCCGGAGCGGAAAGGCTGGCTGGCCCGCAGACGCACGCAGCCGGCAGCCGGACCGAAGCAGGCCCCGGTGCGCCGCCTGCCTGCGGTGCGCCAGGTCTTCGGAACCGGCACGCAGCTCCGCCAGATGCTCGCCCTCACGGGCCTGTATTACCGGGAGATCGTGCGGTCGCTGCCCTTTATCGCCATCAGCACGGTGGGGCTGGCCATTACCGCCCTCAATGCGCCCTACCTCAACGAAATGTACGGCACGAACGGCTATCCGGCCACCTATGCCGTGCTCGAACTGCTGGAGGGCTTCAACTTCTTTTTCATCCTGATCGTCATCTTCTACACCGGCGAGCTGATCTGGAAGGAGCGCGATCTGCGGATGGACCAGATCTACGACGCCACGCCGGCCCCGGTGTTTGCGGGGCTGAGCGCCAAGCTGCTGGGCTTCATCCTGGTGCATATCACGCTGCTGCTGATCCTCATGGCATCGGGCGTGCTGATCCAGAGCGCATTCGGCTATTTCAAATTCGAGCTGGATGTGTACATCAAGACCCTCTTCGGCAGCCGGCTGCTGTACCTGGCGCTGTTCAGCATGCTGGGCCTGTTTGTGCAGGCGGTGGTGAACAACAAGTTCGCAGGCCACGCCGTATTCGCCCTGTTCTTCATCTTCCTGCAGTTCATGGGCAATATCGGACTGGAACACAGCCTGTTCCGCTTTGCATCCGGCTCGCTGGGCTCCTATTCGGACATGAACGCATTCGGGCACTTCGTGCCGCGCTTTGCCTGGTACAAGCTCTACTGGCTGGGGCTGGGCGCCGTGCTCTTTGCCCTGGCCACGGTCTTTTCCGTCCGGGGCGCCGATACGCTGCTGCGCACCCGCCTCAAGCTGGCCCGCCTGCGCTTTGCCCGCCCCCTGCTGATTTTCACTTTCTCCGCGCTGGCGCTTTTCCTCGGTTCTGGGTTCTACCTCTTCTTCAACACCACCCGGATCAACGCCTACCGCAGCAGCAAGCAGAACGAAAAGCTCCAGGCTGAATACGAAAAGACGCTCAAATCCTACGAAAAGGTCCTCAAACCCCGCATCGTGGAAACCTACGTGCACGTGGAAGTGTATCCGGAGCGGCGGGACTTCACGGCGGAGGGCTACTACATCCTCAAAAACAAGTCGCAGACGCCGATCCAGGACCTGCACATCCAGTACAATTTCGACGACCACCTCCGGACGGAATACATGACCCTGCGCTATCCGGGCACGGAGGCCGATGCGGCGCCCAGGGTGAAGGAAGCGCACGAGCGCTTCGACTATTATATCTACGAGCTGGAGCAGCCGCTGCAGCCGGGCGACAGCCTGCGGATGAATTTCAAGGTCGCCTTCGAGACCCGCGGCATCGAGGAGGGCGCCACCAATACCTCCATTGTGTACAACGGCACCTTCTTCGACAATACCTTATTCCCCATCCTCGGCTACCAGGCCACCTATGAGCTGACGGAGGACAACAAGCGGAAAAAGCAGGGCCTGCCGCCCAAGGAGCGGCTGCCCGAACGCAACGACTCCCTCGCCCTGCGCAGCAGCCTCTTCGGCGACAACAGCGACCACATCCGCTTCGAGATCGTGATGGGCACCTCGCCGGAGCAGATCGCGATCGCGCCGGGCTACCTGCAGCGGGAATGGAACGAAAACGGCAGGCGCTATTTCCACTACCGGATGGATGTGCCGATGGCCAATTTCTACTCCATGGTCTCGGCAGACTACGAGGTGCGGCGCGACCTGTGGACTGCGCCCGACGGACGCGAGATCCCGCTGGAGATCTACTATCACGCCGGCCACGACTACAACCTCGACCGCATGATGAAGGGGCTGCGCGATGCGCTGACGTACAACAGCTTGAACTTCAGCCCCTACCAGTACCGGCAGATGCGCATCATGGAGTTCCCGCGCTACCGGAGCTTCGCGCAGTCCTTCGCCAACACCGTCCCCTTCTCCGAAGGCATTGGCTTCATGCTCAGGCTCGACGACGCCGATCCGGACGCGGTGGACATGGCCTACTACGTCACGGCCCACGAGGTGGGGCACCAGTGGTGGGGGCATCAGGTGATGGAGGCCGGGGTAAAGGGCAATGCCATGCTTTCGGAGACCATGTCGCAGTACACGGCGCTGATGGTGATGAAGCATGCCTACCCGCAGGAGATGATGCAGAAGTTTCTCCGCTACGAGCTGGACCGCTACCTCTGGGGCCGGGCGACGGAGACCAAAAAGGAGCAGCCGCTGGAACTGGTTGAAAGCCAGGGCTATATTCACTACCAGAAGGGCTCGATTGTGATGTATGCCCTGCAGGACTACCTCGGCGAGGACAGCGTGAATGCTGCGCTGCGGCGCTTTGTGCGCGACTGGGCCTGGCGGGAGGACCGTTACCCGACGAGCGCGGACCTGATCGGATATTTCCGGGCGGTGACGCCGGATTCGATGCAGTACCTCATCCACGATTTCTTTGAAACCATCACGCTGTTCGAGAACCGCTGCACGGCGGCGTCCTTCGCCGCAGCAGGCAGCGGCTACCGGGTATCGCTGGACCTGAGCGCCCTCAAGTACCGGGCCGACAGCCTGGGCCGGGAGACGGAAATCCCGGTAGCGGACTGGATCGACGTGGGGGTGTACGGCCGCACGGAGGCCGGGCGGGACACGCTGCTGTACCTGCGGAAGCACCGCCTGGGTTCCGGCAGCACCCATCTGGAAATCGACGTGCCGCAGCGCCCGCACAAAGCCGGCATCGACCCGCTGAACAAGCTCATCGACCGCAATCCGGAGGACAATGTGAAGGAGCTGAGCGAAGGAGCCTGAAGCCCGCAGCCGGCCCGGATGGAACCGCACGGCGCAGTGCGCTGCATGCCGCGATACCATCCGGGCCGGTACTGCGTTTTATCAGTGCAGATGTCTGCCGCCGGCAGTATGTTTGCCCTGTTTCCATCTAATCAGCCATCCCTTATCTGTATGCAACATCTGAGACCCGCTGCGGTGCTGTGGAGCCTGCTGGCTCTGCTGGCGCTTGCGAGTGCTTGTAAGTCCGACCCGGTAGGGCCCGGCAGCGACCGGAATATCCGGGGGGTAGTGACCGACGATGCCGGACGGCCCCTTCCGGATGTAACCGTGAATGCGCATGGCAAATCTGCCGTCACCGACGAGCAGGGCCTTTTCGAGCTTGAAAAAGTAGAATCGCCCGATGCCCGCACAGTCGTCACGGCCAGCCGCGCAGGCTACTTCAGCGGCGCAGCAGGATTCGTGCCGGGGGAGGATAAAAACCTGTTTGTGCGGATCACCCTCATGGAGAAGCTGATCGTCAGCACTTTTGATGTGTCGGCGGGCGGAAACTCCGAACTGGACAATGGCGCCCGCGTGGAGATCCCCGCCAATGCCGTGCGCCGTGCCGACGGCTCGGCCTACAGCGGCAGCGTCGAAGTGGCCCTGGCCCACCTCGACCCGACCAGCCCGGACTTCGCCAGCCTCGTCGCCGGCGGCGACCTCCAGGCCGAGCGCACCGACGGCACCGATGCGTCGCTCTATTCCTACGGCATCCTGCGCGTGGAGCTTCAAGATCCTTCCGGCAACGAGCTCCAGCTCGGCACCGGCTCATCCGCTACGATCCGCGTACCCGTGCCGGCTTCGATGCAGGGCGGCGCGCCTGCAACCATCCCCCTCTGGTACCTCGATGAGGAAACCGGCATCTGGATGGAGGAAGGCCAGGCTACCCTGCAGGGCGATGCGTACGTGGGCACCGTCACCCACTTCACCGACTGGAACTGCGACGTGCCCGAAGGCACCGGCACCGTCACCGGCCGCGTGGTGGACTGCAACGGCGATCCCCTCCCGAATCTGCCGCTGGCCGTCGGCCAGGGCGCAGCTTTCACCGATGCCAACGGCAATTTCACCCGCCGGGTGCCCGCCAATACGCCCTTTTCCATTTCGTCCGGCGGTGACATCGTCACCTTCCCGCCCGTCAGCGTGCCCGGCATCGCCGAGGGCCAGACCGTCGATGTAGGCACCATCACCGCCACCTGCCCCGCTTACATCCGGGTGACCCTCGCCCGCTGCAGCGGCAATCTGACGCTGCCGGTGTATATCCGGATCGTCGGCGAGACAAGCGCTGTCGATTTCTGGGCCGAGGAAGCCTCCTTCGACCTGCCTGCCGCCCTTGGCCAGAGCATCACCCTGCTGGCCTGGGATTTTCAGGGCAATGTAGCCTCGGCGACCGTCGAGACCGGTGCCGCAGCTTCGTCGGTGAATGCCGATCTGGTGCTCTGCGGCGGGATTGTCCTGACCCCGACCACGGTAATCCTCGACGGCGGCCCCTTCGCCAATCAGCGCTTTACCCTGGCTCCCGTTGTAATCTTCGGCTTCTCCACGGCCACCGGTATTTTCAGCCAGTCCAGCCAGACCACCGATCTCAGCATCGTGGCCAACAGCGGATATGCAGCGCTCTCGTTCGGCGATATTCCGGGCAAGCAGCCGGGCACCTTCCCGATCGGCGGCGCCAGCGGCATCAGCGCTGCCTTCCAGCGCAGCGACAGCTCGGCGTCCTCGTCCTCCGGCGAATGGCTGGTGCTGAGCGATCCGCAGTCCGGCACCTTGGTCATCGACCGCTACGAGCAGGTGGGCGGCAAGATTTCCGGCAGCTTCGACCTTATCATCGACGGCGATCGCTACAATCCCGCGACGCAGACCTCCACGCCGCTGACCGGCATCCGGATGCGCGGCACCTTCGAGGCGCTGCGCGGCGATGACGAGTAAGCGGAGGCATTCCGCAGATACCGGACGGGGCAGCCTGCAAGCGGCTGCCCCGTCTGCGTCCCGGGGCGCTCAGAAGCCGATCATGAAGGCCGACAGATTTTCATCGGTGTCGAGGTGCATTTTTTTGCGGAGGCGGTAGCGCTTGTTTTCGGCGCCGCGCACCGAGATATTGAGCAGCGGAGCAATTTCCTTGGTGGACAAATTCATTTTGAGCAGGGCAGCCAGCCGGAGGTCGCCGGGGGTCAGATCCGGAAACTGCTGCCGGAGGCGTTTGATGAACTGGTTGTGCACCTCATCGAACTGGGCTTCGAAGAGGGCCCAGTCCTGTTCGCTGCTGCGGTAGCGGCTGAGCAGGTGGTAGAGCTGCTGGACATGGCGGCCATCGGCAGGTTCGCGGGCTGCGGCAGCCAGGGCGGCCTCGAATTCGGCGAGCATCTCGTTCTTGCGGATCAGGCTCAGGGCTGCGGCGCTCAGCTGGCGGGATTTGCCGGCCAGCTCGGCCTCCAGCTTTTCTTTTTCTGCCTGCACCCGCTGGGTTTCGAGCTGAGCCTGGCGTTCGCGGTCCAGACGGGCCTGCTGGGCGCGGAGCCGCCGCTCCATCAGCTGGAGGATGCCCCAGCCGGCGGCCAGGGCCGCCGCCGCATAGCCGGCCAGCGCCCAGCCGGTGGCATACCAGGGCTGCGCAACGGCGATCCGCTGCGACACTTCCGGCCCTTCGCGCCCTGCGCGCACCCGGAACCGGTACCGGCCTGGCGGCAGGCGGGTGTATTCCTTCCAGCCGCTGCCTTCCCAGCGCGTCCAGCCGGACTCGAGGCCTTCGAGCCGGTACCAGAGATCCGGATCGCGGGTATACACCGGCATGGAAAAAGCGAACGCCAAGCTGTTGTCGCGGGCCCGCAGCTGAATCTCCGGCTGGCCCAGCGGGAGGCAGGCTCCGTCTGCCAGCCGGATGCCGGTCATGGCGGGCCCGAAGCGCTGTGCCTGCTCCGGGCATTGCAGGCTGAGCCATGCATAGCCCTCCTCCAGGCCCAGCAGCACCCGGCCATCCGGCATCTGCGCCGCATATTCCGATCCCGCCACCAGCGATACCGGCAGCCGCAGGGGGCCGTCCGGGCAGCCAAGCTCGGCGCGGCCTTCGCCGAGCCGCAGGCTGGCCGCTGCACCCGGAAAATCTGCAGACTGCCCGTTTTCCGAGGTTTCCAGGCGGCGCAGCCGCCCGCTGGCCGGATCATAGCGCAGATGCTGCCCGCCAGCCCGGATCACCGGAGCCCCTTCTGCCCGGATCAGGCGCACCCGGAAGTCCGTGGGCAGGCCTTCTGCCTCGCCAAACCGCCGGATCTCCGTCATGCGCCGCAGCGAGTCGTCGAGCATGACCCGGTACAGCCCGCGCGCGGGGTGGGCCAGCCACAGCCCGCCGGCGCTGTCGAGCGCCAGCTGGCTGATCGGGTCGCCGAGCCCTGTGACCCGGTGAGAAAACACCGGCCCGCGGGCCGGATCGAGCCGGTACACCACCAGGCCCGTGTAGGTGCTCTGCACCACGCGCGGCGGGCCGCCGGGCCAGGCCAGGCTGGACCAGCCGCCGGTGGCATCCGAAATCTGCCGGGCAGATTCCCCCTCCACCACAAACGTGCCTGCATTGTGGCCGCAGATCAGGTGCCCGCCGTACGCCTGCAGCTCCCAGACCTGGCCCTGCACGCCAGGGATGCGCCGGAACGGTGCCCCGGCCGCATCGCTGCGCACAAACAGCCCCTGATTGGAGCCGATATAGAGCTTGCCGCCGTGATGGGCAGCCGCATACACGGTGCCCAGGCTGCCGGCAGGATCGCTGTAGAGCAGGAGCGGCGCCCCGGCATGGATGAGGTCGATGCCGATGTCCAGCCCGGCCCACAGGCTGCCGTCCCGGCTTTCGAAAAGCGAGAGCACCGTGTTGTTCTGCAGGGCATTGCCCCGGTGCAGGTGGTGCAGCAGCGTGCCTTGCGCATCCGTGATCAGCACCCCGTCGGGAATGGTGCCGAAGGCGTAGCCGCCGCCGGCCAGGCGGAGTCCGCGGTTCAGCTCGCGGTTTTCCAGATACTGGTTGAGGCTCGGATTCCACGCCTGCCAGCCCCCGCCGGTTTCTTCATAAATGCCTTGCAGCGCTGTGCCGACCACCAGTCCGCCGGAAGGGCCAGGCAGGATGAACCGCACCGTCTGGCCGGCAAAGCGTCCGCTGCCGGGCAGCCATTCAAACGTGCCGTCCGCATGCAGGGCATACAGCCCCCGGCCCAGCACCTGCACGATCCGGCGGCGGCCTGCCTGCTGGAGAAACATAATGTTGCCCGGAGGCTCCAGCACGCGCACGGTGCGCCCGTCGTAGCAGTACAGGGTCGAAAACGACTGGAAATACACCGTATCGCCTGCGGCGAGGATATGCCAGATGTCTTCGCGGTGCACTTTTTCGTAGGGAAGCTGCTCGCTGAGGGAATGATAGGCCAGGCCTCCGCAGGAATCCGGCTGCCAGTACCCGAATTCGGCAAAGCCGCCGGTGAAGATTCTCCCGCCGGTGCCTGCCGCCACGGCACGGGCTACCTGGCGCTGCGGCATGGGAAACAGCTCCCAGCGCAGCCCGTCGTAGCGCAGCAGGCCGGCGGCATTGGCAAAGTACATCCGCCCGTCGGGCGCCTGCGCGATCATCCAGGTCTGATTCCGGGCCTGGTAGCGGTCTTTGTCGAAATGGGTAACCGGAGGCACCTCTGCCTGCTGTGCGCGCAGCATCAGCGGCGCTGCGGCCAGCAGCGCCAGCAGCCATCGCCATCCTGCGGGCCGTTCCGGAATCCAGGCGACGGTACGTATCTGCTTCGTATCCATCCGCCGCGTGCTCCTCAGATCTGGGGTTTTACGTTTTTAAGCTCCTCGTTGAGCAGTTCCCGGGCGCGGAAGAGCTGTGCCTTGACCGTTCCCAGGGGAATCTGGAGCTTATCCGCAACCTCCTCGTAGGAAAGCTCCTGAAAGTAGCGCAGATCGACCAGCTCGCGGTACTTTTCCGGCAGGCGTTCGAGCGCCAGCTGGAGGTAATGGCGGCGCTGGCTGCGCAGCATGGCTTCGTTGGGGTCGTGATTTTCATCGCGGACGTCGAAGCGCATGTTGCTGCCGTCGTCGCCCTCCACCGGCGCATCGATGGAAACCGTCTGCACACGTTTTTTCCGGATGAAGTCGATGCAGTTGTTGGTGGCGATCCGGAAGAGCCAGGTGGAGAAGGCAAAGGTGGAGTCGAACTTGTCGATCGAGTTGAATGCCTTGGCAAATGCTTCCTGGGTCAGGTCCTCCGCATCGTCGGGGTTCTTGACCATTTTGAGAAGCATATAATAGACGGACTTGCGGTACTTTTTGAGCAGCGTCTGAAATGCCTTGTTGTCCCCGCGTTTGGCGGCAGCTACGAGGTCGCGGTCTTCGAGGGTGTTTCGCGATAATCTGGGCGTGAGCTCGTCCATGAAGGCACTTTCATTAAACCTGCCGGGGTCACGGTCAAGTTGTACAGAAAAACACAGAAATCCAACAGCGGCAGCCAGCCGGTCAGGGCTTGCTGGCCTGCCTTCCGCTGTGCGGAGGCTGCCAGCGGCCACCATAGGGCCAGCCGCAGGAAATATAACGCAATCGCCGGAATCAGCGTTTGGAAATTCGGCAAAGATACGAGAATCCCCGCATAAAAGCCCAGATGTCCCAGATGAAAGGCGCCCAGCAGCGCGCGCGAGCGGCGCGTGTAGGCAGGGGACGCGCTGAGGTGGCGCTGCTTCTGCCGGAGCCAGGCGCGCCAGCTCCGGGGCGGGACCGACCAGGTGGCGGCTTCGGGAAGGATGCAGACCCGGGTTCGGGCCGGATCGGCAAAGTGGTTGACGGGCAGATCGTCGTCGCCGGAGAGGCGGGCGCGGAAGGCGCCCGGACCGCCGCTGCGGATGAAAAATCCGCGGGTGTAGGCCAGATTGCGCCCTACGGCCATGTAGGGCAGGCCGAGGGCGGCAGCACCGGCATACTGGAAGGCAGTGTACCAGGTTTCCCACTGGATGAAGCGGTTGAGCAATCCGGGGTGCTGCAGGTACCAGCCGAGCCCCAGCACCAGCTCGGTGCCGGACCCGAAGGCCGCTGCCATGCAGCGGATCCAATCCGGCCCCATGGTGCAGTCGGCGTCGGTGAGGAGCCAGTGCGCATGCGCGGCTTCCGCCGCTGCCTGCTGGAGGGCCCATTTCTTGGGCGACCAGCCGGGCGGGGTCTCCGGGATCTCCACCACCCGCAGCTGCGGCCATGCGCGCGCCTGGCTGCGCAGCCATTCCAGGCTGCCGTCTGTGCAGCGGTCGGCGGCGATGATCACCTCATAGTCCGGGTAGCGCTGCGCCCGCAGCGCCTCCAGCAGCGCCGGCAGCAGCGCCCGCTCGTTGTGTGCAGCGACGAGCACCGACACCGGCGGCGTGCCGCCGTCCGGGCGCCCAATGCGGGCCCAGCCGAGCGCCAGCAGGGCAGCCAGGGCTAGATGCAGCGCGCCGCAGCAGGCCGCGAAGATCCAAAAGGCGGCATCCAGGCCGGCAGACGGGAGCATAGGCAGGTACAGCAGGAATATTCGGCGGGCTTGGGCCTGGCCGGGGCGCCGGGCGGCTCACATCCCCGCCGGACCCGGCTGCCAGGGACGCCCAGACACCCCCTGCGGCAAAATCCGGATTAATTCTCAGCCCCCCAAATCCATTTCCGGGCCTTGGTCAATGCTTAGCCCACCGGATCAGGCCGCTATGCGATTGACCGGTGCTGGTTTTTTCCCGATTTTACCCCTTTGCTACCCGAGCTGCTACGTGAATATGCAGGAAGAACTTTTCGGGCACTTACCTGACGGCAGGGCAGTGCGACTGGTTACCTTGTCCAACCGGGCCGGTGGCCGCCTCAAGCTGTCCGCACTGGGCGGTGCCCTGGTATCCTGGGAGGTACCCGATGCGTCCGGTGCCCTGGCAGATGTGCTGCTGGGATTCGATACCCTGGAGGAATACCTGCAGGATCAGGCGGCGATGGGCACCATCGTCGGGCGCTACGGCAACCGCATTGCCCACGGCCGCTTTTCCATCAACGGACATGCCTATCAGCTGGACCGCAATCTGCCGCCGCATCACCTCCACGGCGGATACCGCGGCTTTCAGCGTGCGCTCTGGGAGCTGGAGCCCGGCGCCGGCCCCGACGGCGAGTCGGTGACGCTGCGCTACAGCAGCCCCGACGGCGAAGACGGATACCCGGGCACCCTGCACACGGAGGTGCAGATTACCCTCACCGACGAGCATGCGGTGATTCTGGAGTATGAGGCACGCTGCGATGCGCCTACGGTGCTGAACCTGACGTATCACCCCTACTTCAACCTCGCCGGCAGCGGCTCGGTGCTGGATCACGAGGTGCGGCTCCATGCCCGCCACATTACCGAGCCCGACCCGGCGCTCATCCCGACCGGCCGGCTGCTGCCGGTGCAGGATACGCCCTTCGACTTCCGCGAATTCCGCCGCATCGGAGACGGCGTTGCGGCCGATCATCCGCTGATCCGCTACGGCGGCGGCTACGACCACAACTTTGTCATCGACGGCTGGGACGGGAGCCTGCGCCTGGCCGGCGAGATCCGCGACCCCTCCAGCGGCCGCAGCATGGAAGTATGGACCACGCAGCCGGGGCTGCAGTTCTACACGGCCAATCACCTGCAGGGCGTGCAGGGAAAAGGCGGCGTCATGTACATGCCGCAGTGCGCATTCTGCGCGGAAACCCAGCATTTCCCCGATTCGCCCAATCAGCCCGCTTTCCCCTCCACCCTGCTGATGCCCGGCGAAACATACCGCCAGATCACCATCTATCAGATGGCCTGATAATCACCGCAACAAGGTAAAGGAGCCCCGTTTGAGGCCCGGCTCGCCGAGCAGGGTCCGGTAGCGGATCTGGTACAGGTACACGCCCGCAGGCGCCGGACCGCCCCCGAAGCGGCCGTCCCAGCCCGTCTGCAGGCTGTTGGCCTCATGCATCACCCGGCCCCAGCGGTCGAAAATGGCCCATTCGGGCGAATAGACATTTTTAACCTGCATCGGCTCCAGCAGATCGCAGACGCCGTCGCCGTTGGGCGTGAAGACGTTGGGCATGTCCAGCAGGGTTTCGCAGTCCTGAAAGCCGATCTCCACCGTATCCCGGCTGCTGCACAGGCCGTTGCCGGTTTCCACCCAGTACTGGCCCGGTGCGGAGACGGTCAGCGAATAGGCTGCCGACTGGTCCTGCCAGCGGAAGGTGCTGCCGCTGCCGGCTTCGAGCGTGAGGGCATCGCCGAGGCACAATACGGTGTCCGGGCCGAGGTCGGGCTCCGGAACCGGCCATACGGTGATCCGGATGCTGTCGCGGTAGGTAATGCCGTGGAGGGAAATGTCGGCCCAGTAGGTGCCGGTTTCCGCCGCGCGGAACGTGGGGGCGCTGCTGCCGTTCTGCCAGGTATAGGAGACGGTGTCGGGGAGGGCGAGCGTGGCGGCGCCGCCGGCGCAGAAGGCGGTATCCGGCCCGAGGCGGGGCAATATGGCAGCCCGGATGCTGTCCGACATGGCATCGAGCATCACGTTGCCGTTGACGAAGCCCTGTGCAGGATGCGCCGACTCGAACTGCAGGATGTCGTAGCTGCTGCCCGGCGGCACGCGGAATACCGCCAGATACGGCTGCCAGTCGGCATGGCCGACGGGCGGCGATTCCCACACGAGCAGCTTCTGCTCGCAGGGCTGGGCGGATGAACGGGCCAGCCAGAGCTGAAGCTGCGCCGGCTGGCGGAAGCGGTAGGTGCCGGGATTGTAGGAGGCCAGCCAGATCCGGAAATAATAGACCTGGTCGGGGTCTGCCGCACCGGTGAGCACGCGCGGGCCGAGCTGCTGGCGGATGCCTTCGTTCGTGCCGTCGCTGCGGCAGAGCAGCTGGACGTAGGAGCCGCCGTCCCGGGGCGGCGCCGTGACTTCGAGAAAGCCGGGCTGAATGTCCGGCGTGCTGGTGAGCGCACAGATATTGCGCCAGAACTCCGGCAGCTGGCCCTGGACCAGCGGCCCCTCGAAGGAGGGATTCTGCACGGGGATCTGCGCCTGCAGGCCGTGCAGCGCGGCCAGGCACAGGCAAAGGAGGACAGGTTTCATCGCAGCCCAGGGTTGGTGCATGCCAGGGTTCAGTATCCGGTGACAAAGCAATATGGAAAAAAATCCGGATATCTGCCCGATGCTGCGCGGGCCTCAGCGCCGTTTGAGCAGGTAGGTGGTCTGCGGAATGAAGAGCACAGGGCCGAGCTGCCGAGGGCCTGAATCGTCGGTGGACGGGATGACACCCGCCAGCTCCCAGCCCAGGCGGTGCATGAAGTTGAGCGCTTCTACGATACCCTCGACACTGACCCATGTTGCATCCGGATTCGAGAGTCCGGCGCTAGCCAGCAGTTCGGCACGGCTGTGAATGCGCATGGCGTTGTTAAGCCATTCTGTGCTGCTGCGGCCCTGGCCGTAGCGCAGCACCAGGTGGAACTCGCGCTCCCGCTTGTCTGCCTCATACCGCTGGCACAGGAGGATCTGCATTTCGAGGTACTGGGTCTGCAGCGTGTCGAGCAGCGCCGGGCCGATGCGGTAGCCGCCGGTTTCAGGCTGGGCGTGGAGGGCATACGCTGCCGGGAGCAGCAGGAGGGCAAGGCAGAAGCGTTTCATAGGCGGACGGTGACAGAACAAGGTGTTCTGGACAAACGGGAAATCCCGGCGCCGGGTTTCGGCATTATGCAGCGAAACCTGCCTCTGGTGGGAGGCAGGCTTGGTTGCGCGCGGTACAGGCAGGCGGCGCCAGCGCTGCCGGCGCTTACTTCCCGCCGACGCTCTTCTGGATATAGGCTCCTACCGCAGTGGAGAGCCCGGCCAGGATGTGGTCGATGCCTTCGGCGGAAATGGTGTTTGTTTCGGGCTTTTTCTTGTTGTAGTCCCGGAACGGCTGGCCGTCCATGCCCAGGTAGTAGCGGGCGCCGGCGTAAAACACGCCTTTGGAATACAGCGCTGCATCTTCCTTGCCCTCCGGCAGGGGAATGGGATTGGGGCCGAAGAGGGTCAGGTTGACATTGTGCAGCATATTTTTCTCGTCATTCGGGCGGGTATGGGTAAAATACACCACCGCGACCGCGTCCACGCCCAGCAGCTTGCAGAGGTCATGTCCGAGGGCTTCCGTCATCTTCGGGTCTTTGCGGAACTGCTGCACCTTCACGTCCACAACCTTGCCTTTTTTGCCCGTCAGGCCGGTTTTGGTGTAATTGGCGTAGGGCTCGTTTTCGATATCGCAGACGGTATAGCCTTCCGGATAGCCGTAAAAAACCTGCAGCGCCTGTTTGCCGAAGCCGGCCCAGAACTCGGACGCTTTGCTGTGCGCAACCTCAAACGCCTGATAGGCTGTTCTTTTTGCTTCGGTATCCAGGTACTGATCCGGAGTCAGCAGGTCCATGCCGTAGCTGGCGAAGGTGCTTTTCATGCCGGCAAGGCTTTTGTCATAAAACAGGGCTGCGATATCGCCCCCATTTCCGGCGCTGCGGGTGGTGGTGGTGGTCGTGGTGTAGGAAACGTACCCTGCGTCCTGGGTGCTTTTGCTGACGCGGGTGATGCCGGGGTCAAAGCCGTAGAAGGAGACCAGGGCGACCCGTTTGGGCGGCTGGGCGAGGGCGGAGAGGTTGGCGGAGTAGCCTTTGCCGTTCTTGGCCTTGCGGCCCTCGACCGGGAAATCGAGCTGGGCCTTGCCGGCAGCGGCCTTGGCACTGGGGGCAAATTTGGGAATCACGCTTTGGGCAGCAGCCCGGTCTGCGGCGCCCGGCAGCAGGGCCAGCACCAGCAAGGTGAACAATACGGTACGCATGGGGAAGTATTTGATATGGTGAAACCTGTCATCCGGCGCGTGTTCCGCTCACCGGAATACCCCAAAGTTCTTGCAGGGAGCTGGTTTCCGCCATCGGGCAGCAGCCGTATTTTGCTCGGGTGTTTACCTGAGACCAGCCGGGTGAAGGTTCACCACTCAGAAAGTACGTACACTGAGAAACACTAAGTTAGGCCTTCTTCGTGTATCTTAGTGCCCTCAGGGTCTGAGTGGTAACATATGACGGATTCACCACTCAGAAGATACGCTCACCAAGTTACACCAAGAGACGCTTCTCAGTGCAACTCAGTGCCTCTCAGTGTCTTAGTGGCAAACCCCCTACTTTCCGCCTTTCGCCAGCACAAAAAACACCGGATCCGTATTCACGCCCCGTTCGATGGTGAAGCTCAGGAACTCCCGGATAGGATGGGTATTGCCGGTTTCGCAGTCGAGGGTTGCGATCAGGGAGCCCGCCGGTCGGTTGTAGCTGGTGCAGGCAGTGCCATCGTATTTCGTGACCCGTAGATCTCCGCCATTAGGAAAAAGCACAAACAGGTAGATGAACTGATAGGGCTCCAGCTCAGCGCCCGTCACCCTCCTGTAATCGGTGACCTCGGCCATTTCCAGTACGGTGCCCCCTTGCCTTACGATCCCCTGGGCAAACTCCTGGCCGAGCTGACGCATCGTCTGCAGATACAGCGCCCGGTTTTCAGCAGTAGGCTCCACCTTCACGCCGGGATTGGCGGGGGCCGAAGGAGAATAGGTGACCACGCCGCCACCTCCTTGCCGCTGGTTGAGAATCACCTGCTTGTAGTTCCCGTTGCCCAGTCCCTTGGGGTTGGTCGCAGGCAGATGCTGGCCTCCCAATGCCATACAGCGGTCGTATTCACGGATGGCATCGTCATTACGCCTGTCCAGAAAGTATTCTTCCCCCAGCCAATAGTGGTAATCGGGTACATTGGGTGCCAATGCCACGGCTTTTTCCAGGTCCTGCACCCGGGTGGCAAAATCCTTCACCGCTTTTCGGCGGATGGTATAGCGGGCATAATACAGCTTCGCCTCATTGGGATGGCTGGCAATGCCCTGGGCCAGGGTGGCCATCGCAGCATCGAACTGATCTGCCTGCGCCTGTTCCTGGGCCAGGCTGATCGTCATCTCGGCGCTGAGCCCGCTCTGCTGGCCGAGGAGCTGCAGCGCTTCGGTTTTATACTTAAAATAAGGCTGTTCGTTGGGGGCATACAGGGGCAGGGCGGCATCGTAGTCGGCAATGGCGGCCTCATACCGGCCCAGGTTGAATTTGGCATAGCCCCGGTTATTCAGAAAACGGGGTTCTTTCGCATCCAGCCGCACGGCCTGATCCAAATCGGACAGTGCCAGCTCCCATTGTTTGTTTTTCAGGCGGATGACCCCGCGCATGTTCCACGCAAAGGCGCTGGATTGTTCGGTGCTCAGGTACCGGGTGAAGCTGGCCTCGGCTTTGTCGAATTGCTGCAGGTGGTAGTAGGCATCACCGAGGTCGAGGTGGATGGCTGCCGATTTTTGTCCCAGCTCAATCGCCCGTTCGAGGTGGACCACGGCGGGGGCATACTGCTGCTGGCTGGAGAGCAGGGTGCCCTTGTTCATGTGGGCAAACCCCTGGTCGGGGCTGAGGCGGAGGCATTCGTCGTAATCCTGCAGGGCCAGGTCTTTTTGGCCTGTTTTTTCGCGGCAGGTTCCCCGGTTGAGCCAGTTGATGGGGTCCTGCGGGTCCTTTTGGATCGCAAGGTCCCAGATGGGCAGGGCCTCCCGGTATTTGCCGGTGCGCAGCAGGGCGTAGGCGTAGCGTTCCGCCATATTGGCATCTGCCATTTCGGGATTGCGTGCCCAAACCACCTGGAAATCGGCGGCAGCCTCGGCGTACCGCTCCAGCGCATAGAGGGCAGTGGCCCGGTTGGCGTTGGCTTTTGCCATGTCAGGTGCCAGGGTAAGCGCCTGGCCGGCGGCCGTAATGGCTTCTTCATATCGGTTGAGCGCCGTAAGGCAAAACGCCTTCCGGTTCCATGCATCCGCAAAGTCAGGCTGAAGGGCAATGGCCTCCTCCGTCAGCCTCAGGGCTTCCGGGTACTGCCGCTGCGAGATGGCCGTATAGGCCTGCTGGTACTTTTCCTGGGCCGTTTGTGCGTTGAGTCCCAGACAAGCCAGACACAGGAGGGTGGTCAGAATCGGTTTCATACAAAAAGGTAAACAGGATTTCCCTGATTGTCAACGGCCTGGGGCCTTGAATCCGGGAATGCCCCAAATTTCGGCTGCGGGGCGTATGCCCGCCATCGGGCAGATGCGGGATTTTGGTAGGGTGTTTGCCTGAGGGGTGTCTTGGCTCATGCGCAGCTGCAGGCCAGGCTCAGCATAGCCCCTGAAGGCGCATCTGCTGCTCAAGTACGCTTGCCTTCCAGCCTGTCCAGCTTTGCCAGCCAGGCTTTCACCTTTTCTGAGTCGGGGTGCTTTGCTCCCAAACGGGACGAAAACACCTGTTGGGCTTTTTCCAGCAAGGGCCGGGCTTGGCTGTATGCCTTCAAGTCCATCAGCACTGAGGCCAGATTCGCATATTTTACTGCCGTGGCAGGGTGCCATAACCCTAAATTGCGCTCGGCCGATGCCAGGGCCTTTTCAAGTAAGGTCTTGGCCCCAGCATAATCTCCTAAATGCCTAAGCACTACAGCTAGATTCGAGTATGTGACAGCAGTAGTGGGATGAAACTCCCCAAAATAGCGCTCTTCTGAGGCCAAGGCCTTTTCCAGCAAGGCTTTGGCCCCGGCATACTCGCCCAAATCTTGGAGCACCAAGGCCAGATTAGAGTACCGGACGGCGGTGATGGGATGCAGCTCCCCAAAATTGCGCTCGGCAGACGCCACTGCTTTTTCCAGCAAAACTCTGGCCCCGGCATAATCGCCTAAATCCTGGAACACGGTGGCCAGATTGGAGTAACGGATGGCTGTATTAGGATGCAGCTCCCCAAAGTTGTGCTCGTCCGATGCCAAGGCCTTTTCCAGCAAGGCTTTGGCCCCGGCATACTCGCCTAAGTCTTGGAGCACGGTGGCCAGATTGGAGTACCGGACGGCAGTGCTGGGGTGCAGGGCTCCAAAAGTGCGCTCGTCCGATGCCAGTGCTTTTTCCAGCAAGGCTTTGGCGCCGGCATAATCACCCAAGGCTTGGAGTACTACGGCCAGATTGGAGTAACGAACGGCGGTGATGGGATGCAGCTCCCCAAAGTTGTGCTCGTCCGATGCCAAGGCCTTTTCCAGCAAGGCTTTGGCCCCCACATAATCGCCCAAGTCTTGGAGCACAGTGGCCAGATTGTTTTGCATCTCTGCGATGACCGCTTCATCGCCGCTTGTTTCCGCCAGTTCCAGGGCTTTCCGGGCATGGTATCCGGCATCGGCGTACTGGCCGAGGTACCGGTGAAAGCAGGCTAAGCGTTCATGCGCATACAGCAGGGAGGGCAAGCCGCCATGGGCATCGTCCTGCAGGTGGGCGAGGCGATGGTAGTCCCGCGCGGCCGCCAGACCCGCGGGGTAGTCGCCAAGGTCTTCGAGCAGGGGCAGCAGCTGGCGGTAGAGGTTGTCGAGCTGGGAGAAGCTGCCGGAGCCGGCAGCGGCGATTTCAGCGCGCAGGCGCTCCAGTTCGGCGGCTTTGCCGGCTGCGCCGAGGCCGCCGATGGACGAGATGCGCGGCTCCTGCATGACCAGGCCGCTGCGTGCCGGCAGGTCCGCCAGCAGACTGAGCTCGGCATCCCGGCGGCTCCAGAAGTCGGGCATGCCCTTCATTACGGTGGGCAGGCCGCCGGCAGGCAGGAAGGCGATCAGGGCGAGGGGCTGCTCTGCCAGCCAGTCCCGGCGCTGGTTGAAAGCAATGCGGAAGTCGTCGTTTTCGGGGCGGAAGAGTTCATCGAAGTCAGGAATAAAAACGATGCCTTTTCTGAAGTCCTTAATTTGCTGCGAAAAGCCCCGGAAGTGGTTCCCTTTTATATTCACATGCAGAATGGCACGTTTAGGGTAGTTTTTCCTGACAAAGTCTTCGGTCTGCTGGATAGCAGACAGATGGTTATACTCCGCCAGGACAAAGCGGAACTGTTCCTCCCGCAGCACACGGCCCAGCAGTTGCAGCTCTTCGCGGAAGGAAGCCTGTTCCATCATATGCCTTCCTATTGCTGGTAGTACGCAGAGGCTTTCACAAGCGGGTTGATGGCCTTATAGCTGCCGTCGTTGTATTCGAACACATAGTTCTTTTCGAGCAGGGGCTGCAGTTCGGTTTTCAGCCCGATGGACTTGCCATCGGCCAGGTCTTGTTCCAATTGCTTCAGCAGCGCGATTTCTTTTTCTTCCACATTGCGGCCGATCTGGTTGGCAAGCCTGGCAATGGACTTGTCAATGGCCGCCATGTCGAGGACGGCTTGGCCTTCGGCCAAACTCCAGTTGGCGGTTTCGAGGATGCGGAGCAGCTGCAAGGGTGAGCCGCCGCTGTACCGGATCGCTTTTTCGATCACGGCCTCCGACTCGAACAGCGAACGGTCGATGCGTTTACAGACAAACTCCTTGTACCGTTCGACAGCTTCTGCGACGGGAGTTCCGTCCCGCTCTTCCACTTTGATGAAAGGAAAAATGACCACGTCGCTGAATTGCCGGATGATGGCCTCCTCCTTAATCAGTTCGACGGGCAAGGTGAAAATGGTATTGGCTTTAATTTTCAGGATTCGGTTGCTTTCTTCCAAAATGAGCCTGCGGCGCTGCTCGGCAGTAAAAGTTTTTTCCAGTCCATCGATGATAAACAGCACCTCCCGTGCAATGCCTTGTTTCTGGAGCTTCCGGTTTACCTCCTCCATGAACTCGTTGAACTTGGGGGCGTAATCGGTGAAGTTGTTTTTGAAAGACTCCCGGATTTTATCTGCACGCTCGGCGCTGCCCTGCAAACCTGCTTTGAGCTTGGCTGTTACGCCCAGCAATACACTCAGCACCCGCCCGCCGATCCCGGTCTGGCCGGGATCAAATTCAATTTCGGCGCTGCCTGAAACCGTCAGCGACTTGTTGATTTCCTTCACCCGCTCCCTGAACCAGTTGTTCATCGAATTCACGATACCAGCGTCCACATTCAGACCCGCTTCGTCGGCTTGTTCGACGAGTTTCTGCAGCTGAAAAATCAGGACGTCCATGTACTGGACCTTGTCCATGTCCAGCTCCTTGTCGATGTTGCAGACGACGGTGAAGAAGCATCTGGGCCCGCTGAACAGCTTGGCATATTTAGCCAGCTCGGAGGTTTTGCCCGTTCCCCGCATGCCGGCTAGAAACAGAAAAGTCTTGTTGCTGCGGTTGAGGTCGGCGTTGAATACGTACTCATCCCCCTCTTTGGTGATATTCAGGATGCGGCATAGCTGCTGCATTTGAAAATCGCCCCTGACGCCATCAAAGTCGGTGTAAAATTCGTGCCCGAAGGGCACGGGTTCGAACTTGTTCACCGCTTGGTCTATCTCATTGATATGCGTAGCTTTTCTCATATGCCGGCTGCTTGTATTGCAAAGATATAGGAATGCTGCGCCAATTGGGAATGCTGAGCCGGTATTTCGCCTGATTGCCCTTCAGCCGCATGCTCCCCAGGCATGCGCCAGCCGGGCTTAGCCCGCCAGCGGCACCCGCAGATCCGCCTGCACCCCTTCACCTGGCTGAGAAGTGAGCTGCAGCACCGCCCCGATATGCGCTGCGCGGGTGCGCATGCTCACCAGGCCGAGGCTGGCGGAGTCGCCTGCGTTGGGGGCCATGCCTTTGCCGTTGTCGGAGAGGCGGAGGTGCAGCCCGCCGGGTTGCTGATGGAGGCGGACGGTGACCGCTGTCGCTTCCGCGTGTTTCAGGATATTGTTGACCAGCTCCTGCGCGATGCGGAAGCAGGCGAGTTCTACGGCCTGCGGCAGGCGTTCGGACGTGGGAGGGAGATCGCTTTGCCAGTCGAGGCGGATGCCGGCGGGCTCCAGCGAGGCAGTCAGCATTTCTTCGAGGGCGGGAGCCAGCCCCACCGTGTCGAGGGTGCGGGGCAGCAGCTGGCGGGTAATGGCGCGGACTTCGTCGCCCGCATCCAGCAGGGAGTCGCTGATGCGGCGGGTGAGGGTTCTGACCGGTTCTGCGGCAGCTTCTAAGTCTGTCTGCAGGCGCTGGGCGGCCATGCGCAATGCCCCGATCTGCTGGGCGATGCCATCGTGCAGTTCGGCGGCCAGGCGGCGGCGCTCCGATTCGGTCCCTTCGATCAGGGCCTCGATGCCCCGCCGCTGGGTCTCCAGCCGGGCCTCGCGCATGCGCGCCCGCTGCCGCGCAATCAGGCCCGCGATCACTGCCCCGGCAGCCAGCAGCACCAGCAGCCCGCCGATCAGGGCGAGCCGGGTTTGCAGGCTGCGGTTGCGGGTTTCGGCAGAAAGCAGCAGGATCTGCTGTTCCTTTTTCTCGGTTTCAAACTGCACCTGGAGTTTGGCAATCGCTTCCTGGTGGGCGGTGCTCAGCAGGCTGTCCTGCAAGTGCACGTAGGCGTCCATGGCTTCATAGGCCTGCCGGGCATTGCCTTCCTGCAGGTAGGCCTTGCCGAGCCAGCGGTAGGCATCGGCCATTTCGCGGAGGCGGCCCGTGATGCGGGCGTAGGCCAGCCCTTTTTCCAGCTCCCGCCGGGCTTCGGACGGACTGCCCCAATCGGCCAGGAGGTGCCCGAGCAGCACGTGGCTGTAGGCCATGCGCCCGGTATCCTGTACCGCCGTACTCATGCCAACTGCCTGCCGCACATAGCTGACTGCGCTGTCCCGGATGTCCAGATTTGCATAGCAATTCCCCAGGGAGGCGTAGAGCGAAGCCAGATCCGCCTGCATACCGGCCTCCTCGTACAGGGCAATGCAGCCTTTAAGGGCGGAAATCATGTCGCGGTAGCGTTTTTCCGGCTCGTAGGACTTGGCGATGGCGGCCAGCGCAGCGGCTTTCATGCGCACGCTTCCGAGGCTGTCGGCAAGGTCGTAGGCTTTGGCGGCATAGCGGCGGGAAGCGGCCCCGTCCAGGATTTCGCCGTAGTAATTGGCGAGGTTGCCGTAGGCCTGGGCCAGGGGAACAGCCATGCCCCGCGCTTCGAATACCCGGAGGGCCTGCAGTTGCATATCAATGGCCTGCTGCACCTTGCCCAGCCGGAAATACAGGGCGGCAAGGTTGCTGCGGGTGCCGGCCGCTTTTTCCTCCAGGCCCAGCCGGTCGCGGATCTCCAGGGCCTGCTGGTAGTAGGCCAGCGCTTCCTCGCTGCCGCCAAAACTGCCATACATGGCCGCCAGGTCACTGCAGGCCTGGGCCAGGCGGGCGGGGTCGTCCATGCGCTGGGCGAGGCTGAGGGCTTCGCCTGCGTATTGCAGGGCGCGGTCCCGGTCCTTGCCGTAAAACTCCCAGGCGATGTCGCCCAGCAGCTTCAGGCGGCTGGTGTCGTCGGGGGCGGCGGGCAGGCTGGCGATGAGGCTGTCGGCCAGGGACTGGGCCTGCGCTGCGGATGCGCCGGCAATCAGCAGCAAGCAGAGGAGGGTTCTCATATACAGGGGGTTGGGGTCAGAGAAGGCCTGCTTTCAGGGCAAACTGGGTGAGGAGGGCGACCTGATGGATGTCGAGCTTCCGCATCAGGTTGACGCGGTGGGTATCCACGGTTTTGATGCTGACAAACAGCATCTCTGCGATCTCCGGGTTGGATTTTCCCTGGGCGATGAGGGTCAGGATTTCCTTTTCGCGGGCCGTCAGGCTGGCCAGCCGGGCGAAGGCCGGGGAGGCCGGCGCCTCCTGCCGCTGCAGATCCTGATCGACATAGGATTTGCCTGCCGCCACCCGCCGGATGGCGAGCAGCAGCTCATCCTGGCCGGCGGTTTTGAGCAGGTAGCCGGCTGCGCCGGCCTGGAGGCAGCGCCTGACCAGCGCCGGCTCGGCATGCATGGTCAGCATCAGGATGCGGATGCCCGGATACTGCCGGAGCAGCGCTGCCGCCGTGTCCAGCCCGTTCATCACCGGCATGTCCAGGTCCATCAGCACGACCGCCTCGCCATGCCTGCGGATCAGGTCCAGAACCTCCTGCCCGTTGGCAGCCTCGGCGATGACCTGCATATCCGCAGCGGCAGCCAGGAGGGCGCGCAGGCCCTGGCGCATCATCTGGTGGTCATCGGCGATGAGAATCCGGATAAGGGGTTCAGTATGAGACACCATACCGTAAATATACGCAGCGCATTCCAGCCTTCCGAAGCCTGTGTTCCGCCTGCCCGCATATGCGGTTTCGTATGCGGAGTGCAGCATATTTCGCAGCGCCGGAACTGAGATCTGTCATTGGGCCGGGGAAAATATGCGCCTAAGTTGCTTCGATTCAACCATGTACCTATATCCGGCAACATCCTAACTCCCAAGCCGTGAATCCGATCAAGTATGTCTACACCTTTGGCGGCCAGGCCTCTGAAGGAAATGCAGGGATGAAAAACCTGCTCGGCGGCAAAGGCGCCAACCTGGCAGAGATGAGTCTGCTGGGCATTCCGGTGCCTGCCGGCTTTACCATCACCACCGAAACCTGCGCGCATTACTACGCACACGGGCGCGAGGCGCTCATCAGCGCGCTGCGCACCCAGGTGGAGGCAGGCATCCGCCACATTGAATCTGTGATGGGCGGCAGCTTCGGCAATGCCGAAAATCCGCTGCTGGTCTCCGTCCGCTCCGGCGCCCGCGTCTCCATGCCCGGCATGATGGACACCGTCCTGAACCTGGGCCTGAACGACGAGGTAGTGGCCGGCATGGCTGCCCGCATGGACAACCCCCGCGCAGCCTGGGACTCCTACCGCCGCTTCGTGCAGATGTACGGCGATGTGGTGATGGATCTCAAGCCTGCCTCCAAGGAGGAAATCGACCCCTTCGAGGCGATCCTGGAAGCCCTCAAAGCCGAGCGCGGCGTGACCCTGGACACCGAGCTGGATGTGGAGGATCTGCAGGATCTGACCCGCCGCTTCAAGCGGGCCATCCGCTCCGCTACCGGGAAGGAATTCCCCACCGATCCCTGGGTGCAGCTCTGGGGCGCCATCGAAGCTGTGTTCAACAGCTGGATGAATGACCGCGCCATCACCTACCGCCGCCTCAACCGCATCCCCGAAGCCTGGGGCACGGCCGTCAACGTGCAGGCGATGGTCTTCGGCAACCTCGGCAGCAGCTCCGCCACCGGCGTAGCCTTTACCCGCGACCCTGCCACCGGCGATCCGGAGTTTGTAGGCGAATACCTCATCAACGCCCAGGGCGAAGACGTGGTGGCCGGCATCCGCACCCCGCAGCAGATCACCCGCTCAGGCTCGCAGCGCTGGGCCCGCCTGGCCAATATCCCCGAAAGCGTCCGCAAGGAGAAGTTCCCCTCGCTCGAAGAAGTGATGCCGGAGCTGTATGCGGAGCTGCACGCGATCCAGCTGCGCCTGGAGCGCCACTACCATGATATGCAGGATATCGAATTCACCATCCAGGACGGGCGCCTCTGGATGCTCCAGACCCGCAACGGCAAGCGTACGGGCCGCGCGATGGTGAAAATCGCCCTCGATATGTGGCGCGAAGGCCTCATCGACGACCGGACGGCGATCCTGCGCATCGACCCGAAGAAGCTGGACGAGCTGCTGCACCCGGTTTTCGACCCGAAGGCGCTTGCCGAATCCCGTCCGCTGGCCCAGGGCCTGCCCGCTTCGCCCGGTGCCGCCACCGGCCAGATCGTCTTCTTTGCCGATGACGCCGCCGAATGGGCCAAGGAAGGCAAACAGGTGATTCTGGTGCGGATCGAAACCTCGCCCGAAGACATCCAGGGCATGGACGCCGCCCAGGGCATCCTCACCACCCGCGGCGGGATGACCTCGCACGCAGCCGTGGTGGCCCGCGGCATGGGCAAGTGCTGCGTGTCCGGCGCCGGCTCGCTGCACGTGGACTACCACCAGCGCATGGTCTGCGAAGGCAATGTATGCCTCCGCGAAGGCGACTGGATCTCCCTCAACGGCTCCGACGGCCAGATTTATCCCGGCCGCATTGCCACCCGCGACCCCGACCTGAGCGGCGACATGGGCGACCTGATGGCCCTGGCCGACCGCTTTGCCCGCATGCGCGTGCGCGCCAACGCCGATACGCCGCATGATGCCGCCGTAGCCCGCGGCTTCGGCGCCCAGGGCATCGGGCTCTGCCGCACCGAGCACATGTTCTTCGAAGGCGAACGCATCAAGCTCATCCGCGAGATGATCCTCGCCCCCAACCCGGCCGGCCGCCAGCGCGCCCTCGACCAGCTGCTGCCGATCCAGCGCAAGGACTTTGAAGGCATCTTCGACGTGATGGAAGGCCTGCCGATCACCATCCGCTTCCTCGACCCGCCGCTCCACGAGTTTCTGCCCAAGGAAGAATCCATGCAGCAGCAGCTGGCCAAAGAGATGGGCATTCCCTTCGAGCAGGTGCAGCACAAGGTGGAGGAGCTTTCGGAAGTCAACCCCATGCTGGGGCTCCGCGGCTGCCGGGTCGGGAATATCTTCCCCGAAATCACCGAGATGCAGACCCGCGCCATCCTGGAAGCCGCGCTGAATCTCAAGCGATTCTACAACCGCGAGGTCATTCCTGAGATCATGGTGCCCCTCATCAGCAGCGGCGCCGAATTCGAGCGGCAGGTGGAAATCATCCGCGAGACCGCCGACAAGGTATTCGCCGAACGCAAAGACCGGGTGGAATACAAAGTGGGGTCGATGATCGAAGTGCCGCGTGCGGCCATCGTGGCGGACCAGATCGCGCTGAGCGCCGATTTCTTCTCCTTCGGCACGAACGACCTCACGCAGCTGACCTTCGGCTTCAGCCGCGACGACGTGGCGGACTTCCTGCCCCAGTACCTGGAGCGCGGCCTGCTGAAGGTGGACCCCTTCCAGACCCTCGATCCCGACGGCGTAGGCGCCCTGGTGGAAATGGGCACGAAAAAAGGCCGCGAAGCGCATCCGGGCCTGAAAGTCGGCATCTGCGGCGAGCACGGCGGCGACCCCGATTCGATCGCCTTCTGCCACCGCGCCGGGCTCGACTACGTGAGCTGCTCGCCCTACCGCGTGCCGGTGGCCAAGCTCGTGGCGGCCCAGGTGGTGATCAAGGAGCAGGCTGCCGCAGCGGTTCCCGCCTGAGTGCAGCAGTTCCCGGACAGACAACGCCCGGCGCAGCGGAAGCAGCGCCGGGCGTACAGGTTGGCGGAGGGAGAGGGATTCGAACCCCCGGTGCCTTTCGACACAACGGTTTTCAAGACCGCCGCAATCGACCGCTCTGCCATCCCTCCGGTCATGCAAAGGTAACAGTTGGGGCCGGAATGGCAAATATGCCCCCGGCATCCTGCAGGCAGCAAACAGCATGCATACCGGGCCGGCCGGCATGCATGCTGCTGAACCGGACGCTGCGCGCGGTCAGTCCGACGGCAGGGACACCCGCGCGATCTTCTCAAGACCATCCACCAGAATGGTAAACTGGTCTTCCTCGATCACCTGGCGCATCCGCGTCGAAAGCTCCCGCAGGAACTCGGAGTAGTCGTTGAGCAGCTTCTTGCCCTTGGTCGAGATCTGGACGAAGATCGAACGGCGGTCTTTTTTGGAGCTTTGCCGGCGCACCAGCTTCTGCTCTTCCATCCGGTCGATGATATTGGTCAGGTTGCTCAGCTTCACATTCACCTTTTCCCCAATATCTTTCATCTTCTTCTCGCCCTCGGAATCCAGCAGCTTGAGGATCTCAATCTCCACTGCGGTGACGCTGAACCGCTTCTGCACGATCTCCTGATGCTTCTGGATCACGTCCGTGAGCTGGAACAGGCTCTGTTCCAGGCGCGCCAGCCGGTCGTGCATCTGGGCGTCTTGTTCCGGTTTCGGATCGGTATTCTCCTGAAAGGGTAACATAGCAAGTTAATCCGGGTTGAATTAGATTTGCTCCGGGAAGATTCCCGAACAAAAAAAACAAATATTTACCAAAAACGCAACCTCTGAAAGTTATTTTATAGGAAATCTTTCGCTAATAGATAATACGTGTTTTAAATATTTCCTGCAGTTTCCGCAGGGCAGGGTTGCGCTGGCTCATTTCGGCCAGTTTGGCTTCATTGGTATAGGGCACCGCCTCCCGCCGCGACTCGTCCGGGGGGCGTATGCTCAGCTCCAGGTAGAGGTCGGGCGCGCCGAGCTGCTGGCGCAGGTAGGGCAGCAGGTCCTTGTCCTGATCGACTTTCTGGAGGTAGATCTCGTTGTCCACGGCCAGACGCCAGCGGTTGTGGTGCAGCCCGCTGCTTCCGTGCTCCAGGGCGGAGGCGAGGGTCATGTTGTGGCGCAGCTTCTGCTGGGCAGCATAGGCATCCAGGGCGTTTTTCAGGGCCTGAGGGTCGATCTGCACGGCCGGGTTGACGGTGTACACGCGGACCTCTTCGGGCGGGGGCGCTGCGGCGCCGGCCTGCTCGCGGGCCCGCCGGAGCTGCGCCTGAATGTCATCCAGCGAATTGCCGACCGGCATCATCGGCTGGCGCTGAGGCAGTCTGGGCGGCTCGGCAGCGGGCGGCACCGGCGGCGGGGCGGCGGGCGCCTCAGCCTGCGGCTCCTGTGCGGGAGCCTCAGGCGCGGGGCTCAGTTTTTTTTTTCGTCCCCGGCAGCGATCCGCACCGCCTGGCGCAGATGGGCCAGCTTGACGAGGGTCAGCTCCACCAGCAGGCGCGGGTGGCCTGAAAAGCGGATTTTCTGGTCGGCTTCGCTGCAGAGGTGAAAGGCATTGAGCAGCAGCGAGGCGTCCGTGCGGGCGCTTTGCTCCTGGTACTGCGCCTTGACGTTCTCGCTGGTTTCCAGCAGCTTGAGGGTTTCGGGCGTCTGGGCGACGAGCAGGTTGCGGAAGTGCTCGTTCAGGCCGCTGAGGAAATCCTTGGCCTCGAAGCCCCGTTCCACCACTTCGTCCAGCAGCAGCAGCAGGGCCTGATGATCCTCCCGGTCCATGTGCCGCACCGCCTCGAAGTAGTAGTCGTAGTCGAGGATGTTGAGATTTTCGAGGACCTTGGCGAAGGTGAGCTTGCCGGCCGAGTAGCTCACGAGCTGATCGAAGAGGCTCAGGGCATCGCGCAGGGCGCCGTCGGCTTTGAGCGCAATCTGCTGCAGGGCAGCATATTCGCATTCAATCCCTTCCTGCGCGGCGATCTCGGCGAGGTGCTGCGCGATGTCGTCCACCTTGATCCGCCGGAAGTCGAACTTCTGGCAGCGGGAGAGGATGGTGGGGAGGATCTTGTGCTTTTCGGTGGTGGCGAGGATGAAGAGCACATGCGGCGGGGGCTCTTCGAGGGTTTTGAGGAAGGCGTTGAAAGCGGCCTGGGAGAGCATATGGACCTCATCGATGATGTACACGCTGCGCTTGCCGCCGCCGGGCACGTAGCGCGTCTGTTCGATGAGGGTGCGGATGTCGTCCACGCTGTTGTTGGAGGCGGCATCGAGCTCGTGGATATTGAGGCTGCGGCCTTCATTATAGAGGCGGCAGGATTCGCAGGTATTGCAGGGCTCGCCGTCGGGCTGGAGATTGTCGCAGTTGATGGCCTTGGCCAGGATGCGGGCGCAGGTAGTCTTGCCTACCCCCCTCGGTCCGGAGAAGAGATAGGCATGCGCCAGCTGCCGGAGCAGGATGGCGCCTTTCAGCGTGTCGGTAATGTGACGCTGGCCCACCACCGAGGCGAAGGTGGCAGGGCGGTACTTGCGGGCCGATACGATGAAGTTTCCCATGGGGCAAAACTAACACGGGAATCCAAGGCGTGCAAAAAGCCGGGAAGATTCCGGCGCAGCTCAGTGGGTGATGGCGTAGAGCAGGATGTTGGCACCCATCTGAAGGGCGGCCTGGCGGACGGATTCGGGGTCGTTGTGGACCTGGGGGTCTTCCCAGCCGTCGCCGAGGTCGCATTCGTAGGTGTAGAACACCACCACGCGCCCTTCCCAGATCAGGGCCAGGCCTTCGGGCGCCTTGTTGTCATGCTCGTGGATCTTGGGCAGCCCTTTCGGAAACGGGTAGTGCTGGCGGTAGAGTTCGTGCTCGAAGGGCAGGGCGGTCAGCTCCAGTTCGGGGAAGACCTTTTTGAGCTCTTTGCGGATGTATTTGTCCAGGCCGTAGTTGTCGTCGATATGCAGAAAACCGCCGGAAGTGAGGTACTTGCGCAGATTCCGGGCCTCGGCTTCGCTGAAGGTGACGTTGCCGTGCCCGGTCATATAGGTGTAGGGGTATTGGAAAATCTGCGCGCTGCCAGGCTCCACGGCGTCCTCCTGCGGAGCGATGCGCACGGTGCTGTTGCGGTTGACAAATTCGATGAGATTGGGCAGTGCGCTGGGGTTGGCGTACCAGTCGCCGCCGCCGCCGTATTTCAGTTTGGCAATTTTGAAGTGATGGCGCTGCTGGGGCGCCTGGGCATACGCTATGGTTAGCAAATATGCACAAAAAATTAGGAAGATCCGGAAGTACTGCATAAATTGCTCAAGGATTAGCGTATCAGTATACGGGAAATTCTGCATAAAGTAGGCATTTCTCCGGCTGCCGACGCGGTTTTCCTGGTTCCGGATCTGTTCCTCCCCAGCCCTGTACCCGCATTATGTCCAGCACCATGCAAGGCCTGCACCCCGATACCCTGCCCTTCCTCATCGAGCTGAAGTTCAACAACCACCGCGAGTGGTTTGAGTCCAACCGCTCCCGCTACGAGGCCATCCGCGCCCAGCTCATCCGCGTGGTGGATGAGATCATCGAACGGGTGGCGGAGTTCGACCCGGCCATCCGCGGCCAGGAAGGCAAGCACAGCCTCTTCCGCATCAACCGCGATGTGCGTTTTTCCAAGGACAAAGCGCCGTACAAGACCAACTTCGGCGCAGCCTTCGGCCGCGGCGGGCGCAATTCGCACTTTGCCTCGTATTATATGCATCTCGACCCGGACGAGTTCTTCGTGGGCGGCGGGGTGTACCTGCCCGAAGCGGACCGCCTGAAGCAGATCCGCCGCCACATCGACCTGCACGGCCACGAGCTGCTGGCCATCCTGAACGATCCCGTCTTTGCCGAAACCTATGGCTCGCTCCAGGGCGAGCAGCTCCGCACAGCCCCCCGCGAATACTCCAAGGACCACCCCTACGCCGGGCTGCTGCGCTACAAAAGCCTCTACGTCGGCCGCAACCTGACGGAGGAGGAGGTGCTTTCGGACACCCTGCCGGACATCGTGGCAGGCTACCTCCGCCCGATGCGCGGCCTGAACCAGTTCCTCGATACGGCCCTGGGAGCGGAATAAGCTCAGCGCGCTGCCGCCTGCAGCGCCGCCACCGACCGCATCCGCGCCAGCACCCGGTCCACCGCCTCCATATCCGCATCCTGGTCCAGGGCCATGAAAACCGCCTCATCCAGATCGGGCTGGCGGAGCAGGGACGCCAGCTCCTCGCGCAGGAAGCTGCGGACCTCGAAAAAGGCGCCGGCCAGCTCGTCGCCCAGTTCGGGCCGGTAGGCAAACAGGTACACCAGATCCTCGAAGTCCTCGTTGAGCCGCAGGCTGCCGGGGCCGCGCTGCCGCAGCCCTTCCAGCTTGTCGGCAATGAGATACGGCGAAGACAGAATGCGGATGCGGAAGCGCCCGTCCAGCTGAAAGGACCGGGCGTGAAATACGCCCTCCTCAAACCAGCGGCGCTGGCCGGGCATCAGCTCCGGGTTGGAAGGCAGCAGATCCAGCCGCACGTCCTGGAAACGCCACGGTGTATCCAGCAGGGGGGCGCTGCGCTCCCGCGTGAAGCCGCGGCGCAGCAGCTCCTGCTCCCACTGAAGCAGATCCATGCGGGTTTTGGCGGCCAGCACGCAGCGCACGGCATCGCCGGGCCGGGGCTCCGGCGCCGCCGGCACCGTCGCATACAGGTCCAGGGTGAGCCCGCCGGTGAACACCGTCCGGCTGAGCAGGTCGCCGAAGCCCTCAGCTGCCTGTTCGAGCAAGTTCCGGCGTTTCGGCGGCATATGGAGCGGCATTGAAAGCTTCCTGAATCAGCTCGATGGCCAGTTTCTGCTCGCGCGCCTTGCCCACGCGCAGGGCGTCGAGCAGGGCCAGGGCAGCATGCCATTCGGGGTCGGCCTGGGCTGCGGCGACAGCCGTAGGATACAGCGGCTCGATCGCCTGCCCCCGCAGGGAGCCGCCGGCGTGCGGCCATACGTACACCTCCTGCTCGGCCACGATGCGCCCTGCCAGCGGCGGCGCGGAATGGGCCGTCGGGACTCCCCGCAGCACCGCGCCGGGCTGCACCGGAAAGACGTACTTGAGCCCGTGCGTCAGAAACTCCAGCAGCGAACTGCGGAACACCCGCCGCCGGGAAGGGTCCACCAGGCGGGCCGCCTGGCATCGGTTGAGGGCTTCGGACACCTCGGACTGGCTGATTTTCAATGCCTGGGACAAATCTGCGTACCGCCAGGGACGATCTCCCCACAAGGCGATTCTCATCAGTACCGCCACATCCTGCGGACGCATGCCATTGTGTTTTCGCATGACAACAGTGTAATCTAATCGCGATTTGCGATGAAGATAACAAGAATCGTGCGGATTTCCTGCGTATGCTAAGATTCAGGGCTGATTTGTCTGAATATCCGCGCCGCTGCGGGAAGATTCATACCAAACGGCTATTTCATCCAGCCCTTTGCGGCGCAGGTTCGGGACAGCGGCATCCGGAGCGGGATACCCGACCGGAATGAGCAGGAAGGGCCGCTCCTGGTCCGGGCGGCCCAGCACTTCGGAGAGGAAGTTCATAGGGCTGGGGGTATGGGTGAGGGCTGCCAGCCCGGCGTGGTGAATGGCTGCCAGCAGCAGGCCGCAGGCCAGGCCCACGGATTCCTGGACGTAATAATTCTGGCGTTTTTGCCCGGCTTCGAGCTCATAGATCCGGCGGAATACGACAATCAGCCAGGGCGCGGTCTCCAGAAAGGGCTTGTGCCAGTCGGTGCCGAAGGGCTGGAGGTCCTGGAGCCAGGCATCGGACATGCGTCCGTGGTAGTTGCGGTACTCTTCTTCCTCCGCGGCTTCGCGGATGCGCCGCTTGAGGTCCGGATCGCTGACGGCGCAGAAAGTCCAGGGCTGCTTGTGGGCGCCGGAGGGCGCCGTGCCCGCCGCCAGAATCAGGGACTCGATGACCTCGCGGGGGACGGGGGCATCGGAGAAGCTGCGCAGGCTGCGGCGCTGGCCGAGCCACTGATAAAAGGCGCGGCTGCGCACGGCCATCTCGGCCGGCAGGTAGGTGTCGCGGGTGTAGGGGATGAAGGAGGATTCCATGCGGGTACGGTTACGCCGCCCGGGCAGGGGCGGAGATTTTGCAAGTTGGGTTTTCCGGGCCAAATTTGGGGCATGCGGCCTTTACTCAAAATCGGCCCCCTGACACAGCTGCAGGATGCGCGTTCTGCGGCAGCGGTGGGCTTCGACCTCATATCCTTCAGCCTGGCGCGGGGCGACGCGCGCAAGCTGCCCGTTTCGCTGGCGTGGAACATGGCCCAGTGGCTCTCCGGGCCTGAAATCGTGCTGGAGCTCAACGCCGGCAGCCTGGCGGAATGGGCCGAGGCGCAGCAGCAGATTCCGGGCTGCCGGGCGCTGATGCCGCTGGCAGAGGCGGAGCAGGCCCTGGCTGCGGGCCTTCCGGGGCTGATCCTGCAGGCCGCCGGACCGGTGTCCGCAGCGGACATGGCCCGGTGGCAGCAGGCCGGCGCATGGGTGGAGATGCCGGCGGCAGATGCGGCGGCAGCCGCCGCCTACGAGTCTGTCCGGGACGGCCTGATCCTGCACTGGGCTTCGCTGGACGAAGCGGCCCGGTTTGTGGCGTCCTCGCCCTGGCAGCCTGCCGCGCATGCCTTCAGCCATGCCGCCGAGGAGTCGCCCGGCCAGCTCGACTACGCCCGCCTGGACAGCTGGCTGGAAGAATTCTTCGGCCGCTTTCCTCAATCCGCCCCCGATGCCTGACCGGCGGTTTCTGCGGACGATCCTGGAGCGCGGCGCCTACGGCGCCGCTGCGGGCGCTGTGTACGGATGGCTGGACCAGACGGACACCTGGCAGTGGGTGCTGCTGTGCGCATCCGCCGGCGGCCTGATCGGGCTGAGCACCTCATCGCTCGATTATCTGCTGTTTCTGTCGCCGCTGCGGCGGCAGCGCTTCCCCGTCGTCCTGCTCGTCCGCACGCTTTCCTACTTGCTGGTGATCAGTCTCTGCGTCACCTTGGCACTGGGATTCTACCTCCTCCTCGCTACCGAGGAGGCCATCGGCAGCCTCCTCAGCCCCGGCCGCCTGATTCCCTGGATCACCGGCCCCAATCTGATCTACTACGTGGGCTACAGCACGGCCCTGCTCCTGGCGCTGCAGTTTATTATCCTGGTTTCCAGGCTGCTGGGCCCCAATGTGATGCTCAATTACCTGCTCGGCCGCTACCACCAGCCCAAGGAGGAGGAGCGCATCTTCATGTTCATGGACCTGCGGGCCTCCACCACCATCGCCGAGCGGCTGGGGCCGATGAAATGGCATAAGTTCCTCAACGACTTCTTCTTCGACATCGCCCAGCCCGTGCGCCGCAACCGGGGCGAGATCTACCAGTATGTGGGCGATGAGGTGGTCATCAGCTGGCCGAAGGCCGCCGGGCTCCGGGACTGCAGCTGCATCAACTGCTTTTTCGAGATCTGGGACAAGATGACCCGGCGGCGCATGTACTATATCCAGACCTACGGCTATGAACCCATCTTTAAGGCAGGGTATCACGTGGGAACAGTGATTGTGGGGGAAATCGGCGACTACACGCGCGACATCGTCTTTCACGGCGACACCGTCAATACCGCCTCCCGCATCCAGGCGGAGTGCAACCACTTCAACCGCCGCCTGCTGCTCTCCGATACCCTGCTGCGCCAGCTGCCCATTGCCGGCCGCTACGATTCGGAGTACATCACCAAGATCCTGCTGCGCGGCAAGGCCGAGGAGCTGGAGCTGTACAGCCTGGATCCGGCAAAGAAGCGGTAAACGGGCCGGAAAGCTGTTTTGCACTTTCCATTGTGCAGAATTATGCCGAATTTGCACTTTCAAAGGTGCAATATGGAATCGCTCCGCATCAAATACCTCCAGAAACGTGCGCAGACCCGTACTGAAACGGTCCGGGACTTCATCCGCCGGATCGATTGGCGCGACCGGTTCATCGGCATCAAAGGCATGCGGGGCGCCGGAAAAACGACCCTTGCGCTTCAGTATGCAGCCCTGCATCTGCCTGCGGATCAGTCGCTGTATGCCAGCCTGGACGATCTGTACTTCCGCCGGAACGGGCTCTACAGCCTGTGCGCGCAGTTTGTGCAGGAAGGAGGCGTCTGGCTGCTGCTGGACGAGGTGCACCGCTATGCAGGCTGGTCCCAGGAGCTGAAGCTGGCGTATGACGATTTTCCCGGGCTCCGGGTCCTCTTTACCGGATCTTCGATGATCCATCTGGCAGACAGCAGCGGAGACCTCAGCCGCCGGGCAGTCGTGTATGAACTGCCGGGCCTGTCCTTCCGCGAATACCTGCAATTCAGCCTGGGCTATCAGCATCCTGTCCTGAGCTGGGAGGAGCTGCTGCGCGACCATCAGCCGATTGCGGTGGAAATCTGCCGCCATCTCAAACCGCTGGCGCATTTCGGAACCTATCTGCGCAGCGGGTATCTGCCGTTTTTTCTCGAAAATCCGGATACCTATCTGCATAAGCTTGCCGAGACCGTTAATCTCGTGCTCGAAACCGATTTTCCTGCCCTGTACGGAACCAGCTATCCGACGGTGGACAAGCTGAAAACCCTGCTCGCCGTGATCGCGGAGCGCGTTCCCTTCAAGCCCAATATTCAGAAACTCAGCGAACAGACCGGACTTGCCCGCAACAGCCTGGTTGAGCACTTGCACCACCTGGAGGACGCCGGACTGCTGCGGCTGCTGCACCGCGATGCGAGCGGCATTACCCGCCTGCAGAAGCCCGAAAAGATTTACCTCGCAAACCCCAATCTGGCCTTCGCGCTGCACCCGGCCCGGCCGGATACCGGCTCTCTGCGGGAGTCGTTCTTCCTGAGCCAGATGCCGCCCGGCCTGCAGGTTCGCTACACGGAATCAGGCGATTTCCGGGCCGGAGCCTATACCTTCGAGGTCGGAGGTGCAGGCAAGGGGTTCCGGCAGCTGCAGGGGGCGGAGCATGGATATGTGGCAGCCGACCAGCTGGAAATCGGCGCGGGCCGCAAGATTCCCCTCTGGATGTTCGGGCTGCTGTCCTGAATTGTATATAACCAAATTGCGGCAGCGAACTACGCTCCCCGTTTCCAGCAATGGCCGCCAGGCGCTTAAGATAGTAAGCACACTGATAAACAAGAAGTTAGTTCTTCTTTGTGCATCTTAGTGTCCTCAGTGCCTGAGTGGTAAAAGATGATGGACTCACCACTAAGCAGGTAAGTTCACCCAGTTACACTAAGAGCCCCTTCTCCGTGCATCTCAGTGCCCTCCATGCCTCCGTGTAAAACCGGCCTTACATTTGGATGACTCCCTTTTTTGAAATACAAAAACCTGATTTTCAGCCACCTACACATACATCAAATTGCAGCCGCGCAGCTCCGCCGTGTCCAGCCGCCCCAGCACATCGAAGCTGCCGTCGGGATAGAGGCGGCCCAGGTCGTCGGTGGCGATGAATGCGCAGCTGTGCACATTGGCGAGGTCTGTGACATGGATGCGGCCGGTGACGCCGGGCGGCTGGTCCAGCCGGTCGAGGTGGATGTCCGAAATGCGGACCTGCATCGTCGGGGCGGGGTGGAAACGCCCGTCGGGCAGCAGATAGGCCTGGCTCATCAGCTCGGTCATCCCGTATTCGGAGTACACATGCGGCACGCCCAGGCCTGCGCGCAGGCGCGCATGCAGCTCCTCGCGCGTCAGCTCCTCGCGGCGCCCTTTCATGCCGCCGGTTTCCAGCACCATGGCGCCGGGCGGCAGGGGCATTGCCTGTTCCTCCACCAGGTCCAGCAGCGCATAGGCTACGCCGATGAGCAGGACAGGCTCGCCCGCATCCGCCGCTTCGGCCACCGACTGCCGGAGCAGCTCTGTATGGTAGAGGCAGAAGCCGCTGCCCGGCAGCCCGAAGGCATCCATCCAGTCCTTGACCATCTGCACCAGCGAAGACTGCCCGCGCTCCAGATACGAAGGCAGCAGGGCAAGGATGCGGCGGGGATGGCGGGGAAAAAACCGGAAAAAGCCCTGCAGCGCGGTGCGGGCATAGAGCTGCGCGTCCCGGACGAGGTGCCGCGAGGGCGTCTGGCCGGTGGTGCCGCTGCTTTCAAAGACCAGCTCAGGCTCCCAGGTCCCGCTTTGGAGGGAAAAATGCTTGAAAAACGCCACCGGCAGGGACACCGGCCCTTCCGCACCGAGCCGCTCCGCATATTCCCGCAGCACGGGATTGCAGCCGCGCTGGTAGTCCCAAAGCCAGCGGACCAGGGCTTCGTCCGGAGCTTCCAGACTGTCCAGCCGGCGGAGATAGGCGCTCAGATCCATCAGATCCATATGCAAATCTAGCTGCGAAAAGCGCTTCCGCCAAGCTCCGCGGACCCGGTCTGGCAAAGGATTTGCAGCATCCCGGCGGATTGAAGGCAGTTCGCAATGGATCAACTGACGCTCAGTTCTTTATTGTTTTGTCTCGCATGCTTATGAAGAACCATACCTGTACCCGTCTGGCTGCGTTGCTGCTGGCTGCAGCCGCCGCTTTTTCTTCCGGCTCCTGCGTGCAGCAGGAGGAGCCGCTCACGGCCCAGTCCCTGGACGGCGCCGTGGCCGAAGACTGGATGGCCCTGATGCTGAAGTTCACCCAGCGCACACCCGGATTTTCTCCGCCGGTGGCTGCGCGGATGTTCGGCTATATCGGCGTAGGCCTGTACCAGAGCGTGCAGCCCGGCATGCCCGGATACCGCTCGCTGGAAGGCCGCATCCAGGGTCTGGCGCCTGGCGGCATGCCCGATGCCGAGCCCGGCGCGGCGTACCATTGGGGCCTTTCCGCCAACGCCTGCCTTGCCATGCTCGTGCGCGACTGCTACCGGAACGCCCCGGCGGAGCTGCTGGCCAGCGCCGATGCGCTGGAGCAGGAATATGCGGACCGGTTCGGGATGGAAACCAGCCCGGAGGTGTACGAGCGCTCCATCGCATTCGGACAGGCCGTAGCCTCCGCCGTCATCGAATACGCCAACAGCGACGGCCAGGCCCGCTGCTACGAGCGCAATTTCCCCGAAGGCTACACGCCGCCTGCCGGCAGCGGCAAGTGGATTCCCACCCCGCCGAATTTCCAGCGCGCCCTGCAGCCCTACTGGGGCAGCGTGCGCCCCTTCCTGCATGCCAACGTAACCTCCACGCAGCCGGCCCCGCCGCCGGCCTATTCCGAGCAGCCCAACTCCGTCTTCTACGCCCAGGCGCTGGAAGTGTACGCAGTGGTGAAGTCTGCGACACCCGCCCAGCGCGCCACCGCGCAGTACTGGAGCGATGACCCCGGCGTCACGGCTACGCCGCCCGGCCATTCGGTATCCATCCTCCGGCAGGTGCTGACCGCAGAAAATGCCGACCTGGGACGCGCCGCCGAAGCCTTCGCCCGCCTGGGCATGGGCCTGCACGATGCCTTTATCTCCTGCTGGAAAACGAAATACGAGACCAATCTGATCCGCCCGGTGTCGTACATCCAGAGCCGGATCGATCCGTCGTTCATGCCTGTGCTGCCTACGCCGCCCTTCCCCGAATACACCTCCGGCCACTCGGTGCAGTCGGGCGCGGCAGCGCAGATCCTCACCGATCTCTTCGGCAACGACTACCAGTTTGCCGACCGCACCCATGCCGAGCGCACCGACATCGACGGCACGCCGCGGGTGTACGGCAGCTTTTACGAATTTGCGGACGAGGCGGCTATCAGCCGGCTCTACGGAGGCATCCACTACCGGGCCGCGATCGAGGAAGGCGTAGCGCAGGGCAAAGCCATCGGGCGCAACATCAGCGCGATCCGGCTGCGGGACTGATCAGTCCGGCTCCACGGTGGAGCGCCGCCGCCCGTCGGCGAAGACCGTCTCGATGGCATCGCCGGGCCGGATGCCTTCGGCGCTGCGCTGGATCTCCCCGTCCTTGAGGGTGAGGGTAAAGCCCTGGCGCAGCAGCACCGTGAGGTCCATGGCGCGCAGACGGGCTTCGAGCAGGTCCAGTTCGTGGCGCCTGCGGCGGAAGTCCTGCATCGCGGCCTGCTGGAGGCGGTTGCTGTAGTCGTCGAGCACCTGGCGCTTGAAATCGATGAAGTACTGCAGGCTGCGGCGGCACTGGCGCTCGGCCTCGGCGAGGGCGGCCAGCAGAGCTTCGCGCTCCGGCACCGCATGCTCGGCGGCAGCGGTGGGGGTGGAGGCGCGCAGATCGGCGGCGAAATCGGCGATGGTCGTATCCGTCTCATGCCCGATGCCGGTGATGACCGGCAGGGGGCAGGCCCGGATGGCGCGGGCTACAGCCTCCTCGTTGAAGTTCCAGAGGTCTTCGAGCGAGCCGCCGCCGCGGGCCAGGATGACGGTATCGGCGCCGGTCCGGGGCGCCTCGGCGAGGCAGCGCACAATGGAAGCGGCGCCTTCGGCGCCCTGCACGACGGCCGGCAGCAGCACCGCCTCCACCGCCGGATAGCGGCGGCGCAGGGTCTGGAGGATGTCGCGGATGGCGGCGCCGGTGGGCGAGGTGATGATGGCGATGCGGCGGGGGAAGCGCGGCACAGGCCGCTTGCGGGCGGGATCGAAGAGGCCTTCCTTGAGGAGGCGCTCCTTGAGGGCGAGGAATTGCTGGCTGAGGTCGCCCAGGCCCTGCTTCTGCACCTGGCGCACCATGAGCTGGTAGTTGCCGCGGGGGGCATAGAGGCTCATGTCGCCGGTGACGGTGATGCGGTCGCCGGCCTGGAGCTTCGGCGCCGCAAGGGCGTTGGCGCGGAACATGACGCAGCTCAGCTGGGCTTCGGCGTCTTTGAGGGTGAAATACACATGCCCGGAGCCGTGGTAGGTAAGGTTGGAGACCTCCCCGGCGACCTGCACCCCCTGCAGGGCGGGGTCCTCCTCGATGAGGTGCTTGAGGTAGAAGGTCAGTTCGGAGACGGAGTAGGGCATGGACGCGCGATCAGGGAGGCAAGATAGGAAAAAGGGGAATGCGGGGCAGGCTGGGGCTTGAGGGTTTCCCGACCGCCAAGGGGCGCAAGGCTGCAACCGCAAGGGGCGCAAGGTGCGCAAGGGGGCAACCGCAAGGAGCGCAAGGGGACGCAAGGCTGCAACCGCAAGGGGACGCAAGGAGGGTATGTTCAGCCTTTCGACTGGCTGCTGCGGCCGGATGCGCAGCATCCGCGATCCGCATGGCCCCCCTGCGCGCGGCCTGCGCGGCGGCGAGGGGGGCCTGGGGGGTGACACCACCCCGCAGCGCAGCCCAGGCACCGCAAGGCTGCAACTGCAAGGGGCGCAAGGGGACGCAAGGCTGCAACCGCAAGGAGCGCAAGGGACGCAAGGAGCGCAAGGGACGCAAGGAGCTAGGTTCAGTCTGTCGGCTGGCCGCTGCGGCCGGATGCGCAGCATCCGCGATCCGCTAGCCCCCCTGCGCGCGGCCTGCGCGGCGGCGAGGGGGGCCTGGGGGGGGTGACACCACCCCGCAGCACAGCCCGCCAGCGCCTGCGCCAGCAGCCCTTCCAGTCTTCCGACTTGATACTAAATACTTCCTACTCCCTGCTCCAAAATTTTGCTAGCTTTGACAGCAACATTCCAGTCCGCCCATGTCCCGCATTCTGCCCGCTGTCCTCCTGCTCTCCTGCGCTGGCCTGGCCCGCGCCCAGGAAACCCTCCGCGCACCCGTGGCCCTGCTGCGCTCCGGCGGCGAGAGCGGCGCGGCCTTTATCGTGGGCGAGCGCGGCGGCCAGCTCTACCTGCTCACCGCCGCGCATGTGATCGCCGATGCCGATGCGCGGGACATCCGCCTCTCGTTCCGCGGCAGCCACAGCGCCGCCGCGCAGGTGGTCAACTCCGATCTGGAGACCGATATCGCAGCCATCCGCTGCCCCCTGCCGCCGGGCATGGCGGCCCCCGCCTCCTATGCGCCGCCCTCGGGCGCCCTCGTCTTCGACCTGCCGGTGCGGGTGGTGGGGCATCCGCTGGGCGAGGACTGGGACATCGTCTCCGGCACGGTCAAAGACCCTGCGGGCCTGGGCGGCAGGTTCAGCATCACCCCCGCCGGCATCGACCGGGGCTGCAGCGGCGGGCCGGTGCTCAGCAGCCGCTACGAGCTGCTGGGCATGGTGCAGCAGGACGGCCCGCAGAAAGCCTGGTGCCGCAGCTATGCCACCCTGATGGAGGCCTGCCGCCTCTGGGGCGTGCCGGTCACCCTCCTAACCGGCATCCCGGAAGACAGCCCTCCGGAGGACCCCGTGCAGACCGAGTGCGCCCAGCAGCGCCAGATCGGGGCCACGGCCTACCAGGCCCGGCGCTGGGAGCAGGCCAGGGCCGCGTACCAGCGCGCCAACGAGCGCTGCCCCGACGCAGCGCTGCAGCAGCGCATCCGCGAGTGCGAGGCCGAGCTGGGGAAAGACCGCGAGTACCGCCGCCTGCGCGACCTCGGCCTCGCCGCCCCCGACCTCAGCACCGCCCTCGGCTACTACCGCCAGGCTCAGCAGCAGCGCAGCACCGCCGAGATCCAGAACCTGATTAGCAGCACTAAGAGCTTGGTGGAATTGAAAAAGGTCGCAGAGGAGCCCGAAATATCCCAATTTAACTTTCATGGTCCCATAGCAGGTACCGCATTAGATTTTCGGCAGCCCCCCATGTTTGAACAATTGAACCAGATCGCAAGTGGTTATAACTTGGCCCATGGAATAAATCCTGACGATGTCTCCGCGCTTTCCATATCAAAACGACCGCCTATCGCTTTCTATGCAGGTTGGCGCTCAGTGTTCCCCATAGGGGAGCGCAATAGTATTTCCGGACTATTGGTCTACGGGTTCAGCACCAGAGCCTTTTCGGATTCTGCAACCTTTACTAAAGGTGGGGCGATGTATTCTAATGCCTGGGAAGGGGTTTACCGCCAGCATATGGTCATGGCCGAGCTGGGTACCAGTATACTGAAAAGGCATTGCTTCCTTGCATCCTCCTGGGCACTCCATATCCGCCAAGGACAGGTAGAGGGCAGCTCTTATTTTGGGAGCCTTCAAGTAGCTACGGACCCGATTGCAGATAAGCCATTTGGAATCAGTGGCCTGTACACAGGCCATAATGCCATTTTGCACACGGGTCTAGCAATCACGCCACGATACCGTCTTGTGTATTTTCCTATCCGGGTCATGGTGCCTATTGTCTCATTCGGAGATCCCTATCTAGCTAGGCTCTCAAGCTTAACTGGTTCCTCGGGTTATTTGCCAAGTAGTTGGGATGCGGTTTCCTCAGGTGATGAATTTCTGGATTTTTCGGAGTATCTTTCACTCATAGGAGAAAGAGCCTGGTTCTCCATTGGAATAGAAATTGTCTTAAATGTGGCTAAAAAAATCAGAAAATGAGAAATAATATATTCCCAACTAGCATATTACTCATCTGGATAGCGGCAAATGGTTGTGGTCTGGAGGATGCTGTACAACTGGATTGGGGTAGCTTAAGAGGTGTATGGGCAGTAAAGTTGACAGTGTATAATAAGACAGGTTCAGTAAATGCCATATATGAGAATTTAGGCAAAATAATATTGCCAGATTCGCCCATTAATGGCGGATATATTGGGTCGCTGAAATATGCAGATTCTATGCTGGGCTGTGACGTGATCCATCTGAGGCTGGATAATTTCAGCAGGGAGGGCAGGTTAGAAGGTCGAAAAGTCTTTGTCGATCTGTATGAGCCAAGAAGCAAACTACATATCAGCGGTCCGGGGCCTGGTGAACTGGCCATCGGCGATAGTTTGTCGTTTCTGCTGTGGGAACTGACATATCTGAATGATGTTTCAGACGCTGCTTGTACTGATTCGTTAGATATTTTGATATATACCTTGGATGTTATCGGAACAAATATGAAGGCAATTCCCGGTGGGACTTTTGAGATGGGCAGTACGGAGCTCACCAGCGACGAGCAGCCAGTCCATAGCGTGACGGTTGGGGATTTTTGGATGGGGAAGTATGAGGTGACGCAGGCGCAGTGGCGGGCGGTGCTGGGATATCCCCCCCCCAGCGACAACGCAGACTGTGATGATTGCCCAGTTGAAGAGGTCAGCTGGGACGGTGTGCAAGTGTTTATCACCCGGCTGAATGCACTGACCGGTCTTCGATACCGCCTGCCTACGGAGGCAGAATGGGAATATGCGGCAGGTGGCGGAAACGGCTCCCGAACGAAATATGCAGGCACTGATAACAAAATCAGCCTGAAGAAATATGCATGGTACGATTATGGAGGCAACAGAACCCACCATGTTGGCGAGAAGCAGCCTAACAGGCTAGGCCTTTACGATATGAGCGGCAATGTCTGGGAATGGTGCCAAGATTGGTATGGGGATTATCCTGGCAGCACGCAGACTAACCCCATAGGACCCACAACAGGCTTCAACCGGGTGGTCCGCGGGGGGGGCTGGGACAGCGACCCCGCCAGCTGCCGCGTTGCCTACCGCTGGCAGCGCCCGCCCTTCGCCAACTACCCTTACCTCGGTTTCCGCCTTGCCAGGACGCCCTAGGGGGTTAGCTTGTAGCTTCTGACCTTGTTACCTTTTTACAAGGCCCGTGCAACCTGAGTTGCATGGGTGGCCGTCCCTTTCACGCCCCCCGAGTAGGCAGATTGCCCGAAATGGGGGCGGTGCATTTCATGGCAGATGCGTATATTTGCCAAAAAGCAACCCCTGTATGAGCCGCTGGATCTTGGGTCTTCTGATTGGGCTGACGGCCTGCGACTTTACCGCAGACCCGAAGGTGCAGGATCCCCGGCTGCCCGTGGCGCTGCTGCGCTCCGGCGAAGAGTCCGGAACGGCCTTTCTCATCGGGTATCAGCAGGGGCAGCTCTATCTGCTCACAGCAGCCCATGTCATCGCCCGGCCTGATTCGATCAGCCTGCAGTTTTTCGGAAGGCAGCGCAGCGCCGCCCGGCTGCTGGCCTCCGACCCGGAGATCGATCTGGCGGTGCTCTCCTGCCCTGCCCCCGAAGGCCCGGGCGAGTGGGCCTCCTTTCTGGCCGCCGGCACGCCCCCGAAAATCAACTCGGAGGTCACCATCGTCGGGCATCCCGCCGGCAACGAATGGGACGTCAACCGCGCAAACCGCGTGAAAGAAGCGGAATATGGCCTCATCCCCGGCCGGTTTACCCTCTATCCCATCGGCATAGGCCCCGGCAGCAGCGGAAGCCCCGTGCTGAATGCCGACCATGAGCTGTACGGCATGGTCGTCGAAGCGGACCAGGTCAAAACCGTCTGCCTGCAGGGCGCCGTGCTCCTTCGCGCCTGCCAGACCTGGCGCGTGCCTGTCAACCTGCTCACGGGCCTTCGGGAGGCGGAGGGGCAGCCAAGTGCTGAAGGGCCGGGCACCACTGGGACTGCCGATCCTCAGGCTGGCAAGATGAAGCTCATTCCCGGCGGAACCTTCATGATGGGAAGCAACGAAGGCGGAAGCGACGAGAAGCCGCCGCACAGCGTGACCCTCCAGCCCTTCTACCTGGGGGTGTACGAAGTGACAGTGGAGGAATTCGAAGCCTTCGTGCTGGCCAGCGGCTATCAGACAGATGCGGAAAAAAGCGGGGGCAGTTATTTATGGATAGACAAATGGGAACTGAAGGCAGGCGTCACCTGGAAGCACGATGCGAAGGGCGACCTGCGGCCCCGGAGCGAATACCAGCACCCGGTGATCCACGTATCGTGGAACGATGCCCAGGCCTACTGCGCATGGCTGAGCCGGCAGAGCGGCCAGCGCTACCGCCTGCCGACGGAGGCGGAGTGGGAGTATGCCGCAGGCAACGGCGCCAGCCACACCCGCTACAGCTGGGGCAACGGCGACCCCAGCGGGAATAAAGGGGGCAATGTGGCGGATGAGACTGCAAAAAAGAGCTTCTCAAGCTGGACCATCTTCAACGGATACACAGACGGGTATGTATACACGGCTCCGGTCGGCCAGTACGATGCGAATACCTTCGGGCTCCACGACATGACCGGCAATGTGTGGGAGTGGTGCCAGGACTGGTACCACAGCAGCTATTCCGGCGCGCCTGCCGATGGCTCGGCCTGGGAAAGCCCAACAGGCTCCGTCCGGGTGATCCGCGGGGGTGGCTGGCGCAACGGCGGCCCCGCCTACTGCCGCGTTGCCCACCGCTTCTTCGACGCGCCCGGCAACCGCTACAGCCTCCTCGGTTTCCGCCTTGCCAGGACGCCCTAGGGGGTTAGCTTATAGCTTCTGACCTTGTTACCTTTTTACAAGGCCCATGCAACCTGAGCTGCATGGGCTTCCTGATATATGCGGGTGTTTCAGACGCATGCAGGCGCGGATATATCCGGAGCATCGGGCATATATCGGCGGCGCGCTGCGGGCTCGCATAAGCGGCTGAGCCAGTTTGGCGGTCCGCCGAAAAAGCGCTAGCTTTATGACATACTTCAGCAACCCAAGCTATGCGTATCTGCCTGCTGCTCCTGTGCATCTGTACCACCCTCCCCCTCCTCGCCCAGCGCAGCGAGGAATGGAAGCGCCAGCACGACCGCGGCACCCGCTATGAGGGCACCTACACCCGCCAGGTGGGCAATCCCGACCTGGAGCTGGTCTCCCTGAGCGCCGGCATCACGCCCTACACGTTCCGGAAGGGGATGATGCTCAAGGCGCGTTTCCACAGCCCCGCCTCCCTCCGCTGCACCCTGCACGCCGAGGACCTCTCCGGCACCCAGTTTTACTGGTGGGAGGACAAGCAAACCCAGGCGGCGCCGGGCTGGAACCTCAGCCCCGCCGACTGGCCGGTGGATTTTCTCCTCGACGACCTCCACCTCCTCGTCAGCAACCTGGGCATCTCCGCAGCCGTAGCAGGCTCGGAGCGGAAGTACCTGCCGGTGCAGGTGTTTACCGGATCTGTGCCCCCGCCCATCGAGCGCTATTCCGCCGTGCTGCGCCTGGGCCGTTCGAGCGCGGGCGGCAGCTATCAGATCTACAAAGGCGAATCCCGCAGCGGAACGCCCGTGCTCAAAGGCACCATCACCGCCCGCAGCGGCGGCGGCCTCATCAGCCTCGGCATGCCTGCGGCATCCTTCCCGGCCCCCGGCTGGTACCTGGCCGAAATCAGCCTGAAAGAGCAGGGCACCCTCGACCCCTTCAGCTACTCATTCCGCTTCTATGTCCCTCCCCGCCCGTGAATACCTGCAGGCCCTCCTCCGCGACGACCGCCTGGAGGAATGCCTGCGCATCCTGCTCGATCCGGCGGTGGCAGTGCCGGAGCCGGACCGCCGGGAAGCGAACCTGATGGCCGGCAGGCTGAGCAGCCTGGCCCAGCAGCTCCGCGCCGGCACGCTGGAGGCCGCCGCCGCCGCCACCGAGCGCAACCGCATCCGGGCCGGCCTCGACGGGCTGGCCGGCGGTCTGCCGCCGCAGCTCCAGCTCAGCCCCTCCCTGGAGCGGGCCGAGCAGCGCCTGCGCTTCCGCTGGGCGCTCTGGATGGGCCTCTACCTGCTGGCCGCCGGCAGCGTGCTGGCCTTCCTCTTCCAGCCGCAGCCCGGCCTGCGGGTGGAAGGCGATCTGCTCCTGGACCGCCTGAGCTACGTGCAGGCCGGCGGCAGCTACAATTTCGGGGAGCTGGATCTGGCCAGCCTGCGGCTGACAGACTTCCGCCAGCTCCGGATCGATGCGGACAGCGCCGCGCTGGACCCGGAGCTCGACGGCACCTGGGAGGCGGCGGCCCCCCTGGACGGCCCGCTGCTGCTCGAAGCTGTCCCCGGCCTGCCCGGCCTCGGGATCAATGCCGGCGGCCCGGTCCGCATTGCCTCGTTTACCGTGCCGGATGCCGCACTGGTCACCATCGAACGGATCGAACACACCCAGGCAGCAGCGCGCGTCACCGTCGAGCGCATGGATTCCCTGCAGGGGGAATTCAGCTACCTGCGCCGGCTCGACCTGCAGCCGGAGCAGGTGCTGGTGCAGGGCCTGCCCGGCCACGCGGAATGGGCTGCGCCGCTGGGCCTCCGGCTGAGCGGCCCGCCCGATGCGCGGCGCACGCTGGCCTTCAGCAGCTCGCCCGGCCTGCTGCGGCTGGAGATCTTCCCCCGCGACAGCTTCAGCATCGAAGGCAGCAGCCTGCTGGTGGCCGATCTGGCCTTTCTCCGGAAGCACGAAGAGCAGGCAACCCAGACCGCAACGACGGTGCTGGGCGGAAGGCTGAAGATTCAGGAGCTGGACCGGGCGCCGATGCAGGAAATCGAGATCAAGGAAAGCCAGCGCCTGACCTTGTCCAGCAGGTCGCAGACCGAGATCCGCAGCCTGCGGCTGGGGCCGGCGGGCATCCGCATCGACTTCTCGGCCACGCTGGACCGCATCGAGACCGGCGAACAGTACGACCTGCGCAACCCCAGCCGGGCCGAGTGGCTCTGGCACAACCACCGGCTGCTGCTGACCGTGCTCGGCACCGTGCTGCTCGGCGCCATTTTCTTCCTGCCCGGCCCGCTGAAAGCCGGCATCCTGGGGCTGCTGAAGCAGATGGGCCTGCTGCGGTGAGGTCGGCGTGGCAGCCGCAGCGCTGCGCCGCAAGGCTGCAACCGCCAAGGGGACGCAAGGCTGTGCAACCGCAAGGAGCGCAAGGGGACGCAAGGCTGCAACCGCAAGGGGCGCAAAGGGACGCAAGGCTGCAACCGCAAGGGGCGCAAGGGGACGCAAGGAGGGCAGGTTCAGTCTGTCGGCTGGCTGCTGCGGCCGGATGCGCAGCATCCGCGATCCGCTAGCCCTCCTGCGCGCAGCCTGTGCGGCGGCGCGGGGGCCTGGGGGGGTGACACCACCCCGCAGCGCAGCCCAGCCACCGCAAGGCTGCAACCGCAAGGAGCGCAAGGGACGCAAAGAGGGCAGGTTCAGTCTGCCGGCTGGCTGCTGCGGCCGGATGCGCAGCATCCGCGATCCGCATAGCCCCCCTGCGCGCGGGCCTGCGCGGCGGCGAGGGGGGGCTGGGGGGTGACACCACCCCGCAGCGCAGCCCAGGCACCGCAAGGCTGCAACCGCAAGGAGCGCAAAGGGACGCAAGGAGCTAGGTTCAGTCTGCCGACTGGCTGCTGCGGCCGGATGCGCAGCATCCGCGATCCGCTAGCCCCCCTGCGCACGGGCCTGCGCGGCGGCGAGGGGGGGCTGGGGGGTGACACCACCCCGCAGCGCAGCCCGCCAGCGCCTGCGCCAGCAGCCCTTCCAGTCTTCCGACTTGATACTGAATACTTCCTACTCCCTGCTCCAAAATTTTGCTAGCTTTGACAGCAATATTCCAGTCCGCCCATGTCCCGCATTCTGCTCGCTGTCCTCCTGCTCTCCTGCGCTGGCCTGGCCCGCGCCCAGGAAACCCTTCGCGCACCCGTAGCCCTGCTGCGCTCCGGCGGCGGGAGCGGCGCGGCCATCATCGTCGGAAGCAGCGGCGGCAGGCTCTACCTGATCACAGCCCTGCACGTGATCGAGGATCCGGCCAGCATCTCGCTCCAACTGCGGCAGCAGCCGGAGCCTGTGGCAGGCAAGCTGCTGAACTCTGATTCGGCGCTGGACCTGGCGGCGATCAGCTGCCCGATCCCCGCAGGATACAGCCCTGCTTTTTTTCCCTTTTCTGCCGCCGAGCCTCAGGACAACCAGCCGGTGGTCCTGGTCGGGCATCCCTACGGCAACCTCTGGGATATCAACCGCATCAGCCGCATCAAGGAAGCCAGCTTTGGCATACAGCCCGGCCGGTTTACGGTATATCCCAGCGGCGTAGGCCCTGGCAGCAGCGGAGGAGCCGTGCTCGACGAGCAAGGCCTGCTGCTGGGGATCGTCACAGAGACCGATCCGGTCAAGACGCTCTGCCTGCAGGCTGCACTCTGCAAGCGGGCCTGCACGGCCTGGGCCGTGCCGCTGGCGGCTGTCTCCGCCCCTCCCGGCGGCACGCAGCCTGTGCAGCCCTCCCGCCCCGAAACCTACACCGACCCCTGGGCCGGCAGGATGGTATGGGTGGCGGGCGGCACCTTCACGATGGGCAGCAACGATGGCGACTCGGACGAACAACCGCCGCACAGCGTGCGGGTGCCCGGCTTCTACCTCGGGGCCTACGAAGTGACCCAGCGGCAGTGGCGGGAGATCATGGGGAACAATCCCAGCTCCAACGCAGGCTGCGACGAATGCCCGGTGGAACAGGTTTCCTGGGAAGATGCGCAGCAGTTTATCCAGCATCTGAATCAAAAGACCGGCCAGCGCTACCGCCTTCCGACGGAGGCGGAGTGGGAATACGCGGCAGGGGGCGGCAACGGCCCGCGCACGAAGTGGGCCGGCACAAACTCGGAGACAGCGCTATACAGATATGCAAACTTCTGCGACCAGAATTGCACAAGTGACTTTTTCAAGACAGCTGACCAAAACGACGGCTATGCCGGCAAGGCTCCGGCAGGCTCCTACCAGCCCAACGGGCTGGGCCTCTACGACCTGAGCGGCAATGTCTGGGAGTGGTGCCAGGACTGGTACCACAGCAGCTACACCGGCGCGCCCGCCGACGGCTCGGCCTGGGAAAGCCCGGCGGGCTCCGACCGGGTGATCCGCGGGGGTAGCTGGCGCGTCAACCCCGCCCTCTGCCGCGTTGCCCGCCGCAACGCCGTCGCGCCCGGCTACCGCCGCATCAACCACCTCGGTTTCCGCCTTGCCAGGACGCCCTAGGGGGTTAGCTTGTAGCTTCTGACTTTGTTACCTTTTTACAAGGCCCGTGCAACCTGAGTTGCATGGGCTTCCTGATATATGCGGGTGTTTCAGACGCATGCAGGCGCGGATATATCCGGGGCATCGGGCATATATCGGCGCCGCGCTGCGGGCCGGCATAAGCGGCTGCGCCCAGGCGCCGCAAGGCTGCAACCGCAAGGAGCGCAAAGGGACGCAAGGAGGGCAGGTAGTCTGCCGGCTGGCTGCTGCGGCCGGATGCGCAGCATCCGCGATCCGCTAGCCCCCCTGCGCGCAGGCCTGCTCGGCGGCGAGGGGGCCTGGGGGGGTGACACCACCCCGCAGCGCAGCCCAGGCGCCGCAAGGCTGCAACCGCAAGGGGCGCAAGGGGACGCAAGGAGGGCAGGTCCAGTCTTTCAGCTGGCTGCTGCGGCCGGATGCGCAGCATCCGCGATCCGCTAGCCCCCCTGCGCGCAGGCCTGCGCGGCGGCGAGGGGGGCATGGGGGGTGACACCACCCCGCAGCACAGCCCGCCAGCGCCTGCGCCAGCAGCCCTTCCAGTCTTCCGACTTAATACTGAATACTTCCTACTCCCCAAGCCGTACCCACTACTCAATACTCACTACGCACTACCCCCAAGCCCGTCTTGCGGCTTACATGCTACATGCTCCTGCTCAATACGGCTTACCCGCCGCCCGCAGCCTGATCCAGGACCCCGGTCCCGGCATGCGCCTGCCCGCTGAAAAACATCCAGCGGACCGCCTCCGGAAATTCACGGCCCCAGCGCGCCTCGTTGTGGACGCCGTCCGGGTCTTCCGACAGCCGGACCTCCAGCCCCTCGGTATGGGTATCGAGCAGCGCCTGCCGCAGGCGGCGGGCCGCCGGGATCATATACGAGCCTTCCCGGCCCCCCGCATAGAGGTAAATCCGCGTGTTATGCGGCCGCAGCCAGCGGCCCGGCAGGTCGTACACCTCCTGCGACACCCAGAGCGACGGCGAGAAGATCATCAGCCGCCCGAAGAGGCTGCTGTACCGCAGGCCCGTGTAGAGGCTGATCAGCCCGCCCATCGAGCTGCCGCCGATCCCGGTGTGCATCCTGCCCGGCTCCGTTCGGAAGTACTGGTCGATGAACGGCTTGAGGGTCTGCACCTTGAAGCGCGCGTAGTCGCGCCCCTTGCCTTTGCCCAGCCGGCGGTGCTGATACGGCGAAAACTCGTGGATGCGGGTTTCGGCGCCGTGGTCCACCGCCACGACGATCAGGCCGCCCATGCCCTGCTCTGCCAGGCGTGCCAGCTGGCGGTCGATGGCCCAGTTGCCGTAGGGCGCATGCTCGTCGAAGAGGTTCTGCCCGTCCTGCAGGTAGAGGACGGGGTAGCGTGCCGTGCTGTGGTGGTAGTCATGCGGAAGCAGGATGCGCACGCGGCGCTGGGTACGAAGCTGGGGAACGGGAAACCGGTCGGAGACGGTCACCGAATGCGGCAGCAGTTCCGGCCGGTACGTCAGTCCATTGTTGCGCCAGCGGGGCACAAAATCCTGGATCAGGCCTGCCGGGACTGCCAGGAGGCGGTTGGGCGGCGTCTGGCCTGCGGCATCGAGCTCCTCATGCTCCCATCCGCCGCGGGTGTACTTGTACTCGATCCGGGGCGGAAGGGGCCAGCTGGCGGGCAGCTCCAAGGTATGGCGGCCCTGGCGTCCGGGCGTCATGCGGAGGCGCTCGTCGGCGGTCTGCCAGCCGTTGAGCGTGCCGGTGAGGTACACAGGCCGCTCATCGTGAAGCGGGGTTGTCAGTTCGAAGGTAAGGCCCATCCGCTGTGTGCGTCGTAAGGCTCTAACGCTGGGAGCCGGGTAAAGGTTATGGCGGGGGAGGCGCCTCCGCCTCGCGGAGGTATTGGATATCCTTGGAAATGGTATGCAGGCTGCCGCCGGTAGCCTTGGCAATCTGCACATAATGCGCATGCGGCAGCCCCCTGACATCGCAGAGGATGATGCGCACGGGCCGGCGGATATGCTCCAGCAGCGCCATATCGCGCACATCGCTCTTGTTGTCGGCGATCAGCACCACTTCGTCGAAGCCGTCGAGGTTCTGGATGGAAGTCAGCAGGGCTTCGAGGTCGTTTTCAGGCGCATCGCCGCCGTTGCCCCGGCGCATGACCAGCTGCATCGTCGCCACCACCTCGTCCAGCCCGGTGCTGCGGGCGCGGTAGATGCCGCCGGTTTTGCCCGTTTCCTTCATCCAGGTGCTCTTGCTGTCGCCGTCGTTGAAAAAGACCAGGTGGGCGATCCGGTCCGGATCCCGCAATTGGTTGATTTTGTGCCAAATAACCACCTGCGCGCCGAACTTGTACATGCTGCCCGTCCAGTCCATGACCACCAGCATGCGGCCCCATTCCGGATGCCGGTCGAGCACCCGGGTCACCGTGGAGTCGCGGGTCGTCGCCTGGCCGGAGAGCATGAGCTTCAGCTCGTCGAAATTGCGGACCTCTTCGAGGAAACGCACCTGCCGGGGGCGGTACTTGATCACGAAGCCGTGGAAATAGCGCTTGGCATCCTCCTCGGTTTCGCACTGCGTCTGAAGGACGAGGTTCCAGCGGATGCCGGGCGCCCGCAGGCTGGAGTCGAGGGCAAAGAGGGCCCTCAGCCGTTCGTTGAGCAGCTCGTAGTAGTTGGTGCGCCAGGCTGTAAGATCGCGCGGATATTTGGTGAATACGAGGTCGATTTCGTAGGCCTGGCTGGAGGCAGCCTGGGCTTTCCAGTCTTCGGGATTGTAGAGCACGGCCTGGGCATAATCCATGCGCAGGGCCACCTGCGGAGTGTAGTCGGCGAAGGTGTAGAAAGGCAGCTCGATCTGGCGGAAGGGAATGCTCCGGTACAGCGGCTCATCGTCGGCATGAAGCCTGACGGCGGCGCTGAGGAAAAGCAAGAGCAGTATACCTGCGGCGGTCGATCTCATGTACGGACACCTTCAACACATCAATATACGGAAAATTTATTCCGCTGTGCAGGCAATTTTGCCTGCACGGGCAATCGGCATGTTTGATCCGGCGTGCAGCATGCGGATGCGTTCACCAGGAGCTGGCGTATTCGGCCACGACCTCGGCGATTTCTCCGTAGCCGAGGCGGCGGGTATGGCGCCTGCGGTTGTACCACATGGCACGGGGGCTGCGCAGCACCAGGCTGGCCGGTCCGGCTTCCACCAGGAGGCCCTGGTGGGTAATGCCGCTGAGCATCAGCACCTGAATACGCTGGCCGGCGCGGCCTTCGAGGCGGGCGGGCAGCTGGGCTGCCGGAATGCGTTCAAACCGCTTGCCCATGGCTCAGAGATCGCCGGCCTGGGGCCGGATGACGAGATCCTCCACCACGCTGCGGGCCGAAAGGGTCCAGGCATTCCAGACCAGGGAGGCAATGTCTTCCGCAGGCATCAGCCGCTCCTCCGGCACGCCGGAGCCTTCCCAGGAATCGGTGAAGACGGCGCCGGGCATAAGCGCCGTGACGCGGATGCCGTAGGGCTTGAGCTCTTCGCGGAGGTTGCGGGAAAATCCGGTAAGGGCAAACTTGGAGATGCTGTACGAGCCGCCGTTGGGATAAGCCTGCAGGCCCGCTACGCTGGACATATTGACAATCAGGCCGCTGCGCCGCTCCAGCATGGGCGGCAGCAGGCCGCGCGTCAGGTAGTAGGCGCTGTGGAGGTTGACCGCCATCAGCTCCTCGAAGACGGATTCGTCCTCATCCATCACCCGCCCGGGCCGGTAGATGCCGGCATTATTTACCAGCACATCGAGGGGGCCGAGGTCTTCCGTCAGCTGCCGGGCCAGAGCCTTGACCTGAGCCTTGTCGCCCAGGTCGCAGCGGTAAGCCAGCAGGCCGGGCAGGGCCGAACGGGCTGCATCGAGGGCGCTGCCGCTGCGGGCGCAGACGGCAGTGCGGAACCCTTCGGCGTGGAACTTCCGGGCGATGGCCAATCCAATGCCGCGGGAACCGCCGGAAATGAAGATCGCAGGAGGCATAGCAGTTTGCACAGGTACGCAATATTCGCTTTTTTCGCAGGCTGCGCAATAACAACAACGCCTTGGAACGATTCCTGTTTCATACCGGCCGGTTTTTCATGCTGATGGGGGCGATGTTCAGAAACTGGGACAAGCCCTCCGAGTATTACCGGCTCATGATGTCGGAGATGATCAACATGATCTTCGGCAGCATTGGGATCCTGATCGTCATCTCGACGTTCATCGGCGCTGTCACCACGCTGCAGACCGCCTATCAGCTTACTACGCCGCTGGTGCCCAAGTCCATCATCGGCTCGGTGGTATCCATCACGACCCTGCTCGAACTGGCGCCCACCATCCTGACCTTCATCCTGGCGGGCCGCATCGGCTCGAAGATCGCCTCCGAGATCGGCAACATGCGGGTCACGGAGCAGATCGACGCGCTGGAGGTCATGGGGATCAATTCGAGCGCCTACCTGATTCTGCCGAAAATTCTGGCGAGCCTCATCGCGCTGCCGGTGCTGGTCACCGTCGCGGCCTTTCTGACCCACATGGGCGGGATGTTTGCCGGCGAAATCACCGGCGCCGTGCGGCTGGAGGAATTCGCCCAGGGCCTCCGCGACTACTACGAGCCGTATCAGGTGGTGGTGATGTACGTCAAGGCCTTCACCTTCGCCATCCTGATCACGTCGGTCTCGGCCTATCAGGGCTACTATGTGCACGGCGGCGCCCTCGAAGTCGGCGCAGCCGCTACGCGCGCGGTGGTCTTCAGCTGCCTGACGATGGTGATCGCGGATTATCTGATCGCGCAGATTATGCTGTGAGGGGTTTTGGGGTTTGGGTTTTGGGGTTTTGGGTTTACACAGAGACATAGAGCGGCACGGAGTTTCACGGAGACTGCTTGCGGATCATCGCTGATGCCCCTCCCTCGTCCCTGATATGAAAGCCGCAGGCGTTCAAGCCTATCCGTATGCTCCTTTCCGTCTTCCCATTTTCCCATTTTCCCATTCTCCCATTCTCCCATCTTTCTACTTTCTACTAGCTACTTCCTACTCCATGCGCATCATCGCAATCACAGGCGCCGCCCGCGGCATCGGCGAAGCCACCGCCCGGCACTTCGCTGCGGAAGGCAGCCGCTGCATCCTGCTCGACATCGACCCGGCAGCGGCGCAGACTGCCGCATCGCTGGAGCCGCAGGGCCTGTACCTGCCCTGCGACGTGTCCTCGCGCGCCTCGGTGGAGGCGGCCTTTGCGGAGATCCGCGCCCGCTTCGGCGGGCTGGACGTGCTCGTGAACAACGCCGGGATCGAGATCCAGGGCACGGCGACCGAGCTGGCGGAAGAAGACTGGGACCGTATCCTGGACGTAAACCTCAAAGGCGCCTGGCTCTGCTGCCGGAGCGCCATTCCGCTCATGGAGGGCCGCGCCCATCCCGTGGTGGTCAATGTGTCCAGCGTGCAGGCCTTCGTGGTGCAGCGGCGGGTGACGGCCTACGCGGCCTCCAAGGCCGGGATGAACAGCCTCACGCGCTCCATCGCGGCGGATTATGCGCCCTGGCTGCGGGCGGTGTCGGTATGTCCGGGGGCGGTGGATACGCCCCTGCTGCGCGGCAACCTGGCGGGCTTCCCGCCGGAGCAGCGCGAGGCGATGCTGCGCGACACCGAAGGCATCCACCTGCTCAAGCGGCTCTCGCAGCCCGCGGAGGTGGCAGCGTTCATCGGCTTTCTGGCGTCGCCGGCGGCCAGGTTCTGCACGGGCCAGGCCTACCGCGTGGACGGCGGCATCGGGGTGCTGCTGGAAGGGACGTGAGGGACAGAAATTACAGGCGCTGTAAACAACTTGACCCGGTTTTTTTCCACATATTGCATTTCTGGGTATCGTTTGAGCAAATTATCCGTATAATTGTGCCTTATTAGGTAGTAATTGAATGAAAATGAAAGCAATCGTGCGCGGCGGCGGAATGGGATGAATGCCTGCCCATAGGTTTCGATATCTGGTATGAATGAATCATGTTCCGGGCCTGCTTTCCCAGGCCCACTGTATCTTGATATCCCGGTTAGAAAACAGCTCTTCATCGAAGTCAAATTCGTGCCTTCCAAATCCTTCCGCATCCGGCGCAGATGGAGTGGCAGCATTGACCGGAATCTGCGAAGATGAATCATCCGCCCAGATCGCGCTGGCTTCGACGAAGCGCAGTTCGAAATGTGCCGGCAGGATCAGCACAAAGCGGAAGACCTCCGAGTTGCTTTTGAAAATCATGTAGCTGCTTTCCGGCGGAAACATGCTGTTCCAGCGGCAGGCGTAATGGTAGCGCAGCCGGCTGCCGCGCCGGAGGGCTACCGGAAACCGGACATTGAACTCCTTCCGGTTCGCATCGTCCTGCAGCTTCTCGATATGGAGCGGTTTGCCCGCGTCATCCGCCGCCTTCAGATTCATCTCGTTCCATGCCATCGAACTGGTATGGCTGAAGACCGTGTGCCGCTTGTACGGCACAGGCCTTGACCGCGCAGAGATTTCGATGTCCTGGCGGAGCTCGGCGTCGCCGGCTTCGTTGAGGAGCTTGATCGTATAGACGACCTCATGCACCTGAATTTCAGCCGGATCGGCCTCGAACATCGAGCTGCGGAATTTGTCCCGCAGGCCCGCCTTGCTGATCCGGTCGCGGATCCGGGTGGCGGCACCGCCGAGCGAAGCCACAGTCTGCGGCTCGCGCGGGATGTAGGTGATGTAGGAAAGCCCCAGAAAGTCGGTCGGCAGGGCCAGCGTGCGGGGCGCAGTGGGCTTGACGAAGAAGACCCGCTTTCTGCCGAGGATGCCCATGAAGAGCCCCGCTTCGAAGACGACATTGTCCCGCGCCTTGATGACCCGTTCGCCCCGCTGAACCGCATCGTCATCCGGTGTGAACACGAAAATCGCGAAGTCGCTCGCGTTGGCCTGGCTGATCAGGCTTTCCAGGGAATCGACGGTCGGCTCGAAGGCATCTTGGTCCCAGACTATGATCTCCGCATCGTCCTCCAGCAGCTGCTGAATCCGGCGGGCTACCGTCAGCCCTTCTCTGGAGGAGCTGACAAATACAACGGGCAGTTTGGTCTCGGACATACGGCAGGATGGATGAGGCGAATATACGGGTTATTGTGGCATATGGTGCAAAAAACTGCAAGATACGGGATGCATCGACCGCAAAAACGGCTGATCATGGTCCAGATGAGCGGAACAGAAACCTATGCTCCATGTGCAGGCCGTCCTTCCGCCGGGCCGGGCGGCGGGAAGCCTTCCACAAAAAAATCATATGGTTTGATTCAGATATTATAGCCAGTCTCCTATATTTACCGGAGACTGCTGCTATTCACGTGCTCCGAATGAAACCGACTGATCTGCGCGATCCTGAATACTTCCACAAAGTTGTCGATTGCCAATATGCCTGCCCGGCGCATACCCCGGTTCCCGAGTACATCCGCCTGATCGCGGCGGAGAAGTACACCGAGGCGTATATGGTCAACTGGGAATCGAACGTATTCCCCGGGGTGCTGGGCCGCACCTGCGACCGTCCCTGCGAGCCTGCCTGCCGCCGGGGCCGGGTGGAGGAAAAACCCGTCGCCATCTGCCGCCTCAAGCGCGTAGCCGCCGACCACAAGGACGGCGTGCAGCAGTACATGCCCCAGGGCCCCTTCCCGCCCAACGGCAAGAAAATCGCCCTCGTCGGCGGAGGCCCCGCCTCCCTGACCGTCGCCCGCGACCTGGCGCCCCTGGGCTACGAGCTGCATCTCTTCGACGAGCAGCAGAAAGGCGGCGGCATGATGCGCAGCCAGATCCCGGCCTTCCGCCTGCCTGAATCCGTCCTGGACGAGGAGGTAGGCTACATCCTCGATCTGGGCGTGCATGCCTGGTTCAATACCTACGTCTCCAGCCTGCGCGACCTGATGGGCAAGGGCTACGATGCCATCTTCGTAGGCACCGGAGCCCCCCGCGGCCGCGACCTGCCCGACCTGCCGGGCCGCTGGGAGGCCGCCCCGCAGATCCACATCGGCATCGAGTGGCTTTCCTCCGTCGCCTTCGAGCATACGGAATCCATCGGCAGGCGCGTGCTGGTGCTCGGCGGCGGCAATACCGCCATGGACTGCTGCCGCACCGCCCGCCGCCTCGGCGGCGAAGACGTGAAGGTGGTCGTGCGCAGCCCCTTCGAGGAGATGAAAGCCAGCCCCTGGGAGATCGAAGACGCGAAGCGCGAGGGCATTCCCTTCTACAACAACCACGTGCCCAAGGCCTTCATCACGGAAGGCGGCCGCCTGAAAGGCATGACCTTCGAGAAGGTGCACGCCGTCTACGACGCGTCGGGCCGCCGCAAGCTGCTGCCCACCGGCGAGCCGGAGGTATTCTTCGAGGCCGATGCGGTGCTCATCGCCATCGGGCAGGAAAACAGCTTTCCCTGGATCGAGCGGGATCTGGGCCTGGAATTCGACCAGTGGGACATGCCTGCCGTGGACCCGGCCACCTTCGCCTCCAGCCTGCCGAATGTCTTTTTCGGCGGCGATGCGGCCCTGGGGCCTAAAAACATCATTACGGCCGTCGCCCACGGCCATCAGGCGGCCATTTCCATCGACCTCTACTGCCGGGGCCTCGATATCCGCCAGCGCCTGGCCCCGATGGTCAACCTCGTAAGCCAGAAGATGGGCATCCACGAGTGGAGCTACGACAGCTACGTAACGGTGGACCCGCGCTTTCATGTGCCCCATGCCGACAACGAAATCGCCCTCAAGGACCGCAAGCTGGAAGTAGAGTTGGGCTTCGACTGCCAGACGGCCTTCCATGAGGCGCAGCGCTGCCTCAACTGCGATGTGCAGACGGTCTTCACCGAGTCGCTCTGCATCGAATGCGATGCCTGCGTGGACGTATGCCCCACCGCCTGCATCACCTTCACCGCCAACGGCGAGGAGGAGGACCTCCGCAGCCGCCTCAATGCGCCCGCCCACGTGCTGAGCCAGGATCTGTACGTATCTGATACGCTGCCCACTGCGCGGGTCATGGTCAAGGACGAAAACGTCTGCCTGCACTGCGGCCTCTGCGCCGAGCGCTGCCCCACATCCGCCTGGGACATGAAAAAATATTTGTACAACGTAACCAAAGCAGGCCGCGCATGATACGCCTCGAAGCGGTGAACGATCTGGTGATCCGGTTTGCCAATGTCAACGGAACCGGCTCCGCCAGCGCCAACAACCTGTTTGCCAAAGCAGTCTTCCGGATGGGCATTCCCGTCACGCCGAAGAACATGTTTCCCTCCAACATTCAGGGCCTGCCTACCTGGTACGAGGTGCGCATCAGCGAATCCGGCTATCTGGGCCGGCGGGCCGGGGTGGATGTGATGGTGGCGGTCAATGCCCAGAGCATGGAGAAGGACGTGAACTCAGTGCGCGAGGGCGGCTATTTCCTCTACGACAGCACCCGCGTGCTGCCCAGGGAATACCGGAGCCGCACCGACATCCACTACCTGGGCATTCCGATGACGGCGATGTGCCTGGAGCACTTCAGCGACGCCCGCCAGCAGCAGCTGCTCAAAAATATGGTGTACATCGGCGCGCTCGCTGCGCTGCTGGACATCGAGCTGGAGGTGCTGCATACGCTGGTGCAGCAGCAGTTTGCCAGCAAGCAGAAGCTCATCGACGCCAATTACCTCGCGCTGGACCTGGGCCTCCGCTATGTACAGGCGCATTACGAGCATCCGCTCGGGCTGCGCCTGGAGCGCCGGGACCTGATCGGGGACCGCATTATGCTGGACGGCAATACCGCCTGCGGCCTCGGAGCCATCTATGCCGGCGCCACCGTGGCGGCCTGGTATCCCATCACGCCCTCCACTTCGGTGGTGAATGCGTTTGAAAAATGGGCGAAAAAGCTGCGCGTGGACCCGGAAACGGGGCTGAACAACTTTGCGGTGGTGCAGGCCGAAGACGAGCTCTCGGCGCTGGGCATGGTCATCGGCGCCAACTGGAACGGCGCACGGGCTTTCACCGCCACCAGCGGCCCCGGCCTCTCGCTGATGAACGAGTTTCTGGGCTTGGCCTATTTCGCCGAAATCCCTGCCGTGCTCATCGATGTGCAGCGCGGCGGCCCTTCCACCGGCATGCCCACCCGCACCCAGCAGTCGGACCTGCTGCTGGCCTGCTATGCTTCGCACGGCGATACCAGGCATGTGCTGCTGCTGCCCGATTCCCCGAAGGAATGCTTCGAGCTGACCGCAGACGCCTTCGACCTCGCCGAACGGCTCCAGACGCCCATCCTCGTCATGACCGATCTCGACCTGGGCATGAACGATCACCTCTCCCCCCCGCTGGTCTGGGACGACCGCCGCACCTATGACCGCGGCAAGGTCCTGACGGCGGAGGAACTGGAAGCCGGTGCTGTCTTCGGCCGCTACCTCGATGCAGACGGCGACGGCATCCCTTACCGCACCCTGCCGGGCACCCACCCCACCAAAGGCGCCTTTTTCACCCGCGGATCCTCCAAAGACGAATACGCCCGCTATACAGAAGAAGGCGAAGCCTATGTGCGCAACATGGACCGCCTGCTGCGGAAGTGGGAGACGGCCAAGGCACTCGTGCCTGCGCCGGAATTTTACCCGCAGCCGGAACCGTCGACGCTGGGCATGATCTTCTTCGGCACCTCGGCCTACGCGGCGCTCGAAGCGATCGATCTGCTGAATGCGGCAGGCATCCGCATGGATGCCATGCGCCTGCGCGCCTGCCCCTTCGGCGAGTCTGTGCAGGCCTTCATCGGGCAGCATGAACGCATCTATGTCGTGGAGCAAAACCGCGACGCCCAGATGCGCAGTCTGCTCGTCAACGAGCTGGGGACCGATCCGGCCCGGCTGATCCCGGTGCTCAACTACGACGGCATGCCCATCACTGCCGAACTGATCGTGTCCCGCATTTCCCAATCCCTGACGGTTTCTATTCCCCGCTGAATATGTCGTTCATCCGTCCCGTTTTCCGCCACCCCGAATCGCCCCGCAACACCCTGGGCTACACGCGGCAGTTCTACGAAGGGGCCCTCTCCACCCTCTGCGCCGGCTGCGGCCACGACTCCATCAGCGGGGCCATCATCCAGGCGTGCTTCGAGCTGAGCATCGAGCCGCACCGGCTCGCCAAGCTCTCCGGCATCGGCTGCTCGTCCAAGACGCCGACCTATTTCCTCCAGAACTCCCACGGCTTCAACTCCGTGCACGGCCGCATGCCCTCGGTGGCCACCGGCGCCAACCTGGCCAACCGCGACCTGATTTATTTCGGGGTGTCCGGCGACGGGGATACGGCGTCGATCGGGATGGGGCAGTTTGTGCACGCCATCCGCCGCAACCTGAACATGGTCTATGTGGTGATGAACAATGGCTGCTACGGCCTCACCAAAGGGCAGGATTCAGCGACTGCCGACGTCGGCTCCGTGAGCAAAAGCGGCGCGGCCAACCCCTTTCAGTCCATCGATCTGGCTGCGCTGGCGCTGGAGCTTGGCGCAACCTTCGTGGCGCGGAGTTTTTCGGGGGACAAAGGGCAGCTGGTGCCGCTGCTCAAGGCGGCGGTTTCGCACCAGGGCTTCGCCTTCATCGATGTGCTTTCGCCCTGCGTGACCTTCAACAACAATCCCGGTTCCACGAAGTCCTACTCCTACGTGCGCGAGCACCTGGAGGCAACAGCTGCCGTGGATTATGTGCCGGAGGCGGAAGAAATCACCGCCGACTATGCCGAGGGCGACGTGCAGCAGATCACCCTGCACGACCAGTCGGTCGTGGCGCTGCGCAAGCCTGCGCCGGGCTGGGATCCCGGCGACGCGCAGCAGACCTTTGCGCTGATGCATGAAGCCCGCCGCAGCGGCGAAATTCTGACCGGGCTGCTGTACCTGCATCCGGGCCAGGAAGACCTGCATGCCATGATCCGGACCGTGCCGGTCCCGCTGAACCAGCTGCGCGAAGCGGACCTCTGCCCTGGCTCCGCACAGCTGGCGCGGATCAATGCCTCGTTCAGGTAATCAGCTCAGCATCAGTACACCCCGCCGGCGGTCCGTCCGTTGAGCGGGGAGCCTTCGGGATAGGCCGGCAGGCGCGCAGGCGCGCGCGTGAGGCCGGCCGTATCGGTCAGCGCCTCCATGAAGGCGATGATGTCGCGGATCTCGCGCCTGGAGAGCCCCAGCGGATCGGGCGGGAGCGTCTGGTTCGGCAGCTCGATGCCGATGCCGGCACCGCCCCCCACGTTGTAGAACTGCATCACCTCCTCCAGCGTCTGGTACACGCCGTTGTGCATGTAGGGCGCGGTAAGGGCTATATTGCGGACCGTCGGGGTTTTGAAGGCATGCTGGTTGAACGGGGCATGCTCGCTGGCGCGCCGGTTGGCGTAGCGGCCCAGATCGGGATCGATCTCGGCATTCGCCCAGACCGGTTGCGCCGGTACCCCCAGCACTTCGGATTCGCTGTCTTCATAGTCGGGAGGCACGGTGCCGTTGAACACCGGCGCAAAATGGCAGGTGCCGCAGGCGGCCTTGCCCATGAAGAGGTTGAAGCCGCGCACCACCGCCGGATCGATCTCGCGGGTTTCGCCGCGCGCATAGCGGTCGAAGGGCGAGTTCCAGCCCGTGAGCGACTGCAGATAGCCCGACAGGGCGACGGTGAGCGTGTGGCGGTTGATGGGCTTGGCGCCATGCTCGGGAAATGCCTCGCGGAAGAGCCGCACATATTCCTCGCTGGCATAGAGCTTATCGAAAATGGCCCAATAGGTCGTATTGAACTCCTGCTCGCTGACGATCACATGCTCCACCTGGGAGCCCAGCTCCTCGGAGCGCAGATCGTGGAAATAGCGCAGGGCGTAGGTGCTGTTGAGTACGGTGGGCGCATTGCGGTCGAGGGAGCCTTCAAAATTGAGCGCCAAGCTTTTGGCGCGGCCGTCGGCGAAGCCTTTGGCAGGGATATGGCAGGAGGCGCAGGCGCGCTCGTTGTTTCCGGAGAGGACAGGATCAAAAAAGAGAATGCGTCCCAGCTCGATCTGGAGCGGAGCGCGGGGCGACTGGGGGAAGCGGGCATAATAGGCCGGATCGAGCAGATCCGGGCCGAAGAGGTTCCGCGCTTCGTAGCGCAGGGCGCGGGGGAAGGGGCTGACCTCGTGCGGGAGCTCCACCCGCAGTGCCAGATGCAGATCCAGCAGGCTGCTGTAGAGCGGATTAACATAGGTGCGGAGCATGCGCATCCGGTCCAGCCGGCCGAAATCCGGATGGGCTTCCAGGTACTGGACAGCTGCATCCAGCAGGCTGTCCGAGCGTACAAAGGCCGGTTCCGAGGCCGGCGTCAGCCAGCTGCGGTAGCCGGCAAGCGCCTCGCGCATGCTGCGCAGCGACACAAGCGCCTCCGGAATGGCGTTGCCGGAGCCGGGCGTATCGAAGCCGGTGAGGCCGAGGGTGAAGATGCGCAGCACCTGCGCCCGGAGCGACTCCAGCACCATGCGGTCGGTCAGGGCCCGCCGCTGGCGGATGTGCGTTGCCCAGGTCTCGGTCTGGATGCGGAATTTGACCGCCGTGCTGTGCAGCTCGTGCACCTGTGCCGGATCATCGCCGCCGAACAGGCCGTCGTCCAGCGCCTGCAGGCCTGCCGGCGGCAGCACCGTGAGGCTGCTGGGCATGTTGCGCTCGATCTTGGGCAGCGGTGCGCCGTTGATATGGTCCTTGACCAGCTCCCCGTCGAGGTAGGCCGCCAGATGCTCCACGGTCTTGTACAGCATCCGCATGCGGATGAGCAGCCTGCGGGTCTCGGCCAGGGTAGCGGCATTGGGGGTGGAGGAAGCCGTGAGCGCTTCCATTTCCGTGCTCAGATCGCTCAGGGCACCGATCTGGCGGACAAACTGCGCTTCGAGTTCGGCGGCAGGCGACGGAGAAACCGGGTGCAGGAGCATCCGGAAGCCGGACATTCCCAGCACGGCAGCGGCCGCAGCGGCGGCCAGGCTGTAGCGAATCCAATTGGTGCGCCTCATATTCATCTCTTCAGCATCGGATCAGCCGGAATAGAACGGAAAATACAGCCTAAAAGAAAACGGGCTGCACAGCCGGAGCCATGCAGCCCGTATGGGAGCTGATTACTCGATGATCAGCTTCTGGGTCTGGCGGTCTTTGTTCTGGAGGTAGTACACACCCTTGGGCAGGGCCTGGATGTCGAGCGACTTCACGTTGCGGGCTACCAGCATGCGCTTGCCGTTCACATCGTAGAGGGCCACATCGGTCACTTCGCTGAAGAACACTTCGCGGGAGACCGGGTTGGGATACACCTTGAATCCGCTGCCTTCCTCATCGGGGTCCACGGAGGTGGGGGTGCCGGAGAGGCTGTTCCAGCCGGTGATGGCGAAGGTGAGGGAGTTGTTGTAGGGGAAGGGGTTCGTGGTGTTCGGATGCTGCACGTTGACGAGCAGCGTCTTGCCGTCGGGGGTAGCGATGGCACCGGTCACTTCGGAGCCCAGCGGGGTGATGGCGATGCGCACGAGGTCGTCGATCGTCGGGTTTGCAACAGTCATGTCGAGCAGGAAGAGTTCGCACACCGTAGCGGCAGCGCCGGCGGGGTTGCGGCCGAAGTTGCGGCCGTTGAGGTCTTCGCTGATGATCATGAAGGTGCGGGCATCTGGAGTTCCCTGGCCGACCGTGATGAAGTTCAGGCCGTCGGGGTTGGACAGATGCTTAGCCGGATAGGCAGCCGGGGCGGGCGATACGGCGAAGAAGGGGCCGCCTTCAATGTAGGGGGATACCATGCCGGTAGCCATGTCATACTTCACCACGCGGCCGTAGATGTCCTGATAGGCAGCGTTGCCGGGGTTGATGATCCCGAGCTGGTCGGCGCGGTTCTGGTGGTAGGGGGCGTACTTGGCGCCCAGGGCAGCTTCGTCGGCCCAGGCGGAGCCGGGGTTGTCGCGGCCGGTTTCGGTGAAGTACACGTTGCCATCGGCAGCATTGTAGGCTACCCACTCGATGCGGTTGAACATCGTGGCGTTTGCTGCTACTGCCTGGCTCTTGAAGTCGACCATTTTGGTCAGGTCGGTGTTGTCGATTTCCACCCACTTTTCAGGGCTGTCATGCTTGTACACATACAGCTTGCCGGAGGTGAAGTCGCCGGCAGTGGTCGCTACGAACTTCGTGAAGAAGCCGGGGGTATCGTCGCCGCCGAGGAACACCGTCTTGTTGTCGGGCAGCATGGTGCCGCCTTCGAAGGGCTGGCGGCCCCAGTTGTACTGCTTGCGGATAGCCTTGGCTTCCTTCGGATCGATTTCCACCATCCAGTTGAAGTTCTGGTAGCCCTTGATGGTCTGGCCGTTGAAGCCGGGGAACCCTGCGGGGGTGGTGGTGCCGATGGTGAAGTCGCTCGTGTCGCGCACACCTGCGCCGTTGGCGTAGATGTCGGCAGTGCGGCTGATGAACCATTCCTCGGCAGTCCAGATGCGGCCGTTCGGAGCGGAGATGCCGGCGCAGTTCATGCCCGTTTCACCTACCGTATTCACGAAGTCCACGTTGAAGAATTTGCCGGAGCGGCCGTCGGCCAGGGTCTGGGGCACCACGATCAGGGTATCCGTATTCGGGTCGCGGCGTACCTTGAAGGTCGTCATGCCGCCGCCGTCGCCGATGCGGTCGTTGGCCTGGATCATCTCGTGGTTCACCGAAATCCAGCCGTAGTCGGAGGAACCTGCGTCGGCCGGCGTGAAGCCGATGAAGTCATGCCACTGCTTGGCCAGCGTGCGGCCTGCGGGATTGCCGTAGGTAGGCGTCACCTCGACAGAGTCGTGACCGCCGATGAACAGCACCTGATACTTCAGCGGCGAAGCCGGAACCTTGACCTCCACCGGGGCCAGGGTCGTGTCAAGCTCAATGTCAAACACCGTCTGCGCTTGCAGGGCCGAAGCCATCAGCAGCGCGCCAGCAAAAGCGTACAGCTTTTTCATGGAAACCATGGATTAAGGGATTTACAGTAAAATGGATCTTGAATCCGCATGCAAATTCCCCGTATCCCGTTACCGGATTGTGAATAATGGATTAGGAATCTTGACCGCCATCAATCTGGATTGAATCTAAATAATGAATCATGGTGCTGGCTATCAGCACGATTTCATGAATTCCAGCGACCAGGCCACCGGCTGGAGTTAACAGACAGGCGGCAATGCATTAACATTCCCGTAATCCGGGAAGCCTGCGCTGCTACACATGCAGGAATATTTTTCATATGTAATATCTCCGGCGCAATGATTCTGCCGGACTGCGCATCCGGCTTGCCGGAAAGGGCGGCAGGCCGCGCTGCGGCTGCACGCAGGCTTTGCAGCCGCAGCTCCGCAGGTTAGATCCGCCGGCATTCTCACCCCGTTCCATATGAGCGCGGCCTTATATTTGTATTACGCAGACAGCTGGGAACGATTCGCAACCAACCTTCAGATGGAATCGCAGAAGCAGCGCATAGAAACGGAGCTCCAGATCGGGACGGGTATCCAGACGCGGCTGGTGCATATCGGCGGGCTGGCCCTGTCGCTGTCGTTCATGGCGATGGGGCTGCTGACGCTCAGCCGCCAGCCGGCGCCGCCGGCCGCACCGGCAGTCCTGCCGGACACGGCTGCGGCGCCGGCCCCCGATACCCTGCAGCAGCCCGGAGCGCAGGCGCCGGACTGGCAGCAGCTCCGGCTGCGCCGGCACGACGACGCCATCCGGCTCAGCTGGCCCGCAGCCGCTGCGGCAGGCCAGCCCTGCACGGTCGAGCGCTCCTTCGACGGGCGCCGCTTCCGGCAGATCGGCGAGATGCGGGCCGCCAGCGCAGATCCGGCGGCCCGCCTGCAGTTCACCGACCGGGATCCCGCTGCGGTGCAGCTCCCCCTGGCCTGGTACCGCGTGCGCAGCGGCGGCCAGCTCAGCCCTGCCCTGAAAGCCCGCGCCCGCAGCGGGCTGGGCCTGTACCACCTGGTGCGCACCCGCCCGGACAGCCTGCAGATCCTCTGCGCCGCCGATGCGCCGGGCGGCGCCCGCCTGCGGCTCGTCCACAGCTCCGGTGCCATCGCCGCCGACGAGCAGCTCCGGCTGGGGCCGGTGCCCGTCGCCCGCACCTTCGGCGCCGCCAGCCTGCCCGCAGGGCAGTGGCAGGTCGAACTCAGCAGCCCCGCCGGCATCAGCACGGAATTTTTTACCATCCGGTAGGGAAATCTGTGCCAAATTGGCGCCCCGCCCTGCAATAATGGCGTATTTCTCCGGCTTGGAGCCCTTTTTGCCCGCCTGTTTCTGTCCGGCAGATCTGCACGCCGGACGGAAGGAGCATAGCCATCATGAACTTCAACCAATATACCCTCAAAGCCCAGGAAGCGGTCCAGCAAGCCGGCGAGATTGCCAAATCCGGGCGCCAGCAAAGCATCGAGGGCGGGCACCTGCTCAAGGCCCTGCTGCAGCTGGAGGAAAGCGTGGTCCCGTTTCTCCTGAAGAAACTGGGCGTGAATGTGAACTTTCTCGGCCAGAAGACCGATGAACTGATCGCGTCCTACCCCCGCGTGACGGGCGCCACCGGCGGCCAGTACCTCTCCAACGACCTGCACCAGATCCTGGAGCAGGCCAATCAGGAGGCAGGCAAGTGGAACGACGAGTTCGTCTCCCTCGAACACTTGCTGCTGGGCCTGGTGAAATCCAAAAACGGCGTCGCCAAGCTGCTCAAGGAGCAGGGCGTCTCCGAAAAAGCCCTCGAAAAGGGCATCCGCGACCTGCGCGGCGAGAGCCGGGTGACAGACCAGAACCCCGAAGCCCGCTACAATGCCCTGCAGAAGTACGCCAAGAACCTCAACGAAATGGCCCGCAAGGGCAAGCTCGATCCCGTGATCGGGCGCGAGGAGGAGATCCGCCGCGTGATCCACATCCTGTCCCGCCGCACCAAGAACAACCCGATCCTGGTCGGGGAGCCGGGCGTGGGCAAGACGGCCATCGCCGAAGGGCTCGCGCAGCGCATCGTGCAGGGCGACGTGCCGGAAAATCTGAAGTCGAAGACGGTCTATTCGCTGGACATGGGCGCGCTCATCGCCGGGGCCAAGTTCCGGGGCGAGTTCGAGGAGCGGCTCAAGGCCGTGGTGAAAGAAGTGACCGGCGCCGAAGGCTCCCTGATCCTGTTCATCGACGAGATCCACACGCTCGTAGGCGCAGGCAAGGCCGACGGCGCCATGGATGCCGCCAATATCCTGAAGCCGGCCCTGGCCCGCGGCGAGCTGCGCGCCATCGGCGCCACGACCCTGGACGAGTACCAGAAATACATCGAAAAAGACAAGGCGCTGGAGCGCCGCTTCCAGGCTGTCACGGTCGCCGAGCCCAGCATGGAAGATACGGTGTCCATCCTGCGCGGGCTCAAGGAGCGCTACGAGGTGCACCACGGCGTGCGGATTACGGATGCGGCTATCGTGGCAGCTGCCGAGCTGTCGCAGCGCTATATCTCCGACCGCTTCCTGCCGGACAAGGCCATCGACCTGATCGATGAGGCGGCGGCCAAGCTCCGTCTTGAAATGGATTCCATGCCCGAAGAGCTGGACGAGATCGAGCGCAAGACCCGCAGCCTGGAGATCGAGCGCGAAGCGCTCAAGCGCGAAGGCGAGTCGAAGCGCCTGGCCGAGATCGAGGAGCAGCTCGCCAACCTGGGCGAGTCCCGCCGCCAGCTCCGCGCCCACTGGGACATGGAGAAGGAGATCATCGGCAAGGTCCGCAGGCTGAAGGAAGAGCTGGAGCAGCTGAAATTCGAGGCCGAGGAAGCCGAGCGCAAAGCCGACTTCGGACGGGTAGCCGAAATCCGCTACGGCCTGCTGGTGAACAAGCAGCAGGAGATGGAGCAGCTCAAGCTGGAGCTCACCGAGCGCCAGGGCGGCCTGCGCATGATGAAGGAGGAGGTGGAGGCCGAAGACATCGCCGGGATCATCTCCCGCTGGACCGGCATCCCGGTAGCCAAGATGGTGGAAAGCGAGCGGCAGAAGCTCCTGCGCCTCGAAGATGAGCTGCACCGCCGCGTCGTGGGGCAGGAGGAAGCCATTCAGGCGGTCTCGGATGCCATCCGCCGCAGCCGCGCCGGCCTGTCCGATCCCCACAAGCCCATTGGCTCCTTCATTTTCCTCGGCTCCACCGGCGTGGGGAAAACGGAGCTCGCCAAGGCCCTGGCCGAGTTTCTCTTCGACGACGACCGCGCCATGGTGCGCATCGACATGTCGGAATACCAGGAAAAGCACGCCGTGAGCCGGCTCATCGGCGCGCCGCCCGGATATGTGGGCTATGAGGAAGGCGGACAGCTGACGGAAGCGGTGCGCCGCCGGCCCTACTCGGTCATTTTGCTCGACGAGATCGAAAAGGCCCATCCGGATGTGTTCAACATCCTCCTCCAGGTGCTCGACGACGGCCGCCTCACCGACAACAAGGGGCGGGTGGTGAATTTCAAAAACACCATTGTCATCATGACCTCCAACCTTGGGGCGCACTACATCCAGGAAAAGTTCGAGTCGCTGGACGAGACCAACAAGGAGGGGCTGATGGTGCTGATCCGCGAGCAGATCCTCGATCTGCTCAAGCGGCAGCTCCGTCCGGAATTTCTCAACCGCATCGACGAGGTGATCGTATTCGCCCCGCTGAGCCGGGAGGATATGAAGCAGATTGTGCGCATCCAGGCGGCGCAGCTGGCCGCCAAGCTCGAAGAACTCGGCGTACACCTGCAGTTCACAGAGGAAGCGCTGGCGTTTCTCGCGGATCTGGGCTACGACCCGCAGTTCGGCGCCCGCCCGGTCAAACGGATCATCCAGAAGGAAATCGTCAACCAGCTCTCGAAAGATCTCCTGAGCGGTGCCGTCAGCCGGGATCAGGCCATCCGCGTCACCGAACGCAACGGCCTGCTCCGCTTCGAGCAGGAAGCCGCCGTGTCATGAATATCATGTGCTGATATTGGGGTTATTGGCCATGCGGCGGGCAGCCCGGTATACACCGGCGCCCGCCGCATGGTTATAGGACATCCAGCAGGCTATCCCAGGCGCAGCCCCTGCCAGTCGTCTTTCTACGTACTACTCCGCACTTTCTACCCAATACCCAATACCCAATACCCAATACTCAATACTCAATACCCCCTCAGTACACATGCTGTCCGCCATTGATCGCATAATTCGCCCCCGTAATAAACCCGGCGCGGTCTGAAGCCAGGAAGGACACCAGATATGCAATCTCCTCCGTACCGCCGAGGCGCCCCACCGGAATCCCCTCCACGATCTTCGCACGGATCTGCTCCGGCACGGCCATCACCATATCCGTCGCGATATAGCCAGGGGAAATGGTGTTGACAGTCACGCCTTTGCGGGCCACCTCCAGCGAAAGGGTCTTGGTAAAGCCATGCATGCCGGCCTTGGCGGCAGAGTAGTTGGCCTGGCCAAACTGCGCACGCTGGCCGTTGACAGACGAGATATTGATGATCCGCCCGTAATTCTGGTCGATCATCGGCCCGATCACCTGGCGGGTGCAGTTGAAGACGCTGGTCAGGTTGGTGCCGATCACCGCATGCCAGTCCTCCGGGGTCATTTTGCGGAAGGTGATGTCGCGGGTAATGCCGGCGTTGTTGACCAGCACATCGATCTGGCCGATTTCCGCCTCGATCTTGCGGATCATGGCCCCGACGCTTTCGAAGTCGGTCACATCCGCTTCGTAGAGATCGATGTCATAGCCTTCGGCTTCGCGCTGGGCGCGCCAGGCCTCGGCCTTTTTGGGGTCGCGGTAATTGGCAATCACCCGGAAGCCGTCATCGGCGAGCTTCTTGCAGATGGCGGTTCCCAGACCTCCGGTCGCACCGGTGACAAGGGCTACATACTGTTTTGCTGCAGTCATATGCGTAGAGGGGTTAATCGTAGATCCTGGTCCCGGTCTGCGGCATCATAGGCAATGAAAAGGGCGTGCAGCAGGGCCGGGCTGCGGGGCCCGGTATCCGCGCGGAGCCGGAACGCTGCCGGGCAGCCTGCTGCGGAGCTGCCCGGTGCGGGAAGTGCTTACGGGTCGCGCTGGCCCAGCCAGCGGGCGATGGCAGGCGCCAGCTCCTTCTGCGAGCGGCTGCCCACAAAGACCCCGATATGGCCGCCCGGAAACTCGTAGATGGTTTTATCCTGGGAGCCGGCAAAGGAATTCAGCGGCACCGAGCAAGGCGGCGGCACCAGATGGTCCTCCTTCGCGTAGATATTGAGCAAGGGCATGGTAATTTTCGCCAGGTCCACCCGCTTTCCGCCCAGCTCGAACTCGCCCTTGATGAGCTTGTTGCCCTGATAGAGGTCCTTGATGAACTTGCGGTAGGCTTCGCCTGCCTGCGAGGGGCCGTCGGAGACCCATTTCTCCATGCGGAGGTAGTTTTCGAGCGCCGATTTGTCCTGGGCCAGCCGGGGCAGGCCTGCGTATTTGCGCACCTTGCCCATCGGCTTCAGCAGGTCGAAGGCCACATTGAGGAAGTCGCCCGGCACCACGCCGTTGAATCCGTCCACGATTTCGTCGATGTCCATCGCACGGGACCAGCGGAAGAGCAGCCCCTCGTCCGGCCCGAAATCTACGGGCGTCACCATCGTGATGAGGTTCTTGACCTTTTCCGGGTGCAGGGCCGCGTAGATCACGCTGAAGGTGCCGCCCTGGCACACGCCCAGCAGGTTGACCTGCCGGATCTGGTGCTTGCGCCGCACATAGTCGATGGCATCGTCGATATGGCCGTCGATATAGTCCTCCATCGTCTTGAAGCGGTCCACCAGGCCGGCATAGCCCCAGTCGATGACATAGACATCCAGCCCTTCGGAGAGCATCTTGCGGATGAGGCTGCGGTCGGGCTGCAGGTCCATCATTTCCCAGCGGTTGACGAGGGCATAGGAAATGACCAGCGGGGTGCGCACCGTAGCGGGCGTCTCGCGGGTGAAATGGTACATCTGCACCTTGCCGTCGCGCCACACCGTCTCGCGGGGGGCGGTGGCGATATCCACTTCTTTGATGTCCGCCAGGTTCTGGTACCAGTTGCGGAGGGTGTTCATGTTCTCGGCGGCCTGGGCGGCGAGGGTATTGGCATCCATAGGGAGAAGATCTGCTTCGGTCGGAGGAAGGGAGGAGGAAAAAACGAGGGGAGGCCTGGCGGCCCCGCCCTCCCAACTGCAACAAACTCAGCTGCCGGCTTCGCTTTTCTTGCGGCTGCGCGGCGCCTTGGCGGCAGGCTGCCCGTCGGCAGGCGCCCCGGGCTCGTCCTGTGCCAGCTGCTTTTCGAGCGCGCGCACGCGGCGGCGCAGCTCCTGCAGTTCCTGGACAATCTCGATGGTTTCCGAGCGCATCGTAAACGGCGCGCCCTCGAAGAGCATTTCCATGAATTTCTCCATGCGGTTCTTGATCCGCACGCTGGCCAGCGAAAGGTCGTTCTGCATCTCGGCGTAGGCCTGCGTCTCAAACAGCCCGACCAGGTGCTCTTCCAGCCTTCCGACGAAGGTTTGGAAGAAGGTGTCGTAATCGGGCAGCTTCTGGTCCCTGGCATACTGCTCGGAGAGCATGCGCATCACTTCGGGCAGGGCCTGCTGGCCGGCTTCCATCATGCGGGCCTGCAGTTCGGTGCCGCGCACGGCGAAGTTGAGGTATTCGGTCTGGGCTTCGCGGACCAGTTCGAGCATCTGGCGCTGCTTGCCCTGGTTCATCATGTGAAAGAAGGGGCTCATGTTCTTCTCCACCTGGTGCTGCACCTCGGTGAGCATATGGGTCCAGGGGGTAAAATCCATTCCGCCCACCGATTTGGGAAACTGCTGCGTATAGCCGGCCGTCTGCTCGGTCACCCAGGCCAGGTAGTCGCCGAAGAGGCGGCTGGCATGGTCGGCGGAGGACTTCATCGTGTCGGGCAGATTGAAATTGGTCAGCTTGGAGATGACGCCCTGCCAGGCTTCCGGCGAAATCCAGAATTTGGTGGCATCCTGTCCGCCCCAGCCTTCCTGAATCGCTTTCTGGATGGGCTCCCAGGATTTCTGTAGCTCCTGGTACGCATTGGTGAACTGGTCCATGCGGGGCACGCTGCTGAAGGGCATGAAGGCGCTCACGCGGTCGCGCAGGATCTGGTTGGTGATATTCGTCCACTGCTCCAGGGGCTTGCTGGCGCTCCAGCCGCCGCTGCCGAGCATCTCGTCCCACTGCTTGCGGGCCGTTTCCATCCACTTGCGGGTGTATTCCACCTGCATCTCCATCAGCTTGCGGTACTGCTCGGCGGTCTGGCGGAGCATATCCTGGGGCTGCTCGGGCTGGAGGGCCTTGGTGAGCAACTCCTGCTGCCGGGTGTACCACTCATTGAACAGCTCGCCGGCACGCTGGGTGTTCATGCCGCCGGGTTCAAATGCGCGCATCATGTTCTTGGACATATCCAGCCAGGATTCCATCATCTTGTTCTGGCTGTCCAGCACTTGGTCGATCAAAGGAGAAGTTGCCATACAAGCAATCGTAACAGGTATGATGCAAACATACGGCGGCATCCGGGGCATGCCTACCCGGAAACCGGGAATGAAAGGGCTGACCAAGGGGAAAATGCGGAATAAAACAGGTTCTTAAAAACCTGCAAATCAAATAGTTGCATGGAAAACGCCCGTTCCGGACCGCTCCTGCGCGCAGGCAGGCCTGCATGCGAAAATGCCGGGCCCGCAGGCCCGGCATTCAATATAGCATCTATGCAGCTTCAGAATGAATAGGTGAATCAGACACGCCGGATGATCAGCGCCGAGGCGCCGCCGCCGCCGTTGCAGATGGCCGCCATGCCGATCTCGCCGCCGTGCTGGTGCAGCACGCCGTTGAGGGTGGTCACGATGCGCGCGCCCGAAGCGCCCAGCGGGTGGCCCAGCGATACGGCTCCGCCGTGGACATTGACCTTGGCCGGATCGATGCCCAGCTCGGTGTAGAAGGCCATCGTCACAATCGCAAAGGCTTCGTTGACCTCGAAGTAATCGATGTCGTCCATGGTCAGGCCAGCGCGCTTGAGGGCAATGGGCGCGGCCAGTGTCGGAGCCGTGGTGAACCACTCCGGCTCATGGGCTGCATCGGCAAAGGACAGAATCTGTGCCACAGGCTTGAGCCCCAGCTCCTCCATTTTTTCCTTGCTGATGAGCACCACTGCCGATGCGCCGTCGTTGATGGTGGAGGCATTGCCGGCGGTCACGGTGCCGTCCGGCGTGAAGGCCGGGCGCAGCTGGCGCAGCTTGTCGAAGTCCACCCGGCGGAATTCCTCATCTTCAGACACCACCAGCGGCGCGCCTTTGCGCTGCGGCACCTCCACGGGCACCAGTTCGGACTGGAACCAGCCCTTGGCGGTGCTTTCGGCGGAGAGCGTATAGGAGCGGATCGCGAAATCGTCCTGCGCTTCGCGCGAAATGCCGTATTTCGCGGCGGTCTTGTCGGCGCAGACGCCCATCGCGATCTGGTGGTACACGTCGGTCAGGCCGTCCTTGGCCAGGCCGTCCACGATCTCCCCGTTTCCGTAGCTGTAGCCGTAGCGGGCATTAGGCAGGTAGTAGGGAATGTTGGTCATGCTCTCCATGCCGCCGGCGACAACGATATCGTTGTGGCCGAGCATGATGCTCTGTGCGCCCAGCATGATGGCCTTGGTGCCGGAAGCGCAGACCTTGTTGACCGTAGTGCAGGGCACGCGGTTGGGCAGGCCGGCGAAGATCGCAGCCTGGCGGGCAGGCGCCTGGCCCAGATTGGCCGATACGACATTGCCCATGAACACTTCATCCACCATCGACGCATCTACGCCGGCCCGCGCCAGGGCCCCTTTGATGGCGGTCGCGCCCAGCTGGGTCGCGGAGAGCCCTTTCAATGCGCCGCCGAAGCTGCCGATGGGCGTCCGGACAGCGGTCAGGAGATACACTTCCTTCATGATTTCTGGGTAACGGGGTGAGTAGGGCGAAGATAGCGCCTGCCCCGCGCGGCTGCAAGCATCCCCGCCCGCCATGCCCCCCTGACTTATGGCCCCGCTGGCGGGAAAGCATAAAAAAAGGCCTGATATTCAGGCCTTTGTATGATATGCAGGTCCGATGGACCGGCTCAGCCGTGGTGATGGGCTGCTTCGTGCGGGCCTTCCTCCTCCGGCCAGCGCTCCCAGGTAGCCTCGATGGCCGCCTGGCTCGGCAGAATCCAGATTCCCAGGCCTACGATGGCGAAGGCAATGCCGAAAAACGCGCGCCAGTTGAGGTTGTAGCTGTTGATGTTTTTATACACCACTTCGGTGCCGTTCACGTCGCGGGCCACTTCCGCGTCGCCGCGCTTGCTGAATCCGATGATTGCCAGCAGGAGCCCGAAGGCGAGCAGGCAGGAGCCGAAGACATTCTTTACTTTCATATCCGGAGCCGTTGGCTGATTATCCCAAAAGGATCATGTACACGGGGCGAATTTATAAGGAAAGTTTGGGATGGCGCATAAAAAAATGCGCAAAATCCTGCCATGACTTTCCTGCCGGCCGTTCTCTGCGCGCCTCAGCGCCCGAAATCGTCCTGGAGCCGCACGATGTCGTTCTCGTCGGAGGGGGCGGCGGGATCGGTATGCTGCCAGATCTCGGCCACTACGCCCCAGCCTTCGAGGCCCACGAGGCGGTGCCGCTCGCCCTGCGCCAGCCGGATCAGGGCACCCGGCATCAGGCGTTCGGGCTCGGTTTCCTGGTCGCCGGAATTGCGGGCTACGCCCACCGGGCCTTCGGTTACCTGCCAAAGCTCGGCCCGGCGGTGGTGGTACTGCCAGGAAAGGCGCTTGTGCGGCGCTACGATGAGGATCTTGGGGCTCAGCTTCTGGCCTGCGGGGAAATCCCCGGGATTGACCCCGTCGAAATAGCGGCGGATGAAGGCCGGCGCATCGCTTTCTTCAAGGACAAAAAAGCCGCCCCAGGGACGCGACTCGTCGCGTGCGGCCACACGCAGCCGCTGATCCGCCAGCTGGGCTGCAATCCGGTCGAAAAGCTCCGTACGGGCTTGCTGTTCAGGGGTATGCATCGGTTGGGGGTTAGAACGGGAAACGTACCGGCGCAACATACGGCAGATCTGCCGATGCTGCCGTATGCAATGCTTGTTGCATCTGCTCAAAGATCCTGCCAGGCGCCGCTGACGCCCAGCCCGAAGAGGCTGAAGTCATAGCGCACCGGGTCTTCGGGGCAGAAGGCCCGCAGGGCCTCCGTCAGTTCCAGGGCCGCCTGCCAGTCGTTCTGCCGGCGCTGCAGCAGCCCCATGCCGCGGGCGACGGTGCCCGTATGCACATCCAGCGGGCAGATGAGCTGGTCCGGACGGATCTGCTTCCACAGCCCGAAGTCTACGCCACGGCGGTCGCTGCGCACCATCCAGCGCAGAAACATGTTGATGCGCTTGGCCGAGGAGCCTGCCGCAGGGTCCGCGAGGTGCTTGAAGGTCCGGGCCGGAAATCCCGGCGCGCCCGTCAGCTGCCGGCGGGCCTGCACGATCCCGCCGAACACCGTCGGGTCCTCCGGGCGGATGCCCGCACTGAAGACGGCCTCCAGCCCGCCAGCCTCCGCGTAGGCGTGGCGCAGCGCCAGCACGAGCGCGCGCGCATCGGTGCCGTTGAAGGTGCGGTGGCAGAAGCTGTCCAGCCGCGCCAGCGCGGCCCCGTCCGCCTCCATCACAAACTGATGGGGCGCATGCTCCATCAGCGCCATCAGGCGGCGGGCGCTCGCCAGGATCGAGGCCCGCCGCCCCCAGGCGATGAGCGCCGTCAGAAAGCCGGCGATCTCGATGTCCGCCCGCGCCTCGAACTGGTGCGGGATGCTCACCGGATCGTCCGGGATGAAACCCGGCGCGTTGTAGCGCGCGTGGGCTTCATCCAGCAGCAGCTTCAGGTCCGCAGCTCCGCTCATGCTGCGTCCGGCCCGTTGCGGAAGGGCGAGATGGCCGCATGCAGGCGGATGGCCCGCCGCGCCAGCCCGATCCCCGTGATCAGGGTCACGAACGAGAAGACCACCAGGTAGGTATCGCCCAGGAAGAGGAAAAAGTCGTACAGCCCGTGGAACAGGATGGCCGCTCCCAGGCCCTTGAGCCGCTCGGCCAGCGGGTTGATGCGCGTATCGGCAAACTTGGCCCGCCCCACGAAAAAGCCCATGATGACGCCGAACATCGCGTGCGCCGGCACCGCCGTGAACATCCGCAGCAGCCCGGTCTGCACGGCATCGGGGCCCTCGCTCGTGAACACGTACAGCACGTTCTCGATCGCCGCAAAGCCCAGCGAAACTGCTACGGCATACATGATGCCGTCGTACGGCTCGTCGAACTCCCGCTTCCGGTACGCATACCAGCGCAGCGCCAGGTATTTCATCCCCTCCTCCGAAAGCGCAACCACTGCCATCGCGTACAGAAACCGGCCTGCCGGCGAAGGGTCCGAGTCGCTGACATTCAGCAGCAGGGCGAGCTGCCCGCTGAGCCAGACCACCGGAAAGGCAATCAGGATGCCCAGGATGAACGACGTGATGAGATACCGGAGCGGTTCCCGCTCGCGGTCGCGCAGGTACACGTAGGTGAAGAGGAAGGCCACAGGTCCGAGGGCCAGGGCCAGCAGCTGCCAGATGCCCATGATCAGGCTTTGAGGTTGGACTTGACGTAGGTATGGCTGATGCGGATACTCTCCAGCGGCGGGCGGGCGCATACGTCCTGCTCCACGAAGTAGTGCTCCATGCCGGACTGCTTCGCTTTGGCAAAAATCGCCCTGAAGTCGATCACGCCGTTGCCCACTTCCGTAAACTTGCCTTCCGGAGTAGCATCCATATCCTTGACATGCCAGAGCCGGAAGCGGCCCGGATACTGGGCGAAGAGATCCACCGGCTGGCGCCCGCCTTTGACGGCCCAGTACAGGTCCAGCTCAAAGTCCACCACCCCCGGATCGCAGGCGCTCAGGAGGTAGTCGTAGAAGCTGCGGCCCTCGCCGTCCATGGCCTTGAACTCGAAGTCGTGGTTGTGGTAGCAGAACCGGATGCCGGCCCGCTTGCAGGCCTCGCCGCTGTCGTTGAGCAGGTCTGCGGTGCGCTTCCAGGCATCCTGGCCGGCGTATTCGCTGGGGAACAGAAAGTTGCAGACCAGATACGCCTGGCCGATGGCCGCCGCCGCATCGATGAGGGCCTGGCGGTTCTCCGAAAGACTGGCAGCCAGCTGGCCGGGGGGCGGCGGAGGCGGGGCGGTGAGCCCGTAGCGCTTCAGGGTGGCCTCGATCTCGGCCTTTGACTGGGCGCCGGTGCCGACATGGCCGCTCACGACGCGCATGCCCATGCCCTGGACCATTGAAGCAAAGGCAGCCGCCTGCATGCCGAAGTAGTGCGTCTGCAGGGCAAATACTTCCAGCTCCCGGTAGCCGATCTCGGCCACCTGGCGCAGGGTGCCTTCCACGTCCTTCGCCAGCTCATTGCGGAGGGTGTAGAGCTGGATGCCGATGGCACGTTTCTTGTCCGGATCCTGCCAGGCGGCAAAGCCGGCCTGTGCGGCAGCAAGCCCTGCCGAGAGGGCTGCGCTGGTTTTGAGAAATTGTCTGCGGGTAGGCATAGCAGCAGTAGGGAATGATGAAAAAAACAGGAAACAGGGATTGGCGGGGAAGATAGAAAAATCTCAGAACGGATGCACAATCAGGCCGCTGCGGAGCTTGGGCTCGAACCAGGTGGTTTTGGGCGGCATGATTTCCCCGGCATCCGAGAGGCCGATCAGCTGCTGCATGGATACCGGATAGAGGGCGAAGGCGGCTGCCATTTCGCCGCTGTCCACCCGCCGCTCCAGCTCGCCCAGCCCCCGCATGCCCCCGACAAAGTCGATCCGCTGGTCGCGGCGCAGGTCGCGGATGCCCAGCAGCGGCTCCAGCACCTGCCGGGAGAGAATGGTCACATCCAGCACGCCGACGGGGTCGCTGCTGTCGAAGGTGCCGGGCCGGGCCTCCAGCCGGTACCACTGGCCAGGCAGGTAGAGGCCCATGCAGTGCAGGGCTTCCGGGCGGTAGGCGGCCGGCTGGGGCTCCACCGTGAAAGAAGCCTCCAGCTGCGAGAGAAACCCGCTGGCGCTGAGCCCGTTGAGGTCGCGAACGACGCGGTTGTAGTCCATGATGCGCAGCTCGCTGGCGGGGAAATGCACGGCGAGGAACCAGTTGTAGTCCTCGCCGCCGGTATGCGCCGGATTGGCCAGGCGGCGCGCTTCGCCTGCGCTGGCTGCCGCCGCGCTGCGGTGATGGCCGTCGGCGATATACACCGCCGGCACCGATGCCGCAAAGCCTTCCGTAATCCGCGCGATGGCGGCGGCATCCTCCACCACCCACATGCGGTGCGAGATGCCGTCGGCGGCAGTAAAGCTGTACACGGGCGGCGCCGCCGCCGTAAGCGAACGGATAAAGCTGTCGAGGTCTTCGACGTCCGGATAGGCAAACAGCACCGGCTCGGCATGCACACCCGTGACGCGGATATGCTGGCGGCGGTCTTCCTCCTTGTCGGGGCGGGTCAGCTCGTGCTTTTTGATCACGCCGCTGAGGTAATCTGCCACAGACGTTGCGGCGGCGACGCCGGTCTGCACCCGGCCCTCCATCTCCAGCTGATACAGGTAGAGGCAGGGCGATGCATCCTGGAGATAGCTGCCGCTGGCGAGCAGGCGCTCAAGCTGGGCCCGGCCGGTCTCGTACACCAGGGCGTCGTGGGTGTCCAGCTCCGGCGGCAGGGCGATCTCCGGCTTGACGACATATAAAAAGGAGTCCGGGTTGCCTTCGGCCAGCCGGCGGGCCTCCTCGGAATTGATCACATCATAGGGGGGGCAGGCTGCCCGTGCAGCCAGCGCAGGCTGCGGGCGCAGGCCCCGGAACGCTCTGATACGCGCCATAGCGAAGCAGGGATAAGATGTTCAGGCGGAAGTTACGGTGCGCTGCTCAAAGTCGCGCAGAAAATCTGCCAGCGCCTGCACCGCTTCGATGGGCACTGCATTGTACAGGCTGGCGCGGAGGCCGCCGGCGCTGCGGTGGCCTGCCAGCCCCTGGAAGCCGGCGGCTTCGGCCTCGCGGAGGCAGCGGGCCTCCAGGGCCGGGTCGGCCAGGCCGAAGGCGACATTCATCCGCGAGCGGTGAGGCGGCTGGACATGGGGGCGGAAGAGGCTGCTGCTGTCGAGAAAGGCGTACAGCAGCTGCGCCTTGGCCTCGTTGATGCGGTCGATGGCGGCTACGCCGCCCTGCGCTTCGAGCCATTCGAAGACCAGCCCGGCCATGTAGATGGCGAAGGCCGGCGGGGTATTGTGCATGGAGCCCGCCCGGGCATGCACGGCGTAGTCGAGCATGAGCGGCGTATGCGGCTGCGCCCGCCCGATCAGGTCCTCCCGCACGATGACGACCGTCAGGCCCGAAGGGCCGATATTTTTCTGCGCGCCCGCATAGATCAGGCCGAAGTCTTCGACCCGGTACGGGCGGGAGAGGATATCGGAGGACATATCGGCCGCCAGGGGCACGCTGCCGGCCCGGGGCAGGGCATGAAGGGCCGTGCCGTAGATGGTATTGTTGGTGGTGAGGTGCAGGTAGCCGAGGTCCTGAGGCACCGCCAGGGCGCCGAAGTCCGGGATCTCGCGGTATCCGGAGGCCTTGCCGGAGGCCAGGATGCGCACCGGGCCGAAGCGGGCCGCTTCTTCGGCGGCTTTGGAGGCCCAGACGCCGGTGTCGAGGTAGGCGGCAGCGCCGCGGTGCAGGAGGTTGAGGGGCACCGCCGAAAACTGCGTGGTGGCGCCGCCCTGGAGGAAGAGCACGTGATAGGCGGGCGGAATCTGCATCAGGCGGCGCAGGGCTGCGCCGGCGCGGTGGAGGATCTCCTCAAACCAGGGGCTGCGGTGGCTGAGCTCCATGACCGACATGCCGGTGCCGGCGTAGTCGGTGAGTTCCTGCTGCGCGCGGCGCAGCACAGGGGCGGGCAGGCCTGCAGGGCCTGCAAAGAAGTTGTACATGGCGCGGGAGGTGAGGCGGAAGATGAAAACCGGCTCAGGCGCCGGAGCCGGAGGAGCCGGAGCCCTCGTTGCGGCGCTCGATCCAGCGGGCGACGCCCAGCACGCCGGCGAAAATGGCCAGCACCACCAGCCCTTTCGCGATGAAATCCAGCGGCAGCGGCAGGATGTACACGAAGGTGATCGACAGCAGCGTCGCAATCAGCAGCGGAAGGTATTTCGTCATGGACGGAGCCTTGGTTGAAGAAGCAGGGCAGGCCTGGGCCGGCAGGCAGATTTTACATCTGCGATACAAAGATAACCAAATTGTCCTTGTAATTTGAGAGAATTCTGAGTCTATAGCTGCATGATTGTCCAGCAGTACATCCGGCAGCAAGCAGTGCGCCTGGGGCTGGCCCTGGGGCTGCTGGCGCTGCTCGCCCTGGCTGAGTTTGCCGTCCGGCACACCTATTTCGGTGCCTACCGCCAGGCAGCGGCGGCCGGCGCAGCCAGCGCCCGGTGCTGGGCCCTCTGCCTGCAGGTGACCACGCTCTGCCATGAGCTGGCCCATCCGGGCGCCGAGCCCTTTCATTCCCAGCAGGACCTGCGCAGCGAGCTGATGCAGTCTGTAGAAGCGCTGCGCCAGGCAGACAGCACCCTGCGTGCGCTCACCGGCCCCCGGGGCATCCGGGGCGGTCTCCTGGACCGGATTCAGGTCCCGCCGGTCAGCCCCCTGACCGACAGCCTGCTGGACCGCTTCCTCCGGGTGGCGGCCCTGGCCGCCGGCGGGCAGCCTGCCGACAGCCTCGCCGCCGAAGCCTGGCAGCTCGGATTCACCGGGCTGGCTCCGCACCTCGCCGAATATGACGCCCAGGTGCGCGACGCCCTCGCCCGCTCCATCGAAGGCGCACAGGCTACCGAGCCCCTGATCCTCGTGCTGTCCATCCTCATCATCGGCCTCTCCTGGTGGCTGGTATTCCGCCCCCTCCTCCGCAACCTCAACCAGCAGCTCCGCCGCGTGCTCGAACTCCACCACTCCAACGAACAGCTGGAGCAGTTTGTCTTCATCGCCTCCCACGACCTCAAAGAGCCCCTGCGCACCATCTCCAACTACGTGCAGCTCCTCCAGCGCCGCTACGCCCCCCGCCTCGACGAGGACGCCAACGAATACATCGGCATCGCCGTGCAGAACGTCAAGCGCATGTATGCCCTCCTCGAAGACCTCTCCTATTTCACCAAGGTCGGCTACCAGCAGCTCCGCATCGAGCCGATCGAAACCCGCAGGCTCGTGGAGGAGGTCCTCTCCGCCCTCGAAAGCAAGATCTTCAACAGCCAGGCCCAGCTCCAGGTCCTGGCGCTGCCCGATGTGCGCGCCGACCGCACCCAGCTCTCGCTGCTGTTTCAGAACCTCATCGACAATGCCATCAAATACCGCAGGCCCGGCCAGGCGCCCGCCATCGAGATCAGCGGCGAAGAGCAGGACGGCTGCTGGATCTTCCACATCCAGGACAACGGCATCGGCATCGAGCCCGAATTCCAGGAGCGCATCTTCAACTTCTTCGAGCGGGTCCACAACCAGGAGGCCTTTTACGAAGGCACCGGCGTGGGCCTGGCCCTGTGCCGCAAAATCGCCAAAAACCACCACGGAAAAATCTGGGTCCAGTCGGCCCCGGGCCAGGGCAGCCGCTTCAGCTTCGAGATCAGCAAGCGCCTGATTCTGCCCTGATGCGCCGATGATCAAAGTCTTCCGATAACTTGCGTATATTCGCCGCTAGCGCAGCGTATCTTTGCAGAGGCCGTGCGCTGCATCCTATCTTAACCCCGAATTCGCCAAGCTGACCAACTCTTCGCCGTATGGGTAAAAATACCTTGACCCGCATCTGGGAACTGATCGGACTCCGCTACAAGTCGCACCCCTGGCATGGCGTGCAGATCGGCGCCGAAGCGCCCCACCTGTTCACCGCCTTTATCGAAATGACGCCCTACGATACCGTCAAGTACGAGATCGACAAGTACAGCGGCTACCTCAAGGTGGACCGGCCCCAGAAGTTCTCCAGCGTCATCCCCGCCCTATACGGCTTTGTGCCCCAGACCTACTGCATGGAGTATGTGGCCGAATACTGCATGAAGCAGACCGGCCGCACCGAAATCATCGGCGACGGCGACCCCCTCGACGTCTGCGTGCTCACCGAAAAAAACATCACCCACGGCGATATCCTCGTGCCCGCCATCCCCATCGGCGGCTTCCGCATGATCGACGGCGGCGAGGCCGACGACAAGATCATTGCCGTGCTCAAAGGCGACGAGGTCTTCGGCAGCATGACCGATATCTCCGAATGCCCCGCCAGCGTGGTGGACCGCCTCAAGCATTACTTCCTCACCTATAAGGCCATGCCCGGCCAGGAGAAGAATACCTGCGAGATCACCCACACCTACGGCCGCGAAGAGGCCCTCGAAGTCATCCAGGCTTCGATCAAGGATTACCGCAAAAAATTCGGCAAGCTCGAAAACCGCCTCTCCATGGCCACCCTCGAAATGATCAATTTCGGGCAGAGCTGGCAGGAGGCCATGCGCGAAGCAGAAGAATTCGGATAAAATTTTTTCACGGAACTGTATTTGCGATCAGCTGATTATCAAGGATAATCGGCTGTATTTTTCATAGATTAATCATATAGATATATATATATTTGACTTTTGTCATTTCACCCTGTATTTTTACTCCCGTTCTTGACCGCAAGATTCCTCCCATTCCCCTCTTCACCTCTTCAGATACTGCTACTATGGCTTCACGCATCCGCTCTCTGGCCGAATACCACGAAACCTACCAGCGCAGCGTCGAGGATCCGGAAGGATTCTGGGCCGAGCAGGCTTCCGGGTTTTACTGGCGAAAACCCTGGAACCAGGTTCTGGAATGGAACTTCCGCGACCCTGATATCAAGTGGTTTCTCGGCGGCAAGATGAACATCACCGAAAACTGCCTGGACCGCCACCTCGAAACCCGCGGCGACCAGACGGCGATTCTCTTCGAGCCCAACGATCCCCGCGAAGCCGCCAAGGCCTACACCTACCGCGAGCTGCATGCCGAGGTCTGCCGCATGTCCAATGCCCTGCGCAAGCTGGGTATCCACAAGGGCGACCGGGTGTGCATCTACCTGCCGATGGTGCCCGAGCTGGCCATCGTGGTGCTGGCCTGCGCCCGCATCGGCGCCATCCATTCGGTGGTCTTCGCCGGCTTCTCCGCCCAGGCCCTAGCCGACCGCATCAACGACGCCTCCGCCAAGCTGGTCATCTGCTCCGACGGCAACTACCGCGGCGCCAAGCAGATCCCCGTCAAGGAGGTGGTGGACGAAGCCCTCCATCAGACCGACTCCGTGCAGCATGTGCTGGTGCTCAAGCGCACCGGCGAGCAGGTGGAGTGGTACGAGGACCGCGATGTGTGGATGCACGACGCCCTCGAAGGCATGCCGGCCGAATGCGAGGCCGAGGAGATGGACTCCGAAGACATGCTCTTCATCCTCTACACCTCCGGCTCCACCGGCAAGCCCAAAGGCGTGGTGCATACCTGCGGGGGCTATATGGTGTACACCGAATATACCTTCCGCAATGTATTCCAGTACGAAGAAGGCGATGTGTACTGGTGCACTGCCGACGTGGGCTGGATCACCGGCCACTCCTACATCGTGTACGGGCCGCTGCTGGCCGGCGCTACGACCCTGATGTTCGAAGGGGTGCCCACCTGGCCCGATGCCGGACGCTTCTGGGAAGTGGTGGACAAATACCAGGTCAATATCTTCTACACCGCGCCTACCGCCATCCGCGCCCTGCAGGCCCTGGGCCTCGACCCGGTGCGCAAGCACGACCTCGGCTCCCTGCGCATCCTGGGCTCCGTCGGCGAGCCCATCAACGAGGAGGCCTGGAACTGGTACCACGAGCATATCGGCAAAAAGCGCTGCCCCATCGTGGATACCTGGTGGCAGACCGAAACCGGCGGGATCATGATCTCGCCCATTGCCAACGTCACGCCCCTCAAGCCCTGCTACGCGACGCTGCCGCTGCCCGGCATCCAGCCCGTGCTCGTGGACTCCGAAGGCAAGGAAATCGAAGGCAACAACGTGGAAGGCATCCTGTGCATGCGCTTCCCCTGGCCTTCCATCATCCGCACCACCTACCGTGACCACGAGCGCTGCCGCACCACGTATTTCTCCACCTACCGGGACAAGTACTTCACCGGCGACGGCTGCCGCCGCGATGAGGACGGCTACTACCGCATCATCGGGCGGGTGGACGACGTGATCAACGTATCGGGCCACCGCATCGGCACGGCAGAGGTGGAAAACGCCATCAACCTCCACCCCAATGTCGTGGAGTCGGCGGTGGTGGGCTACCCCCACGACATCAAGGGGCAGGGCATCTACGCCTATGTGATCTGCCAGGAGCACCCGCAGGACCATGCGGTGCTGGTGGCCGAGATCCTGAAGGTGGTCGTAGAGCAGATCGGGCCGATTGCGAAGCCGGATAAGATCCAGATTGTGCCAGGCCTGCCCAAAACCCGTTCGGGCAAGATCATGCGCCGCATTCTGCGCAAGATCGCCGAGGGCGCCACGGACAATTTCGGCGACACGTCCACGCTGCTCGATCCCGGCGTGGTGGACCACATCAAAGCCGGCGCGCTCGTCTGAGCCGCGCTCCGGACGCACCCGCGCTTCCTGCGCATGCGCGCCGCCGCAGCACGGGCCCCGGCCCGGCGCTGCGGGCGGATGCTGCCCGGTGTTTTCCGCCTCCCCCGGACCCGATGCCCCCTTATACCTGCCGTGCCCTATGCGCCACAAGCTGCAAAAATTCGAAGAATTTGTCGGAACGCTGCTGCCACACGAGGTGCAGTACCTGCTCAATATCCAGCAGTTTCAGGATGCGGACAACCTGGAGATCCTCCGCCGCATCTACCGCAACTGCCAGCCCCAGGCCCAGCACGAGGCCTTCGACACTGCCGTCGACAAGCGCAAATACTCCAACCTCAAGCGCTGGATCCAGACCCGCCTCGAAAGCATCGATGTGGACCGCCAGCTCGACTGGCTCATGGAGCAGGAGCGCAGCATCCTGACGGATGCCATCACGCCCGAAGCCGAAGAGGCCCTGCTGGCCTATCTGGAGCAGTACCAGCCGCCGTATTTCTATTTCCTCAAATGCTACGAGCTGGCCCGCACCTACCGGCAGTACCTCATCGTGCGGCTGCGCCACGAGGACCATCAGCGGGTGGAGGCCTTTCTCGACCGCTACCGGCAGACCTACGAGCATACGGTGGCCATCCAGGCCCGGCTCTACGATGCCACCCGCGAGATCACGGGCCAGTACGCCCACGGCGGCTTCGATACCCGCAACTGGGAGTACCTGCTCCGCCAGCTGGTGTTCGATGCCAGCCTCGACGGGCAGACGCGTTACCTTGCGGTGATCCAGCTGACGATGCTCTGCATCAATTACCGGGAGTTCGACAAGCTGCGGGAGATCTACGACTATCTGGAGCAGCAGTTTCTCCAGGGGCAGGGCTACTCGCGGCGGCTGCTGGTCAACTACTACGGCAACCGGCTGATCCTGCACACCAAATTCGGCGAGTGGCAGGAGGCGGCGCGCTGCGGCTACCTGTCGATCCGGGAGCGCAACACGGAGTACCTGCTGTACCTGACCAATCTGGGCGCGGTGCTGCTGCGGCAGGGCCGCAAGGCCGAGGCGCTGGCCCTGCTGCAGGGCGGCATCCCGGAGATGCGCCGCAGCAACAACTTCCACAACAAGGCGGGCTTCGTGGCATTCTATGTCAAATGCCTGCACGACAACGGCCAGGCCGCCCATGCGGAGCGCTATGCCGAGACCTTCCTCCGCTCCTATAAGGACCAGATTCTGAGCCAGCGCTGGCATATTTTCTTCACCGTGTACCTGCAGGCGCTGCTCCGGCAGGAGAAATACCAGAAAATTCTCTCCCTCTGCCGCAGCTTCAAGCTGCCGGAGCGCGAAAAGGAGTACCGCCGCCGGGCTGCCTACATGCCGGCCATCAGCTGGTATTTCCGTGTATCGCAGTACAAGGAAGGAAGAATCGGGCTGGAGAAGCTGCGCTCCGTGGTGGACCAGGACATGGCGCTGGTGCAGGAAAGCCCGCACAAGCGCGAGCTGGTCCGGGAGCTGCTCGACGAGCTGTTTCACCACGTGCCGCAGGTATTCTCGCAGCACAAAACCCGCCCCGCAGCGGCTGCCTGAGGCACCCTGCACTTCTGCCGCCTGCCGCGCCGGTCTCCGGCGCGGCAGGCGGCTATGCAAGCTGCGGGTGCTGCCCGCAGATGTGATAGCAATACTTCGACACAAGGCTGGATTTTTATAGATTGAAATAGTGTTTAGTATACTTGATGCATAACATAAGTCATCGTTAAATTATTCCCGAAACTTTTTTATGCCAGAAAAAGATAGTAGATAGCGTTCATGTGAACCACGCCTGCGCATGCCGCGCATCGAAGCCCCGAAGGCCGAAACTGCCTGCCTGAAGCCCTGCTCAGCCTGTCTACAGTCCCCGTTCCATGAAGCCCTATCTGCTCCTTCTCCCCGCCCTGCTCCTGCTCGCCGCCTGCAAGCCCTGCGACGATCCGGCCAATCCGGAGTGCAAAAACTATGATCCGTGCTGGGATAGAACCGAAACCGATGCAGACTTTTCACTTCTGGGGATATTCCCTTTCCCCACTTATGGTCAAGAAGATAGCTCTATATACGTTGATCTGAACCGGATACTTAACCCTCAGCGTGTGACCTTCCGTGCCCACCAGACGTTCGAGTCATACCGGTGGATCGTCGGCAGTCATAACCAGGTGATCACCGAGCCGGAGTTTAGCCTGCTGTTTGTGGGAGCGAATATCAACGGTCCCCTTACCGTTACGCTGGTCGGGACCCGTACCCCAGACAGTCTCTGCTTCCCGCACGACGACGGGATAGATACCGTAAGCCGGACGTTTGAAATTATCCCGCTGGAGGAGGCCCGGGTTCTAGGCCGGTTTGAAGGGCACGAACTGCACAATCCCCAGAGGCGGTTCACGGTGGAGATTTCCCTCGATATTGAGTTTCAGGATAATTACACCGTGAAAAATCTGCCTGAAGGATGCCCCTATGAATCATCTGCACTTTCCTTTACAGATGAGGTGTTCGCTTCGTATTACAGAGGAAATACTTGCGGCGAGCATCAGATGATTGGACGTGCCTACGCTGAAGGAGACAGCATTCGGATTGAATACTTGCTGCATCCGCGGAAGCCCAATGGATTTTTTGATACCGACACAGCTTTCGCCCGTGTTTTCATCGGCAAAAAAATAAACTGACATGAAGTATTTGGGTATAATTTTCTGGCTGGCTTTTGTATCAGGGGCCTTTCAGGTGACTGCGCAGGCCGCCGGGGGCGTGGAGCTCTCCGACATGACCCTCCGCCAGATGGAAAAGATCGAAGAGCTGTACCTGCATGTGATCGGGCTGAACCGCCGCATCGGGGAGCTGGAAGCTGAAAATACCCGCCTGAAATCGGCTGAAACGCCCAACAAATAATCCCATGAAAAACCATCTGATCTGCCTCCCGGTCCTGGCCCTGCTGGCCTGGGGAGGATGCAAGCCCTGCGACGATCCGGCCAATCCGGAGTGCCGGAACTACGATCCCTGCTATGTGCAGGGGGCGGTGTCGGCAGAGTTTACGATGGAAGAAGCGCGTAACTTCTGGCCGGAGCGGCTGCCCATTTTCCGAAGTGTGTCGGCCAGCAATTGGGTTGTGCTCCGGGCCGTCCAGGAGCTCGACAGCTACGAGTGGCAGGTCGGGACCGAGCCTGCCCCCCGCACCGGGCGGGAGATCGCGGTCTCCTTCGGCTGGGTCGCCTACGGACGGGTGCCCATCCGGCTGATTGCCAGGGGGGCTCCCAACCTCGCCTGCGATCCTGATGACGACGGCATAGATACCGTAACCCGGGAGATCATGGTGCTGGACCGGGAAGAGTCGCCGATCAGCGGGCGCTTCCGCGGGCGGCACACCCACCTCCCCGCCGAGCCGGACTTTGAGGTAGAGATCCGGCTGCGGGGGCCGATCCCCTACATGGACTCGGTTCCTGTTCCGGCATTTGTCTTTCCGGAATACTATATCATGAATCTGCCCAACAAAACCCCGCATATCCCGGACAACGTAACCTTCACCCGCGAGCAGCTCTACAGCAACTTTGGGCCGCTCGGCGCCCTGGAAGGCGGAGAGGGATTCTTTTTCCCTTTCTCTCCTTGGATTGGTTCCTACAGTTTTTACCCCAGAGGAATGGGCAGGCTTTCCCGCAGCTACGACACGCTGGTGATCCGCTACACGATCTACGACTCCGCGCTGTATCTGGCTACCCCTCAGCAATTGGTCCGCACAGACACCCTTACCTTTATCGGAATCAGACAATGAAAGCCCGCCTCATCCTCCCGGCTTTTGCAGCCGCATCGCTGCTGCTCGCCGCCTGCAAGCCCTGCGACGACCCGGCCAACCCGGAGTGCCCGAATTACTGCGCGGACGAGACCAATCCGAAATGCCCGAATTATGATCCCTGTACAGCGGAGACCCCAGTGAGTGCGGACTTCAGGATTATTGAGAATGGGAGTTGGGGGTCGTTGCAGCTCTTTGATACGGTGTATTACGACACGGTGCGCTCGACCAACCTCATCAGCGAGGCGCTGCACGTTCATGATGACTGGACCTACACCTGGTATATCGGATCGGAGACCTATGAAGGGGCGCTATGCGGCCTGGATTATTCCCCTGCGCCCAAAGGCATACCGGTCGGCATCACCCTCGTCGTCGAAGGGCCTCCCAATACGGCCTGTTTTCCCGATGATGATGGGCGCGATACCATGACCCGGCAGGTGGTGTTTACAAGCAATTCATTTTTTACATCACTTTTTCATGGCCACCTCAATGGAAATTTGGAAGATACAATTACCCTAGGATTTCGCCTTCACCCAACCAATCCTTTGTTAACAGCCCTTTACAACTTCAAGCGCGGCTGTTCGCAAGAATATTGGAATAAAGCCTCGACCTCCCGGTCATTGATATTCAATACAGGAAGTTCTGCCAAATGCGATTACCCCACCGGAAAGATGGTACGCGACCCGGAAAAGACCGGCGATTTCGAGCGGGTGCGCTGCGAATACACCCTGACCCCCTCTGGAAGTGCTCCTATTCCTATGGTCTTTGAAGGGCGGCGTGTGAAATGAAGCCTTAGTTCCTGAACGATTTGAATGTGTTTGTTTTTCCTCCCTTTCCTCCTGAAAGCGAGGTCATCCTTCTACATCTCCATTGTATGAAACGATATATTCTTCTCAGCTGCTGTTGGGTTGCAGGCCTGTTGCTGCTCCGGGGACAGAGCAGCAATCCCTGCCCCGACTCGGTCGGCATCTCGACCGACCCCCGGCCTGGCAAGGGCTACAATAATGAGCGCCCCGCGCTGAAGAACACCTTCGACTGGTTCAGCAACAGCTCTCTGGCTCCGGTCAAACTATGTATGGGCCGTACGCGAGCCAGACCGCCTTTTCCAATCCGTTTTACAGCAACAATTCCGACCTCAACTACCTGGCCTTTGGTGCCAACAGCGACTTTTATCCGGAAGATGGTTGGGAGCTGATCCAGTGGGGCTTCGGCAGGATGCTCAATGGCAGCACGGAGTTCAACGCTTCGGGGCACCAGCGCTCAGTTCCGGTACTGATTCTGTACAACCGGCACACAGGGATGCTGCATGTGTTTGGTGCCTACAATGATTTTACCTCGCAGGTGTTTCAGGTCGAGTTGCGCTTCACTGCTGGGGAAGACTTTCCTGACCCTGACCCCAACCGCCCTACCTACAAGCCAGCGGGCATGTTAGGCTATGCCAATCCCATTGCCCAGCCGCTGGGTCAGCCTACTACGGTTTCTGAAGTTTTGAGTCGTTCGCCTTTCCCTAACGACCCGATCAAGTTTGTCCATGCGGCCTTTCCGATCGCTTACGACCCCTGCGTGTGCCAGAACGATGCTGCCTTCCGGGTGTACTTCCGGCCGATCACCAGTATGGACATCAATCTGTACGGAAGACTGGCCGCAACCTCCTACAGCCCGGCAGAGTACTACAACGGCGGAACTGCACAGTTTGAGGATTTTCTGAATGCAGTTTACACAGACGGCAGTAATAACATTGTAGCTGGAACCCAGGTCTATCAGGATGCCTCCAAGATGTTCGACGACCTGCAGGCTGAGATGCAGGCGACAGGGAAATTTGATATTCTTGAAGCTATGAACGTAATGAAAGCATATTTAGAACTCGGCGCTGAGATACTCGATCCTATCACAATCGATCTGGGAGTTTTAAAACTGAAGGCAAACTATTCGGTGAAAGTTATGGCCAAGGCGGTGAGTTTCGCCCAGTCAGTCATCAAATTCAAAAAATCAGGCGAGCCGCCCAAGCCTTCGCTTGCGCTCCCGGCCATTACACGGGGTGAGATTACGATGAGCGGAGAGATTAACTCCAGCTCCAACCCTCAGCATGCGACCGAATTTGCTGTGCCCGGCAGCAAAAATTCATGGAGCCTGCCTGAAGCCAACTACACCCAGCAGCCCTATTATCCGCTCTACAACGAGGAACTGGGCGTATTTGCGCTGCTCGAAACGCCAGTGGTCAACCGCTATGTCAACGCATCCATGCAGGTGACCTCGACGCCCTGTGAAGCGTATGGCGTCCCGTCTCCAACGGAGACCGAAACCCATACCCATTATGCTGCCTCCTATCGCCTGGCAGCTCCGCTGAAATATGCCATCAATCCTGCCGCCCGCATGGATCTGGCCAACAGCGATATTTCGGCGGCGCTGATGATCAGAAGCAAGCATTCGCCGGATTTTACAAGTATGTCAGGCGTTTTCTCCACCACGAATGTTACCTTTGGAAACCTTGAAGAAGGAGCAGACGAAGGGGTGTACTATACGCCGTTCTTGCCTGTGGAATGCCTGGAGAACCTGACGAGCTACCTGACGCGCGACAATATCTCCTGCTGGACTCCCTACTCCGTGAGCCCGGACACCATATTTTTGGTATTTGCCAATACCTATCTGTCTTCCACCCGGGGCCGCGACGGATATCCAATTTTATCGCAGCAAATCCTGACTTTTCCCGTCGTAATCCAGGATGTTTCCAGCCCGTTGCCTGTGTCGCCTTCTATTCCGTTCGATGTAACTGTCAGCGGCACGGTCAGTACCGATGTGAAGGCATGGCGGAAGATCACAATCAATGGCAATATCACTGTCAGCAGCCTTCGGACCTTTACAGCAGGTGAAAGTATTGTCATCAGTCCTGATGTGCTCATACCCGCCGACGTCCTGCTGCAGACCGGTGTCCAGCCTATCGCCTGTGCCGCACCCAACCTGCCCTACACGCCCGCGCAGCTGCAAACCTACTGCACAAGCACGAAATACAAAGCCAATCAGCTGTCGCAGAAAGGGCTGGAGTATGCCGCTCATGATCGTTCGGATCCGGCGCCGCAGCCGCTTCCCGCACAGATCCCCCTCGCCGCCCGCCCCAACCCATTCAGCGATGCAATCACGTTTTCCTTTAGCCTGGAGCAGGAGGATCAGGTATCGCTGCGCGTGCTGGACCTCGCAGGCCGCACGGTGGCGCTGCTGGCTGAAGGCGAGCGCATGGATGCAGGCACGCAGGACCTGACCCTGCCCGGCAGCGGCCTGGCGCCGGGCATCTACCTGGCCGTGCTGGAGACCAGCCGGGGCCGGCAGACGCTGCGCGTCGTGAAGCAGTAGCGGGCCCTGCCACCCCTGCCGCCTGCCGCGCCGGCCTCCGGCGCGGCAGGCGGCTATTGAAGCTGCGGGTGCTGGCGCCAGCTTCCCGCAGCAGCGTATCCTGCGGCATCGTATCTTTGTCTCAAACCTTTCCCATGATGCGCAGCCCCGCAGCGGCATTTGCCCTCGCTATCTGGATGCTCGGCTCCGGCATCCTCACCGCCCAGCCCAGAAGCTGGATCTTCTTCACGGACCAGGGTGACCGGCCCGGCGTCCCGGCCCTTTCGGAGGCTGCGCTGGCGCGCCGCGCGCGCGCCGGCCTGCAGCCCGGCCCCACCGACCGGCCCCTCGCCGCACCCTATCTCGACAGCCTGCGCGCCCTCGGCATCCAGCCGCACCGCCAGTCCCGCTGGTTCAATGCCGTCAGCGCGGCGCTGACGCCGGAGCAGGCCCTGCGCGTGCAGGCCCTGCCCTTTGTGCGCAGCGTGGAGCCGGTCCGGGGCTATGGCTCGGCTGCCGGCGCCGAGGGCGAATGCCCCGACGGCAGCCCCGACGACGCCTACTGGCGCCAGCTGCAGATGATCGGCGCCGATGTGCTCCACCGCAACGGCTACACCGGCCGCGGCGTGCGTGTCGCTGTCTTCGACAATGGCTTCGTGAAGGTCGATTCGCTGGCTGCCTTCCGCCACCTCTTCGAGGAAGGCCGCATCCTGGCCACCCGCGACTACGTGAGCAGCCAGGAAAGCGTCTTCGACCCCTGCATCCACTGCCGGCACGGCAGCCAGGTATTTTCCATCCTCGCCGCCAACTGGCCCGGACGGCTCACCGGCGCCGCGCCGGGCGCCTCCTTCATCCTGCTGCGCACCGAAAACGACAGCTCCGAAACCCGCCAGGAAGAGGACAACTGGGTAGCCGCCGCCGAATTTGCCGACAGCCTCGGCGCCGACATCTTTTCTACCTCGCTGGGCTACCTGAGCTTCGACAACGGCGACCCCGGCTACAGCCGCAGCGATCTCGACGGCCAGACCGCCCTGATCACCCGCGCCGCCGATCTGGCTGCCGCCAAGGGCATCCTCGTGGTCAACAGCGCCGGAAACGAGGGCACCCGCGGACTGGTCGCGCCGGCGGACGGCGATTCGGTGCTGGCCATCGGCGCAGTGGATGCCTGCGGCGAGCTGGCAGCCTTCAGCTCGCGCGGCCCTGCAGCAGACGGGCGCATCAAGCCCGATCTGGCGGCGATGGGCGAACAGACGTTTTTCGTGGGGATCGACGGCACCGTGCGCCGCGGCAACGGCACCTCGTATGCCTGCCCGCTCATCTCGGGGCTGGCAGCCTGCCTCAAGCAGGCCCATCCCCAGGCCACCGCCTGGCAGCTCGCCGAGGCGCTGCGCCGATCCGCCGACCGCTTCACCTCGCCCGGCAACAGCTACGGATACGGCATTCCGGACGGTGCCCGGGCATTCCGCCTGCTGGCCGGGCGCGATCCGGCCATTCCCGGCCTGCCGGAGCCGCCCGCAGCGGCAGCCCGCTTCGATCCGGAAGCCGGCTTTCTGGAGCCCTTCGCGCAGGATGCCGTGCTCATCTTCCCCAATCCGGCGCCGGGCAGCTTCCGGGTGCTCCTGCCGCCCGGCGAGGCCGGCGGATTCGGGATCCGGGTCGTGGACCTGCTGGGACGGACCGTGGACGCGCAGCAGATCCCCGAAGGCCGCGGATACCACGTGCGCCTGACAGGCCCCTTCCGCCCGGGCCTGTATGCTGTGCAGGTGCTGGAGCCGGAAAGCGGCGCCCTCCGCTACCAGGCCAAGGTCATGGTGGAATGAAGGCGCAGCCGTTGCAATTGTAGCAGGCAGGCCCTATATTTGCCTAACGACTGTTAGTAAGCCCGGTTCATGCTGCCTGTACCCGACGAAGCGCTCAGCACCCGCAAACTTGAAATTCTGGCCGAGGCGCGCAAGCTCTTCAGCCGCAAGGGATACGAAGCCGCCTCGATGCGGGATCTGGCCGAGGCGCTGGGCATCAAGCCGGCCAGCCTGTACAGCCACTACGACTCGAAAGAGGAGATTCTCTGGGAAATCGCCCAGCGCTGCGCGCACGAGTTTCACGAGGCGGTCCTGCCCGCAGCGGCCGGGTCTGAGCCGCCTGCGGAGCGCCTGGACCGCATGATCCGCGCCCACATCGAGGTGGTGATCCGGAATCAGGACGCATCGGTGATCTTTTTCCGGGAATGGCGGCATCTGCACGAGCCGCACCGCAGCGAATACGCCGCCAGCATCGCCGCTTACGAGCAGGCCTTCGAGTCGGTGCTGCGGGAAGGCATGGGGGCGGGCATCTTCCGCCCGGCGCCGCTGCGCCTGAACACGCACATGCTCCTCTCGTCGCTCAACTGGGTCCACCGCTGGTACCGGCCGGACGGCGCCATGCAGGTGCCGGAGATCCAGGACCATCTGTCGAAACTTTTGCTCAACGGTTTACGAATACCCTGAATCCACCGTCAACGCATCCGCTATGAACCCGCTGGGCTGGATTTATCTGGTGCTTTCCCTGGCCTTCCTGCTGCTCGGCTACCTGATCGGGCTGCGGGGCCGGCTGGACCTGCTGGCCAATCGTTCGCAGTCCCGCATCCGGGACCGCGCGGGGCTGGCGCGCTTCATGGCCACGCACCTGCTGATGGGCGGCGCATCGGCCCTGCTGGCCATCCTGACCTCGCTGGAGGTGATTCCGGCGCCGGCGGAGGGCTATGTGGCCCTGGCTGCCGTGGCGCTGCTGATCCTGTGGTCGTTCTATATTTCCTTCGAGTCCGGCAAATTTGCAGAGCCGGGCGGCGGGGGCAATTCTTCTTCCATCCCGAAGGCCTGAATGCGCCGCAGGAGGCATATTCAGCTGATTCAGAGACTGCTATTATTCGGAGACTATATGTACGGAAACCTGTCTGTCATCGAAATCGACAACCTGGGCACGCGCCTGGAAGACGAAGACCCGCAGAAGCTGGCCGAGTTCGAGGCCCGCATCGAAGCGGGCGAGAAGATCGAGCCGCAGGACTGGATGCCCTACGAATACCGCCGCCAGCTGATCCGCATGATCGAGCAGCACGCGCATTCGGAGATCATCGGCGCCCTGCCGGAAGGGACCTGGATCACGCGCGCGCCGGGCTTCCGCCGCAAGCTGGCCCTCATGGCCAAGGTGCAGGATGAGGTGGGCCACGGCCAGCTGCTCTACGCCGCCGCCGAGACCCTGGGCAAGCCCCGCGAGCAGATGATCGAAGACCTGATCAACGGCAAGTCCAAGTATTCCAATGTCTTCAATTACCCGGCGGTCACCTGGGCAGATTCGGCCATCATCGCCTGGCTGATCGATGCAGGCGCGATCGTCAACCAGGTCACCAATTCCAAAGGCTCCTACGGCCCCTACTGCCGGGCGCTGGAGCGGATCTGCTACGAAGAGTCCTTCCACCTGAAATACGGCCACGACAACGTGGTGCATCTGGCCACCGGCACGCCGGTCCAGCGCCGGATGGTGCAGGAGGCCCTCATCCGCTGGTGGCAGCCGATCATGCACTTCTTCGGCCCGCCGGACAAGGCCTCCGTGCATACGGAAAAGCTGGTGAAGTGGAAGGTGAAACTGGCCACCAACGACGCCATGCGGCAGGCCTTTCTGGATATGTATGTGCCCAAAATCCGGGAGCTGGGCCTCGAAATTCCCGATCCGGCGCTGCGCAAAGACCCGGAAAGCGGCCAGTGGCTGTACACCGAGCCCGACTGGGACGAATTCAAGCGGGTCATCAGCGGCGAAGGGCCCTGCAATGCGGAACGGCTGGCGGTGCGCCGCTGGGCCGAGGAAAAAGGCCGCTGGGTGCGCAAGGCCCTCCTGAATCCGCAGGAGCGCTACACCATGCCCCTGGCCTGAACATGAGATACGCCGCCCCGGGCGGAGCGGCGTATCCAGACGTTTTTCTGCATGAATCTGCGTTCTTTGAGCGGCATCAGAATTGCGTGCCAGCGTTGACCACCACCTTCTGCGGGCGGCACTGCTCGCAGTTGGTGCGGACGAAGAATACATTGCCGCGGGCATTGCGCAGGTCGAAAGAGGCTTCAAACTCCTTCTGATCGGCAGCGCCTTCGGCAGCGGCGACCACGCGGCCGTCGAGCCCCAGCACTTCGATCTTCGGCGCGTAGCTCAGCTGGCGGTTGGCGGCAATTTTCACGGTGAATACGCCGCTGGTCGGGTTGGGCCCGATGGTCGTCGTCACCCTGAGCGGGCTCACGACCGAATAGGTGGCGGGAGCGCTTTGCCAGGACGAGCTGTAGTCGCTGTTCTGGCTCGAAGAGCCGCTGCATCCTTGAGCGGATACCGTCGTCGTGACAGCCATCATCAGCAGGCAGGTGATAACGCCCGCCAGCGCTGCGTACAGGTTCTTCATGGGAAACAAGTTAAGGTTTGAACATCAAGATACTATTCGTTTTTGAACAAACCAAACTGTTTTTCAGCAATTTGAGCGGCCGCAGGGCCAGCCTGCCCGATGCGGTGTTTTCCGGTTTCACCCTCCTTTCCCAGCCGATATGGAAGAACTCCTTCAGCAATTTTCCCCCGGAAGCCAGGCGCTGATCAAGGCCCTGAGCGACCAGCCCGGCCTGCCCTGGCATGCCTGGGTCCGTGAATGCGCCCTGCGCAAGCGCGAGCTGTCCCGCCCCGAATACATCAAGTGGCTCAGGGACAAGCGCGAAGAATCCATCAAAGGCGCCGCCGGCGCCACGGACGATTCGCCTGCGGGCCGCTACCACCTGGGCCTGCTGCCCCTCATCCGCCAGGAAATCCTCGAATCCGATGCCGCATCGCCCGACCAGCCCGGCGACGCGGAGTCCATCGCGCGCGAGGCCTCGCACCTGATCATGGAGGGCAAGCTGGGCGCTGCCCTGAAAATGGCGCACACCTTCTTCGAGCAGCACAGCCAGTACCGCGACCAGCAGTTCGAGACGGTGCACCTGCTCTCTGAATTCAACCTCTACGAGGAAAAGGAGCGCTCCGGGGTGATGAACCACGAATCGCTCACTGCGGCCCGCAGCCACATCCGCAATGCCCTGCTCGGCCTGCTCAAAGAACTCAAGTAACCCCGCTATGCCCGACTCCCTCGACCCCCGCGTCGGCCGCCTCGGCCTCTCCGGCGAATCCGGACCGCTGGAAGCGCCCGCCCTGGACCAGTGGCAGAACTACGAAGTATTCCAGCAGCGCCGCCGCGGCGAGCAGCATGTGCATGTAGGCGCGCTGCACGCGCCCAATGCGGAGCTGGCCCTGCTGCTGGCCAAGGAGCAGTTTGGCCGCCGCGAGCAGTGCGCCAGCCTGTGGGTCGTGCGCAGCGCCGATATCCACGCCAGCGCCTACGAGGACGCCGATATGTTCCAGCATGCCTTCGACAAGAGCTACCGCGAGGGCAGCGGCTACCGCGTGAAGGACACCATCGAAACCTTCAAAGCGCAGCTGGATGCGCTGCTGCTTCAGCCGGAAGTGCCTGCTGCGCAGCCGGAGCCTGCGGCTCCGCCGGTGCCGCCCGCCGGCACCGATGCCTGGAAAGTCTACCGCCTCCCCGATGCCGGGAAAGGCCCCCGGAAAGTATTTGTGAAGCGGTAATCCGCAGGACGGACCGCCCGCAGCCCTGCCGGGCCGCCGCATCCCCGGATTCCGCCGGATCACGCCACCTTTCATCCGCATTCCCGTGACTGTAGCCGCGATCAAAGACCTGCTCTACCGCCTCGCCGACGACGCCCTGATCCTCGGCCACCGCAACTCCGAATGGATCGGCATGGGGCCGATCCTGGAGGAAGACATTGCCTTCGCCTCGATGGCGCAGGATGAAGTGGGGCATGCGCTCTGCTATTACCAGCTGCTGCAGGAGCTGGGCGAGCCTGAGCCCGATCAGGCAGCCTTTGCCCGCAGCGCGGAGCAGTTCCGCTGCTGCCACCTGGTGGAGCTGCCCATCGGCGACTACGCCTTCAGCCTGGTGCGCCATTACCTCTTCGACATGGCCGACATGGTGCGGCTGCGCCGCCTGAGCGAGTCGCGCTACCGCCACCTGGCGGAGCTCGCGCGCAAGCTCGCGCGCGAGGAGAAATACCACCAGATGCACGCCCGCACCTTTCTCCAGCAGCTGGGCCGCGCCGGCGGCGAGGCCCAGGCACGCCTCCAGGCCGCCCTCGACGAGGCCTATCCCGTGGCGTTCAGCCTCTTCGAGCCGACGCTGCACAGCGCCACCCTCGCCCAGGAAGGCGTGCAGCCGCTCGAAGACCAGCTGATGAAGGAGTGGCGGCAGGAAGTGGATCCCTTCCTGCGCAGCTGCGGCCTGCTGCTGCCCGATCCGGGCGACATTACCGAGCATTTCGGCGGGCGCGGCGGGCGGCATACGCCGCATCTGGCCCCGCTGCTGGCCGAGATGACTGAGGTCTTCGCCATCGATCCGGCGGCGAAGTGGTAAATACAGCCGGCCGCGCCCCTGGGCCTTGCGGCCCGGAACGCGGCCGGCATCTGCCTGGCGCCGTCAGCGGATCCGCTGGATCCGGAAGGTATGCACGGCGCCGCCGGATTCCCCATGCAGCGACAGGAAGTACACCGCCTCCGGCAGCTGGCTCAGATCCAGCTGGATGCGGGTGCTGCCGCTGATTTCCGCCGTCTGCCGGAAGCCTTCGAGCTCCCGCCCGGCAGCATCGCTCAGGCGCAGCAGCAGGCGCGCGGGGCGGGCCGCAGACAGCTCCAGCCACAGCAGGTCCGATACGGGATTGGGATAGAGGCGGTACTGCACTTCCAGCACAGGGTCCTGGCTCACGCGGAAGAGATCGCCCTGCTGGAATCCCTGGGTCAGGATGAAGGCGCCTGCCTCCAGGGCAGCGGCGGCAGGCTGGCCCAGCGTCCAGGACAGCTGCTCGGCGCCGGCCTGCGCCGAAGCGCCTGCTGCGCCGATGACCTGGCGGTCGAGGCTCTGCGCGGCGGCCCGGCCTGCTCCGCAGGCCCAGAGCGCAATCAGGAGAAGGAGCGGCTTCATGGGCGTGCAGTAAGCTGACGGACAAGCGCTTTCAGTTCCGCTACTTCCTGCTGCAGCGCCTCGATCTGGGTCTGCTGCTCCTGGATGGCCTTGAGCGCCACGACGCTCATGCCCGCGTAGTCCACCGTGTACGTCTTCTGGTCGTCGCCGCCGAAGAAGACAAACTGCGGGAAGAGCTTCTCCAGATCCTGCGCGAGGAAGCCCGAGTAGGTCTTGTCGTTTTCGTGCCCGGTGTATTTGTAGGTCTTGGCCTGCAGCTGCATCACGTTGGGCAGCACGCTGCCCAGGCTGGCGATCTGGGTCTTGAGCCGGGCATCCGATACGGAGGTGTATGCCCCGGAGGTCTGGTTGATGGTGGCCCGCTTGATGCCCTGCTTGTAGAATTCAAAGTCGCCCGTGGTGTTGGACGTGTAGAGGTTCCAGTAGTGGGCGTTGGAGCCCTCGTTCTGGATGCGCACGCCGTCGTTGGAGCCGCCGAAGTTGGTGTGGTACATATGCAGCTCAGCGCGCGGCGGGCTGCCGGCGGGGATGTTGATGCCGATGCGGGGCTCGCGCATGACCTCGAACTCGATGGCCCATTTGCCCATGTGCTGGCTGAAGATGCCGATGATGGAGTCGGGCTCCGACATGCCGATAAAGGCCCGGTCGAAGGTGCCGGCGTTGTTCTGGAACCAGATGCCGGGCGAATTGCTCAGGTTGCCGGTGGAGCGCAGGCGCATGCGGCCTAGCGCGTCGAGGGGAAAGTCGGGATTTTCGACGCCAATGCCCATGTGTCCGCTGCTGAGCTCGAAGGCGAACCTCCGGGCCGATCCGTCGCGGAAGTACAGGACATCGGTGGTGTCCTTGTATTCGATGCCCCAGGTGGGGAAGCTGGGCGAATGGGAGATGACCATGCGGTCGGCATTCTGGGTGCCGCCGCTGAACATCTGGATCATGGGCGAGTTGGGCAGGGCCGTGGCGGGGAAGCGGATGGTGGCGTTGTCGTCGGTGAAGATCAC
>JANRID010000033.1:0-66154 GCA_033765305.1 Bacteroidia bacterium
GCAGAACACCTGCACCAGCGGGCGGTGCTGATCGATCAGCAGGTACTCCCGCAGCGCCGGCAGCTGGCGGTAGAGGCGGAATTTCTCCCCCCGGTCGTAGGCCTCCGTGCTTTCGGACAGCACCTCGGCGATCAGGACCGGATTGGTGATGGAATCGGGGTCGAAGATGCTGCTCTCGGCCGGCCCGCAGACGACGGAGGCTTCGGGGTACAGAAAGCGGTTTTCCGCATCGATGCGGATGCGCACATCGCCGCTGAACGTTGAGCAGCCGCGGAGGCGGCTAAGCAGGTTGAGTTCCGTCACGATATTCGCCCCCAGCGCCCCGTGATTGCGGGTGCCCCCGGCCATAGCGAACAGCTCGCCCCGGTGGTACTCGTGCCGCACCTCGGCCTGCCGCTCCAGCGTCAGGTAGTCTGCGATGCTCAGGGTCTGAATCGGGATCAGCGCGCGTTCGCCCATTTGGATAGCAGTTTCACCAAAGATACATATTCCGGACCAGTTTTCCATCATGCCGGCCGGGGGCCAGGGCCGAAAACCTCCGGGCGGCAATTCCGTAAGACCTTCAAACCCCTTCACATTCAGCCCGATGCATCTGCTGCTGTTCCAAGCCTGCCTGGCGCTTGCACAAGCCTGTGCGCCTGCGCCCTCCGCTTCCGCTCCGCCGCTTCCCTACGTCTGGGAGGAACGCGCGCATGCGGCGCCCTACGACGCAAGCTACAACTACCAGATGTTTGCCCTGCAGGACCGGTTTTGGGTTTTCCATCCGGACGGCGTATTCATGAGTGCCGACAGCGGGCGGACGTGGACACCGTCCGGCCTGGAGGATGCTGTTGACAACCAAGCCTTTCTGGATTATGTGGTATTCAAGGACGCCGTCTATGCGCTGGGAACGTTCCGGGGAAATATCGAACGCTTCCGCTGGACTTCCCGGATTGCCCGGACCACCGACCTGCGTACCTGGGAAACCGTAGCCGAGTCGAGCGGGCTGCCGCGCCGGTATTTTTACCATCCTGTGGTATTTCAGGGCAAAATCTGGATATTCGGCGGGGAAGACGAGCAGCGCCAGTACGATGATGCCTGGTATTCCGAGGATGCCGTCCACTGGACGAAAGCCGCTTCGGGGCTCCCCTTCGGTGCGCGGGCATCGCAGCATTTCGTGGAGTTCAACGGGCGGCTGTATATGCTGGGGCATGACGTATGGTCTTCTGCCGACGGGCTGCAATGGGTGCAGGAAACACCCCTCATCGCCGACGCCAACCTGTTCGGCTATGCAGCGCTGGTCTTCGACGGCAAGATCTGGCTCGTCGGCTGCAACCGCGCCAACCGTTTCACCAGCGAAACCTTCTGGTCGGCAGACGGCCGCAGCTGGCACACCCAGGCAGCGCCCTGGTCGCCGAGGGGCGGCGTAGCGGCAGCCGCGCTGGGCGGATACCTGCTCATGACCGGCGGCAAATTCGGCGGACCCGAGCCGGACGGGCGCAGCACCCGCTTCGTGTACAGCAACGACGTCTGGGCCATGCGCAAGGCGGAGTGACAAAAAGCACCGCACCTCCAGGCGCCGCCTGCGTATGATGGAGCAACGCCCGATCCAATCGCGGAGCCTATGAACGCCGCTTATCAGACCAAACTCGACCGCTTTCTTGCCGCCCGGCGGGTGGCAGTAGCGGGGTATTCCTTTGCGCCCGAACCCGGTACTCCCGCCAATGCAATCTACGACAAGCTGAAGGCCAATGGCCGCGAAGTCTTCGCCGTCAACCCCCATGCGCCTGCCGATCCGCCTGTGCCGGTATTCGCCTCGGTGGCCGAAATCCCCGGCGGCGTGGAGGCCGTCATGATCTGCACCCCGCCCCAGGCCACGATGCAGGTGCTGGAAGCCTGCGCCGCCCAGGGCATCCGCCATGCCTGGATCCACCGCTCCGTCAGCAGCGGGAGCTATGTGCCCGAAGCAGACCAGTTTGCGAAGGAGCATGGCATCGAGCTGATCACCTTCGGCTGCCCCATGATGTTCGTCACCCCCGACATCGCGCACCGCTGCATGCGCTGGATCTTCAAGGTGCAGGGAAAATTCAAGGGATAAATCCCTGCCGTTGACCGGAAACGCGGCAAGCTGTACCTTGCTGCCCATATCCGGTCTGCCATGCTGGGAATTATTGTATTGGTCATGCTGATGACAGCGCTCGCACGCAGGGCGTTCGACAAAGGCCAGAACCGCTGGAAGTGGGTAGCCATTGGCGTAGCCGTGTGGTTCGGTACCCAGCTGGTGCTGGGGGTTGTAGCCTCGGCGGTCCTGATTGCAATAGGATACGGGGCATGGCTGCAACGCGGAGATGGGAGGCTGACGTTCGATCTGGCGGGCTTTGCAGGGGCTATACTAGGGTATGTGCTGCTGTACCGGCATGTCTCCCGGCTTCCGGAACCGGAAAGCAACGACCTGCTCATCTCCCAGCTGGGCCGGAAGCCTTCGGGCGAAGAAGACACCGATCATTCTGCCGCATGAACCCTCCCTTCTACCACGGACTCCGCGTCGGCATGCTGGGCGGCGGCCAGCTGGGCCGGATGCTGATCCAGGCCGCTGTCGATTACAACCTGCACATCCGCGTGCTGGACCCTGCCGCCGATGCGCCCTGCCGGCCCTATGCCCATGCCTTTGTGCAGGGCGATCTGATGGACTACGACACCGTGATGCGCTTCGGGCAGGACTGCGACCTGCTGACCATCGAGATCGAGCATGTCCATGCCGGCGCCCTGGCAGCCCTGCAGGCTGCGGGCAAGATCGTCCGGCCCGATCCGTCCATCATCCGCCTGATCCAGGACAAGCGCGAGCAGAAGCTGTTTTTCCGCCAGTACGGCTTCCCTTCGGCGCCGTTCCGCCTGACCGAGACGGCTGAGGACGTGGAGGCCTTTGCGGAAGCACTGCCGCTGGTGCAGAAACTCGCCCGCGCCGGCTACGACGGGCGCGGAGTCCAGATTTTGCGCAGCCGGGCCGATCTGAGCCGGGCCTTCGATGCGCCGGGCCTGCTGGAAGACTACGTGCCGTTTGCCAAAGAGCTGGCCGTGATTGCCTCCCGGAATCCGCAGGGCGAAACCGTGGTGTATCCGGTGGTGGAAATGCAGTTTCACCCGGAGCACAATCTGGTGGAATACCTCTTCGCGCCGGCCGATATTCCGCCGCATACCGCCCATGAGGCGCAGCAGCTCGCCCGGCGGGTGCTCCACGACCTGAACTACACCGGCACGATGGCGGTGGAGCTGTTTCTGACGGAGGAAGGCGGTCTGCTGATCAACGAGCTGGCGCCCCGGCCGCACAATTCGGGCCACCACACGATCCGGGCCTGCTATACCTCCCAATACGAAAACCACCTGCGGACGATCCTCGGCCTCGCGCCCGGCGACCCCGCGCAGCATACCCCCGCAGCCATGGTCAACCTCCTCGGCGCGCCGGGCCATTCCGGCCCTGCCCGCTATGCCGGGATCGAGGAGGCCCTGCGGATGCCCGGGGTGTATCCGCATCTCTACGGCAAATCCGAGACCCGGCCCTTCCGCAAGATGGGCCATGTAACCCTCATCGATCCGGACCCGGCGCGCCTTCATGCGAAGGCAGCCCAGGTCAAGGCGCTGATTCAGGTGATTTCCGCGTAATCTCCCTATCTTGGCGGCATGGTAGGCATCATCATGGGCAGCAGTTCGGACCTCGGCGTCATGGCCGGGGCGGAGGAAATGCTGCAGCAGTTCGGAATTCCCTGCGAAATCACGGTCGTATCGGCACACCGGACGCCGCTGCGCATGGTCGAATATGCCCGGAGCGCGCGGGCGCGCGGGCTGAAGGTCATCATTGCCGGTGCCGGCGGCGCCGCCCACCTGCCGGGCATGGTCGCCTCGCTGACCACCCTGCCCGTCATCGGCGTGCCGGTCAAGTCCTCCAATTCCATCGACGGATGGGACTCGGTGCTGTCCATCCTGCAGATGCCTTCCGGCGTGCCGGTGGCCACCGTCGCCCTCGATGGCGCCAAAAATGCCGGTATTCTCGCCGCGCAGATCCTTGGCAGCGCCGATCCGGAGATTGCGGCCCGCCTGGAGGCCTACAAGGCCGGGCTGGAAGCCCAGGTCATGCAGATGGTCCGCGAGGTGGAGTCGCAGCGCGGCGGAGACCGGGTCTGAGCCTTATTCCCCCGTCCACACCGGCTTGCGCTTTTCCGCAAACGCCCGGATGCCCTCCTGCGCGTCGCGGGTGAGGAGCACCTGCTGGAGCATCTGCCGCAGGTACGGATGCACCTCGTCCGGTGCTTTGCGCCGCATCTCGTCGAAGGCCTGGAGGCCCAGCCGCACGGCTGCGGGCGCCTGGGCGCAGAGCTCGGCAGCCAGCCCCTGCACAGCGCCATCGAGCGCGTCCGGCGGCACCACATGGGTAGCCAGCCCCAGCTCCAGCGCCTCGGGCGCCAGCACCGTCCGTGCCCGCAGGCAGAAATCCAGCGCCTTGCGCGGCGGCATGACCTCCGCCAGCGAAGCCATCACCTGCATGGGCCAGATGCCGCGCTTCACCTCCGGCAATCCGAAACGGGCTGTTTCCGCCGCTACGACATAGGCAGCGCCGCAGATCAGCAGGAAGCCCCCCGCAAACACATCGCCCTGCACCCGTGCAATCACGGGGCGGTGCACCTTGCGCAGCAGTTCTGCCGGCAGGATTTCGCCCGGCTCCGGCGGAATGCTGGAATCCGTGGCCTCGGCTGCGCCGAAGAACGCTTTCAGGTCCGCGCCGGCGCAGAACGTATCGCCGGCGGCTTCCAGCACGACAGCCCGGACGTTCCGCTCGTGATGGGCATAGCTGAGCGCGAAGGCCAGCTCGCGGATCAGCAGCGGCGAGAGCGCATTTTTTTGCGCAGGGCGGTCGAGGGTGATGGTGAGCAGGTGCCCGCGCTCCGATACGCGGATGGCGGCGAAGCGCTGCTGGGGCAGGGTGGCGGCTTGTTCGGCAGGGTAGAGCATGGCGGAGACATTGGAAATGGCAAAAAACGCAGGCTGGCGGATCAGATGGGGCTGATGAACGGAATACCGGTCTGCTGTGCAACCGCTTTCAGGTCTTCGACGACTGGCGGCAGCAGCGGGATGCCCCGGGTGCTGCGTTCGGCTTCGGCCAGGCGTTCGGGGTCGCCGGGGATCTGCACGCCGGGCGTGCCAGGGGCGGGTTTGGCAGCGCGGAAGGTGCGGATCCAGTCGTCGATCTGGGCTTTGAACTCCTCCGGATCAATGAAGCCGTCGATGCGCATGGCGCCGAAGAAATGGCCGATGCCTTTGCCTACGCTGCGGGCGGGAATTTCCTGCCGCAGGGCGAAGGGCGGGGCCCAGGGGCCCCAGTTGGCGCCGCTGAGCACGCAGCAGAGGATGTCCACCATCGCCGAAAGGGCGTAGCCCTTGTGGCCGCCCAGCTCGCGCTCGGAGCCCAGCGGCAGGAGGGCGCCGCCCTCCACCATGTCCTGCGGATGGGTGCTCATATGGCCTTCGCGGTCGAGGATCCAGCCCCTCGGCACGGGCTCGCCCTTGCGGAGGGCAATTTCGATCTTGCCGTAGGCGGCGGCGCTGGTGGCCAGGTCGATGACGATGGGGGGCTCTTCCTTGCCGGGAAAAGCAATGGCGATGGGGTTGGTGCCCAGCATGCGCTCGGCGCCCCAGAGCGGCGCCACGAGCTTGGTGCTGTTGGTCATGGACCAGCCGATGAGGTCGCGCTTGAGGGCTTCGAGCGCGTAGTAGCCGGCAATCCCGTAGTGGTTGGTGTGGCTTACGCTTACCCAGCCGGAGCCCGCCGAAGCGGCCTTGTCCATGGCGATTTCATTGGCCTTGGGCCCTACGACCAGTCCCAGGCCGTTGTCGCCGTCCACGGAGGCGGTGCTGGGGGTCTGGCGGAGGATGCGCAGGACAGGGCGGGGGTTGATGCGGCCCAGGGTGAGCATGTCCACGTAGGTGCGCAGGCGCGCGACGCCGTGCGAGTCGATGCCCCGGAGGTCGGCGGCGGAGAGCACACCGGCAGCCAGGGCGGCGTCATCAGGCGGCACGCCGAAGTGGCGGAATACGGCTTCGGTGAAATGCCGGAGGGCGTCGGGGGCGTAACGGGGTTCCATTGCAGCAGGATTGAGGCCGGCAACTTCGGAGGAAAAGGGGAGGGAAGCAAGCAAACCGCAAGTACGCAGCTGCAAGGAGCAAGCAGCGGGAAATACGTACGTACCGTGCGATCATGCAGATGCGCTGGATGCGCCTCCTGCGCGGGGCTATTTTCACGAGGCTGAACATATGGATCCGGCTGAGGACGCCGGGCGGTTGTATCCGGCCAGCATATGGGACAGCTTCAGTATCTCATGCTGCGAATGCCTGTGCGGCTGACTATTGCCCAGGATGGCCTCAAAATCAGCAAAATTTAAGGTTTGCAGGATTTTTGACCTTAAAAAATCGATTTTTTGAGGCAAGACCGGTTTTGCGCCTCAAAACAGCGCGGAAACCCGGCCGCCGGCATCGGGCCGGGGCACCTGAATCCCCCGGCAGCACGGCTCCGGGTCCCGCCTTCGGTGCCGGTTGCGCATCAAAATCCGCACATTGCTAACCTGTGCCCGCAGCGCCCTGCCAAACCGGCAGGCCGCCCCAAACCGGCCATTCGGCTTCCAATCCCCCTGAAATACGCCCCGCTGCCTGGAATCCTGCCCATCAGCCCCCAGATATGCGGCACCAGCCCCCGCGCATCTGTCCGCAAGCCCCGGCTCCTGCCGGATACCCGCGCAGGTTCGTCCGCATTTCTGTCATACATATTGCATGCCCGGTGCGGTATTTGCTTGCCTTACAGGAAATAAATCCTGTATTTGTTCTGAAGGAGCAAACAGGTAGTACGATACCGGGAAAGAGTTGGAGGCGGGGAATTACCCGGCAGATGGGCAGAGACCGGCTTCGGGGCTATCGCTCCGCCCCATGCACACCGACTGCCCCCCGAGTACCCTATGTCCGCTGCCGCCCCCGATCATGCCGTCCTCGCTTCCCGCATCGCTGCGCTCGAGCATTCCCTCGAACGCGTAGCGGACGGCTACCTTGCCTTCGATGCGCAGATGACCTGCGTATATGCCAACCAGGGCGGTGCCCGGCTGCTGGGCCTCAGCCCGGAAGCCATTACCGGCATGCCGCTGTGGGCTGCCGTTCCGGATGCTGCAGGCCTCCCGGTGGGCCGTGTATGCCTCGAAGCGCTGCGGATGCAGCAGCCGGCATCGCTGGAAGCCTACTCCGAACCGCAGCAGCGCTGGTTCAGCTACCGCGCCTATCCCGATGCCGGCGGCGTATCGGTCTGCATCCACGGCATCGCCCGCTTCAGCGATACGGAAACGGCCCTTAAGCAGAGCGAGCAGCGTCTCCGCACGCTGCTGGAGCGGCTGCCGGAAGGCATCCTCGTCACAGACCGGCAGTCCCGGCGCTTTGTCTTCGCCAACGAGGCCATCGCGCGCATGCTGGGCTATACCAGCGAAGAACTGACCAGCCTCACCCTCGAAGCCATCCACCCTGCACAGGACCTGCCGCAGGTGCTGGCAGGATTCGACCGCGCCGCTGCAGATCCCAGGCATACCGGACGCCATATTCCAATGCTCCGCAAGGACGGCAGCATCTTTTTCGCCGATGTGCAGGGGGTACCGGTCGAGCTGGATGGCCGGCCCTGCCTCTGCGGGGTATTCACAGACCGCACAGCGGAACTGGAGCAGGAGCGCCAGCTGCGCGAGGCCAAAGAAGCCGCCGAACAGCGCGAGCTGATCCTGCTCGAAGCGCAGGAAATTGCCGAGATCGGCTACTGGGAGCTGGATCTCGTGCATAACCGCCTCTACTGGTCCGATCAGATCTACTCCATCTTCGGGCGGCCCCCGCAGGCCTTCGATGCGACGTACGAAGGGTTTTTGGCCTTCGTGCATCCCGAAGACCGGAGCCTGGTGGAAGCGGCCTACAGCCGGCACCTGCGCGAGCAGGCACCCTATGACCTGGTGCACCGCATCGTGACCGCCGGCCAGCGGGTCCGCTATGTGCGCGAGCGGTGCAAAACGACTTTCAGCGCAGACGGCACGCCCCTGCGCTCGCTGGGCGTGGTGGCCGATGTGACCCGGATCCGGGAGGCCGAGCAGGCCCGGCTCGAAAGCGAATCGCGCTACCGGATTCTGTTCGAGCATTCGCCGGTAGGGATGTTTGCTGCCGATGAAACCCAGCAGATCCTATTTGTCAACCAGCAGTTTACCGCCCTGACGGGCTACCGCCTGGAGGATATGCCGGACTCCGAGGCGATCTGGAAGCGGGCCTATCCGGAGCCCGGCTACCGCGAAGCCCTCCGGGTGCGCTGGGATGCGGCGGTGCGGGAAGCAGTCCGGCGCCGGGCCGGCATCGAGCCCATGGAGGTGCAGGTCCACTGCAAGGACGGCAGCACGAAGTGGTTCGAGTCGGGGTTTGTGTACACAGGGCAAACCGGCATCGTGACCATTGTGGACATCAGCGCACGCAAGCAGGCAGAAGAAGCGCTGCAGGACAAGATCCGCGAACTGGAGACCGCCCGCGCCGAGGTGCTTCGGGTGCATCAGCAGCTGGAGATGACGCTGGACTGTGCCGTGGATGCCGTCGTGACCATCGACGCAGACAAGGAGATCGTATTCTTCAACCAGTCGGCAGAGGCCATGTTCGGCTTTGAGAAAGACGAGGTGCTGGGCAGGCCGATGTCCATCCTGCTGCCGGAGCCCATGCGGGCCGGGCACGATGCCTACATCGACATGAATCTCCAGACCGGCCAGGATCATGTAATCGGCCACGGGCGCGACTTCGAGCTTACGCACCGGGACGGAACGCGGTTCTGGGGGCATATTGCCCTGTCCAAAATCCAGGTCGACGGGAAGCCCCAGTTCACTGCTTTCATCAAAGACATCACGGACCGGCGGCTGGCCGAGATCCGCCTGGCGGAGAACGAGGCCCGTCTGGACCAGATTGCCACCCACAGCCGCAGCATCGCATGGGAAGTGGATGCGGAAGGCCGCTATACCTACATCAGCCATGTAGTGGCGGATGTGCTGGGGTACCGGCCCGGGGAAATTGCCGGCCGGCTGCATTTCTACGACCTGCATCCGGAAAAAGAGCGGGAAACATTCCGGGAAGAAGCCTTCGCCGTATTCGGGCGGAAGGAGCCCTTCCGCAACCTCGAAAACCAGGCGCAGACGAAGGATGGCCGCACCGTCTGGCTGCTCACCAACGGCATGCCGCTCCTCGCAGCCGACGGCAGCCTGCTGGGATACCGGGGCAGCGATGTGGATATCACCGACCGGAAACAGGCTGAAAATGAAGCTTATCTGCTCCGCCAGGCCATCGCATCCAGCACCGTAGGCATTGTGCTGGCCGACGCGCAGCAGCCCGATATGCCGCTGGTGTATGTCAACCCCGCCTTTGAAACCCTCACGGGATACACCCCCGAGGAAAGCCTGGGGCGGAATTGCCGCTTTTTGCAGGGCGATGACCTGAACCAGCCCGATATCGAACTCCTGCGGAATGCGACCCTACATAAACAAAGCGCCTCGGCCATCCTGCGCAATTACCGCAAGGACGGCACCCTGTTCTGGAATCACCTGACCATCTCCCCCCTCTTCGACCAGCAGGGCCGCCTGACGCATTACCTCGGCATCCAGAAGGACATCACCGACATCAAATCGGCCGAAGGAACGCTTCGGCATTACGCAGCTGCCCTCGAAGAGCGCAGCGTGCAGCTCAATACCCTGATCGATACCCTGCCGGATCTGGTATGGCTCAAAAACCCGGAGGGGGTCTATCTGCGCTGCAATCCGCGCTTCGAGTCGCTCATGGGCGCCGCCGAAGCCGATATCATCGGCAAAAACGACTTCGAGTTCTTCGATCCGGAACAGGCCCGCTTCTTCCGCGCACATGACCAGGCCGCCATCGCAGCCGGCAGCCCGCAGACGAACGAAGAGCTGCTGACCTTCGCCGACGGCCACCAGGAGCTCGTCGAGACGACCAAGACGCCCATGATCGATGCCCAGGGCCGGCTGATCGGCGTGCTGGGCATCGCGCACGACATCACGCGGCGCAAAGCATCCGAAGAAGCCCTGCGCCGCAGCGAGCTGCAGTTCCGCACACTCTTCGACGAGTCGCCGGTCTCGATCATCGTGCATGACAAAGACACGGGCGAAATCGTGGACGCCAACCCCGTAGCCTGGCGCTCCTACGGCTGCGGCAGCCTCGCCGAACTGCAGCAGCAGCATTTCTGGCTCGATCCGCCCTATTCCTTTGCCGAGGCGCTGGCCAACATCCGGCTCGCAGCCCGGCAGGAGCATCTGCGCTTCGAGTGGAAGAGCAGCCGCGCAGACGGCACCCTGTTCTGGGAACAGGTGGACCTGCGCCTGCTGACCATCAACGGGACCGAGCGCGTGCTGGCCACCTCGATCGATATCACCGCCCGCAAGGAGGCCGAGCTGGCCATGGAAGTATTCAGCCACGACCTCGGCGAGCGCCTGAAGGAGATGAGCTGCCTCGCCAGCCTGTCCAAGCTGATCGAAACGCCCGGCATCACAGCGTCTCAGGTGCTGCAGGCAGCCGCTGCCCTGCTGCCGCCCGCATTTCAGTTTGCCTCCGCAGCCAGCGCCTGCATTTGTTTCGATGGCCACCGCTACGAGTCCGATCCGTATGCCCCGTCCGCGACCGTACTCCAAACCGAGCTGTCGGTCGGGGGCAAGTTCCGCGGATCGGTGGAGGTGAACTACGACCGCCCCCTGCCTTTTCTCCCCGAAGAGGAAAACCTCCTCCAGATGGTCAAGCGCAGCCTGGAGCTGTTTTTCGAGCGGGAAACGGCCAGTGCCGCGCTTCGCGACAGCGAGGAGCGCCTGCGCCTGGCCATCGCCGCCGCAGACCAGGGCCTTTACGACCTCGACCTGCGGACCGGCGAGACAATCGTAAGCCCGGAATACGCCCGTATGCTGGGCTACGACCCGGAGCAGTTCCGCGAAACCCATGCCGCCTGGCTGCAGCGCCTGCATCCGGATGACCGGCCCGGCGTGGAGCAGGCCTATCAGAACTACATCGCAGGCCGGATTCCTGAGTACCGGGTGGAATTCCGTCAGCAGGCAGCAGATGGCACATGGATCTGGGTGCTGTCCCTGGGCAGAATCCAGGCCCGGGACACCGCCGGGCACCCGGTCCGGATGCTGGGCACCCAAACCGATATCACCGCCCGCAAGCTGGCCGAAGAAGCGCTGCGGGAGAGCGAGCAAAAGTACCGTGCGCTCTTCGAACTCTCGCCGGTCGGTATGGTGGCGATAGACCGGCACGGAGCGCCGGTCCTGGCCAACCGCCAGTTCGAGCAGCTGACCGGGTATACGCTTCAGGACGTTCCACAGGCCGAGGCGTGGTGGGAGGCAGCCTATCCGGAGGCATCCTACCGCTCGCATGTGCGCACGCGCTGGGAGGCCGCGCTCCGGCAGCCAGCGGAATCTCTGGCCGCATCTGCCCCAATGGAAGTGCTCATCCGGCAGAAAAATGGAGAGTTCCGCTATGTCGAAATCGGCTTCATGCCCACCGGAACCCTCGATACCGCGACCTTCACCGATGTGCACGAGCGGAAACTCGCCGAGGTGGCCCTGCGCGAAAGCGAAGCGAAATACCGGGATCTGATCGAGCATTCGCCTGTGGCAATGGCCGTGGTGGACAGCAGCCTCCACCAGATGGTGCTGGTCAACCGCAAGCTCACGGAGCTCACCGGCTACACCCTGGAGGATATTCCCACCGTAGAACGGTTTGTCAGGCAGGCCTACCCGGACGGACAGGACCAGATTCGCCAGTTCGGACTCCGGGACCGGGTGCTTCACAGCATCCTGAGCAGCGGCGAGATTCAGGGCGTGCCGCCGGTATCGGCCCGGATCCAGTGCAAGGACGGCAGTTACCGGCATGTGGAAGCCTCCTTTGTGGCGGCCGGGCAGTACGTCATCGCAGCACTGGTGGATCTCACGGAGCGGACCCTGGCTGAAGAGGCGCTGCGCGCCGAGCGGGATCTGTTTTCGGCCGGCCCGGTGTTTACCATTATCTGGGATCCCGCCGACCAGTGGCCGGTGGAATACGTATCGGGCAACGTGGCGCAGGTGCTGGGCTACAGCCCGCAGGATATGCGGAGCCCGGACTTCCGCTACGCATCGCTGATCCATCCGGAAGATGTGGAGCGGATCTCTGCCGAGGTATCCTACAACTTTGCGAACGGGATCGATGTCTTCGAGCAATCCTACCGGCTCCGGCTCAAGAACGGCACGTACCGCTGGTTTTACGACTTCACCAAGCTGATCCGGAACGGGGCAGGCGAAGTCAGCAAAATCCGGGGCTATCTGTTCGACCAGACCAGCCTGAAGGAGCTCGAAACCGCCCTGAAGGAAGAGCGCCAGCGGCTCGACTACATCATCACCGGCACCAATGCCGGCACCTGGGAGTGGAATGTGCAGACAGGCGAGACGGTGTATAACCCGCGCTGGGCCCAGATGCTGGGCTACACCCTGGAGATGCTGGCGCCGCTTTCCATCGATACATGGAAACACCTCACCCACCCGGAGGACCTGGAGCGGTGCATGGGCCTGCTTGCGCAGCATTTCGAAGGCAAGCGGGATTATTACGAAGCCGAACTTCGGATGCGCCACCGGGACGGGCGCTGGATCTGGGTGCAGGACCGCGGAAAGGTATCGGTCTGGGGCAAAGACGGCAAGCCGCTGCTGATGTCCGGCACCCACCTGGATATTACGCTGCGCAAGCAGGCTGAAGAAGCCCTGCAGGAAAGCGAAGCGCGCTACCGCGGCCTGCTCGAAGAAGCCCCGGTCGGAATCGCCGTGCAGCAGCAGGGCCGTATCGTGTACTGCAATCCTGCGGGCCTGCGCCTGATGGCAGCCGATTCCGATGCCGAGCTCATCGGAAAACCCGTCTCCGAGGTCATCCATCCGGAGGACCTGCCCTTCGCGGTGCAACTCCAGCGGCGTCTTATGGCCGGCGAAACCAGCATTTTCCCGGTGGAGGTCCGGTTTGTGCGCGCAGACGGCAGCATCACCGATGTGGACCTGACCGCTTCGCTGATCACGTACCGCCAGGCGCCTGCGATTCAGATCATTGCAACCGATATCACCGAGCGGAAACAGCATCTGCAGGCCATCGAGGCGCAGAACAAAATCCTCAAGGATATCGCCTGGACCCAGTCGCATGTGGTCCGGGCTCCGCTGGCCCGCCTGATGGGCCTGGTCGGGCTGCTGGAAGAGCACAATTTTTCCGGCTTCTCGGAAGCGGACATGCTGCGCTATATCACGGCCTCGGCCAACGAACTCGATCAGATCATCCGCAATATTTCCGAAAAGGCCTACACCGTCGGCGCACTCGAATATGAAGCCGGCCAGCACAAGCGGCATCAGATGCCCCAGATCCAGCCGAAGCACATCGAGCTGCTCATCATCGACGACGATCCCCTGATCCAGAAGCTGCACCGGGTAATGGCTGTCAAGAACGGGCTTCACGAGTCGCCGCAGACGTTCTCCAGCGGCCAGGAAGCCCTGGACTTCATCCGCAGCCGCAACGAGCCCGACACCCTGCACCTGCTGCTGCTCGATATCAACATGCCCGGCATGAATGGCTGGGAAGTGCTCGAAGCCTTGCGCCAGGAGGAGCCCGCCTGCATGATCGCAGTTGTCATGCTTACCTCGTCCGTGGATATTTCCGACCGCATCAGGGCCCAGCGCTACCCGCAGGTGATCGAATACCTTACCAAGCCGATCAACAAGCAGACCGTCGCCGATCTGAAACAGCATCCAAGACTGAGGCAGTACTGGCCCTGATCAGGCACGGGCTACAGCGTGCGCCCGCGGACGAAGGCCAGCAAGGCGGCCACGTAGGCCTTCGCCACCGCTTCGAGGCGCGCCGGCGCCTGCATGCCCGCTACCGTCAGCTCCTGGCGGCTGAGCGCGGCGAATTCGCTTTCGGCGTCCTGGCACAGGCTTTCGCCGTACACCATGGGGCCCCGCACCAGCCGGCAGAGCGTCAGGTTCCGGCTGTACACCCCCGGCAGCCCTGCGAAGGCGCTGTACTGGTTCAGGTAGGGCAGCGGATTGACCGCCGCCACCGGCGGGACGCCGGTCAGCGTGTCCGAGCTGCGCACAAACGCATCCGACAGCGCCAGCGAGGCCGGCAGGTCCTGGGTCAGCAGCAGGCGCAGCAGCGCCAGCCGCTCCTCCGGGCTGCCGAGCTCGCCCGGCATGAACGCGCCCGGCACGAAGGCCATGCAGTAGTTCTCCGGCGCAGGCTGCACATATCCGCCCTGAGCCTTGCGCCAGTTGGGCTCATGCACATTGTAGTGGATAATGAGGGTCAGATGGGGCCGGAAGGCGTTGATCTGCGCTGCGCGCGTGCGCAGGTCCAGGGGATTGTAGAGCTTGAAAAACAGGTCGGCGTCCGGGGCCTGTTTCCAGGCCGCTGCGCGGTCGGCGCTCATGCGGCCTGCCCGGACCTCCGACTGGAGATACGGGCCGAGCTGCTGCTGTTTCCACTGCGCGAACGTCGTGCCCAGGGCGCTGAGGCCGGGCTGGCTGCGGGTCATGAAGACCTCCGCGCCCATCGCCTCCAGCTGCTGCCGGATAAGGTGGGCGGTGGCCAGCGTCAGGTGCGCCTCGTAGAAGCCGACCGCCTGCCCGCCTGTGCGGGCGGAGGGCTGCATGCGGACCGCCTTGCCCTCGATGACGGCTTCCGCCAGGCTGCCGGCGCTGTGGCCGGGGTCCAGCGCCACGCGCAGGCCCTTGAGCGGCAGCAGCGTGTCCTGGCCGTAGCGGAAGGGCTCGCGCATGGGCGGCAGCGCCGCGAGTTCTTCGGCGGTCCATTTCCGCAGGCCTTTGCGGCGGAGCAATGCCAGCATCGCCGTATCCGGCAGCGCTGCGAAGGCATCGGCGAAGGCCGCATATTCCTCCGGATAGATCTTCACCTCGGCGGTGCCAGCGCGGCGGGCCGCCTCGCTGGCGAAGAGGGCGATTCCGCTGCTGTCGGCCAGGGCATGGCGGGCCAGCGCCGGATCTTTGTACAGCAGCGCGGCAGGCACAGCCGGCAGGCTGTAGGGGCGGCGGGAGGAGGGGGGCGGCGCCTCCTGCGGCGCCTGCGCGCAGGCCTGCAGGAGCAGCAGCGCCAGCAGAACGGTAAGGCAGATACGCAGGCTCATGCTTCGCCGGCAGCGGGGTTCAGCAGTTCGTCCATAAACTCGAAGGCCCGCCGCAGGTGCGGGATCACAATGGTGCCGCCTACCAGCAGCGAGATCTCATACACTTCGATCAGCTCGCGCTCGGTGGCGCCGGCTTCGATGGCCGACTGGATGTGGTAGCGGATGCAGTCGTCGCAGCGCAGCACCATCGAAGCGGAAAGGCCCATCAGCTCCTTGGTTTTGGCGTCGAGGGCCCCGGCCTCGTAGGTGTTGGTGTCGAGGTTGTAGATTCGCTTGATGATCCGCGAGTCGGCACCGAGGATGCGCTCGTTCATGCGGGCGCGGTATTCGTTGAAGGCTTGCACGTGAGACATAGGAAGCAGCATAAGGTGGGGCGAAGATACGATGCAGGGGGGCAGGAATCACGCAGGCAGCCGCTTCCGTTTCCATTGTTCTTCATCCGGCACCTCCTTGCACAGATACCCAAAACATGCACGGACGCAGTCCCGATGGGTCAAGTACGGCAGAAACGGCATGTACCGGACACGCTCCATCACCGGAGCCCGTTTTTTCGGGTGTAAAAATCGATATGCTCATAAATGGTGGCGGCAAACCGCGTGACTACGCCTGCAATTTCCGCTGTGGAAAGCGGCTGATGAAACAAGCGTTCAAATACCAGGGTTTTGGTGCCTTTCATCCCCGGCTCGGCAAATTCGTCTACCCATACCTTGTACTTGGTGGTTTCAAACGCGATCTCGATCTGGTAGTTGCAGCCGAAAGTGTTGAGACCGCCTTTGATAAAGGTCCCATACATCGCCTGAATCGTAACAGGCGCATTATAAAGATCGAAATGGCCATCGGGATTCGACAGTATGGCATCCACCTGGGCGGCAACTTCATCCGGTGTCTCGCTGACAAACTCGACAACCCGGGATCCTTTTGGAATCCGAATGGAATGCCTCGTGCCAGTAAAAAATGGATTGAATTTTTGAATGCCCGCCACGGCTTCCCGGATCAGCGCTGCCAGCCAGCTCCGGTAGCTGTTCATAAACACCTCCTGGCTGAATACCGCCCGGATTTCCTGATCCGGATCGATGGCTGCCAGCTCTTTCTGGAGCAATGCAATGCGCTTGTCGATATCCTCGGCTTCCTCTACGCTTTCTCCGCGGGCGGCTTTGAGGGCCAGGCCCAGGCTCCAGGCCAGCTGGCCTGCGATATACGCCACAAATGCCGGGAGGTCGCCTGCATCGGCCCGGTTGAGGGCAGCGAGGTATGATTTTTTATCGGCAGACTTGATGACTACCGGCGGAAAATGATGCCTGAGCAGCACATAGTTCATCAGCAAGCGGGCTACGCGCCCATTGCCGTCGTCGAACGGGTGAATCCGCACAAACCGGTAGTGCAGCAAGGCGGCCAGCGCCGCCGGATGCAAACTCCCGGCCTGTTCTTCCTGGTTGTACCACGCCACGAGCTCCCCCATCTCGATCGGCGTATCCGTGACCGAGGCGTACTCGAAAATTTCTCCGTTGGCCAGGCGCACGGAGTTGGGCTGCTGCTTGTACGCGCCGATCGCAATCAGCCGCCGGGTTGCTTGTCCGTCCGGCGTAATGGCATCCTTCCAGAACGGACGCACCAGAATGATCTTGTTCAGCTCCTTGATGCTGGCCTCTGTCAGCGGGCGGGCGGCATCTGCCGCCCAGTCCTGAATCAGCTGCAGAGCCACATCGTGGGCCTTCATCTCTTCGTATTCGCGGAGGGTATGCCCGCCCTGGGTCTGATCGAAGATGAGCAGCAGTTCGGTTTCTCCATAGGTCAGGGTATTTCCCTCCAGGTGATTGGAGTTGAAGTTGAATTCCAGCCGGAATTTTTTGTCCAGCTGCCGCTGCCGCTCCGGCTCCATCGGCAGGAGCGCCTGGAGCTCGGTTTTCAGGGTATCTATCTGTGCAAAAAGGGTATTCATCCGGAGAAGGTTGAGGATGGATGGCGTTGGCGGCTACTCGATCCGGGCTGCCCGGCGGATCTGGTCCGTCAGATCCCCTACCCATTGCCTGACCCAGGTATCCTGATCGGCCAGGAGCGCAGCTGCTTTGTAGGGATATTTTTTGGAAGTAGCGCCAGGTCCCTGAAGGGTAAGGGCGTAATCATCAAAATAGACTTCGATATGCAGCGAAAACCGATTCTGCTCCAGGCTGCTTTTCAGGCCTTCAAGGGAAAATGTCAGGCTTACAGCATGAATAGATTTGAAATTCGCATCCTCCTGTCTGGGCTCGAAAATCCGGGAGAGATTCTCGCGCCAAAAGCCGGGATCGCCATAGGCAGACCAATGATTATTTAAATGAGAATTGAAGGTTGACTTGGCATCGAAAAATACCCGCACCGCGCTGAACAGGTCTGCGAGCATCCCGATTTTCTGATGGAGTGCTTCAAGCAGGGGGAGGATACCATTAAGCAGGGTATCTTGCAGGGTTTCCCACGTTCTCAGAACGACGATCTCCTCCTTGGCTGCCAGCTGCTGCTTCAGGAGCTGGATGGACTTATCGACATCATCCGGTTCTTCGAGCAGGTCGCCATCGAGGGCACGCAGCACAAGCTGCTGCGATTCCAGCACCCGCTCGGCGATGAAGCAGTCAAAAAGGCTGCGGCTGCCCCCATAGGCTTGTATATCGCCCAGATATTGGTGGTACACCTCCCTGTGCGTATCCTGAATGATGATGGGAGGCAGACCGCAGGCGATCAGGAGGATGTTGGTCAGGATGCGGGCCGTGCGTCCGTTGCCGTCGAAAAACGGGTGGATCGTCACATACTCGAGGTGAAAACCAGCCGCCAGCACTACCGGGTGAGGAGCGCCGGGTTTCTTCTTGATGATTTGATTCAGCGCGTCATTGGTCCGGTTCACAAGCCGGGGCATGAGATCGGGCACTTCATGCGGCTCTGCAAAGGCGATTTTCTCGCCTTTATAGCTGATGATTTCGTTGGGTTTTTGTTTCCACACCCCGGCTTGCCGCTGTTCTTCTTCCGTATCCGGGCGGATGATGGCTTTGTGAATGGCTTTGATCCTTGCTTCAGACAGCGTCAGTGCCCCTTGGGCCATCTTCAGCACCTCCCGTACGATCTGGTCGTGGCCGTTCATCTCCGCAACATCCCGGAAAGGTTTCCCATGCACATCGATATTGCCCACCATCACGCTGCGGGTTTCTGCACGTGTAAGGGTGCCGCCTTCTATCTTGTGGGAGTGGTAATTCCAGTCCAGCCGGAAGCGGTAGTGGATGCGCTTCAGCACCTCCTCCGAAAAGGGAGCCCGCTGACCGATATCCTGCTTCCATGCATCGACCTGCTGAAGGATAGGTTCGAGGGTGTGCATAGCGGAATGTTGAGCAGTATCAGCTGATTTGCTGGCGAAAGTTGAGCCGCTCTTCTGTACGCATACGGCTGATTGCCATGCGGGCAAGTCGTTTCGCAACAGTTGAAATAGCCGCATTCCAGGCAGTCCGGGTATACAGAAGTTCATATGCAATGTACGGCATTTTGAACAGACTTCAATCGTATTCCCATCTGCTCTTTCCCAATACGCTCCGCGTTGTCCCATCCGCATTGCATCTTTCGCGCCCTTTCGCGTACTTCCGTGCAGGGATACCGCTGTCCCCGGACTTCTCTGCCGCAATGCCTGCTCTCCTTCCTCCGATCTGCCGGCTGGCCGCCCTGACGGCCTGCCTGGCTGCCTGCTCCGCTCCGCCTGCTGCGCAGGCGCCCCCCCTCCCCGCCCAGGCGGTCTTCACCCGCGCCCAGCTCGAAGACAAGCTCAAAGGCGGCTGGGCCGGCCAGACCATCGGCGTGACCTTCGGCGGACCTACCGAATTCCGCTACCAGGGCAGCATGATCAATGATTATCAGCCCATCGAGTGGTACGACGGCTACATCCGCAGGACGATGGAGACCATTCCCGGCCTCTATGACGACCTCTACATGGACCTGACCTTCGTGGAGGTCTTCGACCGGCTGGGCCTCGATGCGCCGGCGGCTGCCCATGCCCAGGCGTACGCCGAAGCCGGCTACATGCTCTGGCATGCCAACCAGGCCGGGCGCTACAATGTCCTCCAGGGCATCCAGCCGCCTGCCTCCGGCCATTGGCTCCAGAATCCCCACGCCGACGATATCGACTTCCAGATCGAGGCTGATTTCTCCGGCATCATGTCGCCCGGCATGCCCAATACCGCCGCGCAGATCGGCGACAGCATCGGCCATATCATGAACTACGGCGACGGCTGGTACGGCGGCGTGTACGTGGGCGCGATGTATGCCCTCGCCTACGTGTCGGACGACATCGGCCAGATCGTGCGCGAAGCCCTCCGGACCATTCCGCCCCAGAGCACCTTCCACCAGTGCATCTCCGATGTCATCCGCTGGCATGCCCAGTACCCCGATGACTGGAAGCGCACCTGGTTCGAGGTCCAGCGGAAATGGTCGGACGACATCGGCTGCCCCGACGGAGTGTTCTCCGCGTTCAACATCGATGCCAAGCTCAATGCCGCCTACATCGTGCTGGGGCTGCTCTACGGCGAAGGCGACTTTACCCGCACGATGGAGGTCGCCACCCGGGCAGGCCAGGATTCGGACTGCAATCCCTCCTCCGCAGGCGGCATCCTGGGCGTGATGCTGGGATATGCCCGGATCCCCGCGCACTGGAAGCAAGGCCTGCAGGACGCCGAGGACATCGACTTCCAGTACACGTCCATGTCGCTCAACGACACCTATGCCATGAGCCTGCGGCAGGCGCTGGAAGTCATCGCCCGCAACGGCGGCACGGTGGACGGGGACCAGATCGTGATCCGGGTGCAGCAGCCGGCGCCGGTGCGGCTGGAGCAGAGCTTCGCCGGGCACCGGCCCGTGCGGAAAGCCTGGATCGGAACGGCATTGCAGGGGGAATACGAAACGGAATTTGAAGGCATCGGCTTCGTGCTGCGCGGGGAGGCGCGCAGCGCCCAGGGCCAGCCGGCAGACGACCGGACCGTGCTGCGCGGCGAGGTGTACCTCGACGGCACCCTGATCGAAACGCCAGACTGGCCGGTGAGCTTCACCCGCCGCCGCCACGAGCTGGCCTGGAAGTACCAGCTTCCCAAGGGCCGGCACCAGCTGCGGATCCGCCTGCAAAGCCCGCCGCCGTCCGGCTATGAAGTCCGCCTCACCGACCTGCTCGTCTATGCGCCTGCGGAGTGAGTGCGGGGGGCGAAAAATATAGCTGGCCTCATCCTATGCCCTGCCTCACCCAAACAGCCCATTCACCTTCGTACACACCGCCTCGAACCGCCCGAAGGTGGCGGCACTGAAAAAGTATCCGTCACCTGCATCTGGTTCAGTGCGCTGGCTGGGCGGGCGGGAATGAATAAGACTATGACATCGGACCGCAGCGCCTCCCTGCCGCAGCATCGGAGCGCAGCGGAGCATATTCCGCTGAACTCGTATCAGGATATACGAGTTCAGCGAAGGATATACCTGATCGGGTATACCGGGACGGTGCCATTGCACAGACCCGGCGCTCCCGCTCATCACTCGCCGCCAGCCTTCTTGCATCAAGCCAACCGGCAGGTAATGGCTGTTATAGTTGGTTTTCTTCCGCTTTCTGCTTCCTGTTTGATACTTGCTGCTTCTTGCTCACAGACAGCCTTCCGGCGTGCTGCATGCCGTTCCAGCAGCACCTGCGCCGCGCCCCCCCTTCGCCAGATACGGACGCGTACCGTATTTTCCAGCCCAGTCATTCATATATTCCGCTGAACTCGTATATTTATATGCAAGTTCAGCAGAATATACATCCCATCGCGCATGATAGGCAGGACCATGGAACGCCAGCTGCTGCTGGAAGCACTCGAAAGCCAGCGGGCAGAATTCATCGCCGTGTACGGAAGGCGGCGCATTGGGAAAACGTTTCTGATCAAACAGGTGTATGCCAGGCATCTGGCGTTCGAATTTACCGGAACGCAACGCGCTGCACTGAAAAATCAGCTGTTCAAGTTTGCAGAGAAACTCAAGGCGCATTTTGGCGGTGCCCAGGCTGCATCGCCGCCATCGACCTGGTATGAAGCCTTCCAATTGCTTAAAAACTGCCTTGCCAGCCGAGCCAGCCAGCCGCAGGTGGTCTTTTTTGACGAACTTCCCTGGATTGCCACGCCTAAATCCGGCTTTCTGGAAGAGCTGGCGTATTTCTGGAACGACTGGGCTGCCTATCAGCCCCATCTGACGATTGTCGTATGCGGCTCGGCAGCGGCCTGGATGCTGCAAAAAGTGGTAGGCAGCAAAGGCGGTCTGCACAACCGGCTCACCCGGCGCATCAATCTCAAGCCCTTTACGCTGTCAGAGGCACAGCTGTTTCTCGAAAGCGTTGGGGTACAATGGGACCGCTATCAGACGCTTCAGTTTTATATGGCGGTGGGCGGCGTGCCCGCCTACCTGCAGGAGGCGCGCAAAGGCGAAACCGTCCCGCAGGCGATAGAGCGGCTGTTTTTCCATCCGGACGGCTTTCTGCGTTCCGAGTTTGGCAACCTGTATGCAGCTCTGTTTACCTCGCATCAGCATCACGTGGCCATTATTAAAGCCCTTGCGGGCAAATGGCGGGGACTCAGCCGGCAGGAAATCATCGCACATTCGGGCATGCCGGACGGCGGCGGCCTGACGCAGGTGCTCGGTGAACTTGAAGCTGCTTCCTTCATCATGCGCTTCCCCCTGTACAAAAAGCGCGGAACCGGTTTCATGTACCGGCTTGCCGATCCCTACTCGCTGTTCTACTTGCGGTTTGTGGAGGGAAAGCCGGCCCAGGGCCGCAACGAGTGGCTGCTTCAGTCCGGCAAAGAGGCCTACACCGTGTGGTGCGGATACGCCTTCGAGACGATCTGCCTGCAGCATGCCGAAGCTCTCAAGCGTGCCCTGGGCATTTCGGGTATCCATACCCAGATCAGCACGTTTCTGCACAGAGGCGGGGCGGCGGGTGAAAGCTTCCAGATTGATTTGCTCATCGACCGGGCCGACCGGGCCATCAATCTCTGTGAAATCAAGTTTTATAGCGATGATTTCCGGCTGACAGCGTCCTACTCCGAATATCTGCGCCAGCGGCGCGAGAAGTTCCGTGCGCTTACAGGCACCCGGAAGCAGTTGTTCAATACCCTGATCACCACCTATCCGCCCAGCCCTGCCGGCAGCGCGCAGATCGATCAGGTGGTAACGATGGATCGGCTGTTCGAAGATGTCAGCTTTGGCGCGGCGGGCTGAGGCATTGCTGAAGGCCCCCTGCTTCCTGCGCAGACACGTCTGCGGACAGGGCTGCAGGCATCAGGCACTGCGGTCCCGTTTCCCGATTTCTTTCCGCACCGCTTAGGCAAGCTGCCCCGCTCCAGCTGCCGGCCCGACCAGTTGTTTTCGGTCGCTTCGGCGATGTAACATTCCTGTGTATCGGGATTTTTTACCCGGATCAGCGTGCGGCAGTGCGTCCAGCTCAATTGTGTACGCAGTGCGTTCGCAATTGGACATGGCCCGCAGCATCGCGCATTACTCCCGCCACCGCAGCCCGTTCACCTGCCGCCCGATCGCTACGCCTGCGTCCTGGCCCGCCTGGTTGTCCTGGGGGGTGTGGATGCCGCCGTAAAAGCGCGAGTTGGCGGTCTCGACCGCGACCTCCCAGAAGGAGCTGAAGCGCCGCGGCTTGAAGTCGGTGTCGCGCAGCGCGTCGCGCTTGCGGCCCGCATGGGCGCTGTCCGTGAAGGCAAAGGACTTCCCGAATACATCCTCCAGCACCACCGCTGCTGCCGCCGATTGGATCGCATGCCCCGACGGAAAGGCCGGAAAGGGCGGATCAGGCCAGAACGACTCCCATTGCGGGTCGATATGCTGCGGAATGAAGGTATTGGGCCGCTCCGAAAAATAATGGTACTTCCACCGCCAGCACAGGATGAACGCATCCGCAACGGCCATGCCCACCCGCGCATAGGTCCCGGCCCATACAATCAGCTCCGGCTGCGTCTTGCGCAGGGCGGCAGTCGCCAGGTAATACGAATGCCCCGCCGGGGTGAAGGTCTCTCCCGGATCATCGCCCCACCAGAGCGCAATTTCCTTCTCCTCCTGCGTCAGGCTGCGCTCCTTCTCATACACTTGCAGGTACTGCTGGTAGTAGGCCGACTGCCGCGCGGTGTCGTAGGGAATCATGGGCGGCACGGGCAGGGCCGAATTGGCCGCCAGGAAGGTGCGGTTCTGGCCCCAGTAGGGGTGCAGGGGATGGTGGCTGAACGACTGCGCATACAGCGGAGGCCGCCAGGAGCCCGGGCGCAGCGGCCCGGTAAAGGTCTTGTCGAAATTGCGGAGGTAGCCCCGGTGCCCGCCGTCGTGCTGCGACCAGTCGAAGACCGCCCCCGCCACCGCCCGGCCATAGGCCGCCGAGCGCGCCGCAAGCGCCGTATCGCCGCTGCGCGCCGTGAAATACCGGTGCATCAGCCCCTCCAGCGAGTCGATCCTGCGGCGGCTGGTATCCGGCGCCTGGATGTAGAGGCTGCGCAGGATCTCCGCGTGGGCAGCGTTGTAGGCCACATTCCAGTCGTAGGCAGTGCCCGGCTCCGGTGCCGGCAGGCTGTCCAGCCCGTTGAGCTGGCCGGCCAGCGAGCGCCAGCCGGGCGCGCCATGCACCACCGCCTCGTATTGCGCCACCCCGATGTAGCCCAGCGTCCGCGAGGCGAAGGTAGGCGAATTGGACGGCGTGGCGCGCAGGAGGTAGAGCGTCATCCTGCCCCAGGCCTCGGCAAGGTCCTGCGGGCGGTAGTCGCGCGGCGGCGCGCTGCAGCCGCTCCAGGCGGCCAGCGCGGTCCAGATGGCACAGAGGAGGCGGAACCGCTTCATAAAGGCTGGCGCTGAAGCTGATAGGCCCGTACAGGCCCTTCCTGAATCCCAAAGAGCAGGGTCTGGCCGACACGGCGGATGCTGCGCACCTCGCCCCGGAGCCGGAGCCCCGACTCGCGCTGCGGCAGGTAGCGGAACCCGCCCTGCCCGTCGCCGAGCAGCAGCACGCCGTAGTTGGCGTCCGCATAGCCGAGCCGCAGCTTGAAATGCCGGCTGTTGCCGCAGAGCAGCAGATCGGGATGGCCGTCGCTGTTGGCGTCCAGCACCTCGGATGCGTGCACGGGCGCGTACTGCGCCTGCACAGGCAGTTCCGCCAGCGCGAAGGGCGCCGCGCCCTGGTTCAGAAACAGGCTGGTAGCCAGATGATTGGCCGTCAGATGCCCGGCCTGCCCCAGCGCCTCGGCACCGAAGATGGTTTCCAGTGTCGCATCTGCGTAGCTTTCGTAGCTGCTGAAACGCTGGCGCATGGAGCCGATCTGCCCCAGCAGCTCGTCCCGCGTCACATAGGGGTAGCGGACGCCCTGGACATAGGTGCAGAAGATCGGATCGACAGATCCGTTGCCGTCGAAGTCGCGGTAGTAGAGCTCCGCCGGCTGCTGCGCCGATGCGCGGAACTGCAGGTTCTGCCCTGCGTTGCCCAGCAGCAGATCCGGACGCCGGTCCTGGTTCACGTCGGCTACCTGCAGGCTGTTCCACCAGCCCCGGTATTCCTGGCTGAAATAGCGGGCGCTGTGGTCTTCGAGCCTGCCGTTTGCGGGCGAAAAGACCAGAACGGGCATCCATTCGCCGGCCAGGATCAGTTCTGCGGCGCCATTCCCGTCCAGATCGGCCCAGGCCGCCGCGGTGACCATGCCCGGCGAGCGCAGGGCGGGCGCCAGCTGATCCGTCTGGTCGGTGAAGCGGCCCTGGCCGTCGTTGATGAGCAGGGCGCTGCGCGGCGGTTCGGGATAGCGGCCCGGCACCACGCGCCCGCCGACGAAGAGGTCGGGGCGGCCGTCGCCGTTGGCGTCGCCTGCGGCGACGCAGCCCTTGCTGGCCTGCCAGGCAGGCAGGGCTTCCGCTGCGCGGGCAAAATTGCCCTTGCCGTCGTTGAGGTAGAGGCGGTCCTGCAGCAGCGGATCGTCCGGGGCAAACTGGTGGTAGCCGCCGCTGGCGGCGTAGAGATCGGGATGGCCGTCGCCATTGGCATCGAAGAGCGCCAAAGCTGCGTCTGCGCAGGCCTTGTCTGCCTCGAAGGCCGGCACCGGACGGGGGCTGAAGCGCCCGCCGGGCTGCTGGAGGTACAGGGCAAGGGCCTGCCCTGCTGCGCCGCCGATGAGCAGGTCTTCGCGCCCGTCGCCGTTCACATCGCCCTGCGCCATGCAGGGGCCGGTGAAGGACAGCTCGCAGATGAGCAGGGACTGGCGGTTGAAGTCGCGGACCTCCGTTTTTGCCTGTGTATGTGCGGCCGGGGCGGGCACTTCGCGGAAGAGCGCCTGCACAGCGGGCAGGCTGCTCCGGCCCGGGCGGGCATCGGCCTGCCGGAGCGTAATGCGCTGATCGGCAGGCTGCGGGCCGAGCCGCTGGCGTTTTCCGTCCGGCCATGCCACAAGCAGCGAATCGATCTGCGCGGCCTCCCCCAGCCCGAAGTGCAGCACCGGCTCCACCGCCGAGAGGTAGCCCCGGGCAGGATACTGCTCGGCCGTCCGCGCCGCGCCGCCGGCATAGACCGTCACCACCGCGCCGATGCCGAGGGTGTTGAGCCCCTCGCCCTCGAGCCCGACCTGCAGGTAATGGTGCGGTGCGAGGCTGCGGGCTTCATTGCGGTAGAGAAAGGCAGGCTGGTTGATATTGTTGACGATCAGGTCGAGGTCCCCGTCGTTGTCGAGGTCGGCCCAGGCGGCGCCGTTGCTGTTGGAGGGGCGCTGCATGCCCCAGTCGCGGGTGCGGTCGGCGAAGGTCAGGCCGTCGCGGCTGGAGAAGATATAGTTGACCACATTGGAGGCGGGCATGCGCTGGACCAGCTGCAGCACATCCTCGCGCAGGAGGCGGCCCCTGGCCTGCGTGAAGCTCCCCATGTAGTGGATAAAGTCGAGGTTGGTGTAATCGCGGGTATAGCCGTTGGTGACGAAGAGGTCTTTCCAGCCATCGTTGTCGTAGTCGGCGAGCAGGGCCGCCCAGCTCCAGTCGGTATTGGAGATTCCGGCGAGCTGGCCGGTTTCGCTGAAGCTGCCGTCGCCGTTGTTGAGCTGGAGCATGTTGCGCATGAACTGGTAGTGGAACCCGCTGCGCACATTGAGGTCGAATTTGTTGTAATTGTCAGGAGCGAGGAGCAGCTTCTGGCGGCGGTTGTCTTCGGGCAGCATGTCCAGGGTGACGATGTCGGGCCATGCGTCGTTGTTGACATCTGCGATGTCGTTGCCCATCGAAAACTGGCTCGTATGGCCGGTCTGCTCGGCGAGCCGGTTGCTGAATTTCCCGTTTTGCTGGTTGAGGTAGAGGTAATCGGGGACGGCGTAGTCGTTGGACACATAGAAATCGGGCCAGCCGTCGCGGTTCAGGTCGGCGATGCCGAGGCCGAGGCCATAGGAGAGCGGCGAGCCCTGCAGGCCTGCGGCCTGCGTCACATCGGTGAATTTCCCGTTCTGCTGCCGGAAGAGGCGCAGGCCCTGCTGCGGGTCGTCCTGGCGCAGGAGGCTGGCATTGAGCACATCGTCGAGCACGGGCAGCGACTTGGGGCTGTGGTTGAGCTGGAGCATGTCCAGATCGCCGTCGCGGTCGTAGTCGAAGAAGTAGGCCTGATTGCTGAAGGCTGTGCCGGCGATGCCCCAGGCTTCGGCCTGTTCCTCGAAGCGGGGGATGCCCTGGGCGTCGTTGCCCTGGTTGATGAAAAGCTGGTTGGCGCGCTTGGGATCGGGCAGCATGCCGGAGTAGGAGACATACAGATCCAGGCGCCGGTCGCCGTTGAGGTCCACGAGGGTGACGCCGGTCTTCCAGGGGCCGGGACGGCCCGCTGTGCCGGAGGCTTCGGCCACTTCGCGGAATTTCATTCCGCCCTGATTGAGATACAGGCGGTTGGACTCCATATTGGCGGTGAAGTAGAGATCCGTCAGGCCGTCGCCGTTGAAATCGCCTGCGGCTACGCCGCCGCCGTTGTAGAAGTACTCATAGACGAGCACATTGGTATTCGGACCCTCGGTGAGGGTATTCTGAAAATGAATCTGCGTCTCGGCAGGGGAAAGCAGCGTGAAGAGCGGCTTGGCCGGCGGGGCAGCGGCAGGCTGCGGGCCGGCAGGAGGATCGGAGGTTCCGCCGCAGCCCCAGAGCAGGAGGACGGGCAGCGCCCAACGGCGCATCATCGGAAATGCGGTTCGCATGGGGATGAAGATACAGGAAAAAAGATCCCCGGCAATGCCGGGGATCCGCGTCTTGTTTCATGACACATCAGGCACGCATCAGTAGCCGGGATTCTGGACGAGCAGATCGTTCCGGTTGATTTCGTCGCGGCTGATGGGCCGGTAGTACATCTTGTCGTTCCAGGTACGGTTTTCGTTCTCGGTGTTGTTCACCGGGGCATAGGTATAGTCGTACTTGGACGGATCGTAGCGGTAAGGCACATGCGGCGTCTGGCCGGGCTTGAGGCGGGCCTGGATGTCGATGGACTTGATGCCGCGTCCCAGGGTGGTGGGCGCGATCATCCAGCGGCGGGCATCGTGGTAGCGGTGCTCCTCATAAGCCAGCTCGATGCGGCGCTCGTTGCGGTAGCGTTCGCGGAGGTCGTTGCCGGCATCGTTGATTGCGGGCATGCCTGCGCGGAAGCGGATCTTGTTGAGCCAGTTGCGGGCTTCTGCCTCTTCGCCCAGTTCGATGCAGGCCTCCACGTAGTTGAGCACCATTTCGGTGTAGCGGATGAAGGGCCAGGGAATGATCTGGGTATTGGACTGGTTGTCGGGCAGGGCGGGATCCGGATCGATGAATTTCCGGGTGTAATAGTGGGTGCGGCTGCCGTTCCAGTTTTCGATGGGAGACTCGCGGGTATCGATGCCGTTGATCACGCCGCCGGCGCCGTCGTCATAGTAGCCGGTCTGGATCTGGTTGACCGGGTCGAGGGCCCGCTGTGCCGGAGGCCGGGGCTTCCAGGTAGCGCCGTCGTACATCACGGAGGCATAGAAGCGCGGATCGCGGTCGGTGTAGGGTGCTGCGGCATGAGCCGGATTGCTCCAGTCGAACTTGGAGCCGTCCATCATCTCATAATCGTCCACCATCTGCTGGATCGGGGTATTGCCGGCCCAGTTGTTGTAGCCGTTGGGGCCGTTGTTGATCCCGTAGTGGAGGCCGCCGAGGGGCCAGTTGCTTTCCACGGTGTACTCGGCCGAGTGCGAGCGCTGGAAGATCAGTTCCACCGCAGCAGCGGCATCGGCCACCTTGCTCTTGCCGCCCATGGCGATGGCGTTGTAGTTGGCGCGGCCTTCATCGGGCGATACCGGAGCCGTCAGGTCCATCTTGTAGCCGGAGGTAATGTCCAGCACAGCCTTGGCGGCCTGCTTGGCAGCCTGCCAGCGGGCAGCGCGGTCACCGCCGGTATAGGCGACGAGCTCCAGGTTCGGGTAGCCAGCCAGTACGGAAGACTTGGCGGAAGCCGTCGGGCCATGGCGCAGGTCACTGGCAGCGTAGAGCAGCACACGCGCTTTGAGGGCCAGTGCAGACGCATCGCTGGCGCGGCCATCCGTCTGAGCCTTGCCGTCGAGCAGGCCGGCAGCGCGGTCGAGGTCGCCGACGATGAAGTTCACACACTCCTCGAAGGTATTGCGGGCCACGGTGTAGTCCTCATTCAGCGAATAGGTCTTATCGATGATGGGGAAGCTGCCGTAATAGCGCAGGAGCTGGTGGTAGTAGTAGGCCCGGAGGAAATAGGCCTCGCCGAGCAGGCGGTCGCGGAGCTGGGTATCGGAGAAGGTTGCCACAGGCAGGTTCTCGATGGCCATGTTGGCCTGGCGGATGGCCAGGTACATGCGGCCCCACTCGTAGGTGCCGCTGATCCAGGCGAGGTTGGCCGGGGTTTCAGCGCCTTCGGTGAAGGTGTTGATGTTCCGCCCGGCGTGGGTGAACATCGCCTCGTCGGTGATGGCTGCCAGCCCTTGTTCCTCAAAGCCGCCGTATCCCAGGAAGGAATAGACGTTGAAGATAAAGGCCTGAGACAGGGGGCCGTCGGCCCAGGTAGCATCGCTGGAGATCCGGTCCAGCGGACGGGTATTGAGGAAATCCGGGTCGCAGGACGTTTGCGTCAGCAATACAGTCAGCGCCACTCCCAACAGTGCAGTACGATTCTTCATTGCTTGGTATGCTTAGAACGTCAGGTTAAAGCCGGTGTTGATGATCCGCGACTGCGGATAGAAGGTGCCGGCGCCGTTGGTGGCTTCGGGGTCGAAGATGCCGTTGGCGTCCAGCGTCAGCAGGTTCAGGGCATTGACATACACCCGCAGGCCTACGTTCTTCACCCGCTGGGTGATGCTGGCAGGCAGCGTGTAGCCGATCTCGATGTTCTTGAGGCGGATGTAGTTTTTGCTGAACAGGTAGTAGGTGTTGTTGCCGAAGTTGCCGCCGGTGAAGTAGGTGTCGCCGCGGCTGGCCAGGCGGGGATGCTCGCTGCTCGGATTGTCGATGGACCAGCGGTTGTCATGGCTGTACTGGAGGAAGTTGCCGATGTCGCCGGATTCCGTCTGGATGCGGAGCGAAGCGCCCGTAGCGCCCTGGAGCAGTGCGGTGAGGTCGAAGTTGCCCACCTGCAGCAGGAGGTTGGCGCCGAAGTTGAACGTCGGGAAGCCGTTGTCGTCGATCCGGACCTGGTCGTCGGCATCGATCTTGCCATCTTCGTTGTAGTCCACAAACTTCATATCGCCGGGCAGGAGGTTGGAGGTCACACCGCTGTAATCGATAGTATTGGCTTCGATCTCAGCCTGATCCCTGAACACGCCGTCGGAGAGGTAAACCAGAAACGCGCCAATAGGTTTGCCTTCCTGGAACTGATATTCAGGCGCGCCGGGAACTTCGTCCATGAACACCACCGTGTTCTTGGCGTAGCCGCCGTTGACGCCGAAGCGGAAGCGCACCTTGCTGCTCGCGCTGGAGTTGAATCCGAGGTTGAACTCGAAGCCGCGGTTGTCCACCTGGCCTTCGTTGGTCGGCGGCAGGAGCGAGCTGATGCCGGAGGAAGCAGGCGTAGAGCCGGTCTTCTGGATCAGGATCTGGTTGCGGCGGTTGTAGAAGTACTCCAGCGTCAGGTCGATGCGGCCCTTGAGGAAGGTAGCATCCATGCCCACGTTGAGGTTGTTGGCGCGCTCCCAGGTGAAGTTGGGGTTGGCCAGCACGGTTTCAAACAGGGTGTTGACCACCGCGCCGCCGATCGGGTAGTTGCCGAAGGCGAAGGTGGAGAGGAATGCGTACTCCTGGAGGGCGCCGTTGTAGAACACCTGGTCGTTGCCCATCTGGCCGTAGGAGCCGCGCAGCTTCAGGTAATCGACGCCGGGCACGTTGAAGAAGGACTCGTTGGACACGTTCCAGCCCAGCAGCAGGCCCGGGAAGAAGCCGAAGCGGCTGTCCTGCGGGAAGATGTAGGAGCCGTCGTAGCGCCAGATGAATTCGGCGAGGTACTTCTCCTGGAAGTTGTACTGCAGACGTCCGTAGTAGCCCTGGCGTGCGCGCTCGTAGGCGCTGCCGCCCGTATTCTGGAACTCAGTTCCGCCGGCAAAGAGCTGGTCCACCGCAGTGGAGATGTAGTTGCGGCGGAAGGCGAAGAAGTTTTCGCCCGTAAACCGCTCCTGCGTAGCACCGGCCAGTGCGCTGATGTTGTGGTCGCCGAAGCTGCGGTCGTAGGTCAGCAGCGCGGTGAGGTTGTAGTTCAGCACGGAGCTGTAGGACATCGTCAGGCGCGGGTCGGTGAAGTTGGAGCGCACGGCGCCGTTGAGGATGGGCTCGCCGTTCTGGTCGCGGGAAATGCGGTCCCAGTAGTAGAGCGTCCAGGGCGTCTGCCAGGTCTTCGAGAGGCGGCTGTTCTTGTCCACCGCACCGCTCAGGGTGAGCTTCAGGCCTTTGATCCAGGGGTTGGTGATGTCCACGCCGCCGTTGATCTGGATGTAATCCGTCGGATCCTTGATGTAGCCGGTGGCGCTGGTGGTGATCACGTAGGGGTTCTGGCCGTTTTCGATGTCAGGGCCGGGCAGGCCGTTGGGCCATACCTGCGGCTCGGTGGGGCGGCCCCGCATGAGCATCCGGAAGATGGCGCCGGCGGATTCAGTGGGGAAGTTGCGGTCCTCGCGGCGCAGCAGCACGCCCAGGTTGGTGTTGATGTAGGGATTGACCCGGGCATCGAGGTTCACCCGCATGTTGTACTGGCGGTAGAACGTCGCCGAGTTGTTGTAGATGGCATCCTGGAAGATGTAGCCGAGGGATGCCATGTAGCGCACATTTTCGGTGCCGCCGCTCATCTGGAGGTTGTGGCGGTCCTGCGGTGCCCAGTTGCGGAACGAGCCGTCGAACCAGTCGGTGTTGGGGAAGCCCCACGGATCGGAGCCGTCGCCGTGCTTCCGGACGGCGTCCGGGCTGTAGTTGGCGCTCAGGGTCTGCACGCCGGGGGTCGGGGAGTCGTAGACCCCGGTGGTCTTGATCGACTGCCAGGCAGCCTGCCACTCCGACTGCGGAATGGTGCGGTAGATCGGCAGCTCGTTCATGATGTTGGCGTACTCCACGGCGTCGGACATGGCCGGCACGCGGGTGGGCTGGGACCAGCCTTTGTTGAAGTCGTAGCTGATCCTCGGTTTGCCGGTTTTGCCGCGGCGGGTGGTCACAAGGATGGCGCCGTTGGCGGCGCGGGCGCCGTAGATGGCAGCCGAAGCGTCTTTCAGCACGGAGATCGACTCGATGTCCTGGGGTGCCAGACGGCCGAGGCCGCCGTCGCGGTCGGGAATCCCGTCGATGACCACCAGCGGGCTGCTGTTGCCCAGGGTGTTGATGCCGCGGATGTTGATGCTGGCGCCGTCGTAGCCAGGCTCGGCGCTCGTCTGGATCACCACCACGCCCGGCAGGCGGCCTGCCAGCGAGTTGGAGATATCCACAGCAGGCGACTGCACCAGATCGCGGCCCGCCACGGCGGTCACGGCCCCGGTCACGGTCACCTTCCGCTGCGAGCCGTAGGCCACCACCACCACTTCATCCAGCGAGGATACGCTCTCCGTCATCACGACGCTCACAGCATTGCTGCCGTCGACCGTCACATCCTGCGTGGCATATCCCAGATACGAAATGGTCAGCACATTGCGGCCCGCCGGCACGTCGAGCGAAAACTCGCCCCGCTCATTGGTCAGTGCGCCGATCTGTGTCTCCTTCACAATGACCGACGCCCCTACGAGCGGGTCATTATCCTTGCCCAGCACGGTGCCGCTGACTTTACGGGTCTGCGAAAAAGCTGCCTGCGCGGAAATTACCATCATCAGACCGAGCAGCAGTGCCTGCCACCCCGGTCTTGGATACATACGAATAGGACGGGTAAGTTTGTGTTTGCCCATAGATACGAGTAGTTAAAAGCGTAGTAAGAAGAATCCTTTGGTGAAAGATAGGAATATTCCGGAATTCCCCAAAGTCCGGACCCGCCGACTGTAAACGTTTACGAAAGCGGCTCCCGGCAGCAGCCGCTGATTGTATCAATGCAATATTTACTTTATAACTTTACATTGACTAATTGTTTAATTTGATCAAAACCTAAAGCGCCTGTTACGTCAAATATCAAGAACTTATACGTGTTTAACCATCAATATTTTGTGCGCATCTTAATCCTCCGGCGCTGGCCTCCATCCGCCCGGGCCCTGCGCTCCGCCGCCGCAATCGATCAAAGAAAACGTGTGCACGGAATTCGGCCCGCTCCGCCCGCCCGCGCAAAATGCCTGCGCGATTTGTTCAGCATCTGTCATTCCCCCGCACTGCCTCCGGAACGGAATGCCCGCGAAAAAGGCCGGTCCCAGGCCCAGATCCCCAGCCCGGTGGCCGCTCCGGCGATCACTCCGGCCCAGCCGGCAATGGTGCCGCAAAACTCGTTCACTCCGGCGACACAAAGCAGAAACATCGTGCTGCCCGCATGGATCATGCCGGGCACCATGCGGACTGTTGCGCACATCCGCCTCCCGCTCCGCGGTCCTGCCGCCCCCCAAAACGCCGGATGCGCAGCGGAACGGGGCCGCTGCGCATCCATGCCAGGTTGTATCGCTCAGGCCTGGGCCCAGGCGCGGTCGCCTTTCGTATACGGGATGCAGCCCTGGTAGGGGCCAGGCACCTCCAGGTAGCGCAGGGCCTGGTTGGAGCCGATTTCGGAGGTGAAATAGCCCCAGAGGGTCAGCTGCTTCATCATGCTGAAATAGTGCGCCGGTGCCTGCGGGTCGGTCTTGGCCTTGTCGTAGGCCTTGGCCTCGGCATCCAGGCCGGTCAGCAGCTCTTTTTTCGCTGCATCGTCCAGGTCCACGAAGGATTTGCCGGCGTATTTCAGCTTGGCAGCCTCTTCCAGCTTGCCGATGCCGGCCATGAAGACCTGCTGGTCGTCGGCTTCGTAGCAGTCGGTGACGATGGTCTTCATGAATTCGCCGATCTGTGCAGCTTTGGCGCCCGGCGAGGAGGCCGTCGTGGGGATGATGGTCTCGCCGACCTCGTCGAGAAAGGCGACCGTGGTCTCATTGAATTCGGTGGAGGAAAGCGGCGGCTTGGCAGGCTGGCAGCCGCTGAGGAAGGCTTCGGCGCCGACGAGGGTGCCGCCGAGTATGAGGGATACGCGCGCAAGGGCGTCTCTTCTGGTCATCGCTTGCAGGAATCAGGGTGATCAGAGATTCATCTTTTTGAGTTCTTCGACGGCATAGTTGGCCGCGCGGGCCGTGAAGGCCATGTAGGTGAGCGAGGGGTTCTGGCAGCCGCCGGAGACCATGAAGGAACCGTCGGTGACGAACACGTTGGGCGCATCCCAGACTTGGTTCCACTTGTTGAGCACGGAGGTTTTGGGATCGTTGCCCATGCGGGCGGTGCCCATTTCGTGGATGCCGCGTCCGGGGGTGCCGTCGCCGTCGACGCCTTTGACGTCCTTGACGCCGATGGCCTCGAGCATTTCGATGGCGTCCTGGAGCATGTCTTTGCGCATGGCCCGCTCGTTTTCCTTCAGTTCGCAGTCGATGGCGACCACATTGAGCCCCCACTTGTCGGTGCGGGTCTTGTCGAGGGTGACTTTATTTTCGTGGTAGGGCAGGATTTCGCCGAAGCCGCCCATGCCGACGGTCCAGCGGCCGGGCTCGGTGAGGGCTTCTTTGAGTTCGGCGCCGATGCTGTACTCGGCCACCTCGCGGTTCCAGCCTTCGCGGCTGGCTGCGCCCTGGTAGCCGAAGCCGCGCAGGTAGGAGCGCTTGTCGCCGAAGAGGTTGCGGAAGCGGGGGATGTAAATGCCGTTGGGGCGGCGGCCGTGGTAGTACTGGTCCTCATAGCCCTCGACCCAGCCGCCGGCGCGCACGCCGAGGTGGTGGTCCATCAGGTTGTGGCCCAGCTCGCCGCTGCTGCTGCCCAGGCCTCCGGGCCACACGTCGGTGGCGGAGTTCATGAGGATCCAGGCCGTATTGATGGTGGAGGCGTTGAGGAAGATGATCTTGGCCTTGTAGACGTAGGTCTGGTTGGTCTCGGCATCGAGTATTTCCACCCCGGTGGCGCGCTTGGTGTCTTTGTCGTAGAGCACCTGCGTGACGATGCTCCAGGGGCGCACGGTGAGGTTGCCGGTGGCCATGGCCGCGGGCAGGGTGGAGGACTGGGTGCTGAAATAGGCGCCGAAGGGGCAGCCGAGGGAGCATTTGTTGCGGGCCTGGCAGAGGCCGCGGCTCTGGCCTTCGAGGGGGGCGGTCACGTGGGCGGTGCGCCCGATGATCATGTGGCGCTTGCCTTTGAAGACCTGCTGCATGCGGGCGGCGCCGTCGCGCTCCACGCAGTTCATGTCCATGGGGGGAAGGAACTGGCCGTCGGGCAGCTGGGGCAGGCCGTCGCGGTTGCCGCTGACGCCGGCGAAGCGCTCGACGTAGTCGTACCAGGGGGCGATGTCCTTGTAGCGGATGGGCCAGTCGATGGCGATGCCGTCGCGGGCATTGGCCTCGAAGTCGAAGTCGCTCAGGCGGTAGCTCTGGCGGCCCCAGAGGAGGGAGCGCCCGCCGACCTGATAGCCGCGGAACCAGTCGAAGCGCTTGACCTCGGTGTAGGGGCAGTCTTTGTCGCTGGCCCACCAGTCGAGGTTGCGTTCGCTGAGGGGGTAATCGCGCTTGAGGACGGGGTAGTCCTCGATCATCTGCTGGGTCCGGGTGCCCCGGTGGGGGAATTCCCAGGGGCCTTTCATGGCATTTTTGTAATCCTTGACGTGCTCGACGTTTTTGCCGCGTTCGAGCATGATTACTTTCAGCCCCTTCTCACAGAGTTCCTTGGCTGCCCAGCCGCCGCTGATGCCGGAACCCACCACAATCGCATCAAACTCCATGTCTGCCATTGGATGTAGTAGTATTTCGGTGTTGAACGGATAAATATAGGGGGTGCGGTGCAAGATGCAAGGCGAAGGCACAGGTTTTCTGCGGGGGAGTATCCGGTAGCAAGCAGGAAGCCGGGAGATGGGATGTGCCGGACTTCGTCTGCGGGGCGGGGATGCGGGTAGTCCGGCGCTGCGCTTGCCCTGGCCGGGGCGGATTACCCGCAGGCCCGCGCGCCCTCCGAAATCCGCCCCGGCCCATGCATGTGCCGATGCGCCGGACTTCGTCTGCGGGGCGGGAGGCGGGCAGTCCGGCGAAAGCCCCGGCGGAACGCCGCCGCATCATTCCCAATCCCTCCGTACCTTGCACCCCGAATCTCCTCCATGCCCGGCCTCTACTTCCATATCCCCTTCTGCCGAAAGGCCTGCACCTACTGCGACTTCCACTTCTCCACCAGCCTCCGGCGCAGGCACGAGATGACGGAAGCCCTGGACGCCGAGCTGCGCCTGCGCAGCTCCGAACTCGCAGGCCCCCTCTCCACCTGCTACTTCGGCGGCGGCACCCCCAGCCTCCTGCCGCCCGGAGACCTGGCCCGCCTCCTCGATGCCGCCCGCAGCATCTGGACCTTCGCCCCGGATACCGAATACACCCTCGAAGCCAACCCCGACGACCTGAACCCCGATGCCCTCCGGGCCCTCCGAGGCATCGGCTTCACCCGCCTCAGCATCGGCATCCAGTCCTTCAGCGACGCCGACCTCCGCTGGATGAACCGCAGCCACGATGCCCGCCAGGCCCTCGCCTGCATCCCCCTCGCCCGCGAAGCCGGCTTCGCCAGCCTCTCCATCGACCTCATCTTCGGCCTGCCCGGGCAGGACCTGCCCGCCTGGCAGCGCAACCTCGAACAGGCCCTCCGCCTGCAGCCCGATCACCTCTCCGTCTACGCCCTCACCCCGGAGCCGCAGACCGCCCTGCACTGGCAGCTGCGCAAAGACCGCGTGCGCCTGCCTGAAGATCAGGCCTATGCCGAGCAGTTCCTGCTCGCGCACCGCCTCCTCGCCGAGGCCGGCTACGAGCACTACGAACTCTCCAACTACGCCCGGCCCGGCTTCCGGTCCCGCCACAATGCCGCCTACTGGACCGGCGAGCCCTACCTCGGCATCGGCCCCTCCGCCCATTCCTACGACGGTGTCTGCCGCCGCTGGAACGCCGCCCACAACTACCGCTACCTCCAGGCCCTGGCCGCCGGCAGGCCTGCCCTGGAATCGGAAGAAACCCTCAGCCCCCTCGACCGCTACCACGAATATGTGATGACCGGGCTCCGGACCGCGCAGGGCCTCTCCCTCGGCCGCCTGCAGCACTGGATCCCCGATTGGGAGGCCCGCTTTGCCCCGGAGCTTGAACGCCGCCAGGCCGCCGGCGTCCTGGCCCGGACTGCCGAAGGCTATGCCATGACCCCCGAAGGCTGGCTGATGTCCGATGCCGTCATCCGGGATTTTTTTACGGACGCGCTCATCCGGTGATTCTTGCTATTTTTGCCCGCCGAACCTAACCCCGCTGCTATGTCCGCTCCCGCCGAAGGCAATCCGTTCAACCTGCTCTACGTGCTGGATACCCTGCGGAGGTATTTCTGGTATATCGCCGCAACCGTCGCCCTGGCCTGCGTCACCGCCGCCGTCCTGACGATGCCCTTCTTCTATCCGCCGGAATTCCTCGCCTCGGTCACCATCTACCCCACCAGCCCGGAGCGCTTCGATGTGGTCAACCTCTTCCACGAGGAGCCCAATATCTACCTCTCCGGCGGCGCCAAAGACGTGGAGCGGCTCGAGAATATCGCCAATTCGGAGCGGGTGCGGATGTATGTCATCGACTCGCTCGATCTTTGGCCGGTATACGGGGTGGACAAAGCGAATGACGCTTCGCCTAAATTTTATGCCCTGCGCACTTTCGCCGGCAATGTCCGCACCGTGCGCGGCGCCGGCAACGGCCTGACCATCGAGGCCTATGATGTGGACCCGCAGCGGGCAGCCAGCATTGTCAACCTGATTGTGCACAAGACGGATGAACTGAGCAAGGATATGCTCAACGAGAATAAAGCCACCATCCTGGAAGCCTACCAGAAAAGCCTCATCCGCCTCCAGGATCAGATGTCCCGCTACAACGACAGCCTCCGCCGCATGCGCATCCGCTACAATGTGCTGCGCTCCCTGACCCAGACGGAGGTGCTCAGCGAGCAGATCCTGATCGCGGAGGGCGATCTGGCCGCTGCCAGGGCCCGTTACCAGGACCTGAAAGCCCAGGGCGCCGCCGGCGCCGCACAGGCCCAGACCGAGGTCAAGGCCCAGCAGGCCCGCCTCGACGCCCTGCTCAACGACAGCCCCGGCGCGCCGATGAACCTCACCCGTTTCCGCGAAGGGCTGGACCGCATCAAATCCCTGGAGGATGTCTGCGAACAGCTGGCCCTGGACCTTAAAAATGCCCGCGACAAGGTGCATTACCTCGAATCGATGAACAGCACCGCCTACAGCACCCTCCTGATTCCGGAGCTGGCGCAGCCCTCCGACCGCAAGGCGCGGCCGGTCCGCTGGGTGATCCTGGCGGCCACCCTGCTCATTTCCAGCCTTGTATCCATCCTCGGCGCGGTCCTCATCGACCGCCTCACTGCGCTGCGCCCGCAGCCTGCCGCCTGATCCGCCATGCGCGCACCCCTGCCCGCACCGGCCCGTTGGTGGCGGCTTCTGCTGCTCGCTGCCCTTGCCCTGACCGTGGTCGGGTCGGTGGCGCTGGCCCTGCGCCTGCGCATGCCGGTCCTGCTGGGCCTGCCCGCAGGCGCCTTGCTGCTGCTCCTGCTGGCGGAGGATTACCGGCCCGTCTTCTGGATGCTCATCGCTGCCATCCCCTGCTCCATCCAGGTGGAACTGGGCGGCGGCTTCAGCATGGACCTGGTCTCGGAGCCGCTGATGCTGACCATGCTGGCAGTATTTCTGATCAGCCTGGCCGCCGGCCGGCAGTTTGCAGGCAGCAGCCGCCTCTACCCCTTCCACCTGCTGATCTTTCTCCTCCTCTTCTGGACGCTGCTTACGACCGTCACCTCGCACGACCCGGCGCGTTCGGCCAAGTTCCTGCTGGCCAAGCTCTGGTACCTCGCAGCCTTCATCTGGATGGCCGACCGCATCCTCGACCGGCCGGAGCGGGTCAGGACCCTGTTCTGGGCATTTTTCATCCCGCTGGTGCTGGTGTCGGCGGGCATTACCCTGCGCCATGCCGCCAGCGGCTTTTCCTTCGAGGAGGCCAATGGCGTGGCCTTCCCCCTCTTCCCCAACGGCGTGATCTATTCGGCTACGCTGGTGCTCTTCCTGCCCTGGGGCTGGTTCGCGCTGCGCTGGTACACGCCCAAGAGCCTGCAATGGTACCTGATCCTCGCCGGCCTGGCGGTGCTGCTGCTCGGCATCGTCTTTTCATATAAGCGCGGCGCCTGGCTGGCGGCGGCCTCGCTGCCGCTGGTGTACCTGCTGCTGCAGCGGAAATGGCTCGACAAGCTGCTCCTCGCCGGGGTGCTCGGCGGCGCCCTGCTCATCGGCTGGCTCGTGCAGGACAACCGCTTCTACCGCTTTGCCCCCAACTACCAGGATGTGATCTGGCACGAGGGCGACTTCAGCGCGCACCTGGAGGCGACCTTCCAGGGTACGGAGATCTCCGGCATGGAGCGCTTCTACCGCTGGGTGGCGGCCAAAAACATGATTCAGGACATGCCGCTCTTCGGCTCCGGCCCCAGCACCTTCAATCAGGTGTACAAGCGCTACGCCGACGATGCCTTCCGCACCTATGTGAGCGACAACCCCGAGCAGTCCACTACGCACAACTACTTCCTGATGACTTTTGCGGAGCAGGGCTTTCCGGGCGGGCTGCTGTTTCTGGGGCTGTGTATCTATATGACATTCAAGGCCGTGCGGCTAGGCTACCGCGTGCGCAGCCCGGAGCGGCGCACCGTGCTGCTGGGCGCGCTCTTCAGCCTGGTGACGATCCTGCTGCACAGCCTGCTCAATGAAATGATCGAAGTGGACAAGGTGGGCGCGATGTTCTGGCTCAACCTGCTGCTGATTCATAAAACGGAGGTATGGGATGAACCACGAACCGGAACAGGCCCGCATCCGGCGGAATGACTTCTACCGGGATGTGTACGATGTGGTGCGGCTGATCCCGCCGGGGCGGGTGAGCACGTACGGCGCCATTGCGCGCTACCTGGGCGCAGCGGGCGCCTCGCGCATGGTGGGCTATGCGCTCAACAGCAGCTTCGGCGAGCCGGATGTGCCTGCGCACCGCGTGGTGAACCGGCTGGGCCTGCTCAGCGGCAAGGTCCACTTCCCGCCCGAACGCCCCATGGAGGCCCTGCTCGCCGCCGAAGGCGTGACCGTGGTCCAGGACCGGGTGCAGGACTTCGAGGCGCGCTTCTGGGACCCGAATGCGGAGCTGGGGTGAGGGGCGCTTCCCATCAGCTGCGCCCGCAGCATAGCAGCACGCTCCTCTTCCCTCCTCAGACCCGTCAAGGCAACGCCCTGATCACGCATCCAGCTCCGCTTGCACCTTGCAAAACACCGCAGACGTGCGTATCTTAGAATCGGGCTTGAATAGCGGCAGTTTCCCGCTTCTGGCTCCAATCCCGATCGGCATGGCAACAAAACACATCCGATTCGACCGGGCAGCGCCATCGGACAAGCAATCCGGGTATGCACAGCAGACCCAATCCTGCCCCCCCCGGCGCAGGAATGCAGGATGCCCCGAAAACCCTGCGCAATTTCAGACCATGCCCAATTGAATTTTCCCCGGGATATTCATTATTTCATGGCAACTTATGCCGAATCAACTGCTGTACCATGGCTTACATCGAGCTGGAAGAACACTTGCCAGGCGTTACAGGCCTGCTGGAATATCGCACAGATACAGCCATGCCGCTGCGGGAGCTTACGCAGCGCCTGCTGCGGGGTGCCAGCACCCTGACCGAGGCAGAGCGAGAGCTGATCGCCATGGCCGTTTCAAACCGAAACGGGTGTGTCTACTGCACCCGGTCCCATGCAGCTGCCGCTGATGCATACTACGGGGACAGCCAGGTTACCGATGCAGTCAGGGCCGACATGCGCACGGCCCCGATCGGCGATAAAATGAAAGCCCTGCTGACCATTGCGCTTCAAGTACAGCAGAGCGGCAAGCACGTTACAGCCGACTCAATCGCGGCTGCGAGGCAGCACGGAGCAACCGATCCGGAGCTCCACGACACGGTCATGATTGCCGCCTTGTTCTGCTTTTACAACCGCTATGTGGATGGCCTGGGCACGTTCGCCCCGGCTGATCCTGCGTATTATGCCGGGATGGCGCAACGATTAAAAGAAAAAGGATATTACAGGCCTGAGCAGGGCTACGATGCGCTCAAAAACAGCAGCTATACATAAAGTCATTGCATCCCCGCGGCAGCGCAGGGTTTCATGCTTGTGCTTTCAGTCTGTCAGACCTTCCGCCTGCACACGTCTTCCAGCCGGACAAATCCTATGAAAAAGCTCTTCTACCTGGGTCTAATCGGTTTGATGCTCTTCGAGGCAGCCAATGTGTATTTCATCATGCCGATGCCCGGCGGCAGCCAGGAGATCGACAGCATTGATATCGCATATGCCCTGCACACCTGGCGCTGGGTTTGGAGAGCCGGCTTTGCGCTGATGATCGTCATCGGCTATGCCTCATCGTCGTTTGCAAAAAAATGGATCCCGCCTGTTTTGCTGATCGTGCTGGCAGGAACCGTCTATGCGGCCAACTTTTCCATGGCAGCCGATACGATGTTTTATCAGCCCGAAACCTTATCCATGAAGGATACAGTCGAAAATCTGGTTGACCCGGACAGGCTTGTCCTGGGTGTTGAATACGAAGGACAGGCCAAAGCATATCCTATTCAATATCTGGGATACCACCATCAGATCCGGGACAGCATCGGCGGCAAGCCGATTATGGTGACCTACTGCACCGTATGCCGCACCGGCCGGATTTTTGAGCCGGTGGTACAGGGCCGAATCGATGAGTTCCGTCTGGTGGGAATGGACCGTTTCAACGCAATGTTTGAAGACAAAAGCACCGGCAGCTGGTGGCGTCAAGCCACCGGCGAAGCCGTTGCCGGGCCTTCCAAAGGCAGCCGGCTGCCTGAATTTCCATCCGCACAGACGACCCTCGCCACATGGATCGCACTGTATCCCAACACCTTGATCATGCAGCCGGACCATCGCTTTCAGGCAGAATACGACAGTATGCGGACCTACGAAGCGGGCAGGCTGACCGGCAGGCTCACCCGCCGGGATACAGCCTCCTGGCAGGCAAAGTCATGGATCATCGGGGTAGATGCAGACGGCACAAGCAAGGCCTACGACTGGAACCTGCTGATGAAAGAACGTATGCTATATGATGTTCTGCAGGGCAAACCGATCGCGGTAATCCTGTCGGAAGACAGTGCCAGCTTTGTTGTGCTGGAACGAATTACAGCAGACCAGACCTTTACACTCGTACACGACACCATCAAAAGCGGGGAAAATGCCTATGATTTTATGGGAAGGGCGCTCAACGGAAATGGACATGACCTGAAGCGGATCCGCGCCCATCAGGAATACTGGCACAGCTGGCAGGCATTTCATCCCCTCGCGCAGCCCTATCAGCTGCCCCAGTGAACGATGCAGCATGGACGGCATGAGCTCCATGCCGACTGCGCCGCCGGCGATCATATTGCCCGTAGTCGGAATTTTCAATATTCGACACAACACGACATGTGCGCCGAATACAATCCGGCCTGCCATGCCCTGCACCCATGCGCTTGCAAGCATCGGCGCTGAAGCGGGTTCCGGCCCGGCATGTATTCAGCATGCCCTCCCTGCCGATCGGATCGCGCATGCGGCAGCCCGCGTCCGCATGAACACAAGCTAAAAAACAGGTTTTGCCATCAGCAACAGGCAGCGCATCAAGAATCTCCGGGAAACACCCCTGTTGCAGCAATGGGATGCGGCGCTCCAGGAGCGGCGCAAATCCGGTCAGCGCCAAAACCCGGCTGCCCGGACAGCCGATACTACACAAAAAATAACACAAACTATTACAATCATGTACTATATTTATATAATACATAAATCTGACTGCCATGCATCCCAAGACTGCAAACTGCCCGCATCCTGCACCGCCTATGCGGATGGCGGCTATCCTGCTGATGGCGATGACGGTCCTCTCCTCCCCCTGCCGCTTGCCGCACAGGAATATCCGCTGTGGCAGCGGCTGTATGTGGGAGCGGATGGAGGCGGCGTTGTATGGTTTGATATAGCCTCCTCATTCAATTTTCAGGCACAGTTGGGATACCAGCATACCAAGTGGGTTGGAGGCGGGGCTGCCTTCAATCACTACAGGAGCCGCATGGGATCTGGTGAACCTGTTGTCTCAGGGCCATCCGTGTAACCGGATTGCCCTCCGCGGCTTCCGCGCCCAGGCAGATATCGGCTGGGTGGCAGACGTTCAACTAAGCGGATTGAACGGGATCAGGCAGGACTACATCGGCAAGAATGACCTGTTCCTGCGTCTCTCCGCCGCCTGGCAGTTTACGAACATCTTGACTGTAGGAGCCGTAGGTGCCGTGAGCACACCGCTTCGGACGAGGGTTTCCCCGGTAAGTCCGGCCCCGTATGAGCGGAATACGGTATTCCGAATAATCCAGCCTTTCATCGGCATGCAGCTCCCCGGCCGGTGGAAAGGCTGGGTACAGCGCGTCAGAAAGATCCCCCCGGATTAAGCCCTTCACAGCTCCCCGGCAGCGCGCATGAGCATCAGTTTGTAGATCGCCGCCACGCTGAGCGAGTCCCGGATCTGGCGCGCCTCCACCTCGCGGTACGCGTCTTCGAGACGGACCTTGCGGATGCTGAGCACTTCGGTGCCTTCGGGCTCGGCTTCGCGCTGGCGCAGGCCCGTGGCCAGGTACACGATGCCCCATTCGTCGGAGACGGAATTGGAAAGGTTCATCTCCAGGATGGGACGGAGCTGCTCGGCTTCCAGGCCGGTTTCCTCCTTCAGCTCGCGGCGGGCCGTAGCTTCGGGGTCCTCCCCGGGCGGGCTGCCGCCTTCGGGAATCTCCCATTCATAGCGGCCCAGCGGATAGCGCCACTGCCCCACCAGCCAGATCCAGCCGTCGGCATAGGGCACCACGCCGACCGCATCCGACTGAAAATGCACCGTCCCGTAAATGCCGGGCTGGCCGTCCGGACGGATCACCTGATGCTCCGTCACGGCGATCCAGGCATTCTCGTAGATCAGGCGGCTCGACAGCGTCTGCCAGGGATTCTGCGCTTCCATGCCGCAAGATGGGAATTTTTCCGGGCTGCGGGAGCAGGCGCCGCTGCGCCGGAATCTCCCGCCGCTTGCCTACCTTTGCAGCGATGAATCCGACGATCACCCATCTGCTCGAAACGGAGGCACGGGCCGTCCTGGAGATCCCGGCGGAAAACGACTACGCCGCCGCTGCGGCCCTGATCCGGGCCCAGGTGGCCGGCGCGGGCGGCAAGGTCGTCGCCAGCGGCATCGGCAAGGCAGGCCTGGTGGCCGGCAGCCTGGCCTCCACCTTCTCCTCCACCGGCACGCAGGCGGTATTTCTCCACCCCAGCGAAGCCCAGCACGGCGACCTCGGCCTGGTGCATCCCCACGATGTGTACCTCCTGATCTCCAACTCCGGCAAGACCCGAGAGCTGCTGGAGCTGGCCGAGCTCAGCCTGCGGCTGCACGGCCCCCTGCCTATTATTGTCATTACCAGCCAGCCGGACAGCCCCCTGGCCCAGCTGGCAACCGTCACCCTCCTCACCGGCAATCCGCCGGAGGTCTGCCCCCTCGGCCTCACGCCCACCACCTCGATCACCGTCATGCACGTCATCGGCCATATCCTGACGGTGCTGCTCATGCAGGCTTCCGGATTCGACCGGGAGGCCTTCCTGCGCCGCCATCACGGCGGCTACCTGGGCGCCAAGCTCCGCTCGGCAGCCCGGCCCGACCCTTCCCTTCCGGCTGAATGATCCCCTGCGCCATGTTTTTCCTCATTGCCGGCCCCTGCGCCATCGAAGACGCCGACACGCTGCACGAAGTGGCAGCCGCCGTGCGCAGCCTCACCGAAGCACGCGGCATCCGCTTCATTCTCAAGTCATCCTACGAGAAGGCCAACCGCACCCGGCTCGACAGCTTCACCGGCATCGGACGCGAGGCGGCCCTGGAGCTGCTCCGCGAGGCAGGCCGCGCCCAGCAGGTGCCGGTCCTGACCGATGTGCACGAAACCGCGGACTGCGCCCTTGCCGCGCAGTATGCGGATTATCTCCAGATCCCGGCCTTCCTTTGCCGCCAGACCAGCCTGCTGCTGGCCGCAGGCGCCACCGGCAAGGGGGTCAACATCAAAAAAGGGCAGTTCATGGCCCCGGAGGGCATGGAGTTCGCGGTGGAGAAGGTGCGCAGCGCCGGGCCGGGCGAGGTCTGGATCACGGAACGGGGCACCACCTTCGGATATGAGCGGCTGGTGGTGGACATGGCCGGCATTCCGGCCATGCGGGCCTTCGCGCCGGTGGTGATGGACTGCACCCACTCGGTGCAGCGGCCCAATCAGCGCTCCGGCGTCACGGGCGGCGATGCGTCCATGATCGCCACCATGGCCCTCTGCGGGCTCGCCGCAGGCGCCGACGGGCTCTTCATCGAAGTGCATCCGGAGCCTGCGCGCGCGCAGAGCGATGCGGGCAGCATGCTGCGGCTCGACCGGCTGGAGCCGCTGCTGGACCAGGCGGTCCGGGTTTGGGAGGCCGTGCACGCCTGAGCCCATACGCAAACAGGCTGCCCGGAGGCAGCCTGTGCAGGATCAGGATCTATCGGTATCTGCTCAGCCGCGGCCGAGCTGGTACATCATGCGGAAGTGCGAGCGAAGCGCTGCGCCAAAGGTGGGGAACTTGTGGTACTGGACCCCGAACTGCTTGCAGGTCTGCTCGACGATCTTCTGAAGCGCCGGATAGTGCACGTGGCTCACGCGGGGGAAGAGGTGGTGGACCACCTGGAAGTTCAGCCCGCCGAGGAACCAGGTCAGCACTTTGTTGTGCACCGCAAAATCGCAGGTGGTGCGGATCTGGTGGATCGCCCACTCGGTCTCGATCTTCTTCGTTTCGTCCAGTTCCACATGGTCGAATTCAGCTTCTTCCACCACATGCGCGAGCTGGAATACGGTCATCATCGTGATGCCGAGGCCGGCATGCATGACGAGGAACCCGACCATCCAGGGCAGAAATCCGTGCACATAGATGGGCAGGCCCACATAGAACGTCAGGTACATCACCTTGCTGAACCAGAAGATCAGGTGCTCTTTCAGAGGCATCGCCTGCAGGGCGGTATTGTGGATCTTGCGGTTGAAATACTTGGTGAAGTCTGTGTAGAATACCCAGAGGATGGTCGCCAGACCGTACAGGGGCACCATGTAGAGGTGCTGATAGCGGTGCATGGGGTTCCAGGGCTGGCTGTAGCAGCTCCGCACGAAGGGCAGGTTGGCGATATCGTCATCGATGCCATCCACGTTGGTATAGGTGTGGTGGATGATATTGTGCTTCTGGCGCCAGATGAAGGCATTGCTGCCGAGCGCGTTCATCGTCAGGCCGAAGAGCTCGTTCACCCAGGCTTTCGTACTGTAGCTGCCGTGATTGGCATCGTGCATGATGTTGAAGCCGATGAAGGCCAGGTTCATGCCGAACAGGTAGCAGAGAATCAGGCTGAACCACACCGGGAACTGCCCCAGCATGAGGGTCAGATACAGCCCGACAGCGCCTGCAAGGATGAGGACGGTTTTGAGATGCAACTGGAAGTTGCCGGTCTTCTTCATGTTCCGGGAGGCGAAATACTCGTTTGCCGCAGCACGGAGGGCATCGGTGAAGACGCTGTTCCGATTGTTGAAGGTGACTTTGGACATCAGTACAAGGATATAATAAAGGGGAAAGCGCCGGTAAATTACGGTTTTTCTTCCACATCTCCTGCGCATCAATGAGCAATATTTTCATATGACTATCTAAAATCAGCGGGAGCCCGTGTTACGGGCTCCCGTGCGCGGGTACATGCGGCCTGAATCCGCATCAGGGACGGGGGCGCAGCGGCTGGGCACCGCCTGCGGCCCGCCGCTCCTGCAGCCGGCGCAGCAGTTCGCGCCGGTAATCCTCCTCAGCACGGTACAGCAGCACGACTTTGCGGATCGGGAGCACTTTTTTGAACTCCGTGTGATACTTGTCCAGGAGCTGATTCTCCCGCATGCGGAGGGCGACGAGCTCGTCTGCCTGACGGGTCAGCTCGGCATCCGAGCCGCTGAGCATGGTCTGGCGGATGGCTTCTTCCTTGATGCGGATTTCTCTGCGAAAACGCTTCCGCTCCTCCTGCATCGCATTGTACACCGGCCAGAACACCTGCGACTCCGAGCTGGTGAGCGCCAGCCGCTGGGTGATCATGGCAATTTTGAGCGGAGAGACTTCCTCCTCCTCGTCCTGGGGCTGGGCCCAGAGCCCGGTCGCTCCGAGGAGCATGCAGAGCCAGATGAGATGTTTCATGTGATAATTCCCGTGATGCTGTGTGTATTCTGTTGCAGCATAGACCTGCGGACGGCGCATCCGTTTAACCGGATGCGAAAATTATCAGTACATGCCTTCTACGGCCGCCTCCAGGTCTTCCGTATCGATTTCATCCAGCCATTCCTCGCCTGGCAGCTCGTCATAGGCATCCAGGAGTTCGCGCCCTACATAGGCCAGGTCCTCTTCGCTGAGGGCTTCGAGCAGCAGGGTTTCATCCGGCGACTCGGCTTCAAGCGCCTGGTAGAGCTCTTCGGTGCTCAGCTGGGCGAGCTGCTGTTCAAAGGGGTCCGCGGTGATCCTGGGCAGGGCCCAGAGGAGCAGCGCCAGGGCCGCTGCGGCGCTGAGCGCCACATAGAGCGCCGGCCGCTGCCAGAGCGGCCGCACCCGCGCCTCAGCAGGGCGGAGCGCCGCGCCGATGCGGCCCGGCAAGGCCTCGAAATAGCCTGCGGGCACCGTGAACGGCTGGCCCTTGCCCGCCCGCGCAAGCGCAGGCGCATACGCAGCCAGCTCCGGCGCGCCTTCAAGGGCCTTCCACGCATCGGCATGCGCCTCGAAATAGCCCTCCGGCTCCCGGAAGGGCGTATGTCTGCCGGCAGCGCGCAGCAGCGGCGCCCCGCCGAGGAGTTCCTCCTCCTCCGCCAGCGCGGCCAGGCCTTCGGCCTGCCCGTCCAGGTAGCCTTCGGGAATCCGGAAGATCTCGCGGCCCTTCAGCGACGCGAGCAGCGGGGCCTCGCGCAGTTCCTCTTCCCGTTCGTGCTGATCTTCGTGGGTCATGGCTTGTTCGTATCAGAAAAACCGGGCCGTGCTCAAGCGCTGGCCACACCGGTCAGATAGTCTTCGATTTTACGCACCGCGTGATGATAACTCGCTTTGAGCGCGCCTACCGACACGTCGAGCACCTCGGAAATCTCCTCGTACTTCAGCTCGTCGAAGTAGCGCATGCTGAATACCGTACGCTGGCGGTCCGGCAGCAGCAGGATGGCCTCCTGCAGCCGGAGCTGGATCTCATCGCCTTCGATGTGGCGGTCGTTGCGCAGGCTGTGCCGCAGATCGTTGGCCAGGTCTTCTACGTCCTGGCCTGCCCGGCGTTTCTGCTGGTTCAGAAACGTCAGGGCTTCGTTCGTGGCAATGCGGTAGAGCCAGGTTTTGAGGGCCGACTCGCCCCGGAACTGATCGAGGTAGCGCCAGGCTTTCAGAAACGTATTCTGCAGCACATCATCGGCATCCTCGTGCCGGATCACCAGGCGGCGGATGTGGTAATACAGCACCCGCTGATACGCCCGGACCATCTGATCGAAGGCCTGTGCGCGGGTGTCCGGCTGCTGCAGGCCGGCCAGTAACGCGGTTTCTTCCAACACTGCCATGCGGGTGTGACTGTCTGCCGGGGCCAGGGTTTAACGGAGCTGAAAAAAAATTGCCGGTTCTCCCCTACTCCGGCAGGGCACCCGTCCGGATTTCAGTGCCGTCAAACGCTGGACCGTCCAGCCGGGCCACAGCGTCTGCCCGGCAGATATACACGGCCTCCACCCCCCGGTCCAGGGCGCTGAAGGCATTCTGAAGCTTGGGCAGCATGCCGCCGGCGATATGTCCGCTGTGCGCCAGCGCATCGAAGGAGGCCCGGTCCAGATGGCGGATCAGGCTCCCCGGATCCTCCACGTCGAGCAGCACGCCAGCCTTCTCGAAGGAAAAGACCAGCCGCACGGCAAACGTGCCTGCCAGCGCGCAGGCAGCCTCGGACGCGATGGTATCGGCATTGGTGTTGAGCAGCTGCCCCTGCCCGTCGTGGGTGAGCGGGGCGAGCACGGGCGTAACGCCTGCCTGCAGCAGACGGGCCAGCGCCTCGGCGCGCACGGCCTGCACATCGCCTGCAAGCCCGTAGTCGACTCGCCCCGGCGGGCGGCGCTTTGCCCGCACCAGGTCCAGATCGGCCCCTGTAAACCCCGCCGCGTCCACCCCCAGCGCCTGCAGCTTTGCCACTACCTGCTTGTTCATCAGCCCGCCATAGACCATGACGGCCACCTCCAGCATCTCCGGCGACGTGATGCGGCGCCCGTCCACCAGCGCGGTCTCCACGCCTAGGCGGGCAGCCATCCGGGTGCCGGCCTTGCCGCCGCCATGCACGAGCACCTTCGGGCCGGGCAGCGCGGCAAAAGCCTGCAGGGCTGCATCCAGCAAAGCAGGCTGGTCCAGCACTTCTCCGCCGATCTTGAGCAGGGTCAGCGGCGCGCGGGGATCTTCGTATGTCATACGGTTCCGTTCAGGGATTCGAGCATCATGCGCAGCACGGCCTGGGCGGCAGGCACCCGGTTGGCGGCCTGCGCAATCACCACCGAAGCAGGGCTGTCCAGCACCTCGTCCTGCACCACCACATTGCGGCGCACGGGCAGGCAATGCATGAAGCGGGCACTGGCCGTAAGGGCCATTTTATCCGGCGTGATCATCCACGCGGCATCCTGGCGCAGGATGCGGCCATACTGCGTATAGGAAGACCAGTTCTTGGCGTAGATGAAATCGGCCCCCTCGAACGCCTTGTGCTGGTCGTATTCGACCGTGGCGCCGGCAGTAAACTCCGGGGCCAGCTCATACCCTTCGGGATGGGCAATGACGAGGTTCACCCCGGCGGTCAGCATCCATTCGGCAAAGGAATTGGGCACGGCCTGGGGCAGCGCGCGCACGTGCGGCGCCCAGCTCAGCACGACTTTCGGGCGGGGCCGCTGGCGCAGCTCGTCGATGGTCAGCCAGTCGGCGAGGGACTGCAGCGGGTGACGGATAGCCGATTCCAGGCTGACAACCGGCACGCCGGCATGGCGCACAAAGGCTTCCAGCACGTGGTCCCGGTAGTCGGCCTCGCGGTCTGTAAGGCTGGGAAAGGTACGCACGCCGATCAGCTCGCAGTACTGGCCGATGACCGCAGCGGCTTCGCGCACATGCTCGGCCTTGTCGCCGTTCATGACGGCGCCGTCCTGAAACTCCAGCTGCCAGCCCTCCGTGCCGACGTTCATGACGATCACATCCAGGCCCAGGTTGCGGGCGGCGCGCTGGGTGCTGAGGCGGGTGCGGAGGCTGGGGTTGAAGAAAATGAGGCCGAGGGTTTTGCCTGCGCCGAGCGAGGCGTGGGCGAGCGGGTGCCGCTTGGCGTCCCGGGCGGCCTGAAGCAGCGCCTGGGGGTCCCGGACATCGTGCACGGAAAGAAACTGACGCATGAGATCGGATTGAGCGGAGGGGAACCTGAAGCTCCGCAAAGATAGCCAATCCGAAGGATTGCAGAACAGCGAAGACGGCTCCGAATTCTTTGTTTTCTTGTTGCAGAAATCCGGAAGATGCCGGATATTCATGCCGTAGTCAGCATATATATAAAATCATATAAACAATTTTTTGCGGCAGCCTACCGCTGCTGACGCATCTGTTTCACAGCCCTCTATCTCCATGCAGACGGCTTCCCTGACTTTCGACCTGATACGTCCATTTCTGGACCGGATGATTCAATCGGGCGAGACGCCCGGCCTGCACTACGCCTGCTTCAGCGGCAGCCAGATACTGTACCAGTACAGCGCAGGCATGGCATGCCTGCGCAGCGGCGATCCGATGGAGCCCCGCCACACCCTGCACTGGTATTCGATCACCAAGACCTTCACCGCGCTGGCCGTGCTGCGGCTTGCCGATCAGGGCCTGCTGGATCTCGACGGCCTGGCGGCCTCGTATCTGCCGGATTTTCCCTATCCGGGCCCGGTCACCCTGCGCCAGCTGCTGACCCACCGGGCCGGCATTCCGAATCCCTTCCCGCTCAACTGGATCCATCCGGCGGCAGAGCATGCCCGTTTCGATCCGGATGCGTTTTTCGCGGAGGTTTTCCGGCGCCACAGCCGGCTGCACGCCCGGCCGGGCACCCGGTATGCCTATTCCAACCTGGGCTATGTGCTGCTGGGCCAGATCCTGGAATCGGTCACGCGCCAGCCCCTGGAAACGGTGATTGAGCAGCAGGTGCTCCGGCCTGCGCGGCTGGGGCCCGGCTCGGCGGGTTTTGCGGCACCGGATATATCCCGCCATGCCTGCGGCTACCACCGGCGCAATACCCTGAGCTATCATCTGCTGGGGCTGCTCATGCGGCGCAGCGAGGTGATGGACCCGCAGGCGGACGGGCGCTGGCGGGCATTCCGGCCGGCCTATGTCAACGGCGCCGCCTACGGCGGCCTGATCGGCACCGCAGAAGCGCTGGCCCGCTACGGGCAGGCCCTCCTGCAGCCCAGCCTGGCCTGGCTGCCGCCAGCCTCCCGCCGGGTCCTGCTGGGCCTCGACGGCCAGCCTGCCCTGGCCTGGTTCAGCGGGCAGCTGCGGCAGCAGCCCTACCGCGCCCATGCAGGCGGCGGAGGCGGCTATTACGGCGAAATCCGCCTCTATCCGGAGGCCGGCATCGGCACCGTGATCCTGCTCAACCGCAGCGGGCTCTCCGACGCCCGCCTGCTCGACGGGCCGGACCTGCTCACCGGCATCGCAGGCGCTCCGCAGCCTGTCTGAACCCGGAGCACCTTTCGTGGCGGGCATGACGGGCAATGGCGCCAATCGCGTATCTTTGCCCCACATCCCGGTGTCCATGCTGAACCCCGAAGCTAAAATCGAACTGCGCAACCTGCGGCTGGAAGACTATTTCGACCTCCGCTCCGCCATGACCGAGGCTTACGCCTCCATGAGCGAGGACATCTGGAGCGAGCGCCAGATCCGGAAGCTGCTCCAGATTTTCCCCGAAGGCCAGCTCTGCGTGCTGGTCAACGGCAAGGTCGTGGCGGCGGCGCTTTCCATTATCGTCGATTACCGCAAATACGGCGATTACCATACCTATGACCAGATTACCGGCCGCACGACATTCAATACCCATGACCCGAACGGCGATGTGCTCTATGGCATCGAGGTATTCGTGCATCCGGAGTACCGGGGCCTGCGCCTGGGGCGGCGGCTCTACGATGCCCGCAAAGAGCTGTGCGAAAACCTCAACCTGCGCTCCATCGTAGCCGGGGGCCGGATTCCCAATTACGCCCGCCACGCCGCCGAGCTGACCCCGCGCCAGTATATCGAAAAGGTGAAGATGAAGCAGATCTTCGATCCGGTGCTCACCTTTCAGTTCTCCAACGATTTCCACGTCAAAAAAATCCTCCAGAATTACCTGCCCGGCGACCAGGAATCGCGCGAGTATGCGACGCTGCTGGAGTGGAACAATATCTACTACGAAAAGGAGGAAAAGCTCATCAACGCCCGGCAGGAGGTGATCCGCATCGGGCTGGTGCAGTGGCAGATGCGGCCCTTCAACGGATTCGACGCCCTGGTGGAGCAGGTGGAATACTTCGTGGATGCGGTGAGCGGCTACCAGGCGGATTTTGTGGTCTTCCCGGAGCTGTTCAACGCGCCGCTGATGGCCGAGTTCAACCACCTCGGCGAGGCGCAGGCCATCCGGGAGCTGACCCGCTACACCGAGCCGCTGCGCAAAAAATTTCAGGAGCTGGCCGTTTCGTACAATGTCAACATCATCAGCGGCAGCATGCCCTACCTCAAGGAGGACAAGCTGTACAACATCTGCTACCTCTGCCGCCGCGACGGCTCCTGGGACGATTACTGCAAGATTCACATTACCCCCTCGGAGGAGCGCGCCTGGGGCATGTCGGGCGGGGACAAGCTGCAGGTCTTCGAGACCGACGCGGGGCGGATCGGGGTGCTGATCTGCTACGACGTGGAGTTTCCGGAGCTGGCGCGGCTCTACGCCTCGCAGGGCATGGAGATTCTGTTTGTGCCCTTTCTGACCGATACGCAGAACGGCTACAACCGGGTGCGGCGCTGCGCGCAGGCGCGGGCCGTGGAGAACGAGTGCTATGTGGCCATCGCCGGCAGCGTGGGCAACCTCCCGCAGGTGAGCAACATGGACATTCACTATGCGCAGTCGGCCATTTTTACGCCTTCCGATTTTTCCTTCCCCACCAATGCGATCACGGCCGAGGCGACGCCCAACACGGAGCTGATCGTGATCGGGGATGTGAACCTGAACCTGCTCAAGGAGCTGCACGAGTTCGGCACGGTGCGCACCATGAAGGACCGCCGCCTGGACCTCTACGACGTGGTCTGGAAGCACCGGAGCCGGCGGAACGGGTGAGGGCTAGCGGTGCTGCAGCAGCGCTTCGACCAGTTGGAATACGGTTGTCGACGATTCGGCCGCCGCCGGACTGAGATGCCGGCATGCTTCGTGTATCTGCCTGGCCCGCTGGATTGCACGCATCATCCGGCTGGGGCCGCCCGGCGCTTCCCGCCCCTCCATCAGCCCAAACAACTCTTTCGATATCCGCTTGTCGGCCCCGTCAAAGGGAAAGCCAAGTTCGCGGAGCGCGGAATGGATGAGCCGGATGCAGTCCTTCCGGTGCAATGCGCTGCCCTGATGCGGATGGAAGTGCAGCAGCATCCAGTATTCGAATGCCTGATTGGAGTACGCAGGGCGGATCCCGGCACGCTCCGCGAGCCGTACTGCCTCGTTAAACTGGCTGTCCGGATAATCATCCTTATCGAAGACGCACCATACCTGATCGTAGGGAGCCTGCTTCATCCACTGGATTGCCTTATTGACCAGCGATATGGTATTGCAGCCTTCCCCTACGGCGCGAACTTCCGCCGACGGAAGCCGGAAATGCCTGAAATAGGAAGGCTCCGTAGCTTCCCCTTCGCATACGATCAGAAAGGTGGCTTTGGCATCCCGAGCAGGTCTCGGCCTGCTAAGCGAAGGCGCAGGTGGCCTGGAAGCGGCGGTTCTTTGGCGGCCCTTCTTTCCTGCTGCGGCGCTCCGTTTGTTTGTTTTCATGCCTCAGTCGTCTGCAAGGGCCAGATACGGAACCGCGCCATATTTGCCCCGGATATAATTTTTCTCGAACGACTCCTGTTTGCGGACCTTGTCGGTCTTGAAGTCGGCGAGGGAATACAAGCGGGCGTCGCCATACTTGCTCTTCTCTGTAAACCAGATCTGGTCCCGGCGCAGTACACTGGAATCCAACAGATTGGTATTGTGCGTATTGCAAATGAGCTGGGCATGATGCGGATTATGCCGGGCAGAATTGAACAGCTCAACGATCCGGCCAGCCAGATTCGGATGCAGCTGCGAGTCGAACTCATCGATCATCAGGACGGATCCTCGCTCGATCGCATCCAGCATCGGCCCGGCGAGGAAAAAATATTTCTGTGTCCCGGCAGACTCGTCATGCATGAGGGAAAATTCTGCATGCCCCTCAGCCGCCTGCTTTTCGCCGTACTTCTTGTATGTAAACCATACGTCCGGATGCGTGTCCGGGTCCTGCGGAGCGCTTCCGGCATGCTCGCGTCTTTTTTCCTCCCCCAGGCTGTACGGATACCCCGGGGCATGTTCGGAGGGCTTCAGATAAAAATCTTCAACCTGAATATCAGCTGCCAGCAGCAGATTCAGTATCTTCCGTTTAGTTGCCGGATCAGCTGTCCGGTGTATGGCTGTGCCGCCGTAATGGGTCTCATGCAGCGCGGACAAGATGCCCAGCCGGCTGAACCAGTCCAGAACCTGAATGGATACCGGATCATTGAACTGAGCAGCCACCGAGAGCATCAGCGTATTGTCCCGTACCAGCTCCTGCTGCTTGAGCATCTTGCCTTTGGGGTACTCCCTGGGGTGGATGTCGAAGTCCTGGTAGGTTCTGTAAAATAATTCGATCTCCTTTTTCCGTTTCTTGCTGTACAGCCACTCGGATACCACCCGCCGCCGGTCGGCCTCGAATCCGTAGCGGTACATCGTGTTTTCATGCAGGAACACGACCTCGAACACACTTGGCGCGTGTTCTGTCTGTGTATCCAGCCTGAAGGGCTCCATCTGGATTTCGTCCCCTTTCTGGCTGTCTTTCAGACCGGACAGCACGAAGCGCTTCATAAAGGCCATGGCTTCGATCAGCTTGCTTTTACCGCTGGCATTCGCGCCATACACCACCGCGCTTTTCAGAATCCGCAAGCCGAATATGGGATCATGCGCCACATTATCCTGCTCGCGGATGCGGGTGTCATACCCGGAGGCAATCATGCTAAGCACCGCCCGGTCTTTGAATACTTTATAGTTTGTTACTGAAAACTGCAGGAGCATCTGGTTTGCTATTATGCTTGCATAGTCTCAACTATACGATGTATTTTTCTGAAATCAAACTAATAGAGGGTTTTTTTGCAATAAATAAGCATAAATAACCTCTATTATTCAAAATACTCCCTGCCGGGCAGCTGCTGCGGCCCCTCCCGCAGCCTTCACATCTGCGTAACAGCCGGATTCCGGATTGTGCCTATCTTTGCCTAAATCCTCCGCTTATGCTGCGAATGCTGCTGGCATGCATCCTGATGGCCCTGGCGCTGAGCCTGCCGGCGGCTGCGCCTGCCTTCCAGGCCAACCTTGAATCTGCTGCGCCGATGACCGAAGCTGCCTCCGACTCCGCACCCGCCTGGATGGCGCCTGCCGCCGCCGCTGCAGGCCTGGCTGGCCTCGTCCTGATGTGGCTCCCCTACGTGAGCCTGCTGGGGCTCATCCTCCTGCTCGCCGGCCTCGCCAGCGGCATCTGGCTCCGCCGCAAAGGCCATAAAAATCTGTACACCCGGCTTGCCGTACTCTCCGGCATCCTCGGCCTCATCGGCTTCCTCGGCGTGGCAGGGCTCTTGTTATTTTTCTGATCATCAGCTCCATGAACCAACGGAACTCCCTTTTACTCACCCTCCTGGGCCTCCTCGCCGCCCTCGGCGGCTGCGTTCCGAAGCAGCAGGCCCTCCCGGACAATCCCTACCGGATCGAGCCCGGCGGCCGCCCCTGGATCATCGCCCACGGCGGTGCCAAGGCACTCTTTCCCGAAAATACCATGATGGCCTTCGAAGGCGCCATGCGCATCGGCGTGGATGCCCTCGAAATGGATGTCAACCTGACTCAAGATGACGTGCTCGTCACGCTGCACGACCTGACCATCGACGGCATGAGCGACGGCAGCGGCGAGGCCATCGGCTATACCTTCGCCGAGCTCCAGGCCTTCAATTTCGCCCACGATTTCCAGGCGCTGGACGGCAGCTACCCGCTCCGCGATACGGTCGTGCGCATCCCGCGCCTGCGCGAGGTCCTCGAAGCCTTCCCCGGCACCTACCACATCATCGAGCTGAAAAATCCCGGCGAAGACGGCAAGCGTGCGGCAGCGCTGCTCAAAGGGCTGATCGATTCGCTGGATATGAAAGACCGGGTGGTCATCGCATCTTTCCACGACGAGGTGCTGCGGCATTTCCTGTCCCTGACCGATGGAAGCTATGCCCTGTCCAGCTCGGAGGAGGAAACCAAAGACTTTGTCTTTACCGGCCTGTCGGCGATGGAATACCTCTACCGCCCGCGCTCGGCGGTGGTGGCCATCCCGACGGAAAGCGCCGGCATCCCGCTGGATGCGCAGCGGGTGATCCGCTCCGCGCACCGCCGCAACATGGCCGTGCAGTACTGGACCATCAATGAACAGGACGAAATGCGCAGCCTCATCGAAGCCGGCGCCGACGGCCTCATTACCGACCGCCCCGACCTCATGCAGGAAGTGCTGGAAGAAATGGGCTTCTGAACCGGGGCCTTGCACGCTTGTCCGGATATTGCGCACGCTTGATTAATTCCGCGTATCCGGACAGCAGATGCTCCGTAGATTGTTATACACTAACAATCAATCACTTACTGCACAATGAGACGACATGTTACGCATGGGGTGCTGGCGCTCCTGCTGCTGGCAGCCCTGCCCGCCCGGGCGCAGCTGCCCTTCGTGGAGCAGCGCCACGACCCCGAGATCTCGATGACCCTGCGCTACAGCCGCCCCGGCCCGCTGCTGCGGGATGCCAACTACCGCCAGGGGGTGGGGTTTGAAATGCAGATGCTCGGCGCGCCGCAGCGGCTGGGGTTGCCGCTCTTCCTCCAGGCCGGCGCGAGCTTCAGCTACGACGCTGGCGGCAGCGAAAAACTTCCGGTCACCTACACCTTCCCGGAACCGGTATCGGGCGATCTGCTCATCAGCAACTTTCAGGTGGGCGGCCACGCGGTGGCCCAGCTGAGCACCTCCCCTGCCCTGCCGGTGCAGCTTTACGCGCAGGGCCTGCTCGGCGGACGGATGTTCGTGACGCATGAGACCTTCACGCCGGAAGGCCTCAGCCACGACACCGACGACGACTGCCCCGAACCGGTGGCCCTGGCCCGCTCCTTCACCCTCAGCTATGGCGCCGGCGGCGGCATGCGGATCCAGCTCTCCGAATACGCCCGGCTCGATCTCCGCGCCCAGTACCTGCACGGCGGCTACGCCCGCTTCGTGGACCTGGAAACGGTGCGGCCCTCGACAGAAGATGCCAACCGGATTCTCCATCAAACCGGCAGCGCGGTCCGGAGCAACGGATGGTTCTTCGGCATCGGACTCACCCTGCCGATGTCGGGCGGGTGCGGAAGCAGCTGCGGATCTGAGCGCAGCACGTTCTCCGACTTTTCCAGCGGCGGCGGCTGCCGCTGACCCCAGCGCCTGACCATCCGGGCGGCTGTCTCCGCAAGGGGGCAGCCGCCCGGCGTTTTCAGGGCGATTCCCCGGCAATTCCGTACCTTGCATCCGACCAATCTGTCCCTGCATGGCCTTTCTGGATCTGCGTTTTCTCACCCGGCTGGCTTTTTTCGTGCTGGCGCTGCTGATCATCGGCGGATCGCTGCTCTACTCCAACTACCTGGCCCGCCAGCTGGCCCGCAAGGAGCAGCAGTCTGTAGAGCTGTACGCCAAGGCGCAGGAGCTGATCGCCCGGCCTGCGGGCGGGGAAGACCTCTTTCTGGGGTTTGTATTCGAATATATCGTCCTGGACTCCAGCGGGGCCGTGCCCCGCATGCTCATCGGCGAGTCGGGCCGGATCGATGCGCACAACCTCCGCCTGCCCTATGACATGAGCCCTGCCGACTCGGCTGCCTGGCTGGAGCGGAAACTGGAGCAGCTCAAGGGCGAGTATCCCCCGATCGAAGTGGAATTTGCGCCGGGGCGCAGCATCCAGGTGGCCTACGGCGAGTCCGATCTCCTGCGGCAGCTGCGCTGGTTCCCGCTGGCGCAGCTGCTTGCGGCCTTTCTTTTCATCGCCCTGGCCATTGCGACCCTCGTCTCGGCGACCCGCAGCGAGCAGAACCGCGTGTGGGTAGGCATGGCCAAGGAAACCGCCCACCAGCTCGGCACGCCGGTTTCCAGCCTGATGGCCTGGGTGGAGCTGCTCCGCGACAGCCTGACCGGACGCGGCGGCGATCTCGATATGCTGGATGAAATGGAGCGCGACCTGCGCCGCCTCGAAACCATTGCCGAACGCTTCTCCAAAATCGGCTCCCAGCCTGAGCTGAGCGAGGTGAGCCTGCGCCAGGTGCTCGACCATTCCGCCGAATACCTCCAGAAGCGCATGACCCGCTCCGGCAGCATCCGCCTGGCCCTCAAAAACCAGATTCCCCTCGACAGCCAGCTCCAGATCAACCCGCAGCTGTTTGACTGGGTCATCGAAAACCTGCTCAAGAACGCGCTGGATGCCATCCAGTCCCGTGAGGGGCTCATCACCATCGAGGCCGGCGACCGGGGCGCCTGGTACTACATCGATGTCACAGATACCGGCAAGGGTATCCCCAAGGGGCATTTCCGGAAAGTCTTCGAGCCGGGCTTCACGACCAAAAAACGGGGCTGGGGGCTGGGCCTGAGCCTCAGCCGGCGGATCATCGAATCGTATCACCGGGGCCGCATCTTCGTGCGGCATTCGGAGCCGGGCAAGGGCACGACTTTCCGCATTCTGCTGCCCAAGGGCAAGCGCCCGCTGCAGCGGCGCTCCCCCCGAAAACGTGCCGCAGGCAGTGCGTGAGCACGCTAGTCCACCGGCCCGTTGTCCACGCGGGATTCAAGCTGGGTCTGCAGGCTGGAGGGCAATGCGGTGAAAAAATCATAGCCAAGCCGGTCCTCCAGTTCGTCCACGCTCAGGCGGTACTCGTGCCAGGCCTTGTTGTCGGAAGACTGGGTATTGGGCATCTCCACCGCAATCACCCGGCTGCTGCCGGAGATGCGGCTCAGGTCGTCGTTTCCTTCCGGCAATACCAGAATCACCTTCCAGCAGGTCTTCGGCACGGTCACCCGGCCTTCGTCGAGGGTATTCTTCGAGCCTTTGGTGCCGCTGCCTCCCCGGCCCGACACGCCGGCATAGATATACAGCTCGCTGCCTTCCGTCATCAGCTTGCGGCAGTAGCTTTCAAGATCCTTCCAGGGCCCCTGATTGAGATCGGGGGCCTGGGGCACGATATTGGTCATCAGAAAGGTAGCGGAATTTTCGCCGACCGTGGAATCGCGGTCTTCGGAGGGGCACAGGTGCCCCCGGTCGAAGCCGGTATTCGTATAGCTGTCGGTGGTGACGGCATACCAGTCTGCCGGCAGCGCCGGATCGGCGCGGAAATCGTTCTGGCGCTGCGCGCTGCCCTTCCAGGCAACGCTGAGGTGCCAGGCCACCCAGTTGGCCGTGCCCCGGTCCCGGTGATAGGACAGCGCATACGCATCCTTGATCATCAGATAGTTATCCTCCGAAGCAGACGAAGCGGATGCATCGCTGGGGTTGCCGGGATCGAGCGGATTGCCCCGGCCGGAAAGCACCCCGCCGCCGCCGGTGAGCGGATCGGCGTAGAAGTCGTCGATGTTCAGGCGGGCTTCGCCGCCGCTCACCTTGCGGATCTCGAAGCGCACGGCCTCATCGAAGCTGACCTGTATGGTGGCCGTGCGCAGGGTAGCGCCCGTACGGACCGTCGCCGCCGTGCGGGACCAGCTCCGGCCCTCGTCCGTCGAGTGCCAGAGCTCCCACTCCGACAGGTCGTCCGAGCCATAGGCGGCATGCGCCACGCGCACCACGCGCGCGCCATCCACGTCGAAGTTCATCCGCAGCCGGCCCTCGTTGCGGATGCGCACCGACCGGCTGCCGTTTTTCAGGTCCTGGTTGCTGGAGCCGATCAGGGCGTCGTCGAGCAGCCAGGGCCCGGAGACCAGCTCCTCCACCGCAGCTTCGTAGCCCCGTTTGCCCGCCGCCTCGAAGTCCTCCTCCACCAGCGGCACCAGCGGCCCCTGGATCTCCTCCGGCCCGCAGGCAGCCAGCAGCAGGGCGAAGATCAGCATAAGCCCCGTACGGGGCGGATAGGCAAGGGCCGCAGGCCGCAGTCGGATCAGCATGGGAGCAGGGTTGAATGGAAAGCGCCGGCCCGGATGGGCCGGCACGCAAGGTACGGCAGTGTTGCTTAATGATGCTCTTCGCGGCAGAGGCCGACAATCTCGTGGAACACATCGTGCAGCGCCGTCAGCGATGCGGTGATCTGATCATCGGCGGCCTTCGCTTTCACCAGCTTGTTAAGCGCCTTGCTCCCGGACTGGAGACGCTTCACCGCGTCGAGGATGGCAGGCGTGTTGAACTGAGCCGGCACATCGGATTTGGCCAGCGTCCCCGCTTTTTTGGCCATTTCGCCGGAGCGGGCTTTGATGGGGGCCAGATCGCCTTCCTCAGCCGGATGGAAGGTCTGGGACATAACCCCGTGGAAGTTCTTCAGTTCAGCCCAGGTGTCGAAGATGGACTGTGCGGAAGCGGATTGAGCGGCGAAGCACAGCAGCGCCAGGCTCAGCAGGGAAAACCAGAATCGTTTCATGACCTATACGGATAAGATCTGTCTGTCCGGGCGCCGCACGCCGGCTGCCGCGGACGCGGGTAAAGATAACGGGTTTCGGAGTTCCGGCCAAGCCTCAGCAAAACAGCCGCTCCTTGCCCAGGATGGGCAGGAGCGGCCGCCGGAATATCAAGGAATCGGGTTAACTCATTCAGTTTCTGCCGGATCAGGGCTGCACCTGGAGGGTGCGCACCGCATAGCGGCTGCCGGATTGGATGCGGAGCAGGTAGATGCCGCCGGGCAGGGCCGGCAGGTTCAGGGGTGCTGGCAGCAGGCTGAGGGTCTCGCGGTGCAGCACGCGGCCATCGAGGCTCAGGAGTTCGCATTCCACCCCATGGCCCGCTTCGGCTTCACCGTCCAGATAGACCTGGCCGCGGCTGGGATTGGGATACAGCCGGAGACCGGCCCATTGCACCTCGCCGGGATCGATGCCTACCGTCAGGCTGCTCACTTCGTACAGCGCGCTGTAGCGCGTGCGGAGATTGTCGTCGACTGCGGTGAACGAGCCGCCGGCATAGAGCAGCGAGTCGGCATCGAACAGCGCCCGGATGGTGCTGGCCGCTTTCAGATCGCCCACAAACTGGCCGCTGCCCGCTGTGACGAGGGCACCGTAGCCTGCGGTCTGGCCGCCGGCCTGGGTGAAGGAGCCGCCCATGAAGACCAGGTTGTCCCGGGCCGAAAGGGCGCTGACCGTGCTGTTGGGCGAGGGGTCCCAGGTTGTCAGGCCGCCGGTGCTGCGCTCATAGGCAGCCGCATAGCGCCGGTTGACCGTGCCGCCGTCCAGCGTCGAGAAGCCGCCGCCGACGTAGATCCGGAATTCCGAGACCGCGATGGCATTCACCGTGCTGTTCAGGTTCGGATTCCAGCTTGTGACCGCGCCATCTGCCTGCACCGACCCAAGCCGGTTGCGGGTCTGTCCGCCCAGCTGGGTAAAGCTGCCGCCCACGAAGACCTTGCCATCAGCCCAGGCGAGGGTTTCCACACTGCCGGTAGCACCGGGATCCCAGGCGGCAGGCACGTCGCTGGCAGGGGTAAAGGCAGCCAGATAGTTGCGGGTCAGGCTTTTCGCCGTGGTGAACGCGCCGCCGGCATACAGATCGGTTCCCGACCATGCGAGGGCGTACACGCTGTTGTTCAGGTTGGGATTCCAGGTGTCGGCGTTGCCGTTGGTCAGGTTGACCCGGCCGAGGTAGTTGCGGGGCTGGCCGCCGAGCTGGGTGAAACTGCCGCCCACATACAGGGAAGAGCCGGCCTTCACCAGGGTATGTACGGTGCTGTTGGGGTTCGGGCGCCAGCCGGAGATGATCAGGCCGCTGCGCTCATCGATCGCGAAGAGGTTGGTTACGGGCTCATGCTTGAGGTAGCCGAAGCTCCCGCCCAAGAGCAGCGTATCGTTGCGCACAGCCAGGGCATTGATGGCCGATTCCGTCTGCGGCGACCAGCTCAGCAGCGCAGCATTGGAGCGGGCAAATGCAGCGCCGTTCTTGCGGCGCTGGCCGCTCAGCGTCACGTCAAACTGCCCGCCGGCGTACACCGTATCGCCGATGATCGCAATGTCGTAGACGTAGATGGAACTGTTGCCGGGAAAGCCTGCATTCCACGCCACATCGAGGGTGTCCGCTGCACCGGCACCGGTGCGGTACCGCACGAGCCCGGCACGGGGCTGGCCCTGGATCTGGGAGAAGATCCCGCCTACATACAGCCGGGACTGATCGGCATGCAGGGAGTACACCGTGCTGTTGGCAGCCGGATTCCAGGAGAACACCAGCTTGGAGCTGCCGCTGAAGGACAGCAGGTAGCTGCGCGTCTCGTACTTGTAATAGGTGAACGATCCGCCGGCAAGCACCCGTCCGCCCGCAGTCGCAATCGTATTGCCCGTGCTGCTGGCCTGCGGATTCCAGGGCAGGATGGTATGGGTGCTGTGGTTGGTATTGAGCAAAGCCCCCAGATAGCGGCGGGACTGATTGCCCAGGGTCGTGAAACCGCCCGCTGCATACACCGTGTCGCCAGCGATGGCCACATCGTACACCGTGCTGCCTGCGTTGGGGTTCCAGGCCGTGACCGTGCCCTGCCCGTTGACGGTAAACTCGGCGAGATAGTTCCGGTTCAGTCCCCCGATCTGGGAGAAGCTGCCCGCTGCATAGAAGTAGGTGTTGTCGCGGCGCTTAATGCGGTACACGGTGGAGTTGGCCGTCAGGGTCCAGGCATCGGAGGTCAGATTATCCTGCGGATTGAACCCGGCCATGTAATTGCGCTGATCGTATTTGGCATAGGTGAAGCTGCCGCCGATGAGCACATCGCTGCCGCTCGCAATCACGATGTTGACCGTCGAGCTCAGCTCCGGGTTCCAGGAGGCCAGGCTGCCGTTGGACTGCAGCAGGGCTGCATAGCGGCGGGGCTGTCCGCCCATCGTGGTGAAATTCCCCCCGATATACCCGTTGCGGATGCTGTACACCGTACTGTTGGCATTGGGGTTCCAAAGCGTCGCCGTGCCGTTGTTCAGGTTGAGCTCGGCCAGATAGTTGCGCGGCTGCCCGCCGATGGAGGTAAAGGATCCCCCTGCGTATATCGTCGTGCCGGAGGGCGCGGCTTCCAGGGTGTACACGGTGCTGTTGCAGTTCGGGTTGAATGCCGCCACGAGGCTGCCGTCCGTTGCAAGCGCCGCCAGATAGTTCCGGTTTTGGGACGCAATCTGCGAGAAGCTGCCGCCGATGTACAGGGCTGTCCCGATTTTCTGCATCGCATAGACCGTGCTGTTCGGCGCCGGGTTGAAGGTCCGCAGCGCGCCGGTCGCAGCGTCCACCGCTCCGAGGTAGTTGCGCGGCTGCCCGCCAAGCTGGGTAAAGCTGCCGCCCACATACAGATCGCTTCCGTCGAGCAGCAGCGCATACACCGTGCTGTTGGGCGCGGCGGGGTTGGAGGTCCAGTCCGGCAGGAGCTGTCCGGTCGTGGCATCAATGGCGGCTACGCGGCTCACGCTCTGGCCGCCGATCTGGGTGAAGGAACCTCCTACATACAGCGTGTTGCCCGACTTCAGCAGCACGTATACCGTAGCGTTCGGGCTGGGGCTGAATGCGGCGTCCAGCGTATTGTTGGCCAGAATATGCGCGAGGCGCTGCCCCACGGACTGGCCGTCGATGGTGGAGAAAGACCCTGCCAGGTACCAGCCGCCTGCGCCATCGGGGATGGCCGTTTCGATCGATCCATTAATAGCCGGAAAGTCCTGCGTGGGGATTTCGCTGCCGCCGTTGAACCGTGCGCCGTATGGTGTGTAGTATCCTAGCTCCGAAAAGCTGCCGCCGGCCAGAATCAGCCCGCTGCTGCCGCCTGCGCTCAGGGTATATACCGTGCTGTTGGTGGATACCGACGGGGTCAGAGCACCATCGGCGGCGCTGACGCGCGCAAAGTAACGCTGCCGTTTGCCTGCCACGGTGGAAAAGCTGCCGCCGATGTACACATCGCTGCCGGAGGGCAGAATGGCATATACCGTGCTGCCGACCTGCGGATTCCAGGCCGAAAGCGCTGCGTTGTTGCTCAGATCCAGGCGGGCGGCATAGCCCTGCGCCTGCCCGGCGATCTGCGTGAAGCTGCCGCCGACGTAGAGGAAGTTCTGATCCAGCACCAGGGTCTCGACCGTGCTGTTGGGGTTGGGATTGAAGTTGGCGTCCACCGTCAGATCCGGCAGGATATGCACCAGCCGGGCCACCGAGGCTCCGTCTACCTGGCTGAAGCTGCCGCCGATGTACCAGCCGCCGGCGCCGTCTTCGATCACGGCATTGACCGTGCTGTTGAAATTGGGGAAGCGGTTCGAGGGAAAGTCGCTGCCGGGGAGCGAAATTGCAGCATAGTTGGCTGCATGGCCAGCCTCGCTGAACGATCCGCCCAGATAGATATCATCTCCGATGTATTCGACGTCATGCACCGTGCTGTTGACCGAAGGGCTGACCAGCAGGCTGTCCCCGGCCAGGTCGAGCTCGGCGAAATTGCGCTGCGCGCGCCCGGCGATCCGCGTGAAGCTGCCTCCGATGTACATCGATCCCGGCGCCCGGTACGCCAGGCTGTATACCTGGCCGTTGGGTTCGGGATTCCATGCCGTGGCCTGGCCCGTCGCCGGATCAAGCTGCGCTACATAGCTGTTGGCAAAGCCGCCGATCTGGGTAAATGCGCCCCCTGCATACAGGTGGCTGGCCGTTTTGACCAGGGCCCGGACCGTCGAGTTGGGATTGGGATTGAAGTTGAGGTCCACCGAAAAATCGGGCAGAATGTGCGCCAGATAGCGGATGTTCTGGCCGCCGATCTGGCTGAAGCCGCCGGCCACATACCAGCCGCCGGCATCGTCTGAAATCACCTCCTCGATCGTGCTGTTGGCCATCGGAAAGCGGTCGATGGGAACTGCGCTGCCGGCCTGGGTCAGGGCCAGGCGGGACGAGTAATAGCCGGCCTCGCTGAAGCTGCCGCCGACAAAGGTGGTGTCGCCGGAGCGGAGCAGCACGTTGACTGTTCCGCTGGGCACAATCCGGTTGATCCGGGGAGTCTGGGCGGACAGCAGGGCTGGCAGCAGCCAGCACATCAGCAGTCCTGCGCGCCGCAGCAAGGCGGGAAGCTGGGTGAAATCCTTCATGAATACGCGTGATTAAAAGGTACAATTCCTGAATCCAACTGCATCCGGGCTCCTGGTTTGGGGGTAAAGCACGGAAATAAGCACAAACCTGCATTCAGGGAAATCCCCTGAATGCAGGTATCAGGGAAAACCCTGAATCCGTGCTGCGCAGGGTGCGCAGCACGGATTCAGGCAATGGCATTCCGGGATGGTCAGGGATGGGCGGGCGCGGACTGTTCGACGCCTGCGGCAGGCTGCCGGTGCTCGTAGGGATGCCAGCCTGCGAGGTGGTACTGCAGAAAAAATCCGGCCAGGTATGCCAGGACAATAAACCACGCGTGCCGCAGATACTTCAGGGCTGATCTCGCCTCCGGAAACAGGTTCGAGAGCGCAACCCCTGCGGAAGAGCCAAACCACATCATCGATCCGCCGAAGCCGACGGCGTAGGCTAGATAGCCCCAGTCGTAGCCGCCTTGCTTGAGCGCGAGCGCGGTGAGCGGGATGTTGTCGAACACGGCGGAGACGAAGCCCAGGCCAAGCGCGGTCGGCCAGGAGGCGGCGGGCAGTTTCTCCACCGGCATCAGCGAAGCCGCAGTGACCAGCGCCAGGAGGAAGATCGTGCCCTTGAAGGTTTCCGGCATC
>JANRID010000056.1:0-82993 GCA_033765305.1 Bacteroidia bacterium
CCTGAGCGGGAAGCGGCGCACGGACCTGGAGCGGCTGCTGAGCATCTTCGACCAGTCGTCGATTTCGGACACGAAGGGTCATTTTCTGTCGCTGCGGGAGGAGGAGGTTCCGCAGGCGTACCAGCCGGTGATCCGGCGGCTCCAGCAGGCGATGGCCAACCCGGAGCTGGAGGCCGACATGGATCTCGAAGACGAGGTGATCCAGGAATTCCAGAAGAAAGAGGCTGAAGCCCAGGCCCTGCGCCAGCTGGCCGAGCGCGAGCGCGAGCAGAAGGAGGAGGCCCAGCGCCAGCAAGAGGAGGAGCGACGCCAGAAGGAGGAGGAGCGACGCCAGAAAGAGGAAGAGCGTGCGCAGAAGGAAGACGCCCAGCGCCGCTTTGTGCGCTTCCTGGCCGGCCAGGGCAACAATACCGAGACCATCTGCCAGCTGACGGGCCTGGACGAGGCCGATGTGCGGCGGATCCTGGCAGAGACGTGAGCAGCAGCCCCTGCGCATTGCCCACTGCATTTTGATTGGATGCCCCATGATCGGAGGTGCTTTGCTTGTGCAGGCACCACGGCGGTCCTGGCATGTCCAATGACAGGGCATACGATTCAATTGCATCTTCTGGCCGGGCCGTCCAGAAATAGTCGCCCCAAGGCTGGCAGATGTGTTAACCTGCCACCTCGTTTTTACATATCCTCCAGAAGCATCTGCTTCAGCACGGGTGCAGGCCATAAGGCAGCCATCCGATGCTTTCCATCCATGTTCAATCCCAAGACAAATGAAAGCATTTCTCCTTCTGCCATTTGCGTTTGTGATACAGCTGCTTCCGGCTCAGCACTTTGCAGAAGCACCCCAGTCGCCTCCCCTGGAGGGTGTCAGCAGTAGTTCGGTGGCCTTTGCCGATGTGGATGGAGACCGGGACAGCGACCTCGTAATCACGGGCGTGAACACCGCAGGGGCGGGGGTTGCGAAGCTGTACCTCAACGATGGCGGGGGGCATTTCACCGAGAAGATGAACACGCCCTTCGAAGGCGTCTGGCCAGGCTCCATCGCCTTCGCCGACATAGACGGAGATGGAGACAGCGACCTGCTCATCACGGGAGAGAACGATAGCATGGTGTATATCGCGAAGCTGTACACCAACGACGGGGCAGGCAACTTTGCCGAAAAAACGGATACCCCCCTGGACGGCGTCGGCGTAAGCTCGGTGGCCTTTGCCGACGTGGACAGCGATGAAGACCGCGACTTGTTCATCATGGGAAAAGACAGTACCGGCCTATCCCGCTCGAAGCTGTACCTCAACGACGGCGCGGGAGATTTTACCGAAAGAGCAGGCACGCCCTTCGAGGGGGCCGATGCCGGTTCGGCGGCCTTTTTCGATGCGGACGGAGACGGGGACAGCGACCTGATGATCGCAGGGCGGAAACAGCCTGCCTTGGGACAGCCTCCTTTGGGCATAGCAACCCTATACCTCAACGACGGCGCAGGCAATTTTTCCGAAAAGACCGGTACCCCCTTTGTCGGCGTTTTGACTGCTGCCCTGGCCATTTCGGACGTGGATGGCGATGGCGACCGGGATGTGATGATTACCGGGTGGAACCATGTGCTCGGGCTGACGGCTAAGCTGTACCTCAACGATGGGGCGGGCAATTTCACCGAAGATCCAAATACGTCCTTCGAGGAGGTCGAAGTCGGCTCGCTAGCCTTTTCAGACGTGGACGGCGACGGGGACAGCGACCTGCTCCTTACCGGGTGGCCCATTGCCATAGATCGAATTGCGAAGCTGTACCTCAATGACGGGACCGGCCATTTCACTGAAATGAGCAATACCCCTTTCGACGGCGTTGCATTCAGCGCGGTGGCTTTTGCGGACATCGACCAGGACGGCGACAGCGACCTCCTGATTACGGGACGGGATAACTTCGGAGGGGCCATCTCGAAGCTGTACCTCAACGCAGATGCAAGCGCCTCGATTGGGGATCGGGAGGGCGCCGCCGCCTTCGATTTTGCGGTGTATCCCAATCCCGTGCGTTCGCCTGCCCTGCATATACAGTTCGAATCGCAAGCCTACGGGGAGGTCCGTATCGGTCTGTACGATGTGCAGGGCCGTCTGCTGAGGCAGCAGCATGCACCAGCCGCCATGGGAAGCCAGACCTGCACGATAGATGTTTCCCGTTTGCCTCAGGGCGTTTATGTCGTTTGGCTGGAAGACGGCACAAGAAGCGGGCACCAGCGCGTGCTGATTCGATAAAAGCAGAGCCTGTTTTCGACATGCTCCGCTGCCGCTGCCGTTTGTCTGCCAGCATCCCCTGACAAGCGCTTGCCAGCGAGAAAAAGATACGTAACTTGGAGCGCAAGCCCAGTTTCTGTATGCCCCCCATCTTCCTCAACTACCGCAAGGTCCACGGCCAGGGACACGCATCGGCTATCCGGCTGATGCTGGAGCAGGTCTTCGGCCCGGGTGCTGTTTTTCAGGATTATGAATCGGTTGTCGGCGGGGAGGACTGGACGGCGCGGGTTCCGCGCGCGGTGCAGGAATGCCAGGTGTTGCTGGTGCTGGTCCACGGCAACGACTGGCTGGAATTGGGGACATACAAGCGGAAGCGGCGCCTCTTCGATCCCGAGGACTGGGTGCGGAAGGAAATCGCGCTGGCGCTGCAAGCAGGCAAGCTGATTCTGCCCATTCTGCACCGCGATGTTGCGATATGGCCGGGCGAGGCCGATGTGCCGGAGGTGGCTCCCGAAGGATTGGAGCCTTTCTTCCGGCTGCAGGGCTACCGCTACGATCCCGACCAGCCGGAGGCGCTGATCGATGCCCTCAAAAAACGCCTCGACGGCCTGCTGCAGCCCGCTGCGCCGGCCACCGCACAGGCCCCCGACCTGCTGGCCGATTTCCCCCTCCCCGACAGCAGCTACCACGACCTCTGCTTCTCCGACAATCCCTATCCGGGCATTGCCCACTTCACCGGGCAGACTGCTGCGCTGTTGTTCGGGCGCGACCGCGAGATCTGGGAGTTGTACTACGAATACCTCCTGAAACTGGACCCCGGCCGGGTGCTGCTGCTGCACGGGGCTTCGGGCGTGGGCAAGTCTTCTCTGCTCAGTGGCGGCCTGTTCCCCCGGCTGGCACGGCAGGGCTGGGCCGCGGTCTATGCCCGCCGCAGCAAAGCCATGCCCCTGGCGGAGCTGTTCGACCAGCAGATCGCCGAAGTGCAGGCCCAGTCCGGCAGCCCCCGCCTCGTGCTGCTCGATCAGGTGGAGGAAATGATCACCGACCCCGGCCAGCCCGGCGAGGTTGCGGCTTTCTTTGACCGCCTCGGCACGCTGGGGCAAAGCGATCTCAAAGTCGTGCTGGGCTTCCGCAAAGAATACCTCTACGAGGTCAAAAAAGCCCTGCTGGACCGCCGCATCCGGCTGCGCGAGTTTCCGCTGCACGCCCTCGATGCAGCGGGCATCCGCCGCGCCATCCGGGGCGTGTTCGATACCCCGGCGGTGCGGGAGCAGTTTTCCGAACTCCGCCATGCCACCCTCGACCCTGCCCTCGTCGAGGCCCTGGTGCAGGACATCAGCCGCGACGACAAATCGCACATTGCCCCCCTGCTGCAATACCAGCTCCAGAGCCTTTACCACAAGGCACGGGAAGCCGCCACCGCCAGCGGAAAGCCCCTGCACCTGGACCTCGCTGCTTACCAGCAGCAGGCAGCCAGTTCCCTGGCCAGCTTTCTGGAGGCCGAGAAGCTCGCTGCCCTGGGCCGCGCCTTCCCGGAAGAGATGCGCATCGGCCTCATCGACGACCTCCTCTATTATTTCTCCACCCCCGAACTCACGGCGGCCACGCACAGCAAGTCCGATCTCTGGGCGCGCTATGCCCACCTCTCGGGCGGCGAGCGCTTCGGGCGGCTGGTGCAGGCCCTGGTGGACCAGTACCTGCTGCTGCACCACAAGCCCGAGGGCCTGCCCGAAACCTACCGCCTCGCCCACGATGCCCTGGCCCGCATCGTGCGGCAGCGCTACGAAAACAGCGACCGCCCCGGCCAGCAGGCGGCCTTTATCGTGCGGGCGAAGGAGAAGCTTTCTCTGGATAAGGTCGGCTTTAGCGAAACCGACATTGCTATCATCAAAGCGGGTAGAGTAGGCATGGAAAAGGTGCCTCCCGCGCTTGTCAAGGTATTAAAGGACGATGTACGCAGGTATGCCCAACAGCGTAAAAAGCGCTTCGATCTTGCCTTTGCAACCGCCCAAACTGACTATGACCACCACCTCCGCTTCAACGAATGCTTAAATAACCTACGCCTCGCTGCCCGCGAGGGCATCAAGACAGACAAGGTTGCCGGCCTACTGTCCAAGCTTTCCTGGGTCTTTGCCTTTCTAAAAGATGAAGCGGGCCTGGCGGGCTGTCGCGAGCTGAACGGCGGCGACCTGCCAGAGATTAACGAGTCTGCCATGCTAGGATGCTTCTTCCCCACGATGAAGCCCGTGCCCGGCGGCAGCTATGATATGGGCAGCGGGGAGGGCTATGATGACGAAAAACCCGTACACCGTGTGACGGTGAGCAGCTTTGAGATGAGCGATACGTCTGTTACGTGCTGGCAATATGGCCTCTACTGCCTGGCCACCGGTCAAGACCTGCCCCACGATTCGGGCTTCGGGCGGGCAGACCGGCCTGTAGTGAATGTAAGCTGGTACGAGGCCATACGCTACTGCCACTGGCTGAGCGAACGACATGGGTTCGTCTCACCCTATTCCTTTACCGACAAAGATGCTGTCGAAGTTGACTGGGAGGCCGATGGCTACCGCCTGCCCACCGAGGCTGAGTGGGAGTATGCAGCACGGGAAGGCGGCAGGAAGGTACGCTTTGGCAATGGCCAGGACACCGCCCACGCCAGCGAGATGAACTACGACTATCAGAATCCTTACAACAATAAGCCCTACATTACCCCTACTAACCTGAAGGCCCAGCGCCAAACCAATTCCGTATATCACTATGAGTCCAATGCTCTTGGACTGTACGATATGAGCGGGAACGTATATGACTGGTGTTGGGATTGCTGGAGCGAGGGGGACTATTATCGGTCCAGCGAGGACACTACCGACCCGCGCGGGCCGGAAACTTCTGAATCTGGCCGAGTGGTTCGTGGCGGGTCTTGGGCCGTTAATGCGGACTATTGCCGTTCTTCTTATCGTAACATGAATCACCCTCTTGATCAGTTCAATAATATAGGGTTTCGGATAGTACAGCGCTTAATCCTTTGATCTTTTACCCTTTTTCTTTTCTCTGCCCCGCCAGCGAGAGAGTTATAAGTTTCGCCAGCCATACCGCCCCTGTCACCCCCCCAGCTTCCGCCCCAGGGCAAAGTCGAAGATGCGCGAGCGCAGCAGGCCCCATTTGTTGAGGCGGTACAGCGCCGAGACCCGCAGCACGCCAAGGCCGTACACCACGCTGCGGCGGAAGTTGATCGAGGAGGCCTCCTTGAAATACCGTGTAGGGCAGGTGACCTCGCCGATCGTATGGCCCGCATACGCGATCTGGGCCAGCATCTCGTTGTCGAAGACAAAGTCGTCGCTGTTTTCCTCCAGCGGCAGCGACTCCAGGATCTCGCGCGAGAAGGCCCGGTAGCCCGTGTGGTATTCGGCCAGCTTCTGGCGCAGCAGCAGGTTCTGGATGAAGGTCAGCGCCCGGTTGGCGATGTACTTGTACAGCGGCATGCCGCCGGCCAGGGCGCCGCGGCCCAGGATGCGCGAGCCCAGCATCACCGGAAACAGCCCGTAGGCAATCGGATACACCAGCGCCTCGATGAGCCGCGGCGTGTACTGGTAGTCCGGATGCAGCATCACCACAATGTCGGCGCGGGCACGCAGCGCCTCGGTATAGCAGGTCTTCTGGTTGCCGCCGTAGCCCCGGTTTTTCGGGTGGCGGATGATGCGGTGAATGCCCAGCTGCTTCGCCACTTCCACGGTATCGTCGCGGCTCTGGTCGTCCACGAGGATGACCTCATCCACCACATCGAAGGGGATCTCCCGCCAGGTATCCTGCAGCGTCGCTGCGGCGTTGTAGGCAGGCATGACCACGATTACAGTTTTGCCACGGACCATGCAGCGCACTTAAATGCGGGGCGAAGGTACGGCAAGGGGGGCAAGGAAACAACGCCGGATCATTCCGCGCCGCTGCCATACTGCAGGGCAGCCTCCTCGGCCTCGCTCAGCTCCGGCCCGTTTACCAATCCGTGGTTCCGTGCTTCGGTAGAACAAACCAAATACCTGCTTTATGAGAAGCATGCCGCAGCAGTGGCTGTATGACATGGTCCGATTCGGCGGAAACCGGCAGAAGGATGATGCGCAATCAGGGGGTCTGCAACATACAAATATTTGATAATCAAATAATTGACTCTGTGAAACTCCGTGCCTCGGTGCCTCCGTGTGGCCGCCGCCTGCAGCAGACTTGAGCAGCTGCCGTCAACATATCCTCCGCCACCCGCAACCTTTCCGCACAACAATCGTAATATTACGATAGATACGCCGCTATGGGTCTTGCCAAAACCGAAGCCTTCAGCCCCGCCGACCAGCGCCTCGCCGCCGTCGCCAAAGCCCTCGCCCACCCGGCACGGGTGGCCATCCTCCGCCTGCTCATCCAGCGCCAGGCCTGCATCTGCGGCGACATCGTCGACGAACTGCCCCTCTCCCAGAGCACCGTTTCCCAGCACCTCAAAGAACTCAAATCCGCCGGCCTTATCCAGGGCGAAACCGAAGGCGCAGCCATCTGCTACTGCATCGACCCCGCCGGCTGGAAAGCCGCGCAGGAGGTCATCGGCCTTCTGTTCGCAGAACCGGAACGCACCTGCTGCTGAATTTTTTTTGCCTTTTTCTATCGTAATATTTCGATCAATAACCCCACACGCAATGCAAACCAGCGAAGAACTCAAATCGCTCGTCCGCGAGAAGTACAGCCAGCTGGCTTCCGCCCCCCGCAGCACCGGCTGCTGCGGCATCCCCGCCGCGTCCGATACGGAGCTGTTTCACTTTATGGCCGATGACTATGCGCAGACCGCAGGCTACGAGCAGACAGCCGATCTGGGGCTGGGCTGCGGCCTGCCCGTGCAGTTTGCGCAGATCCGCCCCGGCGATACCGTCGTGGACCTGGGCTCCGGCGCCGGCAACGACTGCTTCGTCGCCCGGCACGAGACTGGCGAGACCGGGCGCGTCATCGGCCTGGACTTTACGCCCGCCATGGTGGCGCAGGCCCGCGCCAACGCCGCCCGCCTCGGCTACACGAATGTGGAATTCGTCCAGGGCGACATCGAGCAGATGCCCCTGCCCGAAGACCTGGCCGATGTGGTGGTCAGCAACTGCGTGCTCAACCTCGTGCCCGGCAAGCCCAGCGCCTTCGCGGAGCTGTACCGCATCCTGAAGCCTGGCGGCCATTTCAGCATCTCCGACATCGTGACCACCGGCGAACTGGCGCCGCAGGTGCGCCAGGCCGCCGAACTCTACGCCGGCTGCGTAGGCGGCGCCGTGCTGGAGCACGAATACCTCGGCATGCTCGAAGCCGCAGGCTTCACGAAGATCCAGGTCCAGAAAAGCCGTGCGATCGAGGTGCCGGAAGCCCTGCTGACCTCGCAGCTGAGCGCTGAGGACATTGCCGCCTTCCGCGCCTCCGGCGCCGGCATCCGCAGCATCACGGTGTACGGCGAAAAGCCGCTGTAAGCACAGTCAGTGCAAGTCCAGGCCCTGCGGCGTGCTTCCGCAGGGCCGGACTGGCTTCAGCCTGTCACACCAGCTTCATCGCTTTCGGATCCCAGCGCACCACCTTCCGCTCGAAATAGCTCAGGTTGGCCAGCAGGGCCGGGCCGGCGGCCCGCATCCCGAAGGCGCCGTCTTCGATCAGGCTGCGGTCCTTCGTGCGGATGGCATTGAAGAAGTTGAAGAAGTGGTGGTAATGGTCCGAATAGTTCTCCGGTGCCGAATACACGCGCTCGCCGGGCCCGCGCATCGTGCCCGCGACTTTCGGGTGGGTCCGGTCGTACCATTCGGCATATTCCTTCTGCATCGCTGCGGGGAAGGTCTCATACGAATCCCAGCCGCCGTAGGGCGCATCGAGCTGCAGGCCGCTGCCGTCGATCCGGATCGTATCGCCGTCGATGATCATGACGCCTTCCGTGCCCACGAGCTTCACCAGGTAGGCGCCGCCGCCGCCGGAGACGAAATTCACCCGCATCTGCACGTGGAAGGCCGGATGGGCCGGGGTTTCGGGATAGTCGTAGAGCCCCATGATGACATCGGGCACGTCGCGGCCGTCCTTCCAGAAATGCAGGCCGCCTGTGGCGTAGGCGCGTTCGGGGCCCAGGGAGCTGGTGACCTTGTGGAAGCGCGTGAAGAGGTGCACGAAGAGGTCGCCGGCGGCGCCGGTGCCGTAGTCGCGGTAGTTGCGCCAGCGGAAGAAGCGCACCTTGTCGAAGGGCCGTTTGGGCGCATCGCCGAGGAAGCGGTCCCAGTCCACCGTTTTGTCCGATGCATCCGTCGGGATGGAGTACTGCCAGGCGCCGTTGGCCGAGTCGCGGTCGTTGTAGGTCTCGATCATGACCAGCTTGCCGATGGCGCCGGATTCGTAGAGCTTGCGGGCCTTTTCGGTGGCGATGGAGCTGAACACCTGGCTGCCCACCTGGAGCACCTTGCCCGACTTCTGCTCGGCGGCGATGACGGCAGCGCCTTTTTCCACCAGATTCACCATCGGCTTCTCGCAGTACACGTGTTTGCCTGCATTCAGGGCGTCGATGGTGATGCGGTCGTGCCAATGGTCGGAGGTGGAGACGAGCACGGCATCGATGTCGGGGCGGCTGATCAGCTCGCGGTAGTCACGGGTTGTAATCAGCTGGTTACCAAACACCTCCTTGGCCCGGAGCATGCGCCCGTCGTAGAGGTCCGACACAGCGGCCAGCTCCACGCCCGGCACCATCAGGGCGGAGCGCATGTTGTTGAAGCCCATGATGCCGGCGCCGACTGCTGCGATGCGGATGCGGTCATTGGCGGAGGCCGGCTGCCAGAGGGGGGATTCGAGGAGCTCGGGCTGCTCGGCGGCATGCACCTGCTGGAGGGCGGCTACGGCGGCGGCTCCGCCGGCAGCCAGGGTTTTGACAAAACTTCTGCGAGAGTAGCGGGACATATAGCGGGTCTGATTAAGGTCCTGTTTGCTAGTTACTGCGCACTGCGGGAAAAAGCAACGCCCGGCATTTGGGCAATCCGTGCGATGGTGGCATATTTGCCCGGTACCTCAATCCTGCGAATCCGATGCGCTGCCTTCCGATGCTGATCCTGTTTGCCGGGGCGCTGTCCCGGCTCGCCGCCCAGGATACCCTGCCCGGCTACCGCCTGCTGCTGGGCCGCTGGGAGGTGGTCCGCTACCATGAGCAGGGCGTGCCGGTGGATAAGCGGCTGGACCCGCTGCCGCAGGCGCAGGCGGTGTACCGCCATTTGCAGGAGGAGCGCGCGCGGATGTACTACGGCTATGACTACCGCTGGGAGGAAGGCCTCCAGGGCCGCCGCGCTGCGCAGTACCTGCGCTGGATTGCCGAAGACAGCGCCCGTGAGGTGCAGCGCATCGCAGCGGCGATCCGGGATCCGTATTTCGCCGTGTTTTTTGCCGACAGCACCCTCAGCCTCTACAACAAAGACCCGGAAACAGGCCTGGTGTCCCATCCGGAAGCCTGGCGCTATGTGTATGCGCCCGCCACATCCAGCCTCGACCTGCACCCCGCTTCGTACCAGAAATGGGAGGGGCAGATCCTGCTGCTCACGGCGCAGCGCATGCGGCTCTACCTGCCGCAGGAAGCCGAGGCGGTGGAGCTGGAAAAACGCGACGGGACGCTGCCCTGAGTGCGGTTCAGGGCGGGCCAAGGAGGAAGTCCCATAGCGGGCGGATCCGGATGGTGCGGCCTTGCATGGCGAGGGTCTCCCGGTGGTTGAGGGTAATGAGCTGGCTTTCGCTCAGGTTCAGCAGCTGCATCGCTTCGGCCAGTCCGGAGAGTTCGCGCTTTCGGGTATCCGGGGCCGAAATATCGAGGCAGGCGTTGATCAGGAGGCCTGATTCAGCGTAAAAATCGGCCTCTTGCTTTCCCTGCACGTAATACGGCTCGATGCCCCTCCGCCGCAGCTCCAGGAATACCGTATTTTCAAACACCTGGCCTGCATCGGGGACGCTGCTCATGGCATATTTGAATGCGGCGTTGATGCCATAGACCTTGCTGGGCTGTGCGGCCTGCTGCCGGAGCGTATGACTGAACCGTGGAACCCTGAAAATGGCGAATGCTTCTTCCAGATAAGCCAGATACTCGTATACGGTATTTTTGCCAATCTCGTATCCCTGCGATTTGAGATCCTGGTACCCCTTGTGGATGCTGACGTTGCGGCCCATGTCGACCAGGAGGAATTTCAGCAGGTACTTGAGCGGCTGCGGGTGCCGGATGCTGAAGCGTTCCGTGAGATCCCGGTATAGCATCAGGTCGATGTACTCCTGAATGATCCGCCGGTGCAGGTCTGCCGGCAGAAACACCAGCTCGGGAAAGCCGCCCTGCTTGAGGTATTCGCCCAGCTCATGAGCCAGCACAGCCTGGCCCTTCGAACTGTGCAGATCCCATTCGGTCTGCCGGAACCGGAGAAACTCCCTGAAACTCAGGGGAAGCACCTCGTATGAAATTGTGCGCACCCTCAGGCTGCTTGCCAGCTCGCGGCTCAGCAGTTTCGATGAGGAACCGGTCAGATAAATGCGGCACTGCTCCTGGTCGGAAATCCGGCGGACAAAACGCTCCCAGCCCTCAGCGTCCTGGATCTCATCGAAGAAAAAATATACCGGCTGATCCTTGTTCTCCGGATAGAGTGCGTAGTAGCCCCGGATCAGCGCGTCCAGTTCGTCCGCAGCCAGCGGAAACAGGCGGTCATCCTCGAAATTGATATACACGATCCGGTCGGCAGGCAGCTGGGTGCGGAGCTGCTGAATGAGATGAAACAGCAGATAGGTTTTGCCGGCGCGCCGGGGCCCCAGCAGCGAGATAATCTTAGGCACATTAAGCGGAATATCCAGATCACGGGCAAATGCGTGCAGATCCAGTTTCCGGATGAAGTCCGCGATCAGTCCCTGAAAGATGGCTTGTTTATCCGTGTTTCTCTCTACGAAAGACAAATATACCCGTTTCTTTCTTTCATGTAGAGAAAGAAAATGTACATTTTGTCTTCCCTGCAAAGAAAGGCCACCGCACTCCGGCCGTGTTCCGCCTCAAGCCCCGGCCGCCGGGCCGGCCTGCGCCGGAAAGCTCACCCAGAACGTGGAGCCGGCGCCGGGCTGGCTGATGAGCCCAATCTGCCCGCCCATCGCTTCGACAAACTCTTTCGAGATCGCCAGCCCCAGGCCGGAGCCGCCGGCAGTCTGGTCGTCCTTGCGGCGGGTAAATTTCTCGAAGATCCGCCGCTGGTCTTCCGGCTGCACGCCGGGCCCCTGGTCGTGCACGGCCAGGACCACGTCTGTGCGCACCTGATGCGCCTGCACGCGGATGGTTCCGCCTTCCGGGCTGTAGCGGATCGCATTGACCAGGAAGTTGTTGAGCACCCAGATCAGCTTGTGCGGGTCGGCCTGGATCTGCGGCAACGGCTCGATCAGCTCGGGGCGCAGCGCCACCGACTTGTCGCGGGCAAAAATCCGGACGGCCTCGATGGCCTTGTGCACCAGCTCGCCCGGCGCCGACAGGACCGGATTGATCTGGATCGATCCGCTCTCAATGCGGGACATTTCGAGGATTTCGTTGATGATGTGCAATCCCCGGCGGGTATTCTGCTCGATGGTGTCGATATAGCGCTGCTGCTCGGGGCCGAGGGTGCCGTTGCGGGGGTCGCGCAGCAGCTTGCTGCTCATGTCCACGGCCATCAGAGGCGTTTTCAGCTCGTGCGAGAGGGTGGCCATGAAGGTCGTCTTGGCTTGGTCGAGCTCGCGGAATGCGGTAATGTTCTTGAGTACCAGCAGCTTGCCCAGCACCTGCTCGCCCGACCGGATCCAGGCGGTTTCGAGGTTGTAGTAGCGCTCCTGGCCGCCGCTCACGACGGGCACCGGCAGGGCAGGGGATTCGGAAAGCAGATGCCGGAGCAGGTCGTTGTGTGCTGCAAGGGATTCGCTGGGCTGGCCTGCGGCCTCTTCGCCGGCCATGCCCAGCAGGTCGAGCATGCCGGGGTTGGCAAAAAGCACCTTGCCGCCGGGGTCCAGGGCCAGCGTCGGGTCTTTGAGGCTGTGCAGCACCGCCTCTGCGCGGTTTTTTTCGAAGAGCACCTGCGCGAGGCTGCTCCGCTCGTATTCGTAAAGCTGTTCGGCCATGCGGTTGAAGGCTGCCGCTACCTCCCCGAACTCGTCGGCGCTCGTTACCGGCAAGCGCAGGTGGTATTTGCGCCCCGCGATCTCGCGGATACTCTCCGTCAGCTGGCGGATGGGATCGGCGATATAGCCCGGGGCATTGTAGAGGGCAACGATGGAAATGATCAGGCCGATGCCCAGCAGAAACCCCAGGCGTCGGAAGGCGGTCTCCGAGGTCTCTCCGATTGCGGCATTCCGGCGAGTAATGGATGCATAATTCAGTTTCCGGATCTCAAAAATGGTATGCTGAATAGGGGTGCGGAGGCTGCTGTCGGGCCCGCCGGCCCGGGAGGCATGAAACTGCGCCCGGAGGGTCCGGGTAAGCTCCTGCTCGCCGGGTTCGGTGATGTTCCGCTCCTGCCGGCCCAGCTCCGCCTCAAACCTGCCGATCGCTGCGCTGTCGCCGCTCAGCATGGAGTCGAGGGAAACGAGCATCCGCTCGGTGAACAGCAGGGTTTCGTGGTTATGGGTCAGAATGGTCCGGGCTTCAGTTTTCAGCAGATAGACATAATAGTACCCGATGGCGCCCACGAGGAGGAGCAGCACTCCGAAGGAGCTGAGTACCAGGGCGATTTTGAGTTTGATGCGCATCAGGAGCAAATCAGAAGGTCTACATTCAAAGCTGCCAGGGGTTTCATGAGCTGCCGGATGAGCGGCGCCCTGCGCCAGAACATCCAGGCGGGATGCGGGCGGGGCGCGCCTGCGCATACCAGGGTAATGCGCTGCGCCTGCACCGTCTCCAGGATCGCTTCAGCTGCGCTGTCTGCCTCGGTCCGGATAATCCCGGCGCCGAGTTCGGTGGCCAGCCTGAGGTGGTTGATCAGGCTGCGCTGAGCTGCGAGGGGAATCCGGTCGGGGTGTTCGGGCGGGGTCTGCACGTAGATCGCGTACCAGGGTGCATTGTAATAAGAAGCGAGCCGGGCCGTTTTGCGGAGCACCCGCGCGCTGTTTCCGGCCCCGGCCGCGATGCAGGCCAGCAGCCGCTCGGCGGCACTGTGCGCGTGCCGGGGCAGCTCGGTTTCGATCTTCCGCTCCACCTGCGAGGCGACGGCCTTCAGCGCCAGCTCGCGAAGTTGCAGGATCTGCTCCGGCTGGAAGAAGTTGCGCAGCGCCGTCTCGACCTTGCCCGGATCGTAGATCTTGCCCTCTTTGAGCCGGTTCAGCAGCTCTTCCACCGTCAGGTCGATGTTCACCACCTCGTCGGCAAGCTGCAGCATGCGGTCGGGCACGCGCTCCTGCACATCCACCCCGGTAATCTGCCGGATTTCGTCGTGGATGCTGTCGATATGCTGGATATTAACGGCGGTAATGACGTGTATGCCGGCCTCCAGCAGCTCCATCACGTCCTGCCAGCGCTTTTCATGGCGGCTGCCGGGGATGTTGGTGTGGGCTAGTTCATCCACGATCACCCATTCAGGCCGGAGCATTAGAATGGCCTGCAAGTCCATATCCTCCAGCCGCCTGCCCCGGTAATATACCTCCCGCCGGGGCACTGCCGGCAGGCCGGCAAGCTGCGCTTCCGTATCGGCACGGCCGTGGGTTTCCGCATAGCCGATCGTTACAAACACGCCCCGCTCCAGCATGCGGCGTGCTTCCTGGAGCATCCGGTAGGTTTTCCCCACGCCGGGGCTCATCCCGATGTAGATCTTCAGGCGGCCGCTTCGGGGAGGCAGAACAGGCATACCGGATGCAGGACTGGGCTGGGTCATGGGTCAGAAATGTACGGCGGCGGAAGCAGTCAGAACCGGAAAGAGCCGGCTGAGCCGGCCGTCGGCAGCGGGAAACACAGGGGTCCGGTTGCGGAGCACCTTGCCCTCGATCCGGAGCAGAGCCTGATCCGCGGGGCTGAAGTCCAGGTTGGCCGATGCGCCGATGGCTTCGAGGCTGCGGCCCTGCACACTGGTGAGCACCGACTGCGGATCGGAATACCACTCCGCGCGCCCTGCCAGATGCCACTGCTCCGCCAGCTGTCCCCGTGCCTGAAAGGAGCCTGCCGTCCAGCGGTTCCACGAGGTGCCATCGGCGCTGCGCTCCCAGCCGGCGTCGGCGGCGGCGACCACCTTGAGCCGTTCGCCGATCAGCAGGATGGCGTACAGGTCGTGAAAGGTGCGGAATTGCGGCTGGCTGCCGGGCTTTTCATTGCCCCAAAAGGTGCTGTAATTGATCAGCACCCGCTCATGGGGCGCGTAGACGACCTGAGTGCCCAGCGCCTTGCTGCGGTTGCCCGGCGTCTCGCGGATGTTCTGCCAGCCGTTGAGCACCAGGGCCGATACGGTCAGGCCTGCCGGTCCGCTCCAGGTCAGCTTGGCGCCTGTTTCGTAGTAGGGCGAATTGTCCGCCATCAGGCTCCGCGTCAGGTTCAGGTTGTCCGGGGTCCAGACGGTTTCCGCGCCGATGTGGCTCGGCATCACGCCGGCATCGAGCCAGAGCCCCTGGGCCAGCCGGATGCCTGCATCGGCCTGGTAGATCATCCGAAGTTCCTGTGGCTCGGCAGCCAGGTTGTACTGGGCATAATTGCCGCTCATGAGCCCGACATGGGCGCGGACCCGGTCCGTTTCGTAGCTGCCTTTGAGAATAGCCACGTTGACGTTGAACTCCTCCGCCCGCTTGAAATTATAGACAAAGGCGGGAAGTTCCAGATCGGCAGGCCGGGTAAATGCATAGGCATAATAGGCCTCTGCAAGCCCGCTGATGCGGAAGGCCTCCTGCGCACGCAGAGGCGCTACAGTTGCAGCTAGTAGGCTGACAGTTAGGGTAATACGGATATGGTTCATTGTGCGAATCGGTTATTGGATGGGGAATTGCTCGTCGAGCGCGAGATTTAGCGCCAGCACAGATACGGTTTCCGGGCCAAAGATCCCCAGCCACGGGCCCCGGCGGTGCTGCGCCAGGAGCTGCTCCACCTGCGCCGGGCTGATGCCGCGCGCCGCAGCCACCCGCGGAATCTGGATCCGGGCGCCTTGCAGCGAAAGATGCGGGTCGAGGCCGCTCCCGGAGGCGGTGACCAGCTCCGCCGGGAGGTCCTGCCGGCGCAGCCCCGGAATCCAGGCCGTCAGGCTGTCGGCACGGGCCTGGACCTCCGCCAGATAGTCCGGGTTGGAGGGGCCTTTGTTCGAGCCGCCCGTGGAGGCGGCATTGTATCCCACCGCAGAAGGGCGGCCCATGAAATACTGCGGGCTGCGGAAGGCCTGGCCGGCCAGCTCCGAGCCGATGACCGTCCCGTTCCGGACGATCAGGGAGCCTTGCGCCCGATCGGGCAGGGCCAGGCCTGCGGACCAGATGAGCAGGGTATAGAGGCCGGAGACCAGGAGCATCATCGCCAGGGTCATGCGGACGGCATTCCAGAACGTATTCATAGGGTTCAGAATAACTGGATGAGGAGATCGATCAGCTTGATGCCGATAAAAGGGGAAATCAGCCCGCCGAGCCCATAGATCAGCAGGTTGCGGGCCAGCAGCGAGGCAGCGTCCGCAGGGCGGTAGCGCACGCCGCGCAGCGCCAGCGGAATCAGCGCCGGGATGATGAGCGCGTTGAAGATCACAGCGGACAGAATAGCCGATTCCGGCGAACTCAGCCGCATGAGATTCAGCGCCTGGAAGCCCGGAATGACCGCGATGAACAGCGCCGGGATGATGGCGAAATATTTTGCCACATCATTGGCGATGGAGAAGGTCGTCAGCGCGCCGCGCGTGATGAGCAGCTGCTTGCCGATTTCCACGATTTCAATGAGCTTGGCAGGGTCATTGTCCAGATCCACCATGTTGCCGGCCTCCTTGGCTGCCTGGGTGCCGCTGTTCATCGCCACCCCTACATCCGCCTGGGCCAGGGCCGGTGCATCGTTGGCGCCGTCGCCCATCATCGCCACCAGCTTGCCTGCCTGCTGCTCCGACTGGATATATTGCAGCTTGTCCTCGGGTCTCGCTTCCGCGATGAATTCGTCCACCCCGGCTTCCTGGGCAATGTACGAAGCAGTGAGCGGATTGTCGCCGGTGATCATCACCGTTTTGACGCCCATTTTCCGCAGGCGGAGGAAGCGGTCCCGAATGCCGGGCTTCAGGATGTCTTCCAGCTGGGCTACGCCCTGCACCGCAGGCCCGGATGCCAGCAGCAGGGGCGTGCCGCCCTGCAGGGCAATCTCATCCACCAGCGCCTGGGCTTCCTGGGGGAAAATGCCGCCGGCCCGCTCGACCATCCGCCGGATGGAGTCGGCAGAGCCCTTCCGCAGGCTGCGTCCGCCAGGCAGATCCACGCCGCTCATGCGGGTCTCGGCAGTGAAAGGCACAAACGTTCCGTGCTGCCGCGCGTCTTCGGGCAGGGCATAGCCCAACTGCCGGGCCAGTTCGACGATGGACTTGCCTTCCGGCGTCGCATCCGCTGCCGAAGCCAGCGCAAACTGCTCGTGCAGCAGCGCCGGATCGACGCCGCTCAGCGGCGCAAAGCGCGTCGCCTTGCGGTTGCCGATGGTGATGGTGCCCGTTTTGTCGAGCATCACTACATCGATATCGCCCGCGGTCTCCACGGCGCGGCCCGATTTGGCGATCACATGGGCCCGCAGGGCACGGTCCATGCCCGCGATCCCGATGGCAGAGAGCAGCCCGCCGATGGTGGTCGGGATCAGGCAGACGAACAGCGACACCAGTGCGGCCAGCGGCAGGCGGATGCCGGCAAATGCGCCGAACACGTACAGCGTGACCGTCGCAATCAGGAAGATGATGGTGAAGGCCGCCAGCAGTTGGGTGAGCGCAAGCTCGTTGGGGGTCTTCTGGCGGGAGGCGCCCTCCACCAGGGCGATCATCTTGTCCAGAAAGGATTCGCCGGCTCCCTGGGTGACACGCACCACGATGCGGTCGGACAGGACGCGGGTGCCGCCGGTCACGCCGGAGCGGTCTGTGCCCGCCTCGCGGATCACCGGCGCCGATTCGCCCGTAATGGCCGACTCGTCGATCGAAGCCATGCCTTCGATGATTTCGCCGTCAGCGGGGATGATCTCGCCCGCCTGCACGAGGAACACATCGCCGCTGCGGAGCTGGGAGGAAGGCACGGTTTCTTCCGCGCCGCCGGGGCGTCGGCGCCGGGCTGGCGTTTCTTCGCGGGTTTTGCGGAGGCTGGCGGCCTGGGCTTTGCCGCGGGCTTCGGCCAGGGCCTCGGCGCCGTTGGCAAACAGCACCGTGACAAAGAGGAGGAACGTAATGAGCCAGTTGAACGCGGCGCTGCCCTGGGCAGGGTCTGGGTTGAAGGTCAGCCAGATGCTGAGCGCCAGCATCACGGCGGTGCCTGCCTCCACGCAGAACATGACCGGATTGCGGAGCATCTGCGCCGGATTCAGCTTCGCGAAGGACTGGAGGAACGCCTCGCGCAGGAGGCCTGAGTTCATCGGCGATGGATCGTTCGGTTTCATGCGGAGGGCAGGTTAGCGGGTGAGGAATTCGGCGACAGGGCCCAGGGCCAGCGCCGGGAAGAAGGAAAGCGCTGCGACAATCAGGATAACGGAAGTCAGGATGATGCCGAATACTGCGGTATCGGTCCGGAACGCGCCCGGGGAAGGCGGCGAGATTCGTTTGCCTGCCAGCATGCCGGCAATGGCCAGCGGGCCGATGACCGGCACGTACCGGCCCAGCAGCATCACCAGGCCTGTCGAGACATTCCAGAACGGGGTATTGTCGCCCAGCCCCTCGAAACCGGAGCCATTGTTGGCCGAAGCAGAGGTAAACTCGTAGAGTATTTCGGAAAATCCGTGGAATCCGGGATTGTTGAGCCAGGCCAGGGCTTCATTTCCGCCCTGAGTCAGATAGATCCAGCATGCCAGGGCGGTTCCGCCCAGAATCAGGAAGGGATGCAGCAGCATGACCAGCGCTGCGATCCGGATTTCGCGCGATTCGAGCTTTTTTTCGAAAAATTCCGGACTTCTGCCTACCATCAGCCCCGACAGGAACACTGCTATGATGACGAATACCAGCATGTTGATCAGCCCGACCCCGACGCCGCCGTAGAGCGCATTGATCATCATGTCCAGCATCAGGATGCCGCCGGAAAGCGGGGTCAGGCTGTCGTGCATGGCGTTGACGGAGCCGTTGGAAGTGGCCGTCGTGGAGACGCCCCACAGTGCGGAAGCGGCGGCACCGAAGCGCATCTCTTTGCCTTCCAGGCTGCCGCTGGGCTGGGAAATGCCCGCATCGGCAATCCAGGGGCTGCCGCTCAGCTCGGCCCAGACTGTGAGCCCCAGAAACACAGTGAATATGCCCGTCATGACGGCCATCACCACCCGCGAAAAGCCCGGCTGCCGGAGCAGGCCGCCCATCGCGAAGACCAGCGCAATGGGAATCAGCAGAATCGATACATTTTCCACTACGTTGGTGAAGTAGCTGGGATTCTCGAAGGGATGGGTGGAATTGGGCCCGAAATACCCGCCGCCATTGGTCCCCAACTGCTTGACCGCGACCATCCCGGCCACCGGGCCGCGCGCGATGCGGATCGTATCGCCTTCAAGCGTGTAGCTTTCCGCCGCCCCGGCGAAGGTCATCGGCGTGCCGCCGATCAGCAGCAGCAGCGCCGCCGCGATGGACAGCGGGAGCAGGACCCGCGTGACCGACCGGACGAAATAGGCGTAAAAATTCCCCAGGCTGCGGGTCTGCGCCTCGCGGAGGCCGTTGAGGATCATAATCAGCGCTGCAATGCCCGAGGCCGCCGACACAAACTGCAGAAACTGCAGGACGAATATCTGCGAAAAATAGCTGGCCCCGGTTTCGCCCGAGTAGTGCTGGAGGTTAGTATTGGTCACAAAACTGACCGCCGTATTGAAGCCCTGGTGCCAGGTCATGCCCGGGATATGATCGGGATTCATCAGCGGGATGCGGTCCTGAAGGCACAGCGCCAGCCAGGCATACGCCAGCCAGACGGCATTCGTGAGCAGCAGGGCCGAGACGGCCTGCTTCCAGTTCATCTGCTGCTCCGGGCGAACGCCCGTGAGCCGGTACAGCAGGCGTTCGAGCGGCGCGAGGAAGTCGGTCCAGACCGGCATGCCCTGGTACACCTTGACCAGGTAGCGGCCCAGCAGCCAGGCGGCTCCGAACGTGAGGGCGAGGATGAGCGCAAGGCCCAGGAGTTCGTGCAGCATAGGTCAGAAGCGTTCAGGGTACAGCAGGGCGTATACCAGATAGCCCAGCAGGAGGATACAGAGGAGAAAGATGAGGAGCATAATGAGCCATTTCCCTCAGCGGTGCAGAGGCCGTGCCCGGCTGGCCCGGCGCAGCGGGAAATCGCGTATAATAAATTGACAAACAAGGAATTAAAAATAATTCAGCTGCTGCCTTGCGGGCATGGCGCTGCCGCCTGCCGATCATTCTGGAAGGGCAGACCGATCATGTTGATAGGGCAGGGGCGGGTCAGTGCACGCCGTACTCCTGCAGCTTGCGGTACAGGGTGGCGATGCCGATGTCCAGCAGGCTGGCAGTGCGGGCTTTGTTGTGGCCTGTTTGCTGGAGGATGCGCAGAATATGCTGTTTTTCAGCCTCGGCCAGGGTCACAGGATCTTCGTGCCCGCCGTGCCGCAGGTGAAATTCCAGCGGCAGCGTATCGGCGGTCAGCACGCCGGACTCCGCCAGCAGCACCGAGCGCCCGATGACATTTTTCAGCTCGCGGATATTGCCCCGCCAGGGATGCTGGAGGAGCAGGCGCTCGTATCCGGGCTCCAGGGCAGGCACTGCCTTGCCCAGCTGCCGGGCCGCCTGGGCCGTAAAATGCCCGGCGAGCAGCAGCACGTCGCGCCCGCGCTCGCGCAGGGGCGGAAGGTGCAGGGTGAAGCCGGCGAGACGGTAATAGAGATCTTCGCGGAAGCGGCCCGTGCCGGCGTCCTGGAGCAGGTCCCGGTTGGTCGCCGCCACAATGCGCAGGTCCGCCTGCCGGGGTTTGGGATCGCCGAGGCGGTAGTAGCGGCCGCTTTCCAGCACGCGCAGGAGCTTGGCCTGGAGGTCGGGGGGCATTTCGCCGATCTCGTCGAGGAAGAGCGTGCCGCCGTCGGCGGCCTGCAGCAGGCCTTCCTGGTCCCGGAGTGCGCCGGTGAAGGCACCTGCGCGGTAGCCGAACAGCTCGCTTTCGAGCATGTCGTGGGGAAAGGCGCTGCAGTTGAGCGCCACGAGGGGGCGGTCCCGGCGGGGGCTGAGCGCGTGGAGGGCTTGGGCGAATACCTCCTTGCCGGTGCCGGTCTCGCCGGTGAGCAGCACCGCGACCGGCGCAGGGGCCACTTTGGCCAGCAGCTTTTTCGCTTCGAGCATGGCCGGCGCCTGCCCCAGGATGCGGTCCTCTCCGATGGCAGCGGGCTCCGCTGCCGGCACCTGCCGCAGGGCTTTTTCCATCGCCTGATGCAGGAGCGGAAGGATGCGGTCATTGTCGTCGCCCTTCGTCAGGTAGTCGAAAGCGCCGTTTTTCATCGCCTGGATGCCGTCCGGAATGTGGCCGTAGGCCGTCAGCACGATGACCTCCGTTTCCGGATGCGCCGTTTTCACCTGCCGGGTCAGCGTGATGCCGTCCCCGTCGGGCAGCCGCACATCGGTCAGCAGCACCTGAACCGGCTCGCGGGCCAGGATCTGCCGTGCGCTGCGCACATTCGCAGCCTTCAGCACCCGGAAGCCTTCCAGCGCAGCCAGATCCGCCAGCAGGTTGCGCAGGTCGGCGATGTCGTCGAGGATCAGTACGGTGCCTTGCATAGCCGGATGCATAGCCCAAACCTACGGGATTGCTCCGGCTTATTCAACATATGCATGATCCTGCATGGCATGATCCGCCCAAACAGCGGATATATCCGGATATGTTTGGCAGTCTGCGCGACTGCCGCCCCGCAAAGCAGGACCAGTTGCAAAATATGCAACTCGCCTCGGTCCGGCCCCTGCGGAGTTGCATATTTTGCAACTGTCCGCCAAACCGCCGCAAAAAGCCTTTTTGAACAAGGCGCGGGGGAATGTTGCTTTGGGTATTCCAACGTGCAGCCGGCCATCTGCCGCCTGCGCGCTGGCTGAACCCTGTATCACCTCAACAGTTGAACAAGCCCGATATGCGCCGTTATCCTCATGCCTGGGCCGCTGGCCTGCTGTGCGCCGCCGGGCTGCTTGCCTGCGAGCAGCCCCTGATCGGTCCGGAACGGAAAGCGCCGTTTGCCTTTCCCTACGACAGCCTGAACGGAACACTCTACCTTGCTTACGTGGACGATACGAAATCCCCCCGGCAGTCCGTGGGCATGCTGGCCTATGCGGAAAACCGGCTATCCCTGCTGATCGAAGCCCCGGAGCGGGCCTATCTGCGGCGGGACAGCCGGCTCATGCTCGCGAAGGATGCGTCCGTAGGCGATTCGGTCTATTACCAGTACTACCGGTTCTTCCCGGATATGGAGAGTTATATACCTGACAATCAGCTATACGAAGGCATTCCGGTGGGAATCACGGGCATTGACAGCCTGCATGCCCTGTCGTGGCGGTGGCGGACCGATTCCAGCGGGCAGCGCTTCGAGGTGCGCTGGCTGATTCATGATCTCAGCCGGTTTCAGACCCATCTGCGTCAGGCGGTCACGCTGCCTGCCGGCAGCAGCCTGGGATACGAAGCGCTGGGAGGCTCTGTGGTGTTTCCCGACGGGCTGAGGCTGCTGCTGAGGACGGACGACCGCTACCTGATCTGCGACGGAACGTCGGCAGAAGAAATTACCCTCGAAGGCGGCAACCCCTTGGCACAGCATGCGCTGTCCATCGATCCTGCCGGGCGAACGCTGGCCTATACGGAGTACTTCGGGCCTTCCGTACGCTTCAGAGATCTGGAGAACGGCGCGGAAATCAGCTATGAACTGCCCGAAGGCTCGTTTTTCCGGGCCTCCGCCTGGGCGCCCAGCGGCGAGCCGCGGGTGCTGCTGGCCGGGGACTCCGGGCTGCTGGAAGTGCATACGACCGGCAAATCCCTCCCGCGGATGGTATTCCCCAGCGGATCCGGCATTACGTTTTGGAATCTGTCCTGGAACCCCTAACACCCTGATCATGAAAATTCTACGATGCTGCTGCGTGCTGCTGGCCGTTCTGGGCCTGACGCAGCTGACGGCCCAGCAGGACTATCCCCGCAATTCCATCGGGATCTACGGGCTTTCGGCCGAAACCGGAATCCTGTACGAACGGCGGCTTTCGCGTGCGCATGCGGTCTCGGCGGGCGTATTGCTGCGCAGTTACTACTATGACGAGGAGATCTCGTACCGCCGCTACCTGGACCTTGTGGAGGGCGGCTTCCCGGAGATGCTGTTCAATCCGGGCATTCAGCTGCAGTACCGCTACTATTTCCGCCACCCCGTCCTCTACCGGTCGCGTACGTGGTTTGCCGGGGGCTACCTGAAAGTCAACGACAACACAGCCATCCGCTATGCGCAGGCGTGGATCTACGGCAGCGGCATCACCGCCGGAAAGCGTCTGCTGTTCAAGCGGAACGACCGATGGTTTCTGGATGTGCAGGGCAGCTTCGAATATCAGGCACATTCCGTGAACTACCCCGGCTATACCCGCATGTCGGCGTTCGAGGAGGCAGGGTTCAGGCTGCGCGCCCGCTACCTGTACGCCGGGCTGTATCCGCGTGCGACCGTGACCCTGGGCCGGCGCTGGTAGTGTGCCCGTTCTTTTCTTTTTGCAGGGGCTTTACACCGCTATGTTCATCTCTAATCTGTATAAAAGTATGTTACTCTCTATGTTGATCGAAGTGATCAGTGCAGCGCCCGCAGCGCCCCGGCCTGATCCGGTATGGCCTATCTGGATGGCTGCAGGCGCTACTGTGATGAATTTCCTGCTCCTGTTATTTTTTTAACACACTTACGTTAAGTTTTGTGGGGAGTGTGGTATTCCTGGGAGGACTGGTATTGGGATGTGTGCTGGGGCTGACTGCGTTGGTCATCGGACTCGTACGGCGCCGAAAACTCCTGGCGCAGCCTGTGCGCGACCGGAATGCGCTGCGCAGAACCACCATGACCATGATCTTTGGGGCAGCTCCCTTTTTGCCGGTGTTGCTGGCGGTACCGGCATTGGTGTTGATTGTTATGAACTGGAATTCAGACTGACCCGGCGGCGTCTTGTTTGTGCGGAGTTTTGCGGGCATCACCAGCGGGCTGGGCCTGGGGTTCGGGCTGGCCTTTCAGGGAGGAGGCCATCCGCTGAAAGCAGCCAGCCCGCCTGCTCCTTCCGGAACAGGCGGGCTGCTGCATGCAAGGGGCTCAGGCTCAGTTCTTCTTCCACTCCGGCAGACGTCCCGGCGTGTAGGGGGCGCCTGCGGCTTCGAACTGCTGTTCGAGCTGGGCAATATCGGCGAGGAGCGTCTTCAGCTGCGCCTGCACCGGCCCGAAGGCCTCGCCGGCGATCCGCAGCCCGTCGCGCTGCGTCTGCGTGGGCGCGCTGGAGTTGTACCAGAGGCCGTACACGATGTCCTCGACCCGGTTGACGATGGCAGGCGGCTGCGGAAATTCCCGCCGCGCCAGGCTGGCGTCGCCCGTCAGGGCGCGCTGCACGTCCATCAGCCGCCCTTCGAGCGACTTGACCTGCTGCATCAGCGCCACCGGTGCCGCCGGCGTCTGCAGCAGCGCCGATTTCAGGCTCTTGACCTTCTGCTCCAGTTCGCCGCGCAGGCTCACCGCGCCAAATACAGCCCGGCGCAGATCGCTCACCTCGTCCTGGAAAGCCAGCACCGCCGCCCGGTCGGGCGCCGGCAGCACCGCGTGGTTCAGCGGCTTGATCACAAAGGGCTGCGGCCCGGCCAGCTCCGAGGGCACGCCGTTGACGACCTTGCTCAGCGATACGGAATACGTGCCGGGCAGCGCCATGTAGCCGCCGCTAGGCGCTTCCGTCGAGCTGGGATTGACCGGCGTCACCGGCGGGTAGCGGAAGTTCCACACCGCCCGCGCCACGCCTGCCGAGGCGCCCGCCCGGATCCGCGTGACCACCGCGCCTTGGGCATCCGTCACCGTCAGCAGCAGATAGGGCGCTTCTTCCTCGTCCTCGGCCCGGATCTCCGCCGCGCTGGGGTAGGGAACCGGCTGCTTGGCATCCGTCAGCTTCTTCTCCGCCTCCTTGCGCAGCTCCTTGCGCGTCTTGATGCCTTCTTTGAGGTAATAGGTGAATACCGCCCCGACCGGCGGATTGGGCGCGGTGAAGTACGATTCGCCCTGGAAGGACTTGTCGGCGTCGCCCAGGGGCGTCGCCGGATGGAACATCAGCGCATCTTTCACGGGGAACAGGGCAGCCTCTTTCTCCAGCGTCTCCTTGCTCAGGCCCCGGAGCGGCGTATAATCGTCCAGGATGTAAAACCCGCGCCCGAAGGTGGCCAGCACCAGGTCGTTTTCCCGGCGCTGGATATCGAGATCGCGCACGGCAATGGTCGGCAGGCCGCCCTTGAGCTGGATCCATTCCTTGCCGCCGTCGGCGGTGAAGAAGACGCCGAATTCGGTGCCCGCAAAGAGCAGGTCCGGATTCACATGGTCCTGGGCGATGCTGTACACCGAGCCGCGTTCGGGCAGATTGCCCTGGATGGCGGTCCAGGTGCGGCCCCGGTCGCCGCTTTTGAACAGATAAGGCTTGAAATCGCCGTTTTTGTGGTTGTTGAACGCCGCGTAGAGGGTGTTCGCATCGTGCAGCGAGGCGATGATCATGTTCACGTAGGTGCGCTCCGGCACGCCGGGCACCGACTCGATTCTGCGCCACGTGCCGCCGCCGTCTTCGCTCACCTGAATCAGGCCGTCGTCGGTGCCCACGTACAGGACGCCGGCGGCCTTCGGCGATTCAGCCAGGGCCGTAATATTGCCGTAGAATGAAGTGGAGGCATTCTTCGCTACCGCATCCATGCCCCACACCCGGTCCATCACCGGCAGGGTATTGCGGTCGATCTGGCGTGTAAGGTCGGGGCTGACGGCTGTCCAGCTGTTGCCGCGGTCATCGCTGCGGAAGAGGCGGTTGGCGGCGAAATACAGCCGCGTGGGACTGTGCGGGCTGATAATCAGCGGCGAATCCCAGTTCCAGCGGAGCGCAGGCTCGTCTTTGCCGGGCTGGGGCTGGATGTAGAGCTGCTCGCCGCTGCGCTTGTCGAAGCGGTAGAGGTTGCCGTACTGGTACTGCGAATAGACGATGTCCGGATTTTCGGGATCCACCGCCGACTCGAAGCCGTCGCCGCCCAGCGTCACGAACCAGTCGGCATTGCTGATGCCGTGGCCGTTGAGGGTGCGGGAGGGGCCGCCGAGGCTGTAGTTGTCCTGGGTGCCGCCGTAGATATTGTAAAACGGCAGGGCATTGTCCGTTGTCACCTTGTAAAACTGGGTGACAGGCAGGTTGGATTTGAAATGCCAGTTCTGGCCGCGGTCGTAGCTCTCGTAGATGCCCCCATCACAGCCGGCGAGGTAGTAGTCGGGAAATTTGGGGTCGATCCAGAGGGCGTGGTTGTCCACGTGCTTGAATTTCTCGCCCAGGGGCCGGAAGGTTTTGCCGCCGTCGTCCGTGACGCGGATCAGCATGTCCATCACATAGACGCGGTCGGCATGCACGGGGTCGCAGAAGATTTCCTGGTAATAATTGCCCGATGTGGAAGTGCTGCTGCGCTTTTCCCAGGAGGCGCCGCGGTTCTGGCTGCGGAAAAAGCCGCCTGCATCGCCCGAAGCTTCGATAATGGCATAGACGACGTCGGGATTGACAGGCGAAATGGCCAGGCCGATGCGGCCTACGTCGCCGGAGGGCAGGCCTGCGCTCAGCTTATCCCAGGTTTCGCCGCCATCCGTCGATTTATACAGGGCAGATTCGGGGCCACCTGCGATGAGGGTCCACACATGGCGGCGGCGCTGCCAGGCCGAGGCATACAGGATATCGGGGTTGCGGGGATCGATGATCACTTCGTTGACGCCGGTATTGGGGCTGATGTCCAGGACTTTGCGCCAGTTTTTGCCGCCGTCCGACGACTTGTAGAGGCCGCGGTCGCCGCCGGGCGACCAGAGCGGGCCCTGGGCCGCCACAAAGACGGTCTGGGAATTGCGCGGATCCACGACGATGCGTCCGATGTGCTCGGAGGCCTTGAGGCCCATGTGCTTCCAGGACTTGCCGCCGTCTTCCGACTTGTACACGCCGTCGCCGTAGGCCACGGAGCGCTGGGCGTTGTTTTCGCCCGTCCCCACCCACACGACATGCGGGTTGCCGGGGTCGAGGGCCACGCAGCCGATGGAGTAGGACCCCTGGCTGTCGAAGAGCGGCTCGAAGGTAGTGCCGTTGTTGACCGTCTTCCAGACGCCGCCGGAAGCCACGGCGATGTAGTATTCGGCGCGGTTGGCCGGGTTGACGGCCAGGTCGATGATCCGGCCGGAAGTCAGCGCCGGGCCCACGGAGCGGAACTTCAGCCCGGAGACGGTGCTGCTGCTCAGGAGTTTCTTCGGCTCTTCTTTGGGGGTTTCGGCGGGGGAATCGGCCTTGGGCTTCGGTTTCTGGGCCCGCAGGGATGCTGCCGGCAGGCAGAGGGCCAGCGCGAGCAGGCAAATCGTAACAGGGTTCAGTCGCATAGTCCGGGGTTAAGGGAACAGATCAGGCTGGTTCAAACCCCAAAAATAGCAGAAAAGGGATACGGTAGGGGAATCGTTGGAGGATGGGTAGGGCTGGTCTTTTAGAATAGCGCCATAATCTGCAGGACGCTATTCCCTGCAGCCCAGCCCCATGTCCTCATATTACTGCCTTACACCGCCCGGATCGCCACCACCGGATCTACGCTCGCGGCCATCAGCGCCGGCGCAAAGCCGGCCAGCAGCCCCGTCGCCACCGAGATCGAAATGCCGGCCAGCATGATGCCCGGATCGAAATACACGTGGAACGGCATGCCCGAAGCGCTGAGCGCCAGCTCGATCAGCGAGCCGATGCCAAGCACGATCCCCAGGCCGATGAGCCCCCCGATGAGGCAGATCAGCACTGCTTCGGTGATGAACTGGTACAGGATGAAGCCCCGCGTGGCGCCCAGCGCCTTCTGCACGCCGATCTCGTTGGTGCGCTCCCGCACGGAGATGTACATGATGTTGCCGATGCTGAAGGCGCCGATGAGCAGCGAGAAGATCGAGATCACCCAGCCGCCGGTGGACAGATAGCCGAAGATACTGGCCACATTGTTCATCAGCGCCTCCTGCTTGTTGATGGCGAAGTTGTTCTCCGCCGTAGGCTTCAGGCCCCGCGCAGCGCGGATCAGGCCGATGACTTCATTTTCGACCATCGGCATCATCTCGTAGCTGCTGGCCTTGACGGTGATCAGGCGCTCCACGGAGCGGCGCTCGGTGTTGAGCATCCGGACGAAGATGGAATAGGGCACATATACCCGGTCGTCGTCGCTGCTTTCGCCCGGGAAAAAGCCCGGCCCTTTGCGCTTGAGCACCCCGATGATCTGGAGGCGCTTGCCGCGCACGGTGATGCGCTTGCCTACAGGCTGGCCTTCCGGAAAGAGGTTTTTGGCGATGTTGTCCCCCACAATGCAGACACCGCTGCCGAGGTGGCTCTCCAGCTCGGAAAAATACCGCCCCTGGCTGAATTCCGGCGCCAGCACCGCCGACAGGTCGTGGGTGACGCCGGTCATGGCGATGTTGGTCAGGCTGCGCCCGCCGTCGGCCTTGATCGTCTGATTCGTCGCCGTCGCCTCGAACATCACGCCCTGCACGTTGCGCAGGTTCTGCTTGAGCTTCTGGTAGTCGCGGTAGCTGACCCGCGGGCGGTTGACGAATTTATACCACTCCTGGTTCCGCTCGGCCCAGGGCCAATGGTGGACAAACATGGTGGTATTGCCCAGCTTGGAGAGGTTGTTGGTCACCGAGCGCTGCATGGAATTGACCATCGTGAGGATGGACACCACGGCGAAGATGCCCGTAGCGACCCCGAGCATCGTCAGAAACGAGCGGAGACGGTTGCTGCGGATGGCTTTGACCGCAATGGCGGTGCCTTCAAAGACGAGCTGGCGGAGGTTCATGCGCGAATACCTGAAAGCCGGTGGGCAGCGCCGGCGGGAAGGCCCGGGTCCAGATGCAATTGCAAAGTAACAAACGGGTAACTAAACCCAAGGGTTCGCGTTATACCGGGAAAGATTTGTCTTTTCTCTTCCGGACGGATCGCCTATCTTACGACGTGACGAGGAGCTGATTTAACCTGAAATGCAGATGAAGATTCGCATGTTGCTGGTATGCCTGCTGGCAGCCCTGAGCGGTGCCCGGGCCGATCACCTGCTGATTCCGATGGATTACGCCCAGAACAACCACCTGAAAGCCTATGGGATTGCCTATTGGGTGCTGGAGCACCAGGTGGAGGTCGACTGGCTGCTCAATTACCGGGGCGGCAGCTTCATGTTCCGCTATGCGCCGCCCTTCGAGCAGGAGCTCCAGATCCGGGGGGTGAAGTACGAACGCATCTCCGACGGGAAATCAGCGGAGATTCTCGCCTATGTCGCCTCCGAATCCGTCAACATGGATGCGGTGAAGCTGGAAAAAGCCCCCAAAGTGGCGGTCTACACGCCCAAAAACAAGCAGCCCTGGGATGATGCCGTCACCCTGGCGCTCACGTATGCTGAAATTCCCTACGAGGTGATCTACGACCCGGAGGTGCTGGACGGCAAGCTGTCCGAATACGACTGGCTGCACCTGCACCATGAGGATTTTACGGGGCAGTACGGCAAATTTTACTCCGCCTACCACACCTATCAGTGGTATCAGGAGGATGTGCGCGCCCAGGAGGCCACCGCGCGCATGTACGGATATTCCAAGGTGAGCCAGATGAAGCTGGGCGTGGCCCTGAAGATTAAGGAATACCTGTCCAACGGCGGTTTCCTCTTCGCCATGTGCTCCGCCACCGATACCTATGACATTGCCCTTGCGGCCGAAGGCGTGGACATCTGCAGCGCAGAGTTCGACCACGACGCTGCCGACCCCGCAGCCCAGGACAAGCTCCAGTACGACCGCGCCCTGGCATTTGAAAATTTCACCCTGGTGCGCAGCCCCTACGCCTACGAATTCTCCGACATCGATACCAACCATCCCACCCGCCCGATCTCGGAGGCCATGGATTATTTCACCCTCTTCGAGTTTTCGGCGAAATGGGACCCCGTGCCTACCATGCTCTGCCAGAACCATACGCAGACCGTCAAGGGATTCATGGGGCAAACCACCGGCTTCCGCAAGAGCATGCTCAAGGATGAAGTGCTGGTGCTGGGCGAATTGAAAGCCTACGACGAGGCCCGCTACATCCACGGCAACTACGGCAAGGGCATGTGGACCTACTACGGCGGCCACGATCCGGAAGATTACCGCCACCTGGTCGGCGAGGAGCCCACCGACCTGAACCTGCATCCCAATTCGCCCGGCTACCGCCTGATTCTCAACAACATCCTCTTCCCCGCTGCCCGCAAGAAGCACCAGAAAACCTGATGCTCAGGGGCGTGCGATGTGCACGCGGAGGTAGCGCAGCGGCTCGCCCTGCCGCTCCACAGCCAGCAGGTACAGTCCTGCCGGCACAGGCGGCAGCGGAAGCTCCACGTCCGGCTCCGGGGCCGGCTGCCACGCATGGAGGACCTTTCCGTGCAGATCGAGCAGGGCAGCAGCGGTAACCGGCACCTCGCTTTCAAGGCGCAGCCAGCTGCGGGCGGGGTTGGGATAGCAGCGCAGCGCGGCGGATGCTTCGGGCTGGTTGGCGGTTAAACTGCTGATTTTCAAGCAGTAATCCTCTGTTTCGCCGGTCTGGGCGGTGCCGCAGGCTTCGGGGTTTGCTTCGCCGCGCAGCGTCCAGCGCATCCGCACCGCGCCCGGTGCCTGCCCCGCCGGCACCGGCAGGCTGCCTGAAACCGTATCGCTCAGCACGCTGTCCGCGCTGAGCACCAGCTCCGCCGCCGAAAAGGCGCCGTCGCGGTTCCAGTCGGCCCATGCGCGCCACCACCGGGGGCCGGCCGGGCCCTGCGCCTGTGCGCGCAGCGTGTACGCCTCGCCCGCGCGCAGCGCGATGCTCAGCCCCGTAAAGTCGCCGTAGCCCCCGTCCGGACCGGTCTGGAATCCCTGCCCCCCCGCCGAGGTGGACTGGATCCATAGCGGGCTGCCCGCCGGGCCCGAAGCGGCGCAGGCGCTCAGATCCCGGCAGTCTCCGCAGCCGGGGCCCAGATAAGTCAGCGGGGCGGAAAATGCGCTGCCGGTTTCGCTGCACAGGGCCTGCACCTGGACCGTATGGGCCAGGCAGTTGGGCGCCGGGCGGAACCGGAAGGGCGGGGCCTGCGCCGTAAACGTCTGCACCGCACCCGCCCGCACGATGCGGACCCGGTAGCCCGATGCGCCGGGCACCGGCGCCCAGCGGACCTCGGCGCTGTCAGGGCCGGCAGGCGTCACGCTGATCCCGGCAGGGGCGGCACAGAGCGGCTGGCCGGAGGCGGTCAGCAGCACGCAGTAGTCCTCGGTCTCGCCTCCGGCAAAGGTGCCGCAGGCCGCAGGCACTTCCGTGCCCGAAAACCCCGGAAAGCGCATCACCACCCGCAGCCGCGTAAGGCCCGGCAGGGCCCCCGCCGGAATCCGCAGCGTATCCGTGACCTCGCCCCGCAGGTTCAGCGCCTGGTACAGCCGCTCCGTGGAATCGGCAAACTGGCCATCCTGATCCGCATCCAGCCAGACCCCCCAGCTTTCTTTGAAGGCAAATCCGGGAAAGCCCGGCGTGAGCACAAACGTATAGGCCGAATCGATGGCCAGCTGGGCAGCAGGAGCGGTCTGGGCGGCATAGCCGCCGTCGGCGCCGCTGACCCGGTCCAGCGGCCCGATCCGCACCCCGGCTATCCACTCGAAGGAGTTGTCCTGGCCGTTGGAGGGGCAGTACGCCGAATCGATGCAGGTGCCGCAGCCGAGCGTGCGGAACAGCAGCAGCGGCGAGAATCCGTTGTTCAGGCTGCCGCAGATCGCCTGCACCTGGGCCTCATAGCCCGTGCAGGGGAGAAGGCCCGTCAGGATGGCGCCGGCCTGCGGGCTGCTGAGCTGCTGCCACGCGCTGCTGCCGCTTTCCCGGTACCGGACCAGATAGGACCCTGCGCCAAACACCGGCTGCCACTGCAGCAAGGCCCCGCCGGCGCTGAGGGATGCGGTCTGCAGCCCTTCGGGCGGCGCGCAGCAGCCTTCGGTGCGGAAGGTCCGGATGGAGAAATAGCCGCTGCTGTCGCCCCCGCACAGGGTTTGCACCTGGTACTCATAGACCGCGCAGGGCGTCAGCCCGGAAATCCGGACCGAATCCTGGCCCTGCACGCCGGCCAGGGTCCAGGCGCTGCTGCCCTGCATGCGGTAGCGGATGCGGTACTGCCCGGCGGGCCCGGCAGTGCTCCAGCCGATGACGGCGCTGGTATCCAAGAGATTGCGCACCTGCAGCTGGAAGGGCGGCAGGCAGCTGGAGGACAGCAGCGTGCAGCTGTCGGCCTGGAGCAGCAGCGCCTTGAAGGCATCGAGGCGGCCGCCGCTGGCCGTGAGCCCCTGGAGCGCAGCCAGGGTATCTACCCCGCGCAGCAGGAAGGCCCGCATGGCCAGGAGCACCGAAGGCGGATCGTTGCGGTACTGGACCATCAGGGCCGGACAGGCGGCGGAAAACAGCAGGGCAATGGCGCCGCTCACGTGGGGCGCTGCCATCGAGGTGCCGGTGTTGTAGCCGTACTGGCTGCCGGGGTAGGTGCTGTACACCTGGGTGCCGGGCGCGCCGAGGTCGATGTGGGTATCGCCGAAGGCGGAGCCGCCGTTGAGCTGGTCGGTATTTGTGGTATTGGTGACGGCCAGGACGAAGGGGCTGGGGCAGGTGGAGGGAATATCGCCGGCGGCGTCCACATCGGAGGCATTGTTCATGGTGGACACCACGCTCAGAATGCCGGCAGCGCCCAGGCTGTCGTAGAGGGCGCACCAGATGGGATAATTGAACGGCTGGCCGAAATCCACGCCGAACGAGGAATTGGCCGCCACGACGAAGGCTCCTTCCTGCCCGCTGGAAGCGTCGTAGCGGCGGCGCTGCTCCAGCACATAGGTGTAGGCCTCCATGACGATGGCCTCGTTGCCGGAGGCGCCCGCTACGGGCAGCAATTGCACCTCCGGGCATACGCCGCTGACACCCAGGGCATTGCCGCCGATGGCGCCTGCGATGCCGGCCACGTGCGTGCCGTGCAGCGCGCCGGGGATAGCACCCGTCGCCTGGTAGGCATTCCATCCGTCGTAGTCGTCGGCGTAGCCGTTCTGATCGTCGTCGAGCCCGTTTCCGGGGATTTCCTGCTGGTTTTTCCAGAAATGCAGATCCGCATGCGCGAGGTCGAAGCCCTCGTCGATGACGGCGATGACCAGGGTATCGCCCAGGAGGGTAAGGCCGCCGGTGCTCAGGTCCCAGGCCAGGGTGGCGGCGATGTCGGCGCCGGGCAGGCCGCCGAGCTGGCCGGTGTTCAGGAGCGGCCACTGCTGGGCAAACTGCGGGTCATCGGGCACATACTGGGTATGGCGCGGCGCGACGTAGTGGTTCCATTGCGCCAGCAGGACGGATTTGTGGCGCTGGAGCTCCAGCAGCACGCGCTCCGGGTCTCCGGCTTCGCTGAAGCCCAGCAGATAGAGGCCCATGCGGGCCGAAACTGCCCGCTCCGGGTAGAGGCGGCTGCCGGTGAGCTGATGGAGGTCCCGCTGGATCTGCGCAAGTTCTGCGCCGGGCCGCAGCAGTGCCAGCACCTGGCCGGGCACACAGCCGGCAGGCTGGGCTGCAAGGGGTGCCGCAGCGCACAGCGCAGCTGCCAGCAGCAGGGAGGTCAGCACGGGAGCAGGCTGCCGGAGGCTATGCATAGGGAGGATCGGTTGGATCTGCACGATGGACATATAACGCCCCGCCGGGGCAGGAAGTTGGGGCTGGCAGGTGAAGGTAGCAAAAAGCGGCGAGGGGCCAGAGGCGGATCCGGGCGGGAATTTTTCCGAAGTACAGTTGCGCAGTAGCCGGAAGGCTGCTATTTTACATCCGGCTTCTTCGCATACTTCCCTTTACCAGCTTTTGCCATGGCGCAGAAAAACATTGCAGACTACAGCACCGAGGAATTGCTCAAGAGCAAAAAATCCATCACGGTTGTAGTGGCTATTTATACCGGATTTCTGATCGTGCTGGCCGGAGTGCTCATCTATACCACGACATCTGGCCTGGAAACCGGTGTGGCGGTGAAAATCGCGCCGCTGGTGCTGGCTGTCACCATGCTCCCCGCGATATCCCGGCTTGGCATTATCAACAAAGAGCTGAAAGTGCGCGCGCAAGCCTGACCGGCGGTGCCTGAGCCTCCTGCGGCATGCTCACCATTCCCCGGATTTTCTGGTTCAATCTGATCCTGCTGCTGGCGGGCACGGTGCTGGTCGTGCTGGTGGTCCGCAGCGGAACCAATACATTGCGCCCCGGCGGTTCCGGGCTGGAGTCCCTGCTGGGAGCGCTGGGCTACACTGCCCTGCTCTGGATGCAGGCCCTGGCCAATGCCATCTACGGCTGGCGGATTCAGGACAAGCAGGCAGATCTGGCCCTGCTGTGCTTCCGCATGGCCTGGCTCTCTGGCGGAATCGCCGCCGGCGGCTGTCTGGCCCTGTGGATCTGAGGCCGCGCGGCTGTGCCGCCAGACGCAGCAGCGCCGCAGGCAGCCCGAGCTGTCTGCGGCGCTGTCTGTACATCCTGGCCAGGATCAGCCGCCCTGCCGTCCCGGCAGCACTTCTACCCACCGGCCTCTGGCCCGCGCATTCACGGTCCGGTCATACATCGCCGAGGTCGATACAGAGCCAAGGTAATAGCGGCCCTGGTAGGCGGCGCTGAGCCGCACGTGGAAGGTCTTCGTCTGGCCCGCACTCAGGTTATAAAAAGTATTCACCCGGTCGTCGCGGAAGTCCTGGTAGCTGGGCGTGTCGCCGCCGGCGTCGGTGCCGTCGAGGCGGGTATTGATGATTTCCCAGCCGGAGGGGAAGATCTGCGTCAGGGCCAGCTCTTCGTAGGAGCGCTGGCTGATGTTTTTGACCGTCACCTTCGCCACGAAGTCCGTCCCCTGCGGGATTTTGCTGATATCCAGCGATTTGCCGTCCAGGCCCGCATAGACCACCGACATGCTGATGCCGTTGGAGGCATTGGTGGTGTCGCCCACTGCCGGGATGCCTTCGAGGAGAATGCGGGGGAAGAGCGGGCTGCTGCCCCGGTTGGCGATTTCGAGTTCGCCCTGTGCGGCTTCCAGCGGGATCTGCCACAGCGGCTTGGAAGCGCTGACTTCCTGCCACGCGCCGCCGCCGGTCCGCCAGGCGAAGCGGTAGCCGGAGGGAAGACCGCTTTTGCCGGTGTACTGGGCGATTGCCGTCAGGGAGTAGGCAATTTCCTGGGTGGAAAGCCACTCGCGGCCGTTGCTGAGGCGGTCTGCAATGGCCCGGATCAGTTCGCCGCTCTGCTGCTGCTGCCCCATGATGCTGAGGGTCTGCAGCACGATGGCCTGGTCGCGCAGGTGCGAGCCGAAGGTGCCGGCCATCTGGTTGTAGGGCGACACATCCTTCGACAGGCTGGCTATCATTTTCTTCGCGGCATCCTGCTGGCCTGCCAGGTGGTAGGCGCCGGCGAGCATCCAGAGGGCGACGTTCGGCACGCCGGTGAGCTGGCGCATGCGGTTCATCGCGCCCATTTCCGGGTTGCCGCTGAGGGCGAGCAGATAGAGGCGGTACGCCTGGTTCATCGTCTCGTCGCGGTCGGTCTTCGCATTCCAGTTGCGGGCCTGGTCCCGGAGGTGGGTGCGCCAGTTGTCGATCAGGGCATCGGGCACGGTGTAGCCTGCCTTGCGGGCTTCGAGGAGGAAATGGCCGGCATAGGCATCGGCCCATTCATAGGCATAGGAGCCGCCGGGCCAGTAGGAGAAGCTGCCGTTGGGGCGCTGGAAGCTCGCCAGCCGCCGGATGCCTGCCCGGACGTTCTCGTCGGTCCGCTCTTTCATCTGCGGCGAAAGTTCGAGCAGCGAGGAAAGGTACACCTGCGGGAATGCGCTGGAGGTGGTCTGTTCGAGACAGCCGTACGGATATTGGACCAGCCACCGGAGCCGCTGGCCCAGGTTGATGGGCGGGATGGACGAGAGCTCCAGCAGGTTGGTATTGGTGCCCGGCATGCCGACAGACTTGAATGGCAGCTTGACTGTTTTGCCTGCCTCCACGACAGCCGTCACCACATCGGTCACCGGCGGATTGGAGGAGCGGATTTCAATGTCGGTCTCATACACCGCGGTCTGGCTGCCGGACTGGGCAGTCACCCTGACGGAGGCCTTGCCGAGGGTGTTGAGCACGCCCAGCTTGAACGTCAGCACCTTGTCGCTGGGCTGGGTGAAGGTGACGGTCTGATTGGCTGCGCCTTCGAGGAGCAGGTTTTTGCTCAGCTCCACGCTTACGCTGGCCGTTTTGACGGTATTGTCGGTGGCAAACACACTGACGGGCAGGTTCAGCCGTTCGCCGGGGCCGAGCACGCGGGGCAGCGTAGCCAGCACCATAAGGGGCTTTTTCACCGGCACAGATTTCTCTGCCATGCCGTAGGCCCCGGCAGGGCTGCCTGCCACGACCATGACCCGCACTGCGCCTACATAGTTGGGCATCAGGAGGGTATGCGGCTGGCTCTGGCCTGCTTTCAGCTCGAAGGGTCCCAGGAAGATCACCACAGGGGTGAAGCGGTCAGCCTTGCGGCCTGCCGGCCCGATATCGCCGGCGTCGCCGCCGATGCTCAGCATGCTCTTGATCTCGCCGCCGTAGGCACCCAGCACCTGGTCGTAGAGGTCGTAGGACTTCACATCCAGCGCCTGGCGCTGGTAGAAGGTATTCCAGGGGTCCGGCGTTTTGTAGCGGGTGATGCCGAGCAGGCCTTCATCCACCACCGCCAGGGTATAGGTCATGGGCTGCCCGGTGGCCTCGCTCACCTGCACGGTGAACTTGCTGCTGGGCTCCAGCTCATTGGCCATGCTGATGGCCGGTTTGAGGTGCGTGGCGGGGTCCTCCACGCCGATGGGGATGACTCCGTAGAGCCGGATGGGCAGGTCGTTCTGCGTCTGGGCATGGGGCTGGATAAAGGTCACATGCACGAAGGCGTTGGGTGCCATGTCGGGCGTGGACTTGAAGGAAAACTTCGTCGTGCCGGCATTGGCAGTCAGCCAGTGGGTCTGCAGCACCTTGGAGCCAGCCTCGATGCTCACGAGCGCGCGCCCGGCCGCAGCGGTGGGAATGCTCAGATTGACGGTTTCGCCTACGTTGTAGGTTTCCTTGTCCGAGCTGAAGGCCAGCATCTGGGCGGCTTCACGGTCGGTGTCGCCGGAGCGCTTGTACCAGCCGGGCCAGTCGAAGTACAGCACCGTGCCGCTGGTATGGCCGTTCTGGTCGGTGGCCAGCAGCAGGTAGCGGCCCCAGGCCGGGTAGTCGAGGCGGATTTTCCAGCTTCCGGTGCCGTTCACCGTGCGGACCGTGCCGGAGCTGACCTCATTCTCGATGATAGACTCCCGGTAGGCGCCGAGCTGGGTGTAGCCGCCGTCCCACCACCAGTTCCACTCGATTTTATACAGCTTGACATCCACCGTGCTGGAAATGGGCTTGCCGTCCGGGCTGACGGTGACGATGCCCACCGTCTGATCCTTGTCCGTGTGGTACATGCCCCAGACTACATCGGGTTTGGGCAGCTTGATGCCGGTATAGGCGCTGTAGGGCGAATATTTGGTGGAAAAACGGTCGATGCTGAAGGCTCCGCCGGGCTCGTACACGCGGGTGACGAAGCTGGCGTTGAGCATGCCGGGCGCTTCTTCGGCGACTTCGACGCCCAGCGGCACCCGTGCATTGCCGGAGCCGTCGAGCGTGCCGTCGAAGATCACCTGCTCCTCGGAAGCCGGGAAGCTGCGGGTGGGATCGTCGAAGATATAGCCCGGATAGGCGTCGAACTTGGTCTCGGCCTTGCGCAGTGTCACGGCCACATCGGCCTTCAGGCCGCCGGAGACCGCGCCGGTCAGCCATTGGGCTTTCAGATCGGCGAAGGCAGAGGCGCTGCGGGCGCTGAGGTAGCTCGAAGGGAAGTTCAGGTCGATCTTGAGGCGGTTTGGAATGATGGCCTCCACCTTGACCGTCTGGCTGAAGGTGGCGCCGCCCACCCGTACGCGGGCCTGGTAGTTGCCGGTAGGAGCATCCTCGGCCGTTTCGGTGTGGAACGCGTAGAAATTGCCCACGCTTTGGGTGCGCGTGATGCGCTGCACCTGCTTGCCCTGCGGATCGATCAGCTCGAAGATGACCGGGTGGCCGGCGGGCAGGGTCTTGTCCTTGTCCTCCAGCACAAAGTTGAGGTAGATGGGGTCGCCGGGGCGCCACACGCCGCGTTCGCCGTAGATAAAGCCTTTGACGCCCTTGATGTATTTTTTGCCGTCCACATTGAATGCGCTGATGGACAGCGAGGAGCCGTCGTCGAGGCGGAGGTAGCCGCGCTGGCTGCCCTGCTTGGCGATCAGGAGGAAGGGCTGCTTGTCGAGATTCGTTCTGGCAAACCCGTCCTTATCCGTAGAAAAGGTGCCCATGAGCTGGTGCTGGAAATCGTACAGTTCCAGCTGCACCCCCTGCAGGGGCTGGGTGGTCTTGAGATCGGCAACGGCGAAGACGGCGCCCTGGTCGCCGCGCTTGGCGATCAGGCCCAGGTCGGACGCGAGGACATTGCGGCGGACAATCTTGTCCCGGGAGTAATACGCAGACTTGCAGGGGTTTTCGTGGTTTTCGTACCAGTTTTCGTCGTAGTAATAGTCTTCGTAGTAGTCCCAGTAGTTGTAGCTGCCGTCGGGCATATTCCAGGTCTCGCTGAGAGCCAGCATGTCGCGGTCTTCGATTTCGCTGTCTTCGGCGCTGCAGGCTGCCAGGGCGTAGGACTTGCGGAAGCCGATGGCGATTTCATAAATCGCGCCGGGATCGGCATTGACCAGGCTGCTGAGATCCAGCGAATGGCGGTTCCAGGTGTTCAGGTCCAGCCCGGCGGTGCCGGTCAGGTCGATGCGCTTCTGCACCACGAGCTGGCCTACGCGCTTGAGCTCCTGATCTTCGCCCAGCTGATTGACCTGGAGAAACTGCGGAATATTCTGCTCGAAAATCTTGATGACGCGGATATCCACAGCCCGGAGGCCTACGGCCTCGAAGATAAACGGCAGCTTGTCGCCGCGCGGCAGGATATTGCCTTTGCCGATCAGGCGCACTTCAGGTTTGATCTCCTCGAAGGCGATCAGCTCTTCGAGCGGCAGACGGGTCTGCTCGCCGGTTTCGCTGGCGATGCCGGGCTCGATGCGCAGGCGGGTCTGGCCGGTGATCCGGCCGGCGGGGAAGAGTTTGACGCGGTTTCCGTCGATGAGGAACTTGACGGGCTGATTGCCCAGGCGGATGAGGCCGTTGAGGTCCTGCCGGGGGGCCAGGGGATCGGAAAATTCTACCACCACATACTGCTCCGGCTCGCCGTAGCTGTAGGTGTGCATGTGGCGGAATACGCCGAGGGCGGGAATTTCAAGCTCTTCTTCGCCTTCCGACTCGAAGCCTGCGCGGCCGCCGTCCCAGTCCATGGTCAGGGTGTAGGCATCCGAACGGCGCTCCAGGCTGTCGATGGTAAAGGTGTGGGTATTGTCGGCGTCGTTGTGCGACCAGCGCACCTTCAGGGGCTGGCGGCCGGTGCGGACGCGGAGAAATGCCTCCACCTGATCTGCGGGCTCGTAATCGGCTGTGCGCACGATGCCGCTCACCTCATGCCACTGCTGGTCTGCGTTGCCGAAGGAGCGGGTGCGGGTCAGCTCTACCCGTGCCGACTGGGGGCGGGTGGCAAACTGGAACCGGAACGTCGACAGATCGCGGGGGATCTCCGGCGCCACGGCGCGCACATCGAGCTCGCCGGTGTAGCGCTGGCCCGAAGGCAGGGGCGTTTCGGGCTCAAATACCACAGTGCGGGTATCGGCCCAGCGGGCCTTGCCGCGGATGGCCGGGCGGAAGCGGAATACATCCGCATCCAGCTCGGTGCCGACCTGGTCGGAAGGTATCAGATCGTAGGCAAAGCGGATCTGAACCGGGGAGCGGCGCGCAACTTCTCCCGAGGTGAACGCGGAGAGATAGGCGTCGAATGCGGGATTGTACGCCAGCGTACGGGTGTCGGTGCGCCGGGCGACGTACAGGGCGGCGCCTGCAAGGGTGAGCAGCAGCCCGAATGCCGCGAGCGCCTGCCAGCGGGTGAGCTGCTTGATGGTTTGGCTGATCATGGGAGTCATCTGCTGAAACTGAACGAGGGGTTTGGGAGATGGGAGCATCCGCGGTTGCCGGGGGATTCTCTCGCGGAAATATAGGGGATTTGGCAGAAGCAAACACAGACCTGCGAAAAAAAACGGCAGATGGCGCTGCCGGATACCCGCAGCCTGCCGGAGCCCCCGGCGGCGGGCCCCGCGCCGCAGGATCTTCCCAACTATCTTCCGGATTTTGCGTATCTTCAGCCCGGATCTCAAGCGCGCCACCTGCCATGCATCTGACCGAACTCCGGCGGCTTGTCGCCCAGGGCGAAGGCCTGCATCTGGAATTCAAGCGCAAAGCGCGCCACCCGGAGAAAATCGCGCGGGAGCTGGTCGCCTTTGCCAATACGGACGGCGGGCTGCTGCTCGTGGGCGTGGATGACGACCGGACCGTGTACGGATGTAAGTTTGCCGACGAGGATGCCTTCGCGCTGGATGCATTTATCGGGAAATACTGTGTGCCGAAGCTGCCGCTGCGCGTGACGCGCATCCCCGTCAACGCCCAGCGCGAGGTGCTGGCCTACGAGGTCAGGCCCAGCCGGCGCCGGCCGCACTTCCTCCTCGATCCGCTGAATCCCGGCCAGAAATCCGCCTTCATCCGCGTGGCCGACATGAGCATCACCGCCAGCCGCGAGATGGTGCAGCTGCTCCGCCATCAGCGGCGCAAGCAGGGCGTCTCGCTCTCGGTCGGCGACCCGGAGCGCCTGCTGCTGAGGCATCTGGAGGCTGCGCCGCACATCACCTTCGACCAGGCCCGCGACCTGCTGCGGCTTTCGCGCCGGCACGTCTCCGAAACGCTCGTGCTCCTCGTGCGCGCAGGCGTGCTCAGCATCCATCCCTCTGAAAAGGGCGATCTGTTCCGGCTGGCCGGCGATCTCGCCGCCTGAATCCGCAATCCGCGCAATCTGCGCCCCAGGTCAACGTTATCCTGTAAGAAATTCCCGATTTTAACGCAAAAGCTCCCTATATTTAGGGGATTCTTTTCCGACGGACCGTATCAGGTTGACTGCGCATGAACAGGTGTACCGCTCTGAAGGCTTTCCGGGCCGCAATTGCATGGATAGGTTGGTGGATGGCCGCGATGCCGGCGCTCCGCGCGCAGCTCCCCCCGCTGCAGCCCGAGCAGGATTGCATCAGCGCGCTGCCGGTATGCCAGGGAGTCTTTGTTCAGCCCAACTCCTATGTGGGCGAAGGCGCCCTGCCCAATGAAATCAACCCCGGCCCCTCCTGCCTCAACAGCGGCGAACGCAACGATACCTGGTACATTTTCACCGTCCAGACCTCCGGCCTGCTCGATTTCACCATCACCCCCGTCACCATCACCAACGACTACGACTGGGCGGTGTACGACCTGAGCACCGCCAACTGCGAGGATATCTTCGGCACGCCCTCCCTCGAAATCAGCTGCAACTACTCCGGCGCCGCCGGCCCTACCGGCCCCAACGGCAACCCCGGATCGCAGAACAATCCGCCGATTCCCGTCACCGCCGGCCAGACCCTGGTGCTGAATGTCAGCAATTTCACCGGCTCCACGACCGGCTATACGCTCGATTTCACCGCTTCCACCGCCACAATCTTCGACAACAGCCCCCCGCTGATCGATACGCTGACTGCCGACTGCAGCGGCCAGGTGACCCTGGCATTCACCGAAAACGTGCTTTGCAATTCGGTGCAGCCCAGCGACTTTACCGTGACCGACCTGCTCGGCAATCCCTATTTCATCAACTCCGTCACAGGCGCTGCCTGCCAGGCCGGGGGCTCCTTCGAGAATGAATTCGTTATCAATGTGACGCCGCCCTTCATCAACGGACAGTACGTGCTGACCGTCGTGGGCAGCATCGAGGACAACTGCGGCAATATCGTGCCCATCGGCAGCACGGATACCGTCACCATCAGCCTGCCGGTGATTCAGATTACAGCTTCCAGCGACTCGGTCTGCGCAGGCAGCGCCGTGACCGTTTCGGTGGCGCCGCAGCCGGGCTTCAGCTACGGCTGGGCTGTCAACGGGGTTCCCGCAGGCACGGGGACCTCTTTCAGCCCGGTGCTCAACACCTCGGCCACCATCTCCGTGGGGGCGCTGGCCCCCAACGGCTGCCTGTACAATGGCTCCACGAGCGTGACGGCGGTTCCGGTGCCTACAGCCTCGTTCACGCCCTCCCAGCTCCAGATCTGCCCGGAAACCCCCCTGACGCTGAACTACACCGGCGATTCGCTGCCCGGTGCCTCCTTTGTCTGGCAGCTCAGCGGCGGCCAGCTGATCAGCGGCGCGCATGCCGGCCCGCTCGATGTGGCCTGGCAAAGCTCCGGCACCAAAACCCTGCTGCTGACCGTATTCCAGTACGGCTGCCAGAGCCCGCCCTTCCTGACCCAGGTGGAGGTGTTTCCCCTGCCCTCGGCCACCTTTTCGCTGCCTGCTTCGCTGTGTCCGGCCGCGCCGGGCGACTTTACCGCAACGGGCCTCAATACTCCCGCAGCCACCTACCTGTGGACCTTCGGCAGCGGCCAGGTCCAGAGCGGCAGCGGATCCGGCCCCTACTCGGTGGCCTGGGATACAGCCGGGCCCCAGGAAGTCTGTCTGACGGTCATCGACAACGGCTGCGTGTCGCCGCCGGTCTGCGATACGGTGGAAATCCTCCCGGCGCCCGCTGCCCGGATCGACGGCATTTCCAATCAGTGCCTCAAAGGCAATTCCTATACCTTCGCCCACACCGGCGGGGGGCAGATCCTGAACTATGCCTGGAACCTCGGCGAACCCTTCGCAGTCAGCAACCTGCCTGCGCCCACCTACTCCTATGCCAGTGCCGGCCCCAAGACAGTGTACCTGACCATTGTCGACAGCGAGGGCTGCCTGAATACCGACTCGGCCCGCTTCGAGCTGTATCCCGACCCGGTGGCCGATTTTGAAGCGGCGCCGGTCTGCGCCGGGCGCACGACGCAGTTTATCGACCTGACGGTGAGCAGCCTGGATGATCCGCTGATTTCGTGGGACTGGAGCTTCGGCGACAGCGGCACCTCTCCGGAGGCTTCGCCTGCCTACCGCTACGAAGCCTGGGGCAATTATATTGCGACGCTCCGGGTGGAGTCGGAGCGCGGCTGCCGGGACACGGCAGCGCGGATTGTGCGGGTTTATGATCAGCCTGCGGCTGGTTTTCAGGCCGATGCGGCCTGCTTCGGGGTGCCGGTTCAGTTTGCGCAGCAAAGCCGCTACCTCGATTCGGCGGTGGTGTTTTCATGGCAATTCGGCGACGGGAATACCGGCAGCCAGGCTGCGCCTGCCTATGCATATGCCGCAGCGGGCGATTATCCGGTCACCCTCATCCTGCGCAATGCCAATGGCTGCGCGGACACGGCCAGCGGGCTGGCGACGGTGCATCCGCTCCCCCGTGCCCTGTTCCGGGGCGATCCCGTATGCCACGACCAGACAACGCGGCTGGACAACCTGTCCTTTGTGGATGCGCCGGGGCAGATTGTCCGGAGCCGCTGGGATCTTGGCGTGCCCGGCTCGCTGTTTCCCACATCGACGTCGATGACGCTGAAATATCCGAAGCCGGGTGCGTATGCGGTGGAGCTTTGGGTGGAAACCCAGCACGGCTGCGCCGACAGCCTGACCCGCGATGTGCGGGTGCATGCCAATCCGGTCGCAGATTTTGCCTTCGATCCGGTCTGCGAAGGGCAGGAGACCCCCTTCTTCAACCGCTCCTTCATCGATCCGCAGCCCCTGGGCGATCAGATCGACAGCTGGAGCTGGGATTTCGGGGATGGATTTACCACTGCCGGCGGCCGCGTAGATGCTCCGCTGCATGTATATGTCCAGGCTGGGCAGTACCAGGCCTCGATCACAGCGGTATCGGCATTCGGCTGCGCAAATACGAAGACGCGGACGGTGGATGCGCTCCGGACGCCGGCGCTGCCGGCCATTACCGGCGATACGGTGTGCTTCGGCACGCAGGCGTTTCTGCTGGCGGCGGCTCCGCCGCCGGTGGTGCAGGTGAACTGGTATGAAAGCCTTTCGGCGGCAGCGCCGTTTCACACGGGCTTTACATGGGTGACACCGCCGCTGACCAGCTCGGGAACGTATTATGTGGAGTCGGTCTCGGCGCCGGGCTGCCGGAGCGCGCGGGCGCCGGTGGAGGCGCGGCTCTTCGCGGACGGGGCGCCGGTGCTGCAGCAGAGCAGCACGCTCGTGGACTTGCCGGCAGGCGAGGTGACCTTTTCGGTGGGGGGGAATTTCCGTCCGGAGCAGTACCTGTGGAGTTTCGGCGACGGAGGAAGCTCCTCCGAGCCTGCGCCGGTGCATGTGTACCAGACTCCGGGCAAGTATGAAATCCGGGTGCAGCTGCTCTCCGAAGACGGCTGTCCGGCAGAGCTCGTCTCGCAGATGGAAGTGCGGCAGGTGGTGTCGCTGTTCATCCCCTCCGCATTCACGCCCAACGGCGACGGCTACAACGATGCATTCACGATTGCAGGCAACTTGCTGCAACAGCTTCACGTTCAGGTGTATAACCGATGGGGACAGGTCGTGTTCGAGACCCGGGATCCGGGATTCAGCTGGGGCGGCGAGGTCCGCAGCGGCGGCATGGCGGAGGAAGGCGTGTACCTGGTGGTGGTCCGTGCGACCGACATCCAGGGCCAGGCACTGGAAACATCCGGTACGCTGACCATTCTCAAGTGATGTAGGAAACGTCTGAAAATCAGTATAGGCATCTCGCTCTCGATTGCTCAATTTTCACCCCGGAAATGTATCATGAAACGAATCCTTACGCTGCTCACCGGGTGCCTGATGGCCGCCAGCTTTCATCCGCTGAAAGCCCAGCTGACCGTGTCGGATACCCTCAACAAGCTGGCGCTGATCCAGACGCTCTTCGGAGCAGGAGTGACCATCTCCAACCTGACCGTGCAATGCGATACCTCGATTGCGGTCTGGGAGTTTGACGGGACCAATTCCAACCTCGGGCTGACCCACGGCCTGATTATGGCCACCGGCGAAGCCGCCGATGCGCCGGGCCCGAACAACAGCTCCTCGGTCACCGGCTCCCTGGGCCGCCCGGGCTACGGCCCGCTGACGGCACTGGCCAACCAGGCTACCTTCGACGCCTGCGTGATTTCCTTCGACATCACCCCGCTCTGCGACAGCATCGCAATCCGGTATGTGTTTGCTTCGGAGGAATATAATGAATTTGTCAACTCGATCAACGACGTATTTGCCTTTTATATCTCCGGGCCAGGCATCACCGCACCGCCTCCGGGCCGGAATATCGCCCTGGTGCCCGGCACGCTCAATACGCCGGTTTCGATCAACAATGTCAACAACGGCCAGACGAACCCGGCGACAGGCCCCTGCATGAACTGCCTGTACTTCCAGGACAATACCGGCGGCACGACTATCCAGTATGACGGCATGACCGTGCCGCTGACTGCGCGCACCGAGGTGCAGGCCTGCGAGACCTACCGCATTACCCTGGCCATTGCCGATGCGGCAGATGGCATTCTCGACTCCGGCGTGTTTCTGGAGGCGGGCGGGATCGGCTGCGTGACGCCTACGCTGCAGCTCGAAGCCATCAACTCCACGGTGCTCGGCACCAATGTGGCCGTGGAGGGCTGCGTCAACAACGGCATTTTCACCTTTACCCTGCCGCTGCCGCTCGACGATACGACGACCTTCTACTACCGAATTGGCGGCACGGCTACGCCGGGGCTCGACTATGTGCCCTTCCCGGATTCCATCGTCATTCCGGCTGGCCAGACCACCTACACGCTGCCGGTGAGCATCGTGGCAGATTTTCTGGTGGAAGGTGCCGAAACCGTCGAGCTGTATTATGTGGACTCCACGCTGTGCGCCAACAACATCTACCGGGATACTGCCGTCATGGTGCTCTGGGACCAGCCGAATATCCCGCCGATGCCCGATGTGGCCTTCTGTTCGGCAGATACGGTGCAGATCGGCATCTCTGCGTTCCCGGGTGCCGATTATCTCTGGACCCCGTCTGCCGGCCTCTCAAATGATACAATTCCCGGGCCGCTGCTCTCCCTGGTGAATGCGCAGGGGCCGCTGCCGGATACCAGCCAGTATGTGCTCACCGTGACGGCCTATCAGGGCTACTGCGTGCTGCTCGATACGCTGACGGCGGTGGTCTATCCGGCAAATTTTGCTGATTTTCAGGTTGATACGGTCTGCGAGGGCAATGCGACGAGCTTTGTTTCGAGTACCGTTTTCGACCAGATCGTGCAGTGGGGCTGGGGCTTCGGCGACGGCAGCTTCGAGCTGCAGGGGCCGGCAGTCCAGCATACGTATGCGCAGCAGGGCCTGTACCAGGCGGTGCTCGTAGTGCAGAACAGCAAGGGCTGCCTCGATACCGTGCTGCGCCCCGTGCTGGTGGATTCGCTGCCCGTTGTGTCATTTACCGTCGATCCGGTATGCTTGGGCCGAACGAGTCTGATAGTCAATGATGTACGCCCGGGCGTGTCCTACGCATGGAATTTGGGGGACGGAACGCGCAGCGATGCAGGCTCCCCGCAGCATACCTATGGCGATGACGGATCGTACACCGTCCGGATGGTAGCCACCACGGCCCGCGGCTGCCAGGACAGCCTGAATGTAACGGCATCGGTCTTTGCTAATCCGCAGGCGGCCTTCTCGGCTACGACGGTCTGTGAAGGGGAGCGTACGCTGTTTACCAACCAAAGCCAGGCCGGCAGCAGCAGCCAGCTGGGCTTCCAGTGGGATTTCGGGGACGGCAACGGCGCCTCAATCGCTTCTCCCGCGTATCTGTATGCCAGCTATGGCCTCCGGAACGCCGTACTCATCGTGCAGGATGGCAATACCTGCGCCGACACGGCATCCCAGCCGGTGCGGGTGTACGCACTGCCCTCGGCAGCATTCCAGGCCGATTCCGCCTGCGCAGGCACCGACTTCCAGTTTGTCAACCTCAGCGCCACGCCGGACGGTTCCCGGATTACCACGTCATTCTGGGACTTCGGCAATGGCGGCACCACCGTCGCCCTCAATCCCCGGATGATCTACAACCAGCCGGGCCGGTATCCGATTTTCCTGCGGGTGACGACTGAATTTGGCTGCAAAGACAGCGCTGCCGGAACGGTGGGCGCCTATCCGGTGCCTTCCGCTACGTTCGATTTTGTCAGCGCCTGTACCTTCGATACCATTCAGGTGGTTTCCAATAGCTTGATTCTCAATCCATTATTCAATGATCAGATTGTAGATCTGAGCTGGGACTGGGGCGACAACAGCCTCGCGGCGAACAGTATTTCCCGCACCAACGGCCATGCCTACCAGGCTCCCGGGCTGTATCCGGTCACCCTGAGCGCGATTTCAGACAAAGGCTGCATCGGCAGCCTGACCCGGACGGTGGAGGCCTATCCGATTCCGGAACTGCCGGCGCTGACCGGCGATACCGTCTGCTTCGGCGAGCAGGGCTTTCTCGTCGCCATCGATGGCCAGCACACAGCCCGCCTGGAGTGGTTCGACGACCTGAATGCTGCGGCGCCCTTCTACACCGGCAACGCCTTCGCCACGCCGCCGGCCCTGTTTACCCAGATCTATTACGTGCAGCCCATTTCCGACCGCAACTGCCGAGGCAGCCGCGTGCCCTTCGGCGTATATGTGTATCCGGAAGGCGACTGGAACCTGCGCTTCAATCAGGAGGTGCTTGAAATTCCCCAGGCTATCCTCGAAGCAAGTGTGCAGGGCTCCAAACCGGCCGAGGCCTATGCCTGGTCGCTGGGAGACGGAACCCGCTCCACCGATCCGGCGCCTGTGCACGAATATGAGTTCCCCGGCATGTATGAAGTCTCGGTGCAGGTGACCGATGCCGACGGCTGTCCGCATACGCTCAGCGGCGTGGTGGAGGTCAAGGAGCTGATCGCCGCATTTATTCCCAGCGCATTCACCCCGAATGGCGACGGCATGAACGACGAGTTCTTCATCCAGTCCCTGCTGCTGCAGTCGCTCAGTTTCCAGGTGTTCAACCGCTGGGGACAGCTGGTGTATGAGGCCAATACCCCCGATTTCCGGTGGAATGGCAACGACCTTCAGGGCAAGCCCCTGACCGAGGGCGTGTACGTGTACCGCTTCAGCGCGCGCGACCTGCGCGGCAATGAATTTGCCAAGGAAGGCACGGTCACGCTGGTGCGCTGACCGCATCCCGAATATGCGCAGCCCCTCCAGTCCTGCCAGGCTGGAGGGGCTGCTGCGCAATACGCCGAAGGTCAGTTTTTGACTGGCGTGGTGACGAGGATTTTGATCACAGCGCCGCCGGATCCCCGGACTGCGCCCTGCAATGCGCCCGCCACCGTGCCTGCGCCCGGAATAGCGCTGCCCAGAAACCCGCCGATCAGGCCGCCGATAACGTCCGAGATCGCTACATCGGCCACCAGCTGGCCGTTGGTCTTGGCGGCTGCCTTGTAATACAGGGCCAGATCCGGCACCGAGGGGCCTCCGCTGCCTTTGATCACCTTGATCGAGGGCGGCGGCGGGAAAAAGATGGTCGTGCCGTGGTGCACCCGTACCGCTTCCGCATCCAGCTGCCCGAGGAACTGCGCATCGCTGAACTTCTGCGTCCAGTAATCGAGGCTGTAGCAGCCCACGGCGGCGCCGGACATCAGGGCGTCCTTCTGGGCCTGGGGAATGGCACTGGCGGCGATTTCGCGCTGGAGCAGCCGGATTGCCCGGACAACGGAGTCGTTGGCGCTGGCGGCCGCGGCACGGATCAGGGCTTTGAGGCGCAGCACAAAGGCCATCGAAGCAGGATCTGCGCCCAGGCTTTGCCAGAAGGCGGGTTCCGTTCCTTGCTTGACTGCCGTTTCGTACTTGGCAAACTCCTGCTCATTGCGGGTGTAGAGGCGGTCGAAATCGGCTTTGGCCGGATAATCGGCGGTCATCAGCGGATACAGCTGGGCTTTGAGCTCTTCGCCGGAGAGCTTGCGCCAGCCCGTAGCAGCGCCGATGGTTTCCAGCGCCTGGTTGTGCTGGCGGCCGGTGCGGTCGAAGGCGCTGCCGGTTTCGGGAACATAGCTGCTGACGACGACTTTGGAGCCGGTCATCAGGGGTTCCTGCGCACGCAGGCCGGCGGCCAGGGCGAGGAGCATCAGGAGGGTGAACAGGGACCGTTGCATGGGTCTGAACTGGATTGAGGTGAATGGATGAGGTTGGAAATGAAGGGGCTGCTGCGCTGGCCCGTGCGGCAGGCTGGCTGGGGCGCAGGCGCGGTACAGCAACTGCACAAAGATGCTGACTCGCAGGGGCCCTCCTCAATCCGCCGAAAACAGGAATTCTGCCTCCCCCGAACAGGGTAGGGCCTGATGCAGTCCGGCCCTTCCGCTGCCGTTCAGGCAAGGGAAGGGCCGGGACAAGATGTGGTCTGGACGGAAAAACCGGTGCTGCTCAGCGCACGAGGGTCAGCGTACCGGTCTCCGTAAAGGGCGTGCTGCCGGCCAGCACGGCTTCGACCCGGTACACATATACCCCGGACGGGGCCGCCCGGCCTGTGCGCAGGCGCCCATCCCATTCCTGGTCCGGGCTGCTGCTGGCAAACACCTCTTCGCCCCACCTGCTGAAAATCCGAAGGCTGTAGGTCTGGATACGCTCGCCCCGCACAAAGAAGAAATCGTTGAATCCGTCGCCGTTGGGCGAGAAGGCATTGGGGATGTACAGCACGCCGTCGCGCCGCACGGTAATGGGGCCATACTCGACCGAATCGGGGCAGCCGCCGGTATGCTCCACGCGCAGCCGGACCATGAAGGTTCCGGTATCCCGGTAGGTATGCACCGGCGAGGCATCGGTAGAGAAGCTGCCGTCGCCAAAGCTCCAGAAATAGCGTTCGACACCTTCAGAGCGGTCGGTGAAATAAAACGTAGCCTGGCTGAGCACGACCGATTCGGCGCTGTCGGGCCGGTAGCTGAAATCGGCGCGCAGGAACGGTGCGCCATTTACCTCGGTGAAGGCCGTGCGGGTGCAGCCCCGGCTGTCGGTGGCCGTGACCGTGTAGAGGCCGCCCTGGAGGCCGCTGAGGCTGGAGCCGCTGGACCCGTTGTCCCAGGTGTAGGTCCAGCCGCCGGGGCCGCCTGCAGCGAGTGCCGCCGCCGTACCGTCTGCTGCGCCGAAGCAGGTCTCATCCGTCGCGCTGGCACTCAGGGTGAAGCCGGGCTCGGAGGGAACGACAACCTGCTCGGTGAGGGTGCAGTTGAGTGCGTCGCGCACCGTGACCTGATAGGCGGCAGCCGGCAGACCGGTCGCATCGAGGCTGGTCTGGATCGGGCTGGTGGACCATGCATAGCGGTACGGCAGGGTGCCGCCCTCGAAGAGCACCCGTGCGCTGCCGTTGCTCAGTCCGCAGTAGTCGGCTTGCGCCTCTTTGGCGGCCACCCGCAGCGGCTGGGCGCCCGGCACATCGAAAACCACGGTATTGAGACAGCTGTCCGCATCGCGGATCACGACGAAGCCCCGGTCCTGCGGGGTCGTGGCGAAGAGGTTGTACGCGTAGCGGGCCGTATCGGACCCCTGGAGCGGATTGGTGAACCACTCGATGCGGTAGGGCGGCAGGCCGGAGGTGATATTGACCCGTGCGATGCCCTGTCCCAGGCCGCAGTCGTCGGACTGGACCACATCGACCGTAAAAAAGGGCCCGGTCCGGCTTGTGACGGCAATCGAGCGGGTCTGGGTGCAGCCGTTGGCATCGGACACCACCACATCGTAAAAGCCGGCCCGGAGGCCGGTAAGGGTATCGTTGGTGCTTCCGTTGTCCCAGGTGAAGGTGTAGGGGGGGATGCCGCCTGCGGTCAGCAGCACAATCTGGCCGTCGGGTGCGCGGCAGCCGGTGGTGGGAGTCACGCTGTTCTGCACATCGAGGCTGTCGGGGGCCTGGAGCCGCACGGTCCAGGTGTAGCGGCAGCCGGGGCCCTGCGGATCGGTCATGATGAGGCTGTAAATGCCTGCGGGCACATTGGTCAGGTTGGCGCTGGTGCCTACGACAGTGCCGGCAGGGGTGACCCACTGATAGCTGTACTGGCCGGTGCCGCCCGTCGCGATGGCGATGGCAGCGCCATCGGAAGAGTTCCAGCAGCGCGGATTGCTGGCCTGTACTTCAGCCTCGAAGCCATTGGTCTGATTGGGTACAGTAAGCGAGGTCGTCTGCGTGCAGCCATTGCCGTCGGTGAGGGTGACGGAGTAATTGCCAGCGGCGGCATTGGTGACGGTGGAGCCCGTCTGGCCGGTGGACCAGGCGTAGGTAATGGGCGGTGTACCGCCGCCGGTCACGAGCACGGCAGCCAGGCCGCGGCCGGTGCCGCAGGTGTCGGGTGCTACGCTGGTAAAGAAATTCAGCGGATTAGGCTCGTTGATTACCACGCCGATCGTGATGCTGCATCCAAAGGCATCCCGGATCGTGGCGAGGTAGTTGCCCTGTGCTGCGCCGCTGAGCACAGGCCCCGTCTGCTGCGGGATGGTGTTCCAGACAATGGTATTGGCAGGATCTGTCTGCAGGGTGGCGCCGCCGTCGCGGCCTCCGGCGCAGCGCACATTGGTTACCGATACGATGGACGCCGAAGGAAGCGGCGCCGACGGGACGGTGAGCGTGGTTTCGGCGGTGCATCCGGCATTGTCGGTGACCCGCACCGTATAATTGCCGGCAGCCAGCCCGGGGGCAATAGCCGCATTCAGCGCGGCATTATGCGACCACACATAGGTGAAGGGAGCCGAGCCGGTATGGGTAACTGTGATCTGTCCGTCTGACAGGCCGCAATGCTCCGGAGCAATGGCCGCATTGGAAATGGTGAGGCACTGCGCAGCGGCAGTGTGAAGAGACAGAAGCCATGCAATCGCGAAGACTCCCCAGCACATCCATGCGCCCTGCGTACCCATTCTGTTCATACAGCGTATTGAGCGGAATACCTAACATCCGGCTACAACCGGTAAATCTATGCTACATGTACCTTGGGCCGATTTTCCCTATCTGCATCTGCAAAAAACTGCGGAGATTTGCGCAAAATAGCCGCCTCAACCGACATTTGAGCCATGAAGCCTGGAGGCACACACCTGCTGATCGAGTATTACGGCTGCCCGCAGGAGCTGCTGAACACGCCGGAGATCCTGGAGCAGGCGCTCCGGGATGCGTCGGACGCAGCCGGTACGGAGGTAATCGGGGTCAGCGGGCATGCCTTCGAGCCGGAAGGCGTCACCCTGATCGCCCTGCTGCGGGAAAGCCACATCAGCATGCACACCTGGCCTGCGGAGGGCTATGCGGCGGCAGATATTTTCACCTGCGGGGCGCATACGCGCCCGTATGCGGCGCACGAAGTGCTGCGCCGGGCGCTTGGCGCGCAGCGGTTTCAGTGCCGCGAGCACCGGCGGGGCTGAGGATCAGCGCCGGCTCCAGCGCCGCCGGCTGACGGCTTCCGAGAGTCCGCTTTCGTTGTGCAGGCGGTCCACCGCGGTGATGGCGTAGGTGTATTTGCGGAACACCCGGGTGCGGGTATCCAGCCAGGCTTCCGGCTGGTCCCGGAGCACCGCCACGATGTGCTCGGCCACCGCTTCGGGCACCTGCCTGCCTTCCCGCCGGTACACCACGTAGTAGCAAGCGCTGTCGCCCCGGAAGGCCGGGTCCTTCCAGCGCAGCAGCAGGCCGCCCCGGATGGAGTTGAGCTGCACATCGTAGGGCTCCAGCGGCGGACGCGCATCGATCCACGGCGAAGGCGGGATCAGCGCCGGGTGCCGGTACAGATGGTTCTTCAGCGTGTCCGCCCAGCCCAACGGATTCTTGGCCAGCCAGTTGGCGCTGAAAAACGCGCTGCCCTGCGCTGTCTGCCCGTCGCGGGCCAGATACACCTGCTCCAGGATCTGGCGGGGATTCTCCCAGTTCTTGTCGGAATTGGCGTTGATCTTATAGGGCGAATGGCCGATGTAGAGGTGCCGGTCGCCCCGGTTCCGCGCCCACCAGGCCAGCAGCTTCTCATAGTCCGCAGCAGGAAAGCCGATGCTGAAATACAGCTGCGGAAGCACATAGTCGATCCAGCCTTTCCGCACCCAGGCCCGGATGTCGGCATGGAGGTCGTCGTAGCTGGCAATGCCGGCACGGGTATCCGAGCCCTCGGGGTCCATGCTGCGGTTGCGCCATACGGCGAAGGGGCTGATGCCGAAGCGCACCCAGGGCTTGGCCGCCAGGATGCTGTCATGCACAGCCCGCACAAAGGCATCCACGTTGCTGCGGCGCCAGGCATCCAGATCCTGCGAGCCCGCACCGTGCAGGGTATAGCTCAGGGTGTCCGGAAATTCTTGGTTATCAACTTTATACGGATAAAAATAATCGTCGAAATGCACTGCGTCGATGTCGTAGCGGCGCACCACATCGAGGATCACGCGCAGCACCCACGCGCGGGCTGCCGGCAGTCCGGGGTCGAAGTATACGCTGTTTCCGTAGGTCAGCAGCCACTCGGGGTGCTGATTCACCACATGCTCCGGAGCAAATCCTGCAATCCGGCGCACATCGGTAGCTGCCCGGAAGGGATTGAACCAGGCGTGCAGCTCCATGCCCCGGCGGTGGCACTCGGAGACTAGAAAGGCCAGCGGGTCGTAGTACGGATCTGGGGCCTGCCCCTGCACGCCGGTGAGCCACTGCGACCAGGGTTCGTAGGGGGAGTCGTAAAAGGCGTCCCCGGCGGGGCGCACCTGGAAGATGACGGTGTTGAATCCGTGGGCGGCGATGGAGTCGAGCAGGGCTGTCAGCTGCGCGATCTGCTCTTCGGTGCTGAGCCTGCTTCCGGAGGGCCAGTCGATCTGGTTGACCGTAGCGATCCAGATGCCCCGGAATTCGCGTTTGGGCGCATCCTGGGCAGGAAGGACGTACGGGAGCAGGGTGCAGAGCAGCCAGCAGGCAAGGGATTTCAGGCGGGCAGAACGTTCAGGCATGGCACAATCGGTCACAGATCCAAGGGTAAAGGAAGGGTTCATTCTGCGCGGAGCCGAAGCTTGATCCGGGCGGGGGTGGTAAACTGGCTGTACTGGTCGAGCCGCCGCTGGCGCGCGGCGGATTCGGCCAGATCGAGCCGGGTAGGCACCGGCCCTGTATTGAGACCGGCGGCATCGTAGCCGCGCAGGTCCGAGGGGCGTCCGAGGCGGCCGGTCTCCAGCTCCAGCCGCAGGCTGGCGGCTGCCAGCATGGGGAATCCGTCGAGCGGAAGCTCCGCTTCCAGCAGCAGGTCGGCGCCTTCCTGGCCGAGGGCCAGGCTCAGGCCTCCGGGATTGCTGGCATCGGCCAGCATCGGCGGCTCTTTGCGCCCGTACAGGCCGATCAGCTCGGCATAGGGCTGGTCGCGCAGCAGCGGGCTCAGGTCCTGCGCCAGCTGCTCGCGGTAGTACTGCAGGGTGTAGGTATCGGAGGGCTGCTGGGAAGCCGGCAGTCCAATGGGAAAGCGGATGCCCTGCCCCGGCGCCAGCCAGAGGGTCATGCCGCAGATCAGGATCTGATGCTGCAGCTGGTCGTTGGGGATGCGGATGAGCAGGCGTGCGAAGGCGCTGTCGCGGCTCATGGCGTAGCGGACGCCCCGTTTGGGGTCGGCGCAGTCCGCTGCCGGCCAGTCATCGGCCTGGCCATCCGGCACGAATGCTGCCTGCGCAGGCAGCACCAGACAGCCCGGCTGCGCCGGCAGCTGCAGCGCAGCAGCGGCCATCCATACGGTCAGCAGACAGTTCCAGGGGTTCATGCTGGGTTTGGTTCTGTGGAATTCATGCAAACTTAGCGCCACTGTATGCGTGCGCGGAACATTTCCTGCCCGCTTTTGCGGATCGAGAACTGGTCGGCATCCGGTTCTGCATGGTGATGCAGCTCGCCGGTATCGCCTGCCTGAAGCTCGGCGATGAACTGCTGCTCCACGAGCACGGGCGTCCTGCGCCCGGAATACGGCTCCGGCAGGCTGTCGAGGGCCCAGCGGAGGTAGCTTACATTGTTTACATGGCCTACCATGTCGATATCGCTGTGCTGCGCGGTGATGGGCCGGGCCGGGCCGCCGAAGGCGGCCGCAGGCAGCTTGCGGGGCTCCGCCGAGGCGCCCCGCGCCGAAGGGTCGCGCGGGAAGGCGTCCACCCGGCTGCCGAGCCGCACCGGCTTGCGGCTGCCGAAGTCGAGCGCTACCCAGCGCGATACTGCCCCGGCCAGCACCTCGCCTTCCGCACTGGTCATCCGGAAATCCCGCAGCGAGAACGGGCCGTCGAATCCCCGGACCCAGGTGCTCAGCTGCACGTCGTCGCGCCAGCGGGGCAGCCTGCGGATCTCGATCCGCATCAGGTGCAGCACCCATACCATGCCGAGGGCCTGCATGCCGTGAAAGCCAAAGCCGTAGGCATGGGCATGATTGCCCGCGATTTCCTGCAGCCACTGGCAGAGTGCTGTCAGGCGGAGGTCATGCACGGGGTCCACCCAGGAAGCGCCGATGCTGCGCGTTTCGCTCCAGGTGCATGCAGGTGCAGGCGCGGCAAGCTCCATACCGGCAGGTCAGGCCCCGTAGCTCACGCCCAGACGGTCCAGCCACTCCTGCGGCGCGCCGTCCCAGAGGGTCGCCCGGTTGCCGAGGTACTGCAGATCTTCGATGCCGAGTTTGCTGGTGAAAAATCCCGTGGCGGTCAGGTCCCGGAACTGGTTGAAGAAGCGAACGCCCTGGCTCATTTCGGGCTTGGCAGTCTTGGGATAGGCGATTTCGTCCAGCAGGGCGCATTGCTGCTCCACGGTGCAGCCGACGAAGGATTTTTCATAGCGCTTCAGGCACTGCGCATCCAGCCAGGCCAGGCCGCCGCGCATGGGCACCTGCAGCTTGGGCTGGTCCTTCATCATGAATTCGATGAACTCAGGCACGCCGGCATCCGATGCGCTGCCGGAGCGCTCGTCGGCGGGAATGATCAGATCGGCCAGGGTACGCACGGTCTGCTGCTCATGCTCCGTAAAGAAGGTCTCAGCCATCAGCTTCTGATCCTGCTCGGAGAGCACATATTCCTGCCCGGCGTGCTGGTGATGGGCATGGCCGGCATGCGGATCCGCAGGCGGAGGGGTATTGGGTTCGGTAGCGCAGGAATCGAACAGCAGGCCGGCGCCGATGGTGCCGGCGGCGAGGTATTTGAACGAATCCCGGCGGGAGATGGACTGGCTCATGTGCAAGATTGAAGGAACAGCAGCTAAACTGGGATAAATTACCGAGAAAATCAATCCGCCCACGCAAAAACGGGCGCCCGTCAGGACGCCCGCCACAGAAAGTTGGGTCAGTTACATGTAGTTACGAAGCATGGGCGACCTGCGGGGCAGCCGGCACGGCGGCCTTGGAGCGGTCGCTGAAGTAGTTGCGCAGGCGCAGGAACCAGACGGTGAAGACCGCCGTCATGAACCAGGCCAGCGGGATCCACACCCAGGAGTAGGGGAGGGTCCAGAGCAGCAGCGGCGCTGCGAGGAAAAGCAGGGCCAGACGGGCGTATTCCGCTGCCAGCGCCCGGCGGCGCTGCTCGATGGTAAGCCCGTGCGACAGCGCCGAGAAAGCGACCAGCACGCAGAGCGTGGTGATCTGCAGGGCAGAGAGCGAATACTTGAGCTGCATCAGCGCTACAAAAGCCGCCAGCGTGACCGGCACATTGAAGAAGAGATACAGCTGCACCCGGAAGGGCACGTCGATGTGCTGCTTGACCCGGCGGCCTTGCGCATCTACCTGATATTCAGAAGGGGTAGGCGCGGCTCCAGCCGGCTGGAAATCCGGCGGGGAGATGAACACCTTCAGCTTGTCCTGCCAGCGCGGGGTTTCTTTCGCTTTGCGGAACAGCTCCCCCCAGTAGTGCAGGTAGGCGCGGTACGGATTGGCACTGTCAAACCCGGTCGTGATGCCATAGTCGGGCTCTTCATCTTCCTCTACAAAGGTGCCGAGCATTTTGTCCCAGATGATGAACACGTGGCCGTAGTTCTTGTCCAGGTACTTCTCGTTGCGGGCGTGGTGCACGCGGTGGTGCGAAGGCGTGACGAACAAGTACTCCAGCCAGCCCAGCTTGCCCACGAGGCGCGTATGGGTCACGAGCTGGAATGCGCCGATGAATACCAGCACCGACGTGGTCACTTCCGGGCTGAAGCCGGCGATGGGCAGCCAGATCCAGAAAAAGGAGCGGTTGATCACGGCAAAGGCCGATACGCGGAACACCGTCGAGATATTCAGCTCCTCGCTCTGATGGTGCACGATGTGCGCGGCCCAGAACACGTTGATCTCATGGCTGAGGCGGTGGTGCCAGTAGGCGAGGAAGTCGCCCACAAACAGGGCAATAATCCAGACCAGGGGATTGCTGGGCAATTGCCAGGGTGCCACATGCTCATAGAGAAACTTGAAGACAAAGTACAGCATCACGACCCAGAAGAGGTCGAAAAGCCGTTCGAGCATTCCGCAGCAGATGTTTACCATGGTATCGCTGAAGCTGTACGCTTGCACGTTCTTCCGGCGCGATACCCAATACTCCAGCAGCGTCAGCGCCAGCAGCACAGGAATGAGCAGCGCTGCATGTTTCAGTTCTCCCATACGCTCATGTCAGGTTTGGTTCAATCAACGTAAAGCCGGGGAGCAAACCCGGATAACAACAGACCTCAAAGCTACGCATTAAGCTGCGCAGGCAAAAATACGCAAGCCACGGGATGCAGCCCGATGACTTTTGTTCTTGCAAAGTATCAACGGATTATTCGGGCAGAAAGTCCCGCAGGAAAGCTTTGCCCGCCTGCGGCGGCCTCCGGCCCCGGATCATTTGACCGGGCCGTCCGGGTGCGTATGTTTGTGCTGCATGAGAACGCTGTTTATTGCCTGGGTCAGGCATCCCGCGCCCTGGCTGCTGGCCGTCTGGCTGCTGCTGAACCTGGTCCAGGCCGGGCTGACGGAGCTGTTTCACGACGAGGCCTACTACTGGCTCTTTTCGCGCCGGCTGGCGGTCGGGTATTTCGAGCACCCGCCGATGATCGCCTGGCTGATCCGGCTGGGCACGGTGCTGCTGCCGGGCGAGCTGGGCGTGCGCCTGCTGCCGGCGCTGATGGGATCGGCCTCGGTGGCGCTGCTCTGGCGCCTGAGCGGGCGCGAAGACCCCTGGCTGTTTTTCGGGCTGGCCTTCAGCATGCTGCTGATGCATCTGGGCGGTTTTTTCGCCGCCCCCGACACGCCGCTGGCCTGTTTCGGGGTGCTGTTTCTGCTGGCGTGGAAGCGGTATCTGGCGCGCGATACCTATGCGGATGCGCTGCTGGCCGCCCTGGCGGCCGTGGCGATGCTCTACAGCAAGTATCACGCTGCCATGCTGCTGGGGCTGGTGCTGCTCTCCTGGCCGGGGGTATTGCGCCGGCGCACGCTCTGGCCCGCCCTGCTGGCCGCCCTGCTGCTCTGCCTGCCGCTGCTGGGCTGGCTCTACGAGCAGCGGCTGGGCACCTTCGCCTTCCACCTCGCAGACCGGGTGCGCCGCCCCTGGGGGCCTGATTTTCTCTTCAGCTACCTGGGCGGGCAACTGGGCATCGCCGGCCCGCTGACCGGGCTGCTGCTCTATCCGGCTGCCCTGCTGCACCGCCCGGAGGACCGCTTCGGGCGGGCGCTGAAGTGGATTGCCCTGGGTATCCCCCTGTTTCTGCTCCTGCTGAGCTTCCGCGCTTGGATCGAGGCCAACTGGGCCGCGCTGGCCTATCCTTCCATGCTGATCCTCGCATACGGGTACATCCGCGTGCGGCCCGCCTGGCGCCGCTGGGCCCTGAGCATTGCTGTGCCCGGCGCGCTGCTGCTGGTGCTGCTGCGCGTGCAGCTGGTGAGCCCCTTTCTGCCGCCGCAGCTGGCCTTCCGCACCGAAACGAGCGGCTGGAAGGCCTGGGCGGACAGCCTGGCGCGTGCGGCCGGCCCGGATGCCGCCGTATTCGTCAATACCTACCAGTATCCTTCCAAATACCAGTTTTACAGCGGCTCGCCGGCCTGGACGCTGAGCAATGCCCTCTACCATCCCACCCAGTTCGACCTCTGGGGGGCCGAAGACTCGCTGCAGGGCAAGCCGGCGACGGTGTTCATGCGCTACTACCTGCCGGGCGGCGATTCGGTGGAGACGCCGCACGGGCGCTGGTATTTCCGGAAGATTCCGGCCTTCCGCAGCTACGGGCGGGTGCGCATGGGGCTGGCCGACGGGCGCCGGGTATTTCCGCCGGGCCGGGTGCAGATGCAGGTGCGGCTGGAAGCGCCGGCCGGCCAGGAACTGATGCTGGGAATATCGGAGGAGATGCCGGCCCGGCTCGGGTTTTTCCTGCTGCGCGACGGCAAAAAAATCGTCGAAGGCTGGGATGAAGACCTGCGCTGGGTGCAGTACCCCCTGCGCGACAGCCTGACCGTGCAGGCGACCCTGCACCTGGCATACCCGCCGGGCGAGTACGAGCTGGCGCTGTTTCTCTACAGCGGCTGGCTGGCCGCTACGGCGCACGGGCCGCGCATTCCCATCCGGATCGAGTGAATCAGAGCATGCCGAGCTCTACCAGGGCCGCTTCCGACATCATTTCCTTCGTCCACGGCGGCTCGAAGGTCAGCTCGACCTCGGCTTCGTGGATGCCTTCCACGGCGAGGGCTTTTTCCTTGACTTCATTGGGGATAAACTCCGCGGCCGGGCAGGCAGGCGCGGTGAGGGTCATGAGCACATGGGCCTTGCCTTCGTCCGAAACGGTGACTTCGTACACCAGGCCCAGTTCGTAGATATTGACCGGAATTTCCGGATCGTAGACGGTTTTGATCTGTTCGATGATCTCTTCCCGCAGGGTGGCGGTATTCATGGGGCAGCAGGTTCAGGGTGGTGAAGGAAGGAACGGATTCAGGCAGAAGCGGCGTCGCGGTGCTGGAAAGCCAGGGCGATGTATTTCATCCGCTTGATCATGTTGTTGAGGCCGTTGGAGCGGGTAGGGGAGAGGTGTTCGCGGATGCCGATGCGGTCCACGAACTGCAGGTTGGCCTGCAGGATCTCTTCTGGCCGGTGCCCGGAGAGCACCCGCACGAGGAGCGAAATGAGCCCTTTGGTGATGATGGCGTCGCTGTCGGCGGCGTATTGCACCATTCCGTCGGCATAGCTGGCCGTCAGCCAGACCTTGGACTGGCAGCCGTGCACCAGATTGTCATCCGTCTTGTCGGACGGCGGCAGCGGCGGCAGCTCATGGCCCATGTCGATGATGTACTGGTATTTCTGCATCCAGTCGTCGAACAGGTCAAATTCTTCGCCGAGCTCGGCTTCGATGGCGGGAATCGGTTTCGTCATGGGAGTTGCAGTGCGGAATGATAACCCGAAAGCAGATACAAAGTTATGAGTTTGAATGGTCATCTGCATATGCGGCAGGTTTTTGCGCAGAGGCGGGGAAGTGCAGCGGTAATGGATGGATGATCTTTAAATTGCCCTCCGGCCCCAACAGGTGCCGGGACTCCTGGCCATATGGTGCACCCGGCGGCGGGCCGGCCTCCGCAAAAAAATACTGCCCGCCGGAATCTGCCGCCCGCCCCAGCTACGTATCAGGCGCAACATCTTCAACACCTTCCGCTTATGCAGATCTTCCGCATGCTGCTCCTCGGCGCGCTCCTGCTGCTGGCCGCCGCCGTTTCCGCCCAGCCGGTCTCCTTCGAGCTGCGCAACAATTCCCTGCAGTCCATCCCCCTGGTCATCACCGGCGTCATGAACCCCAACCTGAGCCCGATGTCCAACAGCGGGGTGACCACGGAAACCGGCACGACGATCTTTTTCTTCCACAAGCGCAAGCGCTACCTGCTGCTCGAAGTGAGCCCCGCCCTCGAGGGCAAGCGCATCGTGGTCGATGAGCTGATCCGCGACCGCAAGCGCGAGCTGGGGCTGAACTGAGCAGCCCTGCATCCGGCAGCGGCAGGCTCCGGACGGGGCCTGCCGCTTGCTTCTGTCGGGAAGAAGGGCCATTTTGCATACAAACACCCCTTCCATGCAGCCTCCCCGCGAAATTCCCTGGCTTACCCGGCTGACCGTCCTGTTCAGCGGGTTCTACATGCAGTTTGGCTGGATCTTCTTCAGCTTCGGCATGATCTTTTTCTGGATTTTTGTCATGAACTCCGAGATCGTGTACGCGCTCAGCCGCCGCGACTGGCAGCCTGCTCAGGCCGTGGTGCTGGAGTCGGAGCCTACGGGCGCCAGTGTGAACGGGCGCACGGTGTACCGGCACCGCTACCGCTACGAGGCGGAGGGCCGGCGCTACGAAGGCGAGGGCTTTCTCACCGGCCAGTCGCTGGAGCCGGGGCGGATGCTTCCGGTGCAGTATGACCGGCGGCAGCCGGAGGAATCCCGCCCGGAGGCGGGCGGCAGGGCCCTGTTCGGCTATGAGGTAGCCTTCGTGATGGTCTTTCCGCTGGTGGGGCTGATCTTCATCCTGATTGCGTTCCGCCAGAATACCAAGGCGCTGGATCTGCTGGTCAACGGCAAATTTGCCCGCGGCACCCTGGTCCGCAAGGAGCCGACCAATACAAGCATCAACAAGCAGATCGTCTGGCGCTTCACCTTCTCCTTCACCGCCGACGACGGGCAGACGTACGAAGCGACGGGCAGCACCCACGAGACCTGGCTCCTGGAGGACGAACGGACGGAGCGCCTGCTCTATGCGCCTTCCGATCCTTCGTATGCCGCCATGTACGACACCATCGCCGGGGCGCCGCCCCTGAGCCGCGACGGCGAGCTGCAGCCCCTGCCGCTGTCCAAAACCCTGGCGCTTGTGCTGCCCGGCGTTTCGATCCTGATCCACGGCTGGGTATACCTGACTTTCTTCGCCTGAGGGCATCACAGCAAACAGCCCTGCCGGAAAGGCAGGGCTGTTGCGAATCTGGCATGCGGGAGGCAGGTCACCTGCCGCCGTTTGCCGTGCAGTATTCTTCGAGCGGCTTCACCGTAGCGAAGTTCGGGTCGATGGCTTTGATCTTGTCCACCCAGGGCTGAGCGGCAGCGCAGTTCTGCACGGCACCCTTGGCTTCCGGATCGAAGTTGTAGAAGGCCATCACGCCCAGCGCGGTCAGCACCACGGAGCGGGTGCTCTTGTCGAGCTCGGCAGCAGGCTTCTCGCCCCATACCGACAGCACGCGCTCAGCCACCGCCTTGGAATACCAGTCCTGACGGGTGGTATCCTCGCGCTCGCGGAGATCGGCGATGTTGAAGAGGAAGAGATACGGCGTAGCGAACTCCTTCTGGATTTCGAGGCAGCCGTTGAAGGAGGCCTCGGCGCCCTGGTAGAGCTTGCCCTTGTACTGTGCCACCCCCAGCTTGTAGTAGTGGGTGTTTTTGACCTCGTTGGCGTCCTTGGCCGCATCGAGCAGATGGGTGCGGTAGCGGGCCTCGGCGGCGTAGGTGGCCACATAGGCATCGCGGACCTGGGCGGCCTGCTTTTCCAGCTCGGCAGCCTGTTTCAGCTTGGCCTCGTAGATGTCGTACTGCTTGTTGGCTTCCTCGGTATTGCCAGCGGCGGCGAATGCCGTGTTCTGCTCAGCGGCAGCCTGGGCTTCCTTCATCAGCGCACGGCGCTGGGTGTCAAGCTTTTTGAACTGGTCTTCGCCTTCCTTGCCGCGGTTGAAGTAGAGGTCGGCCAGCTTCTCGTAGGTGCCGATCGCGCGGTCCGGCTTCATCGTCACAGCCTTCGCATAGTACTTGTCGGCCTCGTCGAAATTGCCGCCTTCGCGGAGGATGTCGGCATAGGTGGCGTAATCGTCGAAGATGTAATACTCTTCCTTCACGAGGGAGAAGTATTCGTCGAAGGAGGCCTTGGCGTCGGTGTAGCGGCCCAGTTTGGCCAGCGACATCCCGCGCAGGCGGCGCATGAGGTTGGTCACGGTGCCGGTTTCCTGCTGGACCTTGCTCATCTCATCGAGCGACTCCTGGTATTTTTCGGCCAGGAACAGGAAGGATGCGTAGCGGATCCGGGCCTGGACGTCGTTGCCGGTCAGGGAGACGTACTTCTTCAGGTCGGCGGTAGCGGCGTCGTACTTCTTGGTGAGCAGGTACAGCTCCCCGCGGATGCGGTAAGCCGGTGCGAATTCAGGCTTGAGCTCGATGGCCTTGGTGGCGTAGTTGAAGGCTTCGTTGAAGGCTTCGACGGACTGGGTTTCCTTGCCTTCCTGGTACTTCAGTTCGGCGACGGCCACATATGCGGGCACATATTTGGGCTGCTTGTCGATGGCCTTCTTCAGGTCTTCGAGGGCCAGCTCCGGCACGCCGACTTTCTTATAGTATTCGCCGAGGTAGATATAGGGGCGGGGGTCGCCGGGGTCCTTGGTCCGCATGTCGTAGAGGATCACCTTGGCGGCGTTGATCTCGCTGGGCGCGCCCTGGAGATAGGCTTCGGCGCAGGCGTATTCCACGTCGGCGTTTTTGCCCTTGTTGATTTCACGGGCAGACTCGACCATCGCCTTGGCTTCGGCCGCTTTGCCTTCACGGATGTTGAGCAGGGCCATGCCGGCCTGGTTCAGCGGGCTTTTGCTCCTGGCGCCGAGACCTGCCTGAAAGCTCTGACGGGCTTTTTCGTAGTCTTCGCGCAGGTAGTTGATGCGGCCTATCCAGTAGTAGACCTCATCGAGGTTTTTGGGATTCTGGGCAATGTAGCCCTGAAGTTCCTGTTCGGCCTCACCGAGTTTGTCGTCACCGATTTTGGCGATGGCGCCCTCCAGGGGTACCTGGGCCACAGCGGACATGACGCCCAGCAGCGCAAAGCCAGCCCAGAAGGTCAACACACGTTTCAGCATATCAGTAAGCGGTAATTAGTGGTTAGCGGTAAGTAAAACGGAGCGTATAGAGGTGATTGAGGTTCCGGAGGAAAGGCGGTCAGCGGTTTTTGCGGGGGTCCTGGGCGCCGGGTTTGGGCGGAATGCGGACCAGCCGGGGAATACGGCGGGCTGCCGCAAGGCCCGTTTTGTGGATAATGCGCTGACCCTGAGGGCCGTTCAGGTACGCGATGAATCCGTTGCCGAGGCCGAGGGTGGTTTCGCGCAGCAGGGTCGTGACCGTCCGCGTAAGCGGGTAGCAGCCCCGGTCGAGAAAGCTCTGGTAGGGGCCGAAAAACTGCGCGCCGTAGTCGCAGGCCGCTGCGCTGTCCGGCCGTTCGAGCCACGCGATGCGCACGCCCTGGCGGCGGGCCTGCATCTTCGGATCATCCGAGTCGCTGATCCAGGACCAGCCGATGAACCCGATGGCATCGGGATTCTGGGCCACGTAGCGGAGCACCGCTTCGGTATCGTGCTGGCTGTAGATCTGGCTGCTGCGCAGGGGCTTGCCCGCCAGCAGCGAGTCGCGGATGAATTTCGAAGTGCTCGACTGCGGATGGTCGAATACGATCCGCACATCGCCCAGCGGAGAACGGGGATTTACCTCTGCCCAGCGGCGGATCCCGCCGTCGAGCAGGCCGGTGAGCGCCTCCCGGCTCAGCGTGGTATCCGGATTGGAGGGGTGCAGCAGCACCGCAATGCCGTCGCGGGCAATCCCGGAAGTCCGGATGCGGATCTGGCGCTCGCCGAGCACGGCAGCCTCCGCATCGGTCAGCATGCGGGTGCTGATGGCCAGGCGGACGGAGTCGTTGTTGAGCATCTCCTCGACTGCCAGCTCGCCCGGCAGCCAGCGGATGACGAGATCCGCGTCTTCGTAAATCGCTTCAAAGTTGTCGGCACCGGCCTCGATCATCGGACGCAGCGACTCGTCTGCCGTAATCAGGATGCGGCCGCGGGTCGCCGTTTCCTCTCCCTTGCGGATGCTTCGGACCTCGCTGCTGCCCGCGCCCGCCACTGCGGCAGGCTGCTCCTGGCACCCTGCAAGGCTTGCCAGCATCCATACCCCCAACCCGGCGGCTCGTATCCGTACCCAGACGCGATGATCCATGTGACGCGTAAAGTTACGAATTATTCCGCATTTTCTTACCGGGTTCACGGGGCAGAAGGGGAGCTTATGTGAGGAATCAGCCAAGGGGCAAACGATTAACGAACGGTTGAAGATCAATGTTTTGATTGCAAGCACCGTACCGGGGTCACTGCGGGCCGCGCAGCTATGCCGGATCATCTTGCATCCGTGCTGTACAGATGAGCAGCTGTGGGCGCTAATTCCATAACCATGCAGCGAGCGCGCCCAGGAGCGTATCGAAGCCCGCCATGCCGGAGAGCAGCGAAAGGGCAGCCAGGGCCGTGCCGGCCGCTGCAAGGCCGGTTCCGCGGGCAGGCTTCCAGCCTTCCGGCGGTGCTTCGCGGAAGACCATCTGGGCCGGAATCCGGAGGTAGTAGATAAAGGAAATGAGGGTGTTGAGCACCCCGGCGACGAGCAGCAGCAGCAGGAAAGAGTCCCAGGACAGGCGGATCTGCTCCACAAGCGCGAGGAAGACGTACCACTTGGCGATGAAGCCGCCGGTCGGCGGCAGGCCGGCCAGGGATACCAGGCATACGGTGAAGCCGGCTGCCAGCAGGGGATGGCTCCGCGCAAGCCCCTGCCAGGCGGTGATGCGGAAGGAGCCGCTGAGCTGCCGGGCACGGGCCGCCCAGGCGAAGGCGCCCAGGTTCATGAGCAGGTAGGCGCCGAGGTACAGGCCCACCGATACCCGTCCGGACAGCGCGCCGGTGAGGACGCCCAGCAGCATGTAGCCGGCATGGGCAATGCCGGAGTAGGCCAGCAGCCGCCGCACATCGGTCTGGCCGAGCGCGGCGAAATTGCCCAGGGTCATGCTCAGCAGGGCAGCGGCGCCCAGCAGGCCGCGCACCAGCGGCAGCGAAGCTGCCCCTTCCCACCCGTCGAGCAGGCGCATGAGCGCCAGCATCGCGCCGGCCTTGGGGGCGATGGAGAAGAGCGCCGCAACGGGCAGCGGCGCGCCCTGATACGCATCCGGCGCCCAGAAATGCATCGGCGCTGCGCCGGCCTTGAACAGCAGGCCGCTCAGCAGCAGCAGCACCGGCGCTGCCAGCAGCGCCGGCGGCGCCTCCGAGAGCCGCCGCACAAACTCCGGATCTGCCGGCTCCAGGCTGCCGGTGATGCCGTAGAGCCAGGAAATGCCGTAGACCATCATGCCGGAAGCGAAAGCGCCGAAGAGGGCGTACTTGACGGAGGCCTCCGCTGCGTCCCGCCGCCGCCGGCGCCGGGCTGTGAGCAGATAGGCCGGCAGCGAGCTGAGCTCCAGCGACAGGTAGAGCATCAGCAGGTGCGAGGCCTGCGACAGCAGCATGGCGCCCAGCGCCAGGGTGGCCAGCAGGGCGCTGGTCTCGGGGCTCATCTGCGCGCTGCTGCGGTACAGGAACGCAGCCACGGCGAGCGCAGCCAGGATCAGCAGCCGCGCATAGGCCGAGGCAGCATCGCTGCGGGCCATGCCCGCCCAAAGCGGCGCCGCATCTGCCGGAGGCCAGTGGCCCAGCAGCCAGGCGATGCCGGCAGCAGTGCAGGCCCAGAGCGCCCAGGGCGCCGCTGCCCGGAACCGCGGCGGCAGCGCCGCCAGCGCCAGCGTCAGCAGCAGGGCCAGCACCAGCATGCCCTCCGGCGCCAGGGCCTGCAGCCCTGCGCCCAGCGTCTGGGTCCATATCGGTATCCGGGGATCCATGCGGCGCCGAATATACAGGTTTCGGCGGTATCCTGGGCAAGCGCTGCCCCGATGCTGCCGCCTGCCCGACGGGATCCAGGCAAAATGCTTGGCGCATTCCCCTAAAAAACAGAACTTCCGCCCATCAACATCCCGTATCCATGTCCCCTGCCGAACTTGATCTGCTCCGCTATCCCATCGGGAAGGCTTCCTCGGACCCGCACCTCGATCCGCAGCGCCGCGCCGCCTGCATCCGGACGCTGGCAGCGTTTCCGGACATGATGCGCGAGGCAGTGGCGGGCCTGCACGAGGCCCAGCTCGACACGCCCTACCGGCCGGAGGGCTGGACGCTGCGGCAGGTCGTGCATCACACGGCCGACAGCCACCTCAATGCCTACATACGCTTCCGCCTGGCCCTGACGGAGGAGCATCCGCCTATCAAGCTCTACGCTGAGGAACGCTGGGCCGAGCTGCCGGATGCCCGTGCCCTGGATCTGGAGCCCACGCTGATGCTGCTCACCGGTCTGCACCGCCGCTGGACGGTGCTGCTGCACGGCATGCCGGAGGCGGATTTTGCCCGGACGCTGATGCATCCGGAGCGTGGTGCCCTGACGCTGGACCAGATGCTCCAGCTCTACGACTGGCATTCCCGCCACCACCTGGCCCACATTACGGGCCTGCGTTCCCGGATGAACTGGTAATCAGGAGTATATGTCCGATCAGCAACAGCCTGCCTACACGCCGGACCTGGACGATGCCGTCCGGGCGGAGCGGGAATATCTCCGGCTCCGCCGCCGCACCTACGGCCTGCCGGAGATTCCGCCTGAGGGCCCGGCTCCGGACCTGTGGGGGCTTTCCATCTCTGGCGGCGGCATCCGCTCCGCGACGCTGGGGCTTGGGATGCTGCAGAAGCTCATTACGGAAGGCCTGCTGAAACGGGTCGATTACCTGAGCACGGTTTCAGGCGGCGGATATATCGGTGCCTGCCTGAGTTCGCTGATGAATACCGATCCGGCGCGGTTTGTGCAGCCGCCGGCGGACCCGGGCCGTCTGCCCCAGGATCCGCCGGCACCGGGCATGGACCCCGATACCTCGCCGCTGGTGCTGCTGATGCCCCGTAAACCCGAGCCGGCTCCGCCGCCTCAGCGGAGCCGCGTTGTGCCTGCCGAAGCCTTGCCGGAACAGCAGCCGGAGCTGCGCAGCCGCCTGGAGGCAGAACTGCCGGATCTCGATCTGGACTATTTGCCCGCCCCCGAAACCCGCCTCGACGCGCGCCATCAGATCCACCACCTGCGCACGCACGGCGAATACCTGACCCCGCACAAGGGCCTCTTCAGCCCGCATGTCATGCGCGCCGCCGGGGCCGTTTTTGCTGGGATTGTCCATAACCTGCTGCTGTTTTTTCTGGCGCTCACCGCAGTGGTGTGCCTGCATTATCTGGTGTTCGACTGGGTGTCGGAGGGCGATTTTTTCCGCAAAATCTCCGAAAACTCCCACATGGAGCGCGAGGCAGGCGGGCGCATCGCCGACACGGAGGCGCTGAACCAGGAGATCGGCGAAAAGCTGATCGGGCTCTGGACGCTGGGCATCCGCTATTTTCTGCGGGTCATTGTGGACACGCTGGCCCGCTACTGGCCGGTAGCCCTGGGGCTGGCCGGCCTGGGCCTGCTGGTGAGCCTGGCCTATCTGCGGCGGGCGCCGCAGCTGATCCGGAAGGCGCGGCAGTATGAGGAAAAGGTGCGCAAAGGCCAGAAGCCGATCACGAGCCCGTCGGGATACACGCCGGAGGATGTGGTGGAATACGGCTTCGCACGCCGCTTTACCCGTGCATTCGTGCTGGCCGGTCCGCTGTCGGCGGTGGCGCTGTGGCTGGCCGGCAAGGCGCTGGGCTGGTTTCCGGCGTCGGATTACTGGCTGATTTTCAGCCTGCCGCTGAGCTATGCGGCGGGAGTCTTCCTGGGCGTGTACACTGTGGTGCCGCTGCTGGACAGCGCGCCGGACCAGATGCGTTTTGCCCGCTCGCTCTATGGCAGCCTGCGCGGCGGCGCGCTCTATGCGGTGCTGGCATCGGTGCTGATGCCGATCGCGGTGCTGGTGCTGTTTTCCTTCAGCTTTTATTTCGACGACCTGTTTTCGTCCCTCTTTTCCAGTGTCTCATCGGTGATCTCGATTGCAGTCGGGTACCTGGCGATGACGCGGCAGGATAAAAATTCCGCGCTGAGCGCCTTTCTGGGCCGGATCCGGCTGCCGGTGCTGAGTCTTTCGGTGCTGCTGTTCATCGCGCTGGCCTTTTCGTCCATTGCCCGGCACCTGGCGTGGCAGTCGCAGCTCGAAGGGCGCTATGCGCACTATCCGCTGCTGCTGCTGGGCGCTTCGGCAGGCCTGTTTCTGCTGCTGGGGCTGTTTATCAATTCCAACAAGCTTTCGCTGCACTATTTCTACCGCGACCGGCTGACGGAAGCCTTCCTGCGCACCGACGGGCGGATCCGACGGGCGCTGAGCGACCGCCAGGGCATGCCCCAGATCAACCTCCGCAACGACGAAAACCTGCGGCTGCGGGATCTGGGCTGGCGCCGGCTGAGCGTGGAGGAGGCGCGGCTGGTATCGGCGGAGACGCACCCTGCGTACCGCTTCGAGGCCGACGGCGCGGTCTGGGCACCGCATGCGCGCGGGCCCTACCACCTGTTTGTGACGGCGCTCAACCTCCAGGGCACCAACGAACTGGTGCGCAAAAGCATGAAATCCGAGCATTTCATCTTCAGCCGCGACTACATCGGTTCGGCCAGCACCGGCTATGTGCGCAGCGATGTGTACCGGGGCGGCACGACCAAGCTGGCCCGCGCCATGGCCATCTCCGGCGCAGCAGTGAACTCCGGCATGGGCTTTTCCACCTTTTTCGCCCAGTCGTTCATCACCACCCTCCTCAACCTGCGCCTGGGGTACTGGATGGAGAATCCCTGGTTTTACCGCAACAACTGCAACGAGCAGCCGGTGGCAGACCCGATGAAACGCCGCATGATGCAGCTGCAGGGCTGGCAGCCGGGCCGCGCGCCGGAGATGATGCGCTTCGACCCGAAACGGCCTTTTACCTTCTGGCCCTATTATCTGCTGCGCGAGATCCTGGGCCGCACCGCCGCCAACCGGCGCATGATCAACCTCTCCGACGGCGGCCATACCGGCGACAACCTGGGCCTGCTGCCGCTGCTGGCCCGGCGCTGCCGCATGCTCATCGTCTGCGATTTCGAGGAGGATCCGCAGTTTACCTTTGCCTCTTTCAACCATGCGGTGCGGATGGCCTATATCGAGGAGCATATTGCCATCCAGATCGACCTGAAGCCGCTGGCGCCGGAAAAACCCGACCCCAAACGCATGATGCCCAGCGGGCATCCCGTGGCGATGGGGGATATCCGCTATCCGGATGGCAGCCGGGGCAAGCTGATCTATATCAAATCGGCGCTGCCGGCCTCCGGCCTGCCGGTGAATGTGTTCAATTACGCCAATGTCCATCCGGAATTTCCCCATCAGCCTACGGCCGACCAGTATTTCGACGACGCGCAGTTCGAAGCCTACCGGGCGCTGGGCTTCATGCTGGGCGGGCAGGCCGCATCGCTGATCCAGGACTACCTGAATACCTGGCGCCCGGATGCGCCCTGATCCGCAGCCATGCGCAAGATCCTGCATATCGATATGGACGCTTTTTATGCGTCGGTAGAGCAGCGGGACGATCCTGCGCTGCGGGGGAAGCCCGTAGCGGTAGGCGGGTCGAAGGGGCGCGGGGTCGTGGCTGCGGCAAGCTACGAGGCCCGGGCCTTCGGGGTGCGGTCGGCGATGCCTTCGCTGACGGCGCAGCGGCTGTGCCCGGAGCTGATCTTCGTGCGGCCCCGCTTCGAGCATTACCGGGAAATTTCGCAGCAGATCCGGGAGATTTTTCACGCATACACGGACCTGGTGGAGCCGCTGTCGCTGGATGAGGCCTATCTGGATGTGACGGAAAACAAGCCGGGCATTGCATCGGCGGTGCAGGCGGCGCGGGAAATCCGGGCGCGCATTGCCGGGGAGACGGGCCTGACGGCGTCGGCGGGGATTTCGTACAATAAATTCCTGGCCAAGGTGGCCTCCGGGCTGCGCAAGCCCAACGGCATGACGCTCATCCCGCCGGAGCAGGCGGAGGCCTTTCTGGAAGCACTGGAGATCGGGCGGTTTTACGGCATCGGAGCCAAGACGGCGGCGCGGATGAAGCAGCTGGGCATCCTCACGGGCCGCGACCTGAAGGCGCGCAGCGAGCTGGAGCTGGCCCGCCATTTCGGCAAGGCCGGGCGCTGGTACTACCGCATCGTGCGCGGGATCGACGAGCGGCCGGTGCAGCCGGACCGTGTCCGCAAGTCGGTGGGTGCCGAGCAGACCTTCTCTCAGGATCTGACGGAAGCCGGCGAACTGCTGGAGCGCATCGGCGTGCTGGTGCGCAAGGTCTGCGAGCGGATGGACCATCTGCATACGGGCGGGCGCACGGTGACGCTGAAAATCAAGTACCTGGACTTTGTCCAGACCACGCGCAGCCGCACCTTCGGGCATTCGCTGCGCGAATATGGCGAAGTGTTCGAGGTATGCCGGGCGCTGCTGTACCAGCCGGAGTTTCCGGCAAGGCCGGTGCGGCTGCTCGGCGTGGCTGTTTCCTCCCTGGACCTGGAGGAGCTGCTCGACGGCATGCAGCTGGAGCTTAATTTCGACCCGGACCCGCAGCTGTGAGCATGCAGCGCCGCATCCGCAGCAGCATGCGCGTTGCGTTCATCTGCTATACAACATCCTCCAAATCTTTTCGTACCTTTACCCGTACGTTGCGATTCCCTAACTACACCGCTATGCCCCACGCACCCGCGCGGGCCTTGCTCTTTGGGCCGAAGCTCCTGCACCGTCTGCTGCTCGCCGCAGCGGGCCTGCTCGGCTGGATGCCGCTCTCCGGCCAGATCCTCTGCCGGAACGAAACCCCGGGCCCGGTCTGGGCCGCATGGTGCTACTGGGATGCCGGCTCGGAATCCTGGGTCAGCCAGGGCTGGAAATACGTCGATCCCGGCGAGACCCTCGCCCTGCACCCCGGTCCGCTGCCTGCCGGCGGTCAGGTGTACCTGCACGCCCGCGACACCTCCGGCCACGAGTGGGGCCGCGGCCCGATTTTTATGGTGCATCCCTTCGCGCCGTTCGAGATTGCCGATCCCGGCTCGGCCCGCGAACCCTACGCCGGAGCGGAGTTTACGGAGATTCCCGTCCTCCCCAATGGCGAAGCCCTGATGGTGATCCGCGCCCGCGAGGCCCGCAAGGTGCCCGACTGGGTCATGCGCTCGCGCGGCCTGCGTGTGCGCGGCAACGAATGATCGGGCGGAATCTCGGGGGAATTTGCTAGCTTGAGCAGACCTAATTCAGGACTACCTATGCGGAATCTCCCTCGCTACGGCCTGCTCGCGGCATCGCTCCTGCTGGCAGCCTGCAACTCCCCCAAGCCCGCTGCGCCCGCCGCCCAGGCGGAGCCCCCGGCTGCCGACTACCTCCACGAATCCCGGGAAGCCTTCGACGCCCGCATGGCCTGGTGGCGCGAGGCGCGCTTCGGCATGTTCATCCACTGGGGCCCCTATGCTGTCGCCGGCGGCTACCACGACGGCAAGGCGGTGCCCGGCATCGGCGAATGGATCATGCACCATGCCGCCATCCCCGTCGAGGCCTATGAAACCCAGTATTCCCGCAATTTCAACCCCACGAAGTACGACCCCGACGAGTGGGCCCGCATCGCCAAAGACGCGGGGATGAAGTACATCGTCATCACCAGCAAGCACCACGACGGCTTCGCTCTGTGGAATTCCGAGGTATCGGGCTATGACGCCGTGGACTTCGCGCCCATCGCCACAGACCTCCTCCAGCCGCTCAAAGCCGCCTGCGACCGCGAAGGCATCCGCTTCAGCGTATATCACTCCATCATGGACTGGCACCATCCGGATGCCCAGGCGCCCTTTTTCCCCAACTACAACGACACTGAGCGCTCCAACCCGCAGTTTCCCCGCTATGTGGAGCAGTACCTCAAGCCGCAGCTCCGCGAGCTGATCACCCGCTACCAGCCCGCCATTCTCTGGTTTGACGGGGAATGGATCGGCGACTGGACCCACGAGCAGGGCCAGGATATGTACCAGTACGTCCGCAGCCTCAAGCCGGATATCCTCATCAACAACCGCGTGGACAAGGGCCGCCAGGGGATGCAGGGGATGAACAAGGACGACCAGCAGTACTTCGGCGACTTCGGCACGCCTGAGCAGGAAATCCTGCCCGGCATGAGCACCCTCGACTGGGAATCCTGCATGACGATGAACGACACCTGGGGCTTCAAGCGCGACGATGTCAACTGGAAATCGGCGGAAACCCTGATCCACAACCTCGTGGACATCGTCTCCAAGGGCGGCAACTACCTCCTGAACGTCGGCCCGACGCCTGAAGGGGAGATCCCGGCGGCGAGCGTGGAGCGTCTGGCGGAAATGGGGGAATGGATGCGGGTCAACAGCGAAGCCATCTACGGCGGCGGCGCCTGGGAAACCTTCGGCGAAGGCGACAAAGTCCGCTACATCCGCAGCCGGGACGGGCAGCATGTGTACGCCGTGAGCCTGGGATGGCCGGGCAAGCAGCTGAAGCTGAGCGCCGTGAAGCCCGCCGAAGGCGCGCAGGTCTCCCTGCTCGGCGAGGACGGGCCGGTGAGCTGGGACTATGCCAAAAACCAGCTCGTGCTCACCATGCCGCCGGACCTGGCCCGCGACGCCTCGAAGCGGCCCTGCAAATACGCGTTCGTGTTCAAGATTCCCGTGCAGAAGCCCTGAGGCGGCTGCATCTCCTGCCTGCCGGTCCGGAAGGGTTCCGGGCCGGCAGGCGGCATGCTGTGCCGAACCCTCCGGGCTGATTTTCCGTATACAGCGTTCTGCTGAGTTCGGCGCCTTGCAGCCCCCAGGGCGTGTCCAGCTTCCTGCCATTCCGCACAGCCGTGAACCCTGGTTCCAAATACGGACGCACCCTGCACGCACAGATCAGCCTGGGCAGCACCTCGGACGACCGCTTCATGCCGGACGGCTACGTGCGGGCCTTTGCGGAGCTGGATCTGGTCGTTACGGAAAAACTCGACGGACAGAACACCTGCTTCAGCCGCGAGGGCGTATGGGCACGTTCGCATGCCAGCCCCACGGCGCACCCCTGGGACAAGCCCATGCGCGAGCGCTGGGAGCTGATCCGGCATGACCTCGGCGACCTGGAGCTGTTCGGCGAAAACCTCTATGGCATCCATTCCATCGAATACCGGAAGCTGGAGTCGTATTACTACGTCTTTGCTGTACGGCAGGGCACGCGCTGGCTCTCCTGGGAGGAGGTATGCTTCTATGCCGCGCTCTTCGGCTTCCCCGTCGTGCCCGAGCTGCCCTTCCCGGAGCCGCTGGCGGGCTGTTTCGATTCAGGACTGTCTGAAAACCAGGTGCTCCGGAATTGGCTTGCCCGCAACCTCGGCATGTCCTGGGAGCAATGGACGGAAACGGCGGGCAGCCTCGGCGGCTGGGATCCGGTGAAGGGTGCCCCCGCCTGCGAAGGGCTGGTGGTCCGCAGCCGGGCCGGATTCGGGGGCGGCGGAGATCTGCTGCCCGTCGCCGGCAACGAATTCAGCCGGCTCTTCAAGCTGGTGCGCAGCCGCCACGTGACCACCGGCACCCATTGGACCAAAACCTGGAAGCCTGCCCGGCTGACCGATTACGAAACCTGGAACTGGCATAGCTATGCCTATTTAAGCGCTTGATTATGTGGCAGTTTCCCTATTACACCCCCGGCCATGCCCTGCCCTGGGAGCAGATGGACCGCGAGCTGGACTGGCTCCGGGAGATGCGCGGCGTGCCGCAGGACCCCGTCTGGCACGGGGAGGGCGACGTGCATACCCACACGCGGATGGTGGCGGAGGCGCTGACGGAGCTGGGGGAATTTCAGGCGCTTCCGGCGGACCGGCAGCACATGCTGCTGGCGGCGGCCCTGCTGCACGACGTGGAAAAGCGCTCCACGACGGTCACGGAGCTGATCGAGGGCGAGGAGCGCATCACGGCGCCGGGGCATGCGCGCAGGGGCGCACAGACGGCCCGCGACTGGCTGTACCGGGCCTGTCCGGCGCCCTTCGCGGTGCGCGAAGCCATCGTACAGCTCGTGCGCCTGCATGCCCTGCCGCTGCACGCCATCGAAAAGCCGGACCCCCGCCAGGCGGTCATCACGGCCAGCTGCCTCACCGACACTGCCCTGCTGGGCCTGCTGGCCCGCGCCGACGTGCTGGGGCGCATCGCGCCGGACCAGGAAAAGCTCCTGCTGCATGCGGCGCTCTTCGAGGAGCTGTGCAAAGAGCACGAATGCTACGGGCAGGCCCGGGCCTTCCCCTCCGCATACGGGCGATGGCTGTACCTCAACCGCGACGGATATGCGCCTGATTACGAGCCCTATGAGGACCACCGCTTCGAGGTGGTGATCCTCAGCGGGCTGCCCGGCGCCGGCAAGGACCGCTACCTGCGGCAGCTGCCGGACCTGCCGGTGATCTCGCTCGACGACATCCGGCGGGAGCTGAAGATCGACCCCGCCGACCGGCGGCGGAACGGGCAGGCGGTGCAGCTCGGCAAGGAGCGCGCACGCGAGCTGCTGCGCAGGCGGCAGGGCTTTGTCTTCAACGCCACCAACGTCACGGCGGAGCTGCGCGGCATCTGGATCTCGCTCTGCCTGGAGTACAAGGCGCGGGTGCGCATCGTGTACATCGAAGTGCCGTACCGGCAGCTCCTCCGGCAGAATGCCGAGCGGGAGCACCCGGTGCCGGCCTCTACGCTGGAGCGCCTGATCCTCAAGCTCGAACCGCCCACCGTGCTCGAAGCCCACACCGTGGAGCATATCACGGAGGGGTGAGAAAACAGCAGGTGGAAGCAGGCGGAAGTTGCACGGGCGGCAGCGGGCGTGTATCTTGGGGGAAAGCAAACGGATCCATCCTACCGGCATGAAAACCGATGTATATATCCCGGCGACTTTCGAGCAGCTGCTCGGCGGGCGGCCTTTTCTGGATGTAGGCGGGCAACTGCTGTACCGCCGGGACGATGCGTATGTGCTGACGCATATTTCCCCTGCGGCAGACTATACCGTGGAAGACTACCTGCGCCTGCCTGAAGGAGCGCCATTCCAGCTGATTCACGCCAAGCTCGTCTATATACCTGCCCCTACGGTGCAGCACCAGCGGATTGCCGGGCGGCTGCATGCTGCCGTATTTGCCTTTGCCGAATCCGCGCAGTGCGGAGAGGTGCTGATGTCGCCAGTCGATGTGCAGCTGGATGCGCAGCATGTGCTGCAGCCCGATCTGCTGTTCGTATCGCGCGGGCGTCTCGGAATCATCGGCGACCGCGTCACCGGCGCGCCCGATCTGGTAGCCGAAGTGCTGTCGCCGGCCACAGCAGCGTATGACAAAATCGGGAAGCGCATAGCCTATGGCCGGGCCGGCGTGCAGGAGTACTGGCTGGTATCGCCTGAAGAGCGCCTCGTCGAAGTATTCGTACAGCAAGGAGGCGAACTGATCTGGCAGGCGGCGCTCAGCCTGGGAGATACGCTGCGCACGCCCCTGCTGCCGGGCTGGTCGCTGGACTTGGAGCGGCTGTTTGGGAGCTGACGGCCAGGCCCCGACCGGCGGGCGGAATGGCTCCGCCTGACCGGAAGCAGCCCGGATTTACTCCCCGTACAGCGCTGCGGCTTCTTCGGCCTCGCTTACTTCCGGATCGAGGGTAATGCCGGCATATAGGTCGCCCAGGCGCAGGGAGATGCCCAGCTCAGGCAGCTCGATGCAGTCGTCGGGGGACTCGAAGAAGCGGATGTCCCACAAGCCGCCGTCCTGGCGGCAGTAGTGATGCACACTCATGGCCTCCTGCTCGGCCAGCAGATAGTGCCGGAGCGAAGGGAGTTTGAAGTATTCGCGCTGCTTGAAGCGCATCTGGCGGTGGGTATTCGTCTTGGACAGCACCTCCAGGATCAGAAAGGGGCTGCGCACGCCGTTCCGGGTCTGGAGGTCGAAGGGGTGGCAGGTCGCCGTCAGATCGGGGTAGAGGTAGCGATCGCTGCGGTGGCGGAAGAGCTTGACCGTTTCGCTGAAAACGCCGCATCCCTGTGCGTCCAGGCCGGCCCGGAGCGCGATGTATGCGTTGCCAATCATCTGGTTATGCCGGTTGGTCGCGCCCGACATTGCGACGATCTCGCCGTCGTGGTATTCGTAGCGTTCCTCGCTTTGGGCTTCGAGTTCCAGGTAGGCTTCCCAGCTGAGTTCGTAGGGCACGGATGGATAGGACATAACGGATCCGGTTGGGAAACCAAGATACGGAATATCCGGCAATCCGCCAGCGGCTGCGCAGGGTCCCGCAGCCGCTGGCAGGACTTATTTCGTGCTCACATCATCGTTCCGGATTCCCCGGCGGCTTTTCCGCACGCCTTCGCGCAGCTCGCCGAAGGTGTACTGCGCCGAGCAGCTGAAGCTGCGGAAATACTCGCGCGTCGTGCTGCTTTCCGCAAAATCCAGCCCTTCGATCAGGAGAATCTGATCCCGGAACCTCCGGAGGGGGTTGCTGACGCTGGCCGAAAGGGTGAACCGGTCGCGGAACAGGGTTTTATTGAGGCCCAGGGACGAGGCAATCAGCCCGTTCTGCGTGCCTTGGAACGCGCTGGGGCTGGGGCTGCTGAAGGTCATGCTGCCGGAGGCGCTCCAGCCATGCCCGGCGTTCAGGCTGAATGAGGGCGCCGCATAGGCAGTCCACCAGGTATTGGCCAGCAGGGTGCCCTGCACCGTGCCGCCCAGGTCGAAATACAGGATATTGCCGTTCAGGCTCACGCTGAGCTGCTTGCTTACCGGCCACTGCAGGTATACATCCAGGCCGGTGCTGCTGCCTCGGCCGGTATTGGCATAGGTGACGCGGGTGACCTGGCGGGCCGCATCCAGCTCATACACCCGCAGGTCGAGGCTGCGGAAGAACGCATAGCTGAGCCCTGCGTTGAAGGTGAGGGCGCCGGAATAGCTGTAATTGAGCATGAGCGTGTTCAGCAGCACCGGCCGCAGCTCCGGATTGCCGCTGGTTTCGATGCCGGGGTTGCTTTGGTCGACAAAAGGGTTGAGGCGCACGATGCTGGGGCGTCGGATGCGCTGGCTGAAGCCCCCTTGCAGCGACCCGTTCTTGAGCGTACGGCTCAGGATCAGGCTGGGAACCGGATTCAGGTACGTTTGCTCAAGCTCCGGCCCGGCCTGCCGGAAGCGGGCGGCTACCTGCGTAAGCTCCAGCCGCAGGCCGCCCGAAAAGCCCCAGTGCTCGCCCTGATAGAGGGCGTTGTGGTACAGGCTGTACACTTGCTGCTGGTATGAGAAGGCATCGCTGCGCTCCGCGACAGGCTGATAATCAAGGGTAAGGGTGTCGAGCGTCTGATAATCGAAGCTGCTTCGGTTGCTGCGGCGGATGGCCTTGGCGCCAAATTCGAGGAGCATCTGGCGGAAGGGATGCACGTAATCGGCCTGGGCGGTATGCTCGCCGAACTGCTCCGCATTGTGCTGCCTGAAATCGGGCAGGAGAAAGGCGGTCCGGTTTGTAATGGAAGCTTCGGGCAGGTAGCGGGTGCCATGCGCCAGATAGCGGTACGCGCCCGTCAGCATGCGGCCTTTATGCTGCGGGAAGCTGTGCTGGAGGGTCAGCCCGGCATCCATGCCCTCGGCGCCGCGCTGTGTGCGGGTCTGAATGCGGTATCCGCTCAGCAGGCTATCCGCGGCCCGCAGGGCCGATTCCTGCTCCAGCTCGTCCGAATATGCATCGCCATATGCATTGAACTGCCCTGAAATCAGCCATTTCCGGCTGGGTTCCCAGCTCCATTCGGCCCCCAGATAGGCCGACCGGCCTGCACTTTCGCGGGTGCTGGCCTGGGACAGGACCGCAGGCAGGGGACCTTCGGAAGTCCGCTGGTACACCGTAGGCACCAGCGGCGTGTAGTGCAGCGCGCCGCCTCCGTATGCCGACAGCGCAACGGTGCCTTTGCGCAGGGTCAGGTTCGCGCCGGAGCCGGGGCCGCCTGCCGGGAAGCGGTAATTCGCATTCCAGGAGCCCTGATAGCCGCTGTTCTGCTGCCGGAGGGTGATAATGTTGACAAGGCCGCTGAGCCCTTCCGCCTCATATCTTGCGGAGGGAATGGTGATCACCTCGATCCGCTGGACCGAGGCCGCCGGCAGGCTGCGCAGAAACGCCTCCGGATTCCGCTCCAGCGCGCCGCTGGGTTTTCCATTGAGCAAAAACCGGAACCCCGTACTGCCTTTGAGCAGGATGCGCCCTTCCGCATTGACCGACAGGTAGGGCACGCCGGGCAGCATCTCGAGGACATTGCGCCCGGCATGCGCCGGGTCGGCTTGCACATCATAGCTGATCATGCCCAGCCCCGGCTTTACGATGGGGCGCAGGCCCAGGATTTCCACCGCCTCCAGTGCGGGGTCCTGAGAGGCGATGCGGATGACGCCTGCATCGCGGGTCAGGCTGTCCGCGTCGTCTGCCAGCAGCAGGGGCAGGCGCAGGCTCCGGTAGCCCAGGCCCTGGACTGTCAAGAAATAGCTGCCCGGCGGCACGTCGGAAAAGGCAAACCGGCCCTGCCGGGTGAGCACGGCTTGCAGCACCGAATCGCGCCCGGATACGAGCCGTACGGTGAGGAAATCGGCAGCCGCTCCGCTGGCGGAGTCGGCTACGAGTCCGGTGACATGCAGATGGCGGGCTGTTTGCGCAAACAGCAAGGCCGGGCAGGCCAGGCATAGCACCCAGCTCAGCGTGAGGAGTTTGTACATGTTGGGATTGGTTGGTGGCGGAAGATGGAAGGGCAGGGAAATCAGGCCGGCGGCCTGAAGCAGGCGCCGGACAGACGGACATTGCACGAAAGGAGCCGGAATTCAGCTCAGGAAGCGGAGCGGCGGTTCAGGAAGTGGTACGCCAGGAATCCAGCGGAAAGAAATACGGCTTCGATGCCGTAGGGCAGCGGGGAATCGGCGCTGGCGGCGGGCAGGTATGCCAGGGTGATGAGCCCCAGACCGCCGGAAAAAAGTGCGAGGGCCCATTGCAGCGCAGGCTGCTGCGGAGCGCCCAGGCTGTCGAATGCCCGCTGCCGCGCCTCGTCCGACAGGCCGGCGTCCAGCAGCCGCCGCCGGATGTAGTACTGCAGCACCTGCGTAATGGTGCTGTTGAGGATCAGCAGGATCGCAATCAGGGTGATAAAGGGAAGGAGCTGTTTCATACGGTCTGAGCGGTTATCCGGGGAATGGGACCGCAGGCTGCTGGAAAATGTTGCAGCAGATGCATAAAACCTGTAACCTTTGACCGGAACGGGTTGTCAACTGGGCATGCTGGACGAACGGGAACTCATCGGCAAGGTGCTGGCAGGCAGCCTGGGCGCATTCGAGGCGCTCATCAGGCGGTATGAGCGTCTTGTGTATGCCGTCGTGCAGCGGATGGTCTATGCCGAAGCGGACGTGGAGGACATCAGCCAGGAGGTATTCATCAAGGTACACCGCCACCTGCCCCGCTTCCGGTTTCAGTCGAAACTTTCCACCTGGATTGCGCAGATCGCATACACCACCGCCCTCAACCACCTCAAGCGGAGGCGGCAGGACCGCCAGCAGGTCGGGCTGGAATCGGCGGCTCAGCTCGCAGTCCTGCACGAGCCGCCTGCCTGGGAGACGCAGGACCTGCATGCGCACGTGCACCGGCTGATCGGGGAACTGCCCGTGCCGTACCGCACCGTGCTGACCCTGTACCACCTCGAAGAGTTTTCGTACGAAGAAATCGGCGCAGTGACCGGCATGCCCGCCGGCACGGTGAAGAGCTATCTCTTCCGCGCCCGCAAGCTGCTGAAAGCAAAACTGGAACCCTTCATAAACCCGGAATCTCATGCATAATCCCGATGACTGGCCCCTGGACGAAGCTCCGGACGGGCGTCCGGAGGAGGATGCGCTGCTGCACGCGGCGCTGCGCGAGCCGCCGCCCGGCGGCTTGCCCATGACCTTCGCACCCGGCGTGCTGCGGCGGCTGCAGGCGCAGCGCCTCCGGTCCGAAAGCCGGATGATCCGGCTGATGCTCGCCTGCCTGGCGCTGCTGAGCCTGGCAGGCCTGGCCTACGGCGGGCCGGCGCTTGCCGGCGCGCTCCGGGCAGGCGCGGAGCCGCTGGCCTGGCCCTGGGCGCTGGCCGCAGCCGCAGGCACCCTCCTCCCGGCAGGCCTGCTGGCATGGCGCCTGGCTGCAGGAACTGCATCCCGGCAGCAGTGATGCGGCCGGCGCGGCAGCCCGCTCAGCTGCGCCGCTGCCGCCGCATCCGGATCGGCCCGTACCAGAGCCAGAAGCCGGTGACGGTAAACAGCAGCAGCGCCAGCCCCATCAGGGTGGTGTACACCAGCTTGATCTGCCCGCTCCGGGTGCCGGCCCACAGGTCCAGCAGGGAGCCGTCGTGGATTTTTTCGATGAAATCGGACCGCCTGCGCTCGATGTGCAGCACGGCACCCGTCGTGCCGTCGAGCTGGATGCCCCAGAAGCCATCCGTAAAAATAAACTTGACCATGCCTTTGTCCTTCCGCACGTCGATGCGGTCGAGCTCCAGCGAAGCATCGGCCGAGACCGAATCCCGGAATACAGCGCAGGCGATGGCATGCAGGCTGTCCAGCGGCAGCCAGTCTTTCAGATCGCTGGAGACGCCTGTCCGCGAAGCTGCCAGCAGGAGGTCGCCGCTGTGCTTTTTCCAGCCCAGCAGCAGCCCCGTGACGGAGACGACGAAAAAAAATACGAACAGCATCGCGCCGGTGCTGCGGTGCCAGGTGCGGAAGATTCGCAGCAGCCTGGCCTGCTGCTTGCGGTGCGCGGTGTCTGCCATAGATCCGGTTGCAGCCTGCCTGACGCATGCAGGCCGGCTTGCAAGCTAGCAAAATCTGCACGGCCCCGCAACGCACGGCCGCTCCGCTCAGGCTGGCGTATCCCGGCGCCTGCGGGCCGCGGCGTAGATCGCCCAGGCCCAGGCAATCAGCAGCAGCTGCACCGGCAGCCGGATCAGCGCCGCCTGAAAGCTGCCGATGACCGGCTGCTCCCGGAATACATCGATCACGTGCAGCGGCAGGAATGCCACCATCAGCACCAGAATGCCCAGCGCAGCCGCAGGCCGGAAACGCGGAATCCATACCCCGATGCCTACCGCGATTTCCGCCGCGCCCCCCAGCAGGTTGAGCGGCCTGCGCGGCAGAAACTCCGGCAGAAACGCATCATACATCTCCGGAAACACGAAATGCGAAATGCCGCCCGCCACCATCAGCACGCCGAAGAGCAGGGTAAGCACCAGATAGAAGGATTTCATAACAGCCAGGGATAGAAGCTGCAAGGTACGCGCCGGCGCGGTGCCCTGCAAGCCGGCCCCGGCAGGGCCTGCCCGCGCCGGACGCTTTGCCCCCAGGTTCTAACCTGCCCGCAGTCCCGTGCTGCCTGCCTGATGGCCCCGGCTTCCCGCCTGATTGCCGCCGGACGGCCCTGCAGCCCTGCGGGTGCGGCCCGGCTTGCAGGGTATTTCGATGCAATTCTTACTTGTGTTTTTTCACAACTTGTTTGCAAAGTATATTAACTCTGTAATATATGTAACCAACCTCCTTATGTCTAATTTACTCAACAACCGCATCTCTGCGGCGCTTTCAGCGCAGGACGTAGAAGACATCAAGCTGCTGCTGCGGCAGGCCGAGACCAAAATCCCCTTTTTGATCGGTCTGACCAACGAGGAACGCAAAATGATGCCCAAGATCAACCGCAGCAACAAGCTCTTCGTGGACGACGCATTGCAGGCCTGCCAGGACAATGCCGCCTTGCTGCCGGCGTATTTGCAGGTAGCTGAAATGCGAAGAGACTACGAACTGTACCGAAGCTTGGGCGACGTGCTGCAGCCCCTGGCCCAGCTGTACGAAAAGGTGCGCGATACCCAGATCCTCGCGGGTTCCGAGGCGTACAGCTCTGCGCTGATGGCCTACCGAATGTTTCAGATGGCGGCGGAGTCGGGGCTGCCGGGGCTGGACAGCGTGGTCTCCCGCCTGAGCGAACGCTTTGCCGGACAGGGCGCAGGCAACGGCGCGGAGCCTGCCGAAACCCCCGGACCGGAAAACGGCGTCTGATCCCACAGCGGATGGTTTTGCGGCGGCCCGTTTTCCGCGCTTTGACCGGGCCGCCCTGCTTCTGTTCTGAACGCTCCCGCATCCAAGGCAAACCAAGTTTGCCTTGGATGCATCTTGCTTTGCCAATAAAGTCCCCGGTTCAGCTCCGGGACAAACTGCTTGTCTCCGCATCCGCACTGACTGTGCTCCGAAGCAAACCAGAGCATCCCGCATCCGGCTCGGCTTGCGGCTGCGGCAACGCCGGGGGCTTGCAAGGCAAGTCCGGTTACGCCCAACCCAAACCGGCGGACTCCGGAAGCAGCCGGGTTTGCTTCCAAGACAAACCGGGGTACTTCCGAAGTAAACCGGTTCAGTCAAAAGGTAAACCCGGTTTAGCTTGGAAGTGGGGGAGGGGACTTCCAAGGCAAACCCAGTTTGGGTTTGAAGTGGGGGGATCCACTTCCAGGGCAAACCAGGTTTAGGTTTGAAGTGGGGGGGAGGACTTAAAAGGCAAACCAGGTTTACCTTTTAAGTCCCCTGGTTTGCCTTTTAAGTGGGCGGGTTTGCTTCCGAAGTGGGAGGGGGTACTTCCGAAGTGG
>JANRID010000036.1:0-77311 GCA_033765305.1 Bacteroidia bacterium
TGCGTATTTTTTACCGTTTTTTTTCGCCCGATGGCGCTCGGCCTGCGCTCGGCCCGGCAGATATTTCAGCCATACGCCAGCCTCTCTTCACCAGAAAACAGTATACAACGCCGCCAGTATCCCGCAAATGATGACGCCGCCGACCACGAACGAAGGCTCCACCCGGAACAGTTTTGGGTCGATCTCGATGGCTTCGCTTTCTTTCTTTTGCGTCAGCGACATCGCGACCATCAGCGCGACGATCAGGGCGAATACCCAGCCCAGGCGGTCGAGGAAAGGGATGCCCGGCGCGAAAAACTTGAACGCCGCCGACAGGGGAATGGTCAGCAAGGCCGCAGCCAGCGCCGCAGCAGAGGTCGTGCGCCGCCAGAACATGCCCAGCAGGAATATGGCGAATGCGCCCGGCGTAATAAAACTCATGTATTCCTGGATGAACTGGTAGGTCTGCTCCAGCGAGCGCAGGAGCGGCGCCACCACGATGGCGATCAGCATCGACACGGCGATGGCGATCTTGCCCACGCGCACGAGTTTGGCGTCCGATGCCTCGCGGTCGAAATACCTTTTGTATATGTCGAGGCTGAAAATGGTGCCCACGCTGTTGGCTTTGCCCGCCAGGGAGGCCACGACGGCGGCGATCAGGGCGGCGAAAGCGAGTCCTTTCATGCCCACCGGCAGCAGGTTGAGCAGGGTGGGGTAGGCGAAGTCGGGTTTGACCGTCCCGTTGGCGTCGAGCATTTCCTGTTGGAATACGCCTTCGGAATACAACACGAACGCCGAAATGCCCGGCAGCACCACGATCACAGGGATCAGCAGTTTCAGAAAGGCCGCGAAAAGGATGCCCTTGCGCGCGGTGGACAGGTCGGCGCCCAGTGTCCGCTGGATGATGTACTGGTTGCAGCCCCAGTAGTTGAGGTTGGCGATCCACATGCCGCCCACGAGCACGCTGATGCCCGGCAGCAGCGCATAGGCCGATTTCAGCTCGCCCGTGGCGATGTCGGTATAGGTGGCATCCTTGCTGAAGATCATGTCGAATTTCTCCGGCGCCAGTTCGATCAGCCGCTGAAAGCCGGCAATCACGCCTTCGCCCATGCCCACCGCCTGCAGGCCCAGGTAGGTGGTTACCAGGCCCCCGATCACCAGGAAGATCACCTGAATCACGTCCGTCCAGGCCACTGCCGTGAGGCCGCCCGCCAGGCTGTAGAGCACGGCAAAGAGCGCAAGCCCCACGATGGCGATGGTCAGATCCACGCCCATGATGGTCTTCAGGGCGAGGGCACCGAGGTAGAGCACCGAGGTCAGGTTGACGAATACGTACAGCAGCAGCCAGAAGACCGCCATGGCGGTGCGGACGCGGTTGTCGTAGCGCACTTCCAGAAACTGCGGCATGGTGAAAATGCCTTTTTTCAGGAAGATCGGCAGGAAAAACTTGGCCACCACCAGCAGGGTGACAGCCGCCATCCACTCGTAGGTCGCGATCCCCAGGCCGATGGCGAAGCCGGAACCCGACATGCCAATAAACTGCTCGGCAGAGATGTTGGAGGCGATCAGCGAGGACCCGATGGCCCACCAGGGCAGGGTCTTGCCTGCCAGAAAGTAGTCTTCGGCATTGCGTTCATGCCCGGCCTTGCTTCTGGAGACCCACAGGCCCACTCCCATGACCAGCGCGGCATAGAAGGCGAAGACCACATAATCGATCGTAGCAAAATTCATCGTTCGTAGCGTAGTAGGGTACAGGGCCCCAATATACGCTTTTTCTGTGCGGGAAGTACGGAATACCGGAATTCCGCGCAGCTTTCCGGCGCGGGATTATCCGCCCACGATGTTTTCCCACTTGGTGAAGCGGTTGGGCTCCACCCATTCTTTCTGGAGCACCTCTTTCAGCGCCTCGATGTCGCGGTCGTTCTTTTTGTCGAGGAAATCGATCACGGCTACCATGGCCTGGGCCAGCGGCGCGATGAGCGCTACCGGAATTCCGTCGCGGTGCGCAGCCGAGGCCATGGCCGAGGGATCGGGCGCCGGCGCCTCCGGCGATACGATGGCGATGTAGGTCGGCTTGAAGCGGCCCTGGAAATGCTCGACATAGGTTGCATTGAGCTTTTCGAGCTTGCGCCTGACGTAGCCTTCGGTGTCTTTGCGGATCTCGCGGCGGATCTTGCGGTCCAGCAGGTCATTGCGGACGGACAGAATAAAATCCTCAAACGCCTCGGAGGTGCGGAGATAGGCGCTGCGCATCCGCACGATGTCTTCGGGGCTGTGGTCCTTGCGGGATTTGAACAGGGCGGCGTACTGCTCGATTTCCGCCCGGTAGTCTTTGTACGTGCTCAGAAAGCCTGAGTCCATCAGGCGGTAGAGCGTTTCTTCGGAGGCCGCAGGCCCCTGGGCGGCGGCGGAGCCTCCAAGCAGCAGCAGCCAGGCTGCACAGCAAGCGCGCAAGATGTTCATAGATCCCCTGTTATCCGGGGTAACAACGCAAAACGGCGCTGTAAGTTGCATCAGGGCTGCGCAGCCAGCACCGCATCGGCCTGCGCAGGCGCCTGGGCGGGCGCGGGCGCTTCTTCGGCGGCCTGGAAGGCCGTCAGCCGGGCTTCGTAGTGCTTGTAGAGCAGCACCGAAGTCGGTGCCAGCCCGAACAGCATGGCAGTACCCAGGGTAAAACGGAGGCGGATCGTCTGGAAGGTGCGCGTAGCAGGCATCATCGTCAGTTTTGTGCGGCCCATTTCAGTTCCGGGTTAATAGGTTTGAGCTACAAAGCTATGCGGAAGCCGGTTCGAACACACTCCGAAAAGATGGAATATCTAACAGGTGTGGCTTCTGGCGCCCGCAAGCGGCATTTTCACTCCGGAACCCGCGCAACATACGGGGCAATCTGCATTTTTCAAAGCGCCAGCGGCGCATTTTCCTGCATGAGCGGTTTCAGTGCACGTAACTGCCCGCATTCAGGTCCAGGGTGGCCCCGGTAGCGTGATCGAGCAGCCCGCTGAGGAAAAACACCGCCGCCGGCGCGATGTCTTCCGCCTCTGTCAGACGGCCGAGGGCCAGATCTTGCACGGCCAGCGCCTCGCCGTAGGTGTCGATAAACTGCTGCGCCATCTCCGTGCGGGTGAATCCCGGCGCGAGCAGGAAGGACTTGATCCCCTGCCTGCCGTAGCCCCGCGCGATGGAGCGGTGCAGCGCCACCATGCCGCCCTTGGAGGCGGCATAGGCCATGTAGTCCGGCGTATCGCCGCGGAAGGCAGCCCGCGAGGCCACCTGCACGATGCGCCCGCCGCCCTGGCGGATCATCTGCGGGATCAGTTCCCGGCACAGCAGCGCCGGGGCGATCAGGTTGACATTCAGCGTCGTATGCCAGGCGCCGAGCCAGGCGTCCAGCGGGTCCGCATCGGCTGCGGGCAGGGCAATGCCGGCGTTGTTCACCAGCCCGTCGATGCGGCCGTAGCGCTCCAGCACGGCGCGGGCCAGCGCCGCACAGGCCTGCGGATCGGCCAGATCAGCCTGAAATGCTGCCGAATCCGGGCCTGCCTCCGCCGCGAGCTGCTGCGCAGCCGCTTCCTGGCTCCGGTAATGCACCGCTACCGTGGCGCCGGCGGCGCCCAGTGCGCGCACCATGGCCGCACCGATCCCCCGGCTCCCGCCGGTGACCAGCACCGTCTGTCCTGCAAGCGATATCTTCATGCCGCAATCCTCCCCGATCTGAAGCCGGATGTTCACATTTCGCTGTACGATCCCTCCAGCAGGTCTTCCGCCCGGATGCCGAGCCGCTCCATCCACGCCGCGCACTGCGCGCGCAGGCGCGCCTCGTCTGCGTGCCCGTCCATGTCGATGGCTTCGATTTCCACAAATTCCCCCAGCCCCTCCACGAGATCCAGGTGAAATTTGACGTTTTCCGCAAAATAAATCTCCCGCCGCTTGTTCACCACCTGCCGGACACCCAGCGCCGCCGTCAGCAGCTCCCGCAGCAGGGGCGCTTCGTCCGGGCGGTAGAGAAAGACCTCCGACGCCTTGGGGCCGGCCTGGTCGCCCCGGCGGTAGAAAATCAGGTTCCGCTCGATGAAGCCTTCGCGCAGCTTGAGCCGCCCCTCCGGCGTGTGAAAGTAGGTATCGGTCTGCTGGTCTTCGCCGTGGAACCGTGCGCCTGCCTCCAGCAGGATCTCCCGGAGCCGCCCCCGCTCCTTCGTGCGGGCCTTGATCTCGATATTCAGGTGCATGCGTCAGCGGGCTTTCTGGTACCAGGCTTCGTATTCAGGCGTTTCGGCCAGCACGGGAAACGAGGCCATCAGATCTTCGAGGGCATCGCGCCCCATATCCGGCCGCTGGTTGAGCTGCGTCAGCAGGCTGACTGCCGTCTGCACGTCGAGGTCGAGCTCGCACTGGTTCAGCAGCATGGGATATACCGGCAGGAAGTCCGGGCGCACCTGCTGCAGCCGCCTGAAATACCCGTACGAACGCTCGCGGTCCCCTTCGATGATGGAGATAAATCCCCGCATCATGTCCAGCGCCGGATCTCCCCCAAGGCGCGCGTCCAGCGTATCGATGGAGGCGTTCACCTGCGCGTACTGCTCCATATACAGAAACTGGTCGATCTGGATCAGCGGCAGGCTGGGATCGCCGGGAAACATCTGCTCGTATTCCTGCATATGGCGCAGGTACAGGGTGTCGCTGAGCTCGATGGCGGACTTCATAGCCAGAATCCGGATGGCTTTGTTCCGCTTCCAGTCCGGCGGGAGCGCATCAAAGCGCGCAAGCGCACCTTCATAGTCGCCGGCCTGCGTCAGGCTGCGCATCTGGGCGATGTTCAGGGCTGCGCCCTTGTCCGGATCATCGATGCTGCTCATGCCGGCCGGGGCAATCTGCTGGAGCACCCCGCGCAGGGTCTCGCTCATCAGCTCGCCGGTGGCATATACGTAGCAGTCCAGAATCCGGTAGCCTTCCGGCAGCCTGACCAGTTCGAAGTCGTGGTAATTGATGCCGCCTTCGACCGAGAACAGGCCGAAGACCGCATGCGGCACACCGCCGGTTTCGTAGGTGCGGATGGGGTAATAGGCGCCGTTCCAGGGCAGCTGGCCCTGCAGGGCGCCGGCGATCTCGCCGCCCAGGCGGAATTTGCTGCGCATGCCGTTGCGCATGCTGTTGAGGGTGATGCGCTCCTCGGAATTTTTGGGCCGCATGCTGCGCAGCGAGCGGTTGAGCAGGGTATCGAGGAGCATCTGGCTGTCGATGGCATCGCCGTCGCCGGCATTGATGCCGATTTCAATGGACCGGACGAAAGCATTCAGGTCTTGATGCTGGGCCAGTGCGGCAGCAGGAAACCAGCCGAGCAGCAGAAGGGCAAGGCAGATACGCATAACGGAATCGGTTGGATCTGAAGGGACAAAGATACGCAATACGCAGGTGGATGGGCTGTTCAGGGCTGATCGCGGATCACCGCGGAGGCTTCGATTTCCACCACCATGCCCTCGCCGATGAGCCGGTACACCTCCACCATCGTGCTGGCAGGGCGGATATTGCCGAAAAATTCCCCGTGCGCCCGGCCTACTTCGTCCGCATGCTCGATGTCGGTGACATAGATCCGCGTACGGACCACATCCTCCATCCGGGCCCCGGCGTCGTGGAGGGCCTGCTGGATTTTGAGCAGAATAAACGAGGTCTGGTTGTAGAAATCATCCGGAAACATGACTTCTTCGCCGGAAACGGCTGCAGTGCCGGCCACCTCCACCCAGGGGCCGATCCGGACCGCACGGGAATAGCCGTACAGGGATTCCCAGACGGTATCGGAGCTGATGTTGGTACGATGCATCGGAGGGCATTACGTGCAGGTAAATCAACAAAGATTTGGTTATACTTGCAATGCAAACCCGCTGCCGGTATGTTGAAATGGCTTCGCAAACTCTGGTCATCGATTTCCGGCAGGGCCGAAAGCCCTGCTGTGCCTCCGCCTGCGCCTGTGCCCGGTCCGCCGGCCCGGCCTGCGCCGCCGCCCGAGCCGGCGCCGCTGCCGGATGCTGAGCCCGGTGCGCTCACCTTTGAGCTGCAGCGCTACAGCGCAGGCCCCTACGACACCCTGGGCCGGCTTGTCTGCAGCGGCGAAACGCGCTGCGTAACCCTCGAAGGCCCCCTTGCCGCCCGCGACGGCTGGGCTGCTGCCGTGCCGCCGGGCACGTACACCCTCGCCCTCCGCACCGAAGGCGGCCTGCACGCCACCTACGCCTACCGCTACAAGGACCAGCACAAGGGCCTGCTCTGGCTCCAGGATGCCCCCGGCCTGGTCACCATCCAGACCGGCAACCAGTCGCGTTACGCCTACGGCAGCATCCTGCTGGGCGTGCAGCCCGTACGCGAGCAGGACCTCGCCGACCCCCGCGAAATCTGGCACAGCGAGCAGTCCTACCGGTTTGTTTATCAGGAGATTGCTTCCGAGCTGGCGGCTGGCCGGCCAGTCCGGCTGGTGATCCGCAATCCGGAAGCGTGACCGGGCTGCTCCGCAGCGGGTATGTGATCGTGCCCGCCCGCAACGAGGCGGCGGCCCTTCCGGACACCCTGCGGGATCTGCTGCGCTACCCCTGGCAGGTGGTGGTGGTGGACGACGGCTCCACCGATGAGACGCCCGTGCTGCTCAAAGCCTGGCCGGTGCACCGCCTGCGGCACGGCGTCAACCTGGGGCAGGGCGCCGCCCTGCAGACCGGCATGGACTATGCCCGCAGCCGGGGGGCCGCCTGGGCCGCGCATTTCGACGCCGACGGCCAGCATCAGGCCGCCGATCTGGCGCGGCTGGCCGCTGCCATGGAGGCGCAGGGCGCCGATGTGGTGCTGGGCTCGCGCTTTCTGCGGGCCGAAGACCGGCAGGCGGTGCCGCCTGCCCGCCGCCGCCTGCTCCGCCTCGCCCGCCTGCTCAACGGCCTGCTCACCGGCCTCTGGCTCACCGACGCCCACAACGGCCTCCGCGTGCTGAACCGCCGCGCCCTGGAGGCCATCCGCCTCCGGGAGCCCGGCATGGCGCATGCTACCGAAATCCTCAGCGAGATCCGCCGCTGCCGCCTGCGCTGGGCCGAGGCGCCGGTGCAGATCCGCTACACCGAATATACCCTCCACAAGGGGCAGCGCGGCGTCCACGCCTGGCGCATCCTGGGCGAGCTCCTGCTCCGCAGCCTGTTTTCCGGATGAAACCGATCCAATGGGTGCTGATTCCGGTGCTGGCCGGCCTGCTGCTGCTGTTTTACCGGCGGCTGCGCGGCCATGCCGCCGTGCGCGCCGTCACGCTGCTGTCCACGGGGACAGCGCTCCTGTTTACCCTCTTTCTGGACAGCAGCACCTGGCTCGCCAACCGGCTGGGCATCGGGCGGGGGGTGGATCTGGTCACCTACCTGGCCCTGCTGGCGCTGATGGTCAGCTGCGTGCTGCTGTACCTGCGGCTGGTGCGCATGGAAGCGCGTTTTGCGGAGTATGTGCGCCGGCAGGCTGTGGAGGCGGCGGAGCCGCCGGAAGCAGGCCCGCCCGCAGATATGGCGCCGCCGGATCCTGCCAGATAATGCGCGGAGACTTTGGCGGAATGGGGAACAATGCCTATATTCGCACAGCGCTATGCGCAGGGCCTTTAGCTCAGTCGGTTAGAGCATCTGACTCATAATCAGAGGGTCGCTGGTTCAAGCCCGGCAAGGCCCACCCGGATTCCGGGATTCCCGGCACGGTATCTGCAAGCGCCGCATCCTCCCGGATGCGGCGCTTGTGTGCGCTCCGGCGGATGCCTCCCGAAAAATTCCCCTTGCGGGACCCCGGAATGCAGCCGATCTTCGGGGATGCGCTTACACCTGGCATTGAGCGCCCTCTGGATAGGGCAGGCGGTTTCTGTGCTCGCAGGCGGCTTCGAGCTGCGCCTGCTGGGCGTTAGGCAGCTTGGAATGGGGCATGCCGGGGCGGGATTTGCCGCCGATGCCGCCGCTGCCTGGCTCAACCCGGGTGCGCTCTGCCTCGTGCCGCGCAACAGCGTGGTATTCGGCGGCGGCGCCGTGACGCCTGTGACGGCCTTTCTGGCCCAGACGCCCAGCGTGTACAGCGCGGCAAGCGAGCTGCAGGTGCTTTCGCCCATCTACCTGCACGCGAGCCTCGGAGGTACCCGGGACCTGGGGCAGTGGCGCGTACGCTTCGGGCTCAGCGTCACCACTCCTTATCTGAGCAGCATCCGCTGGCCAGATACCTGGAAAGGGCGGTTTATTTCGCAGGAATTCTCGTTCAGCACCCTCTTTGTGCAGCCGGTGGTCAGCTTCACGCGCGGCAGCCGGCTGGGGATCGGGCTGGGCTTCAGCCTGGGATGGGGCAATCTGCTGGTGCGCCGCGCCATCCAGGCCGACGGCCCCAACGGCACCCAGGGCAGCGTGCGCTTCGCCGGCACGGGGCTGGGGGCTGGACTCAGCCTGGGCCTCCTCTACCATGTCAACGGCACCCTCTCCCTGGGTGCTACCCTCCGGTCCGGGGTCATGATCCGGCTCCGCCAGGGCAGCATCCGCTTCGACGTGCCTGAATCGCTCGAAAGCCAGTATCCCGACGGCACCTTTTCCGCCAGCCTGCCCCTGCCGCCTTCGCTGACCCTCGGCATCGGCTACCAGCCCGATCCGCGGCTGCGCCTGGCGCTCGACCTGAGCTTCTACGGCTGGGAATCGTTCGAATCGCTGCACCTCCTGCCCGACAGCCCGGCCTATGACATCCAGGAGTTTCCGGAGCGGAATTTCCGAAACACCCTCACCCTCAGCCTGGGCGGAGAATACTCCGTGAATGAGGTGCTGCGGGTCCGCGCCGGATGGTATTACGACGGATCGCCGGTGGCGCAGGGCTACGTATCGCCCGACCTGCCCGATGCGACCCGCATCGGACTGACCGCAGGGGCCGGCGTCCGGCTTTCCCGGCACCTCCAGGCCGATCTGGCCTATGCCTACGAGTTCACCGGCGAGCGCACCGCGATCCTGGACGCAGCGGTCTTCGGAGGCGCGTACGAGTCGTTTGTATATAAATTGGGCCTGGGCCTCGTTTATACGTTCTGAACGGCAACCGGATCCGCCGGGATTTCGATATTAGCAGAGGAAATCGCATCCAACGGGCTTGCTGCATGAAACACCGCTACGCGCAGGGGATTGTTACGGGGGCGCTGATCCTGCTGCTGGCAGGCATACCGGGGTGCAAGCCGGAAATTATTGCTCCTCAGCTCTCGCTGGGGGTGCTGAATACGCGTCAGTACAAGGCATTCGGCGACGGATACACCGCAGGGTTCGCCAATACGCTGCCGCAGCCCTTCAGCGCGGCGGGCCTGTATGAATCTGCGCAATCCCAGGCATATCCGGTGCTGCTGGCACGCCAGTTCCAGCAGATCCGCCGTTCGGAGTTCAATCTGCCGCTGGCCGGCGCAGCCGGCTCCGGGCGGCTGCACCTTCGGAAGCTCTGGCCGCCGGCCTGCACCCTGATCGGCCCCCGGCTGGGCACCGAGGCAGTGGCTCCCGAGGCCGGCTGGCTTACGCCGCCCGGCGGAGAACTGCACAACCTGGGGCTGCCGTACCTGGAGGCCGGCAGGCTGTCGCCCGACAGCAGCCATATTTCTGCGGTGTTCTTCCGCAGAACCTTTCCGGATCAGCCGGACTATCCCGCTGCCGCCGCTGCCGCCGCACCCGAGTTTTTCACCCTCTGGCTCGGCACCCAGGACCTGCTGGCCTACGGGGTATCCGGCGGAGATCCGGCGTATCTGCCGCCCGATCCCGATGCATACGGGCAGGAAATGGACCGGCTGCTGCGCAGCATCCTGCGGGAAAAGCCCCAGACCGTCCGCGGGCTGATCGGCCAGGTGCCGGATATTGTGTCCTTCCCCTATTTCTCCGAACTCCGGCCTGTATACCGCGACCCCGAAAACTGCGATGCCCCGCCCCTGCCGCTCTACGTGCAGTCGCCCGACGGCTACGTGCGCTTCGCTACGGAGGCGGATCACCTGCTGCTGCCGCTGCGCGGCAGCCTGGGCCAGCCCAACGGCCTGCCCGAAGGCCTCGGACTGCATCCGGAAAATCCCATTCCCCATGCCTGGGTGCTGGATGGCGAAGAAAGCGCCCGCGTGCAGTCCCTCGCCCTGGCCTACAACGGAAAGCTCGACTCGCTCGTATCGGCCCTCGATGCGGAACTCGGCGGAGGCCGCCTGGCCGCCGTCGGCCTGCACGCCCTCTTCAGCTCGCTCGCCGGCGGCGTTACCGTGGACGGCATCGGCATCAGCAGCAGCTACCTGGACGGAGGCATTTTCTGCCTGGACGGCATCTACCTCACTCCGCGGGGCCAGGCCCTGGTCGCCAACGCGTTCATCGAGCGGATCAATGGCCTGCCCTCGTTCAAGGCACAGGTCTCGCCGCTGAATATCGCCGATTTTCCGGGGGTAATTTTTCCCTGAACCCGCCTTCCGGAAACTGCTATCTTGCAGCGCAGAGCTTCGCAATGGAACGGAAACGCAAACAGAAACTGCCCACGGATGCGCCGCCCCGCACCGGAACGGGCAGCATCCCGGAACACCGGACGGAAACAGATGCCGGACCGCAGCCGGCATACAAGGACCTGGGCTTCGGCACCGGCATCGGCACCCGCGCCGGGCGCCTGCTGCATCCCGACGGATCCTTCAATGTGCGGCGGGTCGACGGGTTCTGGCGCTCGCTGCACCCGTACCAGTTTATGATTACGGCGCCATTCTGGAAGTTCGTGCTGATTATTTCGGCGGCCTACGTCGCGATCAACTCCGGGTTTACGGCGCTGTATCTGCTGGCCGGCCCCGGCCAGCTTTCCGGCGAAGTGGCAGGCGCGCCCTTCCACGACCGGTTTTTCCATGCGTTCTTCTTCTCCGCCCAGACGCTGACTACCGTGGGGTACGGCTCGGTGAGCCCGGTAGGCATGGCTGCCAACGTTATCGCTGCCTTTGAAGCCATGACAGGCGTGCTGGTATTCGCCATTGCCGCCGGCCTGTTCTATGGGCGCTTTGCCAAACCCTCCGCCTATATCCGCTTCAGCCGGGAGGCGCTGATCGCCCCCTACCGCAACGGGCTCAACAGCTTCCAGTTCCGCATCGTAAACGGCCGCCGCAGCGACCTGATCGAGCTGGAGGTGCTCGTAACCCTGATGTGGCACGAGATGGACCAGGGCAAGCTGAGCCAGCGCTTCATCGGGCTCAGCCTCGAGCGCAAAAGCGTCAACCTGTTTCCCCTCAACTGGACCATCGTGCATCCGATCGGCCCCGACAGCCCGCTCTACGGGCATACCCCCGAAGCCCTGCAGGCCATGCACGCGGAGTTTCTGATCATGATCAAGGCTTACGACGAGACATTCGCGCAGACGGTGCATGTGCGGCGGAGCTACCGGGCGGACGAGGTCGTGTGGGGGCGGAAATTTGTGCCCATGTACTACACCGACGAGGCGGGCGCCATCGTGCTGGAAGTCGACAAAACCGGCATGCACCAGGAAGCGGCGCTGTATCCGATGCCTGTGCCTGCGGCAGAAGCCCTCAGTTGAAGGTGGCCATGCGCTCGCTGGAGAAGACGCCGATGGTGAATGCGAGCTGCTGCGCAAGGCGGTTCATCAGCTGCATCGTAGGCTGATGCTGGTACTGCGCAGCCAGGACGAAAGTTTCCCGGACCAGCTCCAGCATCTGGCGGCTGGTATGCACAATCACGCCTACCGCCTGCTCGAAGGCGGGAATCTCGAGCACCTGCGCCACCTGGCGCTTCACGGGGAGCACCCCGGCCAGCACCGGCTCGCTGGGCGCGGCGCCCATCCGGATCATGGTATCGGCAATGAGGTGCCGGTTGGCCTCGGTCACCTGGTAGAGGCGGGCAATTTTGTGGCTGAAATCGAGATAGGGACGCAGCTGCGGATTCCAGTGGATGCGGCGCACATTCGACTGGTAGGTCTGATATTCTGCAAGCAGCTGATCCAGCTCCTGGATCAGGGCATCCTGCTGCTCCGGGCTCAGATTGGGATGACGGATCACTTCCATAGCGGTCAAGGTTGAGAGGCTCCCAGCGGCTGCGGGTGAATTTCGCGAACCGGCATACGTGCATAACGAAAAGTATGCCGCTGCGGTTCGGAAGCCCTGCGGCTGCCGGGATGTCAGAAAACGGGACAGGATGTCAGGATTCGCTGCTGTGCAGATTGCCCCAGGCATCGGAGCGGATGACGCCTTTGTCGAGCAGGTAGCGGAGCACCTGCTCGCGCTGCGCCGGCGAGCCGGCGCTGGGGTTCCGGACCAGATCCTGATAGCGGGCGCCGCCTGCCGCGACTGCCTCCATCAGCACCCGGCGGATCTGTTCGAAGGCGCCGTCGTCCACCCTGCGGCGCGTGCGTCCGATGCACACGTCGCACACGCCGCATCGCTGGGCATCCTGCTCGCCGAAGTACCGCTGGAGCAGCATACTCCGGCAGATCTCTGTATTTTCGACATAGCGGATCATCTCCTGCAGGCGCATGGCGCTGCGCTCGCGCAGGAAATCGTACTTGCCCCAGTTGAGCGCGGCGCGGGTGAGCACCTGCCGGGGCCGCAGAAACCGCAGCGAAGGCCGGTCCGTGGCAGGCCGGTAGCGGATGAGATCCCGCTGCTCCAGCCGCAGCAGCTGCTGGTCGAGCTGCTCCGGGGGCAGGTCCAGCCGCCTGGCCCAGACATCGGGCAGAAAGGGGCGCTCGCGGGTGTACACCTCGCCGCCCATCGTGCGCAGGATAAAGGCCAGGGCCTCGCCGTCTGCCGTGCTGCGCTCCCGGTACCGGCTGATTTCATCCGGCCCGACGAGCACCTGGATATACCCGAAATCGTCGGGGTCCTCCTCCAGCCAGAGCAGCCCTTCCTGGTGCAGAATCCGGATGGAGGCATACAGCTGCAGCGCGGGTGCGCCGGTCGCGGCGCTGAGCTCCGGCATCAGAAAGGGGTGGGCGGTCTCCGCGGTCGTGCCCCGGTTGGGAACGGAAAAATGGTTGCACAGCAGCTGGTAATGGTGCTGCACCTGATCGAAGTCCGGGTAGCGGGCCTCGGCCCAGCGGCGCAGCTCTGCCACATCGGGGGCATTGCGGAAGGCGACGGCCAGGGCCGTCTGGCCGTCGCGCCCGCCCCGGCCGGCCTCCTGGTAGTAGCTCTCCAGATCGGCGGGCAGGCTGAGGTGCAGCACAAAGCGCACATCCGGCTTGTCGATGCCCATGCCGAAGGCATTGGTAGCCACCATCACGCGGGTGCGGCCTTCGATCCAGGCCTGCTGGGTGCTGCTGCGCAGGGAGGTTTTCATGCCGCCGTGGTACGCCGCTGCGGCGATGCCCTGCGCGGCCAGGACCTCGCCGAGGGTTTCGGCCTGCCTGCGCGTGCGCACATACACGATGCCGCTGCCCTGGGTGCGGAGGCAGATTTCGAGGATGCGTTTGGCCGGCTGCGCTTCCTCGAGCACCACATAGCGCAGGTTGGGCCGGCGGAAGGAGGCGCGGAATACGGCCGGATTCCGCAGGCCGAGCTTCTGCACAATATCCGTCTGCACCTCCGGCGGCGCCGAAGCCGTCAGGGCCAGGATGGGCAGCTCCGGACGCAGCTCCCGGATCCGGGCGATGAGCAGATACGCCGGACGGAAATCGTAGCCCCACTGGCTGATGCAGTGCGCCTCGTCCACGGCCAGCAGCGTGACCGGCATGCGGGGCAGCCGCAGGCGGAATTCGTCCGTGCCTACGCGCTCGGGCGAGAGGTAGAGAAAACGGTATTCGCCCCGTGCCGCGCCTTCCAGCGCTGCATCGATCTGCCGGGGCGACATCGAGCTGTTGACCATCGCAGCCGGAATGCCCAGCGCCAGCAGGCGCTCTACCTGGTCTTTCATCAGGGCAATGAGCGGCGAGATCACCAGCGCCATGCCGGGCCGGCACAGGGCCGGCACCTGAAAGCATACGGACTTTCCGCCGCCGGTCGGCAGCAGGGCCAGCGTGTCGCGCCCGGCAAGCGCGCTTCCGGCAATTTCCGCCTGCAGGGGGCGGAACTGGCTGTAGCCCCAGTACTGCTGCAGGATCTCGATGGGTTCGGCCATGCTGCGGAATTCGTACACGCAAGTTAGGCCCTTTTCCACACATCGCCGCCATGTGCGCACGCTTGATCGTCCGGGGCTGCATGCTGCGGAATCATGGATATTTTTGCGCAAAATCCGGATTGTATGCGGAACATCGCCTTGCTTCTGACCCTGGCCCTGCTGAGCAGCTGCCGCTCCCCTTCGTTTCTCGTTTCCGACCTAGACGCGCCGCAGCACGGGCACGCGCTGCCGCCGATGGTGCTGCAGTTCGACGAGAACAGCTTCATGAACCATTTCCCGGCCTGGCGCTATGTGCCGCCGCAGGATTCTCCGTTTACCCCCGGATACTACGTGCCCCGCCGCACCGAGCAGCTTCAGGACATGCAGACCTTCATCGAGCGGAGCTTCAAGGGCAATCTCTGCGAGTACAAGGGCCCGGCCCTGGGCACAGCCGTCTGCCGCCTCATTACCTCCGACACCGAAAGCCTGAACGACGCCTGGGTTTACCTCTCTGCGCTGTCGCTGGGCATCGCGCCGATGCTGGGGCTGCCTACGGGCCGCTGGCGGGCACAGGTGGGGCTGGAAGTGGAGCTGTTCGACATCGCGGGCGACCCCATTGCCCGGTACCGGGGCGCCGGCCTTGCGCGGCGCACGGTAGGCTTTTACTATGGGCACAGCGACTTCAAGCGCACCCTGCACCTCGAAGCCGTCAAGCAGGCGATGGAGCAGATCGCCTCGCAGATCCAGGCCGACGAGCAGATGCTGCGGAAAGAGCTGGGACTCTGAGACGTCAATCGTTTTCCGCCTTGACAATGCCGCCGGGAAGATGGTACTTCCCGGTGGCGCGATGCTGCGCCGGATTACCCCCAGACTGCTGCTATGAACGCTGACCTTTCCCGCCGCCGCTTCCTGAAAACCTCGGCCCTGGCTGCTGCCGGGCTGATGATCGTTCCCCGCCATGTGCTCGGGCGCGGCTACACCGCCCCCAGCGACCAGCTGACCCTGGGGGTCATCGGCGCCGGCAAGCAGAGCGGCGGCCTCACCCGCAACCTGATGCAGGCTGGCTTCCGGCTGCTGGCCGTGTCGGATGTGGACCCGCAGAAAATCAAGCGCCTCCAGCAGGTAGCCAAGGGCGCGAAGCAGGCTGGGGATGCGGCCGGCTACGGCGATTTCCGCGAGCTGCTGGCCCGCGAGGACGTGAATGCCGTGGCCATCATCACCCCCGACCACTGGCATGCCGTAATGGCGGTGGCGGCGATGAAGGCCGGCAAGGATGTGTACTGCGAAAAGCCGCTGGCGCTGACCATCGAAGAGGGCCGCGCCATGGCGCAGGCCGCGCGGAAGTACGGGCGCGTCTTCCAGACGGGCAGCATGCAGCGCTCCTGGCGCAATTTCCGCCAGGCCTGCGAGCTGGTCCGCAACGGCTATCTGGGCGATATACAGGAAATTCAGGTGTCCATCAGCGGTCCGCCCGTTCCGTACAGCCTGCCCGAAGAACCCATCAAGCATGCCCTCGACTGGGACCGCTGGCTGGGCCCCTCGCCGGCGGTGGCGTATAACCATCTGCTCGCGCCTACGGTGCGGCAGGAGAAGCTTTTCTGGCCCAAATGGCGGGATTACAAGGAATTCGGCGGCGGCGGCATGACCGACTGGGGCGCGCACATGTTCGACATCGCGCAGTGGGCCCTAGGCATGGACGAGAGCGGCCCGGTGGAAATCCTGCCGCCAAACGGCAGCGAGGTCCCCTTCCTCACCTACCGCTACGCCAGCGGCGTGCGCATGACGCACCAGAACTTCGGCCGGGGCTGGGGCGTGCGCTTCATCGGGTCGAAGGGCACGATGGACATCAGCCGGGAATATTTCGACCCCTCCGATGCGCGGCTCAAAGACCTCGACGTGCCGGAGTCCGGACGGCTGTACCGCAGCAGCGACCACTACGCCGATTTTGTGAATGCCATCCGCCAGCGCACGAAGCCCATCTGCGATGTGGAGACCGGGCACCGCACGGCGACCGTCTGCACGCTGGGCAATATCGCCTACGAACTGAAGCGCCCCCTGCGCTGGGACCCGGCGAAGGAGGAATTTGCCGGCGACGCGGAGGCCAACCGCATGCGGGGGCGGGCATTCCGGGGGGAATGGTCCATCGCTGTGTGAGATTCAGGCGTCCGAGCAGGCATCCGGATCTTTCCAGCTGCGGATATCGGTCTGAAGGAATGAAAAATTGCTGTCTCCTCCGTAGATCAGCCGTCCGGGGGCTGCCTTGCTGCCTGCGGTTCTGCCGAAATACTGCAGCCCTTTGACGAAGTCTGCGGCAAAGGTCTGGCCGGATTTGATTTCGACTGGAAACAGGCTCTCTGCCCGCTCGATCAGGAGATCTATCTCATGTCCGCTGCTGTCGCGCCAGAAGTAGGCCGCAGGCTGCCGCCCCTGATGCAGCCTGCGTTTGATCCACTCGGCGATGATCAGATTCTCGAACAGCCCTCCGCGCAGGTAGTGGGTATCCAGCTGCGGCTCCGACTCGATTCTCAGCAAGGCAGCTGCCAGACCCGTATCCCAGAAATACAGCTTGGGCATTTTAACCAGCCGTTTGCTGAAGTTGGCATGATACGGTTCGAGCAGAAAGACGATGTAGCTGGCCTCCAGCACGGAGAGCCACGATTTGGCGGTATGAACGGAGACCCCGGCGTCGGTGGCAAGCGCCTGCAGGTTGAGCAGCTGTCCGGTACGTCCTGCACACAAGGCAATGAAGCGGGTAAACGCGCTCAGGTCCTGAATTTGCCTGAGCTGCCGGACGTCCCGCTGCACGTAGGTTTCGAGATAGGCGCGGTAATATTCGGCGATTCCGACTGGTTTGACGTACAAAGCCGGATAGAGCCCTTTGAACAGATACGATTCGTAGCGTTCGGAACTGCGTCCGCTGCGCCAGAGTTCGGAAAGCGACAAGGGCATGAGCCTGAGCACAGCTGCCCTGCCGGCGAGGCTTTGGGTGATCCGCTCCATGAGCAGAAAGTTCTGCGATCCGGATAGAATGAAGCGCGTATCGGGATTCCGGTCCACAATACCCTGAATGTAGGAGAACAGGGCCGGCATGCGCTGCGCCTCATCGATTACAGCGCCCTGAGGCAGGCCGCCCAGAAAGCCGCGGGGGTCGGCCTCTGCGCGGAGCAGCAGGTCCGGGTCTTCAAGCGAACAGTAAGGCAGTTCCGGAAAGGTATGCCGGACCAGCGTCGTTTTGCCTGATTGGCGGGGGCCGGTCAGCAGCACAACGGGAAATCCGCGCAGCGAACTGCGCAGGACAGGCTCCAGCTCACGGGGGATCATACGGGCGCTCATGAGCATATTTCTTGCAATTTTGCAATTGGAATACAAAATTGCAAGAAAAAACCTCAATTACAGCGCATATGCGCAGATTGCGGTTTGGGCACCGGACTGCGGGCAGGGGAGGCCTATCCGGCGCCTGCGGGAATTTTTCGCCGGGGTCTTGGTTTTTACCCGCCTGTTCCTGATATTTGCTCCCCGATTCCTGCACGGGGTCGTTCAGACTGGCTTATCTCTCAGAATAACGATATCAGATCATGGCGCGCGTTTGTGTCGTAACGGGCAAAAAGACCATCGCCGGATACAATGTATCCAAGGCGAATAACCACGTGAAGCGCAAGTTTTACCCGAACCTGCAGACCAAGCGCTTCTACGTTCCGGAAGAGGACCGCTGGATTACCCTCAAGGTATCGACGCACGGCCTGAGCATCATCAACAAGAAGGGCATCTCGGCGGTGCTCAAGGAAATGAAGGCGCGGGGCGTCAAGGTTTGAGACCGTTTCCCCTGGTGAACGAAAAGCTCAAATTACACCCGTAGTTTGAGTTTTTTTATTTTTGCCGCAACGCAACGTATGCTGCCGCACGTTTGTCTGAAACAACAGACCTGCAAGTGAACCTCCGCATGATCCGATCTTCCGCTGCTGCGCTGCTGCTTCTGGCACTGGCGCCTGTGCTGCAGGCCCAAGGGCCCAGCCGCTCCGGCTTTCCTGCTCCGTACGAGCCCCGCGACCTGCTGCGCCGCTTTCCCTGCGGCGGCATCACGGTGCTCGACGAGCGCTTCGACGCCTCCGATACCCTGCCCGCAGGCTGGACCGCAGTCGATGCCGACGGCCTGATGCCCCGCGAGGAAATCCGCTTCCTCACCCCCGCCGGCGGCTGGCAGGTAGGCCCAGACCCCAAAGACCTCGGCAGCGGCAACCAGGCCCTGCTTTCGCCCAGCTGGTACGAAGATACCGTAGGCCAAAGCAACGACTGGCTCATCAGCCCCCGCATCGACAACCTGCCCGCCAATGTCTGCCTCTCCTGGTATGCCTACTCGCAGGACCGTTTCTATCTCGAAAGCTACGAGGTGTATATCTCCACCTCCAACCAGATCGCCGATATTCAGAACCTGGCCGCGGCGCTGAGGATTCCTTCGGAAAGCGCCGATCTGAACTACCGCACCCTGGACCTGAGCGCCTATGCCGGCCAGTCGGTGTATGTGGTCTTCCGCCATACCTCCAAGGACCGCTTCATGCTGGTGCTGGACGACATCCGGCTCGCGCGCGTGGAGCGCCGCGACCTGGCCATGTTCCGCATCAATCCGGTCACTGCCAGCCCCAACGACAATATCCGCCTCACCGCCGCCATCCTCAACCAGGGCCTCGATACCATCCGCGTGGACTCGGCGGTCATGACCCTCAACTACCGCATCAACGGCGGGGCTACCGAATCCACCAAGATCAAGCGCAAGATTGTCCTGCTGCCCAACGACACCCTGGCGTACCGGCACGACAGCATCTGGAAGCCCGTCGCCAACGAGGTGTACCGGGTTGAGATGTGGTTTGGCGGGCTCGCACCCGATGCCAATCCTGCCAATGACACCCTTGGGGTCTGGCAGGGCATCGGCACCAAAACCCCCGTGGACCCGGCCCTGCTCGCCAGCCTGCGTGTGTACCCCAACCCGGCAGCTTCCCGCCTGGTCCTCGAAACGGACCATCCGGACTACCGAGGCCCGGCGGTGCTGCGCATCCTCGACCTGCACGGGCGCGAGGCGCTGCCGGCCCGCCATCCCGCCGTGCTCTCCGGCCGCCACGAATGGGAGCTGGACGCCCTGCCGCCCGGCCTCTATCTGCTACAGATCCGCATGGACCGCGGCCCCGCCGCTTCGGTCCGCTTCGTCAAAGAATAATCGCTGCCCGCAAGCCCCCAGCAAGCACGATTTCCTTCAACAATGCTGACATGGTAACGCAAACGCAGTTTTCGCAGCGCATCACGGCCCTCGAAGAATCGGCGACGCTGGGCATCGCCAAAAAAGTCCGCGAGCTGAAAGCCGCCGGGCGCGATGTCGTCGGGCTCACCCTCGGCGAACCGGATTTCCCGACGCCTGCCCACATCCGCGAGGCCGCCAAGGCCGCCCTCGATGCAGGCTTTACGCAGTATCCGCCCGTAGCCGGCATTCCGGAGCTGCGCCAGGCGATCTCCGCGAAGTTCAAGCGCGACAATGGCCTCGACTACAGCCCGGACCAGATCCTGGTGTCCACCGGCGCCAAGCAGTCGCTCTACAACGCCATCCTCTCCATCCTGAACCCCGGCGACGGCGCCATCCTGCCCGCGCCCTTCTGGGTCTCCTACCACGGCATCCTGTATCTGGCCCAGGCGGATATTTCCATTCTGCCCACCACCCTCGCCAGCGGATACAAGATCACGCCGGAGCAGCTGGAGGCAGCTATTCAGCCGCATACCCGGCTCTTCATCCTCTGCACGCCCTCCAATCCTACAGGCAGCATGTACACCCGCGAGGAGCTGGCCGCCATCGCCGAGGTGCTCGAACGCCATCCGCAGGTGTACACCATCGCCGACGAGATCTACGAATACATCGCCTTCGACCAGCCGCACGTGAGCCTGGCCACCTTCGGCAACCTCTACGAGCGGGTGGTGACCGTCAACGGATTTGCGAAAGGCTTCGCCATGACCGGCTGGCGCCTGGGCTATATCGGGGCCAGCAAGCCGATTATAGAGCTGTGCGAAAAACTGCAGGGCCAGGTGACTTCCGGGGCCACCTCCTTCAGCCAGAAGGGCGGCGTGGCTGCCCTCAACGGCGATATGAGCCCCACCTGGGCCATGCGCGACGAGTTCCGCCGCCGGCGGGATCTGGTGTACGCCTCGCTGAAGCAGATCGAAGGGCTGGAAGTAAACCTGCCCGAGGGCGCGTTCTACTTCTACCCGGACCTGGCCGCCTTCCTGGGCCGCCGCGCGCCCAACGGCACGCAGATCCGGGACATCGAGCAGCTGTGCATCTACCTGCTCGACGAAGAGGGCCTGGCGGTTGTGCCCGGCAGCGCCTTCGGCACCGATACCCATGTGCGGCTGTCCTATGCGTACAGCATGGAAGCGCTCGACGACGCGACCGCCCGGATGAAGCGGGCCCTTGAGAAACTGAGCTGAATTCCAGCCTGATCCATGAGCGCCGCGCCTGCGGCGCTCATGGCATGGATCCCTGCCGCATGCCTCCAGCCGGTCTTCCCGCCGCCGTCAGGCGCCTGCTTCATGCCGCTCCCAGGCTCCGGGTGCTGGTGCTGGGCGACCTTATGCTCGACCGATACCTCTGGGGGCGGGTGGACCGCATCTCGCCGGAAGCGCCGGTGCCGGTGGTGGAGGTGCAGCGCGAAGAAGCGCGGCCGGGCGGCGCCGCCAATGTGGCGCTGAACGTGCAGGCCCTCGGCGCCCAGGTTTCGGTCTGCGGCCTGCTGGGCAGCGATGCCGAAGGGCAGCAGCTCGAAGCCCTGCTCGGCGCCCGCGGCTTCGACCTGCGCGCCGTCCGGCGCGGTGCCGCGCGCCCTACGACTGCCAAGACCCGCATCCTCGGCAACCAGCAGCAGATGCTGCGCCTCGACCGCGAGGACCCCAGCCCGCTGGGGCCGGAAGATCTCGGCTGGCTGATGGAGCGGCTGCCGCAGGCCCTCGAAGGCTGCCATGCCCTGATTATCGAAGACTACGACAAGGGCCTGATGAGCCCCGAACTCATCCGGGCGGCGCTTTCAGCTGCGGCACAGCGCGGCATTCCCGCAGCCGCCGATCCCAAATACCGCCAGTTCTGGCACTACGGCGGCTGCACCCTGTTCAAGCCCAACCTCAAGGAGCTCAATGAAGCGCTGGGCCTCCGGACCGGGCCCGACGATCTGTCCGGGCTGGCCGAAGCCGTAGGCCGTCTGCGCGTGCGGATGCCCCATGCATGGACCCTGGTGACCCTGGGCAGCCAGGGCATGTGGCTGCAGGGGCCGGAAGGCGCCGGGCACCGGATTGCAGGCCATGTGCGGCGCATCGCGGACGTATCCGGCGCAGGCGATACGGTGATCGCGGCGGCGGCCCTGGGGCTGGCTGCCGGCCTGCATCCGCTGGAAGCGGCATCGGTTGCCAATCTGGCCGGGGCGCAGGTCGTGGAAATGCCGGGGGTAGCGCCTGCCGACCCGCAGCGGCTGCTGGCCGAGGCGGAACGCCTCGCGCAGTAAGGAATGCTCAGGTGCGGGAGTCCACGTATTCCAGCACCTTGCGCATCAGATAGCGGCGGAAAGCCTTCTCCAGCTTGGCCTCCGGCTCCTCGCGGAAAGTCGTCTGAAACTTCAGCGTCGCAGAATCCTTGGCCACTGCTGCCACCTTCAGCACGCTGCTCTCCGGGATCAGGTAGGATTCGTAATCGCCCAGGCTGCCCTGCAGATACGCCTCCAGCTCGGAAAGCTGGTCCAGGTGCTGAAATCCCATTTCAAATTCCACCCCGATCCGCTTGACGGCGCGCTTGGTGTAGTTGACCACCTCGGTGCTCAGGACGGTATTGTTCGGGATGTAGATCACCTCCTCGTCGTCGTTGATCAGATGCACGTTGAGGAGGGTCACATCGCTGATGCGCCCCTTGTGCTGGCCGATCTTGATGGTATCGCCGATGGAGATCTGATCTGAAAACAGGAGGATCATGCCGTTGATCATATTGGCCACATAATCCTTGAAGAGGATGGCCATTGCGGCGGCCACGATGGAGATCGCGGTAAGGGCCTCGCGGATTTTGATATCGAGGGCAATCAGCAGCGAGAGCGCCAGCACGATGGCGCCGGCGATCGAGGCGAGCTGGGAGATGCCGACGATGAAATTATCCCGTTCGCCCCATTCGAGGCGCCGGCGCCGGATGTAGAACCCGGTGATGGTGATGCGGGCAAAATCGATGAAGAGGATGCCGGTGAGCAGGCTCAGCAGGGCGCGGACATAGCTGCTGCCTAGGCCGAGGTCTGCGGTCATGTGGCGGTACCTGTAGTCCACGTAGAGCAGGGCGAGCAGGGCGATCGATTTGAACAGCAGCCAGACGCCCTCGCGCAGACGGCGCCGCATGACAGGGTGCCTGGCGATCACGGCGAGACGGTTCATTCGGTGCGGTGTCGGTCAGGATATGGTTGTCTGTACGGAAAGCAGGGGGATTTGGGTTCGGCGGGCGAGGGCGCGGGTGAGATTGGGCTTGAGCAGCCAGGCGGCCAGGGAGCGCCGGGCGGGCATCACAGCAAGCATATCGGGGTGATAGGCATCGGTAAACAGCTGCAGGCCCTGAAGCGGATCCTTGTGCCGGATGACGTAGAAAAAAATATTCCCCGGCTCCAGCTGGGAGCGGAAGACCTCCTGCATGACGGGGTGCCGCGGGTGCGCGCCTACGGGGTTGATGTGCACGCAGGTGATGCGGGCGCCGGAGAGCCGGGCGAGCGCTTCGAGGGTGGGGGGAATGCGCCAGTCGTCCTCCTGGAAATTGGTTGCATAGACGATGTGCTTCAGGGCGGCGAACCGGGCGCTGGGGGGAATGAGCAGCATGGGCCGGGGGGCGCGGGCCAGCAGGCGGACGCGGTCCAGATCGGTAAAAGGATGGGCCAGGCCGCGCACCGGCGGAATGCCCATGACGATCAGGTCGGCCTCCTGCTGCAGCGCCAGCTGCGCCACATCGCGGTCCTTGGTGTAGGGCGTGAGGGGATGGTGCTCGCAGAGCAGGCGGAGCGAGGCGCAAAGCGCCTGCGAATATGCATAGGCCTGCTGGGAGGCCTCCGTCTCATCCGTAAGCAACAGCAGCTTTTTCATCTCCCGGTCCTGATCTGGGCGCAAAGTTGGCGAATTCGCCGGACTTCCCAAGCGGGAAAACACAGCCGGCGCAGCATCGGATCTGCTGCGCCGGCCGGTATGCGGAGCAGCTGCGGAGATCAGGGGAAGATCCCGCGCTCCAGGTAGCTCACGGCGATTTTGTCGAGCGCATTGACCAGGGCAGCCTTGCGCAGGGTCACGGTATTCTTCCGGTCGCGGGTCTCGACGATGTCGCGGTAGGCCTCGATCATGGTCTCCTCCAGGCCGGAATAGACGATGTCGCGCTCGTCGGCGCCCTTGGTCAGCTCCTGCCGCTGCACGGCGGTGAGTTTGACCCCGCTGGCCTGCTCGATGGTATCGAGGATTTTCTGGTTGTTGAGGGCCTCGTAGCGCTTCTCCATCTTGCCGAAGGACACGCGGGCGAGGTTTTTGAGCCACTCGAAGTACGATACCGTCACGCCCCCGGCGTTGAGGTAAAAGTCGGGGATGATCATGCGGTTGCGCCCAACCAGGATGTCGGCGGCCTCGGCGGTGACCGGGCCGTTGGCGGCTTCGGCGATCAGCCTGGCCTGGATGCGGGCCGCATTGGCTACGGTAATCTGGTTTTCGAGGGCCGCAGGCACGAGGATGTCGCAGTCGAACTCCAGCATCTGGGTGGAGGGCTGCACATTTTGCGCGCCGGGGTAGTTCAGGATCGACTTGCTTTCCTTGCGGTGCTGGAATACAGCATTGATATCCAGCCCTTCGGGGTTGTAGATCCCGCCTTCATACTCGGCGATGCCGATGATGACGGCGCCGCCTTCCTGGAGGCAGCGGGCAGAATGGAAGCCTACGTTGCCCAGCCCCTGCACGATGATCCGCTTGCCGGCGATGCCGGTCGTCAGGCCGATGCGGTCCATGTCGGCTTTGTTGTCCACGGCTTCGCGGATGCCGTAGTACACGCCGAGGCCGGTGGCCTCGTTGCGGCCGTCCACCCCGGCCTGGGAAAGCGGCTTGCCGGTGACGGTGCCGCTGGCGTTGATGGCTTCGGGGTGAAATGCGGAATAGGTATCCACGATCCAGGCCATCTCGCGGGGGCCGGTGCCGTAGTCGGGCGCCGGCACGTCGATGGCCGGGCCCAGGCAGTTGCGGGAAATCAGCTCATAGGCATAGCGGCGGGTGATTTTTTCGATTTCATGATCGCTGTAGTCGCTTTTGCGGATCTTGATGCCGCCCTTGGCCCCGCCGAAAGGAATGTCCACAATGGCGCACTTGTAGGTCATGAGCGCAGCCAGGCCGGCCACTTCATCCTCGTTGACCGTTTCGCTGTACCGGATGCCGCCTTTCACAGGGGTCTTGTGGTGGGAATGCTGAATCCGGTAGGCTTCGATCACCTGGTAGGAGCCGTTGTCCATCCGGATGGGGAAATTCATCTTCAGCACCACATTCGGCTGCTTGATCTGCTCCAGCAAACCGGGGTGAATGTCCGTGTAGCGCGCCGCATCATCCACAAACCGGCAGACGTCGCGGAACAAACTGTAGTCCTTGTCGTGACTCATACGTTGATAGTGAGGTACTTACAAACCAAATGCAATGGCACGATTGCGTGTTCAACTACGGCAACTTTTTGGAATCGGGCAAGTGGTATACACCCTGCCGCAAAATCTCGTATTCTTGCAGCTATGAACCTCACGCTGCTGATCGCCCGCCGCTATCTGCTGATGAAAAAATCGGTGGCCGCGATCAACGTCATCACCTGGGTATCCATCGGCGGGATCGGCGTAGGCACTGCGGCCCTGATCCTGGTCCTGTCGGTGTTCAACGGGCTGACCCGCTTTATCGAAAACCTCTTTGCCGCCATCGACCCCGACATCAAAATCGTGGCCTCGGCGGGCCAGCACTTCGAGCACAGCGACAGCCTGCTCCTGGTGATCCGCTCCCACCCGGATGTGAGCGCCGTGACACGCACCCTGGAGGGCCGGGTCTGGGCCCAGTATGTGGACAAGCAGGCCATTGCGACGCTGAAAGGCGTAGAGTCGGATTTTACGTCCGTCAATCCCCTGGATACCTTCGTGTATGAGGGCAATTTTACCTTCGGCTACAAAAACGGCATTCCCCAGGCCCTCTTCGGCAGCATCGTCGCCGCACGCCTGAGCGCCGACATCGCCGACGAGACCCGCCCCATCAGCCTCTCCTACGTGCCCCAGGACGCCTCCCTCAATAACCCCGAAGAGGCGGTCAATACCGGCTATGTGCTGCCTTCGGGCTATTTTTCCGTGCAGAAGGAATACGACGAGAAATTCATCATCGCTGATTTCAATGTCGTCCGCGACCTCTTCGAAGCCGGCGGCAGGATCTCCGCCTACGAGGTGCGCCTGAACAACCTCCGCGATGCGGATGGGGTGCAGGAGGCCCTCCAGGCACAGCTGGGGCCGGATTTCGAGGTGCTGACCTGGTACGAGCAGCACCGCACGCTCTACCGGGTGATGAAAAACGAGAAGTACATCAGCTATCTGATCCTGGCGCTGATGCTGGCCATTGCGGCGGTGAACATCGTCGGCAGCCTCTCCATCATCGTGCTGGAGAAAACCCGCGACATTGCCGTGCTCAAGTCGCTGGGCGCCACCAGCGGCCAGATCCGGCGGATCTTCCTGCAGTCGGGGCTGCTGGTCGGCGGCATCGGAGGCGCCATCGGGGTGGTCATCGCCCTGACAGCCGCGCTGATGCAGCAGGCTTTCGGCCTGGTGCAGCTGCAGGGCGGGGAAAGCTTCCGCGTAAAGGCCTTTCCCATCGAGCTGGAATGGGCCGATTTTGTGCTCGTGTTCGCCACAGTGATGCTCATGGCGGCCATTGCCTCGGTCTATCCGGCCCGCGAGGCATCGCGGATCGGCGTGGTGCGCGGCCTGCGGCAGTGATCAGAAGGGATAATTGATCCCGTAGCTCGGCCAGAGCCGCCGGCCTATGCTGCCCTGCGGGTACGCAAAAACCCAGCCTTTGTCCAGGTCCGGCGCGTAGAGCTGCTGCCCGATGTCGATGCGGAAGACCACATAGGAGAAATCGAAGCGCAGGCCGATGCCCGCATCCCAGCCCAGGCGCAGGTTTTCGCGCGTAAGGCCGGCGGTGGGCAGGCCCAGCTGTTCGCTGCTGCGCTTGCTGAACCAGACATTGCCTGCATCGGTGAACACGGCCAGCTCGATGTACTGCGCCACGTCGAAGCGGTACTCGGCATTCAGCTCGATCTGAAACTCGCCGCCCGGCGCAATGAGGCTGCTGAAATTGAGGTTTTCCGTGCCGCCGGGAAAATCGTCCACCCCGGTTCGGCCCGGACCCAGCGTATTGGACTGCCAGCCGCGCATGCCGTTGATGCCGCCGGCGAAGAAGCGGCTCTCCTGCGGCACCGCCGGGGTGTTGTTGTACGGCGTCGATGCGCCGATCATCCCCCGCACCACGATCTCGGTGCGCGGAGTCAGGGGAAAAAACCAGCGGGTCTCCGCCGAGGCTTTTACGTATTGCCCGTAAAAAAACCGCCCGAACAGCCGGGTATCGCTGGCACTGGTGTCCTGCCCCCGCCCGATGCCCAGCCGGTCGATGAGATAGGGCAGGTTTCCCCCCCACTCCACTGCAAACCGCGTCCAGAAGGTCGGGCTCGCACGGGTGCTGCGGTAGTTCTGCTCGGTGTAGCTGTACTGGAAACGCGAGCTGAAGCGCTCCTGGAAGTCGCGCCGGATGTTGGGCGGCAGGCCGTCCAGGCGTTTGCGGAAGTCGGCAGAGATGCTGTTTTCCGGCACGTCGATGAAGTCGGCGGCCAGGGGGGTGATCCGGCTCACCGCCCGGTCGCTGAAGGGAATATGGTTCCACTGGTAGCCGAGATTGCCCCCCACGGACAGGCGGCGGTACTCCTGGCGGTCCTCGATGCGGAAGGTGGAGCTGAGCTGGGTCAGCGGGCTGTAGCGGCTCAGGTCGCGGCGGTATTTGTCGGGCAGGAGGAACAGCAACGGCTTGGTGAACAGATACTGATGCACGCGCAGGCTGGCCTGCGCCCCGATTTCGTAGTAGAGGTTGCTGAACTGGCTCTGGGTATTGTCGGTGGCATAGAAGCCGACGTTGCCGGAGGTGGAGAGTTCGAACTGCTCGGAGCGTCCGCGGATGTTTTTGTCGCGCACGCCGAGGGTGGCGCCCACGCCGGGCAGGTTGGTGGAGGTGAGGTCGCGGGTAAAGGCCTCTGCGCCGATCTTGACCTGATAGCGCGAGGCAAGCTGCATCTCCACCAGCATATTTACCTCCGGCTGGGCGGAAAGCAGGCTGTCCGGGCGGTAGGTAATGAGGGTATAGCGCAGCATCCCGAGTTCCTGCAGGCGGCGGTAGGTGCGGTCGGAGCGGCTCTGCAGGTAGTCGAGGCCCTCGGTCTGGTGAATGCGCTGGGCGATGAAGTTGTAGTTGACCCGGCGCAGGGCGAGCGGATCCGCGACAAAGGTCAGCTGGAGGGTGGAATCGAAGCGGTGGTAGGGCAGCCGCAGGCTGTCGCGCAGCGCCGGCGCCAGATCCGCTGCCCGCAGCCGCAGCGGTCCGCCGAGGCTGGAGTCCTGGCGCGCCGCCCGGACCCGGACGGTGATCTCGCCGATCTTGTAGCGCGGCGGCGTGCGCGCGACCACGATCTCGATGTCGAGCTGGCGCACGGGCCGTGCGCCCCGGGCCGCCGCCAGGCCGCCGTTGACCGTCGTATCGATGGTGAAGCTCAGCATCTCCGGCGTCAGGGAATAAAAGCCCGAATTGCGCAGCGCCTGATAGCCCCGCGCCCGCTCCTGCCCGATGAGATCCTGATTGTAGCGCTCGCCCGGCTTGAGGAGGCAATTGCTCATCCGGTAGGCGCTGCGCAGGTGGGCCGTATGCTCGGTGCTGTCGCCGATGCGCAGGCTCACCTGGCGGATGGTATACGCTACGCCTTCCTGGATCAGGAAGCTCACGCGGGCCTTCTGCTTGGGCCTGCCGCTGAGCAGATGCCGCAGCGTATCGATTTCATAGGAAACCTGCGGATGAAAAAAGCCGCGCGAAACGGCAAAGCTGTGCAGATTCTGCCGGTCGCGGTCGAGCTGCTCCTCGTCGAGCAGCTCGGGCGGATCGCCCAGGCCGTATTTGAGCCAGCGCACGCTGCGCTGGACCAGGCCGCGCACCTCGTCATCGGGGCCGATGGGGTCGCGCTTGCGGATCAGCAGCCGCTCGGCGGTGACGCCGGTGTTGTGCACGTGCAGCGAAAACTTGGGCACAATCAGCCGCCGGTTGGGCCGGGTGCGGACCACGTAGCCCAGCTCGGAGCTGCTGAGGGCCTCGGCGCCCCGGTAGCGGGGATACGACTTGATGAGGTACTCGTCCGGGCCGAGGTGCCGGGTGGCTTTGCAGCCTGCAAAGGCGAATGCCAGCAGGAGCGCGCCGGACCAGAACCAGGAATTATGTAGTTTTGCCTGCATGCACGCGCTTTCCAAAGCAAAGTTAACACATTTCGCCGCCCTCACCCAGAAAAAGTACCGCCGGGAGCGGGGGAGCTTTCTGGTGGAGGGGCGTAAAATGGTGCAGGAGGCCCTGCAGTCGGGCTGGCCCGTGGAGGCGGTGATCGTCTCGCCGGAGGCCGCCGGATGGATAACAGACAGCGGCGGCGCGGAAGTGTTGCAGGCGGCGCCGGAGCAGTGGCGCCACCTGACGGATCAGCCCCATCCGGAGGGCATCATGGCGGTGCTGCGCCTGCCGGCGGAGCACACCGCGGAGCCGCAGGCGCTGGCCAGCCTGCCGCCGGGGCCGGGCCTGCTGCTGGAGGCGGTCCAGGACCCCGGCAATCTGGGGGCGATGCTGCGCATCGCAGACTGGTTCGGCCTGCAGGAGGTGATCTGCTCGCCGGGCTGCGCCGAGGTCTTCGGCGCGCGGGCGCTCCGGGGCAGCATGGGCGCGGTCTTCCGCGTGCGGGTACGCTACGCCGCCGACTGGGACGCGCTTGTGCCGGCCCATCAGGACCGCATCTGGGCCGCCGACCTCGGCGGCACGACCCTCGAAGCCGTCCGCTGGCAGCCCGGCGACTGGCTGCTCATCGGCAACGAGGCCCGCGGCCTCTCCGAAGCGCTCCGCGCCCTGCCCGGCCTGCGCCGGGTGACCATCCCCCGCCTGGGCCGGACGGAGTCGCTCAATGCCGCGGTGGCAGCAGGGATTCTGGTGTGGGAAATGCGGGGACGGCAGCCAGCAGATGCCCGGAATCGGGAGAATCCCGCAGGCACGGCGGAGCCCGGCGTTGCGAATTCCGGCTAAACTTCCGTACCTTACCATGATCCGGCGGGCTGCCCGGCGGATTCATCCCACTTCCCGTTGCCTATGAGACCCGCATTCCTGCTGCTGATGCTGGGCTTCCGCCTGCTGGGCGCCCAGACGTTTGCTGAATTTCCGCCGCTGCCGCCCTTTCAGGCCGGAACGCCCGTATTCGCAGATGCCGACGGCGACGGCCGTCCTGAGCTGTTCGTCTCCGGCATCGGCTGCACCCGCTACCTCCATGCCGGCCAGGGCGATTTTGTGCCGGCAGCAGTGCCGCCCTTCGCCGGCATGGCGTTCTTCGACTGCCTGGTCTTTGCAGACGCCGATGGCGATGGCGATGCCGATGCATTTGCCGCCGGCGCCGACAGCGTCTACACGCCCCTGGCCCGCCTGTATCTCAACGACGGCCACGGCCAGTTTGCAGCCCTCGCAGGCGCGCCCTTCGCAGGCGTGCGCGAGGGGCAGGCTGCCTTTCAGGATGCGGACGGCGACGGCGACCCCGATGTGTTTCTGTCCGGCGTGACGGCTGCTTTCCAGCAGATTACCCGCCTGTATCTCAACAGCGGCACGGGACAGTTTACGGAGCAGGCCGGCACGCCCTTTGCCGGCGTGGAGCGCGCTGCCTTCCGCTTTCCGGATGCGGATCTCGACGGCGATCCCGATCTGCTGCTCGCAGGCATCAGCCAGGGAACGCCCATCGTGCGTCTCTACCTCAACAGCGGCACGGGCACCTTCGCCGAACAGGCCGGCACGCCCTTCCAGGGCTTCACCTCCGGCTCGATCTGGGCCGAAGATGCCGACGGCGACGGCGATCCGGAGGTCTTTATCTCCGGAACCCGGCCGGAAGGCCCCTTTTCGGCCTACTACCTGAACAGCGGCGCGGGCACTTTCACCGAACAGACCGGCACGCCCTTCCTGCCGCTGGCTGCCGGCTCCTTTACGCTGGCCGATGCGGACGGCGACGGCGACCCTGATGTGCTCCAAACCGGGGAAGATGGCTTCAGCGTTCCCCGCACCCAGCTCTGCCTCAACAACGGCCAGGGCCAGTTTGCCGTGCAGGCTTCCGCAGCTTTTGAAGGCGTCCGGCGCAGCGCCGCCCGCTTTGCGGATCTGAACGGCGACGGCAGCCCGGACCTGATCCTGACAGGCAAAAACGGCCTGGGGCATACCGTCGCGAAGGTGTACCTCAACGGCGGGCAGGGGCAGTTCGCCGAATCTGCCGGGCCGCCCCTCGCCGGCTTTCTGGGCGAACCGCTCACCGCCGATGCCGACGGCGACGGCGATTCCGATCTGCTGCTCATCGGGCTTGATTATCAGGATGCTCCGGGCTCGGATCTGTACCTCAACGACGGCCAGGGCCAGTTCTCCGGGCGCTGGCGCCGGATGTTTCCGGGCATCCTGGACGGCGCGGCAGCCATTGCCGATGTGGATCTGGACGGCGATGCCGATATCCTGCTTGCAGGCGACAGCCGCCCCGAGGCCCTTGCGAAGCTCTACCTCAACGACGGCCAGGGCCGCTATGCCGAGCAGCCCAGCACGCCGTTCGGGATGGCGGTGCGCGGCGCCGCCGTATTTGCCGATGCGGACGGCGACGGTGATCCCGATCTGCTGCTCACCGGGCACCAGACCGACGGCACGCAGCTGTTTCTCAACAGCGGCCAGGGCCAGTTTGCGGCGCAGCCGGGCTCGCCTTTCACCGGCGTCTCGTACAGCTCGGCGGCAGTGGCCGATGCGGACGGCGACGGCGATGCGGATGTGCTGATCGCCGGCTACGGCCAGCAGGCGCCGGTTGCGGAGCTGTACCTCAACAATGGCCAGGGGCAGTTCGCGCTGCAGGCCGGCACCCCGTTTGCCGGCGTGTACGAAGGCTCGGCCGCCTTTGCGGATGTGGACGGAGACAGCGATCCCGATCTGCTGCTGACGGGTACGAATGCGCAAGGCCAGCCCGTATCCCGCCTGTATGTCAACCAGGGCGCCGGCGGCTTTGCGCTGGCGGCCGGCACGCCCTTTCCGGGCGTCCGGCAGAGTGCCTCGGCCTTTGCAGACGTGGACGGCGACGGCGATGCCGATCTGCTCCTCGCCGGCGTGACGGCCGCAGGCAGCGCGGTGACGCGCCTCTACCTCAACGGCGGGCAGGGCAGCTTCGCCGAAGCGCCGGGCAGCTCCTTTCCGGGTGTCCGGAGCGGTGCCATCGCCTTTGCCGATGCGGACCTCGACGGCGACGCGGACCTGCTGCTCGCCGGATTCCGGAGCGGACCGCCGGCCTATCTGGCTGCGCTGTACCTCAACGACGGCCAGGGCGTCTTTACCGAACTGGCCGGCACGCCCTTCCGGGGCGTGGAGCGCGGGGCAGCGGCCTGGGCCGATGCCAATGGCGACGGCGCGCCCGATCTGCTCCTCGCCGGGCTGGATGCCGCCGGGTTCCGCTCGGCGCGCCTGTACCTCAACCGCACCCGCACGCTTTCGATCGGCGGCGGCCCGGCGCAGCCGGCCTTTGCCTTCAGTCTCTTCCCCAATCCGGCGCCGGAAGGCCATGCCGTGCTGCGCTTCAGCCTGGAGCAGGGCGGCTCCGTCGGGACGGAGGTGTACGACCTGGCCGGGCGCCTGCTGCGCCGCAGCACACACTCGCTGCCGGCCGGCCGGCATGAGCTGCCGCTGGAGCTTGCGGGATACGGTCCGGGCGCCTATCTCGTCCGGATTCAGGCCGGCGCGCGCACGGGTAGCCGGACGCTGCTGCTGCGCTGAGGCTGCGGGGGGATTGTCTTGACAGGAAGCAGGAAAGAAGCCTATATTACAAGCAAGTGCCTACAGGCATGGTGTGAGAGATGTAACACCCAATGATGCATATACGGTGCCAGCTAGCGTTGTAAAAGACTGGCCACCCCAAACAAATGGCCTTTACAGCAGCAACTGATGGAAACACAGCAGAACAAACCTGAAGGTAAGGCAAACGAGTCAGGGGCAACGCCTTTTGCTCAAACCTATTTTCACGGAACCAAGGCGGACCTGAAAGTTGGCGACTTAATTGAAGCTGGCTACAGCTCGAACTACGGGAAACAAAAAAATGCTACATACATTTTCCTGACGGCGACGTTAGACGCCGCAATTTGGGGCGCAGAACTTGCATTCGGGGAAGGCCGCGAACGAATCTATCTGGTTGAACCAACAGGCGAAATGGAGGATGATCCCGACCTGACCGACAAAAGATTCCCTGGCAATCCGACAAAATCCTATCGTTCGACAAAACCATTTAAAGTGGTCGGAGAGGTTACTGTCTGGCAAGGGCATCCAAGAGAACAGGTCAGCAAGATGAAAGACCACCTTGAACAATTAACAAAACAAGGCATCAGCTCTCTAAACGACTCATCCGGGGACGACAACGCATTTCCAATGAAAGAATGGCCTGCTAACCTTTAGGTACTCCCCCGGCACGGCACCAAAGCCCTGTAGCCCGCCTCCCCCTCCCCTCCGACCGCAAACCCATTTTTAAATTTACGCAATAAATATTTGTCGTTTATCAATAAAAATTTACTACCTTTACAGAGTAGTTCAACCTATCTCCAAACCGCATGAGAAGGGCTTCAACCCTATTTCTGCAGGGGGCCGTGGTGCTGGCGGGCATCGCAGCCCTTGCCATGCTGATCCGGTTTCCGCTGACCGAGGGGCGGGCCGCCGGCCTGGACCTGTTCCGGATCTATGCCGACCCGTTCATCCTGTATGCGTATGCCGCATCCGCCGCCTGGTTTATCGGGCTCTCCCAGGCCTTCCGGCTGCTGGGCTATATCAGGCGGAACCAGGTATTCTCCCCGGCCTCCGTCAGGGCCCTGAAGGCCATCAGGCTCTGCGCGGTTGTGCTGGCCCTGGCCATCGGGCTGGCAGGCGTGTATATCCGGTTCTTCCACCCGGCCGACGACGACCCTGCGGGCTTTCTCGCCGTGTGCACCGTCATCACCTTCGCCACGGCCGCAGCGGCGGCAGCGGCGGCGATCGGCGAGCGAATCCTGCAGCATGCGATCGACCTGAAATCCGAAAACGACCTAACCATCTGAGCCATGCCCATCGTTGTACACCTGGATGTGATGATGGCCCGGAGAAAAATGTCGCTGAACGAGCTCTCGGAAAAGGTTGGGCTGACCCTGTCCAATCTGTCCATTCTCAAGACCGGCAAGGCCAGGGCCATCCGCTTCAGCACCCTGGAGGCCATCTGCCAGGCATTGGACTGCCAGCCGGGCGATATTCTGGCGTATGTCCATGACCAGACGCAGCACAGCGGGCCGCTCACGCGGGCCTAGCAAGGCGCTTGGGGATCTGTGTGCCTTGTGCAGGACAGACGGGATTGCGTATCTTGGCGGGCAGCAGCGAGCCAAGACGCAGGCCAGGCAGCGGCATGTGTAAGGAACCCGTTTTCAATTGTGCAGTTGAGAAACATGACGTAATCCGCATCAAGATATGGCAGCCTTCAGCATATTTCTCCGCAAAACACTGCTGCTATGCTGTGTGCCACTGTTGAATTCCTGTTCTGCTGCACATACGCAGCCTGAAACTGTGCTGGTGGGCAGCACGCCCGGAGACGAAATCATCAGAACCATTCTGGCCATTCCCGCTGAAACAGCAGTTGATTTTATACGGTGGCATTTGGTGCTGCACGGGAAAGATCGTTTTGCTCTGGATATCAACTACGGGGAGTCTCAGCCGAATACCTTGGGATTCAAGAGAAACGGAGAAAAAAGGATGTATACAGGAACTTTTTCCGTTTCGGAAAGCAGCGGCTTTAAAAACGTATATCATCTGAGCAGTGCTGATTTTTCTGCTGAAATCTGTATCGCAAAACTAAACGAAAATGTTTTTCATATCCTGGAGCCCGCAGGCAACATGATGGCCGGAAATGGGGGGTGGAGCTATTCCCTAAACAGGGAAACCCCTGTCCGCAATAGCGAAATATCGATATGCTCAAGAATCAGCGAAGATAAACCTATGCAGCTTGTGTATGAAGGAAGAACACCCTGCCGGGAGATAGCCAATGAGCACCCGGAAATGAAGGCAACCGCGTCTTGTTTTAAAATTAAATGGAAGCTGACGCTTAATCGGGATTCAGCAACGCACCAGCCGGCCACCTGTATCATCCGGAATATTGTGGATAACGAACCCCGTGATATTGCAGGAAGCTGGGACATGATTCAGGGTACAGCAGCAAATCCTGATGCAATATTATACAAAATTACCGTTTATAATCTGGCTGAGCCGATTGTATTGTTTGCAGGCGATGATAACGTTTTATTTTTTATCGACAAGAACCATGAACCGATGATTGGAAATCAAGACTTCAGCTTTACGATGAACAGGAAACATCCATGATGATATGAGCTGCTGCAAACCGCCTGCTGATATTCATCTCAGAACCCTGGACAAAGCATAGACCCCGCCCCGCCGCTGCCCCTCCGTGCCTTGTACGGAACAATAGCTTTTGCGTACTTTGCAGGCGCAACCGCGTACCGATTTAACCAGCAGATCAACCGTTACAACCAGGCCTAATGAAAGCCCAACACGTATTTCCCGCTATTGTACTGGTCTTGATGTTGCAGGGATGCCTGTCCGTGGACCCGTTTATCGAGATTGATCAAAATCCATACGGCACAGACATAGAATCCATTGACCTGCTTTCCGAAGCATCCAAAACCGAAATAACCCGGTTTATCGAGGACAACACCCGGTTTGATGCCTGTATCGTGATGCAAGGCAATAAACTGGTGTACAGCTATGGAAGCATCCATGTGCCGTATAATGCGGCATCGGTGCGGAAAAGCATCTTCAGCGCCTTGTTTGGGATTGCATCGGATCAGGGGCTCATCGATCTGGATGCCACCCTGGCGGAATTGGGTGTAGATGACAGCATAAACCCGCTGACGCCCACCGAAAAAACCGCAACTGTCAGGCACCTGCTGACCGCCCGCTCCGGCATTTACCTGCCTTCGATCGGCGAATCGGCGGGGATGAAGCGAAGAAAGCCCAGCCGGGGCGCCTATGCGCCCAACGAGCATTTTTACTACAACAACTGGGATTTCAACGTATTGCCCATCATCCTTGAACGCGTTACGGATAAAAAGCTGGGGGACATTATCTACGAGTGGCTGGCTATCCCCCTGGGAATGAAGGATTTCGTTCCTTCAAATGTAACCTATGAATATGCCGGTTACACAGAACACCCCCAAACCCGGGTGTATATCAGCGCAGAAGATCTGGCCAGGTTCAGCTCCGTCTACCTGACCGGCGGAGCATGGAATAACAGCCAGGTCATCCCCGCCGACTGGGTGGTGGAAAGCACGCAAAAGGTGTCTTCAGAGCCGGAGGAGGCCGACCTGGTCGAACATCCGTTTATGGAAGGATATGCGTATCTGTGGTGGATAGATGAGGACGAGCAGACCTTCTGGGCTGACGGCGCCGGCGGGCACTTCTGCATCGTGGACAGGCAAAGAAACCTGGCCGTAATCCTCCGGAACAACACCGGGATGTCGTCTTCCAGCCTGCTGCTGTACAACGCCGACAATCCGTATGAAGACAACGAAAGCGGGAATGACGTGTACAATTTCATCAAATCAAAGCTGTAATGCCATGAAGCGGCTGCATTCAGGAATCGGATTTATGCTGTGTATCTTGCTCGCACTCAATGCGTACGCGCAAGAATCAACGCGATTCAAACACGCAGTGGGATTGGAGCTTGGCGGCAATGGCCTTGCATACAGCCTCCAGTATGAGCGTCATTTCACCGCAAACCTCCATGCACGGGCCGGTTTTTCCGTCTGGCAAATTGCTGAACGGCAGACAGACAAGTCCATGACCATCATGTCGTATCCCATATCGTGCAATTATCTGTTCAATCTTGGAGGCCAGCAGCATGCAGTAGAAACCGGCATCGGCGTAATGAACCTGGTGACATCCGGGGATCTGGTTGAGTATAAGGGAGTTGTCAATTATTACCTCAACCCGTTTGTCAACGCAGGGTACCGGTACAGCCCGTTGAACCGCCGGCTGATCTATAAGATTGGACTTTCGCCGTTCATCGGCACCAAGTCCTGGACCAACCCAACCGAACAAGGCTTCCGGCCCCTGGGGAGCGCCGTTCAAATTTGGGGGTACGCCGGCCTCGGATACAGATTCTGACGGCGCAAACACCTGCGCGGCCAGCCCCATTCCGCAGGTGCGGGGCTGGGGTGCGACGGCAGGTCCCGGATGCCTGAACAGGCTCGGCAAGGCATTGAACAGCAGGCACCTGCATGCAGGTCCAGCTCCCTTCCGTCCGTATGCTGCCCCCTCCAGCCCCCCAGGCCTGCCTTGCGCGGAACGCACGCTTTTGCGTATCTTGCAGGTGCGATAGCTTGAATCTCAGTGAGTACCCTATGATGGCAGACGCACCCACCCCGCAGGACCTGCTGTTAGGCTTTATATCGAAATATGTTTCCCTGACGGAAGACGAGCAGGAGCTGGTCCGGTCGCTGGACTTGCTCCGGCAGGAAAAAAAGGGAACCGTCCTGCTCAGCGCGGGGGAGCGGCCCAGACAGGTATACCTGGTGCTAAAGGGCTGCATACGAACCTATTACGTGATAGAAGGCGAAGAAAAAACCACGAATTTTTACACGGAGCTGGAAGGCCTGACACCCCACGGCGTGCTGCAGAACACCCCCTCCGAATACTTCATCGGCTGTGTGGAAGACACCCTCCTGGCTGCGGCCGATGTCGGCATGGAAGCCGAGGTGCTGAGCAGGTATCCGGTGTTTGAAAAGCTGTGCAGGATGTTTTCAGAGGAGCTGGTAGTCAAGCAGCAGATGGATTTCGACGCGTTCAAGCTCTCTTCGCCGGAAGCGCGGTATCTGAACCTGCTGCAGACCCGGCCCGATCTCATTCAGCGGGTGCCGCAGTACCAGCTGGCCAGCTGCCTGGGCATCACGCCGCAGTCCCTGAGCAGGCTGAAGGCCCGATTTGCTGGTAAACATATGCGCCAGGGCGCATTTCTTACCTTAAGTGAACGTATACAGGCATGAAGTCTGGCTACGTTTGCAGCATGGCTGAATCAGCGGCCACCTAACGTAACGCATTATGATGTTCAGAACCAGCGCCTCCGCCGTGTACCATTGCTCCCTGGAAAGGGCCTTCAAAGCCCCGATGCTCTGCGATGTCACCAAAGTGCATACGGGCCTGGGGCCCATGCCCCGGATTGTCGGGACCTCCGACGAGCACAACTGGGGACAGCCCGGCGGAACGAAAAAGGCCTATGCGGCCAAATCCTTCGTGCAGAAGGGGGGATTCGTGTCGATGGACCGGGTCGTGGAACGGATCGAAAACCGATACTGGAAAATCGAAGTGTACGACTTCCAGGCCTGGTTTTTCGGCTTCTACAAGTTTGTCGGCGAGTGGAACACGACTGAAATCGGCCAGAATACCATCCGGATCGACTACCACTATACGCTGCACTCCAACCATGCCCTGTTCTACCCGGTGAACTGGCTGTTCGCCAAGGTGTTCTGGAAGCGCTACATGCAGCAGGTGCTGGAGAACGTCCGGAAGCTGGCCGAAGGCGATGAGCCGTATCAGTATGCGTGAGGGGGGCTGGGCCTGCTTTTGCATGTGCTCCGGGCCGGGCGGCCGGTGCAACTGAGAGATTTTGTGCTGCTGCCTTGACTTTGGGCGTGTGCGCGCCTATGTTAGCAGCGGACAGCGGACGATGTGCGCAGGTGCGCATACACCGGCATGGGCGGCAACAGGATGAAAAAACTCCATTTTGAGCGCAACAAGTACGGCAAGGAGCTCCTTATGGATGCCTGCAACGAAACCGAACTGGATCTCGTGGCGGACATCATGGTGCTTAATTTCTATACGCTGATTTTTTTGGAAAAAGGCAGCGGCACCTATTACCTGGACACAGCAGAAATCCCCTTCCGGGACCAGACGGTGCTTTTCATCAAGCCCGGCCAAATCAACAAGGTGGACAAAGCTGTTTTTGAAAAATGCCGTCTGCTTTTTTTTGAGGGCGATTTTCTGGATGAGTTTTTTAGCGACAAGGATTTCATTTTCAGGTTTGGCTTTTTTCAAAATACCGAAAGCCGTCCCTACCCGCCTTTTGAAAATGAGCAGGAATTTGCCCTGTTGAACAATATTTCCCGTGAAATTTGGGCTGAAATCAAAAACCTCTCGCAGGATAGCCACCACATTCTGCGTTCGCAGATTTATTACCTGCTCGTGAAATTGCACCGTGCATACAGCCAGCACTATGGCCAGCCCAGAGACACCATGACCGACCCGGTGGTGCTCAAATTCTCCCGCCTCCTGGATGCAGAGGTGCGCAACAATCTTTCTGTGGAGCAGTTTGCGGAGCGGCTCGGCATCAGCCGGGTGCATCTGAACACCCTGAGCCAGCGGCATTTTTCCAAAACTGCCCACCAGATCATCCGGGAGCGCATCATTGCCGAAATCAAAAAGGAAATCCGCTACACCGGCAAGGACTTGTCCGAAATTGCCTACGAGTTCAATTTTTCGGCGCCTTCGCACTTCGCCCGGTTTTTTAAGCAAATGACCGGGGTATCGCCGATGTCTTTTCGGGAGCAGTTGTCAAATTGGTAAGCCCTTTTTCAAACCGGTAACCTTCCCGCCCCCCGACGGATGCACCTTTGCTGCAGTTATTTTTCATCACGAAACGCTGCAAGCATGGACCGAAACAACTCGACCACCCTGGTCATCAAGGATTTTCATGGTGTGAAAATCCATAGCTTCGTCTCGCCATATCCGTATGCCGCCAATGCAACGCATGTAATCGAAACGGCGAATGAATTGGTGGTGGCGGATACCCAATTCCTCAATCCGATGGCGCAAGCCTTCCGGGCATACGTGAACAGCCTCGGCAAGCCCATCAATCGGGTTTTTATTTCGCACGGGCATCCCGACCACTACTTTGGGCTGGCGTCCGCGTTTTCAGATTGTACAACCTATTCGCTGGCTGGCGTGAACCAAATCATTGCGGAATGGGGGCCGCAGATGATTAAAAATCAGAAGCCCGTTTTTGGGAATTTGATACCCGATGCCGTGCGGGTTCCGCAGCACAGCATCGCATCCGGCACCTCCGAGATCATCGATGGCCTGACCTACGAGTATGAAGCGGTGGAAGGCGCCGAGTCCGAGGCCCAGCTGCTCATCAAATTGCCCGAACTGGGCACCATCATCGCCCAGGATTTGGTGTACAGCGGTGTGCATATGTGGCTGGGCATGGGCTGGTTTGAAAAATGGGCAGCCGAGCTCCAACGGCTCGCCGATACGGAAGGCTACGACTACATACTCGCCGGACATGGCTTGCCCTGCACCAAGGACGAGATTCACCACAATATCCGCTACATCCAAACAGCACAGCGGCTTTTCGAGGATGGGCTGGAAAAAGATGCTTTCAAAGCCAAGCTGCTCGAAGCCTACCCGCACAGGGAGTCGCCCATGATATTCGACCTCTACATCGGATTTCTTTTCGGTGCTATGAGCAGCCACTAATCCACTTCTTATACGCTTATACATTCAGACAATGAAACGCTTCATTTTGATGGCATGCATTGGCATGGCAGCCGCTTGTTCTCCCGTTAAGCAAGGGCTGTTGAACGACAAAGATGCGCCCGTTATTGAAATCGCGGTGCGCAAAGTCAAAGACGGCATGAAGGAAGACTTCATCGCCCGCCGAACGGACTTCATCACCGTCCTCAAAGCGCAGGATGGCGTGAGCAATGACCGGGAGTTTCAGTCTTTCTACTCCCTGCCCGAACCCGACCAGCAGGAAGTGTTCATCGGCATGACGCAGTACGCCACCGGCAAGACGGTGGGCAAGATGCAGGGCAAGGTGCTGAGCAAGTTCATGAAATTTGCCAAAACCATGGACCTGAAAGCCTACGTCTTTGTGCAGCCGGCAGCGGGAGGGGCATTTGATCTGGGTACGCTCGCAGCCAAGCCCGGACAGGTGCTGGAGCTGGCGGTGCGCCGGGTAAAGCCGGGCCAGGAAGACGCGTTCCAATCCTCCCGCAAGGCATTCGTAACCTGGCTTGGCGGCCAGGCCGGCGTGGCAGGCAGCTGGGAATTCAAGGTGGTAGGGGGCAAGGACACAGAAGGGCTTACGGTGGGCATGTCCGTGTACGAAAGCCAGGAGGCATTCCAGGCCATTGCGGGCCAGGTGCAGTCGCTGCCCGAAGCAGGCGCCTACTTCTCCACGTTCGAGCCTGTCGCGCTGCAATATGCGGTTTCGGCAAATACCCAATAAGCATGACGACGGAAAGGCACAAGGAAATCGCCCGCCTGATCTCGCAAAAGGTAGTCAACGAACAGGAGTATGCTCCGATCGAAGCATACCTGGCCGACGATTACGTCTATCACGGAATGGGCGGCATGACGGCGCATGCACCGCAGGGCTTTAAAACTGCCATTGCAGGGTTTCATGCCGCCATTCCTGATTTGAAGTCGGAGATCTTGGATATGGTTGCCGAAGGCGACCGCCTGGTTATCCGCTTTTCCTTTACGGGCACGCATCGGGGCGAGTTTCTCGGATTTCCGGCAAGCGGTGCTCCGCTGCGCTTCGAAGGTATGATCATGCGCCGGTTTGCGGACGGAAAGGTGGCGGAGGACTGGGACTATTTCGATTTTCCGGCTGTCGTAGCACAGCTTGAATCGTATACGCAACTGAAATCATGAGTTGTTGATGAAAAATTTGGTATTATTCCTTGCTGTTGCCCTGATGACTTGGCCGGCAGCCGCACAGCGCACGGATAAACGTACGTACTGGCAGGTGAAAGCGGACTTTCTCAAGCCCCTGATCAACCAAAGCGCAGTGGCTCGCCTTGACTATGGGTTTGGCCGCCACTTGCTGGGCCTGGTAGGCGGCGTGGGCGGTCGAATTTCCGAGTTCGACAATGAGCAATACGACACCTATCAGGACAACATCAACTATCGGTTCGGACTGGAATATCAGTATTTCCTGAGCAGGCAGAAAGCCAATCGGGGCTTCTACATCGGCGGGGATGTCGATTTTTCCAGCCATACCATCGGGTCGAAAATCACGGACGAGTCGGTGGACAACATTGCCGTCTTCACGCCGGGTCTTTGGGTAGGCTGGCTCTGGAAACCCTTTTCCAATGCCGGTTTCGTCGTCGATGTGACCCTTGCGCACCCGCGCTACAGTTTTGGCGATATTCAGCAAGTACCCTTTCAAACCGTGCCGACGCCTTACGAGCCCGCAAACCTGTTCAATTTTCTGGGGCCATGGAGCATCGGGTGGCGGTTTTAGCCAGGCCAAACCAGCGGCCGGATGCGGGGATGCGGCCCATGGATGAATCAGCGAGGCGATCGTGCTGACGCTTTCACAAGATACCCGCGCAATACCCGCCCAAGCTAGAAACGGGCTCCAGCCATGCATCCATGCCCGTCGCCAGCAAACGCTGACGGCGGCGTGGATGCACCCTATTGGCATCTATCCCTGCCCCGGCCTAAAAGCCTCAACAGATCTTGACTTTGCGGCTGAGGCTGTGTAGGTTGGCGGTACGTTCCTGGGTGCGCAGCGGCGAGGACGTTCCGCGCATGCGGATGCAGGCATCCGGGTGGCGTCAGCACGGCTGCCGGCGGCAACGGCACCATGACACATACAATCAACAATGAAATATATACTTTCAATCATCACCGCCCTCGCATTGCTGTCTTGCGATCCAAAAGGCGACAAATTTTATATGCCCGCCGAATGGGAACCGCACGATGCCGTCTGGCTTGGCTGGGAGCCAGATAGTACACTTGAGGTGCATCCCGTTGTTGTGGAGCTGGTAAAAACGCTTACCCCGCATGTACCTGTAAAATTTGCATGTGACTCTGACAGCTTACTGCAAACTGCCAAAAGCTATCTGCTTCGCCATCAAGTAGATACTTCAAATATCCGATTCTATGTAATGCCCGGAGACCGCTACTGGATTAGAGACCATGGGGCTGCTTTTCTGGTCAGCAAAACAGGAGCGCTTGGTGTAGCTGATTTTGGCTGGGACCTCTATGGGTACCCTGTATTTCTGCAGGAGAAGTATCACAACAACCAAGACAGTGTACGTAAATATCTCAACGCAATTCTGCCTTCCATCATGAGAACCAGCAAGGTGGACAGCCTGATGGCGTTAGCCGAAAACGCCGCCATGTTTAAAACGGATGTGGTTCATGAAGGAGGAAACATTGAAGTAAATGGCAAGGGAACCCTCATCGTTTGCGAATCGGCAGTCAGGCACCGCAATCCCCACCTGACCAACGCATATATTGAAAGCGAATTTAAAAGAGTCCTGGGTGTATCGAAAGTCATTTGGCTCAAACAAGGCCTGGCAGAAGACCCCAATGGGTTTTTCAGACGCATAACGGGCAATTATGTCGGTGGAGGCGTGCAGCACTCCGATGAGTTTGTCCGGTTTTCAAATGCAAATACGATTTTACTGGCATGGGTTGACGAGTCGGAAAAAGACTTGAATCCCATAAACAGCATGAACTATAAAATTCTGCAGGAAGCCTATCAGATACTGAAAGAGGCGACAGACCAGGACGGGAAGCCATTTGAGATCGTGAAGGTTCCGCTGCCTGATTTAATAACAAAAAAAATAGTTGCAACAGCTGATTACGCTTCCGCAGCACCTTACGACATCCCGGTAAGCGGGTTTTACACGTCTGAAGCGCCGGCGGTTGGAGACACGTTGTATAGGGTGCCTGCATCGAGCTATTTAAATTATCTGGTTACCAATGGTCTCGTACTTGTTTCAAGTTATACGGCAGCGGGCTCTTCCCAGGAAAAAGAAGACCGGGTACGCAAGATTTTTGAAGCGCAGTTCCCGGGAAGAAAAATTGTATTCATCAATGCGATGCCTCAAAATTGGAACGGCGGAGGCATTCATTGCTCGACACAGCAGCAGCCAAGCAGCAACCCATAGCGGCCGTACGTATTGCGCGTGATTGCGCATGCACAGCGGCCCCCAACATGGCTTTTACATCCGGCGGGTGACGTGCACGCTTGGCGCTTGGTGCTTGGTGCTTCGCTTCAAGCGCAGTGCTGGCAGGCAGCTTGGTTTCAGCCTCCCAATCCCACGCCCAAACCCCTTCATCCGCAATCCCGCCGCGCACTTATTCCGGCTGCCCTCCCTCCAGCTTCCTCAGCATCGCATAGTCGATATAAAAAGTCCCGAAGGGGATAAGGCAGGCGATCAGCACTTTCCAGGTGGTTTTCCAGAACTGCCAGCCCTGCTCGCTTGCCGATTTGCCCGTCGCCTGCCGGACCGCCTTGTTCAGGTGGTTGGGGCTGACGCCAAGCTGCCCGGCATAAAAGGCAAGAGGGTGAAATTCGGATATATAATTGATTATCAAGTTTTTAAAATCATCTGCCAGCACCTCTGCCCTTGGCTGCCGCCGCTCCGGAACGACAGCAGGAAGGCAGCGCCGCAGCTCGTAGCAGAGGGTAACGAGGTAGGCATCTATCAGGCGCAGGTCGGGCTGGGGCCGGTATGCTGCCAGCAGCCGCCCGAAAATGGCCTCCGCTGCCGCCTCCGTCTGCGGGTGTAGCCGGAGCCCCCCGGTCTTCATATGTGCGCCGAGCAGCAGCAGTTCCTGCACCATGTGCTCCTTATGATAAAGCTGGAGGATGGTCTCCAGACTGAAGTGGCAATAATAGCCCGCGATGTCCGCAGAGATAAAGTCCACTGAAGAAATCTGGCCGGCCAGCAGGATATGAGCCTCCCCGGGCCCGAGGGAAATAGCACGTCCATCGGCCCCGCGCAGCAGCCGCCCGCGCGTGAGGAAGAGCAGCTCCGTCACCTCCCTTCGGTGCGGGTGGGCCGGCAGCTTCATCCACGGCGCCACCGCTTCGAGCCGCGTGATCAGAAAGCGCTCCGGATGGGCGGGGAAGGCAGCCTCGAAGGGCTGCGGGGACTGGACGTAGCGGCTCCACAGCGCTTCAGTGCTCAGCAGGGGGATGGCGGGAGTGGCATGCATGCGCGCAGGGTCAGGGTTTCCGCACAAAACTAGCTAATTTGCCCGCAGGATGTTCGTCCTGCGCCGCCGGCTGCCGGGGCGACATGCCCCGACAGATCTTGACTTTGCAGCTGAGGCTGTGTAGATTAGCAATGCGTTCTTTGGAGCGTGGCGGGTAGCAGGTCCCGCGCATGCGGATGCAGGCATCCGGGTGGCATCACGCCCGTTACGTTCAAGGCACTTGCAGACAGCAAAGCGACGGACTGACCGATGAAATTTCAGGTACGATTGCGATGAAATAAATTTGACTGCTGAAAACGTATCCGGCTTCTAACCACCGCGACTGAAATGTATAAAGCATTATTTTTAAGCCCCATGATCCCCTCTTTCAATATAGAAGAGACGGCTGACTTCTTTACAAGCATTTTGGGGTTTTCATCCATCATGCACACTGACACGTACGCAGTGTATCAAAAGGACAACCTGACGATCCACATATTACAGGCAGGAGCGCATATTGGGCAAATGGAATTTTACTTAGAGATAGACAACGTTGACGACCTCTGGGCAGCAATCAAGGACAAAGTTAAAAACTTGAAAACACGGGAACCCTTTAATCGGGACTATGGAATGCGCGAAATCCATATTTCAATTCCGCAGACCAATACGTTATTATTTATTGGACAGGAAATAAAACCTTAACAATCATAATAGCTGACTTTCATTGCATTGGACGTTTCCGTCCGACCTTAACGCCCGGCCCCCAGCCGCATGTGTCTGCAATGGAGCCGTGACGAGTTGGCCTTACGTTTGTCTTCGTTCGACGTTTCGTATTGCGGGACAGAACACAGCTTCGGAATGCCCCCCCCTCAGAAAGCCGCCTGGCGCAGCGCCGTGCGGCCGATGGGCACAAGCCGCTGCTCCTCCCGCCGCCCGGTGGCGGGCTGCTCCAGCTCCACGCGCAGGGCGCCTGCTTCGCGGCTGATCCGCCCGCCGGGCACGTAGCGCCAGGGGGAAAAATCGCTGCGGGGATAGCTCCAGTCCTGAAAGCCAGGCTGATAGATCCTGCCCCCCTCCGGAACGGACTCGATCGGCAGAGCATACAGCAGCGGGCCGCAGCGGAAGTAGTGCTGATCGCCTCCCTGCACCTCCACCTCCGGCTGGGCTGAAAAACGGAGCACCAGGCTGTCCTCCTCCGCAAATTCCCGGCTGAAGACCAGGAAGCCGGATTCCTCCCGCCAGGCTTCGCTCGCCTCCAGCTCCCGCGCCCAGGCCGGCCGGCGGATTTTCAGGGTCAGCCGCCCCCGCCCGGGCTGGGATACGCGGTAGCGGAGCTGCAAATCATGCGGATAATCCGTCTCGCAGCGGATCCGGAGCATGCCGCCGTCGGCGGGTATCCGCAGCTCGCTGGGGCCGAGCAGGGCCTGGACCAGCGCATCGCCCTGGCGCATCCAGGCCATCTGGAGGAAGTAGGGCGCTATGCGGCCCGCATTGGGCGCGCAGCACACCGCAACATCCTGATGAACAGGCGAATACTTATAGCGCGTCTGCACCCGCCCCGGCTCTGTCTCGCCGTTTTTCGTGCCGGTCATCTCGTAGGAGTTGTCGGTCTTGAGGTAGGCGATGGCCGGGTGCTCCGGATCGCGCGCGCCCTGGGCAGCATTATAGAAGATGGTTTCGGCCAGGTCGCCGTAGCCGGCCTCGCCCGAGAGCCGCAGGAGCTGCGCGTAGCTGTCCATCAGCTCGTGGATCGAGCAGTATTCATAGCCGATCTCCGCATCTGCCCGGCGTCCGCCGATCCATTCGTCGCCGATGGGGCCGCCGCTGCGGGTGGTCGCCTCGGCAATGCGCGCCAGCATGCGCCGGAGCGCCAGGTCCAGCAGGCTGTCCCCGCTGGCATAGGCGGCCAGGGCCAGGGGGCGCAGGTGCTCGTAGGTATGCACGCCGTGCGCCTGCAGGCGGCCCGCCGGGTCGAGGAGGCGGGCGAGCTGGGCATCGGCCTCGGAGGCGTGATGCTCGGAGAAATTCCGGTAGAGAAAGACGGCGTAGTCGAGGTAGCGCCGCTCGCCGGTGCGCTGGTGCAGCCGGTCGAGCACATCGGTGAAGGTGAGCCCGTGCGACACCCCGCCGGTGAATCCCGTGCCTGCCTGGAAGGGCTGCGAGGCGCCGGGGGGATAGGCGCGCATCGTTTCCTCCACTGCCCGGACGACCGCCTGGAGCACGCGTGCGTCGCCGCGGGCCTCGGCATAGGCCAGCAGCCCCCGCAGCAGGGTGGTTTTGGCCCACAGCTCGCCGTTTTCGGCCTGGAAGCGGTAGCGCAGCTCCGGGCTGTAGATGCCCAGGTAGCCGTCGGCATCCTGGGTGGCCAGCACGCCCGCCACATACCGGTCGGCGCGGGCTAGCTCGGCAGGGCTGTCCAGCAGCAGGGCATGGCGCAGGTAGGCATCCCAGCCGTTGGACTGGGTCTCGGAATTCCACCACTGGTACTGCTCGTCGCCTTCGGCGTCGCCGGACTTGAGGTTGCCGAGGTCGCGGGCGGCGCTGCCGGGGCGGAGGCGGCCCGGCCCGTAGATCGAATCGCCGAAGAGGCCGGGCACCAGCGCAGGCAGATGCCCGACGAAGCTGCCGAGGTCGGCCCGCATCTGGGCCTCCAGCCAGCCCAGCGGGCGCACGCTGCCGAAAGGCAGGGCCTCGAAGGCAGACGGAGCAGCGGGGGCTTGCGGAGCCGCCTGCCGGCATCCGGCAGCGGCGATGATCAGCAGCATCAGCAGGAGGAGGGGTTTCATTGCGGGGTCATGTGAAAGGTGAGGGTTCCGCCCGCGCGCAGGGCGGCATCCGGCAGCACAGGCGAGGTCAGGGGCTGGCCGTTCAGAAAGGCCGTTTTCCAGGTGGCATTTGCTTCGGAAAAATCGCGGGCTTCGATGACAAAAGGCGGGCTGCCAGGCCGCCGGATGACGATGCGCGCTGCCTGCGGCGCGCCCAGCACAACATCTGCGCCGCCCCCGTTCACCGGGTAGAAGCCCATGCAGGCAAAGAGGTACCAGGCCGACATCTGCCCGCAGTCGTCGTTGCCGGTCATGCCGTCGGGGCTGGCGCGGTAAAAGGACTCCACCGCCTGCCGGATCAGGGCGTGCCCCCGCTGCGGCCGGGAGGTAAAGGCGTAGAGGTAGATCACGTGATGGCCCGGCTCATTGCCGTGGGCATATTGCCCGATCAGGGCTTCCTGGCCTAGAAATTTGTCGGCGGCGGGCGATTCGGTGCTGAAAAAGGCGTCCAGCTTGCGTTCAAAAGCCGCTTCGCCGCCCAGCAGCCGCTTCAGGCCCGGCACATCCTGCTGGGCGCTGGTCCAGAAGTACTGCCAGGCATTGGCTTCGGTGTAATCGCCGGGGTTGTTCATCGGCGACGTAGCTTTCAGGGGATCAAAAGGGCTGCGCCATTGGCCCCGGCTGTCTTTTCCCCTGAAAAATCCCGTCTCCGGATCGAACAGGTGCTGATAATAAAACGAACGCCGCCCAAAGCGGGCCGCAGCAGCGCTGTCGCCCAGCAGGGCCGCCATCCGCGCCACGCAGGCATCGTCGAAGCTGCTTTCCAGCGTGCGCGAGACCGACTCGTTGTCCAGGCTGTCGAAGGGATAATAGCCGAAGCGCTCGTAGAGCTGCCAGTCGGAATTCACGTGGCTGATGCTGGACGTCTCCACCATGGCCCGCAGCGCCTCCTGCGCGTCGAAGCCCCGGAAGCCCCGCTCGTACGCCGAAAGCAGCATGGGGATCGCATGGTTGCCGATCATGCAGTAGCTGTCCTGGCCCCAGGCCGACCAGATGGGCAGGAAGCCAGCGGCGCGGTGGTGCAGCAGCATGGACTGCACCATGGCGTCTATGCGTTCCGGCACGAGCAGTTGGAGCAGGGGAAACGCCGCCCGGTAGATGTCCCAGTTGGAGAAGGTGGAATAATAGGCTCCGCCGGGCGCTTGCGCCACCGAATCGTCGGCGCCCCGGTAGCGCCCGTCCGCATCGGCGATGTTGGAGGGCTGGAGCAGCAGGTGGTACAGCGCCGTGTAAAACAGCGTGCGCCTGGCAGGCGGAGCCTCCAGCTCCACCCGCGAAAGGTAGCGGTTCCATGCGGCGCGGGCCTGCCGGCGCTGGCGCTCGAAGTCCCAGCCGGGCAGCTCGGCCCGCAGGTTTTGTTCCGCCCCTTCCACCGAAACCGCCGAGAGCGCCACCTTGACCTGCAGGCGCCGCTCCGCTCCCAGCGGGAAGCGCAGCATCAGCCTGGGAGCCTTGTCGCGGGGGCCGGGGGCCAGGGTGTCGCAGCCCTGCCAGGCCCGGTCAAATTCGATCACAAAAAAATAGCGCCGCTCCACCCAGTTGCGCGTGCGGCAGAAGCCCGAGATGCGGCCTCCCGGCACCAGCTCCACCTGGCTTTCCAGCACCAGGCTGTCCGTGATGAAGCGCAGGCCGTGCTGCAGGCTGACCAGCAGGCGGGCGTCCTGCTCCGGAAAGGTATAGCGGTGGAAGGCCACCCGCTCGGAGCAGGTGAGCTCGACGCCGACGCTGTCTTGCTTCTGTACGGCATAATACCCCGGCTCCGCCCGCTCCGACGGCTTGACATAGCGGAAAGAAGCCTCCGGCCGGGCTGCCGCAGCCAGGGGCATCAGCAGCACGTCGCCCATCTCATTGATGCCCGTGCCGCTGAAGCGGGTCTGGGAGAAGCCGAGCAGCACGCTGTCGCGGTACTGGTAGCCGCTCGTGTAGTCCCAGCCCTGGTCGCGGTTGTCGGGGCCGGGCTGCACCATGCCGAAGGGCATCGACGGGCCGGGGAAGGTGTGCCCGGTGCCGTCGGTCCCGATGAAGGGATTGACGTAGCGGGCATAGTCTTCCTGCGGAGCGGCCTGCCGGCATCCGGCCAGGCAGCACGCGGTGAAGAGGGCGAAGCAGATGCGCATGTCAGGCAGGATTGGGGGTGAGCAGCTCCCGCAGATGCCGCATCATGCGGGCATTGATGGCCCAGGCGTCGCCGATGGGCTGGCGGGTGAAGGGAAGCGCCGGCATGTAGGGCGCCGGGCCGCATTCAGGGGTGAGGGTAACGGCGGCTTTGCCCGCTTCGGCCTGCATCCGGACCAGCGCCTGCCACCACTGCCCGAAGCGCTGGAGGTGGCCCTCCCACTCGGGCGCGAAGGGGTCGGCCACCTGCGGGGCCTGCGCGCAGCCCACGCGGGCGTGCAGGTGCGCCACCCGTGGGGCGATCTGCGCCAGCACGTCCTCCTGCCCTTCCAGCAGGCTCTCCGACACCACGCAGAAATGGCTGTAGTCCGCCGCCAGCTCCAGGCCCGGATCGCGGGCCAGGTAGGGCAGCAGCGCGGGCGCGTGGAAGGAAAAGCGGCCCCGGTGGGTTTCATGCACGACCCGGATGCCGCTTTCCTCCGCAGCCTGCCGGCAGAGATCCAGGCAGCGGCAGTTGTCTTCGAAGGAGAAGTAATCCTTGCCCGAATGGGCATTGATGAAGTCGGGGCCGATGCTGGCCGCCTCCTCCAGCCGCCCGCGCACGCGGCGCAGGAAGGCATCCAGCCCCTCGCCCGGCAGCGGGTCCACGATGCACTGCGACACCAGCACCCAGGGCCGCTCCCGGCGGAGGGCCGCCAGCTCGCGGCGCAAGTCCCTGACAAACAGCGGGTCAGGCGGCAGGTTGATCTCGATGCCGTCGTAGCCTTCGGCCAGCGCCTTGCCGAGAAAGGCAGCTGCGGGCAGCGATTCCTGGCCCCAGTGCGGACAGAGGACGTGCAGCTTCATGGCTGGGCGTAGAGCAGGGGGTTCAGCGGCGTATCGATCACCTCGCCCACGCGGGCGCCCGGGCACCAGCGGTCACGGTCGTGGGCCTGGTTCTCATTTTCGGGGTCCTTGAGGCGCATGTCGGCGTCCATGTAGATGACGGTCATCACCTTGCGCATCGCATCCGAGCGGTTGGCGCCCGCCCGGTGGAAGACCCAGCCGGAGTGGAAGCTCACCTCCCCGGCGGCAAAGGGCTCGATGACCCTCGGAAAATCCGTCACCCGCAGGCGGCGCTCAATGGCGGCCTCGCTGCTGTCGGAAATGCTCAGCTCCCGCCCTTCGACCACCACATGGCTGCCCGCGCTGAATTCGAGCGGGCCCATTTCCAGCGGCGTGGCCTGCAAGGGCATCCAGGCCGTCACGGTTTTGTCGGTTTCGAGCGGCCAGTAGTACTGGTCGGCGTGCCAGGGGGTGATGCCGCCGCCGGGCTCCTTGAACAGCGCCTGGTCGTGGTAGAGGCGGGCGCCGCGGGTCTGCATGAGGCCGCTGGCGATGCGCGCCAGCCGGGGGCTGAAGACCAGCTCGCGCACGGCCTCGTCTTCCTGCCAGAGGTTGAAGAGCTGGAGGAAGGCCTTGCCGTAGGTGTCGCGCTGGCCGAGGGGGCGCTCCTCCGTGCTCATGCGGGCGACGCAGGCGCCGATGCGCGCGCTGAAAAAATCCAGCGTTTCCGCATTCAGCACGCCGGGGAGCTTGATGAAGCGGTTCCGCTGGTAAAAAGCGGTCTGCTCGGCGCTGAGCGCGTAGGGCTCGCGGAGAAATGCAGCAACAGATGCAGGAAGCAGTTCCATCGGGCAGGGGTTTGGGGGCAAAGCTCGGGGCGGCAGGCGGAAAGAAGTGGCGGGATGTTCGGAAAAAAACATCCTATATTGACACTGGATTCCTCCCATGCCGCTGCAGACCGCAATCCTGTATGAAACCGCAGTTCGAGTCCCTGTTCCATGTGGCAGATGCGCACCACTACCACCGCTTCGAGCTTCGGACCGGGGGCTTCCCCCTGTTCTGGCACTACCATCCGGAGTACGAGCTGACGCTGATTCTGTCGGGGCAGGGCCGGCGCCTCGCGGGCGACGGCAGCGAGCCCTTCGGGCCGGGCGACTGGGTGCTGCTGGGGCCGGACCTGCCGCACTGCTGGGTGAGCGGGGAGCCGGACGGCAGCGAGCAGCGGGCGCAGGTGCTGCAGTTTTCAGCAGACTGGGTGCGGCGGATCTTCCCGCGCCCGGAGTTTCAGGGCATCCACGAGCTGCTGGCCCGCTCGGCGGGCGGGCTGGTCTTTGCGCCGCCGGATGCGGAGGACCGGGCGCTCATGGCGGCGGCCTGCCAGGCGCCGGGGGCGGAGGGCCTGCTGGCGCTCATGCAGGTGCTGCACCGGCTGTCGCAGCGCGGGGCGCGGGCGCTCACGCAGGGGCATCCGGTGCCGGCCTTGCGGGGCCTGGCCCAGGAGCGGCTGCAGCAGGTGCTGCGCTACGTGCAGGAAGCGCCCGAAAGCGCCAGCCTGGCCGCCGCCGCCAGCCGTGTCAGCCTGTCGAAAAGCGCGTTCTGCCAGTTTTTCAAGCGGGCCATGGGCCGCCCCTTCAGCAGCTACGTCAGCGAAGTGCGCGTAGCGCGGGCTGCCGCCCTGCTGATCCAGACCAGCCTGCCCATCCACCAGGTAGCGGCCCAGGCAGGCTTCGGCAGCCTCGCCTACTTCAACCGCGTCTTCCTCCGCACCAAAGGCATCCAGCCCCTGCGCTTCCGCCAGGCCGGAGCGATTGGGCGGTGAGGGGTATTGACTTTTTGGCGGGAGCTGTGTAGGTTAGCGGGGGAGTTCTTTGGGGGAGGCGCTCTGCGCGGGGTTGTGGGCTGCGGCAATACACCCGACATGCGCGAGGTTGACGCGTGTTTGTTGCGTACAGGGGAAATATGGACGTGTGTCAGGGGTGTGGTGAGGGTTGCGGCAATGCAGATGTTCCATGCAAGAGCCGCGCCGAACAGAAATCTTCGCGCAAGCCCTGGGCATCCTTCACGGAACAAAAGTTTTTGCGTACATTGCTGGAGCAACGGCGCAAAGCCTTGACCCGTTAGATGCTATAAAAAAGAAAGAAAATTGATATTAGACACTCAAATAATTTCTTATTACTTTTCAGGATACTGGGAAGCAAAAGAGGCAATGAATGCGGAAATATCTTCGGTTACCGCAAGTGAATTTTTGTTATTTCATACTCGTGAAAATAACAGCGTAGATTATTATGTACTTGACCCTGAAAGATACATTGAAGAAATGGTGGAGATGTTGATGCTTGAACATGCAAAAAATCCCAAATGGGCTAAATTGGGAAGAAGAAGAACTGACAGTCTAATCATTGATTTTTCAAAAGATTTTCCCCCATATCGATTATATGGCAACAAAGCAATAACATCAATAATTAATAACCAAAAAATAAAAATATTCAAAGCCAGTATTGCACACTTGAAAAAGGAAAGACAAAAGATGTTATCTCGTAAAATAGAATTTCTCTTCGACTATGAAATAAAGTGTCATGGAATAGACGAGAGCGTTTGTAATATTGGTATGGACTTATTTGAAAAATTTCAATCAAACATTTCTCCAAAAAACAACATTAAGAATACAATAAATGATATTTTGATTTTAGCAACATCAGCTAATATGAAACAATCGCTTGTCACCCAAGACAAAGTTCTTGGAAGGTTTGCGTCCGAAGTTTATAATGGAAAAATAGAAGACTATAAAACTGAAATAATGATTGATTTTCCTTCAGATGAATCCAAAATAGAAAGAAAAAACAAGGAAAGTAAAGGTTATGTAAATCGGGGTTGGTCGTACTCATTTAAAAAAGGAAAATTGTAATGCATCTAACACCAGCTACCTGTCCATGCTCCTAATCGTCGCACAGCAGGTAGCCACACGTTATGCAACATTAAAAAGGAGCGATTGGGCGGTGAGGGGTATTGACTTTTTGGCGGGAGCTGTGTAGGTTGGCAGGGAGTTCTTTGGGGGGCGCTCCGCACGGGGTTTTGGGCTGCGGCAATACACCCGACATGCGCGAGGTTGACGCGTGTTTCTTGCGCACAGGGGAAATATGGACGTGTGTTAGGGGTGTGTTGAGGGTTGCGGTAATACAGATGTTGGCGGTAATGCTATTGGAACAGTGCTAACTTTAAACTTTAGGACAGACAATAGATTTTTTTGACTTCACAATCGATAAAGACAAAATGAAATTAATTCTACCAAATAAATTAAACGCATCAGCGGACATTGTATTTGAAAATGCAAAAAGCATAGCCGTTATCGGTGCAAATGGTGCTGGAAAGACAAGATTTGGTTCGCGACTTGAAGAAACTTATAATGAAATTACTCATAGAATATCTGCACAAAAATCATTGTCGATGCCAAATGAAGTAAGTCCAAAATCAAGAGAAAGAGCAGAAGAAGAATTTTGGTATGGAGGACAACATGATAATAAGGACTGGCTAAAGACCACAGGAAAGAAAAATTATCGTTGGCAAAACAATTTAAACACATCGTTGCTCAATGACTATCAACAATTATTAATTCTTCTTCACACAGAAGAGTATGAAGAATCATTAAAATTTAAGGAAGGAGAAATTTCAAAACCAACAACTAAGTTAGATAGAATCCAAGGGATTTGGGAAGAGATTTTGCCACACAGAAAATTAGTTAAACGAGCTGGTATTATTGAAACTTATCCATCAGATAAACCAACCGAGAGATACAACGCATCTGAAATGAGTGATGGAGAAAGAGTCATCTTCTATCTTATTGGCGAAACAGTTTGTGCAAAACCAAATTCTTTGATAATTATTGATGAACCCGAAATGCATATTCATAAATCAATAACTAAAAAATTATGGGATGCAATTGAAAAGGAAAGACCTGACTGCACATTCGTTTATTTAACTCACGACATTGACTTCGCATCTTCAAGACAAAACGCAATTAAAATATGGCTGAAGTCATATGAAGGAAATCAAATTTGGGATTATGAAATACTTGAAGAAGGAAATCCTATTCCAGAACAAGTATTCTTAGAAATTTTGGGTAGCAGAAAACCGATACTATTCACAGAAGGTGACAATTCAAGCATTGACTATTTTTTGTACCAACAAATTTTTCCCGAGTTTACTGTAATCTCGCTGGGCAATTGCAACAAAGTATTTGAAACGACTAAGTCATTTAATGAGCAAACGGGATTTCACCATCTCTCAGCAGTTGGCATAATTGACAGAGACAGGAGAACAGACGATGATGTAAAAGAAATCCAAAAACAAAATATCCTTATTCCCGAAGTTTCGGAGGCGGAAAATTTGTTACTTCTTGAAAATGTTATTAAAGTCGTTGCAACAAAAATGTATAAAGACCCAGATGCTGTTTTTAAGAAAGTTAAAAGTAAGGTCCTTGAAATGTTTAGTAAAGACTTGAAATTTCAAGCTACACAGCATTCAATATTTGTGATAAAGAAAATTTATGAACGAGGACTAAATCCAAAGGTGAAAGAGTTTACTGAACTTGAATCAGTAGTTAATGAGTTTGTTAGTAAAATTGACTACCAAAAAATCTATCAAGAATTAGAAGATAGCTTCTCTAAGTTTATATCAGACAGTGACTATTTAAGTGTTTTAAAAGTCTATAACAACAAAGGAATTATTCATACTTCTGGTCTTGCCCAACTTTGCGGACTTGCCTCAAAGAATAATGAATTCTTTAATTTTGTGATCAGCATTTTAAAAGAAAGTTCAAACGACAGCGAGACGATTAGGCAAGCCATTAAACAAGCTATCAAGTAACCATAATGACAAATCTCCGGACAGCATCACAGCAGCCAACAACTAGTTAGCGCTATTCGGGTATTCGAGATCTCCAGAAAGATCACGGAAGCTTGGGAAATCAAGATTCAATTGATACATTTGGTTCAGCTGTCCCGAACAGCGCCAACTAGCAGAACATTATGCACAAGCTAAAAGAACGAAAGAATGGTAGTGCCAATAATAATTAGTGTTCGCGGAGTGATTTTCGCTTCTATTATAGTACTCGGACTTGGAATTTTTGTAACTATCAACAATTCAAAGGACAAGACAGAATATGACAAGTCCACGGGAATTTTTGAGTACTATGACAAAGAATTCCAAAACCTCCCAACGCGACACAAGGGAGATTTTCGATACCTAAAAATTGACTCCTACCCGTACCTGTTTGAAATTTATGAACCTAATAGTGAACCGACTGAAAATACAATAGACGATTTAACGGTCGGAGACGAAATTGATATTTACTATTACGAAACTTCGAACACAAGAAATATTGGACTAAACCGATTTGCGCAATTCATAGATAAAAACAAACAACCATATTTCGTTAGAAGTGGATTTCAAAAACAGCTCGGTTTGGTGGTAATTGGACTATCAGTATTGTTGAATATTATGGCATTTGTGTTTTGGAGAAGAGGAAAACTGGAATGGTAATAAGAAAGCCTGTGCACAACAGCACCTACAAGAAATTGGCGGTTCAGTGCCCCGCAGACACATTTGTGGTTAATCAAAGTTTGGTTCTCCGCATCAACATTTGTGGCAAAAAACGCTAACTTTTTGTAGCTGCTCCCCCCCTTGCCCATCCCCCCCAATTTGCCTATCTTCCCATCTCCGCATCCTGCATCACGCAGGCACCGGCAGCAGAGACCACACATAGACCCAGACCTATGGAAAAACCGACTGCAGCCCCCTGGACAGCTGGCATCCTGCGGAAGCGCATGGCGGTGCTGGCGCTGCTCGCGCTGATGCTCGGGGCCTGCGGCGGCGGGAAAACCCGGCCCGGCAGATTCCTCGCCGTCAGCGCCAACGGCCGCTACCTGGAGGATGCTGCCGGAAAACCCTTTCTGTATCTGGGATGCACGGCCTGGGAATTGTTTCACCGGCTCAGCCGCGAGGAGGCTTCGGAATACCTGAAAAACCGGAAAGAGAAGGGCTTCACGGTCATCCAGGCGGTGGTGCTGGCGGAAAACGACGGGCTCCGGACGCCCAACGCGTACGGGGCGCTTCCGCTGCACGATCTCGACCCGGCCCGGCCCAACGAAGCGTATTTCGAGCATGTGGATTTCATCGTGAACCAGGCCGAAGCGCTGGGGCTGTACATCGGCATGCTGCCTGCCTGGGGCGATAAAATCCCCAATGAAAACCCGGCGGCAGGCCCCATCGTCTTCACCATCGAAAATGCGCGGGAATATGGCGAGTTTTTGGGCAAGCGCTACCAGGACAAGCCCGTCATCTGGATCTTGGGCGGCGACCGCAATGTGCACAGCGACACCGCCTTTCTCATCTGGAAATCCATGGCCGAAGGGCTGCGCGCCGGCGATGGCGGCAATCACCTGATCAGCATGCATCCCCGGGGCGAAAGGTCCTCCAGCGAGTGGTTTCACAATGAACCCTGGTTCGATTTCAATCTCTACCAGAGCGGGCACGCACGCCGCTACAACGAGGTGTACCGGTACGCCCAGCACGACTACAGCCTGCAGCCCGCCAAGCCGGCCATCGACGGCGAGCCCGCGTATGAAGACATCGCGGTCAGGTTCTGGGAATACTGCGACTGGTCGGACCCCCTGCGGGTGCCGCCCCAGGTGCTCGACAGCAATAAGCTGATCCAAGACCCTGCCTATTTCACGCGCGGGTTTATCGGCGCCCACGATGTGCGCGTGCATGCCTACTGGAATCTGCTGGCCGGTGCAGCGGGCTACACCTACGGGAATAACGCCATCTGGCAGATGTTCAGGAAGGGCGGCGACATCGCGATCCCCTGCCTGTACGACTGGCGCGAATCCATGGACCGCCCCGGCGCCGACGACATCCGCCATGTGCGGAAGCTGTTCGAGGCCCGCGATTTTTCAAAACTGCTTCCCGACCAGTCTGCCGTGTACGGCCACAATCCCGCAGACAGCACCCACATCCGGGCGGCCGTAGCCGGCGACGGCAGCTTTCTGCTGGTGTATCTGTCGGTGGGTCAGCCGGTCAGGGTTGTCATGAGCAAAATTTCCGGCGCGCGCGTGCGGGCCGCCTGGTATGATCCGCGCGAAGGCACCACCAAACCGGCCGGCGAATTCGCCAATTCGGGCTTTGCGGCATTCACCCCGCCTTCATCGGGCCCCGGCCACGACTGGCTGCTGGTGCTGGATGATGCGGCGCGCACGGACGGTTTTTGAGGAGCAGGCCAGATGCGTGCGCGGACGGGGCCGCCCTGCGGGCAGGCCTCCCTATTCAGTCCGCTTGCCGCAGCACCCGGAATAGCATATATCCACTCAGCATAAACCCGAGGAAGGCCGCTATTTGCCGATAGTACAAGTCTGTCCATATCAATTTTTCATACAGCGCCTGATCGAAACCCTCCTCCAATTTGAACTGCAGCGGGAGCTGCACCATCACAGTTGAAACTGTGGGGATGATGTACCCTGCCAGAGAAGCCCAGATGGTCCATACAGGCAGTGCCTTGCTCCGGTGCCAGAACATGGTGACAAGCGGAATATACACCAGCATCGTAGGCACGACGTATCGTGGAATGATCAATGAATCCACCAGTTTTTTGAATGTAATCCAATCCGAATGGATATGGCGCCAAGCCGGGTAGTACACAAATACTTCCATGACAGTGGCGCCGTAGATATAGAAGGCCAGCAAAAAGTAGGCAGTCATTGCCAGGGGTGCGAGGGTGCTTCGCTTTTTCATATTAGCAGGTTACTGTGTTGCTGCAAAACACAGGATTTGTCAGACACCCAAAATTGCCTTATGGCAATTTCGCTACTTTCGCCTGCGAAGCCGGCTCAACGAAGAAGGCGTGATGCCCAGGTAGGAGGAAATATATTTGAGCGGGACGCGCTGCAGCAGCTTAGGATGCTTCAGGGCTTTCTCATAGCGCAGCTCAGCGGTTTCGGTTTGAAAAGAGACCACATTGGCTACCAGATGGCAAATTACCTGCTCCCAAAATTTTCGAATGAATGTTTCGAATATTGGAGTCTCTGCAAACAGCTTTTCCATGTCTGACTGACTGATATACAGAATCATCGTATCTTCAATCGCCTGAACGCCGAAGGCTGATGGCTGCTGCGGGATGAAACTGCTTAGCTCGCAGAAAAAGTCGTCCTCAAAAGCAAACCAGCCGGTTACTTCGCTGTTGTCTTTCTCCCAAAAAACCCGGAGGCAGCCTTTTTCGATAAAGATAAAATCTTTGCTGATCTGCCCGCTGCGAACCAGAAATCTTCCTTTTTTAATTTCCCTGATCCTAAAATGCTGAAGAATATGATTCAATTCCGCCTGCGTCGGATCTATGTACTGACGTATGATTTCGGAAAAAGAATCCATGGCTACTGCTTCAACGCCGGGTGCTGATGGCCTTTGGTTAGGTTCAAGTCGTATTATCCCCAGCAAGATACCTATTCGTTTGGTACGTGCAAAATATCTCATATCCAGCCGCATGGCTGCCGCCAGGCCGGAGGGATCGGGCGGGGGATTGACTTTGTGGCGGGAGCTGTGTAGGTTGGGGGGAAGTTCTTTGGAGGGGGGGGCTCCGGCCTGCGTCAAGATGCCCGGCAGTTGCGGGATGGCCGCATGCATCTTGCGTACAGGGGGTAATCTGGATGTATGTCGGGCGCTGCGGCAATGCAGATGCTATATGCTATTTTATGAAAAAAACTAAAATAATACTAGCAGGGGTTGGCGGAGTCGGGGGGTATTTTGGTGGATTATTGGCAAAACATTTTTATGAAAATGAAAATATTGAAATTAACTTTTTTGCCCGGGGGGAACACGTAAAAGAAATTCAGGACAATGGCCTGAAGGTCATACAAGGCAATCGTGAGTTTATCGCCAGGCCATCGTTAGCTACAGAAAATCCGGCCGAAATTGGCATTGCAGACTTTGCTATCATAGCAACGAAAAGCTACGGCCTTGAAATGGCTATTCAGCATCTACGACCTTGCATAGATCCAGACACGATTGTTTTGCCGCTGCTTAATGGAGTGGATAGCAGAGAACGAATACAAGACATTCTTCCTGACAACCTTGTTCTGGACGGTTGTGCTTATATAGTTTCGCGTTTGAAAAAAGCTGGTGTGATTGAAAACACCGGCAACATTCAAAAAATATATTTCGGCCTTGATAATTTTGCAAACGACCGGCTACGGTTACTTGAAAAGCTGCTGCAGGAGGCAGCTATTGAAGCGTCATTATCCGAAAACATTACATCCGTTATTTGGGAAAAGTTTATTTTCATTTCCCCGGTTGCAACGGCGACCTCCTATTTTGACACCTGCATAGGAGAACTGGTTTCCGACAAGGAAAAACTTGCAACGGTATCCATGCTGATTGAAGAAGTCATACAGTTGGCAAAAGCAAAACAAATTGTTATTCCGGGCGATATAGCAGAAAAGACTTTAACCCAATTAAAGGCATTGCCCTTTGAAGCAACCTCTTCAATGCATTCAGACTTTCAAGCCCATAAACCGGCTACCGAATTGGAATCATTAACTGGGTATGTGATTAAAGAGGGACGGAAATACCATGTAGAGACCCCGATATTTATGAAGACATATGCAGAACTCAACAAGAAAAGCGGCAGATAACAGCGGCAAGCAGCAGGTGCGGCAGTGCGCAACCGCCCCTAACGTGCGCAACGCCTCAACCATTCCCCGCAAGCCCCCGCTCTGTCCGGGTGCCGAGTGTGTCCCGCAGCCAGCCGCAGCCCTTCGGGCAGGCCTTGCGCGGGACAGGGCGTGTGCGTATATTGCTACTTGAATCTGCGTGCTGCCGGCCCTGGCGCATAGGGTATTTTTGATGCTTGACACATGACCACCACGAATCGGCTGAGGAACTATCTGATCGGAAAAATCCAGCGGCTGTCCATAGACCAGCTGACGGAACTCAATCGGGTATTGGGTGCAGCCAGTCATCCGGACAGGTCCAAACACAATACCCTCAAGCTGGCCGGATCGTGGAAAGACCTCGGCGAGGACTTCTGGGACAGCCTTACAGACAACCTGCATGAGACCCGGGCCCAGGATCGTCCAATCCAGTAAGGTGTGACGGAAGCGCTGATCGATACCGACATCCTGTCCTTTTATTTCAAGGGTGATGCGCAGGTAGCTGCCCGAATGGGTGACTACCTTGAGGCATTTCCCCAGGTCAACCTGTCCATCATTACCTACTACGAAATCATTGCGGGCCTCAAATTCAAAAAAGCGGAGCGGCAACTCCAGGCCTTTGAAAATTTCGCCAATGAAAATACGGTCATACATATCTCCGAAGCATCGGCCAGCATATCAGCCAGCCTCTACGCCAGCCTTCGCCAGAGAGGCATCACGATCGGGACCGCTGATATGCTGATAGCCGGCATTGCCATCGAGAATGGGCTGACCTTGATCACCAACAACGAAAGGCATTACGAAGCCATTCCGGGGCTCCGCGTAGAGAACTGGAAAAGATAGCGGGCTACAGCCCTGCGGGCAGGCCTTGCGCGGGACAGTGCGTATGCGTATATTGTCCTGAAGCAGCAGGGTACGCACGCGGAACCTGCATGCACTTCAGGAAATCGTCTGATTACAGGACCCATATGAAACCGCATCTTCTGCCCGCAAACTGTACTGTGCTCGCACTCAGTGCTTTCACTGCTGCTGTATTTCACGTTGGGTATTTGCCCTCCTTCGGACAGGACCTGGCGTTGCATGAAAACAATGCAACCGTAATCGTCCGGTATTTTGATGAGGTGATCAATGCCCACAACCTGAGCCGAAAGGGCGCGTTTTTTCAGGAGCCCTACATCTGGCATACCATGGACGGGAGAGATGTGCGCAGCGATGCGGACAGCGGGCATACAGCCGCGTTACGGTGGGTTTTTACGGCTATGCCTGATGTTCAATACACCCTGGTCCATATCCTTGCCCAGGGGGACATGGTTGCCGTGAATACGGCCGGTACGGGCACGGCGAGAAGCGAAATGTTTGGACTGCCTGCGGCCCAAAAAAAGGTGCACTTTCAGCAGATGTTCTTTTATCGGCTGAGCGCAGGCAAAATCATAGAGCAATGGGAGGCGATTGACGCCGGGGGCATAAGAGCCCAGTTGGAGGCAAAGTAGCCTCCGCGGGTTCAGGCCTTACGGCTCATAAGTCCCGGCCGGCATGCCTTGCGCGGGCCCGCGCGTGAGCGCATGCGGCGCCTTTCCTCACGCCGGTCTTGGCCCGGCCTGCCCCCGACTGGAGAGGTGCTGAGAGGGTGCCAGCCCCGTCCAGCGCTTGAATACACGGTTGAAGTAGGAAAGGCTGTTGAAGCCGGATTCGTAGCAGGCATCCGTGACCGATTTGCCCGGCTGCCTGAGGATGTTCCAGGCCCGCTTCACCCGCTCCTGATTCACAAAATCCACCGGCGAGAGGCCAAACTCCTGCTTGAAGGCGCGGTAAAACTGCGCCCGCGACAGGCAGGCCTGGTCGCAGAGCTTCTCGATCCGGATCTGCCGGTCCAGGTGCGCGCGGATGTACTCCACCGCATAGGCCAGCCGGTGGTGGGAGGAAAACGCCTGGCAATGGCGGATCAGCAGATGCCGGGCATGCGTCTGCATGACGCGCAGCAGCAGCTCCTGCAGCGCCGATTCCGCGAAGTGGTCTTTCGCCGCGTGGTTTTCCTGGAAAATCCGGACAATCCGGTTCAGCGTGTAGTGCACATCCGCCGACTGGGTAAAGTGGAAATTGCGGTCGTACCAGGCCCAGGGCCCGCTTTCCTCCAGCCGCGGGATGCTGGCTGCAAACTGGTCCAGGGTGCTGCGGATAAACTCCGGCGAGATCGTCAGCGCCAGGCATTTGGTCGGGCCGCCGAGGGTGGCCTCCGGGAAGTCGATGTGCATGGGCTCGTTGCTGGGCATCAGCAGGGCCTCGCCGGGCAGGTATTCAAAAGGCTGCCGGCCTTCGAGATGCATGACCTTCTTGCCCATGATCATGCTCGTCACCACCGGGTCGCGGAAGGTCAGCGGCACCCGGTAGGCTTCCATGCTCGTCTCGTACAGGCTCAGCTCAGCCCGGTCCAGGGTCCAGGCATGGCGGCTTTCAACCAGGGGGATCAGTTCCTGACGGGTCATTGTAAGTAGCAGTAGTCCCTGAAACAGCCTGCGGATGCAGGGCGAAAGGCGCCGGAATCCCCGTTTGCCCCTGCATGGCAGCTGAACAGTTCATGAATATATGCAGAAATCTTCAGATACCAATACGCCGGAGCAGGCAAGATCTCAAAATGAGACAATTGTACAAGTCGAACGAAACATGCGTGAAACAGATCCGGCCCGGATCCGGGTAGATTTGGGTATTCCAACGGACAACTCCTAACTCACGTTTACGCTATGTCTGCTGCTACGCTGCAATCCGGCACCCTCGTTGCCCGGCCTTCGTTCAAGTCCCGCTACGACAACTATATCGGCGGCGCCTGGGTGGCGCCCGCAGGCGGGGAGTATTTCGACGTCACATCGCCCGTCGACGGGCAGGTGTTCACCCAGGTGGCCCGCTCCCGCGAGCAGGATGTGAATATTGCCCTGGATGCGGCGCATGCGGCCTTCCCCGCATGGTCCAAGGCCTCCGTCACGGAGCGCTCCAACCTGCTGCTCAAGATCGCCGACCGGATCGAGGCGAATCTCCAGTATCTCGCCGCCGTCGAAACGATCGACAATGGCAAGGCCATCCGCGAAACGACCGGTGCCGACCTGGTGCTGGTGGTGGACCATTTCCGCTACTTTGCCGGCGTGATCCGCGGAGAAGAAAGCGGCGTAGCCGAGCTGGATGCGACGACCGTATCGCTCAACCTCCACGAGCCGATCGGGGTGGTGGCCCAGATTATTCCGTGGAACTTCCCCCTCCTGATGGCGACCTGGAAAATGGCTCCGGCCATGGCCGCCGGCTGCTGCACGGTGATCAAGCCTGCCGAGCAGACCCCTGCCTCGATTATGGTGCTCATGGAGGTCATCGGCGACCTGATCCCGCCCGGCGTCGTCAACGTCGTCAACGGATTCGGCGTCGAGGCCGGCAAGCCGCTCGCCCAGTCGCCGCGCATCGCCAAGGTCGCCTTCACCGGCGAAACCACCACCGGGCGCCTCATCATGCAGTATGCCTCCCAGAACCTGATACCGGTCACGATGGAGCTCGGCGGCAAATCGCCCAACGTGTTCTTCAGCTCGGTGATGAATGAGGACGATGAATTCCTCGACAAATGTGTGGAAGGCGCCGTGATGTTTGCCTTCAACCAGGGCGAGGTGTGCACCTGCCCCTCCCGCATGCTGGTGCAGGAGGATATCTACGACGCATTCATGGAGCGCGTGATCGCCCGCACCGAAGCCATCCGGATGGGGCATCCGCTGGACCTCAATACGATGATGGGTGCCCAGGCCTCATCCGACCAGTTCGAGAAAATCCTCTCCTACATCGACATCGGCAGGCAGGAAGGCGCCGAGGTGCTCACCGGCGGCTGCGCCGCCAACCTCAACAGCGGGCTGGAGAAAGGCTACTACATCAAGCCGACCATCCTGAAGGGCAGCAACCAGATGCGCGTCTTCCAGGAGGAAATCTTCGGGCCTGTGGTGTCCGTCACCACCTTCAAAACGGCCCAGGAAGCCATCGCCATCTCCAACGACAGCCTGTACGGGCTCGGCGCCGGGGTCTGGACCCGCGATGCGCACCAGATGTTCCAGGTGCCCAGGGCCATCGAGGCCGGCCGGGTCTGGGTCAACTGCTACCATGCCTATCCGGCGCATGCGCCCTTCGGCGGGTACAAAAAGTCGGGCTTCGGGCGGGAGACGCACAAAATGATGCTCAACCACTACCGCCAGACCAAGAACATGCTGATCTCGTACAGCCAGAGCAAGCTCGGATTTTTCTGATATCCTGTAGTTGTAGTTCGACGAGCAGGAAGCGGGCCGGCCCTCCGGGCCAGCCCGCCCTGTTTCTTTCTTTACCCTTCCTGCCATGCCTGTAAGCAGAATTGCCATCACCGAAGCTGCCCGCGAGGTGCTCCGCACGCTGCGGGAGCGCCACGGCGAGCTGATGTTCCACCAGAGCGGCGGATGCTGCGACGGATCTGCCCCGATGTGCTTCCAGCAGGGGGACTTCATCCTGGGCCCCGGCGACGTAAAACTCGGCGAAGTGGACGGCTGCGGGTTTTTCATGGCCGAAGACCAGTTTGAATACTGGCAGCACACCCACCTGACGGTGGATGTATCGCCGGGCCGGGGCGCCAGTTTTTCCCTGGAAATCCCCCTGGGCCTGCGGTTCATGATCCGCTCGCGGGTGTTTACCGATGCGGAGCTTGCGGATCTGGCGCCGGTGGAGCACGCCGGCTGAGAGCCGGCCGCGTCAGCCCCGCGCCGGGCGCCAGAGCGGCCCCACGGCGATCAGGAGCACCAGCACGTTGAAGAGCACGTTGGACGCGTTGCCGGAGGCGACAGAGCCGGTGCTGTCCACGGCAAACCAGGCCAGCAGCCCCGCCAGCACGCTCCGGCGCACGGCTTCGGGCGCATGGTCATAGACCCAGGCCGAAAGGCACCAGACCATCACGCCCCAGCCCATCAGGAAGCCGCCCGTGAGGGCCGAGAGGAAATGGGTATCGGGCGAATCCCAGCGCGTGGCCCCGTCCACAGGCCAGCTCAGCAGGTCCAGGGTCAGGCGCGCAGGCTCCTGGGTGGCGGCCATCGTGCCCAGAAAAAATACCGGGCCGAAGGACCAGACGGCTACCGAGGTGATCTTGAGCCAGAATTTGTGGACGCGGTGCGTCATGAGGCCGCCTGCTGCGGGCGAAGCTTGAGGTTCCATGTGTTTTTCGTTTATCAGGTACAGCGCCAAACATACGCCTGCCGGTTCTCATGTCTTAGACGGAGGCGTACAATCCGGAGCGGCGGGAGCCAACGCACAGCCGCGTGCGTCCGTACAAGGCCGTACATACCCCTCCGATATGATTTCACGGCATAGATTCCGGGGCAGGCTATGGGGAGCCGCCATGGCGGGTGCCCTGCTGCTGTTCTCCTGCACCGCCCACCTGCGGGTGATCCGGTATGGATACCCTGGCGTAGACGACTACCGGATATTTGTGAACGATACCATCCGCAAAGCAGGCAGCCCCTTCCGCCTCCCGGCATCCGGCCGATGGGCGCCGCACCTCGACACCCTCCGGCTGCGGCATCCGATTCATCGGAACCTGATTCCGTTTCCGGAATACCTTGCCCAGACCCAGACCAAAGCATGCATCATCATCCACCACGACACCCTGGTCTATGAGCAATATCTCGACGGATACTCGGACTCGGCGATTCACTGCACCTTTTCGGTCTCGAAATCTATCCTGTCGGTGCTTGCAGGGGCTGCAATCCGCGCATATCCTGAAATACGGACAGACACGCCCGTCACGGCCTATATTCCCGAGCTGGCCGCCCGGCATCCGTATTTTCAAAAGCTGACCCTCGATGATCTGCTTGCCATGCGGTCGGGGCTGGCCTATTCCACCTTCAGGAGCTGGACCGATGTTTTCTGCGACAACAACCTGATGTATTACACCCCTGATCAGCAGCGGTATATCTCCAGATCGGACTTCCAGTCTTTGCCGGGCACACACCGGCAGTACAAATCCCATGATCCCGTCCTGCTTGCCTGGGCGCTCGAACGTGCAACCCGCCAGCACCTGTCCGGCTTTTTTTCAGCGGCTGTCTGGCAGCAGATCGGCGCAGAATACGATGCCTACTGGAGCACAGATGAGCGGAACGGCCTGGTGAAGGCCGCTTCGAGCTTCCACTGCACCGCGATCGACCTGGCTAAAATCGGGCTGCTGTATGCGCATGAAGGCCAATGGAATGGCGCCGAGGTCATTCCCCGGGACTGGATACGGCGCACTACCGGCACCGAACAGCTCCGTCGGGCAGCCCCGGTCCTCGATACGTGGTGGCAGCCCGCCCAGTCCTGCTTCTGGTGGTTTTCCACGCTGGAGCCGGTCGGCGACTACTACGCCGACGGGCACAGAGGGCAGTTTCTCTATATCAACCCCCATACCCGGACCGTCATTGTCAAATTCAGCGACGCCAGCGACGAGCTCCACGACATGCCGTTCAGAACGGTATCGGAATCGCTTGCGGGGTGGACGGGAAACTGACCCGCCAGCCTTGTGGCATCCCCGGATGCAGGCGTACCGCGCACGAAGCCCGGCCTGAAGGCATGCCGGTCTTGCACGCGTGCCCGCGCATGCATCATATACGCAAAATTTTCGTTATATTGAGCAGACCTTTACGCTTAGCGTTCCCGATATGCCGGAAACCCTTACACGCCGCGATCTCTTCTCGCTGCGGCGCAGCCCGAAGCGCATCCAGTCCGGGCTGGCGCCCTACAGCGGCCCCTGGACCCGCGCACAGGCAGCGCATCTGCTGCGCCGCACCCTCTTCGGGCCCCGGCTGGGCGAAATCGGGCAGCTGGCTGCCCTCGATGCCGGCCAGGCCGCCGATCTCCTGCTCCAGACCGGCCCCGCGCCGGCTCCGCCTGTAAACGACTACGCCAACGACCAGATCAGCGACCCCCAGGTGCCCTTCGGCCAGACCTGGGTCGAGGCGCCCTACAACAACGACCTCGAATACTACCGCATCGTGTCGCTCAAAGGCTGGTGGATCAGCCGCATGCTCACCCAGCCCATGACCATCGAGGAAAAAATGGTCATGTTCTGGCACAACCATTTCGCGACGGAAATGGTCGGCGTCTTCAACGCCCGCATGTGCTACCGCCACCTGGCCCTGCTCCGCACCCATGCGCTGGGCAATTTCAAGGCGCTGGTCAAAGCCGTGACGCTCGATCCGCTGATGCTGATCTACCTCAACGGCGCCTTCAACGAAAAAGACGCCCCCGACGAAAACTACGCCCGCGAGCTGCAGGAGCTCTTCTGCCTGGGCAAAGGGCCGGGCTCGCAGTACACGGAGGGCGATGTGCGGGCCGCCGCCCGCGTGCTCACCGGCTGGCGGGTCAACTGGGAGACCGCTGCCTCCTTCTTCGAGCCCTATTTCCACGATCCCTACGACAAGCAGTTTTCGTCCTTCTACCAGAGCCAGCGCATCACCGGACGCAGCGGCGCAGCAGGGGCAGAGGAACTGGACGACCTGCTGGACATGCTCTTCGAGCAGGCAGAAACCTCCAAATTCATCTGCCGGAAGCTGTACCGCTATTTCGTGAACCACGAGATCGACGAGGCGGTGGAAACCAGCGTCATCGAGCCGCTGGCGCAGCTCTTCCGCGACAGCGGATACGAGATCCTGCCCGTGCTCTCGGCGCTGCTGAAGAGCGCGCATTTCTACGACAGCGCCGTGCAGGGCGCCGTGATCAAAAGCCCGGCCGAGTACCTGCTGGGCATGTGCCGCAGCTTCGGCATCGAATTTCCGGGGCCGGACCTGCTGCGCGACGGCGCTACGCTGCGGACCTACCTGTGGTATTTCCTCATCACGCTGCTCCAGGACCCCGGCGACCCGCCGAATGTGGCCGGCTGGCCGGCCTGGTACCAGGCCCCGCAGTTCGACCGCTACTGGGCCACCACCGACACCCTGCCCCGCCGCGCGCAGGTGGCCGAGATCCTGCTCTATTACGGATTTTCGACCGACACCTACCAGGCACGGCTGGATACCGTCGCATTTACCGCTACCCTGCCCCAGCCCGAAGATCCCAACGCGCTGATCGACGATGTCGAATCGTACTTCTTCGGCATTCCCTTCACCGCAGAGGTCCGGCGGCACCTGAAGTCGATCCTGCTCTCCAACCAGCAAAGCGACTACTACTGGACTGCGGCCTGGGTCAGCTATGCGCTGGACCCCGCGGACGAGATGAAGCGTTTCACGGTGGAAACCCGCCTGAAGGCTTTTTACCTGTTTGTGCTCCAGCTAGAGGAATTCCACCTGATGTAAGGCCTGCCCGCTATGAACCGCCGACACTTCGTACAATACACCTCCGCCGGCGTCCTGCTGCCGGCGCTTGTCAACGGGTTTTCATTCCGGGCGCTGGCGCACAGCTCGCCCGTCATGCAGGCCCTGGCGCCGCAGGCCGGCGAGGGCGACCGCGTGCTGGTCATCGTCCAGCTCGGCGGCGGCAACGACGGGCTCAATACCGTCGTGCCCATCGACCAGTACAGCCAGCTGAACCGCCTCCGCAGCCAGGTCATCCTGCCTGAATCGCAGCTGCTGCCGCTCAGCGGCCTCGATTCCCTCGCCCTGCATCCCAGCATGGGCGGCATCCGGACCCTCTTTGACGAAGGCAGGGCCCAGATCCTGCAGTCGGTGGGGTATCCCAACCAGAATTTCTCCCACTTCCGCTCCACCGACATCTGGATGACCGGCTCGGACGCAGAAGAGGTGCTCAACAGCGGCTGGACAGGCCGCTACCTCCACTACGAGTACCCCAATTTTCCGGCAGGCTATCCCAATCCGACCATGCCGGACCCGCTGGCGATCGAGATCGGGTATTCGCTTTCGCTGACCCTCCAGGGCCCGATGGCCGGCATGGGCATGGCCATTTCGGATCCGAGCAGCTTCTACAACTACATCGGCGGCATTCCGGCGCCGGTGCCGCCGACGCCCGCCGGCGAGCAGCTGGCCTATCTGCGCCTCGTCGCCAACCAGTCCCGCCTCTACGGCAATTCGATTACCAGCGCCTTCAGCCGCGTGACCCGTCAGCGCAATTATCCTGCCCGCAACTACCTCGCCGATCAGCTCAAGATCGTGGCGCGGCTCATCGCAGGCGGGCTGCGGACCCGCGTCTATCTGGTGCATATCGACGGCTTCGACACCCACGCCAACCAGGTGGACCCCGCCGACCACAGCAAGGGGCAGCATGCCAGCCTCCTGACGCTGCTCTCCAACGCCCTCGCGGCCTTCCAGGCCGATCTGCGCGAGCAGGGCGTGGCCGACCGGGTGCTGACCATGACGGTCTCCGAGTTCGGGCGGCGGATCATCGCCAACAACAGCCTGGGCACCGACCACGGAGCCGCTGCGCCCCTCTTACTCTTCGGCGATGCGGTGCAGGGCGGCGTGCTCGGCAGCAATCCGGTGATTCCGGCCTCGGCGGATGCGGAGGACAATATCCCGATGCAGTTCGATTTCCGGTCGGTGTACGCGACGGTCCTGCGCGACTGGTTCTGCGTGCCGGAGCCTGATATGCAGGGCGTTATCCTGCACAATTTCCCCTCGCTGCCCCTCGTGCGCGTGTCCACCTGCGTGCCGGACAGCGTGCGGGAGCTCAATCAGCAGGCCGGCCAACTGCTGCTGGTCAACTACCCCAACCCTTTCACCGACGAGACGCGGATCGCCTTCGAGTCGGCAGGCGGGCAGACCCTGCTGCAGGTATTCAGCAGCGCCGGCAAGCTGCTGATGACGCCTGTGAGCGGCGACCTGCCGGCCGGGGATTACAGCTGGACGCTGATGGGCGCGGAGCTTGCGCCGGGGGCCTACTACTGCCGGCTGCAGACAGGGAGCCTGCAGCAGGTGCGGGCCATGATCCGGCAGTAAATCCGGAAGATCCAGACCGATTGGATGAAACCGGGGCGGCATCAGCCGCCCCGGTTCCGTTTCAGCGGCGGGAAGCCTGCAGAAATTCCTTCTCTACCTTGTAGGGATTCTGGATGGTGCGGTAGAATTCATCCAGATAAGCCAGCGACTGCTTGCGCTGCTCGGGGCGCAGGTAGGGGAAATCCTCGTAGATGCGGTAGATATCGGCTTTATGCAGCTCAAAATGGCCGAACGCCTCCCGCAGTTCCTCCTCCGTGCGGTACAGGCCCCGGTAGAGGCGCTCGCGGACGCGCTCGATGGGCAGCTCATCGTGGGGGGAGGCGTAATGCGCATTCACCATGCCGCAGAAGTCGAAGTCGTAGGGCACGGCGTAGGTGCGCAGATCCAGCGGATCTTTAGGCTTGAGGATGCGCACGTTGTGGCTGTTGGGCACCCACCAGTCGGTATTGCCGATGAGGTACTCGAACACATAGACCATCGTCATGTACTCGCGGTCGAGCTGGCGCTCGGGCACCACTTCGGTTTCGAGCTCGAAAGCTGCATTGCGCTCGGCCATGCGCTTGGTTTCCTCGATCAGGAAGCCGTACTGCTCAAACGGCTCGCTGCGCCCGGACACATCCGTGAAGCGGATCTGCACCAGCTGCACCCGGTAGCTGATGGGCGTCAGCTCGTTGAAGACGCGGTAGGCGAGGTATTCCTGGAACAGGTACTGCTCGTACTGCGCCTGATAGCGGCAGGTAGTCACCAGTTTGACCTTGCCCAGGCCTTTGAGCGCGGGGTGGCTCAGGTCGGCATCCTTGAAATTGAGGAAAATGGGCGGAAGCGCGCAGAAGCGGCGGCGGAATTCGCCCCGGGCCTTGATGCGGATGGCAGCAGACTCGGTGCTGCTGTCGGGCAGGGTCAGGGTGATGTCCGCTTTCTGGTACTCGTCGTTGTATTTTTGGCCGACGAGCTTGCGCATGTCGAAGGACAGCTCGATCCGGACGGGTTCATTCGATGCAAACAGCTCGAACGCACGGTTTTCCTGGGCGTTTGCCAGACGGAAACCGGTGAGGATGGCTGCGGCAAGAAATGCAAAGTTTCTAAAAAACATAGGCTTGCATTTACAAATACATAAATTCTAACGCAATAATCGGCAAAAAGTTAATCGAATCTGCGACATGCAGCTCCTGTATACGTTCTCAAACCTTTGCACAGCCATCTTTGCCCATCCGAAAACCATTGCTCAGGGGGGCGGGGAAGCCCGGACTTCGCCGCAATAATTGCTATATTCACAGATGAATTGGACCGCTCTGCTGATTGCTGCATGAACAACCGAATCTTCCGTATCTGCCTTGCCTTCGCTTCCCTGCTCGTATGCAGGCCGCTGCAGGCTCAATTTGTCGTAAACGGCTCCGCCTTTCAGAACGGGTCCTGCTACCAGCTCACCAGCGCCCTGAACTTCCAGAGCGGCTCCATCTGGTATCCCAACCAGGTGGACATCAGCGAGCCTTTCGACCTGTATTTCGATATCGTGCTGGGGTGCAAAGACGCCGATGGCGCCGACGGGCTGGCCTTTGTGCTGCAGCAGGTCAGCACGAGTGTGGGCACCGCAGGAGAAGGGATCGGGTTTCTGGGAATCCAGCCTTCCGTAGCGGTAGAACTGGATACCTGGCAGAATACAAACCTGAACGATCCCGCCTACGACCATATGGCCCTGATGTACAACGGGGTAGTGAACCATTTGTCTGCCAACAACCTCGCGGGGCCTGTGCCGATTTCAGGCAACTCGAACAATGTCGAAGACTGCCTTCCGCACCGCTTCCGCGTGACCTGGAATCCGGATTCCTCTATTTTCCGGGTCTATTTCGACTGCCAGCTGCGCCTGAGCTATACCGGCAACATCATTCAGACGGTCTTCAACAACGACCCCGACGTATTCTGGGGCTTCACCAGTGCCACCGGCGGCTTCAACAACGTCCACCGCGTGTGCCTGGATTACATTTCATTCACGGAAGAGCTGCAGGACACCTCCGTGTGCCGGGGCGAATCGATCCAGCTGTCGGTGGGTTCGGGCGATGCCTTTGTCTGGACGCCTGCTGCCGGGCTCAGCAATGCCTCCATTGCCAATCCCATCGCGACGCCCGCCACCACGACCACCTACGTGGCCGCCATCCGCGACGCCTGCAACCAGTTCCGCTACGATACGGTGACCATTTTCGTCGTCGATACCCTGCAGGACATCCTGCCGGAGCAGGTGCGGATCTGCACCGGCCAGCCTACGGTGCTGGATGCGACGGTCATCGACGGGGCGTATTTCTGGCCTGATGCCTCCACCGGCCCTACGTTCACCATCACCCAGCCCGGCCTGTATCCAGTCACCATCTCCAACGTCTGCGGCCCGCGGCAGGAGGTGGTCGAAGCGCTGCCGGAGCTGCATCCCAGCGTCAGCTTCAGCCCGGCATCCTGCCCCACCAGCGCCAACGGCAGCATTTCCATCACCCATCCGGGCGATCCGCCCTACACCTACACGGTCTTTTCCAGCAGCGGGGGGCTGGTGCAGCAGACCACCGTCGGCACCAGCACGGCCACCCTGGGCGGGCTGCTGCCGGGCGATTATGCGCTCCTCACGCTCGACGGCTTCGGCTGCCTGGATACCTTCGCCCTGACCATCGGCTCGCCTCCGCCTGTGACAGCGGCCCTCGTGAGCCAGACCAACCTCCTCTGCGGCGGCACCAGCACCGGCGCCTTCACGCTCAGCGGCGGCGGCGGCACGCCGCCCTACCAGTACAGCGCCAATGGCGCCGCATTCCAGCCCAGCCCGGTGCTGACCGGGCTGCCCAGCGGCAGCTACAGCGCCGTCGTGCGCGACGCCAACGGCTGCACCGCCACCGTCCCGGTGACGCTTACCGCGCCGCCGCCCCTCAGCGGAGCCCTCACCGGGCAGGTGAACGTAGGCTGCTTCGGCGCTTCGACCGGCTCCCTGAGCGCAGCCGGCAGCGGCGGCACCGGGGCTTATACCTATGCCCTCGGCAGCGGCACGCCCCAGCCTTCCGGCACCTTCACCGGCCTGGCCGCCGGAGCCTATACCATTCTCGTCCGCGACGCCAACAACTGCGCCATTGCGGTGCAGGCCACCGTGTCGCAGCGCCCGCTGCTCCAGCCGCAGGCATTGGCCCAGCAGAACATCGCCTGCGCCGGCGGCAGCACCGGCGCCTTCGCCTTCGCCGCCGCAGGCGGCACCGCGCCCTACGCGTTTGCCTTCAACGGCGGCCCCTTCGGCAGCCAGACCGCCTTCAGCGGCCTCGGCGCCGGCCCCTACAGCCTCAGCGTGCGCGACGACAGCGGCTGCGTGCAGACCCAGGTCTTCACCCTCACCGAACCGGCGCCGCTGCAGCTCCTCGCCCCGCTGCTCACCCCCGTGGACTGCTACGGCAGCAGCAGCGGATTCTTCACCGCACAGGCTGCCGGCGGCAGCCTCCCCTACGCCTTCTCCCTGGACGGCAGCGCCTTCCAGCCTGCGGCCCTCTTCGACAGCCTGCCCATCGGCACCTACCAGCTCGTGGTGCGCGACGACAGCAGCTGCCTCGATACCCTCTCCGTCGTGATGACCCAGCCCGACAGCCTCAGCGCAGCGGTCACCGACCGGCAGGACGTGGACTGCCTAGGCAATAACACCGGCGTGCTGGCGGTCGCAGGCAGCGGCGGAGTGCTGCCCTACGCCTATTCGATCAATTCAGGCGGCATCACCGGCACCTTCGGCTCCGCCAGCAGCTTCGGCGGGCTTTTCGCAGGGTTCTACACCCTCAACGTCCGCGATGCCAACGGCTGCCTGGCCAGCGTGGATACCATCGTCACGACGCCCACCGGCCTGGCTGCCGGCATCGACAGCCTCGTGAGCATCGCCTGCAACGGCGACAGCACCGGCGCGCTCTACCTCGCGGCCCTGGGCGGCACGCAGCCCTACAGCTATACGTTCGACTTCGTCAGCTTCTTCCCCGGCCCGCTCCTCAGCGGCCTGCCGGCCTTCAGCGACACCCTCACCCTCGTGGACGGCAACGGCTGCATCGTGCCCATTCCCTTCGAACTGACCGAACCGCCTGCCCTGGCCGGCAGCCTCGGCCTGCCCCGGCATGTGGACTGCGCCGGCAATGCCACCGGCCAGATCGCCGTCAGCGTCAGCGGCGGGGTGCCGCTGTACGCCTACTCGCTCGACGGGATCAGCTTCTCGCCGGACAGCCTCCGGGACAGCCTCAGCGCCGGCACCTATGTGCTCTTCGTGCGCGACGCCAACGGATGCGGGATCAGCTTCCCCTTCGATATCCTTGAACCGCCGCCGCTGCAGGCTTCGGTCGATGTGCAGCGCAATGTGGACTGCTTCGGCAATGCCACCGGCGGGGTGCAGCTCGCCGTGACGGGCGGCGTGCCGGGCTACGCCTTCTCGCTGGACAGCGCTGCCTTCCAGCCGCTGGGTGCCTACAGCGGCCTGCCTGCGGGCAGCTACCAGGTGACCGTGCGCGACGACAGCGCCTGCACCGCCCTCGTGCCGGTGCAGATCACCGAGCCGCCGCTGCTCACGCTGGAGATCGCCGACAGCCTCGACATCGCCTGCAACGGCGGCTTCACGGGCGAAGTGCTGCTGCATGCCGCCGGCGGCTCCGGAGCCTACCGCTTCGAGCAGGACGGCGGCGCAGCCGGCCCCGACAGCCTGTTTGGCGGCCTGGCGGCAGGCCTGTACACCTTCCTCGTGCGCGACGACAGCGCCTGCACGGCCCAAGCCGCCGTGACGCTCAGCGAGCCGCCGGCCCTGCAGGGGCAGGTTGCCGATACGGTCATGGTCTCCTGCTACGGGCTGGCCGATGCGCGCTTCGCGGTCCAGGTGCAGGGCGGCGTGCCGCCCTATGCCTATCAGGCGGGCAGCCTGGGGCCGGTGCCGGATTCCGCATTTACAGGCCTGACTGCGGGACTGTACCCGGTATTGGTTACGGATGCCAACAGCTGCCTGCTGGATCTGGGCATCCTGCGCATCACCGAACCCGACACGCTCACCGTCTCGCTGCAGCCTGCGCCGGTGCGCTGCTTCGGCGAATCGAGCGGATCTATCCGGTCGGTGGCGGCAGGCGGCACGCTGCCGTATGCCTATACCTGGTCCACGGTCCCGGTGCAGCAAACGCCGGAAGCGTTGAACCTGCCGGCCGGCGAATATGGCCTGCAATTGCTGGACGCCAACGGCTGCCGGGCGGCGGGCTCCGCCCAGGTGACCGAGCCGCCGCTGCTGGTGCTGCGGCTCGACTCGCTGCGGGATGCCTTCTGCACCTTCGGCAACGGCGCAGCGGATGTCTCCGCCGCCGGCGGCGTGCTGCCGTATCAGTTTACCTGGACCGGGACCGCCGCCTTTGAAGGGGCGGCGCCCGATGCGATGCCGCCAGGGCCGTATCTGGCGCGGGTCACCGACTTCAACGGCTGCCAGGACAGCCTGTCTCTGGTGATCGGCGATACGCCGCCGGCCGTACCGGCCTTTGTCACCGACCCGGACGCCGGGCAGCCCGTGCTGCTGTCGCAGGCGGAGATCCAGTTTGTGAACCAGAGCAGCGGCGCGGTGGCCTACCGCTGGGACTTCGGCGACGGGCGCGGCCTCTCCGACGCGGTCAATCCCGTCTATACCTACGCCGATACCGGCACCTATGAAATCCTGCTGACAGCGTGGAACGCATATTTCGCCTGCCCCACCGAGTACCGGCTGCAGGTGCGGGTGATCTTCGACGGCTCGATCTATGTGCCGAATGCCTTCACGCCCAACGGCGACGGGCAGAACGAGGCCTTCCTGGTGAAGGGCGAAGGCGTGGTGTGGATGGAGCTGCTGCTCTTCGACCGCTGGGGGCGGCTGATCACCCGCTTTGACAGCCTGGACAGCCGCTGGGACGGCAACGGCCCGGGCGGCGGCCCGGCGCCGGAGGGCGTGTACACCTACGTGCTGCGGGCCCGGCTCAACTCCGGCCGCGAGCTGGAGCGCGGCGGGACGGTGACGCTGATCCGGTAAGGGCGCGCATCTCATGAGAGATACTGCCCCTGCGAGGCTGCCCGGAAGGCAGCCCGTGCGAGCCAATCCCCTGTCGGACAGGCATCCCATCTGCCCTCAACCCCCTCAAATGGGCTCTTACTTGTGCGTGCCTAAAATAGGTTGACCAAAATCAACCAGTTACCAGATGAAAAAGGAATCACCCAATCAGGGATTACAGGGCTCGAAGTGCAACCGCACCTTCAGCGAGGAGTTCAAGCGCAAGCGCGCCGAAGAAATTGTGACGCGCAAGGCAAGCATCCGGGATATATGCGAGCTTTACGGAGTGAGCCGGACCTCGGTGTACCGTTGGATCTACCGGTATACGGAGGTTGAGCAAGGCGTTAAAACAGTGGTTCAGATGGAAAGCGAAGCAGTGAAGACGGCGTATTACAAAGCCCGGGTGAGCGAACTCGAGCGGCTTTACGGGCAGAAGCAGATGGAGCTGGAGCTCATCAGCAAGGTGCTGGAGCTGGCCTCGGAGGCGGCGGGGTACGATCTTAAAAAAAAATACTCCCCTCAGCTCTGGAATGGTTCAGAAGCCACCGGGATAAGCACAGCTGCACAATGAGCATGCTCTATGAGCTGGCAGGGATCAGCAAGCAGGGCCATCACCAGGCCATGAAGCGGCGTTCGGAGCAGGAGAGCCGGATTCCGTTCTACACGGGCCTCATCGGGGAGGCGCGGCTGATGCATCCGGGCATGGGCCTGCGGACGATCTACGAGACCTTCCGTCCGGAGGGCATCGGACGGGACGCATTCATCGCGCTGGGGGCTGCCGAGGGCCTGCGGCTGGAGGCGCCCCGCGCGCCCCAGCGGACTACGCGCAGCCATCCGGCAGGCCGCTACCGCAACCTGCTGGCCGACCGGGAAGTTACAGATGTAAACCAGGTGTGGGTCAGCGACATTACCTATATCCGGCTCGGAGAGCGGTTCTACTATCTGGTGCTCATCATGGATGTCTACTCCCGCCGCATCATCGGCTATGCCGCTTCAGCCAATCTGCTGGCTGCCAACAATCTCATTGCCCTGCAGATGGCCCTTGACCTGCGCGGGGTGAGCGATTACGGCCTGGAGCTCATCCATCACTCCGACCGCGGAGGCCAGTACATCAGCAAGGACTACACCGGCCTGCTGACCAAGTTCGGAATCGCCATCAGCATGTGCAGCAGCGTGCTCGAAAACGCCCACTGCGAGCGCCTCAACGGAACCATCAAGAACCAGTACCTCCTCCCCTGGGGCGTCAGAACCCCTGCGGAGCTCCGCAGAAGGCTTCCCCAGGCTGTCGGGAGCTACAACAGCAGGCCCCATCAGTCCCTCGGAAGAATGACCCCCATCGCCTTCGAGGCTGCTATCCGATCAGTCCCCCTCAATGAACGGAAACCCATGCGGATCTTTACCGTACCCATTACCCACATCCTGCCACCGCCTGAACAGCTCTCTTTGTTTGACCTCTAACCTTCAACCTCGTTGGTCAACCTATTTCAGGAAGGCACAACTC
>JANRID010000043.1:0-14884 GCA_033765305.1 Bacteroidia bacterium
GTAGGGCATCCCCATGCTTTCGAGGCGGTAGATCTGGTGCACGCAGGTCTCCAGCGCCAGGCGGCTGTACTGCCCGGACGATACGGGCTCCGTATAGACCCGCTGCTCGGCGAGGGCCAGGCAGCGGTGAAGCTGTTTCCACTCGGGGAGGAGGAAGGCGAAATTGGACATCGGATCGCTTGATAGACAGCTTATTGCAGGCTTGTGACCTGCTGCCTGCATCATGCGGGCAGAATCTGGCTTAAAATGCAATTTTTTGCCGGAATCCTGCAAGGATTCCAGTGCGGCATGGAAATAATTGCCTGCGGCTGGGGTGGATCACCCCCAACCCCCTCGCCTGCGCACCTGCCTGCGCGCGAGGGGGCCTTGTAAGGGCTTGCCGCCTGCGGCTGAGCGCGTGGGACCCCCCTGCACGGGGGCTGCGCGGCGGCGAGGGGGGCTGGGGGGTGACGGCCGGCGCAGTGCAACCCCAGCTCCACGTGCCTGCGCGCGAGGGGGCCTTGTAAGGGCTTGCCGCCTGCGGCTGAGCGCGTGGGGCCCCCCTGCGCGGGGGCAGCGCGGCGGCGAGGGGGCTGGGGGGTGACGGCCGGCGCAGTGCAGCCCCCAGCTCCACGTGCCTGCGCGCGAGGGGTGACGGCCGGCGCAGTGCAACCCCAGCTCCAGCCACGCATGTAATGGATAGCCCCGAATGCATACACACCCGCAGCCGTTCCTGCTGTATGTTGCAGGCATGCTGCCGAAAGCATCCAAGGCGAACAACTGGCACTACAATCCGGCGCTGAAACAGCGTGCCAGCGAATTCCGCAATCATCCTACGCGGGCGGAGGCGCACCTGTGGCATGAGGTGCTGAAGCATAACCGGCTGAAATATTCGTTTATGCGGCAGCGTCCGATCCTCCGTTATATCGCGGACTTCTTCTGCAAGGAGCTCATGCTGCTCATCGAGGTGGATGGCGGCGTCCATTTGTCCGATGCGCAGCAGGCCCGCGATCTGGTCCGGCAGCAGGAGCTGGAGTCGGTGGGGTTCCGGATGCTCCGGTTCTGGAATGATGAGGTGCTGGAGGATACGGAGCGGGTCCGGGCGGTGATCGAGGGATGGATCTCGGAGAACCGGTTTCTGTAGCGGGCGGTTTTTGGGCTTGCCGCCTGCGGCTGGGGCGGATCACCCCCAACCCCCTCGCCTGCGCACGTGCCTGCGCGCGAGGGGGCCTTGTAAGGGCTTGCCGCCTGCGGCTGAGCGCGTGGCCCCCCTGCGCGGGGGCCCACGCAGTGCAATCCGCTGACTATAAGTGTAAATGCCTGATAATCAACCCTCAAAGAGCCCGGAACCCTTATGAGGGTTTGCTGCTCCCAAACACCTCCGCCATCAGACTCCCCATCAGCGCCTCGCTGCGCTCCAGTGCCTCGGCTGCCAGGGCCTTCTGCGACTCGATGGCCTGCACCCGCGCCGCGAAGGCTTGCTGCAGGGCGAGGGGTGGGAGCATGATTGGCAATTTAGTTATAGGTCCAGTGAAAAGATTTGCCTGGCTAGATGATTTGGACTCTCGAACCATGACGGTTTGCATAAAATTTGTCTGTAGCAACGATTCCAAATATGGAGATTCGATCAACTTCTTATCTGGCTTAACTAAAGCTACACTTCTAACAAGCACAAAGGGTTCTGTAATTCTGACGCGGCAAACCCTACCAATGGTACCCGAACATGAGATTAGTATATCGCCAGTTTCGGGATTACATCTACGTATGATTCTTTTGAATTCTTCTTCAGGTACGTAATCAACCCCTGCGTTTAAGTCGATAAGACTATTCTTAATATTTCTGGCGGATAGGAGCATATAGCCTGAGCCTGATCTCTTAGGCGTCTGGTGCTCTCCGTCAGTGATTTTATCCGCCACCTCCCCCAACTTCTTCACCTCCCACCCCTTCTCATTCTTCACCGGATCCCCGAACATCTCATAAAACACCGCCTGCGTCAGGGCGTCGTACTTCGAGAGCAGCGCCCGGTCTGCCCGCCGGAGCTGGTCCGCTGCGTCCAGCACGGCCGCGATCCGCGCCTGCTCCGCGAGCGGCGGGAGGGGGATGAGGAAATCAAGGAGTTTTTGGGGACTCAAACGCGGCAGGTTAGCACCTGCGCAATCCTTGACTGCTTGAGCTATCATCCGATCTATTCGTAGAAAATGGCTTAGATATTTATTATGAATATACCTTGCATCAACCTCAATAGGAATAATATCTGTGCTACAAATACCACTGAAGCCAGGGATGCCAATTTTTTTTAAATACGGTCTTAATTTTCCATAAAGTATATGGTGAGGTTGAAACGCATATTTCATGCTTGCCAGATCTCCTTCTGAAACATATTCTGGTTGCATATCTCCTTCACTATCAATATGTTCAAGCCCCACATATTTTGTCTGGGGTTGTATTTTTTCTGGATTTATAGCTTCTCGCGAGAGGTGCGCTACATCCCGTAATTTCACCCACTTCATCCCAGCAGTTTTTCAAGGTCCAACAAAATCTCTGCCCGCTGCGCATCCAGTGCCCGGATCTCCGCCAGGATCTCCTGCGGGGCCGGCCAGTGCTGCTCCGTGTGCTCGATCTGCTTGTAGCGGTTGAGGCTGAGGTCGTAGCCGTTGGCGGCAATCTCGGCTTTGGGCACGCAGAAGGACTGCGCGGTGCGGGGGCGGGCCAGCTCCTCCGCGTCGCCTGCCTGCACCCGCGCCCAGCGTGCGCGGATGTCGCCGAGGTCGCTGGTAGCCAGCTCGTTGCGCTTGTCGTCGAGGCTGTAGCCGTCGGACTGCATATCGTAAAACCATACGTCGCCGGTGCCGCCGGTGCCGGTTTTGGTGAAGAGCAGGATGGCGGTGCTCACCCCGGCGTAGGGCTTGAAGACGCCGGAGGGCATGGAGATGACGGCCTGGAGGCGGTGCCGCTCCACGAGGGTTTCGCGCAGGCTGCGGTGGGCGCTGCTGCTGCCGAAGAGCACGCCGTCGGGCACGATGACGGCGGCGCGCCCGCCTGTGCGCAGGAGGCGCAGGATGAGGGCGATGAAGAGCAGCTCGGTTTTTTTGGTGTGCACGGTCTGGAGCAGCGATTTCTCGACGGCGTCGAAGTCGAGGCTGCCTTTGAAGGGGGGATTGGCGAGGATGAGGCTGTAACGGTCGCGGAGGGCGGCGCTGGCTTCGCTCAGGGCGTCGGCGCTGCTGAGGGCGGGCGTCTCGATGCCGTGGAGCTGGAGGTTCATGGCGGCGATGCGGATCATGCCGGGGTCAAACTCGATGCCGCTGAACATCCGGCTGCTGAAGTGCTCGCGGAAGGCGGGGTCGAGGAAGGGGCTGGGCTCCTGATGGCGGAAGTATTCGCCGGCCTCCACCAGAAAGCCTGCCGTGCCGCAGGCAGGGTCGCAGAGGGTGTCGTGCACGGTGGGCTGCACGAGGGCCACCATGAGGCGGATGATGTGGCGCGGGGTGCGGAACTGGCCGTTGGTGCCGGCGGAGGCGATTTTGGAGAGGAGGTATTCGTAGAGGTCGCCCTTGGTGTCGCGGTCGTCCATGCTGATGCGCGAGATCATCTGCACCACCTGGTCGAGGAGGCGGGGCGTGGGGATCATGAAGGTAGCGCCTTTCATGTGCTCGGCGAATACGCCGCCCTGGGCGCCGATCTGCTTCATGTGCTCGAAGACGGTGAGGCCGCCGTGGGCAGGCTGGGGCTGGGTGAAGAGCCGGTACATGGCCTCGGGGTCGAGGTTGCGGAACTGGCTCCAGCGCAGGCCCTGCTGGGCGGCGGGGTAGAAGCTGCGCTGCATGGGGATGCCTGCGAGGCTGGCCTTTTTTTCTTCGAGGGCCTGCAGGTCGTCCAGCCTGCGGAGGAAGAGCAGGTAGGTAAACTGCTCGATGACGGTGAGGGGATTGGAGATCCCGCCCGTCCAGAAGGCTTCCCAGATGCGGTCCACCTGGGATTTGAGTTCGCCGGTGATCATGGGGCGAAGATAGGGCAGAATCCGGGGAAACGGCAAGACCCGGCGCCCGGCATGCAAAACAGCAGCCGCCCGGCGAAAGCGCGGTTCAGGCATACGATTTCCGGCTGCGGTTTCGTATGATTGCAAGATCCTTCATCCCATCATCCAATCTGTTTCAGACATGCGGCTTCCCCTGCCATTCCTCTTCCTCCTGCTGCTGGCAGCCCGTCCGGGCTTCGCGCAGGGACCTGCCTTCGGCGAAACGGCTCCTGCCGTCCTGACCCTCGTCAAGCGCCACCTGGGCGCCCTCCAGCAGGGCGACCGCGAAGCCTTCCGGGCTACGCTCAGCCCCAGGGCCCCCATCGGCAAGTGGATCGACGATTCGCTGCTCTGGGTCAAAGCCCCCCGCACGGCGGCAGCCCGCCAGGACAGGCTCGGCAACTTCGAGATCCAGGACCTGATGAGCAAAACGGCCCGCGTGACCAACTCCGGAGCGCCGGCCTTCCTGGTGCTGGTGTATGCCGCTGCGCTCCCCAAGCCCCGCTACCCGCACGATGCGCTGTCGCTGCAGCCTGTGCAGAACTGGATCAAAGAGCCCGGCTCGTGGATCGCCCTCGTGGTGGACGAAGCCACGAATCGGATCGTCATGCCCGATCCGGCCATCAAAGCGCGGCGCTGAGCAGCCCGCTGCAGTGCAGCCGTCTCCGCAAGGCCTTTGCGGAGACGGGGTTTTGTGTGTATTGAAGTCCCTGGCAAACGGTGTATGCAGGGTGCAGCGCCGGATCGGATCTGCCCGCGCAGGCATGGAGTATTGGGAGTAGGCAGGTGTAATTCAGGCTTTGTTCATGAAGAACAGCAGCATGTCGGCGAAGGCGCGGAGCCTTGCGGCGCGGTCCAGCGCCGGAATCAGGGCGCGGATTCTGGCTTCCGGGAAGGCGTTCAGGAATTTGAGCAGCACAAACAGCGTCTTTTTCCGCTCTTCCACCAGATAGGCCGCATTCAGGTTCAGCACCTCGATGACCCGCAGCGCTTCGAGGGAACTTGCCGGAAGCGCGGGTCTGTTGGCGATGAAACCGGCATACGACGGGTAGCTGCGGCAAGCCGGCAGGATTTCCCCCAGCACATTGTACGCAAAACGGGCTGCGCAGGAAGGGTCCTGGATGAGCGGGGGAATCAGGCGGTCTGCTTTGGCTTCGCCGCAGTAGGCTTTGCCGGGCTGCAATCCCAGCGAATAGCTGCAGGATGCATACAGGTTCGAATACGCCACGTCTTGCGAGGGGTCTCCATGCGGGCCCTGCTGCGGGATCAGATGCTCGTTGTGCGCATCTCTCCGGGATTGGCTGATCCGCTGCTGGCAATAGCAGCAAATGTGCCCCTGTTCGGTCCGCAGATGATCGTTGAGCGCTGCTTTGTCTCTGAAGTCCGCATACCGGGGCACCAGGCCTGCTGCCTGCTGGGCTGCAATCCAGTCTGAGCGCACGCGGGGCGGGCTGGTTTTGGGGATATACCGCATCGGCAGCAGATCAGGCAGCGAAAAACTGAAGCAGGAGGTCTGCCCGTTCGATTTCGGGATGATGATCCCCCAGCATGTGCTGAAGTTCCATGCGCAGGGCAGCGGCTTGCGGCGTATTTCCTTCACCGGCCTCGATCATCAGGAAATAATGGTCCAAATCCTGGCGCAGGGTGCCGGCCATCGGTTCGGTATCCATCTCGCGCAGAATCGCATTGGCATCCCGGCCATACTGTGGCGGAAAGGGGTATACCTGGCGGTCCGAGATGCTGAGAACCGCCCCGTCGCGGAGGGAGCCGATGACCAGGGGGGCATGGGTGGAGGCGATAAACTGCATCATGGGAAAGGCCTGCTGCAGGTCTCCGATTACGTTTTTTTGCCAGCTGGGGTGGAGATGCAGGTCCAGCTCGTCGATCAGGATGACGCCGGGTGTCAGGGCGGGCGCGTCCGCGCCGAGGTGCGGATTCAGCAGGCAGCAGCGGAAAGCGAGCTCCATTACGAGGCCCAGCATGGACCGCACCCCTTCCGAGAGCGCGTGATAGGGCATCAGGTCCCTGATGGACCGCAATTCGATCAGCAGCTCATCCCGCTTCACATCGTGGTACATCCGGAGGCTGTCAGGCACACAGGCGGTCACGCTGCGGTTTACGGCTTCCAGCCAGACGGATGATTCCCCCCGCTGGAGCCCGGCAAGGGTTTCGGTTTTGTAGAGATCCAGGAAAAACTTGAAGTTGGAACCTGGCGCAAGGGCGTGAAAATACCCCCGGAGGCGGGTTCCATCCGGCACAATGCCGGTGTCCCTGCGCTCCCGCTTGAACCTGTCTGTGCTGTAGTACGCCACAAGCGGCAGCACCACCGCTGCGCCTGCCCGCACCTGCTCCTGCAGATGCCGGCTGTACGCCTGCATAGGCCTTGCATGCACCTTGGTAGTCCGGCCGCCGGATTTGTCCAGGCTCCGGGCCCAGGTCATCGTATAGCGCCCCTCTGCATGCTCGTCCGCAGGATATGCTGCGCTGGCGCGGCCTGTGATGCGGGCTGGATATTGGGGCTCCAGATGCGCCAGCCGGATATGGCCGGGCTCGATCCCCGGACTCCAGACCAGATCCTCGTATTTATCCATTTCCAGAAACAGCGATCCGACCGCGATCCGGGCCGCCTCCAGCAGGGCGGTCTTTCCAGTGCCGTTGATGCCTACGATGAGGTTGAACCGGGGGTGCAGTTCCCACTCGATGTGCTCGAAGCATTTGAAGTTTTCGACCTGTAATGCAGTCAGTATCATAATGCATTCAGTATGACGGTCCGATGCGGCATGCCGGCGCTGCTATTGCTGAACGCCGCATGGAAGTTGCGTCTGCGGCGGTCATCCTGCGAATATAGGGGGAAATCTGGTTCCAGATCAGGAGGCAAGCCATCCGTGCAGGACAACGTTTCGGTTGTCCTGCCCCCGGTCCGGCATGTTCTTTCCCCCTCAGGTCCAGATCACCTCCGTCCGGAATCCGGCGAAGCCGCCGTCGGCGGCAAGGCCCAGGACATAGGCCGGATGTGCGGGGTCCACGTCCGGGTGGCCGTCCTCGCCCAGCACCGCGATCGACAGATCGCGCAGCTGCGCCTGCATCAGGCCGGCCACGGCGGCGGCAGCTTCCGCCAGGCCGAAGGGCCGGTGCTGCTCGATGAACACCGGAAAGAAGGGCGCCGCCGGCTGAAACCGCACGACGGCCTGGCGGGGATCGGCGGGGTCGAGCCCCAGGGCCCTGATCAGGCTTTCCGGGGTCAGGGCATCGGCCTGGGCCGGGAGGTGCAGCGCCTCGATGGGCTGGCTGCCTTCGGAGCCGAGATAGTCGAAGAAGAGGCCTTCCGTATGCGGGCGGAGCGCCTCGGCGAGCTGGGAAGCAGTCATGGCGGAAATGGGGCTTGCAAGCTGTTTGAGCAGGGCTGCGAGCTGCAGCGCCTGGGGATGCAGGGCGGCGAATACCTGGCTTTCGGATCCGCTCAGCGCGCCCGGCGCCAGCTCGAACCGCGGCAGCAGCTCGCTGCGCACGTATTCGATGCCTTCGCGGATCACGTCCTGCGTGATCCGGCCTGCGCTGCGCTCGCGGATGAGCCGGTCGAGCAGAAGCAGCAGATCGCGCTCCGGACCGCTGGCAGCGGCCAGCAGGCGGCGGAGTTCGGGACGGGTCAGGCGGCCGTCGTAGCCGGCGGCGTCCATCAGCCGCCGGGCGGCTGCGTCGAGGGTGCGGAGCAGATCGGCTCCCGTCAGGGCAGGCATGGGCAGGTTTTTACCGCAAGTACGGATATAATCTGCTATGCTGTGTAACCCCAATGTAAACCCTTGCCGTACACTCCTGGCGATGGAATCCTGGAATCTGATGCGCCGGCTGCCCGGCATCGGCTGGACGGCCCAGCTTCGGGGGGCTGATGCCTCGGTGCTCCGAAGCGTCTTCGGGGCGGAGATTGCGGCCCGTGCAGCCGGCATAGCTGTCCGTAGCCTGCACCAGCCAGACCCGCTGACGCTCCGCGCAGCCGTGGCCGGCACCTCGCCCTACGAGGTGCAGCTCCACGCCGGGCCGGACTGGATCGCGGGCAGCTGCACCTGCCCCTACGCAGGGCCCTGCAAACACCTGGCCGCCCTGCTGCTCCACCTGGCGGCAGACCCGGAGCAGCACGATCCCCTGGCCGATCCGGAGCGCTTCCAGGCCCTGGTGTCCATGGCCGATCCGGAGGTGCTGCGGGCGCTCGTGCTGCGCTTTGCCGATGCGCAGCTGCAGCGGCAGATGCTGCTGGCCGCAGCGCCGGAGCCGTTGCAGCAGGCGCTGCTGCGCCAGGCTGCCGGCCTGATCCGGCTGCAGCTGGCGGAGGCTGCTGCCGGGCCCCCGGCCTACGCCGGCGCCATCGCCCGGATCGATGGAATCCTGCAGGACCTGCACGGCCTCTGGCTCGCCCAGGCCGATCCCCTGGCCAACCTGTGCGCAGTGCTGATCCGGGGGCTGGGCGGGCTCCCGCGCACCGCCGGCGAGGCGGAGCTGCTTAAGCCGCTGCACCGGACCCTGGCGCGCCTGGCCGCCGAGGCGCCGCCGCACAAGCAGCTGGACATCCTCAATCTGCTGTGGGTCACGGCGGCCCGCACAGAGGCGCCTGTGCTGGCCGGGATGCTGGACGAACTGACCGCTCTGCTGCCGCCGCAGGCCTCGGCGCTGCTCCGGCGCAGCTGGCTGCACCCGGAGCGGACCGGCACACTGCCGCCGCATCTGGCGCCCGTCTGGTACGGGCGCATCCGGGACCAGCTCAGCGAAGCTGAGCGGGCGCGGCTGCAGGCCGCATGGCCCGGGCTGCAGGAGCCCTAACGGCGTTAGAACAGGATCCGAATGCGCCGCAGCGGAATCCGCCATGCAGGCCCGGCCTGTCTGCAAAAAAGCCGCCCCGGATGGAGCGGCTTGACAAAAAAGCCAGGGATTAGGGAAAAGCAAACGCAGGAGAAGCGCGCTGCGGCATGCAGCGCCGCCTCACTCCGTCAGCTTGATAAACGTCTGGTTGCCTTTCCGTTTCCCTGCCTTGACGCGGACAAAGTAGATGCCCGCGCGAAGTTTCATTCCGGTAAACCGGACCTCGTTTTTGCCCGGCTGGCCTTCCGTCTCATGCCGGGTGATGGTGCGGCCCATCCGGTCGAAGATGACAATCTCCGCCGGCGCCGCCTGCTCCAGCACATAGCTGACCGTCACGGTCTCGCCCAGCATGGGGGAGGGGTACACGAGCACGGGCATGCGCCGCTGCGCGCGGGCGGTGAAGATGCCGAACTGGGTGACCTCCTCGATGCGGATCAGGTTGGTGTCCGGCTGCGCGATGAAGAGTTCGAAGGGGGTGTATTCGCCGTTGGCGATGCTGGCTTCGGGGGCCAGATCGTCTTCCAGGGCGCCGCTGATGTCGCGGTCGGCGTAGAGGAATTCGATGGTCGCGTTGACATTGGTCGTATTGGTGGGGATGACCTCGTAGCTGCGCTCGATCTGGCCGGGCTCGCGGGCGCTGCCGGTGGTGCGGATGACGAGGGTCTGGCCCAGGGGCTGGTCGCCCTCGGCGCGGACCCGGATGCCGAGGCCGCCGAAGGTATTGGAGCTGCCGGCGTTGATGCGGCGCTGGGTAGCCACCCGGCCGCGCACGTAGGAGGTCAGGTTGGTTTCGAGCAGCGAAGCGCTGCCGCCCAGCAGAATCACGCCCGGATTGGCGTCGATCACGCCGTTTTCCAGCACCAGCACCTCGGTCACGGCAAAGTTGTCGTTGACCTGCAGCGAGCCGGAATCCTTGCGGATGATCAGGGTTTCCAGCACCCCTTCGCCGTTGCCGGAGATCACCTGGTCCTGGGTGCCACTGAGAATCATCCGGCTGATGGTCAATGCGGTAGGTTCTTTGACGATGGTCGAGCTCACGTCGAGGTTGCCCCGGATCTCCACATCGCCGTCCACGAGGTACTTGGGAGCGGCATTGCGGAAGGAGACATGCTGATAGCAGCCGCCGGGGATATTCTGGTTTTTCAGCTCGCTGCCGAAGATGACGGCATTTCCGGGCACGGAGCACACGTCGAAGGTTCCGCGGCCCATGGGCGCTTCGACGGTCGCTTCGGGGCTGTATTCCAGCAGGGTATGATTGACGAAGGATGCGCTTTCATTCTCGCCGTTGAGGCGGTTGTAGAGGAACAGGCCTTTGCCGAGCTGGTTGGTCAGGGTTCTGCCGGCGGGGATGGTCACCGGGCTGAAGACGGACATGGACGAATCGCCGGCCAGCAGGCCGCTGAGGTAGGTCTGCGAGCCGCTGAGGCGGCAGACGCCGTTGTTGATGAGGGCCTTTTCGGAGGCGTAGATGGCAGCGGCGGCCCGTCCGTCGAGGTTGCCGCCGGGCAGGATGAACACGCTGTCCTTGAATATGTAGGGCACCTCGGAAATGAGCTGAATCACGGCTCCGAGCCGGACCGGCTTGCGGAACTCGTACTGGCCGCCCACGCCGGTGATGACGATCCGCGCCTGGGGGCGCAGGAGCAGCGGGCCGAAGGCCTTCAGGCCGCTGGAGCCGTTGAAGGTCAGGGTTCTGCCGGGGGTGATCAGGACCGAGTCCTCCATCACCAGGTCGATCTCGCGGAATTCGGCGTTGGCGGTGCTCACGCGCAGCTTGCCCTGCACGAGCATCTTGCCCCGGCTGTCGCCGGTGCCGTCGAAGAGCGCGCCCGAAATGTTCACATCGCCGAATCGCATGAAGCCGGCCGTATCGGTGTCCACTACAATTCCGGCCAGCCGCACGGAGCCGAGCGCGGTCAGCCGCGCATCGCGCACCTGTACCCGCGTCAGCGGTGCCAGCTCCAGCGAGCCCAGCACATCGAGGGTGCCGCCCAGGTTGCGGGTGGGGGTGATGCTGGTGGTATCAGCCGCGAGCAGCCGCAGGTTGAAGTAGGTGCCGGCCCGGACGGTGCTGTTGCTGTTGCCCTGATAGATGACGGTATTGCCTTCGGGGGAGAAATCCACCCGTCCGGTCTGCATGACGGCGCTCGTGGAGCGGATCAGCAGGGTAGTTTCATTGACGAAGGTGCTCAGCGAATCGGAGCCCTGCAGGGCGCCGAGGCACCGGATGCCGGCGGTATTGCGGTTATACAGCGTTACGCCGGGGCCGATGAGGAGCTGGCTGTTGAGGATGAATTCTTTGGAGCCGCTCAGCACGGGGTCGGTGCCCAGGAAGGTGCAGCGGTTGAAGACCACGCTGTCGCCGTCGTGGCGCATGCCGCCCTCCAGGATCAGGCGGCTGGCGGTGCCGATGAGGCTGGTATTCCACTTGCCCTTGCCCTGCAGGACCACCGGCCCGGTGAAGCGGTTGGTGCCGGTGCTGCTCACGTCGGTGAGGGAGCCCAGGAGCACGGTGCTGTCCAGCACGCTGAAGAAGCTCGTATTGAGCACAAGCGCGGCGGCGCTGTCCACCAGCAGGTCGGTGCAGGCGTAATAGCGGGAATTGGCCGGAAACAGCACGGTATCGCCTGCGCTGATGACGACCCGGCTGCTGGAATCCGGAATAACGCCGCCGCTCCAGGTGCCGGAGTCGTTCCAGGGGCCGCTTTGCTGGCTGCGGATGCTCTGAGCCTGCGCGGCGGGCGTCAGGAAGGCGGGCAAACTCAGCAGACAGAGGAGGGCTGCGCGTACAAACGGGGTCATGGTGGCTAGCGGAATAGGTGTGAGATGTAAGAATTTGCCCAAAAATGCCAAAATGCCCTGCCAGTCCGGCGCCAGGCCGGGCCAAGGGTTCAAATTGCAGGCTTAGCGGTTGCGGTTGGCGCCAGTTAGGTTTCGGGAGCGGTCAAGGCCAGCCGCTGGTACAGGCCGCCGGCCTGCAGCAGGCTTTGGTGGGTGCCCCGCTCCACAATCCGGCCTTCCGAGAGCACCAGAATCTGGCCGGCATGCTGTACGGTGCTGAGCCGGTGGGCGATCACCAGGGCGGTGCGCCCTGCCATGAGGCGCTCCAGCGCGCGCTGCACCCACTGCTCGGATTCTGTGTCGAGGTTGGAGGTGGCCTCGTCCAGGATCAGGATGGCGGGGTTGCGCAGCAGGGCGCGGGCAATGGCAATGCGCTGGCGCTGTCCGCCGGAGAGCATGACGCCCCGGTCGCCGATCAGGGTCTGGTACTGCTGGGGCAGCTGGAGGATGAAATCATGGGCAAATGCGGCTTTTGCCGCGGCTTCCACCTCCTCCGGGCGGGCACCGGGCAGGCCGTAGGCAATATTGCTGAAGATGGTGTCGTGAAACAGGATGGGGTCCTGGGAAACGATCCCGATCAGGCTGCGCAGGGCGCCGGGGTCGATCGTGCGGAGGTCTGCGCCGTCGAGCAGGATGCGCCCCTGCTGCGGGTCGTAGAACCTCGGAATCAGATCCGCCAGGGTGGATTTGCCGGCACCGGACGGGCCTACGAGCGCTGTGGTGGTGCCGGCCTGCATGGAAAAGCTGACATCGCGCAGCACCTCGCCCGATCCGTAGCTGAAGCTGACCCCCTCGAAGCGGATCCCGTGCGCAAGGCCGGCAGGCCGGAGGCCCTGCGCGGGCGCCTGCACCTGCGGCTGCTCCTGCATCAGCTGCTCGATGCGCCCGAAGGCGGCAGTGCCCCGCAGAATTTTAGCGGCGGCGTTGGAGAAGACCTTCATCGGCGCGAGCAGCTGGCTGAATACGGCGATAAAGCCCAGAAATTCAGAAGCTTTCAGCGGCGACTGCCGGTCCAGGATGAGCAGCGCGCCGTAATAGATCAGCACGCAGACAACGGCGATGCTGATCAGCTCCGTCAGGGGGGAAGCCAGCTCCGTGCGCCGGGCGACGGAGATCTGCAGGCGGGCGAATCGCTGGTTCTGCGCGTCGTAGCGCTGCTGCGCCCAGGCCTCCTTCTGAAAGGCCTTGACGATGCGGATGCCGCCCAGCGTCTCATCGATCAGGGCGGAAAGCTCGCCGAGCAGGTCCTGGCTCTGGCGCGACTTGCGCTTGAGCGGCCGGGCCAGGGTGTTGATCGCCAGGGCGGCGGCAGGCAGGGCCAGCAGGGAAAAGAGGGTCAGCTTCCACGAAATGAGCAGCAAGGCTCCGAGAAAGGCCACCATCGTCACCGGCTCGCGGATCAGGCTCTGGAGCGTGCCGATGACCGACTCCTGCACGGCCTGCACATCGCTGACGAGGACGCTCATCAGGTCGCCCTTTTTGCGGCGGTGGAAGAAGCCGAGGTCGAGCGTCAGCAGATGGGCGAAGACCTGCGAGCGCATTTCCTGCACGATGCCCTGCTCCAGCGGAGCCATCCAGTAGGCGGCCAGGTAGCGGAAGGTGTTTTTGAGGGCGATGAGGACGAAAAGCCCGATGCAGAAGCCGATGAGCACCTGCTCGCGCCCGGCCGAGGCCATCTGCCAGGTCAGCCAGGCATAGCCCCAGGCCTTCAGGCCGGCGGCGCTGCCGTCCCAGGGAAGGGGGCGGGGCGCTTCGGCGGGCGCCTGGAAGAGAATTTCGAGAAAGGGGATGACCGAAATAAGCGAGGCTGCGCTGAAAACCGTATATGCGCCCATCGCCAGGACCGCAGCGGCGCCCAGCCGGAAATGCCGGCGGCCATAGGCGAGAATTCGGAAATAGGCAGGCATTTGGTATGTTTGCAGGCGCAATGCACGGCGCATCCGGACAAAACTACGATGGAGGAGTCCACTGTTCAAAAAAAAACCGCAAAGCTCATCCAGCAGGAGATGAGCGGCATCCTGCTGCACGAAAAATCGGGCATCCAGGGCGCCCTGCTGACCGTCAGCGAGGTGCGCGTCACGGCGGACCTCAGCCTGGCGCGGATCTACGTGTCGCTGTTTCCGCCGGAGGGGCTGGAGGAGGCTGCCACGCGCCTGAATGCGCGGGCCTGGGAGTACCGCAAGCTGCTGGCGCAGCGCATCCGCAACAAGGTGCGCAGCATTCCGGAGCTGCGCTTCCTCCCGGACGGCTCCTTCGCCGAAGCCGACCGCATGGACCAGCTCATGCGTGACCTCGGCATTGGGGGCGAGGCGGCCGGCACCGACCCGGACGCAGCCCCTGCTGCCTGAGCCGGGCTTCGGCTCCGCGCAGCCGCCGGCCTAGCCCGGCGCCGCAGGCGCATTCCCCTCGTACGGCTTGCTGCTGCATACTTTCTGCTGCTGCATATTTGGCACCCATGCCCTTACGCCCCTGACGAGCATCATCGCATCCCTGATCTGCCTCCCCGCCACGGCGTTCGAACAGATGGACCTCCGGGTCACGCAGACCAGCTCCCGGCAGCAGCAAATCGTGGAAGACCCCGGCGGCAGGCGTACCGTGGTCGAAATCCGGGGAATCGACAATGGCATTGCGGTAAATTATATCTTTGAGAAGCACGGCGGCGCGTGGATGCTCGCGGAAATCCGCGACAGTTCTACCTGATCTGCCGCCTGGCCGGCCCCTAACCTGATGCTGTCCGATGAGCCTCCTCCCCCTGAACGACTTCCCCCTGCGGACCTATGACAAGATCCGCTATGCCGACACCGACCGGCAGGGGCATGTGAATAATGCAGTATTTGCCACCTTCCTGGAGACAGGCCGGGTCGAATGCCTCTACAGCCCGGATCTGCCGCTGCTGGCGGCAGGCGCCAGCTTCGTCATCGTATCGCTGAACCTCACCCTGAGCGCCGAGCTGCGCTGGCCCGGCACGGTCGAGATCGGCACCGGGGTGCTGAAAACCGGCACAAGCTCCATCCACCTGTATCAGCAGCTCTTCCAGCACGGCAAGCCGGCAGCCCATGCCGAGACGGTCATCGTGCAGGTGGGCCCCGGCGGGCAGAGCGCCCCGCTGACGGAGTCGGCCCGGAACCTCCTGAGCCAGTGGCTGCTGCCGGCGCGGAGCTGAGCCCCGCAGCTTCGGCTCCGCTCAGCCGCCCG
>JANRID010000054.1:0-40594 GCA_033765305.1 Bacteroidia bacterium
AGTCCGGATACGGCGCGTGCGGCGGCGGTTCCGAGCTCGAAGTTGAGCTTGTAGGTGTTGGCGGAGAAGGGGCCAGCGTTGCCGGCGCCGGCGGCTTCGACGATCATTTCATCGGTTCCGAGGACGGCGATGGCGGAGGGGGAAGCGGCAGCGCCGAGCAGGAGGTGGTTGACGCCGGCCTGGTAGGTTCCCATGTCTTCGATGGTGTATCCGAAGTTGGCGGCATCGAGGGTGTCGCCGGCGGCGGAGAGGAAGTCGGTGGCGGAGAGCTCGACCTCGAAGTCGGTGGATGCGCTCACCTCGAAGGTGGAGCTGTAGGCGATTCCGGCGGGGTCAGCGACGCCGTTGCTGTATTCTTCGAGGGTCGCGACGGTGAAGGCGATGTTGTCGCCGGCGGTGACGTTGAGGTCGATGGCGGAGGTGAAGGTGGCCGAGATGTTGATGTCGTCCGAATCGGTGGCCTGGGCGAAGAGGGCCACGGAGGCGAAGGCAGCAGCGGAGAAGGAAAGTGCACGCTTGAGGATAGACATTGTAGTACGATTAGAGAGTGAAAGGGAAAATGAAAAGGAAAATGAAAGGGAAAAGCTGTAATCGGAGGGCGTTGCCGTCTGATTACAACACAAAGATAAGTATCCAGGAGTCGTAATGTCAAGCATTAATTAATCGAACATTCAATTAATAAACATAAACAGTGAGGACAAAGGATTTCCCCGGCCACCGGGACTGCGCGAGCGGGGGCTGGCTGCGTGCGGACAGCAGCCAGATCAGACTGGGATCGGGGCACAATCAGCGGGAAATCCCCGGATGGCCGATGGGCACCCGCCAGGGGCCGGCAGCGCCGGGCAGCGGGCGGGCAGTTCTGCGCCCGGAATACGACTCCGCTTCGAGGTAATAATATAAGGTATGCGCCTCCGGCGGCGGCTGTGGCAGGGGTGCCGTCCATTGCTGAGGCTGTGTGCCGGATGGCTGCATGGGAATGGCGGTGAAAGGCCCTTCCGGCTGCCACGCAGCATGCAGCCAGGCCTGCCGGATGCCGCTGCGGTGCCGGATCCACGCGGCAGCCTGGCCGCCGTCTGCCTGGCGCAGCGGCTGATGCACGATCTGGAGCGGATCTTCGATGGGAATGGTCAGGGTAATGCAGCGCAGTGCGCCGCCCGCCTCGATAATCTGGTTGCAGTCGATGCCGATGATGCGGTAGCCGGGCAGCTGGCGGCGCCAGACTGCCAGCGCGGCCGAGTCGTACTTCGGCTCGTAGAGGGGCATCAGGAGCGTGCGGTTGATCAGGACGGCATTGGTGTAGGTCCGGTAATCAGCCCACCAGGTATCGGGATAAGCGCCATGGTCGGGCGGCATGGGAATCCGCACGACCCGGTACGGGGTGCCGAAAGGCGAGCCGTGCTGGCTGAGCAGCTGCTGGAGATTGGCTTCGATCTGCGGGCCGTCGGCCACCCCCGGCGGGTATTCGCCCACGAGCAGGGTTTCCTCATCGAGCAGCCGGAAATGCATATCGAGATGGTGAATCCCGTCGAAGGGCAGTTCCGGCAGGCGGATATAGCGGCGGATGCCGAGGTGCCGGGCCAGCAGCCGGTCAATCTGGGCCTCGGTTTTGGGCTGGGGCGTAAAGGCGCTGCCGGCGCCGTTTTCGCTCAGGGTGAGGTTGGAGGAAAAGGCGGTGCCGATGCCGTCGCTCAGCAGGTTGCCGCCGATCAGGACCAGGTCGTCGGGCGGGCGGGTCGCATCCAGGAGCGGAATCTGCAGCCCGGCAGCAATCCAGGCAGGCGCAGCATCGTCCAGCGGGCGGGGCCGGTTGTACACCCAATCCATCAGATAGCGGGTGCCTTCCGGCTGGCGGAATACCGTAGCAGGGCCGTAGTCGCGGATCCAGACGCTGTTGACGGGTACCGGCAGCAGCCGGACCCGGTCCGCAGGCACCTGGCCTTCTGCAAGATACTGGCGCACAGCGGCGCTGTCGGTGCACAGCACCACAACCGTACATTCCTCCTGTGCATAGCGGACGATTTCCCGCAGCACCGGCGTGTATTGCACCCAGGCCAGCAGCAGGTACTCCGTCTCCTCCCATTCCGCGGGCAGGCGGTATTCCGCAGGCGCCAGAAAATCAGGCGCCTGGGCCATTTCTCGGTCATTCAGCAGCCTCGGGTCGGACTGCCCGGCCAGCAGGCGTATGCCCACTGCCAGCCAGCACAGCAATCTGCGCAGCGTATCCTGTACACTCATCTCATTGCGCGGGAGTCGGAAAAGCGCAATTTAAGATACAACTATTTTCTGTATTTTGGCACGGTCGGACCCGGAAGCTTATGTTGCATGACACATCGCCTGCTCGATCAGTTGGACGGCTGGAAACAGCGGCATTACAAAGGACTGCTGGTGCTCATCGATCCGGATAAATCGGAGCCCGCTTCCCTGCGCCGGGTGCTTTCCGAATCGGAGCGCTGCGGGGTGGATCTGCTGATGGTAGGGGGCAGTCTGACGCATGGGGCGGATATCCAGGATATTGTGCTGGAAATCAAGCAGCTGAGCCCGATTCCGGTGCTGCTCTTTCCCGGAAGCCTGTACCAGATCGCCCCGGCTGCGGACGGCATTCTGTTTCTTTCCCTCATCAGCGGGCGCAACCCTGACCTGCTCATCGGCAGGCAGGTGGAGGCTGCCCCGATTTTGCGGAAGACGAAGCTGGAGGTGATTCCAACAGCCTATATGCTGGTCGATTCCGGCAAGCCTACGACGGCGCATTACATGTCCAATACGCAGCCCATTCCGCATGACAAGCCCGACATTGCGGCTGCTACCGCGCTGGCCGGCGAAATGCTCGGCCTGCGGCTGGCCTACCTCGACGGCGGCAGCGGCGCCCAGATTCCCGTATCGGCCGAAATGGTCCGCCGGGCTGCCGAAACGCTCCGCATCCCGCTGATGATCGGCGGCGGCATCCGCACGGCACACGCTGCGCTGACGGCCTGGCGCGCCGGCGCAGACATGCTGGTCATCGGGACCGCCCTGGAGCAGGATCCCGACTGCCGGATCCTGCACGACATCGCCGACGCGCGCGCCGCATATCTGCAACAGCATCCCGTTCTGCCATGACTGCCGCCTGCATGGCCTGGTTCCGGCCCTGTGCCGCATTTGCAGCGCTGCTGGCAGCCTGCACCCCCGCAGTGCCGGACGAAGCGGCCGTCCGGCAGCATATCCGGGGCGTGTACTGCCGCGAGGGATACCGCCTCGTCCTGACCGACAGCAGCTACCATCAGGTGCGGCGGAGCCGGGGCGTTTTCACCAGCCTCGTGCGCGAGTCCTGCGAAGGCCGCTATGACCTCGCCTTCGAGACAGACCGCTGGGTCATGCGCTTTCTGCCCGATCCCCGTCCGGACTATGTGTATCACAATTGCCGGAAAGAATACGTACTTTGGACCCGTGCGCAGGGCTATCTGACCGGCACAGACACCGTCCGGCTGCAGGATCTCTTCGACGGCGTCTGGCTGACCCGGGGTGCCTGCGGCTCCGATCCCCTAACCGATGTTTCCCCATGAAGATTATCTGTATCGGCAGAAACTACGGCGAGCATGCCCGCGAACTGAACAATCCGCTGCCCGAGCAGCCGGTCATTTTCATGAAGCCGGACTCCTCGCTGGTGCGCGAAAATAAAGACGTCTATTACCCCGAATTCACCCGCAACCTGCACTTTGAGTGCGAGGTAGTGGTGCGGATCGGGAAAGAGGGACGCCATATTCAGGCGCCGTTTGCGCTGGGCTATATCGACGGCGTGGGGCTCGGCATCGACCTGACCGCCCGCGACCTGCAGGACGAGCTGAAGGAAAAGCGCCTGCCCTGGACCCTGGCCAAAGGCTTCGACGGCGCTGCGCCCGTCTCCGAGTTTGTGGCGCCGGAGGACCTGCCGGAGCTGCAGGACCTGCATTTCCGCTGCGATATCAACGGGCAGACCCGCCAGGACGGCCACACGCGCGACATGCTCTTTCCCATCGGCCAGATTCTGGGGTTTGTATCCCGCTACATCACCCTCAAAAAAGGCGACCTGATCTTCACCGGCACCCCGCAGGGGGTAGGGCCGCTGCAGATCGGCGACCGCATCGAAGGGTATCTGGAAGGCCGGAAGCTGCTCGATTTCCATGTCCGCTAAGGGAGTCAGGCGTACGGGCCTCGGCCTGATGGCATTGGCCGCATGGGGGCTGCTGGCTGCCCTGCCGGCGGATGCGCCGCGTTTTCCGGTAGAAGGGATCTATGCGCTCTCGGCCACCTTCGGCGAGCTGCGTCCCGATCATTTTCACGGCGGCCTGGATATCAAGACCGGCGGACGCACCGGCATGCCGGTGTATGCCGTCCAGGAAGGCTACGTGTACCGGATCAAGGTGAGCCCCTTCGGGTACGGCAAAGCGCTGTATGTGCGTCATCCCGGCGGGCATTTCTCGCTGTATGCGCACCTGGAATCCTTCGCGCCGGAGATTGAGCAGTATGTCGAGGCCCGGCAGTTTGCTTCCCGGCAGACCTCGCAGGAGCTGTACCTGAGCCCGGCGGAACTGCCGGTGGCGGCAGGCGCCTGGATCGCCAACAGCGGCAACAGCGGCTCCTCGCTCGGGCCGCACCTGCACTACGAATGGCGCGATGCCGAAGACCGCCCCCAGGATCCGCTCGTATGGTACCGGGAGCTGCTACCGGACCACCGCCCGCCGGTGGTCGAAGCCCTGGCGCTGGAGCCGCTGGCGCCGCATGCCCGCATCGCCGGGCAGGCGCACAAGCGCCTCATCCCGCTCCGGGGCGCGCCCGGCGCCTATACCTGGGCCGATACCATCGGGATCGAAGGCCCGGCAGGCCTGGAGTACGAGGGCTTCGACCAACTGGACGGGGCCTCCAATCCCTGCGGCATCAACTTTGCCAGCCTCTACCTCGACGGCGTCCGGATCTACGCCTGGGAACTCCGGCATTTCGGGTTCGAAGAAAACCGGTTTATCAACCAGCACTTCGACTATGCCTGGTATCAGCGCACCGGGCGGCGTTTCGAAAAAGCCTATACCGACTCGGAAATCACGTTTCCGGCCGAGATCCGGAGCGCAGGCGACGGAATTCTGCATTTCGAAGACCGCCGCCCGCATCTGCTCCGCCTGGAGCTGCGCGATCTGGCCGGCAATACCACCTCCGTCAGCGGCTGGGTCCGGCAGGGAGGCGCTGCACTGCCCGCACTCCGGATACCCAAAGGCGCCAAGCCCTTGCTGTCCTATGAAATCCGCCGCAATACGGCGGTGGTGCATGCGGACTATCCCCTGCCTGCCTGGCGCGAGCAGGGACTGCTCTGTGTATATCAGTCGGGCCAAATCCGCCGGATGCTGCCGGCAGGCGGCACGCCGCAGCGGCTGACGTTCACCATTCCGGTGGACCGTTTCGATTATCCCGCAGCCGTGCAGGACAGCAGCGGGCGATACCGCATTGCCTTCGCATTCGGGGGGCATGTCTTTCCGGACCGCAGCGCCGTATATCAGGCGGGCGAAGTGCAGCTGTATTTCCCGCCCCAGTCGGTGTTTGAGCCCGTGCCGCTCGAATGGCGGCAGAACGGGGAAGGCATCGCAGTGGGCGCTGCGCACATTCCGGTGTATCAGGGATTTGTAATCAGCTTTCCGCCGCCTGCCGATCCGGAGGCCGGGCCTTTTGTGGTAGCCCGGCGCGACGGCGGCCGCTGGCGTTATACGGGCAGCTCCCGCAACCGGGAAGGCCGCATCTATGCATCGGCAAATCAGTTTGGAACCTATGCCCTCGTGCCGGACCCGGACCCGCCCCAGATCAGTCCGGGCAATTTCACGCCCGGCCGTGCCGTGCCCTCGGCTGCCCGGATGCTTGTCATCCGGATCGAGGACGGATTTTCAGGCATCGATGATCTGAATACGTCTGTATGGCTCGGCGGCAGGTGGCTGCCAGCCGAATACGATTTCAAAAGCCGCCAGCTCAGCATCGACCTGACCCGCTACCGTCCGGCACCGGGCCGCTGCCTGCTGGAAGTACGCGCTGCCGATCAGGCTGGCAATCTAACCCGGCAATCGTACGAACTCGTTTTCTAACCCTGGCCTATGCCTGACGCCCATCCTGCAGCCCTGCCATCCCTGACGGAGATCCGCGCACTCGATGCGCAGGATCCGCTCCGGCAGTTCCGGGACGCCTTTCACCTGCCTCTCCAGGCGTCCGGCGAGCCCTATCTGTATTTCTGCGGCAATTCCCTGGGCCTGCAGCCCCGCAAGGCAGCCGCATACATCCAGGCAGAACTGGAAGACTGGGCCCGCCTGGGGGTGGAGGGGCACGTGCATGCCCGCAACCCCTGGCTGACGTACCACGAGCAGTTCAGCGGGCCGCTGGCGCGGCTGGCCGGCGCACTGCCGGAGGAGGTCGTAGCCATGAATGGCCTGAGTGTCAACCTGCACCTGCTCATGGTGTCGTTTTACCGCCCGACGAAGGAGCGGTTTAAAATCCTCATCGAGGGCGATGCCTTTCCGTCCGATTCGTACGCCGTAGCAAGCCAGGCGGCGTTTCATGGCCTCGCTCCGGAGGATGCCATCATCCGGATGTACCCGAGGCCGGGCGAGTACCTGCTCCGGACGGAGGACCTCCTCGCCCGGATCGGGGAGGAGGGGTCTTCCATCGCGCTGGTCCTGCTGGGCGGGGTCAATTATTACACCGGCCAGTATTTCGATATCGGCACCATCACCCGTGCCGCGCAGGCGCAGGGCTGCATGGTCGGCTGGGATCTGGCTCATGCCATCGGCAACGTGCCGCTGGACCTGCACGGCTGGAATGTGGATTTCGCCTGCTGGTGCAGCTACAAATACCTCAACAGCGGCCCTGGCGGGGTGGCAGGCGCATTTATACATCAGCGCCACCTTGGCCGCGCAGATCTGCCCCGCTTTGCCGGCTGGTGGGGTCACGACAAGGCCAGCCGTTTCCGCATGCCCCTAATCTTCCGGCCCATTCCGACGGCGGAAGCCTGGCAGCTGAGCAATGCGCCGGTCCTGCAGATGGCGGCACTCCGGGCCTCGCTGGAGCTCTTCGATGCAGCAGGCATGGAAGCGATCCGGGCCAAATCGCTGCGGCTGACAGGGCTGCTGGTGCAATTGCTGAAGCCGCTGGAAAAGGTCGGGGTTCTGCACATCATCACCCCGCAGGACCCTGCGCAGCGGGGATGCCAGCTTTCGCTGGTGATCACCTACGACGGGCGGGCGCTGTTCGCACGCCTGCAGGAGGCCGGCGTGATCTGCGACTGGCGGGAGCCCGATGTCATCCGCGTGGCGCCTGCACCTTTATATAATACGTTCGAAGAAGTATGGCAGCTGGCGCATCTGTTCGCCAGGCTGCTGCGCATCTCAATCCCCTGACCTATGTGGGAGCAATGGTTCAACCGGCTGCGGGATCATCTGTGGGCATCCCCCGAGCAGCAGTTGGAAGCTGCGCTTCGCAGCCGGAACGCTGCGGCGCTGGAATCCCTGCTGGACCGGCACCCCGATCCGGGCAATCTGGATCCGCTGCTGGCCGGGGCCATCCTGGCCGACTGGGAGGAAGGCGCGGAGGCGCTGGCCCGCCGTGCCGGCGCTTGGGCGGCAGGCATGCCTGCGCTGACGCTGGCAGTGCTGGATCAGAAGTACGAGGCGCTCCGCGGGCTGCTCAAGGCGGGCCTGCATCCGGATACCGGCGATCATCATCAGGCCACTGCGCTGATGGTGGCTGCGCAGCGCGGCGATACCCGCGCCCTCGGCATGCTGCTGGCCGCCGGGGCCCAGCCCAACTGCCGGGACGAGGAGGGCGATACCGCCCTGGCGTATGCGGTCATGCAGCAGGCCCGCGCCGCGGTCTCCCTGCTGGTAGCCCAAGGCGCCAATCCCCGGCTGCGCAACCACGACGGGCTCAGCCCCGCTGACCGTGCAGCGGATGCGGAGATGGTAAGGCTGCTGGAGCAATCGCCGGAGGTCTGAAGCGTACAGCCCGCATCCTGCGTGCGGAATGCAGCCGCAGCACATTTTCTTGCGGCCCTGCGCCTGATGTAACAATCTGCGTATTTGATTCGCCCGGAACCCGCGCAGGCCGGTCCTGGCGGGTGCTGTGCAGCCCGGCCCGGAAGCCCGGGCCCTTAGATTTCAGGGCAGCAGGTGCAGGTTTGGGTGATTTCCGGGTAAAATATCCGGTTTTCCCGGCGCATCCTGCATGGGAAGCGCAGCGGATATATTACGATTAATAATATATTCAAAATATTGGATTAACATCCTTACTTGCATCCGCTGCCTGTGCCGTTTCCGGAAAGGCCGGAGGCCAGGCAGGCAATTGGGCACAAACAGGAACCGTCCTACAATGAAAACCCGATACTGGCTGGAGGCATGGAGCGGCGAGTCCCGCTACCGCCAAGTATGCAATCTCCTGGGATCGAAGCCTGCCGCGCAGGCGCGCGCGGCGGTGGAGGCAGGGCATTTCAGCGAAGCCCTGGAGCCCGGCGCGCACCGGATCAACGAGCTGCTGGATCTGGCCGAGCATAAGCGCGAGCGTCTGGACCGCCTGGATCTGCCCTCCGGCGCGCTGTCGGTCTGGGTCGAATGCGCCTATTCCGATGCCCACTGCACGCTGAATCTGGATGCTGCCACCCTCCAGCGCTTCGGGGAGCTGGGCATCCGGCTGTGCGTGACGGCATGGCGGGGCAGCGGCGACGGGCTGCCCTGCAGCGAAGAGCTGCCGGAAACCCGTCCGGTGCAGGTGGTCAAGGTGCAGATGCAGGCCGCAGACCAGGATCCGGTACTGCCGGAAGCCGCCCTTGCCGATCTGAGGGTCTGGCTGGACGATGGCAGCATCTGGGGCGCCTCGGCGGCTACGCCGCTCTATTCTGCCCGGATGTTCCGGAAGGCACCCTTCTTTTTCCACCCCCACCTGATCCTGATTGCCCGGATGGAGCAGCAGCTGGCAGAACGGATGGTGGTGGACCTGCTTGCGAGCCGCCGGCTGGAGGAAGCCTTTTATCCGGTGTACCTGCCGGATACCCGGGAGCAGCACGAGCTGGTGCTCACGTCCGAACTGAGTTTTCTCCATGAAGACTACTTGCCGATATCGCTGCGTGAAACCCTCGGGCTGCGGGACGAGCAGCTGATCCAGGGCAGGCACCTGACCCGCGTCCGCGAGACCCATGCGCTCAGCAATCCGTTCGATACCCGGATTCCGCACCTGCTGAATATGCTCCGCGGCCGCTATCCGCAGCTGGCAGCGCTGGGCGTGCAGCGGCAGGACATCTCGATTGCCTGCACGTATCAGCATCAGCTGACTTGCCGGCTCGACTACACTCCGGAGCTGCTGGGCGCTGTAGGCAACAGCGGGCATTTTCTCAGCCTGGTGTCCCGGCAGGTTCCGGAGCTGATCGTACGGACCTCTGCCTGAGCTGCGCTTTCGGGCAGAATATGTAGTTTTGCGGCCTATGTCAGGCAGCAATCCGCAAGCGGCCGTCATCCGGGCCTACGCCCAGATGCATCTGGCTGTCGTGCTGTACGGGTTTACAGCGATTCTGGGAGATCTGATCACGCTGTCCGGCACGGTGCTGGTCTGGTACCGGCTGCTGATCGCGGGGCTGAGTTTTCTGCTGCTGCCCGGCATGGCGGCCGGGCTGCGGCGCCTGCGCCGCGCCGACTGGCTCCGGCTCGGCGGGATCGGCCTGCTGATGGCCGTGCACTGGATTACCTTTTACGAGGCCATCAAATACTCCAATGCCAGCATCACGCTGGCCTGTCTGGCCTCGACCTCATTTTTTACCTCGATCGCAGAGCCCCTCATCCTGCGCCGTCCGGCCCGCATGCATGAGCTGCTGCTGGGCGTGCTGGTCATCGCCGGATTTGTATTCATCTTTGGATTCGCCGGCCGGCAGTTTGCGACAGGCATGGTCATTGCGCTGATCTCGGCTGCGGTCATTTCAGTGGCCGGCGTGCTCAACAAGCTGGTCGTGGACCGCTACTCCACCTTTACGCTCAGCTTTGTGGAGTTCAGCGGAGGCTGGCTGCTTGTATCGGCACTGCTGCCGCTTAATTTTGCGCTGTTCCCGGAGCAGCGTTTCCTGCCCCAGGGCTGGGATCTGCCGCTGCTGCTGATCCTGAGCCTGGCCTGCACCACCTGGGCCTACACCATGACCATGAACGCCCTTCGGCATGTATCGGCCTATACGGCGACGCTGGCCATCAACCTGGAGCCGGTGTACGGGATTATCCTGGCCAATCTGATCCTGAACGAAGGGGAAGCGCTCGACCGCGGGTTTTACATCGGCACCGGCTTCATTCTCACGGCGGTGTTTCTGCACCCGGTGCTCAGCCGCCTGCTGAGCCGCCGCCCGGACGCCAAACATCCGGCTGCTCAGCAGCCGGACGCGCAGTAAGTTTCTATGAAGTATGCCGTGCCGGATCAGAAGTTGATCAGGTTGATCCCTGCGGTGAAGAGCTGCGTGGCGGGGCCCTGGCCTTCTTCGAAGAGCTCGCTCAGGTGGTAGTTGAGGTAAAAATCGAACCACTTGAAGTCGACGCGGGCGGTAAGGCCATAGCGGAAAGGGTTGACGTTGAAATCGCCGTTGACGCGGACTTTGCCGTTTTCATCGCTCACCTGGCGGGTATGGGCATTCCAGAGCACCCCGGCATAGCCGCCGACGGAGATGCTGACGCCGTCATTGCCGCCCGGATCGGTGTTGATGTTGAGCAGCAGCGGAATCTGGGCGTAGCGGGTGGTCAGCTTGTTGCGGCGGAACTCGACCCCGGTCGTGTCGAAGGTCACAGACTCCTGTCCGTCGATGAGGGTGATGTCGTTGACGAAGTAATGATTGCTCCAGTCGATGGTGATGGCCGACTTGAGGTTCACGACGCCGCGGCCGATCAGGCTCACCCGGCTGGGCAGCAGGTGCAGGGCCACATGCGAGCCGGGACGGAAGGGCATCAGTTCGAGTTCAGGAATGGTGGCATCGGCGCCGTAGTTCCCGTCCAGGTAGTAGTTGGTGATGCCCAGATCGAGGGCGAGCAGGCTTACTTCGGAGCGGCTGCGGCCCGAGGGGACATCGTCCTTCTGCTCGTAGTCATAGTCGTAGTCGTCCCCGTCGGATTCGATGTCCCAGTCCTCTCCGTTTTCGCGGATTTCGATGCGCTTGCCTTCGGAGTCGGTGATGATGACCAGTTTTTTCTTGCCCCAGGAAACCTCGGTCGTGTCGACGGTTTCCACCTTGGAGGGGGCCTCAGGTGCTTCGGGGGCCTCCGGGCTGGGCGGGGTGCCGGGCTGGGCGTAGAGGAAGAGGGCGAAGACGCTGAACAACCCGGATACCAGCGTGCGCTTCAGGCGATTCGTGTTCATTTGACTTGACGTTTGTAGTTCTTCTTGGTGATTCGGAAGTTGAACAAATCGAGCTGATAGGTGTGGACCTCTTCGTTCTCGCCTTTTTCGTGGAGGATGTCGATGGGCGATTTGGACCACTTGTTCAGTTCGTTAGCTGCGAAGGAGACGACCTGGTTCAGACTCAGGTTGTCAAGGGCGAGAGAATTTTTTTCGCCGGCCTGGCTTCGGGCGGCTGCGGCCGGCGGCGCTGCCTGGGCCACCACCAGTTCCTCCAGCTGAGGCCGCTGCAGCAGCTGGTCGGCCTGGGCCTGCTGGCGGAGCTGATTCCGCACGCGGATGGGCCGGAGTTCGGCCCTGGCAGCCTGCTGCAGCACGGGCGAGAGGTTTGTGACGCTCCCCGAATTGAGAACTGCGGGGCTGGTATCGGCCAGCATCCTGCGGGGCTGGGAAGCAGCCCGGCCTGGTTCGGCGCCTTGCGGCGCCCGGGCCCGGGAGCTGTCGGCCGGCGCCGTCAGCGGCTCCAGCACTTCATTGCGCGGCGCAGGCAGCGGCCCCGATGCCACCGGAGCTGCAGGCGGCTCCAGCCGGCTGAGTACGGCCAGCGCCCCGATGAGCACCAGCACCGATGCGGCAACGGCGAGCCAGATGACCCAGCCGCGTTTGCGGCCCTGCAGCTGCTGCTCGATCTCGGGCCAGAGATCGCGGCCGGGCTCCGCTTCCTGGTGGGCCAGGCGCTCGTGCAGAAGCCCTCGTATGTCTTGATCCGGCTGCGGCATGGCTGAAAAAATATTGAAAATGAATTAGTTGCACTCAAAACCCCAAACCCCAAACCCAAAACCCAAACCCCAAACCCCAAAACCCAAACCCACGCTTCGGCTCCGCTCAGCGCCCAAAGCCCGTTACCCATTCCCCGCCTGATACCGCAGAATCGTAATCCGGTCCTGCAGCACCTTCTTGGCGCGGGCCAGCTGCGATTTGGAGGTCCCGACCGAGATATTCAGCATCTCGCTGATCTCCTGATGCGAGTAGCCCTCTACCGCGTACAGGTTGAATACCGTCCGGTAGCCCGGCGGCAGCTCCCGGATCAGGCCCAGAATCTCGTCCCGGCTCAGCGCGGCCAGCGCATCCGCCTCGAAGCCTACCTGCCGCGCTTCTTCGATGTCCACCATGAAGTAGCGCGACTTGCGCCGGTAGTGCTCGATGCAGGCGTGGATCATAATCCGGCGCAGCCAGCCCTCGAAAGAACCTTCGCTCCGGAAATGGCGGATATTGCGGAAGGCTTTCACAAAGCCTTCCTGCAGGATGTCCTGCGCGTCGTCCCGGTTATCCGTGTACCGGAGGCATACCCCGAACATCAGCCGGTAATACTGCTGATATAAGAGGCGCTGCCATTTGGGGTCCTCCCGCTGACACCCTTCCACCAGTTCGGCTTCCGAGTATGTTCCGGCAATACGCATGTAAAGGTCTCTGCATTTCGCTCCAAACTACAGAAGGCAGATGAAAGGTTTGCCAGGAGGGTTGCATGCGGAAAAAAAAATTTCATGCAGGGCAAAAGGTCATCTGCGTTTGCAAAAGCATCTGTATTTTCAGGCCGCCATTTCAACCGGCCTCCCGCTATGCTGCCTGCTGTGAACCCCGCCCGTACGCCTGCCTGGCAGGCGCTGCTCAGCCACTTCGAGTCTGCCCGCTCGCTGCACATGCGCAGCCTGTTTGCGGAAGACCCCGGCCGCTTCAGCCGTTTTTCGCTCCGCTTCGAAGACCTGCTGGCCGATTTCTCCAAAAACCGCATCACGGACGAGACGCTGCGGCTGCTCCTGGATCTCGCCGAGGCCTGCCGCCTGCCGGAGGCCATTGAGGCGATGTTTTCCGGCCAGGCCATCAACGCCACCGAGCAGCGCGCCGTGCTGCATGTAGCCCTGCGCAACCGCTCCAATACCCCCATTCTGGTGGACGGCCAGGATGTGATGCCGGAGGTCAACGAGGTGCTGGGCAAGATCGAGGCCTTTACCAACCGCCTGCACAGCGGCGGCCTGCGGGGCTACACCGGCCGCGTCATCACCGATATCGTCAATATCGGCATCGGCGGCTCGGACCTGGGGCCCGTCATGGTGACCGAAGCCCTGCGCCCTTACTGGAAAACGGGCATCCGGGCCCATTTCGTCTCCAACGTCGACGGCACCCACATCGCAGAAACCCTGAAGCGGGTCTCGCCGGAGACCACGCTCTTCATCATCGCCTCCAAGACCTTCACCACCCAGGAAACCATGACCAATGCCCACACGGCACGCGAATGGTTCCTCGAATCTGCACGGGATGAGGCCCATATCCAGCGGCATTTCGTGGCAGTATCCACCAATGCGAAGGCCGTGACCGCCTTCGGCATCGATCCGGAGAATATGTTCGGATTCTGGGACTGGGTCGGCGGGCGCTACTCCCTCTGGTCGGCCATCGGCCTGCCCATCGCCTGCACCATCGGCTTCGAGCACTTCCGCGCCCTGCTGGAAGGCGGCCATGCCATGGACCGCCATTTCCGCAAAACGCCGCTGGCCTCCAACCTGCCGGTCCTCCTGGCCCTGATCGGCATCTGGTATAATAATTTCTTCGGAGCGGAAACGGAGGCCATCCTGCCCTACGACCAGTACATGCACCGCTTTCCGGCCTATTTTCAGCAGGGCAATATGGAAAGCAACGGCAAATACGTGGCCCGCGACGGCCAGCCGGTGCAGTGGCAGACCGGCCCCGTCATCTGGGGGGAGCCCGGCACCAACGGGCAGCATGCGTTCTACCAGCTGATCCACCAGGGCACCAAGCTCATCCCCTGCGATTTCCTGGCCCCTGCCATCAGCCACAACCCCATCGGCGACCACCACGAAAAGCTGCTTTCCAACTTTTTTGCCCAGACGGAGGCGCTGATGACGGGCAAGACGGAGGCGGAAGTGCGTGCCGAGCTGGCTGCCGCAGGCAAAAGCGAAGCCGAGATCGAGGCCCTTGCCCCTTTCCGCGTATTCGAAGGCAACCGCCCCACCAATTCCTTCCTCTTCCGCACCCTCACCCCGCGCATGCTCGGCATCCTCATCGCGATGTACGAGCACAAAATCTTCGTGCAGGGCGCAATCTGGAATATCTACAGCTTCGATCAGTGGGGGGTGGAGCTAGGCAAGCAGCTCGCAAACCGCATCCTGCCCGAGCTGCACGGCGAGGAGGCGGTGAGTGCCCACGACGCATCCACCAATGGCCTGATCAACGCGTACAAGCAGCTGCGCAAACGCTGACGGGCTTGGCCGTCAGCCTGGCCAGAAGGTCTTCAGCAGCAGCCCGGCCGCTGCTGCGCCCAGAATCAGCAGCGGCTCCCGCAGCTTCGGCAAGCGCAGCATCAGCCCGATCGCCGTCAGCGCGATCAGTGCCGTCGGCACATCGGTGACCGAGCGGCGCCCCAGCACGATTACCGCGCCGGCAATCGCACCGATGGCCGCAGTGGTGATGCCGTCGACTACGTCTTTGACCGCCGGGATCTTGCTGATCCGGCTGAAGTAAGGCGCAGGGAGCACGGTGAAGAGGTAGCAGGGGATAAACGTTCCGAGCGCGGCCACACAGGCACCCGGAAAGCCGGAGACCAGATATCCGATAAAGGCTACGGTAATCACGACCGGGCCCGGAGAAATCATCGCTACCGCCACTGCATCCATAAACTGCTGGTCGTTCAGCCAGTGATGCTGGGTAACGACGCCGCCATACAGAAAAGGCACAATCGCCAGCCCGCTGCCAAATACAAAAGCGCCTGCCTTGAGGAAGAAGCTGGCCATCTGGACCAGGGTGCTTCCGCCTGCGGCACCGGCCAGCGGGATCTGCAAGCCCGGCAGCCAGCCAAGCAGCAACGCCGCCTCCTGCGGCGGCGGGCCCCCGCGGCGCTGCTGCCATTTGACGAGCCCATACAGCAGCCCTGCAGCCAGAAACAGCAGGATATGCTCAGTCTCCGTGATGACGGTGACCGCAGCAGCCGTCAGATAGATGCCCCAGGCCCAAGGGTTGCGATCCACGGTCTTGCGGGTCAGCTTCCATGCGCTCACCGCGATGATGCCGATCACACAGGCCCCCACCCCGTAGAATGCGGCCTGCATGCCCGGCACCCCGCCTGCATACGCATAGACCATCCCGAACAGCACGACCATGATGAACGACGGCAGCACAAATCCGATGCCTGCCAGGGTGGCGCCCAGCCAGCCGTAGTGTACATAGCCCAGATAAATGCCCAGCTGTGCGGCAAGCGGCCCCGGCGCCAGCTGCGCCAGGGTCAGCCCCTCTTTGAACGCTTCCGGAGTGATCCACTTCCGGCGCTCCACCAAATCGCGCTGCATGTAGTTGACAAGTGCTACCGGGCCGCCGAAGCCCGTGGCACCGAGATACAGGAAATACCGGAACAAGTCGGCAAGCCGGTAGGAAGGCGGGGTATGCTGCATAGCAATGAGAAAGAAAGTAAACGGAAAAGCATGCTTGCAGGCCTGTAAAAACCGGCACAGCAAGCGCTGCGCCGGTCCATTATGATCATCCAATAGAGTATACAGCGCGCTGTGCAGACGGGATTGGCCCCGGCACCGGCAGAAGCCGGAAACGCACAAGGTGGCACAGGGATCCATACACGCCGCGAAGCATGGACAAAGATATATTAAAATATTTAATCTATATACTAGGTAGAGTAAATATTTTTAAAATAAGCACCCTGCCGGTTCGTTTACATGCATGAACGGGCAGCCGCAGGCCAGACGGCAAATACCCCGGCAGAATCCCCCGATGCGTGAATCCATCCCTTGCAGATTGATCAAGCAATAGATTTTTCCGTACTTTAACGGGTTTATTGCTGATCATCCGAACCTTATGCTGTCGAAGAAAACCAAATACGCGATCAACGCGCTGGTCTATCTGGCCCGGATTCATCCGGATGGCCCGGTATTGATCAGCCAGATCGCCGAACAGGAGCATATTCCCAAAAAATTTCTGGAAGGCATCCTGCTCCAGCTTAAAAATGCCGGCATGCTCGGCAGCCGCAAGGGCAAAAGCGGCGGCTACTTCCTGCTGAAGTCCCCGGATGAGGTGCATATCGCCGAAGTCATCCGCTTGTTCGAAGGGGCCATCGCCCTGCTGCCCTGTGTATCCCACAACCTGTATCAGCGCTGCGAGGAGTGCCGCGACGAGGCGACCTGCGGCATCAAGCATCTCTTCATGGAGGCGCGTGCCGAAACCGTCAAAGTGCTGAAAGCCGGCACCCTCTCCGAAATTATCCGCCGGGAGCAGATGCTCAAAGTACAGGCTGCCGCACCCGCAGAGCCGGCGCCCTGATCCTCAGGCCGGAAACTCCGGCATCTGCTGCACGCGCTGTGCCTGCCCCAGGTGGCGTTCCGCATGCGCAGTGAGGATGCCGATGCCGTCGTACAGCGAATAGGTCACAAACGCCGCCGCAGGCGAGGTGATCATCGTACGTGCATGGTCCACGCAGTCGGTGTCCTCGATCCTGCGGATCAGCTCCTCCAGATTGGCGGCGAAGGCCTCCACAATGTCGGCCCGGACCGTTCCATCCGCCGGGGTAAAGGCCGGCACGGTCTTGTGCTTGGCAGGCGAGCGCATCGAGCGCAGCAGCATCCGCCCCCACAAGCCAGGCAGCAGCGGAATCCGCTCCCAGAAGCTGCGCCGCTTCTGGCCGCAGGCCACCGCATCGAACTGCGGATAGTAGCGCTCGTGCGTCGTGATGAGATGATCCAGGCACTGGCCGATGCTCCAGGTGCCCGGCCCGGGCTTCCAGTTGAGCTGCTCCGGGCGGAGTGCGCCGAATGCGCTGCGGGCCTGGCTGCCGGTGTGCCGGAGCGCGGCAATGGCCTCGTCGAGATAGCGGTTACGCATGGGGGATGGATGCGGAAAAACAATCGGCTTCAAACCGGGCGATCTGCCCGGAAAACCCGTCCGGCAGCGGAATTTTGCAGCCGGCCTGGTGGTCGAAGTTCACGACCCGGCCCCGCGCAATGGCTGCCACCCGCTGATGCCGGGTGCTGGCCAGGTACGTCTCCATCGTGAAGCGGTCTGCGGCGATCTCCATCACCCGTACCCCCGCCAGGATGGTATCGGGATAGGTGACCGGAAAGATGAATTTGCACGTAATCTCCCCCAGCACCGGCATGAGGATGCTTGCGCCTTGCGCCAGCCGGTAGAGATATTCCACCCGGGCGTTTTCGCTCCAGCGCAGATACACCACATTGTTGACGTGATGGTTGGCGTCCATGTCGCCCCACTGCACGGGAATGGGGATGCGGACGGGATAGGGCGCCAGGAGCTCGCGCAGGGCATCGGACATAGGCAGCGGCGTCAGTCGAAGAGGATGGAAATGAGCTCTGCGGCGCAGGCAGGCTTGGCGGCGCCTTCGCGCTCGAGGATGCAGGCAAAGGTCACGCGCTGGCCGGCAGGGGCATAGGGCTCGACCGACTTGAGCGATGCGCGCATGCGCACGCGCGAGCCGGCAGGCACCGGCGAGATAAACCGCACCTGATTGCAGCCGTAGTTGATGCCCATCCGCACGAAAGGCAGCTCCAGGATCTCGCTCAGCAGGGCCGGCGCGAGCGACAGGGTCAGAAAGCCGTGTGCGATGGTTCCGCCAAAGAGCGTCTCGCGTGCGGCGCGCGCCGGATCGGTATGAATCCACTGGTGGTCGCCGGTCGCCTCCGCGAAGGCATCGATCTGCGCCTGCGTGACCAGACGCCAGCCGCTTACCCCCAGCTCCTGGCCGGCAAGCCGGGCCAGCTCGGCAAAGGATCCGAGGACCCTTGGGGAGTTATCCACATGATTATCCACAGCCTTTCCACTTATCCCCGTTCAATAAAGGGCGGCTTCACCACTTCTGCCGGGTGGGCCTTGCCCCGGATCAGGATGTCGAGCCGCTGGCCCGGCGCGGCGTATTCCGCTGGCACATAGCCCATTCCGATCCCCTGCCCCAGCACGGGGCTCATGGAGCCGGACCGCACCGTGCCGAGGGCCTGGCCTTCCAGGGCAATCTCGTAGCCCGCGCGCGGGATGCCTTTCTCCAGCAGCCGGAATGCGGCCAGCTTGTGCCGCAGGCCGGCGGCCTTGCGCCGGGCGATGGCATCGGAGCCGTTGAAGGCGCCTTTATTCAGCTTCACCACCCATCCGAGGCCCGCTTCGAGGGGGGAGGTGGCATCGTCGATGTCGTTGCCGTAGAGCATGTAGCCCATTTCGAGGCGCAGGGTATCGCGTGCGCCGAGGCCGCAGGGGATCAGGCCCTGGGCCTGGCCGGCGTCGAGCAGGTCATTCCAGACGCGGACGGCATGCTCGCTGTACACAAAAATCTCGAAGGTCCGCTCGCCGGTGTAGCCGGTGGTGGCGATGAGCGATTTTTCGGCGCCGTGGAAGGTGCCTTTCCAGCATTCGTAGCTTCCCATCGCGGAGAGGTCGATGGAGGCCAGCCGCTGCACCACCGCTTCGGCGCGGGGGCCGGATACGGCGATGAGGCTCGTCTGCTCCGAGATGTCGATCAGTTCGGCGCCGATACTGCGGTTGCTTTCCTGCACCCATTCCCAGTCTTTGGCGATGTTGGCCGCATTGACCACCAGCATGTACTGGTCGTCCCGGATGTGGTACACGATGATATCGTCCACAATGCCGCCTTCGTGGTTGGGCATGCAGGCGTAATGGGCTTTGCCTTCGGGGAGTTTGGAGGCATCGTTGGAGCTGACGCGCTGCACCAGTTCGAGCGCTTTGGGGCCCCGGATGATAAACTCGCCCATGTGGGACACATCGAACATGCCGGCGGCCTGGCGGACAGCCATATGCTCCTGCACATCGCCGGTGTAGCGGACCGGCATGTCATATCCGGCGAAGGGGATCAGCTTGGCGCCCAGGCGGGCGTGTTCGGGATATAGCGGCGTGCGTTTCTCCATGCCGCGAAGCTAGTGATTTTTTCGGGCAAGCGGCAGTCAATCTGAGCGGCAGACCGGGCGGGACCCGGCCTGGCCGGGGGCGGGCGGCAGACCCGGGGGCGTCAAAAAAAAACTCCGGGCGCCTTGTACGACCCCGGAGCGTGAAATCAACCCAAAAACACAACCCATGTATTCTTGCAGCAAGCCCTCATGCGAGGACTTCAGCTGTTTTGTTCTCTAATAACCAACATTTGGATGCAAAAGTTGCTTGAAGGTCACCTTTGCATGTGGATTTTCTCTGGTTGCATCTGCAAATATACAGCCCTTCTCCACGAATTCACACAGGAATCCCTCAAAATCTTGCATGCGCTGGCGTTTGCCCAAAAAAGATGCATCAGGAGCGCATCAGCGCGTGGCGGAAGCTGATAAGGCCTACAACCGCGAATCCGAGCATTTCCATCAGCATGAAGGGCATGATGCTGTAGTCCTTGAACCGGAAGCAGAGGACGATTCCGAAGGTAAAGTACAGCATCAGGATCAGTTCGCCATATACGGTCGGCTCGACCTTGCGGGTTTTGTACTCGACCTTCTGCCACTTGTCCTTGCGGTTCTGGAGGTTGAACTTCGGGGTGCGGATGAACGGCGTCTTTTTTCCGAGGTATCCCTGGATGACGGCGATGCTGTTGTGCAGCGAGAGGCCCATCGAGAGGGAGAGGAAGGGGACGAAGTTGAGCAGGAAGCGGCGGAGGGCGGAGTTGAAGTCGCCTTCGCGGTGGAGGAAGGTCATGAAGTACATGACGCTGAGCGTCACGAAGCTGCCGAGCAGCAGGGCCACCGGGAGGATGAGAAAATCCATCCGGCCGGCGAAGACCTCGTGCTTGAGATAGAGCAGCGGCACGCTGGTGGCGCCGAGCAGCAGCACGAGGATGAAGACCGAGCTGCTGAGGAGATGCATCGATCCGTGGATCTTGCGGACGAGCGGGGCGTCTGATTTCCAGAGGGTGCGCAGCATCTTGCGGGCAACCTCGGCGCCGCCTTTCATCCAGCGGTACTGCTGGGATTTGATGGCGCCCATTTCGGCGGGGAGCTCGGCGGGAGCGCCTACCTCGTCCACGTAGCGGAATTTCCAGCCTTTGAGCTGGGCACGGTAGCTCAGGTCGAGGTCTTCGGTCAGGGTATCGGACTCCCAGCCGCCGGCATCGAGGATGCACTGCTTGCGCCAGACCCCGGCGGTGCCGTTGAAGTTCATGTACAGGCCCCCGACGTGGCGGCTGAACTGCTCGACGGTGAAGTGGGCATCCAGGGAGAATGCCTGGGCTTCGGTAAGGAGGGAGTAATCTTGGTTGAGGTGCTCCCAGCGTGCCTGCACCACCCCGATGCGGGGGTCGGTAAAGTTGGAGAGGGTAGCCCGGAGGAAATTGGGCCGGGGCATGAAGTCGGCGTCGAAAATGGCGATGAACTCGCCTTTGGCGAAGTCGAGGCCGTAGCCCAGGGCGCCGGCTTTGAATCCGGTGCGGTTGGGGCGGCGGACCTGCTCGATCTGGAGGCCTTGGGCCTGCAGCTCAGCGACCTTGCGCGCCACGATGCCCACCGTCTCGTCGGTGGAGTCGTCGAGCACCTGGACCTCGAAGCGGTCGCGGGGGTAATCCATCGCAGCCATGCAGTCCAGAAGCCGCTCCGCGACGTACATCTCGTTGTAGAGCGGCAGCTGAATGGTCACAAACGGCAGATTCTCATCTCCGGAAAGGGGCGGCTCCGAACGGTAGCGTTTCCGGTACCGCAAGAACGTAATGACCAGATGCAGCTGACCGAAGCCATAGATGACCGTCAGGGTCAGCGCGACCAGGTACATCCCTAATACCACGTACTCGAATACTTGCGTCAGCACTGCTGTTACTTAATTGAGGTGACAAATATCGCAAGCAAGCAATGAATCCTCACCTGTTTAACCGTAGTGTAAAGATCGTCTTCAGAATCTTGTACCCCGCCAGAATCGTGCCTTTCACGGTGCCGGAGACCTTGGAGACTCCGATGCGGCGCCGGTATCTGACGGGGACCTCTGTACAGCGAAGGCCGGCCTGTGCGGCCCGCACCTGCATTTCGACGGTCCACCCGTAGGTCTGGTCACGCATGCCGAGTGCGGCCAGACGGTCGTAGCGGATGGCCCGGAAGGGGCCCAGATCGGTGAACCGCACCCCGTACATCCAGCGGATCAGGGTGGTAGCCAGCCAGTTGCCAAAGACCTGCTGCGGCTGCATCGCGCCCTGCTCACGCTCGCCCAGCGCACGGGAGCCGATCACCAGATCATACCCTGCTTCCTCGATCGGGCGGATGAGGCTGGGCATGTCCTGCGGATAATCGGAATAGTCGCCGTCCAGAAATACGACCGTTTCCGGCTTGCGGTCCTCCGGGAGCGACGCCAGATACGCCATGCCCCGCAGGCAGGCATTGCCGTACCCCCGCCGGGTTTCGCTCAGCACCACCGCACCCGCTTCGGCAGCGCGTGCTTCGGTGTCGTCCGTCGACCCGTTGCTCACCACCACGACCTCCGCAGCCAGTCCCGCCGGGATGTCCCCGATGACCTTCCGGATCGCTTTCCCTTCATTATACGCAGGAATGATCACGTAGATTCGGGTTGATGGTCGGGCCTCTGCCTGCCCGTGGCGCTTTGGGTCTGACATTCAGGATATCCTCCCCCGGAAAACAATCGTTTCGGACTTTCCGAAATCGGGTGCAAATAACGAAAAAATCTTGGATATTCATGGTGCTTTATTACATCGGAGGCGATGATTTTTGCCTGGGTAATACGATTCTATGAAGGATATGCAATCTGAAACGATTACGGTCCCGGCCGGGATTCCGTTGCCCTGCCTGTGGTGCTCGCCGAAGGCCCCGGCAGCCCTGCTGGTGCTGGCGCACGGCGCAGGTACCCGCCCGGAGCATCCGCTCATGGAATCGATCGCCCAGGCCCTGGCCGGTGCCGGCATTGCCACCCTGCGCTATCCATTTCCCTTCGCGCTGCGCGGCGGCGCACCCGACCGCCCGGCCGTGGCAGTGCCGGCGGTGCAGGCGGTGGTGCGGCATGCCGCCTCCCTCGGCGATGCGCCCCTGCTGGCCGGCGGCCATTCCTTCGGCGGACGCATGACCACCCTGGCCGCTGCCGAAGGCCTGCCCGTGCGCGGGCTCGTGCTCCTGGGCTTTCCCCTGCATGCCGCCGGCAAGCCCGGTACCGAACGCGCCGCACACCTGCCCCAAATTCCGCAGCCTATGCTGTTCTGCTCCGGCACCCGCGACGCGCTGGCAGAAGCCTCCCTGCTCTCCGGAGTCGTGGATGCCCTGCCGCAGGCAGCCCTGCACTGGCTCGAAGGCGCCGATCACCAGTACCGGGGGCCGGGCAAAGCCGGGTATATGGCCGAAATCGCCGGTGCAGTCCGCCAATTTGCAGACCGGCTGGCAGCTTCCCCCGCATGAAGGCGGGCGCGCAGGCGCGCGGATTCGGTTTTTATCCGAATTAGTATGTACCTTCGTGCCGCTGTAATACAGAACATCATGCGTTTGCAAGTTGGAATTTGGATCCTGGCGGCTGGGCTGCTGGCATGTAACACCGGAAAGGTGGGCAAATCCGGGCTGGATACCCGGACCGACAGTCTGTCCTATGCCCTGGGACGGGAATGGGGCCGCAGCCTCAAGCAGACCGAGTCGCCCATCAACCTCGATGCCGTAGGCAGTGGCCTGCAGGCCGGGCAGGGCGATGCGCCCGCGCTTACGGAAGCGCAGGTGGACTCGCTCCTGATGCTGTTCAACCTGGACCTCCAGGCAAAGGCTCAGGCCGCCGAGGAGCAGGAAATGGCCGCGCAGGCTGGCTCCCGCCCGGTGCAGATCGGCAAGCCCGCGCCGGAAATTGCCCTCCCCTCGCCGGACGGCAAGACGGTCCGCCTCAGCGACCTCCGCGGCAAAGTGGTGCTGGTGGATTTCTGGGCTGCCTGGTGCCGCCCCTGCCGCGCCGAAAACCCCAACGTGGTCCGCGCCTACAACAAGTTCAAAGACAAGGGCTTCGATGTGCTGGGCGTGAGCCTGGACCGCGACCGCGAAGCCTGGCTCAAAGCCATCAAGGACGACGGCCTCACCTGGACCCACATCAGCGACCTGAAATACTGGCAGAGCGCTGCGGCTCAGACCTACGGCATCAACGCCATTCCCTATTCGATCCTCGTGGATCAGCAGGGCGTAGTCATTGCCGAAAACCTGCGCGGCCCGGCGCTGGACCGGAAGCTGACCGAGATCTTCGGGCAGTAAGCCCGGTTCTTCTCAGCGATGCGAAGGGCGTCCGGTATGGCCGGACGCCCTTTTGCGTGCAGTGCCGCCGGGGAGCGGTCAGTATTTCAGAATGGTCTGGCTGCTGCGGTGCCCTGCCGCGCTGGCGCGGAGCACATACATCCCGGCAGGCAGCCCGTCCAGATCGAGCTGGAGGCCCTGCGGACGCAGCGTTTCCTGCAGCCGGACCCGGCCGGTGAGGTCGAGCAGTTGGACCTCCAGCGGCTGCGGCGAGGTGGATTCGACGAAGAGCCGGCTGCGGACCGGGTTGGGGAAGGCTGCCACCTGCCAGGGCGCAGCCGCATCGGGGCCGGCTGCCGTGGTGCCGCCGAAGCGCCAGACCGTTTTGGCGGCGGTGAAGCCTGCCAGGTCATGGGCTTTCAGGTCGGTGCTGTCGAAGGGGAAGTAGTCGTTTTCGCCGAGATAGGCTTCCGTGATTTCCGCGAAGTACTCCAGATAATTGGTCCGCGCATAGGCAGGCTGGTTGAAAAGGCCGCCGCCGTTGCCGGGGTTGTAGGGGACGGAATTGTAGATCCCGGCCGAGATGGCGGCGTTGTAGGCCGCGATAACCGGCGCGTAGTTCAGCCCCAGCTTCCGGTCGTGGTAGGCGTGCGTCATCTCATGCATGATGACCATCGGCTGGTTCTGCCGCGACCAGGTGACAAAGTTGCTGATATTCGCAATTTCGACGGCTCTGGCTTTCGCCGGATTGTAGCCGTTCTGGATCAGCCAGTTCACATCGTAGTGATACCAGGCGGACCCATTGGTGAGCGCCCATTCCATGAAAATGGGGACCTTCCGGAGCGAGTCGAGGATGTCGTCGGCCAGCCCCAGCTGCGTGATCCGGATCAGCAGGGTGTCGAGGTAGGCTACAGCGTTTTGAGTAGCGGCCTGATGCTGGCTCAGGGCCTGATCGTTGACCAGGATGCTGAAGCCCTGGCGGCTGTAAGAGGTAAAACCCGGTACGGTCAGCTGCGCCTGCGCTGCAGCTGCGCACCATACCGCGAACACCAGGGTCCACATGCGTTTCATGTCGGAGGAGTTAGATGGCACCAAAACATAATCCGGCGCCTGCCTGCAGGCGCACCTGATGCCAAGGTACAGGGAATCCCGGTACGGATCTCAGCGATCCCGAAAAGTCGGGATTCAGCTTACTCCGCTGCTTCGTAGCGGGTCCGGATAGAAACCGGCTGCCTGCCGGGAGCGGTTTCCATGCTGATTACCAGTCCGTCCACGCCTGGCAGCGTCAGATAATGCTGCAGGTACCGGACTTCGGCCGGAAGCAGGGCTGCCAGCCCGCTGGTGCCCACGCCCTGATAGACCCATGCCACGACCGGCGCCCCGGAGGGGTGCAGGGCCGATACCCGGCGGCAGAGCAGTCCGTCGATTTCGCGGGTTTCATCGCCGGGCTGGACCGCTGTCAGCTGAAACACAGGCCCCTGATCGCCGCGGGAAACGCCCTGCGAGGCGGAACTGTAAGCCAGATCGATGCCCCGCGCCGGTTCCTGGATGCGGGCCTCGCAGTGCTGGGCGCTCAGATTCAGCGTGATGGACTGATCTGGGCGCCAGGAAGTGCGGATATTCAGCATTCCAGCCGGAACCTGGGCCGCAGCCGCAGTTGCCATCATCATCAACAAAGAAGCCAGGGTAAATCGCATATCCGGTCAGCTGTTAAAATACGTCTCCTGAATGTGCCGCAGGCTGTCCTTGCTCAGCGGCTTGATGATATAATCTGTAACCACATCGATCATCGCCGATTTTTCAATGTCCCGCCGGTACACGGAGGACGAGAGAATGAAGAGCTTGACCTCCTTGGCAAAGCGGGGCCGGAGCTGCTTGTATTCTTCCAGAAACTCCCATGCGTTCATGAGGGGCATGTTGATGTCCAGGAAGATCACATCGGGGAGATCCTCCGGCTGATGCTCCAGCGCATTGCGCAGCTCGTCAAGTCCCTCCTGCCCGCGGAGGCAGTAGGAAGCGTATTCCGAGAAGTTGACATCCCGGATATTCTTGATGCTGATGAAATTGTTGATTTCATCGTCATCGATAATCAGCGTTCGGTGAATCTTGCCCATGTGTGTGCCGTTGTCTGGACTTACACTCCGGTTCAGGGGGTAAATATAGCAAGATGACGGAACTCGCAGCGATCTTACCGGTGCTATTTTCAGCAGAATATTGCATGGCACCGGGACGCCGCCGAGGGCCGGCGCCCTGGTGCCCGGACCAGGTCGAACGCACGTCATACTTTCCGGAACTGCAAACATAACGGCATAGGCGAATGATCCGGGTGTTTGCATGGGTTTTTCCGGCTTCTGTGTGGAATCCCGCACGGCCGCTGCTCCTTGCAGTACGCGCGCGAATCCTTCATCATCCACGTTAATTTCCGCATGGTATGAACCTGATCTTTCAAACCGCAGCCTGTCTCCTGCTCGGCTGCCTGACGATTGCCGGCCATCAGGAAAGCTTCCGGCTTCCGGCTGCTGCTCCTGCCCGCCAGCTGCCGCCGCCCAGCGGGGAAACAGTGACCCGCGCTTTGGCCTATCTGGCCGAAGCCCAGAACCCCGACGGCGGCTGGGGCGGCGGGTCCCATACCCGCCAGGACATCCGCGATCCGCATGCAGTCCAGTCCGATCCGGCTACGACCGCCTTCTCCGCCATGGCGCTCCTGCGCGCCGGCCACACGCTGACCAGCGGCGCCTACCAGCAGCATCTCGCCCGCGCCCTGGGCTTCCTGCTCCTGGCCGTGGAACAGGCACCTGCCGGCAGCCCGACAGTCACCCATCTCCAAGGCACCCAGCCGCAGGTCAAGCTGGGCCAGAACATCGACGTGTCGATGACTTCCCAACTGCTGACCCGCATCAAGCCCTACGCCAGCCATGATCCATCCCTGACGGCCCGCATCGAAGCAGCACAGGCCGTCTGCCTGAACAAGCTGCAGTCTTCCATCAGCCAGACCGGCGAGGTCAGCGGCGGCACCTGGGCCGGGGTGCTGCAGTCTGCCGTGGCCACCAACGCCCTCGAAGAGGCCTATCAGGACGGTGCGACTGTGGACGAGGTGGTGGTCACCAGCGCGCGCAAGTACCAGGTCAAGAACATCGATGCCGGCAGCGGGGAGGTGAAAACCGAAAAAGCCGCAGGCATCCAGCTCTACAGCCTCGCCGGCACCACCCGCGCCACCGCCAAAGAGGCCAAGCGGGCAGAAGCTGCCGTCCGCGAGGCCCGCGACGCCGGCACCCTCAGCGCCGATGCGCCCGTAAGCACCGAGACCCTCAAGCAGATCGGCTACGACGATGCCGAGGCCAGCTCCATGGCCGAAGACTACAACGCCAATCAGGCTGCCGTCAAGGCCATTCAGAATGAATCCGTGCTGTCGGGCTTCGGCAACAACGGCGGGGAAGAATTCCTCAGCTTCATGATGACCAGCGAGGCCATGGCCCTCCAGGGCGGCGATGCCTGGACGCAGTGGCGCGCCCGCATGGAAAACACCCTCACCAGCATCCAGAACCCCGACGGCAGCTACTCCGGCCACCACTGCATCACCAGTCCGGTATTCTGCACGGCAGCCGTGGTCCTGACGCTCACGGCTACCCCGGAGGCGCTGGCCAGCCAGGATAAGCGGTGAGCATCTGGACCGCACTCCGGCGCAAGTCCGGGAGCCGCCTGCGGGGACGGCTCCCGGCCCTGCTGCTGGGCACCCTGCTGGCCGGCTGCATGCCCCGGCAGGAGGACCCGCAAACCCTGCTGCGCGAAGCCTGCGCCTGGCTCTGGGCGCAGCAGGCGGAAGACGGCGGCTGGCACAGCCAGACCCATGGCATCCTGCGCGGCGGACAGGCCCTGACGCCCTTCGTCCTGTATGCGCTCATGCAGGCCGATGACCTGCATGCCCCGCCGCCCGGCCGGCCCGAAGCCGGGCTGGCATTCCTGCGCAGCCGCATCAGCCCGGAAGGCGTGCTGGGCACGGCCCAGCCGAGGGTGCTGGAGTATCCCAACTACGCCACCAGCTATGCCCTGCGGGTGCTGCTGCTGGCCGGCGATCCGCAGGACAGCGCCCGCATCCGGCAGATGGCTGCCTATCTGAAGGGGCAGCAGATGCAGGCGCAGCGCGGCATTGCGCCGGCTTCGCCGGCCTTCGGCGGCTGGGGCTTTGGCGAGACGAACCTCCAGCCGGGCATGAGCGGCCACGTGGACCTCTCGCATACGCGCAAGGCGCTGCAGGCGCTGGCGGCTGCAGGCGCGCTGGACAGCGCCGCACGCGCAGATGCGGCGCTGTTCCTGCGGCGCTGCCAGCTGGCAGGGGCGCAGCCCGGCTGCGTGGACGGCGGGTTCATCTTTTCGCCGGCTGTGCCGGGCGTCAATAAGGGCGGTTTCCGTTCGGACTGCGGCGATACGCTGCTGTTCCGGACCTATGCGACCGCGTCCTGCGAAGGCCTGCTGGCCCTGCGGGCGGCAGGATTTGATTCGGAAAGCCCTGAAATTCAAGCGGTTCAGAACTGGCTGGCCCGGCATCCGGACTGGGGCCGCCCCGGCGGCATCGATCCGGACGATCCTGCGCAATGGCACCGGACCCTCTGGATCTATTACCTCTGGGTGCGCAGCGAGGCCTGCGGCAGCGCCGATCCCGGCTGGCCGCAGGCCATGCTGGAACAGCTCCTGCGGTTCCGCCAGCCCGATGGCAGCTTCTTCAACCCGGAGGGTGCCCGCAACAAGGAAAACGACCCCCTCATCGCGACGTCGATGGCGGTGCAGATGCTGGCGCGCAGCCTGCAGCCTTGACTCAGCTCAGGGCCGGGCTTAGCCTGCGCTCCAGGGCGGTCAGGTAGATCTGCTGGTAGTCGGCCAGCTTGGCCAGCTCCTGCCCGTCGACGGTGACGGCGTCGCCGCCGGTTTCGCCCAGGCGGAGGGACTTCACGCCGTGGGCAGATACGAGGCTCTGCAGGCGGTAGGCATCGCCGGGAGCCACCGTTACCACCACACGCCCGCCGCTTTCGCCGTAGAGAAAGGCGTCTTTCCGGATATCGTCCGGGCATTCCACCGAAAATCCGATGCCCTGCACGAACGCCGATTCGAGCAGCGTGACGATCAGTCCGCCGTCCGAGACGTCGTGCGCAGAGCGGAGGACGCCTTGGGCAATGAGTTCGAGCAGGGTTTTCTGCAGCTCCCATTCTTCATCCAGATCCACTGCCGGAGCCGGGCTGTACCGCACGCCGTGGTAGGCATAGAGGTACTCGGAACTGCCGAAATCTTCGCGGACGGTGCCCAGCAGAAAGACCGCATCGCCGGAGGCCTTGAAATCCAGCGACATGTGGCCGTTGCTGATGTCCTGGATCAGGCCTACCATGCCGATGGTCGGGGTGGGAAATACCGGGCCTTCTTCGGATTGGTTGTAGAAGCTCACGTTGCCGCCGGTCACGGGGGTGTTGAACTTGCGGCAGGCGGCGCCCATGCCTTTGATCGCGTGGGCAAACTGGTAGTACACCTCCGGGTTGTAGGGGTTGCCGAAGTTGAGGTTGTTGGTCACGCCGATGGGCAGCGCGCCGGAGCAGACGAGGTTGCGGGCCGCTTCGGCGACAGCCAGGGCGCAGCCCTGCTCAGGGTCGGCGAAGACGTGGCGGCTGTTGCAGTCGGTGGTGAGGGCCAGGGCGAGCTTGCTGCCGCGCACGCGCACGACCGCTGCGTCCGAGGGCGCATTGGTGCTGGTGTTGGCGGCACCTACCATCGAGTCGTACTGCACGGTCACCCAGCGTTTAGAGGCGATGGAAGGCCGGTCGAGCAGGAAGCGGATGACCGCATCGTGGTCTTCGGGCAGGGGAATGGACGCCGGATCGAATGCGCGGATTTCCGCGAAATAGGCCGGCTCGCGCTGTTCCCGCACATAAACCGGCGCGCCGCCGCCCAGCACGAGGGATTCGGCAGGGATCTCGGCCACCAGTTCGCCGTGGAAATAATAGCGGAGGATGCCGTCGCCGGTGACCTCGCCGATCTGCGCGCAGGCCAGATCCCATTTTTTGCAGATGGCTTCGACGGCTGCTTCCTGGCCTGCCTCCACGATGAAGAGCATGCGCTCCTGGGACTCGGAGAGCAGAATCTCGAAAGGCTGCATATCGGCCTGCCGCATGGGGGTTTTGTCCAGCCAGACGGTCATGCCGAGGCCGCTCTTGGCGACGGTTTCGGAAGTAGCGCAGGTGATGCCGGCGGCGCCCATGTCCTGCACGGTGACGACGGTGCCGCTGGCGATGGCTTCGAGGGTGGCTTCGAGGAGGAGTTTTTCGGCAAACGGATCGCCGACCTGCACGGAGGGCAGTTTTTCTTCACTTTCCTCGCTGATGTCTTCGGAGGCGAAGGTGGCGCCGTGGATGCCGTCCTTGCCGGTGGCGGAGCCGATGATATAGACCGGATTGCCGACCCCTTTGGCGGCGGAGCCGACCGATTTGCCGCGCTCGACGATGCCGGCAGACATGGCATTGACCAGCGGGTTGACGTGGTAGCAGGGGTCGAAATAGACCTCGCCGCCGACGGTGGGCACGCCGAAGGCGTTGCCGTAGTCGCCGATGCCCTTCACGACGCCTTTGAGCAGGTGCTGGGTGCGGGGCGATTCGGGATCGCCGAAGCGGAGGGAGTTGAGCGCGGCGATGGGCCGGGCGCCAAGGCTGAAGATGTCGCGGTGGATGCCGCCCACGCCGGTGGCTGCGCCCTGGTAGGGCTCCAGGGCCGAGGGGTGGTTGTGCGACTCGATTTTAAAGGCTACAGCGAGCCCTTCGCCGATGTCCATCAGGCCGGCGCCTTCCTCGCCGGCGCCTGCCAGCACGCGGTCGCCCTTGGTGGGCAGGGTTTTGAGCTGGAGGATGGAGTTTTTGTACGAGCAGTGCTCGCTCCACATGACGGAGTACACGCTCAGCTCGGTGAAGTTGGGGGTGCGGCCCAGGATGGCGGCGATGCGCTCGAATTCTTCGGGCAGGAGGCCCAGCTGGCGCGCAGTTTCGGCGGTGACGGCAGGCTGCTTCAGCGAAGCGGACATGTGGCAGGCATTAGGCCGCAAATATACGGAGCGGATGGATGCGGATGCAGGCCCGGCAGCAGGAAATGCGGGGGAGATGGCAGGGGAATAATGTATTTATTGTGCGGATTTGATTGTATATGCTAGAGAAGAAGGGCTGCTGCGGGGCGCAGGTAGAAAGCTGGTAGTCCTACTGCTTCATCCAATCAGCAAGTACAATCCCTGTAATTCTCGAAAAGTGTGCCGTGTTATTGGTTGCCATGACGAGGCCATTCGTAACGGCGGTAGCACCAATAAGTAAATCAAATTCATCAACAGGGGTTCCTTGTTTACGAAGTCTTGCTTTTTCGCTAGCGTAAAAATCTAAAGAGCCGAAAATTGGCAAAATTTGAATTATGTTTTGAAATGATGCAACAATCTGGATATTTTGTTCTATTTGCAGGCTATTGGCTGCTCCAAATTTTAACTCTGCTAACGTAATTTCAGAGATGAAACAATTTTCAATTCGGGCAGACTGGACACGTTCGGCAATTCCGTGTTGCCGTTTCAGATAATAAATGCAAATATCTGTGTCGAGCAGGTACTTACTCAAAGCGTTTCTGTATTCCGGGTAAACACACGGGACTGCCGGATCTCTGCGGCAAGCGCATCGGCAGACTGTTCAGATTCAAACACCTGAAAACGCTCTGCTTCGGGCAGCGGTGCTGCCGCATCTCCGATCATCGTCTGCGAAAGCCGGGCGATCAGCTGCAGCTTGGTGTCCCGGCTGAGATTCCGGAGCAGGGCTACATAGGTTTCTACCAGCATCTGGTTCAAGGTGAGGGTTTTCATGTGGCATTTTAAGATATGTATACCGCAATATCAGAAAAAATCACCCTCATTCCAAACGGGCATCGGAATCCCCTTGCCTCTTTCCCCTGCCCTGCGTAAACTGCCCTGCAAAGCGTATCTATGGAGGCTCCCCCCATCCGCTGGCAGCCCGGCGCCGACACCATCGCCCGCAGCCGCCTGCGGCACTACCTGGACTGGCTTGCCGCTTCCCGCGGCCTGGCCTTCGGTTCCTACGACCGCCTCTGGGAATGGTCGGTCGCCGATACGCGGGCTTTCTGGGCTTCGGTCTGGGACTATTTCGGGGTGCAGGCTTCCTCGCCTTACACGGAGGTGCATTCAGATGATCCCATGCCGGATACGCGCTGGTTCAGCGGGGCGACGCTCAACTATGCGGAGCACATCTTCCGCATGCGCAGCGCGGACCGCCCGGCGATCCTGTTCCAGTCGGAGCGGCAGCCGCTGACCGAATGCTCCTGGGCCGCGCTCGAACGCGATACCGCCGCCCTGGCGGCGCAGTTCCGGGCCCTGGGCCTGCGGCCCGGCGACCGCGTAGCCGCTTTCCTGCCCAATATCCCCGAAGCCACGGTGGCCTTCCTCGCGGCCTGCTCCATCGGCGCCGTCTGGTCCAGCTGCTCGCCCGACTTCGGCACGGGCAGCGTGGTGGACCGCTTCGCCCAGATCCGCCCCAAGATTTTCATCGCCGTGGACGGCTACCAGTACGGCGGCAAGGCCTTCGACCGGCGCGAAACCGTCGCGGAGATCGCCGCGCAGCTGCCGGAACTGGAGCAGGTCATTCTGCTGCCCTATCTCGATCCGCAGGCAAAGCCCTGGGTTCCAGGCGCGCAGCTCTGGGGAGAACTGCTGGCGCAGCCTGCGCCTCCCTTGCAGTTCGAGCAGCTGCCCTTCGGCCATCCCATCTGGATTCTCTATTCCTCCGGCACCACCGGCCTGCCCAAAGCCATCACCCACTCCCACGGCGGCGTATTGCTCGAACACCTCAAATACCTCGCCTTCCACAACGATTTGCATCCCGGCGAGGTCTTTTTCTGGTTCACGACCACCGGCTGGATGATGTGGAATTTCCTCCAGGCCGCCCTGCTCGCCGGCGCGACGATCGCCCTCTACGACGGCCATCCCGGCTACCCCGACCTCGGCGTGCTCTGGCGCTTCGCAGCGGCGGCGGGAGTGGACCATTTCGGGACCAGCGCCCCCTTCCTGACCGCCTGCATGAAAGCCAGCATCCGCCCCTCGGAAACGCTGGATATCAGCCGTATCCGCTCCATCAGCTCCACCGGCTCGCCCCTGCCGCCGGAGGCCTTCGCCTACGTGGCCCGGGATGTGCGGCCGGGCGTCTGGCTCTGCTCCATGAGCGGCGGCACCGATGTGTGCACGGCTTTCGTAGGCGGCGTGCCGACGGAGCCGGTCTATGAAGGGGAAATCCAGCGGCGCGCGCTCGGCTGCGCCCTGTATGCCTTTGACGAAGCGGGAAATGCCGTGACGGAGGAGGTGGGCGAAATGGTGGTCACCGCGCCCATGCCCTCCATGCCGGTGTATTTTTGGAACGACCCGGACAAACGGCAGTACCTCGGCAGCTATTTCGAGATGTATCCCGGCATCTGGCGGCACGGCGACTGGCTGAAACTGACGGCGCGCAATACGCTCGTCATCCTCGGGCGATCGGATGCCACCCTCAACCGCCACGGCGTGCGCATCGGCACAGCCGAAATCTACCGCGCGCTCGATCAGCTGCCCGCAGTCCGGGACAGCCTGATTGTCAACCTGGAACTGGAGGGCGGCCGCAACTACATGCCCCTCTTTGTCCTCCTGAACGCGGGATACGCGCTGGACGAAGCCCTCGTCCGCAGCATTCAGCAGACGCTGCGCAGCGCCTATTCGCCCCGGCATGTACCCGACGAGGTGATCGCCGCACCCGATCTGCCCTACACCATCAGCGGCAAAAAGCTCGAAACCCCGGTCAAAAAGCTGCTGATGGGCATGCCCATCGAAAAAGCCGCCAATCCGGGCGCCATGCGCAACCCGGAGTCGCTGGAGTTCTTCACCGCGTTCAGGGCGCAGCGGGCTCCGTTCTGATCGTCAGGCGAAACTCGAACTGCCGATCCAGAATCTGATAGTCCTCATGCACGCTCGGCAGCCAGCTGAGGTCGCCGCCTACGCCGGCCTGCCGGTGGTCCAGATAGAGGTAGCGGCGCTCCGGCGCCGGGAGGTCGATGGTATGGTCGGCCAGGGTCAGCGCTTCCAGGGAGTAGGGATGAATGGAAAAATGAGGCAGTCCGCTGAATGCGAGTGCATTGCCGGGGCTTGCCACTTCCAGCCAGCGGATGCCGCTGCGGTTGCCGTTTTCCTGGGGCTTGATGTACGGGGTGTGCAGGCTGTCCGCAGGCGCCTCGTAGCGGCCCAGCCGCGCGCCCAGCTCGCGGTCGGGGTAGCACTCGGCGGGGCCCTTGCCGTACCAGCGCACCTGGCTCATGGCCAGCGGCAGCTCGCAGCGGAGGCCCACGCGGGGCAGGCTGCCCGATGTATTGCGGGAAATGCTGCCATGCAGCTCCACGCTGCCGTCCTGCATGAAGCGGTAGGTCATCCGGTATTCCGCTTTGAAGCCGCTGCCGGTCAGCCGGCCGGCCACCCGCAGGCTGTCGCCTGCGGCATTCCATTCCACCGATTCCACCCGGTCCTCCAGGCGGTTCAGGCCAGCCTTGTACCAGCGCCGCCCGTGGCTCGGAAACACCGCATTGCCGCCCTGGTCGTTGTCGGTCGGGGCGCGCCAGAGGTTGAGCCGGGGGCCTGCCAGCAGCAGGGTGTCGCCCCCTTTCACCCACCAGCCGATTTGCCCCTGCCGGCGTCCGATCTGGAGCGTGCCCGCAGCAGGGTGGCTCATCAGCCAGGCATCCGTCTCCGGCGTGCTGCGCAGCCAGCCGCCGGATGCCGGCGCAGTCGGTTCTGAATCCGGGACTTGCAGGGTGAATTGCTCCCAGCCCGCCAGCTCGCCGGCCGCTGCCCAGGCTTCTGCTTCGCGCAGGGCGGCAGCGCAGTCGAGCACATATTCGCCTGGCGCCTGCATCAGCGCGGGATCGAAGGCCAGATCGAGCCAGGCGCTGCCGCCGGGCGGCACCGCCGGCAGCGGCATGGATGCGCGGTGCAGCACCTGACCGTCGCGCATGAGCGTCCAGACGAGGTCCAGATGCGCCAGGCTGAGGAAGTCATAGCGGTTTTCGATGCGCACGCGCTGCGTATCCCAGCCAAACTGGCTGAGTTTGAAGGGCTGCTGCGCGTATTTCACCTCCTGCAGGGCAGGCTTGGGCCGCCGGTCGGGAAATACGAGGCCGTTGAGGCAGAAATTGCTGTCGGGCGAGGCATCGCCGAAGTCGCCGCCGTAGGCGAAGTAGCGGCGGCCGCCGGGCGCCGTTTTGTACAGGCCCTGGTCCACCCAGTCCCAGATGAAGCCGCCCTGCATGCGCTCGCTGCGGTAAAAAGCATCCCAGAAGCCCGCAAAATTGCCGGTGCTGTTGCCCATCGCATGCGCGTACTCGCAGATGAGCACGGGGCGGGTGCTGTCCCGTGCGGCGAGTTCCAGCAGGCTCTGCGGCGAGGGGTACATGGTGGAAATGAAGTCGTAATCGCTCAGGCGGTGGCCTTCGCGCAGGCTGCGGAGGAAATTGGTGGCGGCGATGGGATTGAGGCGCATCACCCGCCGGAAGGGCGCCGCCGGCTCGTAGCTTTCATAGTGCAGCGGACGCTGCTGCCAGTCGATGGCATCGATGGCGGCTGCCATGCTGTCGAGGTTGGGGCCGGCGCCGGCCTCATTGCCCAGCGACCAGATGACCACGCTGGCGAAATTTTTGTCCCGCTCGGCCATGGCACGGCCCCGGTCCACGATGGCGTCTTTCCATTCCGGATATTTGACGGGCGAGCGGTCGAGGTAAAACCACAGGTAATGCGACTCCAGATTCGCCTCGTCCATCACATAGAGGCCATACTCGTCGCAGAGTTCGTAAAACCGGGGGTGGTTGGGGTAATGGGCCGTGCGGACCGCATTGAAATTGTGGCGCTTCATCAGCAGGATGTCCTCCCGCATGCGTTCCTCGCTGAGGGCCCGGCCCCATTCCGGATCGAACTCATGGCGGTTGGCGCCTTTGAACTTGACGGCCTTTCCGTTGATTTTCAGGGTATTTCCCTTCAGTTCTACCCGCCGTGCCCCAATCTTCGCGGCAATGGCCTCCAGCGGCTGCCCGTCCGCTCCCTGCAGTTCAATGGCCAGCGGATAGAGCCAGGGGGTCTCGGCGCTCCACAGCTTCGGGCTGCCGATGCGGGTGCGGTACCGGACCGTGGAATCTGCCGGCAGCCGCTCCGCCAGCACCAGCTCGCCATGGGGGTCGAACAGCTGGAGGAGCACCTGCTGGCCGGGCCGGGCCCGGGCGATGCGCAGCTCCAGATCGAGCAAGGCCTGCGAAGCAGCGGAGTCTGGCGTTGCAGATACTTGATAATCAAATATATGAGATGCGGGCCGTGCCATCAGCAGCACATCGCGGAAGATGCCACCCAGCCGCCAGAAATCCTGATCTTCAAGATAGCTCGCATCCGACCAGTTGAACACCTGGACGGCGAGCAGGTTTTCGCCGGGCTGCAGATAGGGGCTGAGGTGAAACTCGGCAGGCGTCATGGCGCCTTCGCTGTAGCCCACAGGCTGGCCATTGACCCAGACATAGCAGGCCGACTGCACGCCTTCAAAACGGATGAACACCTCCTGCCCGGCCCAGTCCTGCGGCAGGGTGAAGCCGCGCCGGTAGCAGCCCGTTTCATTGACCGGCCCGGGGATGCGGGGCGGATCCGGGCGGAAGGGGTGCTGGATATTGGTGTAAATGGGCGTGCCGAAGCCGCGGGTCTGCCAGTTGGAGGGCACGGGCAGATCGCTCCAGCTGCGGTCGTCGAAGCCGGGCTGCCAGAACTCTGCCGGCACCGCGCTGGGATGCTGCGCCAGATGGAAGCGCCAGGCGCCATCGAGCAGGCGGATGCGGGGCGACTGATAGCGGGGAAACTCCAGGGCCGAGCGGGCATCGGGGGCAGGCAGCAGATGCGCATGGGCCGGAACCCGGTTCCGGGCGAATACAGCGGGGTTTTCCCAATCGGGCTGCTGGGCAGGGGCCAGATTCCAGGGGCCGGCGCCCAGCAGCAGAAGCAGAACGGCAGAACGAAGTTTCACGCGCCAGGAGTAGGAGGGGACGGATCGGGAGGAAGCTGCGGCGGTTTTCGGCGGAGGCGCTGGACCAGCCGGATCCACACCGTGCTGATCCGCTCGGAAATCATGGCCCAGTAGCTTTCGCTGAAGAGTTTCGCATCGATAGCCGCCTGATACGTCGTATAAACGGCTACCGGCAGGAAATAAAATACCGGCCGCCAGGCGCCTACCCAGGCCGTCAGTTCCCCTTCCTTGACCAGCTTCTTCATCGAAGTCATCAGAATGTAAAAGGTCAGGAACAGGCTGATGGAAATGAGCGAGGGCCAGCCCAGGTTGCCCCGCCGGATGATGGAGCCCAGCGAGATGCCGATGATCATGAAGAGCAGGCAGGCCACCGGCACGGCGAAGCGCTGGTGGTATTCGAACTGGTAGCCGCGCTCCGCCTTGGCCTGGTCGCCATTGCGGCGGATCATGAAGTCCACGTAGTTTTTGGCTGCGCGGGCGCTCACGAGCGCGCGGTTGACGATGTCCTGCGGGTGGTCCGGGTTCAGGCAGCGGACCAGGTCTTCGCCCGGCTCCAGGTCGATGTAGGCATATGCGCTGCCCGAAGGCAGGGTGTCGAAGACGACCTGGGTGAAGGAGGAATCGATTTTGTTGTACCGCCCCAGCTGCTGCGTGCCGCGGTATTCAGAGTTGACCCGCATGCGGTGCAGGCTGTCGATCGCCCCGCGCAGCTTGCTGTGGGTGAGGGTGATCTGGTGGCGGAACTGGTTTTCGTCCGTGCGGTTGAGGTCAAAGCCTTCGAGCTTGAACCAGTAGTGCAGCGAGTCGAAATAGGTCCGCCCGTACGGATAGGCCTCCGGGTGATCGGGCTGGGCAGGCATCTGCTCGTGGCGGGTGCCGTGGTAGAGCGACATGCGCATCTCGCTGCCGCGCAGGTCGAGCCGCGCCGAATCTGCCAGGATTACATCCACTGCGCCCCGGTTTTCGGTGTGGTTGTAGATCAGGACATCGTAGAGGATATTGCGGTCGGTGTTTTTGTCGGAAATGCGGATGATATAGCCGTCGATGTCCGAGTAGAAATATCCCGGCGTAAGGACCAGATTGGCCTTTTTCCGCTGAATATCGTAGAGCAGGCTGAAAAATTTGAGGTTGGCCCTCGGCACCACCTCGAACGACAGGTACAAGGAGCTGGCAGTGAGCAGGATTCCCACGACTACCAGCGAGCGCATGGACTGGAAAAGGCTGATGCCGCAGGCTTTCATGGCGGCCAGTTCGTAGCGTTCGCCCAGCCCGCCGAAGGTCATGAGCGAGGAGGCCAGAATAGCCACCGGCAGCGCCAGGGTGATCATGTGCCCGCCGGCAAAGAAGAGCAGTTTGCTCAGGATCGCGATGGAAAGCCCTTTGCCGAAGATTTCATTGATGTACAGGGCCATGAACTGCATGACGAGGATAAACAGCGCGATGGCCAGGCTCATGAAGAAGGGCCCTACGAATGCGCTGAGTACCAGGCGGTCGATGCGTTTGATGAGCGGCAAGACGGGGTTGGAGTATTAAGTATTAAGTAGCAAGCAGAAAGACTGGGAAGTGAAGATCGGGCAGAACGGCTGGAAAGTGAAGATCGAACAGAAAGACCGGGGAGTGAAGATTAAGCAGGAAGGCTGGCAGGGAACGTAAAAACCTGCATGGCTTCCGGGAGAAATGGCGGATAAAGAGCGCAGCAGGCCGGGCCGGGTTGGGTGTATGCAAACATAGCGGTTTGGGCGGTCTGCTGCAAAACGGTATCTTTGCAGCATGAACCAGATCGGCAAGTGGATCGTTTTCTGTTTTGCGGCCGGCCTGCTGCTGGCGGCCTGCGGCCCGGATACCCGCGAGGTGCGGGTGCTAGTGCAGGACCGTGACAGCAAACGTGCGCTGGACAGCGCGATGGTGGTACTGGTGGAATATGCCGGCACGCGTGAAACGCCCGCAGATACGGCCTGGACCGGCAAAGACGGCCGCGCCACGCTGGCCTGCACGCCGCGCGACGGCATGGCCTATTACGTCAAAACCAGCCGCCGCTTTTACCAGCCGCCGCTGAATGCCGACGGCAGCAGCTATGCCAGCCAGCGCGATGCCTGGCCGGGCGATACGGCCCGGGTCCTGCTGCTGCTCGAAGCCATTCCCCTGCCCGATGTCGGGGTCATCCAGCAGGCCTTTGCGCCCGTGCCTGCGGCCAAGTTTGCCGGGGACGTCCGCGCCAACCTCTGGAACAAGTCCTATCTGCCTGCCTTCGCCTGGGAGGATATCGCCACGCTGCTGACGGCTGTTGACGATTCGGCCCTCATTTCCAACTACCCCTACGACGCCCGCGCCAGCTACCGGCCCGACAGCGTGCGCGCCGGCCTGGCCGTCCTCTGGGCCGTGGAGGCCATCCGCCTCCAGACCCTCCGCAATGCGCCCGCTGCCAACGTGCTCAGCGCCCCTTCGCAGGCACCGGTGCTCACCACCTCCGGCGGCGGCCCCAAGCGCTTCAACAGCACCGACGCCCTGCGCCGAGCTGCTGCCGCTTACCGCGCCTGGTGGCAGACCGCCCGCGACGCCGAAGACCGCGCCGCCGCCGCAAAAGCCAATCCCCTCGCCGGCCTCGATCTCCGCTGGCGCTGAATGCGCCGGAATCTTGCCTGCGCTTGCACATCTGGTGCAGATTCCCCTATTTGGCGCATTCTCAATCTTATCCGCATATGTATCTCTCCCGCATTCTGCTGACCCTTCTGCTCGCGCTGCCGCTGGCACTCTCCGCTCAGAAGCTTACGGTGAAGTACCGCTTCCTCAACATCGAGGAGGGCTACGACCACACCACCAAAACCGCCGTGTTCGTGGACGGCGAAGAAATGGGCATTTCCAATCCCCATCCCCAAAGCAAGCCAGGCTCCCTCATCGTGGACGTGCCCACAGGCCGGCACGACATCCGGGTGGTCAACTACGCCCTCTACGAAGGCACCTGGGAAGAACACACGGTTGAAAATCAGTACAGCATCGACTGTATTGTAGAAACCGTCGTCCGGATAAAAAAGAAAGCGACGATCGACGTCACCTTCGATCTGAACTCCGAGACCAGCTACACCGTCAAAGCCAAGTAAGGCTCAGGCGGTTTCAAGCGTGACCTTGTAGCCGGTGTGGCTGCGCACATTGATGGCGCGGCCGTCGCCGAAGATCAGATACTGTCCCCGGATGCCGGCGAGCATCCCGCCGGTGTCCGGGGTTTTGTCCAGTGAGATACTCTTCACGGACTCCGGATACTGAAGGACCGGATAGGCAAATTCCTGAATTTCAGGATTTTCGCTGTAATATGCCTGCAATTCCGGCGGCAGCAGCGCATGCAGCCGCGCTTTTTCAGCGGTCAGATCGGCGTCTTCGCGCCGGTCGCGCAGCATGTCCTGCCAGGGGGTTTTGTCGGTAACATAGGCTTTCAGCGCGACTTCAATGGCGCCGGCCAGCTGCCGCTGCGGGGTTTCGGCCAGGCGGATGGTTTTCCAGGCACCCTGGTCGATCCAGCGGGTGGGAATCTGCGTGCTGCGGGTCACCCCGACCTTGACCCCGGAGGTCAGGGCCAGATACACGGTATGGGGCTGCACGTGATGGGTCAGTTCCCATTCCGCATCGCGGCCTTTTCCCAGATGCCCCTCACACAGCTCGGGCCGCACGATGCAGGGGGAGTTTTCCGGGTGATTCATAAAGTGCGGGTAGCAGAAGCCTTCGCCGAAGGCTTTTTTGGTCACCCGTCCGCAGATTTTGCAGTTGATCACCCCCTCGAAGCGCAGGCGGATTTCCTGGCCCAGCAGGCCGTTGAGGCTGACGGCGTCATCGCCGAGCTGCAGGGTGTAGCGGATGGGGCTGCCGGCTTCGGCGGCCATTTTGCGGAGGTTTCCGGTGAAGGTCATGGGGAGGATCTGGTATCCGGTAGAATGTAGTAAGGCTGGGCTGCGTAGTGAGTAGTGAGTAGTGAGTAGTGAGTAGTGAGTAGTGAGT